>NZ_JABAEG010000009.1:0-309468 GCF_023701965.1 Rhizobium sp. CG4 | reverse complement strand
GGTCGCGACGAAGGGTGCGTGCGATCTCGGCCTGACTGATCTTCTTCTCATTCATCCGTGCGATGATGCGGCGTTCGTCCAAACTCAGCTGCACAAAAGAGCGGGCCATTCCATCCTCCTGAAACCAGGGGCATTATTGTCTTCGTTGCATTTGAAAATGGAATGTACCACGCTACAAACATTGTCAAAGCTGGATAGGGCTGCGACAGGGCCAGCCCGTTAGAGATGCGACACTGGCTCTGACGGTCAGCCCCCGACCGGACCGGCTGGGCGGGGTTGCAAGGGTAGGGAGGGGGCGGGTGATGAACTCGCTCTTCGGCTTTAGCTTCCTCAGTAGCAATTATCTCGTTGCCGGATGATAATCGTTTTGCACCTGCATCGGGCGGGTAGGGATCAAAGCGGCATGATGCTTCCGGAAATCAAGTTGCACGGTGACGTCGATGTCGCCGCGCTGTCACCACTTCTTCGCGGCATGCTGTTATCCGTCGCCTATGCTGACGGCGAAGGTGGCATAGGATTGACGGCGACCGGCGCGATGAACCGCAAGTTCGTGCATTGGGCCGCCGTGCACTTCCTCTGGCCCGACTTCACGGCCGTAGACCTCTACAGCATGAACAAAGTGCTGAACGAAAGCGACATGCCGCCGCTCTGGGTCGTGCGCGACATGACTCGTCATCTAAAACTCCTTCGCCGGAAAAAGAATGTGCTGCTGCCAACCAAACGCGGCCGGGAGTTCCTGATGAACCCGCAAGCCTTCTTCGATCTCGTCGCCACGGATTATCTCTATTCCTATGTCCATGACACCGAAAGGGAGGAGGAGGTCCAAGCTCGGTTACGTTGGTGGCGCATGCTCCTCAATCTTCTCAACATCAAGGCGAGAGAGGGCTGCACGCCATTGCAGATTGTAAAAATCCTCAAGCCAGACTTCGCCCCCCTGTCTGAGACCGAAATGACCCTGGAAGCCTGGGAGCTGAAATCCGATCTTCAGTATGGTGTCTTTCGACGCTTGTGCTGGCTGGGCCTGCTCTACGAGGCACGAGAGGGGCTCACGCTCCTCCAGGACGGATCCTTCCACAAGACGCCACTTTGGCCAGCGTGCCTGCAACTGGAGTCAGATACGCAGAGCGACATCGGCGTGCATTGAGATCGTTATTCTGCCGCCGGCTGCCTCATCAACGCTTTCTCTCGCCGTGCAATCACCGCCGGATCGTTCATGTAATCTGTCCTCGGCTTACGGCCACGCTTCTGATAGCCGTTACCCGTGCTGCCGTCCCGAATACCGAACATATGATCTTTCTGCCCGGTGCGCCGTGGTCCGCCCTTGCTGCGCTGCTGTTCTCTGCCGGTCTGCATCTCGGCAACAAGCGAAAGCATGTCATCCAGTCGCTTGTTGTCGACGACTTCAGCGCGATGCACCGAGCGCAACGTATCGAAGGTTCGATAGGGCAGGGCAAAGCTCTCATGCATGATCTCTAGCCGTCCGTCCGGATAGTCGCAGACGATCACCTTCTTACCCGCCAAAGGCGTGGAAATCTCGGTCGGATCGAGGATGAACAGCACCTTGTCATAGCGCAGCGTCAAAGCCTGCGACAGCGTGCGAACTTCCTTGCGACACATGGCGGCATCGAGGTTCTCGTGATCGGCCAATGGCCTGTGCATGTCCTTCGGATTGCGCGGCTCCTTGCCGAAACGCGCGTTGAAATCTAAAATGAACTCAGGCGCATAGGCGTTGGCTTCCTCGATCGTGTCGATGCCGCGAAGCCGCATCTCCTTGACCAGCCGGTCCTGCAGCGTCTGGTTGGCACGTTCTACGCGGCCCTTGGCCTGCGGGGTATTGGCGCAGATGATGTCAATGTTCAGCTCATAAAGCGCCCGGCCGAACTGCGTCAGGCCGCTCGTCCGGTCTTTCTTCGACGGGTGGAGTGAGCGAAAAACGCCGTGCTTGTCGCTGTAAAACGCCAGCGGTTTGCCCCATTGCTGCAAATAGGCCTTCGTCGCATGCAGATAGTCGAATGTATTCTCCGATCCGGCGAAGCGTAGATGCAGCAGCTTGCCAGTCGCGTCATCGATATAGACGAGCAGGGCGCATTTGGGGCCACGGTTCTCGAACCACCAGTGATGTGAGCCATCGATCTGCACCAGTTCGCCAAAGCAGTCACGTCGGCCGCGTGGCTGGAAAACCCGCTTCTTGCGTTCTCTGCGTGAGACCCAGATACCAGCCTCAGTCATCCATTGTCGCAGCGTCTCCTTGGCGACAGAGATATGGTGCAGCTCAATCAGCTTCTCACGCGCCAGTGTCGGACCAAAATCCAGATAGCGATCCCGGATCAGATCCAGCGCCGCATTGCGAAACTCTTCGCTATGGCGGCGGTTGCTCGGCCGCGATCGTTTCTTGGAAACAAGGCCGGCCGGACCATCCCGGTCATAGGCCTGCAGCAGCCGATGAACCTGACTTCGACTAAGACCGAGCTGTTCGGCTGCTTGGACAACGCTCAGGCGTCCATCATGGATCTTCTGGATAAGTTCGAGGCGATGCAATTCTTTCTGCGACATGGTGATCATAAAGGACATGACGACTCCGAACGCTCATGGTCTCAACCAGGCTGAAGATCGTCATCCTTGCTCCCAACGTTGGCTTTGACCAGTGCGACGAGAGGCGAGACTGTCGCATCTCTAACTGGCCCAACTGTCGCATTACTAAATAGCCCTTACATGCATAAATCGCATAACCTTGATTATGGAACACGCCGGTCATTTCAGAAGTGTTGCTTTTTACGGTAATGACCCTTTAAGCTTAAATAGCAAAAACCGTTAAAGGTCATTATGTTCGTTGCATTTCTTCGAGCCATGCTGCAGTTAGCAGCGACTGTTCGAGAGTAAGAAATGATGCCCGTCAATCTGAATACAATGTACCTTCCGCCATCGATACGCGGCCTTGTTTCTGTCAACTCTTATGGAACGCCAAGGTTCTGGGCGACTGTCTGGAGCGACGTCTTAAAGACCAGCCTCTCGGCTTCGACGCGCCGCAAGCACTTGTCGGCAATTGACCGCCTCTACCAAGCTGTCCACCGTCAACGCGGCAAATATTTCCCCATCTTCGATACTTTGTAGGGCAACCGTTTCTCGGCAAGCGCAAGTTCTATAATCGCTGGATGAGGATACACCTCGATGAGTGCGGGTCCGTCGATTTTGCAAGTCGCAAGGGAGTAACCGATGCGCTCAAATGCTTTTCGAAGGTCGTCGCTAGTTTTGCCTGGACGCAGTTCGCTGGGTGTATGAGTGATAGCATGCCGTGCACCATACGTTGACGATATGTTGTTATCCGAGGTCCCCCGCCCCACAATCGGTTCTAAGGATAGCGGCATGTCAATTGCGACTAGGGTAAGAGAGGAACTTAGCTTTCTCTCGGCAGCTTCAACCAAAGCGTCAGCATCGGGAACCGATCCTCTATGACGTAAAACTTCAATAGTAGGAACGTCCTCTAAAAAAGCTTCATAAGAGGCGGACGCTTTGACCAAGCGCCACTGGGTTCCGTCGTCAGCGAGCAAGGCGATTCCGCTAGGCTGAGAAAGCGTCCACGCAGCATCGATGCCGAGGACCGCACGGACCGTTTCCATCAACCACCAACCTTTTCCGTATTGAGAACCTCTGTAAGTTTAAGGCTAACGCCACTCTTCATTACGATGTTGAGTGTCCGGATCATGTCAGCACATTCTAGTAGCGTGGCGCGTTGTTTAGAGGTTTCGTGCGTATCCAAATCGGCGGCGGTTGAAGCTATTCTAATAATTGCGTCACCCGATGTGCCAAACTCAGGAATACCTACAATTGATCTGAGATCACGGATCACAACAACCGAGCGGAAAAGAAGGTCGGATATTACATCCGTTGTTGCAGAGTGCTCGCGGTTAGCATGCCACAGGAGCTCTGCGACGATCTTGGTTGTATCACAGTAAGATTGCTGCAAGTCTCATTCACTCCAAACGCGCTCGTTGATGCTCGGCATTGACGAGATTCGGAGCAAGGTACGGAAAACCAAAGACCACTTTTTTGCACCAACCGAGGGCGCTCTGCAAGAACCGTAATCCAGAACTTGCGACCGCTTCCAGATGGATATGAAGCGCGAACGGATTGCGGATTATCTCTAATCGCAACGGCCGTCAGAGTTTCCCAACGGCGGCAGAAACTGGATTATCGATGATCAACGACACAGGGAACATCTTCTTCTTTATGCTACGGCGATAACTCCTAAACCCACACACCATTGTATATCTGATCAGAATATCACTTTCGAAGTAATATTGGTTGTCGCTCGTTTCTCCAGCCCGATATTGGCGACATGCTCGGGAAATCTCCCTCCTCGCCCGAGCTGCGGACCGTTAGTCCGCATTGCCGCCCCGCCTTGGGGCGGCTTTTTTGTTTCTATTATACTTCCATGGCCACGCGACCTTTGCCGTGAAATGTCATAACCATTTGCGGCTCACACCAAGGAGCCGAAGGAAGCTCCGATGCGTCGCGCTAATAGACTGTTACTCTCGTGAAGCCTCTGAGCCGGGTGAAAAGTACACGCGCCTCATTACACCTCCGTATATCTGAAGTTTCGTACACAAAGAAAGTATGATCCCATACTTCACACACTCGGAGGGAATAAGATGCGAACTCGCCGTTACAAATCGCAGCAATCCTCGACTTCTGAATACAAACTCGCCGTCAACGCGATAACGTTTCTCGTTTTCGTTCTCTTGGCTTACCTGTTGATCTGTGTATCTACGGCAAAAACGCCGACCACTAATGGCTTCCCCTCAAAGGAAGCTTCGCAGAAACATGCATTGCGCATTCATGAGCTAGCTGCGATTTATTCTGCAATACAAGTTGCTTCTGGCCCGAAGTAACTGATGTTATGGGAGGTTTTCAAATTCCTAAGTAATACACCAACGACACATACGCCGATGAATATCGGATGGTAAATCTAATCGAGGATTTCGGAAGGCAACTCACGTTCGCGGTAGAGTAAATCCGATACTTGCACCAAGGCCCTTGTTTTCAGCATCTATGCGCCCGCCATGCTTGACGATGATTGTACGGCAGATGGCAAGCCCCATTCCCGTACCTTGTTGTTTGGTAGTATAAAAAGCGTCGAATACCCGCGATAGGTCAGCTATTCCACCCGAGTCGTCCACTACACAAATTCGAACGGTGTCATCAGTACAAACGGTTGCAACTTGAATAATCGGTCGCTCAATCCCAGCTTCGATCCCCGCTTCCAGCGAATTGCGAAGCAAGTTCATTAAGACTTGTCGAATTTGCAACGTGTCGACGACCGCCCACGGCTCACATTCATCAAGCTCCTGAACGACTATAGCTCTTCGCGAGGGATCGACGCTCATAAAAAGATGGCAAACATCTTTGATTATCGCGTGTATGTTTGCCCGAACTCTCTCTTGCTCGCCAAGTTGAAACATCGAACGCATGGTTTTGACTATTTCTGAGGAGAGTAATGCGTCCCTCAATACGTTTTCAGCACTAATTAGCGCTTTGTCGACGTTGGGAGGATTCGCGACCAGCCACCGCCGACACGCATCAGCATTCACGGCCAATGCAGCTAACGGTTGGCTGACCTCATGCGATATTGACGCGGATAGTTCCGCCATGGTGGCAATTCGGGCGACACGCTCTAGCTCACTCGTCGCTGTTTGAAGTTTTTCATTTCCGCGAACGTCGTCATCGATGTCGATTGCAAAACCATACCATCGTATGACATCGCCGTTCTCGTCCCTCAAGGGATGAGTGCGCCCCTGCAACCACCTATATCCACCATCGGTGCGCCTCCTATAGCGCTCCATCCACCCCTCACCCGTCCTCATGCTGGTGATTATAGCCTGCTCTAACCGTTCCTGATCATCAGGATGGATCACGGTTCGCATCACAGACATGATGGCCTCATGGGGGTCATCCATCGCAGGTACGACAAATCCAGGAAACTGTGCAGATCGCTGATTGAAGAACGTGACCTTGCCATCGAGCTCAGTCTCCCAAATAACGGCGGGAATTGTGCTCACCACTAAGCTGAGTTGATGTTCCCGATCCTCCAAAAACTTACGTGAAGCAACCGCTTCTTCGTAATCTTTGCGTGGCACCGTCACTAAACCGCGTTGATCAAGATACTCCGAGAACAAATCGTTGGTTATTGTCAGCACGCTCCCTAACCAGCACGAGCGTCCGTTATCCATTCGTAACGGCTTAGCGCTGATGTTCACCCACTGCTGAGCATCACAATTGCTTTTCAGCCGATGAACTGTACGGAATTCAGATTGCGCAAGATGTGATAGATACCAATCTCTGATCAACTTTGACAACTTGTCCGAAGCCAAGAACCTGAGGACTTTTCTTGTTTTGATAAATGTTAAGGCGGGTTGCTTGAGGAGCTCGGCCAGTGTCTTGCTCAGTACAAAGCATTTTTCGTTTGGAAAAAAAGCCCAGCCAGCACCGGGCATTGTTTCAATGTGACTGAAAATATTGTCATAGTTCACTTTTTGATGTCCAGGTGCACTCATCAGTCGCACTTACGCCCCCGCGTTCGGTCCATAGATCATCATAAATCCTGAACGCATCACCATAGGCAAGACAAGAATCTGACATCTGCGGTCAAGCTGCTACGAGGATGGCACATACCTGCGTATAGCTTGCTGTACCACCACGGCCCAGTAACTCTAGGACGAGAGAAATTTGGACGAGACAAATGAAGTATGTTGTTGTGGGTGGAACGGGCTTGATTGGCGCGAAAGTCGTAAAGGCATTGACCTCTCAGGGTCACATGGTGATTACGGCAGCGCCAGAGACCGGAGTAAATACGGTCACCGGTCATGGTTTAACCGAAGCGATGACTGGAGCCCATGCAGTATTAGACGTCACGAATTCACCTTCGTTTGATCCAGCCGCGATACTCAGGTTTTTCAAAGCGTCGACATTGAACCAATTGGGAGTGGAAAGACGAGCCCGAGTACCACACCATATTCTCCTCTCTATCGTTGGCACCGAGAAATTGGATGGCAATGCCTACTTCAAAGGTAAAAATCTCCAAGAAAAACTCGTTAGAACTTCGGGCAGGCCGTACACAATCGTTCGGTCGACACAGTTCATGGAATATTTGGGCACTATCGCCGACCTCGGTGAAACCAGAGGACAAATCCGGGTTTCAACCGCAAACGTCCAAATGATCGCAGCGGATGACTTGGTGGATGCACTTTGTAATGTTGTGACAGGCGACCCATTGAACGGGATCCTTCAGGTGGCGGGTCCAGACCGTGAACCAATGAGTGAAGTGGTGACGCGTTACCTCCTCGCCCGAAATGATATCAGAACTGTTAGCGCCACCCCAGATGCCCTCTACTTTGGTTCGAAGCTTGAACCCAATACGCTCGTTCCCGAGGGAAAGGCTTTGATTGGGAAAACACATCTTGATGACTGGCTCGGCGCAACTGCCACCTAACAGGCCGTAGAATTACGCCCCAAAGCAGCTCGATTACACGACCTCACACTAGTCGCGCTTTCACGAAGTCCAACTTAGGGATTCATCCGATGAGCACTACCCAGACTACATCCCACAGCGAGAAGATAAAATCTTACGACAAATCTTACGCTATCTCAGCACTCGTTGGACGTTTCCTTCTCAGTCCGATTTTCGTGCTTTCGGGCATTGGCAAGGTCACTAGTCATGAGACCTACCTCAGCTATATCGCTGCCTTTGGTATGCCGTTTCCTGTAATCTGGTTAATAGGCGCTATCGCGATAGAACTCGGTGGAGGCCTAGCTCTTGCTATCGGATTCAAGACGCGTACCGCGGCACTAATCCTGGCGCTATTTAGCCTGTTTACTGCCCTTGTCTTCCACAACGATTTCTCTGATCAGAACCAATTCCTACACTTCTGGAAAAACATCGCGATAGCTGGTGGACTACTGCAAGCAACCGCCTTTGGCGCTGGTATTTTTAGCCTCGACGGCTTTAGCACCCGAAGAAGATAGCCAGCTCGCCAATCGACATAAGTATGACCTACCTTCGAGAACAACGCATACGCCGCCCTTCATACCATCATGTCGTCTGCATAGGTCATACTCTTAAAACGAGCCAACAGCTGATTCAGCAGCTGACGGCTCGTCAGCAGTCTCGCATCATTTAATCAACCTGACCTCATCAGCATCTTTCCGAACAGCGAACGCGGATCGCAGTCACGAATGTATATTCAATCTCAACAATTGGATGAGTAAAGAAATGGATCAAGCAGAATACGTCGACACGGAGCGAGTGACCGAACCTTGTACGGTGATAATCGCGGATCCCTTTGTCGAGAAAACCGCCTCAATCGCCGCTGGCATACGTGCTCGCGGCATGCACGTTCTAACGTGTACTACCCTTAGAGACGCATTATCTGCCTGCCATGATTGTCGACCGTCTTTTGTACTGACGGAATTAAGATTTCCAGATGGTCTCGGATTGGAGCTCGTCAAATGGACCTCCGCTCAACTGCCGAAAACGAGAACAGTCGTACATACTTGGTTTGCAGACCTCCCGACCGCAGTTATTGCTGCAAAAATGGGAGCTTGCGATTTTGTACCAAAGCCCACGGATAAAGATTTCTTACTCAATATATTGCTACTTGGATCACGGAGTATCGCAATTGATTGTCGAATAGAGAGAGCCGATCGTATAAGGCAGGAGCATATTGAGCACGTCATGCGGTTTAACAGTGCAAACATCTCTAGGGCCGCACGGTATCTTCATCTGGACAGACGATCCCTCCAGAGAATGCTCAAACGATACGAAGCAGAAGCTTAATCCATTAAGACGAACTTGATCATTGCACAAAACCAATCCACCACCGCCAATTAAAGGTTGCAGGGATCGCGTAAATAAAGAACATCAGTTTAACGTCCAATTTTTCCTGTTACGTAAGGATATCTCTCTTCGTGAGTATTGACCGACTTACACTGCACCTTATCCATGTTTTTGACTATGATCACTCATGAGTTTTATCTTCCTCAAGAGCTCGCACACAATTTCGCAAAGCGGCCGCGCAAAAGTCTTAACGCAATCCTGGTGATGGTCGAACTCCCTCTCATCATACAGTCCACGCTCGATATCCAGCAGACGGCGAAAGGCAATATGCGAAATTCTCCAGCCTCCAGCAGTCAGAGGTAAAATGAACTTGGGTCCTGCGCCTTCGAACATAGGAGGAACTAAGTGTTCACTTAAGAACAGCGTAGTGCATTTTTCAAAGTCTCCAGACACGTCTCCAGTACGTACAGACCCAACAGCAATTATCACACGCTCGCGTTCACACTTCGCACGGTTTTCTTGCTCACTTATACTCGTGGTCGACGCCGTATCGTTTTGAAACGATTCGACAAATTTACCTGTGCAATCGTGGAAAAGTATTCGAAGGGTTTCTAGCTCAGACTTCAACGGGTGCTCACCGACTATCGAAACGATGCCACATCGGCTTATTGCATTGGCGACCTGCCAAATTACATCGTCCCAAACCTTAGCTTCGTAGCGATCGGTTCGGTTGCAATAGGCAAACGGAAACGGAATTGAACCTAATTGCTTCAGGTCCTCTGCGGAGCAATGTCGGATGTCAGAGACACTTCGACTTGCAAAGAACGCGGGACCGACAGATTCGCGGTGAGCCTTCTTATCGTTCGGTCTCCGAGATCGGTCACCATTTTGTTGCTCAGATGCGATCATCAACTCCATGGTTCACCCCCACTTGATAACCCGGCAATCTTATACTTCCCACTGTTATTGAGGGAGTATACGGACGTGTGTCTATCGAACTCCGAGACGACATTGAGTAACGGTGGAGTTAAGGCGTGATTAAATTTTGCCCGATGGAAGCCGACCTAAGCGTTAGGCCGCACCGCTGCCTTCACCAGAGATGGCCACCCATGGCGTAAAGCTCATGCGTAGATTGGCAAAATAAATGAAGCAAGCTTGCAGCACTGAGGTGAACAACTCTAGTAGCAGGTCGCTCCAGCGTGAAAAATTAGGATGTGTTGCGCTCATAGGCCGATTGCTGACTAGACTTCTAAGAAACCATGAGCGCTTTCGCGAACGGCACCCCTTTTGTCTTCAAATTCAGTCATGCCAGATCATTAGGTATACACCGGTCTATATAGATCACTTTACAGCTTAGTGTATCTTAGTCCTTGCAGTTCGACACTATGTAGACCGCCTCTACATACTGAGATTAGGCCATCCCCCTCGCAAGCCATCTCATGCGAACAGCAACCCAAAGCGGGGTCGTCCATCCCCCAGGTCGACCCCGCTCTTCTTTTCACTAGGACGAGCTGGGCTACCTACTAAATTGACTGACCAATCAATTGTGTTGTTCTCAGTCTGACAATATAAAAGAAAATTGTGACTGGTCGGTTTAGAGATACACCTGACAACATTCGTAGCTAGTTCTAGCGACGCTATTTCCAGCACCACGATAAATAACGACCGGTGCGCGACGTGGCTATCGACCGCGTCCCTTTCAGTTATGTTGGTTCAAAACAGTCGGATCGGCGGCACCTAATAGATCATAACGTCGTACTAATTCACTTAACGTACGGCATTCCATCTTTTTCATCATTCTACCGCGATGCAACTTTACCATTATTTCACTGATCCTAAGTTCCCACGCGATTTGTTTGTTTAGCAGACCATCCGTGACGTATTTTAGGACTTGCCTCTCACGTGGCGTCAGTTTTTCGAAGCAGCGATTTGCCAGTTTGAGATTTAGTCGATCGGTCCTTCGCTCCCCATAGAGATCGATTGCCTTGATGGCTGCAGCGATCATAATGTCACTGTCAAAGGGCTTCAGGAAAAAATCTGTCGCTCCGGCTTTCATCGCATCCACCGAGATTTTTACATCTTCAAACCCTGTTATAAACATAACGGGATGGCTGCACCCCATTTCGAACAGTCTGTGTTGAAGTTCTAGTCCACTAAGGTCAGGCATGTTGACATCGAGAAGTATACAGCCAGGACGTTCAGGGTTAAAACCAGCAAAAAACTCGATAGCACCATCGAAAGCCACTGCATGCATATCGAAGGATCCGAACAGATCAACAAGTGATCTGCGAATTGGTTCTTCATCATCGACGATTGTGATCAGCGGAACCATGTCGTGCATTTCTGAACCATTCAACATCTCATCTCTCCCTAATATTCAGACCGACTGAAGGAACTCGCCTGTTCTTTTTCAGGCGGTAGCGACAGGCAGCCAGGCCTCAAATACTGCTCCCCCACCAGCAACGTTCGTGACGGAGATTGCTCCGCCGTGGCTTTGCAAAATGGAACGACATATCGAAAGTCCCATGCCCATCCCCTCCTTGCGGGTCGTAAAGAAACTCTCAAATATCTCCACCGCAAGGCCGTCCGGTATGCCAGGACCACTATCAAGCACTTCTATGAAAACCCGACCATTATCATACCGGGTCGAAACCCGAATGAAGCCCGCCTGATTATCCGATCGCTCAATCGCCTGCATCGCGTTGATCACGAGGTTGACCACCACCTGTTGTATCTGGACCGGGTCAGCCTCAACATTCGCACACGCCGCCGCCAGGACACTTGTAAGCTTCACAGACCGGCGGGTTGCCTCCTTCTTCACGAATGTTAGGGCACCTGCCACTAGGCGATTAACGTCGCAGTGCTGTCTCTCGGACATGGTCTTGCTTGCCATTTCCTGAACCCGCTTGACGACGTCATTGGCGCGACTAACGCTTTCTTCAATTCTGTCAACAAGCTCTCGGACCTTGGGGAGGTTTGGATCGCTCCGCGAAAGCCAGCGCGCAGCAGTAGCGGCATCATTCGCAACGACGGACAGCGGTTGCCTTACCTCATGAACAATCGCGCCGGAGAACTCACCAAGAATCGATAATTTTGAGAAATGTGCGAACTCAGATTCCATCTTTCGGAGCTCTCTCTCGATACGAACTTGCTCAGTCATGTCGATAATCATTAGTACCGACGTGTCAAAGTTTGAGGCGTCTTGTGGGAAAGACACCATGAGAGCAGCGTCAACAATACGTCCGTCGAACGTTCTGATTTTGAGCTTTTGGTAGTGATTTGGACGACCACGAAAATGCGCGGACATGACGTTTGATGATGCTTCGGGTGTTCCTGCAAAAACGTAGGCAACAGGCGCAAGTAGCTGTGAGGATTCCGTTGCTCCAAAAAGCTTTAGCGCTACATCATTTACTTCTCTTACAACTACCGAATTGTTAGCCATCTCGACAAGATGGGGGTTTCCCAAAAGGAAAGCATCAATGTCGTCCACGCCACTGCGTTTTAGGTTGGAGAAAGTCTCCTCAACCTCGCTAGCATCGACCTGCAGCACCGCAGCGGGCACATTGTTGAAAAGTGTACGGTAGCGGGCCTCGCTAACCTGAAGCTCCTCTAACCTTCTGCTCACTTCGCTTAGACTGGTTGGGTCAACGTTCTCTTCTGCAAACGCGCTTACATTCATGAAAATCACTCCCCCGTTCATTCGCTTTCGCGGAAATCAGGGATTGAAAACCGATATCCACGCTGAATCCAACTATCGAAAATGTAAGACAGCCCACACCGATCGACTGCGATTACGAACATTGTTTTGAAAAAATTTGATGAAAAATCTAGGTTTGTATTCTGTGTTCAAACGTGGCATGCCCCCGGTATAGGTATCGCACTCCTTTTCCCTCGGCTGGTCCCTACGATCGGCATAGGAATTTTCGACGACGTCAGAACTCGAGTCTGAAAATGCGGTCGTCGCCCGTGCCAACGGCGAGCGTAAGGAACTCCACCTGCATAGCCTTCTGAATTGCAAACTATAAAACGCAACCAATGCGTTTCCTTGGACAAAGTATATAGTCCGCAAAGAGCGTCGCCAACCTAGCTGGTAGGTTAGGTTGAAACACAATGTCTTCCTCTCTCAATTGTCGATGACTGAAATTGATCAGTGGATGCCGCACTTTCAGCCGTCAAATTCATCGAGGATAACCATCCCAAACACACATAAAGACCAGGGTACACCTACGTATGCTAGTTCAGCACTACATCGCCACTTAGTGTGTTCCTGAACCGCATTATCGGTAAGAAATCGATGTTGCTGCCTGTAGTAACGGGAGAAAGAAATGACGGTCTCTCAGACATCCCAACCGCAATCATCTGTACTCGATACATCTCCCGCGTGCCCACTTTCTGTTACTGGTTGTCGCGTCGAAGACAGCGAGCGACGCGAAAACTCTGGGAAAGAGAGTGGACACAGTACGTCAACTTGCCTCGAAATAACCGTCATGGATCTTATCCAAGATCCCTTAGTCGATCTCGTTAATCGTGCTGACGGCGTCAGCAATGAAGCATTCGCAGAGTTGTTGTTAAGTGCTGCGCGGTGGCAGGGCCGAAGGTCACACAAGTGAAGTGTCCAGCAAACACCTTAAACGTTGTTGGCGATTAACCTGAATGCATTTTGGCAAATTGCCCGGCCACGCGCCGATATATGGCACCCAGTTTCAACAGCACATCGTAGCCACGCTCCTGAGAACACATCTCAATTAAAGAATGCTCGGATCCGTGCCGCCAAACTGATCAAAAGCGATCAGCATTCATACTGGCACATCACTACCCCTACCTACGACCTTTTGGATCAGTTGCAGAAGAAGGTGGGTATCAATTGGCTTGGGTAGAAACCCCGCCGCACCTAATTTGAAGGCATTGGCCTGCATCTGCTTGTCAGCGTACGATGTCATGATCAGGATCGGCGGACAATTTGGGTAGGATTTAAGCAAGCCGAGCATTTCTATACCCGAGGTTCCCGGCATCCTGACGTCGGCCAAAATGCACCCTACAAATCTATACCGTTCGCTTAGCAGGAAGACGTCTGCTGAACTAAATAACTCACTGGAAATCCCTGCTGTGTCCAGGAAATCCTTGATCGAGTTGCGTAGGTTGATGTCGTCTTCGATGATAGCGACATGCGCTGCACAGGAGCCTGACATTTGAAATGCATCACTTTTCAACGAGGGATTTCGGATGTGCGAGGCATAAGCAGAAGGCTAAAAGTCCTCGCTCGCTTGTTGGTTAGTATGAGGCTGGAATCCTAATAACGGCAGGTTTGTGGTTGTCTTACTTCGTGGTCATAAAAGAATTAATCTGTAAGCTTTCCACGTTATCGTCAACAAAGATGGTTCACAATACGTCCAACACCTACACCCGTTTCGGCCCATCTAAAGTTTATCGAAGTCACCTGCGACGATGTTGGCGGATAGCTACCGGTCAACATAGCACAGCTGAGAGTAGCATCTTTCCCATAGCTTAACTTTCACCGGCTCGATCACTGCCGATCATTCTTTACGGATGTCGTACGTACGATCATTTCACCATCGAAAGAGCGCTTTGTCTGCCCCCCGTCTATGGGAAGCGTAAAACTAACGACCGCTCCACTCTTGCCACGGTTGGCAGCGCTTAGTTGGCCACCGTGAGCTTCGATTATAGACCGGCAGATCGCAAGCCCGATACCATGTCCTTCGACTTTTGTTGTATAGAAAGCGTCAAATGCCTTTTCTGGAGCCGCAAAGCCAGGTCCGTTGTCACGAACAGACACTTTCAGTATCTCTCCCACCAAATTATTGGCCCGAATTTCAATGGATGGTGCGCGAATTTTGGTTCCTTCGAAAGCCTCAATACTGTTCTTCAGCAGATTTAAGACAACTTGCTCAATCTGCATTCGGTCGGCCAGAGCGTCGGGAAGATTTCCATCAAGTATGATATTCAACTTAATTTTTCCTGCGATTAAGCTATCCGCAAGGGAACTCTTCACGTACTCGATTACTGATCTAAGCGAGACGGGATCGCGTCTATACGCAGATTGAGAAAAAATTGTGCGAATTCGGTTGACTACTTCCGCAGCAACCTCCGCATCTCGGACGATCCATTCTGCGGTACGTATCGCACGCTCAAAATTTGGTGGTTTGGCATTCAACCAGTTCTTAAAAGCCCTGACATTCGATACGACGCCCTGCAGGGGCTGATTTAGATCGTGGGCTATAGAGACTGAAAGTTCAGAGAGACTTACTGTCCTTGAGGCCCTAGCCAATCGGTCGTCGGCAATTCGAAGTGCCTCACGAGCTTTCACTTCATCGTCGATGTCCAGATTTACTCCGTACCACTGAAGCACCTTGCCATCATCGTCCAAGAAAGGCTCACTACGGTCTTCGATCCAACGATAGACGCCGTCTACTCTGCGCTGTCGATAGCGCATAGCGTATGCCTTACCTTTCTGGCGAGCAGTAGCCCAACTTCTTTCGACGGCCTCTTTATCATCAGGATGGACAAGGTCGTTCGTTGCTAAGTTCATTTTAGTCCGTGCGCCCTCGGTTTGGTGAAACGCAACGAGCCCATTGTTGTCAACCAGTCTCTTGTTCACATAAACCGGATGTCCTTCGTCGTCAGAAAGGACAATCCCAACGGGCACACTATCAATCAAATTTTGGAGATAGCGTTCGCTTTCCCGCAGTGCAGTCTGGGCTCGCACTTCATCTTCGATATCAATAGAAACGCCGTACCAACGGATTATGGCACCTGCCTCATCTCTCAGAGGTTCGACGCGCGTGTCTAACCAGCGAAACTGTCCATCTTTTCTGAGGAGCCTACCTTTTGTATGGAGGGCAGTACCATGTTCGAATGCATTCTTGAACTCTGCGGAAATACGCTTGTTGTCATCTGGGTGGATCAGTTCTGCATATGTCGGGCGCGTACCTGACTGTTTTGTCAGATCCTCTTTTGGTTCGATACCCGTCCACTCGACCATGCGCTCATTAAAGTAATAAACGAAACCGTCCCCCGACATCAGCCAAATAAGAGATGGCACGGTGTCGACGATTAATCGTGTTTCCGTCTCGCTTCGTCGCAATGCATTCAAAGCCTCGATCTCGTCATTAATGTCGAGTAAGACTCCGTACCATTGGACTATGTCCCCTTCCCTATCCAATAGGGGTTGAACAGTGACGTTCGTCCACCGGTATGCCCCATCTGCGCGTCTGTTCCGATACTTCAGACGAAAGGACTTGCGTGCAGAGAAGCGCCGATTCACGGTCTCCTGTACCTCGCGCTGCTCGTCAGGATGGACAGCAACCATGAGAAGATTATCTAACCCGTCTCTCTCCAGTTGCTCTTTTGATACACCGAACCAATCGACCAGTTGCTTGTTTACATACGCGGTCTTGCCATCAGGGTATGCACGCCAAATAAGAGCCGGAACGGTATCTGTTAACTCACGTAATTGCTGTTCACTCGCCTTCAACGCCGCCTCAGCGTCTTTTTTATCGGTTATATCCACCGTTGATCCATACCAGGCGGTGATTTCGCCATTTTCGTCTCGCGAAGCAATCGCAGTGTCACGAAACCATCTGTATGTGCCGTCGAAACGCCTGACTCGTTGCTCATCGATCAGGGGCTCACCTGTTTTCAGGCTGTTGTGCCACAATGCGATACTTCTCGCTCGGTCATCTGGATGGATAAATGGCTCCCACCATGCGGTATTGGTGCCTTCCATACGCTGCTTCATTTCTTCTGGCGTGATCCCGACAAATTCTGTGGCAGCAGGGTTGACAAACCGCATTCGTCCGTCTGGGTAGGCCGACCACCCTAGACCAGGAATGTCCTCTAGGGTCGGCCGCACCGTTTTGTAAACTTGATCGTAAAATGAAATCGAACGATATGACGATATTACAGCCCAAATTCCAAACGTGGTAATGGCGTAAGCCATCCATCCACCAACATTCGCTGTAGCCAAAACACCCTCTGCCCATAGAAGAGCAGCGGCTGCGATACTCATCCCAAACGCAGTTGCTGCGCCCCACCTCCAACCGAAGCAAATTGTGGCAAATGCCACTGCGACCAAAAGACCGACTGGCTCATTCAGTATGATTGCGGCTCCAACGCCAACTGCACTAGCTGAGATAGCAAACAACCGACGCTGCTGAGAGGTTTGGAAATCCATCATGCCTTCCAGGAATGATGCGAGGACGCACCGGGCTAAGATAGCGGATCAACTAGTGATTAAGATTAGGCTATACCCTGCAAACTCTGCTCGAAACCTATCTCATAGTACAGGTGTCAACTACAGATTGTTCTTCACTCAATCATTTCGCGTATATGCGAGGGTAGAGACTGCCAAGCATTAAACAGTTGATTGAAAGTGATAACCTGCATCTTTTTCATCATATTGCTTCGATGAAGCTTCACTGTGACTTCTGAAATCCCCAGCTCAAATCCAATTTGTTTGTTGAGACGCCCTTCGACGGCGAACCGGAAAACTTGTCGTTCACGTGGAGTGAGAGTTTCATAAAGTGTGACATGTTTTTGGGCATTCACCTCGGATGCCCGTCTAGCTGAGTCAGCGTTGATAGCCCGAGAAACTGCGTCCAAGAAAGTTTGGTCACGAACTGGCTTGGTAAGAAAGTCGAACGCGCCAGATTTCATTGCCTCAACACTCATGGCAATGTCACCATGGGCCGTCAAAAAAATGATCGGAGTGTGATTTCCCTGCTTTAAAAGATAATCACGCAAATCCAAGCCACTCAGGCCGGGCATGCGAACATCCAAAACAAAGCAGCCAGGTCGATCCGGCAGTGTGGCTTCGATAACTTCTCGCGCAGACGAAAATGACACAGTAGCTATTCCGACAGAACAGAGTAAATTCTCCATCGCTTGTCGCACGTGAGCGTCATCGTCGACTAGCGCCACGATTGGTAGTTCCGAGGGTCGCGCGTCAGCTTCCTCCATGATGTATCCTCGTACAGTAGTTTGCGGCAAAATTCACCAGCCGGAAATCTGTAACAAGGGACTAGCTTTTTTGAAACCCTGCCAAAATCGATCAATGCCGCTGCTCTGGTATATCGACGGCGCTATGAACGCAAAACCTTTGAAATTCAGGCAATCCTCGTGCCTCTGAGATAGAATTTTTGGTGCGATTTGTTCAAGCTCATTGATGCGGCTGAACTGTATTCTGCGCAGCTGTGGATGCTAAATTGTATCGAGAATGCGCTCGGTTCGTTAGTGCGCAGCGGAATTGAGCTCAGGATGATATTAATGGCTTTACGTAAGTTGGCGTTCGCAACTGCTCGTTTTCTTGTCAGTTTTTTTGCTATGTCGCTTCTAGTCCATCCAGCGATGTCGCAGGATGTGCTGCGTGTGCCACAACTTACTGATATCGCTACATTCGACCCTGATAACGGTTTCGAAATTGGAGCGATGAGCGCGATCAATAACGTTTATGAAGGTTTAGTTGAGTATCAGCCTGGGACAGTGACCATTGTCGGAAGGCTGGCCAAGTCTTGGCGAATATCAGGAGACGGACTCGAGTACGTTTTTGATTTGGTGGAAGGTGTAAAATTCCATGACGGGTCGGCAATGACAGCTGACGACGTGGCAACATCTTTCGAGCGCCGACGCGATGGAGGTCTCGCGCTCTCGTACTTCTTGGCAAACGTCGCTAAGATAGAAGCGACAAGCCCACTGACCTTGAAGGTGGTTCTCAAGCGCGCGCAACCATCATTTCTGGATAGTCTAGCCAGCCCTTGGGGGCCAAAAGTGATCAGCCCAAGAGCTCTTGCTAGACATGATGCAAGCGACCGGGCCAGCAATTGGCTCAACGAACACGCCGATGGAACTGGCCCGTACGCACTCGCGGAGTTCAGTCGCGGGGACAGATATGTTCTAAAGAGGAACAACAACTACTGGGGAAGGAAAGCGTTTTTTGAGGAGGTTCAAATTCCGGTTATTCCCGACATAAGTCAGCAACTCCTACAATTGCGCTCAGGGGATATCGACGCTGTCCCCACCGGCTACCCCATCGCTCAACTTCCTGGTTTGCCCGACGGCCTTACGATAACGTCGACGATGAGTGTAAGCCTCTATACGCTATTTGCGAAGCCAGGCTCGCCACTTGAAGACTCCGAGATCAGAGATGCCATTTTGACCGCGGTAAACCCCGCTATCTGGTCACAAGATGCATTTGGCCAATATGCTACCGTTGCGAAATCCATTTATCCAAACGTCGTGATGAATCCCAACGCACCGATTATTTTCCCGACCAACATTGACCGTGCGAAGGAGATCATCACGCGCAAGGGACCAGTCAACCTTGTTATCGGGCTCCATAGTGCTGCGACGGGATACCAGCTTGTGTCAAACTTATTAATTACTCAGTTGGCGTCGATAGGCGTTAAGGCAACCGCCTATTCTCTACCACCGGGCGCTGCGTTCAATTTGAAGGATGCAACAGTACAGCCCGACCTCCTTCTAACAATAGCTGGTCCGGATGCAGCGGATCCAGAAAACCAAGCGAAGGCTTTCTTCACCAAAAATGCACCAGTCAACTTCTTTGGGCGCTACATAGACGAAGCAGATCAACTCATTAGTGAGGCCGGGGAACTTGCAGCCGGATCAACGAGGAACGCTCTTTACGAACGGGCGGGCCAGTTAATATTTGACGCAGGGATAGCAATCCCTCTTGTCGAGGTTCAGGACATCGTCGTGCATACCGACCAAATTCATGACCTAGGCGTAAGACCGGTATACCCGCCTGGCAACATAGACTTCGGAAGCATTCGAAGATGAGTGAGAGTGTAACGGAAGGAAGTGATGCTATTCCCTCGCCTACGCTCGAGATACGTAATTTACGTGTTTCGATGTCCAGAGGCGGTCAGCGCCACACCATACTGGAAGACCTGAATTTTTATGCACGTGCCGGGGAGATTACCGCCGTGATAGGAAGGAGTGGATCGGGTAAATCGACTCTCGCACACGCCATTCAAGGATTGTTGCCAGACACCAGCGCACCTAACGTTACCGGGTCAATTCTGATCAATAAAAATGAAATCGTTGGTGCAGGAAACAAACATCTTAGGTTTGCACGACAGAGACTTGTGAGGGTTATCTCTCAAGATCCGTTAGACGCCCTCAACCCCACTATGACCTTACGACGCCAGATGACTGAAACCTGCGATGAACTTGTCGCGAAGAATAGACTTGAGTGGGCGGGCATAATTGATGTTGAACGTGTCCTTAAGAGTTTCCCACATCAGATTTCGGGTGGAGAGAGACAGCGGGTGCTTATAGCAATGGCTACCGCAGCGAAGGTAGCAGTGGTTGTGGCAGACGAACCCACGACAGGCCTAGATCCTGAAAACAAGGTTAGGGTTATTGAGCTTCTCCGGGCACTAGCGGACGAAGGTGTGGCCGTTGTTCTGAATACACATGACCATGTCGTTGCGAAAACAGCAGACATTATTGCGTTAATGGACAATCGGCGCATCGTCGAATACGGACCGATTGCGAAAGGGCTTTCTCCCTATCTCAACCATTACGCGGGCGAACTACCCGCCCCCCAAAGCGAAGGAGAAATGGGGCGGCCGGACCCTCTCCTGCTACTGAGCAAAGTCAAAAATGATACTACCGGCGTCCCCGTTTCAAGCGTCGTCGAAAAAAAAATAACTGTGACGCGTTCATTATGCGGTGCTGATGACGCCATTTTGGAGATGCGTTGCGTCTCAAAAGCGTTTCATTCAACCGGTCTATTCGGATCGAAGTCTGTACACGTGCTGAATGCGATCGATATGTCCGTAAGTGTTGGTGAGTGCGTGGCACTAATAGGAGACAGCGGAGCAGGAAAATCAACGTTCCTCAAAATTGCGGCGGGAATGCTTCGACAGGATTCGGGAACGGTTGCTTGGAAAGGTCAATCTAGTCCACAAGTTGTCTTCCAAGACCCCAAATCCTTCCTGAACCCCTGGGTTCCGATTGGAGAACAGATCGTGGAAGGATTGAGATCCAAGAGGATCGACGTTGCGGCTCGGAACCGCCGCCTTATGGAAATGCTCGATTTTGTTGAGCTCGAGGGATCCCTTTATGACGCTTTACCATCAGAACTTTCCGTCGGACAATGCCAGCGCGCGGTGATTGCCAGGGCACTTGCAGTTTCGCCTCAACTCCTTCTTTGTGATGAGCCAATCAGTGCGCTGGATACTCCACTCGCTGCCTCAATCCTAAGTCTCATTGGACGCATACGCCGTTCGTACGGCACGGCAATTATTATAGCGACCCATGACCTTGCCGCAGCTAGGATGGCCGCGGATAGAGTGTACGCGCTACGAGGCGGCAAGTTGCACTCTTTGATCGACATGGCAGAGCCGTATCCCGAATACTCCATCTCACCTCTTCAAGTTACTGCGCAATGTTAAGAGCAGCGAGAAATAGACCTGCTAAAAATACTGATCCCACCAGGAAACTACCGGCACGGAAACGAATTGACGGTTTTGGTGCCGTCGGCCTCTTTGGGTTGCTGCTTGTCACAGTGGTTGCGCTGCTACCGGATTTGTTTACACCATTCGACCCGCAACTGCGTGTCGCTCAAGCTCTGCTTCCTCCGTCAACTGTGCACTTGTTCGGTACTGACGAGATTGGTAGAGATCTCTTCTCGCGTGTTGTTCTTGGCGTCAGATACACTTGGATTCCAAGTTTAATAATCGTGGCAGTGAGCTTCGTGCTTGGATCAACGATTGGGCTTGTTTCAGGGTTCTTTGGCGGATGGATCGATATCATCCTCCAAAGGGTCACCGACATCTTCTTCATAGTGCCGTCAATGCTTTTTGCTATCGCTTTTGCGGCAGTTTTGGGACCCGGAATCGAGCACACGGTGTTGGCCATAACGATGTGCTGGTGGCCTTGGTACACGTGGATCGCTCGAGATGAACTTAGGCGCATACATGCTTCACCTCATTACGCAGGAGCTAGAGTGGCTGGCGCGACCAAAGCGCGGCTCTTATTTAGGTATAGCGTGCCAGGGGTCATTCCGTCCTTGATCGTTGCAGCAGGCGTGGATGTATCCAATGTAGTAATGACGCTATCCCTCATGTCATTTCTAGGCCTCGGCGAGCCGAATCCCGCGCCCGAACTAGGAGCGCTCGTTTCCAGATCACTCGATAGTTTGGCCACATTCTGGTGGTTGCCGATCCTACCGGCGGTCGCAATTTTCTTTATATGTCTCTCCGCCAACCTATTGGGCGATGGTATTCGCCACATGCTCAAGGGACGATAGGGAGTTGGCATATTTAGTCCGAAAACTCTTCAATGGGCTTATTGCACTTCTTGCCATGACGTTCATCGTCTTCGTTCTGCAGAGCGTAATACCCGCTGATCCCGCTCGCTTGATCGCCGGTCCGGCTGCACCAACGGCCACGATTGAAGCGCTCCGGATGAAACTTGGGCTCGAAGAACCGATTGGTTCGCGGTACATCAAATTTCTCGTAGGAGTAGCGCACGGCGATTTTGGAACGTCCGTTCGAACACGTCAGCCTGTGTTGGCCGATATCTTAAAGTATTTGCCTGCGACACTGGAGTTAGCGTTTGTCGCAATGTCAATTGGTGTACTTTCTGCCATTGGATTGGCCGTACTACAGGCGACATATCCTTCAGTGCGTCTACTTCGCGTAACATTCGTTGGCCTTGGGGCGGCACCAGTGGTCCTCACGAGTTTACTGCTCGTATATTTTATTTGGTTTAAACTGGACTGGCTGCCAGGGTCGGGGCGGCTGAGCGTAAGGGGTTACACCGGCCCTACTGGCTTTTATCTAATCGATACTCTCTTATCCGGTGATTTGCCTCGATACGTCGATGCACTTCGTCACCTCATATTACCAGCCATTGCACTTGCTATTCCGATCACCGTAGCCGTAGGCCAGGTTCTATCCAGCTCACTTCTTGACGTATTGCGGCAAGGCTACATAAGGACTGCAAGGGGCAAAGGGCTATCTATGGTCGTCGTTATCCTACGACACGGCCTGCGAAATGCAGCCAATGGGGCTCTTACGATGGGCGGACTACAGGTCAGACTTTTGTTTGGAAATATGCTCATCGTGGAACGCATTTTTGGATGGCCAGGACTGGGCTTCTATATGGTACAAGCGCTCGCCTATTCAGACGTTCCAGCGATACTCGGCATCGCTTTGCTCCTGGGTGCATTTTACGTCATGGTGGCGACGGTGGTCGAAATTACGCAGAGAATTGCGGACCCTAGAATTGCTGTTGATTGAGGTCTCACCCGAAAAACCTATACCAAGGGATAGTCTATCAAGACGTTTGAATACATTCCAAAGTCATCTGCGAGGTAGCATTTTCTATGCACCTATCAGTGCCGGTAAAGCACACAGCAAAGTCAGGTGAAAATCATGAGCTTGGAATATTTGGCCGTTAATGTTCGTGAAGGAAATCTGTCATCTAGAAAGCGAAGTCAGGTAGATAGATTTAGCCATGTCAGAAGTGGACTTACTGAGTGGCAGTGCCGACGTGTGCGGTCATACATTACTGAAAATGTCGGCAAACATCTAAAGGTCAGCGAGCTTGCGTCGCAGACGAGACTTAGCGTCGGGCATTTCGCACGGGCCTTCATCATCACATTCGGGGTATCGCCCTACCGCTTCGTCATTGCGGAAAGGATAGCAAAAGCGAAACGCCTTATGACGAACACAAGTTACCCGCTGTCGGAAATCGCTCTGCAATGTGGCTTGTGCGATCACGCTCACTTTTGCCGCCTCTTTCGTAGTTTTGAAGGCCTTCCACCGAGCGAATGGAGACGGCTGGAAATGAATATCCAGGCTCCCCCAGTTCCTTAGGCTAAGAATGTAGGCTGGTTACTTTGCCGCCCCTGGTTGCTAGGCGGTCAAACATCCGAACCACATCGACTACCGACTTTGCATTCATCTTTTTCATCATGCGGCCACGATGTAACTTCACCATGATCTCGCTAATGCTCATTTCAAACGCAATCTGTTTGTTCATCAGACCTTGGGAAACAAATTCCCAGACCTCCATCTCGCGCGGTGTCAGTCGGCAAAATCGCTGCCTTATCTTATTCTCCTCCGCCTTCTTGACCCTAGCAATTCTATCAAACTCCATTGCGCGATTTATCGATGCCACTACAGCTTGAGAGTTAAAAGGCTTTAACAAAAAGTCGAATGCTCCCGCCTTCATCGCGGATACGCTGATTGAAACATTTGCGTTCCCAGTGATGAAGATGATCGGCATCGGATTATTTCGTCGAGTGAGCTCTTTTTGGAGTTCGAGTCCGGTCATGTCCGGCATTTGGATATCCAGAAGGATACAGCCTGCGCTGCCCTGTTCCGCGGTCACTAGGAACTCTTCTGCGCTTCCAAAGCCAACCGCGTCTATCTGAACGGAGTCGAAAAAATTGAGCAACGAAGTACGAAGATTTGACTCATCGTCGATAATGTAAACCTTTTGTGGACTGTCATCTTGTTCGATTTTCGTTGGCACGGGGCAATCCCTATCCTTGTTGGCAATTCGTCGACCCGAAAATATTCTCGTCAACGACGTTGCAGGCTAATGAATGATGAGATGGCGTGGACTCTTTTAAATGCATTAATAAGCTGGGAAGAGTTATCCGAAAACTAGATCTGGACGCGTCACGGCGAATATCGACTAATCCCTTACCCAAAAGGAAGGAACTCGCCATTTGTCCAAGGAGTTTCAACCGCGCTACCTGCCCCCCATTTTCCTTGATCAGCTGAAGTTGCTGCTCTCGGTGCCCTTTGTCGAACATCTGGTCGGCATGAAAAGCGAGGTCCACGATGGCAACCTGTTCCATAGTATAGGATGACGATAGTGGCGGGTCGCGCCAACGGCCTTTCGACGTAGCATTACTCTAGTGTATTGTATTTTATGTCGGTCGAATTGGACTTGCTATCGGGCCTGTGGAGTTAATCCACCTATACTGGCGGATAGGTGCCAAAAACTTGCGCAAAGTCTTCGGTGAAGTCAGCCTCAGAAAACGCCTTGATACTGTCATAATGGGCCTTTGCTCCACGCGCCATACTCTGTCTCCACCAGTTAGGGATGACGCCTTGGGAGATCTTGGTATTAGGCCGATTAAATCCATAGAAAAAGGCCCGCTTGGAATATCGAGGATGTTCATTGCCCCTGAGAACTAACCCGGTAGCACAGGACAGGAATGCGGACGAAAACTTGGACCACCAGGAGGTAGTTCATGTATTCCTACGCAGCCAAACTTCGAGCTGTTGAGCTTTATATCGGGCTGGGCAAGCGGCTTAAGGAGCTCAATGAGTGCAAAGGCTGCCCTATCAGACCAGCCTGCGGTGGCACACCTCTTCTGGCAGAGGCTTCAGTGGCATTCGCTGCGGTATTCGAAAAAAATTCCGTCAAGGATTTGGTCAGACGGAAATTTGAACTTCGTCAGCTTCTCGGAGCGGCATAGCGGCATCCGAAAGCATCGGGTCGTTGAGTGAGAAACGAATGCGAGCACCGCTACCTGTGTTCTCAGCCCATATTTTGCCTCCATGGGAGCTGATTATCGACTCGCAAATCGATAGTCCCATACCCATTCCATTCTCCTTCGTTGTGAAGAAGGGCATAAAAATTCGGTCAATGTCTTCAATGCCACCACCGGTATCTATTACCTCAACTCCGATACCCGCATCTGAAGCGGTCGTCTTCACAGTTATTACCCGCTCAGAACTATCTAAATCAGACATTGCCTCAACCGAGTTGTGTATTAGGTTTACAAGAACCTGTTGAATTTGGATGCTATCTACCGATATCAATGGAAGAGAAGGACTTAGCTCCAATTCAAGTCGGGTTCTTGCTAATGTCAATTCCTCTAGCATCAGCTCTTTTACACCGTCGACTAGCATATTGATGTCAGTCGAAGTGCGCTCCTCAGACTTATGTTGAAAAAGCGCCCTTATTCGCCGCACTACTTCTGAGGACATGTTTGCATCTCTGACAACACAGTCGGCGCTGTGTATGGCTCGCTCAATATTTGGAGGTGACATTTCCAACCAACGCCTGCAGGCGTCTGCACTCATCATTACAGCTGCTAGTGGCTGGCTGAGTTCATGGGCGATGGACGCAGATAGCTCAGCCATACCAGCATATCGTGAGGCACGCGCTAATTTATCTTGAGAAAGGCGTAGGGATTCCTGCGCTCGAAATTCATTCTCGATATCAACCTGAAGTCCGTACCACTGGATTATTTTACCCGCATCGTCCCTTAGTGGCTCCATGCGAGCTTCCAGCCAACGCCACGTACCGTCGAACCGACGCTGCCGAAACCTCCTAAACCATGGCTCACCGGATGCAAAACTCTGCCGTATGGTCGTTTCTACATCTGCCTTATCGGCGGGATGTATCGTCGCCTCTATGATCGAGTGAAGCGTGTCTACATCGCCATGCTGGATTTGATCTACGGATATGCCGGACCACTCCTCTAACTGACGACTAAAATAAGTAGGCTGACCATCGGGAGATGAAACCCACAATAGCCCCGGCATCGTTTCAATTATCAACGCCAATCTCGCTTCGCGCTCTAAAATCGCAGCTTGGGCGCGCACCTCGTCGTCAATATCTTGAGCTACTCCTAACCAGCGTCTAATAATTCCGTCATTATCTGGCAAAGCATTGACTTCGCCTTTCGTCCAACGGAACCCTCCTCCAGCTCGCACCTGTCGATATTTCTTTTTAAAGCGTTGTCCTCCGGCGAAGGTCGATTTTAGCGCCTCTGCAACCGACTGAAGGTCGTCAGGATGAATAACTAGAGATAGTATCTCGTCTACAGACATCTTTTCAGAGTCGTCGTGTCCGATCTGGATGCCAACCTGTTCTCGCAATGCCTGATTAAAGTAAATAGGTCGGCCCAAATGATCCGCTGCCCATATGGGTGTCGGAACAGCGTCGATGAAGCTTTGTAGAGCTAATTCACGTTCGCGAGATGACTCAATCTCGGTCACCGCATCATCGATATCGAGCGCTGTACCCAGCCAGAATAGTATTTCTCCCTTTGCATCTGTCTGTGCTCGCGCCGTCGTTCGAAGCCACCTGAATGCGCCGGTTGCGGTCCTAACGCGATGCGCAACATCGAATGTTCCACGGCTTTCCACCGCAGCAAGCCACGTTTGCGCCAAACGGACATAATCGTCTTTGTGCAGCAACTCGCTCCAAGCGAACTCTCCACTATCGGGATCGCGGGCGACGTATTTCGAACTTGGGAAGCCAGTGTAGCTTTCCATGGATACGCTTTGACAAATGAATTCTCCATTTGGCCAAGCGGCCCATCCGAACCCAGGCATCACATCTACTAATTTTTTGATCTCTTCGACCGAGATCGTCGATGCAATCACCCTATCTACCTCCACGAACTAACTAAAGAATACAAAATGGCAGGGCATTTCATATGTCAAGTTTGACAGGAGACGTGGGTCGAATTCGAAGGTGGAATTGGTGCATGCTACGTGCGGATGCGTTACTCTCGTGGACTTGTCCCGCTCTCATATAACTGGCCGACGAAAATGATTATGTGTTCAAGAGCTTTGCAAGCCAAGTGATGGAGTGACCTTGTCTAGCCAATGTTTATCAAATTCTATTGTCCGCCATAACCGCTCTAAACACCAAGCGATTGCGTGAGTTTTCTAAGGAGGCCATCCAGCGCTGCTACCTCATCACCCGTTAAGGCCGTAAGAAGCTGTCGCTGTGTCGCGACGTGATCGTTTATTACCTGCTCAATGACCCTTAAACCCTGTGGCGTAAGACATACTATCGCCTTACGTGCGTCAGTTGGGTCAGCTCTTCTCCTCACAAATCCTGATTTCTCAAGTTGGTCAATCCGATTGGTCATCGTTCCAGCGGTGATCATCATTGATGTTAGAAGATCGCCAGCTGCTAACGCATAGGGCGAACCAGACCTTCGAAGCGCCGAGAGGACGTCGAAACCTGCCATGTTTAGACCATAACCAGCGAACGTATCCTCGGCTGCTACGTGCATATGCTTAGTCAATCGAGACAAGCGACCGATTGGCCCCATGGTACTGACGTCAAGATCCGGGCGAGCCGCACGCCATTGGTTGATGATTTTGTCTACCTGATCCATTTCCGAACAAATCCGCGATTGATGTTGGTAAGGCACAAAAACATAAATTTATTTTGAGGTCAAATATTTTGACGTCAAAGGTATTGACGACGGATCAAGTCCGTGATTATTTTATTTCGACGTCAAAATATTTGACCTCAAAATAAAAACTTCAACTCGTCACATTAGAGGAACTCCAATGTCTACTCTCTTTACTCCAGTGCAAACTGGTAATTACAACCTAAAAAATCGGATCGTCATGGCACCAATGACACGCAGCCGTGCCAACGATGACGGCACTCCGACAGCGTTGAATGCTAAATACTATGCACAGCGTGCAAGCTTGGGCTTGATAATCACCGAAGCAACCCAGCCGTCAGATATTGGCCAAGGTAATGTCAACACTCCTGGAATCTACACTGCGGCCCACGTCCTGGGATGGAGCAAGGTGACGTCTGCTGTACATGCAGCCGGTGGGCGTCTGTTCATTCAGATCATGCACGTTGGCCGCATGTCACACCCAGAAAATGTTGCAGGAAATCTACATTCTATAGCACCCTCAGCAATCGCACCGAAGCTCCAGTTACATACCCCGAGCGGTTTGAAAGATGTTCCACCACCACGCGAAATGACGCTCCAAGATATAAAGAATACGATCGCTGAGTTTCGCCATGCTGCTCGTTGCGCGATTGAAGCGGGCGCAGACGGGGTCGAAGTGCACGGTGCAAACGGTTACCTCCTGCAACAGTTCTTTGCACCAAATGCAAACACACGCACTGACGCATACGGAGGTAGAATTGAAAACCGAGCACGTTTTGCTCTCGAAGTCGCGGCTGCGGTTGCCGACGAAATCGGTCGGGAAAGAACAGGATTTCGTGTGTCACCAGGAGGGCTACTCGGTGACTTGGATGAAGGTAATGAAGGCCCCGAACTTTACCGCTATCTCGTCGGCGAATTGGATAAATTGGGTCTCGCGTTTCTAGATGTCATGCACTGGGGAAATGAAGAACTTTTGAAGGATCTGCGGAAAATCTGGCATCAGACCCTTATTCTTAACCGCCCTGGTCGGCCACGCGAGCTAATTGGCGCAGACGTCGCTGCCGGTTTGGCTGACATGGAATCCTATGGCTCGGCAATACTCGCTAATCCGGACTTCGCACATCGGGTGCAACTAAATGCGCAATTTAACGAAGTGCAGAAGGAAACGTTTTTTGGCGGGAATGAAAAAGGCTACACCGACTATCCAGTCATGGCCTGATCAGCATCCACAATCACTCAAAATCAACTGAGGTTTTACTATGGATATCGTGGCCATTCTATTGTTCTGGGCACTAGCCGCATTCTTTCTATTCGGCGCGCTCAACAATTTTCAAGCTCGTGGAAATCTACGCGAGACCTACCGTCGCTGGGGGTATCCTGACGGATTTCACTATGTGACAGCAGCGTTGGAGTTTATCGCCGCAATTTTGCTCATCCTTCCAAACACACGAATCCTCGGCGCGATACTAGCATCAATCGTCATGATCGCTGCACTATCGACGCTTCTCATAAACGGGCTTCGGAAACAGGCTGTCACGCCAAGTATCGTTCTAGCGCTCTGCGGTTTGGGGGTAGCCGTCGCATACAACACATCAGCATCCTGAGCGGGGACGTACATCCTACTCTCACTCGTCGTCAAATCAGAGGTAAAATGCGTAACGAATGACATTTTCGCAAAAATGAGGCGCGCAAATTCATGACGCGCCTCAGGAGTTCACTTGTTTCGAATGGCCAACTCAGTCTCTGTGTCGACCACAAACACCGCGATGAGCTTAGCTGGCTTAGTATCACTTCCGTTGGCACTGGACCCGTGATGGTCACCTGCATTCTCGATGAAATTTTCACCCACTTTAAAAACTCTCTCCTCTCCTCCGTTTGTCTGGCTGCGTATTTCGCCTTCCACGACAGTTGCGTAGATGAAAGAGCTCTTCGCGTGGGTGTGTGACGGGGAATAACCACCAGGACCACACTCACCCAGCAAACCTCGCATACCTTTCCCAGGAAGGTTTGGGATAACGTGGTCAAAAACAGGAGTAATTTTCGCGTTTTTACCTTCGCGGTGGGCGCTTGCTGACCCCGCGACAGCTACCATCAGCGCAGCGGCGATCACGATTTTCTTGAACATGGATTCCTCCTTTGGCCGTTTCAGACCGCCTCTTGCGGCTTACATCACAAGCCTAAAGGGGGCTGGTCACTCTCTTTAGGAATACGTTGATTTGTGCACCACGTGTCGTGGTCCTCCTACCTAGGTCAGCCTCACCTGAGGCAAACCAACGTATACGGTAACCAGTCCTGAGACATGTGGCATTCTCCCTTAGTTCATAAGCGCACTCCGCGAAGTGAAAAAAGGAGACGAGATTGAGTTACTTTGATAAAGTATCAGACAGTGTGGAAGCACCTAGCTTTCGTAATCGCTCTATGCTTCGAGCGTCGATTCCGGTCATCTGCACCCTGGTCTATCCTGGATTCGTCGACATATTTCATATTTCGGTCGGTGAACCAGGTAGTTCGTTAAGCCTCGGTGCAGGCCTGATCGCGGGTTTTATGTTAGTGCTGATGTTTTCTGTACCGCTGATTGGCTTTGCATTTGCAGTACGCGGTGTCGGGGGCTCCCCATCCTTAGCTTTTGAAACCCGAGCGAGACGTCTTGCCTACGCGGTGGTGGTCGGTCCGACGATGTATTGTCTGGTCGGCGTTCTCCAAATCTTAGCCTCTAGCCCAATCCCAGACCAAGTAATTTGGGTTGTATTGTGGTGTCTTGGTCTGCTTTGGCTTTGGGCCACACCTGACGGTCATTCCAACAACGTAGCGCCTGCTCGTCCGATTCCATGGCTACGAGTGGCGCATGGTGTCTCGGCCGCCGTAGTTCTCATCTACATAGCATTTCATCTCGCGAACCATCTGTTCGCCCTACTTGGTCAAGAAGCTCATACGACAGTGATGAATATGGGGCGCACTGTTTACAGGTCTCCCATTGGTGAAACTATTCTCGTAGCTGCGATGCTCTTCCAAGTAGTCTCAGGCCTTATTTTAGCTTGGCGATGGAGTTCTCACAAACTGGATTTCTACAAGACGTTTCAAGTCGCCTCAGGATTTTTCTTATCAATCTTTATCCTTGGGCACATGAATGCCGTTTTCGTCCTCGCTCGTATGTACTTCGGTATTCCAACTGATTGGGATTTCGCAACAGGAGCTCCGAATGGACTCATCCATGACTGGTGGAGCGCGCGGCTCATTCCTCACTACGCCCTTGCTATCCTCCTTTTGATCGGCCACTCGTTTTCAGGCCTTCGAGTAGTGATGCTTGCTCATGGCACATCGGAGTCGTTGGCTAATCGTGTGTGGTGGGTCGGGCAACTTGGTGGTGCATGTCTTTCGACCACTATCATGTTGGCAATGTGTGGTTTCAGAATTTAATTACTTAAAGTCTCGATCAACTGATCGCAGGTGCGCCAGAAACGCACGCATACCAGCACTGATGTGCCGGTGGCGGGAATAGTAAAGACATAAAACTGGGCGAGGAGGCGTCCATTGAGAGAGAACCTGCATCAAAGACCCGTTGTTCAGGTGTTCCTTAGCTATCCACTTGCTGATCAATGCCAAGCCATAGCCCTCTATCGCAGCCGCTAGAAGGAGTCTTGAATCACCAACGATTATGTTTCCTTCAGGAGCGATGGAAAAGACTTCATCTCTTCGTTGAAACTCCCACCGTTAGACTCCTCCACTAGGCATGCGAAGTTGGGCGCACCGATGATGCAGAATATTGGATGGACTCATCAAGACTGGGGCCTCGTTGAGGTATTGCGGAGCTCCGACGACGATATGCTGCTGATCTGGGCCTATCGGTACGGCTACTATATCTTCTGAACCCAATTCAGCGAGACGTATTCCACAATCAAAGCCACCCTCTGCGAAATCTTTGCCCATCTAGTTCATGAATGCCACGCGCGAATCTTTAGAGGCAAGCCGATTTGTCATAGGATCAAAGGCATGACTAAACTTAATCATTTCTGCTTCACATCTACTGCCAAGCAAGTGTTGGAAAACATCGATCTGTCAGGGAAAACAATCATCGTTACGGGGGGAGCTAGTGGAATAGGACTGGCCACAACAAAGGCTTTCGTCCAGGCAGGGGCAGCTGTGACTGTCGCCACTCGCCGACCGGATGATGCAAAAGTGATTGCCGAGGAGATTTCTTCAGAAGGCCCTCCTGGTACTATACGCGTTTCAAAACTTGACCTGGCCGACTTGTCGTCTGTGCGATCATTCGTATCTAACTGGGATGAAAAGTTAGACGTGCTCGTGAACAACGCTGGCGTAATGGCTATGCCTGAACTGCAGCGGACACCTCAAGGTCGCGAAATGCAATTCGCTACTAACTATTTAGGTCACTTTGCTCTTACGCTCGGGCTCCGCCGTTATCTCGCGAAAGCGAATGGCGCACGTGTTGTTTCTGTCGCGTCAGTCGGAAGCTTGTTTTCTCCTGTTCTGTGGGACGATCCAGACTTTCGATTCATCCCGTACGATCCGCTGCTCGCATACGGTCAATCGAAAACAGCGTGCATTTTGATGTCAGTCGGGATCACAAACAAATGGGCACAAGACGGAATAACATCGAACGCATTGAACACTGGAGCAGTTGCAACAAATCTCCAAAAACACACAGGCGGTCTTCGCACGCCCGAGTATCTGAGGAAAACGGCAGAACAAGGTGCGTCAACAACAGTATTGCTAGCAGCGTCGCCGCTCGTTTCGAGTGTGTCAGGGAAATACTTCGACGACTGCCAAGAAGCGCCCACTGCTCTAGAGAGAGGGAACGGGCCTTACGTAGGGGTCGCTCCTTATGCGCTAGACGAAGACAACGCTCTCCGGCTTTGGAAAATCGCAACTAGTATGCTGGGTATGAATTCCTAGAAACAGGGCGGACAAACGCCTGCCGGTCTCGAGAGTGATGTTCCAGCGGCAAGTAACATCGACGATGTTGCTCTGCAGATGTTCAAGCTTGTTATCTGAAAATGTCTAACGGCAAAACCGCCCAAACGGATGGGCGGTTTTTTCAAACTTAACAAATTCTCGATGTTGTGACGTTCAGGCAGCCTGCTCAACGTCTCCTTCTCGCTTCACGCTGGGATAACCAACGACCTGATCGGACGTTTCAGGTTTGATCCCGAACCAAGTTACATAGAGTGCGGGCAAAAAAATCAATGTTAGTGCTGTACCGACCACGATGCCGCCCATCATTGCATAAGCCATCGGCCCCCAGAAAACCTCCCGTGAGATTGGGATAAGTGCCAGTGTCGCGGCCGCGGCGGTCAACATGATCGGGCGCATGCGGTGTTCAGTAGCCTCAATCACAGCCTGCCACGCTGGGATGCCCTGTGCCCTCATATCTTCGATCTGTACCACTAGGATGACCGAATTGCGGATTAGAATGCCTGCTAGCGCGAGCACGCCGAGAATGGCAACAAAGCCGAGCGGGGCCTGGCTCAGGACAAGCGCTGCCACCACACCAATCAATGCAAGCGGTGCGACAGCAAACACGAGGAATAGCCTGCTGAAACTCTGTAGCTGTATCATTAGTATGGTCGCCATCACGAACAGCATGAGAGGAACCACTGCCGCGATTGGCCCTTGTGACTTTGCACTTTCTTCTACGGTACCGCCGACCGTTACCGAATAGCCGACAGGTAGGTCACCAGAAAATTCTTCGATGTTTGGCGCAAGTTGTTGCACTACTGTATCAGGCTGTGCAGAACCTAGAATCGCGGCTTTGACAGTAATCGTTGGGGCTCTGTCGCGTCTCCAGATTTTTGGCGGTTCTAGCTCGTAGCCCAGTGTAGCAACGGCGGAAAGAGGAACGGGTTTGCCATGTGTACCCGGGATTAGTACGTTGCTGAGTGTTTCGATTGAACCGCGTTCTTCAGCGTTTGCTCGGCCAATCACATCGATTAGATAAATATCGTCTCTTATTTCAGTAATAGGAGCACCTTCCACCACCGAATCGAGCGTTGTCGCTATCTCTTTTGACGTAACGCCTAGTTGCCGCGCCTTATCCTGCAGAACGTTTATCTTAACGACGCGCTCCGGTTCATTCCAGTCTAGGACTGCGTTGAAAAGCAGCGGATGTGCACTCACAACGCCGAGTAACTCCTGTCCCAGCGTTCTTACACCATCTACGTCCGGACCGCTGATGCGATACTGGACGGGCTTACCAATCGGAGGCCCTATGTCCAGAAGTTTCACATAGGCATCAGTTCCGGGGAAGGTTTCCTTGAGATAGGATTGCAATTCCGGCCGAAGACGGTCACGCGCCTCGAGGCTTTTCATCACGATTACAGTCTGCCCAAATGAGACATCAGGTGTCTGCACATCGAAAGCGAGAATAAAACGCGGCGCTCCTGTACCAACATGGCTTGACCAGTGGGCAACATCTTCATTGCCAGCGAGCGAGTCCTTTTCGAATTTCTCCATTTGTCGATTGATTTCGGCGAAGGAAGTATTGTGCGGAAGATTCCAGTCAACGATCAACTCAAGGCGGTCCGAGTTTGGAAAGAACTGTTGTTGTACGAACCCCATCCCAAAAATTGACAGTCCGAAGGCTCCAGCGGTGAGACCGATTGTCACCCATCTCCATCCAACAGCCAGAGCAAGTAGATGTGAAAACGCTTTCGCGACAATTCCCTTCTGGTCCTTGTGCTTAGACATTCTCTTTGGCAGCAAAGTCACTCCCAGCAATGGGGTGAACAGCACCGCAACCACCCACGAGACCGTAAGAGAGACCGCTATAACAACGAACAAAGTGAACGTAAATTCACCGGCAGCGCTGCTGTTGAGGCCAATCGGAATGAAACCAGCGACGGTCACGAGTGTCCCAGTGAGCATGGGAAATGCTGTTGTGGTGTAGACGTGCGTCGCGGCTTTCCTAACAGTATCTCCAGCTTCGAGACGAGCGACCATCATTTCGACCGCAATCATGGCATCGTCAACCAGCAAACCCAGAGCAATTATCAAAGCTCCAAGTGAAATGCGCTGCATTGAGATCCCGGTGTATTCCATAAACATAAAAGTGATAGCCAGGACGAGCGGGATAGAAATTGCCACGATTAAGCCTGCGCGTATCCCGAGACTGATGAAACTGATAAACAGAACAATTGCGACCGCTTCGAACAGTGCTCTAATAAATCCAGAGACAGCATCTGCCACGACCGCAGGCTGGTCGGATACGAGATGCACATCCGCTCCGATTGGCAGATTGCTCTCTATTACATCGATTTTCTGTTCCAAGGCTTTACCGAACTCTAAAAGATTTGCTCCGGTTTTCATTCCGATTGCAAGGCCTAGCGCAGGTTCCCCATTGTATCGAAAGACTGTTGACGGTGGATCGGCGTAACCACGACGAACTTCCGCTATCTCACTCAGCGGAAAGAAACGATCCCCGATGCGAAGATTGATTTCACCAAGACTTTTCTCAGATTCAAATGATCCACTGACCCTAAGAGCCACCCGCTCGGCCCCAGACTCGATTACACCGGAATGCGTGACTGCATTCTGCGCTTGAAGGGCTTCGATAACCGACTGTCTATCTACGCCAAGGGCTGCGATCTTTCGTGTCGAGAATTCAAGGTAAACGACCTCAGCCTGTGCGCCCATGATCTCAACCTTGCCTACGTTCGGCAAAGTAAGGATTTGTGATCTGGCACTTTCGACGAGGTCACGCATTTCACGCTGAGTTACGCCATCGGACGTGAACGCGTAAATATTTCCGAAAACATCACCAAACCTGTCATTGAAAAAAGGGCCTCTTACCCCAGAAGGTAAGGTAGTCTGAATATCGCCGATCATGTTTCTGACAAGTATCCACGTCGGCTCGACGTCGGCGGATTTGGTGGATTGGAGTAGCTCAAGGAAGATTGTTGTCCGACCCGCGACGGTCATGCTCCTGGTAAAATCGAGGGAGGGTAACTCCTCAAGTTTTTTTTCGATCCTATCTGTAACCTGTAGGGCCATTTCTTGAGCGGACGCTCCAGGCCACTCTGCTTGAATAATCATCGTTTTGATCGTGAATGATGGATCCTCTTCTCTCCCAAGTTTGATATAGGAGAATGTTCCTGCCACGAGAAAAACAATCATGAAGTACCAAACGAGTGACTTATGATCGAGTGCCCAGTCAGAAAGATTAAACGATTTCATGGCGCACTCCCGCTTGATAATTTGACTTTCTGGCCTTCGGACAGCTTACTCAGCCCGGCTAGCGCAATCCGCTCCCCCACAGATACGCCTTGCGATATCCACACGATCTCGGGGCTAGTCCTTGAGGGATCAATTTGAACCGGGCGGCGATTAACGGTTTCATTTTTCTCGTCGACCACCCACACGAAAGTTCCGCCGTCGTGAAAAATCGAGCGTCGCGGTATTGAAACTCTGACCAAATCATCCTGAGCTATCAGCGCGGAAACTACTGCTCCAATGCGGAATGCGTCTGGAGGAGTAAGAAGTGATATACGTACGCGTCTGGTTCTTGTCAGTGTATCCGCCGAAGGAGCAAGTTCGCGTACAATTCCTTTCGCTGTGACTTCCTCATTGAGTTGAAGTCGAAGATCGAAGGGTGTTCCCAACTGCAATCGACTATATACTTCATCGCTGACGTCGATAACAACTTCTCGCTCTCTTGGCTGCGCAACTGTTACAATTGTTTGTCCCGCTTCAACTGTTTGCCCAACTTCGGCGGCGGTTGCTGTTACGATCCCATCGAACTGAGCACGTAGAATGGTGTAGCCTAGTTGCTCTTTGGCTTTGTCAAGAATAGCACTGGCTTTTGTGACATTTGCCTCGGCAGATACGAGGGCTTGATCAGCTTGCTCTAACGCAGCGGTCGTGCCCAAACCCGCCTCAGCCAATGTGTTCTGTCGCTCTTTTGATGTCTGGGCGTTGAAGCGCCTCGCTTGCGAATTCCGCAACTCGGCTTGTGCCGCGCTCACTGCCAACGTTTGAGACGACGACTCAAGCGTTGCGAGAACTTGGCCTACGCTTATTTGATCTCCAACGTCCACTAAGCGACCGTTTATACTTCCTAATATCCGGAAACCGTGTTCGGAGGTTGTACGGGCGTGGACGACACCGGGATAACCACTGAAAGAGATATCGTCACCCTTAATCACCGTCGAGATGATGGGTCTAGAAGTGGGCGACTTCGGTTTGTCTTCAGAGCAACCACTTAGAAACAGCAGTATCGCCGTTAATATCGCAAGACCTCTCATGGCATCACCTGATGCTTCTGCTGTTTTATTGTTACAGCTCGGCCAGGAGACAGAAATTTACCACCCTGTACGACAACTAGTTCCCCTATCGTGAGACCGTCGGCAACCTCGATCAAGTTCGTTGAATGCCTTCCGACCTCAATCTCACGGAGTGATGCTGTCATGTTTGTTGGATCTATGACCCAAACTGCGGGACTGCGACCCGTGACCGACAAGGCCGACCAAGGCACCTCGATTACGGAGCGCCTCTCGGCCATGAATTTTGCTACAATGGGTGCTCCGAGTGGAAATGAAGCGTCACTACCAATATTGACCTTGAGACGGATCGTTCCTGTGAGAGCATCAATGGTTGGAGAAATCTCTCGAACTTCCCCATAAAACTCTCTTTGGGGGGCAGAGATGAGACTGAAAGAAAGCTCTCTTTGTGGCAAAGTACGGAGGTAAAGCGCCTCTTGAACGTCGAAAATGCCATCACGAGGTCCGTCTTTCGCAAGCGTAAAGATTGGTTGCGTAGCCTTGGCGACTTGCCCCACCTCCACCATTCGCGCAGTAATGACTCCATCTGCGTCGGCGCGTAAGTCAGTGAATGAAAACTCGCGGCGCGCAGTGTCGAGTTGAGCAATCGCAGCAACGACCTCTTCTTTCGAGGTGGCAATATCTTCGCTAGCCTGATCGAAGGCGGCTATTGTGGTCACACGTGTCTTCAACAAGTTCTGTTGGCGCACCAACGCAAGTTCTGCCAACCGCTGACGTGCTTGCGCGGACGCAAGGTTTGCCTCCGCAACCCCAATCTCTGCCTTCTGCTCGTCAGCGTCTAATTTTGCTAATAGCTCTCCCGCCTTTACTGTATTGCCGACCTCAACTAGGCGTTCGACAATCCGGCCACCGACCCTAAATGATAACTCGCTCTGTACTCGCGCACGTATCTCTCCAGTAAGGAACGTGGCCTGCTCTGCAGCTGTCGATTTGACGGAAATTGTTTCAACCATAATTGGTGTGGCCGGTGTCTCAGCTTGAGTTTCACCACCTGAGAAGATGAGTAAAACTGCCGCGACAATTGATAAGTCCGCTTTCTTTTGCATCGCGGGTCCTCGCTTATCCGAATTAACCTCGCAGCCGGTTCATTCCCTTGCTACGCGCTCTCAACCATTTGGGCGTAGAGCGGCGGATCTGATCAGCAAGTTTACCGATGGTGGAAATTTCTCGTAGATATACGAGGGTCTACATTGGGTAATCACGTAATAAGATTTTAGATTTCGGACGAGACGTGTGTCGTGGGTCTGGACAACCGCGAACCCGTAAAGCGGAAAATTCGCTGGCGAAGTGATAATGATGAAGGCCGCGATGAGAGGTCGGCAGTTTTACACTCGACTTCTAAGGCGTCTGCGCTCGTTCCGGCGTCTCCAGCTGTGCGCCATTCGAACAACTGTTTACCTTGCATTTGCCCGGTCGCAAAAAGATCGCTTTCCAGGCCAACCGTAAAGTCGGCATGGATAGAATCGGCAAATCCTATAAAGAGCATACGCTGGTGCCACGTCGTCACTGCGGTTGTATACCGGACCTCGATTAAAGCGACTGTGCCATCCCAGTGTGACTTGGCCAACGGCGACCGTTCTTTCGATAGCGCGAAATCCGAGTATGCGTATATGACCGGGAGCGCAAAGAAAGCTTCAATTTCTCCTTTCGTCTCAATGCCGTCTTGCTCCTTTATCTCTGTGGGGGAATTCAGCGGACCAGCGGAACAGCGCCAACTCCGGTTTAGACCAGTCGTTTCCTCACTTTTGTGAAAGTAGCCATTCCGGCAAATTGCGATTTCGATCGAAGCCGCGACCTCAGCAGAACCACGTAGTCTGCCAATTCTTGCGTGGAGATCTGCTGCATACTCAAAATACGAAAGGGCCGTCATAGCTCGCCTCATCCTCTGCTTGACACGTCGGTTCGGCAACACGCCTACCGCCAGATAAAGGATGATAGTCTTCGTATAGTGGTGGTCGACCTATACCTCGGTTTACAGATGCCAAACCGCACAGCGATTGTCCGAGGCATCGGGGACCGGCATCATACAAACGTTTGTATAGTTTCGGAGATGTCGAATTATCGGCATTAATTCCCGCGTGATCGAGGCATCTCTCGCCGTCCACGCCTTAACGCGCGACGAACCCCGCGTCCAAATTAGACCCACTGAGGCCTTCGATCAGATTGCTGAATACCCTTTATGCAAAGCGTGAGAACAGTAGCCACAGACCCGCAAGTTTTGGAACTGGGACTGGTGCGAAGTTCTGAAACGTCACCTGACGACACATCAACATTCAACTCGACATCAAAATCTCACGAAAAATCGGGGGTCTAGCGTCATGCGCAAAAAATCTTCCCTAACACCTTCGGAACCTCTTATTCCAATTTCGGTATATTTCATTCTCATTGCGATGATAATGGCAATGGCTTCAACGGTTGGATTCATCTCAGCAACGAAGGTACCCCTCCAAACCCGGGTGTATTTACCTGAAGAATGGAGAACCGACGGTGCCGACAGATTGAAGGTCAGAACTAACGCTCCATTACAGTCACAAACACGGTTCAAAGTGGACCCTGCAGAACCCCACAGGAATGCTACAAGTTATGCGACACTTGACTAATATGACATGTCTGGTCCCACCGTTAAGGGATGTCGCCCCGAGTGAGACCCACGCTCAACTCTCAGACTTTTTCGGCAGCGTCTGGATTAACTGCATACCTGGGATCAAATTCTCACGGTAAGCTACCTCGACTTAACGGATCTCTGGATCATATTCAGATTGTTTAGCCCGCATGTCGCTTATGGCGCGCCCACTGCAAAATCACAGCCCTCTCCTGATTGGCTTTCGCGCGCAAGTATGGTCGCACCGCTGGATGATAAGTCTGAGCAGCGATCACTCCGATGAGACCTGGGGCATTAAATTCCCTCGTCGTCCAAGGTAGCGTCTCTAGTCGTCTCCGACAATATCTGCTTGGCTTTTACCACCATACAGCCACTTCGCTGCCCAACAACCGACCAGTAAACATGATCAGTACATCTGGTTTCGCGTACTCGATCTCTGCCCGAGACAATTCGTTCTGCCATCTGATGATCTGCATCCGGTCAGGGGATTTCAGTTTCATTATGCTTGCACTGCCACCGATTCGCTCAATTAACTGTACTTTCGAGAGATTTGACCAGGCAAGCGAACGTCGATCTGTTATTTCGAAGGCATCAGCAACCTCTTGAAAAGTCAACCAGAATGGATTTCGTTTCCAATTCGTGCAAAACCCAAAGTCACACTTCTGGAACTCGCGCTTCTCCAACTTTTAGTAATCGTCGAACCAATTCGCAGTCGTGGTGTCGATTGCAGAGATCCGCCGATCAACTCCAAGAGTTTCTTGTCCCATCACCATGACTCTGACTGGTGCCTGCCAATATAGGTCACTTAGATTTATCGGCTGCGGGACCGAAATTCTGCTCAAGATTTCGGGCGAGAGCGACTTGGAAGCGGCATCAATAGTATCGTTCAACACCTGATTATAATTCGCCAGGTCATCTTTCGCAGAGCAATGTATCATTCCATAAATCCTCTTAAACGATTGGATTATGAGTGCTTTCACTGGCAATCAGGACATGCGTCTGCTTGTCCGCATCAGAAACCTTCAAGAAGGCCAACTGCGGCATTCTATTTATTGAAATTTTTGAAATTATTTTGAAAAAACACTCGTCCCCCATCATTCACATAAAAGGAGTCGGTGTCGTTTGAGCGAAAGCAGCCCAGATCGCAGCTCAATCCGCTCGCACTCGACCAGGGAGCGCATCGAGCTGAGGGAAATTGCAGCCTGTCAGAGGAGGAAGGCAGCAGCGGTCTTAATGTAGCACATGCGACAGGCCCCAATCAGTGAACTTCAGTATGCTTTTGCTCGGTGGCCCACAGTCTTACATATATCGTAGGAAGCCTTGGAACCAACGAGGCAATTGGGCGATGAACGATCAAGATGGCCAAACAGACCTGATCTGCCGCTCAAACCGTAAAATTCCTTTCGTCGAGCTAACGTTGGCGGAGCTGATTGATGATCCGCTGGTATCGCTCGTCAACAAGGCTGACCGCGTAGATCGATATGCATTCCGGGCCTTTTAAGAGTGCTGCGCGATCTCGTTTAATGGAACTCGGTCATCCACGTGACCCACAGTAGTTGTGTTTGCGCCCATAGACGTCGACAGCACTGAATGCGGCCGTCACTTCAGCCTAGTCACCATCAGAAAGTGACGCATGCCCTATCCACGATGACAAGGAGCCCCTTATGGCGCTGACGAATTATCATTTCTACGTCCGGAAACTTCGTTTTATAATTGACGAGAAGCGCCGCGATGAAACCTCCGCCGCACGTATTCAGATCACACTATTTCGTAATGGTTTAAGTTATCAGAGTTCTGAGTTTTCAGGGAATCCATCGCTTGAGATTCTCCGCCACCGCCCTATTCTGTCCGATTGCTGGGAAGTCGATACTGATGGCCAGACGAAGGAGGAGATCGAGCGTTTCTTCGCGTTACCTGAAATAGTCGCCTACTCCGAAGTCTCGCTTAAACATGAACGAAACCCTATGAGGACGACACATTGGGATGCAACAGTAGCGCTAACTGAGGTCGCATTCTTTGAAGGTGATACGTTCTGGGAACAACGTATGATGTTTGCTGCCTTCGCTGATCCAATACGTGCTGATTTCTCAAAAGCACGAGACCAAGATATCTTGGTCCACGATCACAACACTGGCGCACGGTTCTTTGAATGGCGATCTACATCGGCAGGAAATATCGATCCGTCCAGGACAACATGGTTTGACGATGATTTTGGCCTTCAGAAGAGATCATCAGAAACTCTTGGGATGGAAGGTGGCTTCGGAGGCCCTACCCGCTCATTGGTTGAGTAACGGCGCGGCGCGGCTCCAAACATCCTTTTAAAGGCAGCTCCGCGCAGCCAAGACACCAATGCGCCATAACGGAAACCAACCCTGCAATTCTCAACCATAGCAAGTGAAACCATGCCAATATTATAGCTCTCTTAACCCTTTCCAGATAGAGATAGAATGAAGAACGTTATGCTATTGCATGAAGCGTTAGCGCAGCCGCGATACCTTGATGATGGATGGTAGGCGGGCCGAGGACCAATAATGTCGGTTATATCAAGCGTGAATTCTGCAGCACTTCTCATATTGCAGCAAACAAACTCAACAAGCATAATCAGTGATGAGAAGCCGGACTCTAACAGCCTAGTGTCGGTCGCCAACGGCGTAAACGACAAGATCGGCATGTCCGCCCAGCCGGGACAAGCCCAATCCAAGATTTCTCAAGCGATGTTCAGCGTCAATAATCTCAACGTAAACAAGCTCAAGCTTGACCTTATCGAGCGTGCTGGCAAAGAGTTGGGCTTCGAAAAGGCTGACTTTGAGAGCGATACTGCGTTTGCCTCCGCCATGAGGAAGCGAGTCATATATATGCATGCCACCGGAGCGGACGAACGAATTAATGCAATCGAGAAGGAACTTGGCCTTGACAAGCTCGGCGTCTCATTGCTCGACGTCGTTTCCAGTGCGCGGAACCCCGATCTCGATGACAAAGTCACGCAAGCTCTGAAGGAACGAGAGGGCGTTGAAGACGAGGAAGTTCGGAGGAAGACGGAGAAAGAAAATAACGCCTCCTCGCCTTCTTCTCTAGCCCCAGACGAAATCGGTCTATACGGCACTGCTACTGCCTGATCTTTGTCGAAAGACTTAAGGACGCAAATTTTCTGCGGCGACATCGGTGGGGTAGGAAGAAAATTCATTAAGCACGATGGGAAGGACGGAAGCCTATCTTCCGTCCACAAAGGCCGCGCATCGGGGCGCGTTTTCACGGGACTTCTAGTCTTCCTCGGCAAAACTTCTTAACTGTTCACCAATTTCCCGGATCTCCTCCGCTGACTCGTTTTGAAACCGCTGGCATACCAATCCCAAGATGTACTCCCGGTCAAAATACATACCCTGTTCGTTAAAAACCTACAACGAGTGGTGATCAGGTCCAACTGGAACAGGTATTAATCAATCTTATTCTCAACGCATCGGATGCTATGCAATCCATCACAGGCGGCAAAATCATCACGATTTCGACGACACTAAAAGGCGCGGACCGGATCGAGGTTGAAGTACGCGACACTGGTCCGGGCATTGCTGATCCAGAGAAGATTTTTGCTCCCTTCTTCACCACCAAGAAAGATGGAATGGGAATGGGAATGGCAATATGCCGTTCGATCATCGAAGCGCATCAAAGCCAACTAAGGGCAGAGACGTTAAAGGATGGCGGTGCAGCCATCGCATTCTCAATACCTGTACGCCCAGTAGAGGTTCCCGACCTAGCCTCTACCGACTGAGTGGTCGACGGCGTGCCTTAGTTCAGATTGCTCACGTCTGAGCAGCGGGAACGGCCATAATGGTCTCGGTCGATAACACCTCCAAACTGTCATGATATACAAGGTATGTCTGGCCCAGCGTATCGAAGAGAGCGAGCATCGTATGATCCGGCATAGGACCGAGAGACCTGACATCGGAGAAATAAGAAATGGCTTCTGTACTCAAAATTATCATCGGTTCAACCCGTCCAGGAAGAGTCGGGCCTACCGTGGCAGAATGGGTGAAAAATGCAGCAGTATCACACGGCAAATTCCAAGTTGAACTGATCGATCTCGCAGATTTCAAACTCCCTCTTCTCGACGAGGCTGCTCACCCAGCTATGCAGCAATACCAACATGACCACACCAAGAAATGGTCGCAGGCCGTTTCTACCGCAGACGCGTACATATTCGTGACACCTGAATACGACTACTTCCCTCCAGCCTCGCTGGTTAATGCCATTCAAGTCCTATTCCGAGAATGGAATTACAAGGTGGCAGGCGTGGTCAGCTACGGCGGCGTTTCCGGTGGCTTGCGCTCATCTCAAATGCTCCGATCTCTTTTGAGCAACGTAAACGCCCATGGAATTTATCACGTCGTCCCAGTTCCGTTCGTCTCAAAGTATATTTCCGACGATGACAACTTCCTACCAAATGAACAAATGTCGGAGGGCCTTATTCTGATGTTGAACGAACTCGAAAAATGGACGGACGCTCTTAAAGTAATCCGTAGTTAATCTGTCGTTCCGGCAGAGCAAAAATCGTCCAGTAAAACCAAACGTTACTCTCTCTATGCCCCGCACTCTCCTCGGTGAACCCAAGAAAGGTCGACCAGCAAGATTAATTGCATCCCATAGGCGTCAACTTGTGTTCCCCAAGGACAGGGAAAGACCTCAAACGTGCCTTGAAACCTAACCGGCTCCGGTTGACACATTTTGTCTCGCCTATTTCCTTTTGAGCAACACGGTGTTGTACTCTTGTCTCGTCGTCCGCCGATTTTAGAGCACAAGGGTACCAGTGAATACCACCAGCGAGGACAGAGAGGCCTTAAGGGCGCAAGTTCAGAAAGTCGTAGATTCGACCCCTGGAATGGGGTGGTCTGCGTGGCCCGATGGCGACTTCATGTGTTTTAGCATCGCCATGCAACACTACATGGGTCAAGAAGGATACACCAGCAGACGCGAGGATGACGGTGAATATTCGTTCAAAACAAATGTACTTGAAGAAGACTATAAAGTGCTTGCAGAAGCGTGGAGAAATGCAGTCGCCAATGAGCACGATTTCGAAGTGACGCATTTAAATAAAAACGGCACGGGACAGTTTCGCTGGCTTCGATCATTCGCGCGACCGCAAAGGGATGAAAAAGGAACTCTGATCTACTGGTTAGGCACGTCTGTCGACATACATGACTCCATGGTCGCACTCGAATCTGCCCGCAACAGAGAAAATCGCCTCAGGGAGCTGATAGATGCCATACCTGGGCTTGTATGGACGGCCAACAACTTGGGCCAGCCGACGTATTTCAACAAACGGTTGGAAGAGTGGATCGGTATGAACGTACACGAACTACGTTCTAGATGCGATGATTCACTCACCGACCTCCTTGCCGTGACACATCACCCAGAAGATCGTGACATGATCAGTCTGACGATGATGGAATCCTTGCGAACCGGCACCCCGTGGATATCCAGATTCCGGCAACGAAGGGCGGATGGGGCCTGGTTGTGGATGGAGGCCCGGATGGAAGCACTCAAGGATGAGACGGGCAAGGTCGTCCAATGGTATGGACTACAAAGCGAGATCGAAGGCGAAGTGCGTGCTCAAGAAGCTTTAAAAGTCGTCGATCAGAAGCTAGCAAAAGCTGCACAAGTTGCTGGTATGGCCGAGTTGTCTGGTTCGATTGCACATGAAGTAAGCCAGCCATTAGCTTCAGCAATGGCGAATGGAGGTGCTGGGGCGAACTGGCTCGCGAAAGAGCCGCCCGATATCGAAAGAGCAAAGCGTAGTGTGGATGCCCTGCTCCAAGACCTCTCGGCCGCATCGGACGTGGTGGAACGCGTACGAATGTTATTTCAGCAACGGGTGGGGCCCAGACACAAGGAAGACATCAACAATGTTGTTATGCTGATCCATGCATATTTCGGCATGGAACTTTCTTTAAGAAACATTCGCTTAACTACAGCTCTCGAACCTAGTCTTCCCTTCGTCTACGTCGATGGCGTTCAGATTCAGCAGGTTCTCTCCAATCTGATTAGAAATGCCATAGAGGCATTAGTTGGGGTCACGAGTGATCAGAGATCAATCACCATATCGACCAAAAAGCTGAACGATGATGTGATTATTGAGGTGAGAGATACGGGTCCGGGTCTCCCCGACACCGAAAACATTTTCGGTTCCTTTGTTACCACAAAACCAGATGGAATGGGGATGGGCCTGACCATATGTCGAACGATAGCACACATTCACGACGGTAAGTTATGGGCGCAGAATAATCATCCGGGCGCTAGTTTTTTCCTCGCGCTCCCAAGCTTAAACACGTACTTCTCTGAGTGATCCATAGTGCCACATGAGCTTCCGTTAGGAAATTTTCTAATATGTCGCGAAAAGGCGACTACACGCCGCCTCTCCTTATTATAGCTAACTTCAGACCGCAGGGATCACCGGCGTGCCGAGGCTTGATCAATTACCTTTGAAGGATAATTTTCTCAGCCGGTGGATTTGACGAATGCCAGCAAATCCTCGTTGATCACGTCGGCGTGTGTAGTGCACATGCCGTGCGGAAAACCGTCGTACACCTTGAGTATGCCGTTCTTTAGCAGTTTGACCGAAAGCTTCGCTGAATCGTCAATTGGCACAACCTGGTCGTCCGCACCGTGCATGACAAGAGTTGGAACATTGATCGACTTGAGGTCTGCGGTAAAATCGGTTTCCGAGAATGCCTTGATCCCGTCGTAGTGAGCTTTCGCGCCACCCATCATGCCCTGTCGCCACCAATTGTCGATAACTCCTTGCGAGACCTTCGCTCCAGGACGGTTGAAGCCGTAAAATGGCCCCTCAGGAATATCACGGTAGAATTGGGCACGATTGGCGGCCAGCGGAGCCCGAAAAGCCGTATCGAATACATCCAAAGGTATGCCGCCCGGATTGCTTTCCGTCTTAAGCATGATTGGTGGCACTGCACCAATCAGGACGAGCTTTGCTGTTCGATCCTTACCATGCTTGGCAACGTATCGAGTTGCTTCACCGCCACCAGTGGAGTGACCAACGTGGACCGCATTTTTCAGGTCGAGATGGTCGACGACTGCTGCTGCATCCGCAGCGTAGTGATCCATATCGTGCCCGTCAGAGACCTGACTGGAGCGTCCGTGACCACGGCGATCATGAGCAACGACCCGATAACCCTTGTTCACAAAAAACAGCATTTGGGCATCCCAATCATCGCTGCTGAGTGGCCATCCGTGGTGGAAAACGATTGGCTGACCAGTGCCCCAATCCTTGTAGAAAATTTCGACTCCGTCTTTGGTCTTTACGGTACCCATATATCGTCTCCCTTGATCCGTTGAAGTCTGCGCTGAAGCAGTGAGTACAATTGGTGAAAATGCTGTCGCGACACTGGCTCCGATTCCGAGTGCCAGCACGTCCCGTCGCAATAGTCCTGATGTGGTGGTATTCTCTCTTTCGGTCATCATTCTCTCCTTGGCTTTGCCGGAAGGAACTGTGCGAACGTCAATGAAAGGCAATTATCGAGCGTGCGCATCCTTGGAAGGACGCGATGAGACTGTGCCAAAAAAGGGGACGTTCTCAGATATACATGCGTATACGCCAGCGTTCACAGCAGGCCGAACAAGCTTTTGATCTTGGTGGAGAGCGACGGAGGATAAGCTAGCGACAATCCACTCTCGTTCTCAAACAGGTGTCGTTCCTTCTCTAGACGAAACGCAAGGACGGCCGCCAGCTCTTCGGCTATTTCTGGACGATCTTTTAAAAAGACCGCGAGTCTATCTTTTGGGACTTCGTAACCCGAGACCTGCGTGAGAGCATATATATCGCCCGCCTCGACCATTCCCATCAACACACCTCGCTCACCAAAGAAGTCACCAGGCGAAAGACGCGCTACTTCCGTTCTGTGATCGCCATCGTGGTTCTCAATGAGGATGACTCCCCGTTCAATTAATATCAGGGATGTCAGTGCGCTCCCCTGCCCAACCACCATATGATTTTTGGCAAACCCGACTGGAACCATAAGTTGGGAGAGCGAGTATCTTTCATTTTCCGTCAGGGAATGGAATAGCGGAATTGTCAGCAGGCACTTCATCGCGCTGTCCATGACTGGAGTTTGGGTAGGTCCCGAAAGCATATTTTTCGCTAACGAGGCGACCATAGAGAGTGTTTGTGATCGGGAGTGTCTGTAGATGAGATCGTAAATCTCGTTCTTAGCTTCGGTGACATTTGCAACATTCTTGATCCGACATCCCAACTCCAGGGTGATCGCATCACCGTCCAAACCAACTACCGACACGGACGGTGTAGGTACACGCATGATTTTCGTGCATCCGAGCAGTACAGTCTTCATGGCCTCGACTACAATGTCGGGCCTCTCTGTCGGCGAGAAACGCGCAGTTACAGTGATACCGTGGCTTTCGTCCGGACTACTGATGTTTGTCAGACGAGACTTTGCCAGTGTCGAGTTTGGTAGAATGATAACGTCGTTTGTCGGACTGAGTAAATGCGTAGAGCGCCAGTTGGTCTCAATGACCCGCCCCTGTAGGCTGTCGTCCAAAACAATCCAATCGCCGACGACATAGGCCTGACCTAGGTTGAGCGCAATGCCCGAAAACACATCGTTTAAGGTGCTCTGCATCGCCAAACCTAGTACAACGGCGAATATCCCCGATGTCGCAATCAATGTGCCCACTGGCACATTGAATACATAAGCGATGAGCGACAGTGCGGTACCAATGTATACCAGCCCACAGAGGAGATCGCGAACGAGGCGTCCCTCTCGTGGTCGATGCTCAAAAACTACGAAATGGCGGATTATGTTTACGAGAAAAAGCGAGAGGCTAATCCACCAAGCCGCCTTCGCAGCCCCGGTCGCTATACCAGCTGGAATATCGCCACCGGGCCCGGTCGCAAAAGGCTCAATCCCACGAGAAAATAACAACAGCGAAAGCGTGAGAAAAACCAGGATATCTAATACGAGTTTCGTGCGGGTCATCCGTCGTATAACAAACCGCAGAGGTATCGTCAGCGCTAGTAACGAACCTACTTGGACAACTAGCTGATCGAAAAGGGCGATTCCCATGATCGGGAACACTTACAGACGTGAACGCTGATGCGTCACTATACGATGGTTTACTGATGGCAGAGCGAGGGTTGGTTTGACAGCCCCTCGCTCTGAGACTTTCATTATTGCGGCGGTGTTCCAGTCTGACCATCTTCCTCCGGCCCGTGCGGATGATCAGGGTCGAAGGAGTGGGTCGTCTTGGATCTATCGTCTACCGCGATATAGCCATCAACTCCGTAGAACGCTGTATGAAGTCCCCAATAACCTGTGCAGAACACGACAAGCGCGACGGCTAGCCCGACTGGAATATTCGCGAGCTTGCGTTTGAACACGGTGAAAAGATCGACGCCACTGCGTTGGTCTGCAGCAACAGCGAACAGTATCGCCATTATAAGACCGTGCCCGATAAGATCGATGCGTCCGAACGGCCAGACCGCCGCCGTAAAGATTACGAGAAGTGCAACCGCAGACAGCCTACGGATCAGCGGTGTCCAAAGCAGCCCGAAGCCCAGGGTGAATTCGGTGACTCCAGCCATGGGAATGAACACGTCGCGAGGCATCCCAAATGTCAGGAATGGCTTTTCCACGACGAGTGGGTAAAACCAGCTTGGGAAAGCGAACTTCTCAAGGCTCGACCACATCAACGCAATGGCCAGCCCCCAGCGTAGCGCCTCAAATCGACGGGCATGCAGGTTCTCATTCTTCGATGGTTCAAGGATTAGATAAATTGCCACACCAAGTCCGAGCGCAAGATAATCGAACAGATGAAACAGGTCGTAATCGCGCAGGGCAAGGATCCACAACGCGATAATCCCGACCCCGGCAATCGGCATCGTACGTCGTGAGAATATGCAGCATGCGATCAAGAGCTGCATCCAGGACACCCATTCCGCTGGTGTCTTGAGGTCGGGCGTAAGATAAACGCCACCGACGGCGAATATGGCAACGAAAAACGCTGCGATAATTGCTCTGATGTACTCGTCCTGCCTGTTCCAGAGCGGTGCGGTTGCTGTGTTCAGGCCAGTGATTGCGATCTCGCCGAATTTGCTCTTTTCGACCAACCTCGTTGCGATGAAGAAAGTTAGGACAAGCCCGATACCAACCCAGAACCACGTGTCTTTCATCGTATCATAAATAGGCTCAGGCCGAGCGCCGACGATATATGGCGCAAACCACTTCACATGTGCAAATGCTGTTACGGGTAGGAAACATGTGATCGACAGGGCTAGAAGAATTGTTTCGCGGGAATTTCGAAGCGTGCTCATGATTGTCACTTCGTTTGAGAGGGGAAGGCCGAGCGGTGCTCGGCTAGGAGTTTTATGCTGCAATGAGTTCATCGGCAGGGCCGAAAATCTCGTAGTGGATACGATCCACTGAGACACCGGCCTTATACAGCCCATTGACGAGGGACTTAAGGAATGGCTTCGGTCCACAGAGGTAGAAATCCGAGGCGAGCATCGGTGTGTTTTGCCGTAACCAGTCAATCGTGATGAAGCCATCGTGGTCGTGAGACAGACCGACGGCGTCCTTTACTGAAGGCTCGCTATAGAAGGTTGTTACTGCAACACGGCCATGTTCGGTGGCAAGTGACCGAACATGCCGGTCCATTGCGTGGGTGGAACTGTTGAGAGCACCGTGAACAAAGTGTGCGCGAAGTTCCGGATAATCCTTGGCGATTGCCTCAAGCATGCTGACCATCGGAGTGAGGCCGACACCACCCGAAAGCAGCACAACGGGACGGGATGGCTCGTCTGGCAAGAAGAAATCGCCAGCTGGAGGTGTCACCTCCAGAACGGTGCCAACGTGTGCTTCATCGTGGAGATACCTTGAACCACCATCCCCGTTTGCTTCGCGCTTCACAGAAATCCGGTAGTAGTCGTCGTTTGGTCCACAGGAGATCGAATAGTTGCGTTTCACATTGTTGCCATTCACAACAAGTTTGAATGTCAGGTACTGTCCGGGGCGATGCCTTATCACCTTGCCACCGTCAGTCGGGCGAAGAATGAATGACGTCACAATCTCACTTTCAGCCAGCTTCTCAGCTATCGTGAATGTACGCCAGCCATTCCAACCACCGCTCTGACTTTCAATGCTGTCGCGCAATTTGACTTCACGGGCCTTGAGGATATCGGCAAGGAACCAATATGCTTCACCCCAGGCATTCAAAATTCCAGGCGTTGCGGCCTCACCAAGAACATCACTGATCGCATCGAGAAGTGCGCGGGCGACATAGGGGTAATGTTCTGGAAGGATGTGATAACCGATGTGCTTGTGGGCAATCCGTTCAACAACCGGTGTCAGCACAGCTAGATTTTCAATGTTTTGCGCGTATCCAAGGATCGCAGCAGCAAGTGCATGCACCTGCGAGCCACCCTCGCCTTGGTTCGAATGATTGAACAAACTCTTTATGTGCTCGTCTTCAAACAGCTTGGCATACATACGTTTGGTAATTTCACTGCCATGTGCAGCCAAGGCTGGAACACTGGCTTTCACCAGTTCGATAGTCTGAGGCGAAAGTTGGTGGGACATTTTGTTTCCTTTCTGATTATGCGTTTTGGACTGGGCGTCGGTCGTAAAACTCGATCTTGAGTTTGACCGGGCCTGTTAAAGCGAGGCGGTGCGATGATATGGGTGGGATGATTGCAGGGGAGTCGGGCTCGATAACTCTCGAGATGCCCCCCTCGTGGTATTGGATGCTTCCTTCTTCGACGCGAATGAGGCCCCATGACCCCGCTTTAAGCGAATGGTCTCGAAGCAATGCAGCTGGTAGCGATACCTCATCAAACGACGCAGTGGTCTTGTAGGGAACCGGCCTGGCGACAGAAGCAGCCTCGTCCTCGTTCCTCGTCGTTGATGTGCCAAACAGTCCGAACGAGAACCTTGCTGCTATACGAACGGCCTTTGCTTGCATTTCCTGTGCAACTTGTGGCGCGAGAAGGTCGTCTGTCGTTTCTGCCCAAATTTCCAACCAACGATCAAACATGTCAGGTCGAAAAAGGTGGGAGTGGATAACGTGCATTGAGAGCGGATTGCCTTTGTACCGGCCGCTTGTGAGCATCAGTGACGACCAGAAATCTGTCAGTCGGACCATGTGCTCATCCCAGTCCCGCACGACAGAGAATGGAACTGAAAGGGCCGGGTCAATTCGGACTTTCGCGTAAAAAACGGTCAAAACTTCTTTGATCTTGGCTTCCGTCAGATCTTTGTCCATGCGGCACCTTTAAACATGCAATTGACATACATCTATTCCATCTTTTGAAAACATGCTATTTGAATGCATGTTTTTGATCTTAGTCATTTTGACGCAGGTGCATGCATGAGACTTACACGCTACACCGACTACGCTATTCGCGTATTGATATACCTTGGTTCACGAGACACGGGATTGGGCTCAATTCGTGACGTTTCCAAAACCTTCGACATCTCGCAGAACCACTTGATGAAGATCGTGCAGGACCTCGCTGCCAATGGTTTTATTGAGGCTGTACGCGGTAGAAACGGCGGCATACGCCTTGCTCGTCCACCAGGCGACATCAACTTGGGAGAAGTTTTGAGGCATACTGAAGGACTTGATGAACTTCTGGAATGCTCAACGTGCATGATTGCTCCAGCATGCGGTCTTCCACCCCTATTGGCCGAGGCAACGAGAGCGTTCGTTAGCGTATTCGATAAATATACGGTCGCTGATCTGATTAGAAATAAGCAGCACCTACGAGCATTGCTTGCTCTGGCCTAGGACTTTTCAGCATCGCGAGAGCAACCTCAAACCTATGTATATCTCGCTTAAGATAAGCATTCCCAATTACTTTACCTATGCTGTAAGAGTTTTGGGATACGCACATGAGACATCGAAAAACAAAAATCGACGCATGCGAGGATAATCCTCACAAATCCATAGTTAGCTCCATCATTTTTCTTATGGTTATCCTTGCATCACTACTAGCGTTTCTCTTGTCGACAGCAAAAGCGCCTATGTTAAAGGTTTACGTTCCTATTAATCCCGCCATCGCTCTTTCTGAAAAAAACCTCCATCAGGAGTGACAGATAGTGAGCGAGACGAACGAGATGCTTCGATTGCCGCATAGTCACCGTCGCAACGTTTTTGCGGTGGTCTGCGCCGCCCGAGGCATGTCAGAGACTTGGAACGGCAAGCAAACTGCGGAGGCGCGAACGCGCTGCCATCGTTTCGGCAGCGCGTTCGTAAAGCTGACGAATTTCAAGCGGCCGTTTTGATCCAAGCCTCAAATGTTGTTTCGCCAACTTTATGGGATTTCACAGGGACCAACGAGGTAGCCTCTAATTTCGCCCCAAAATATTCAGCTTCTGGGTCTCCGACTACGGTGCGCTTATCCCCCTTGGAGGAAAGGTATGTTCCGATAAGTTTGTCGGTAGGGAACGCTTCAGGTCCTGCGACTTCAACAATTCCATTTAAAGGAACATTTACAGCAGCATCAGCGACAAATCCCGCAACATCGGCGCTGGCAATCGGCTGGATATATGCCGTTGAAACCGTCACAACATCATCCGAAGTGGAGGTGTATGCAATCGCATCCAAGAATTCGAGGAACTGCGTCGCTCGAACGATTGTGTAGGGAACTCCAGCGTTTTTGATGATCTCTTCTTGAGCGATCTTTGCACGGAAGTAGGCGTTCTCAGGCAGCCGCTCGATCCCTACGATTGACAAAAGCACGTAGTGCTTAACCCCCGCATGTTTAGCGAAACTGGTCGCGTTGGTGGATGACTTCGTGAAGAATTCCAACACAGCCTCTTCTTCGAAAGACGGGGAGTTTGTGACGTCGACTACGAGCTCTGCATCCTTGATTGCCGCAGCAAGGCCCTCTCCTGTCACGGCGTCAATGCCGTTGCGTCTCGATGCGGCGACCACTTGGTGACCTGCCGCCTCCAGAATGCCCGATACTTTGGAACCAATGAGGCCGCTGCCTCCAATGATAACTACTTTCATCATATTCTCCCTATTTGGCATCGCCACTTGAGTAATCATGGCCAGATTTTTCCACATTTAAGCTTGCGTCAACTGCGCCTAGCTCCTGAATCGAGGGGTGAATTGTGAACAGTTAGTTCACCGTTCAAGACGCAGTTATCTGAGCACGAACGAGAGTTATCCGGCCTGCATCGACGAGAGAGCTTCATCCGTCGTCCAGAGACCATTCGCTATGAACCGGAAGTTTATCAACGCAGCGAGATAGCCGTCGCCTTCTGGGAACTTCGCTGCTGCGATGGCGTCACGTACAACAGCAACCTCGAAACCTTGCTCCAAGAGGTGGCGAAGGTGAGACTCAACACAGAGGTTCGCCGCCATCCCGGCTAGAATGACTTGGTTCACTCCGCGTTTTCCAAGTTGGAGAACGAGATCATTCGCTTGGGGACCGTAGAGTTTATGCGGCGAGCAAACCACCGTTTCGCCGTCTTCGATGTACTCGACGAATTCCGGCATCCACTCCGCACCGGAACCTTTGAAACCATCAAGGGTCAAAGGCCCGTTTCTGTCGAACATTCCAAGTTTGTGTTGCAGGATTTCGAGTGGTCCCTGCACTTCCCAGCGATGATCATGTGGATAGTAATAGTGAGGCGAAATCACCACCGGCATGCTAGCCGCTTTTGTGGCTTTGAAAAGTTTCACGAGGTTCGGAACCACGTTATGCTCGGTCACGCTTTCGCCCACGACGGGCCATGCCGGACTTCGTGGACTCATGAAGTCAACCTGCGGATCGATCACCACCAATGCGGCTCGCGAGACGTCCAGTTTCATACCAGGCTTCGGAAGAGAGGGATCGGTCGGATCGTTGTAAGCACTCAGGTCGGCTGAATTAGCATTTTGCCCAACACCGGTGGCTACGATTCCCACGGCAGCGGCACCAACGATTTTGGTCAAGAATGACCGTCTGCTTGTTACTTCGCAGGTTTTGCACATTGCAGTTTCTCCATCTGTAAGATCGCGCGATGCGGGAACATCCAGTTCCCGTAAGATTGATGGATTGGAGAATACGAACAAGTATACAGAGGTATTTCAGACTTCGACGACACCGAACTAGATACACGGATCGTCGCTATATCTCTTGGCCTTCGAATATTTTTTTCACAATGCATTTTCAGACCAAAGCGTATACCTGAAGATATCTTTGCGCCCTCCCACATATTTCGTAGCCGTTATTTGATGCGATTAAACATCGAGTGGAAAGGGTTACGACATGATCTCGGAGCGACTGAACTACGGTCAACATTCGCCTGAAACTATTAAAAAGCTTGGCGAAGCGACTTTTGCAGCGAAGCGTGGTTCGCTGGACAAACGGTTGACGCATCTCGCGGAAATACGCGCGTCTCAAATCAATGGCTGCGCTTTCTGCCTCGACATGCACATAAAGGAAGCGAGAATTTCAGGTGAAAGTGAACTCAGGCTGCATCACGTTGCGGCCTGGAAGGAATCCAAATTATTTGACGAGCGCGAGAGAGCAGTGTTGGGGTGGACTGAAGTCCTTACAAGGTTGCCAGCTGACGGTGTATCCGACGAACAGTTTGCTTTAATGAAAACCTTGTTTTCAGAAGCGGAAATCTCAGACCTGACGTTCGTTATTATGCTCATCAACGCATGGAACCGTGCAGGCATTGCTTTCAAAACTATCCCTGGGTCGGCAGACAAACTGTACGGTCTTGATAAGGCAAACTTGTACTAGTCGTCTTCCTGCTATTTGGCGCGCCAGCATCTGGCGCGCCTTGATCGGATACCGTTTGGTCAAGGATCAGGCGTAGTTAATTCGGTGTCGCCGGTATCGACGACAAAGACTGCCAAGATTTTAGCAGGTTTAGTGGTGCTGGCGTTGGCACTGACTTGATGATGATCCCCGGGTAGTTCGATCCAGTTTTCACCAGTTTTGAAAACCTTCTCCTCGCCACCGTTGATTTTGCTCTTAACCTCGCCTTCAATCACCGTAGCGTAGATAAAAGCGCTCCGCGCGTGCGTGTGCGACGGATTGTAACCACCTGGACCGTATTCAACGAGCACTCCGCGCAGGCTCTTTCCAGGTACGTTTGGAAGCTTCTGATCGAAAACAACAGACACCTTCGCATTGTGCGCTTTCTGTGCGGCTAACGTCGGCGTCACTAATGCGCTGACGACAATCCCAGCGGCGATAATTGCCTTGAACATGATCTCTTTCTCCTATCATAGCCAACAGCGGCATGGGCTTAAGCTATTGATGCTCGCACTAGATGAAGAGATATACGATGGTTTGCGGTTCCTACGTGTCAGAGAGCAGCCACTTCCAATACGGCATCGACAAAGTCTTCTGGCGCTTCTTGAGGAAGACTGTGTCCAACACCAGGAACTACGTGATGTACTCGCTTTGCCAAAAACTTCGCAGCTGATGCAGTTCCATCAGTTGCAGCAACTACCCCGTCAGCACCTCCATCAAGGGTCACCGTCGGGACTGTTATTGGTGGCTGCTTCGCGAGGCGAACCTCAATGTCTTCGTACAACTCGTATCCGGCCGCACCGCCGAGACGGTGGCGGTAAGAATGGATCACAACGTCGACGTAGTCGGCATTATTGAAAGATGTAGCGCTGCGTTCGAATGTCTCGTTTGTGAACCGCCATGTAGGAGAGTTCTCCCGCCACATGATGTTCGCGATTTCAGCCCTGTTTCGTTCAAGACCCCTTCGCCCACGCTCGGTCTGAAAATAGAACTGATACCAATATCCACGCTCTACCTTCGCGGAAAGTGGTTCAATTGCCTTCGATATGTTCTGAATCAGGTAGCCATTGACAGAAACCAGCCCGCTACAACGTTCCGGCCACAGGGCGGCAGCGACACATGCAGCGCGACCACCCCAGTCGTACCCAGCGAAAATTGCCCGATCTATTGAAAGGGCATCAAGCAAATGAATAAGGTCCGCACCAATAGCCGCTTGTTGGCCTGATCGTGGTGTTGAGGTATCAAGAAAAGACGTGGTTCCGTGCCCTCTGAGGTGCGGGACAATAACTCTATATCCCTGCCTTACCAATTCTGGTGCTACCTCACGATAGCTTTGCATGTCATACGGAAATCCATGCAAGAGAACGACAGTTGGTGATGCTTGCGCCCCCCCTTCATAATATCCGACGTTAAGTACACCGGCATCAATTTGCTTAATTACGTCGAACATTTCGACCTCGTTGTTTTGAGTTTTTCCAAACACTTCACCTGATAACGCTGATGTCTTCAGGCTGGAAATTGCTGCAAAGCCAATTACGAAAGCTCGTCGTTTCATATCATCGCCTTTCGAGCTGCGCTTGCGAACAACCCTGCCCGACGCTTCATCAATCTGAATTGTGAATGCTGGTTCGGTTCGAGTTTCTCGCTAGCTACAATACGGCGAAGGCGTTGGTGAAACGCCAGATATACGCTGGTTTACTCCCGGACAGCCGCAATGCGCGCCTCTACAGCCCAGAGATGGCTACTGTTCCTGCGGCTATGAACTTGGAGAAGCGTCGGAATCTTGCAGAAACCATTGATCCAAACGCATGGACGACGTTGAATGTGGAGGATGCCACGCTCAATTTGGTGAAGACATCGACCAACTGCCCGCTTTGTGTCTCATCCTGTACGGCATAGCGCATCATCATCGCCGCACCTTATCCCATGTGAGGCGGCAGACCGCAGGGCTTGACTGGTATCGCAATCGACCCGTCAATGCGGAACAAATTGCCGACCCTCGCCAAAAGACACCTACATAGGGACGCCGTGCGTTGTATATCGCGAAAAAGTAGTGAGCCGTTTCGACACGGGTTGACGGAGAGCGCTTAATGACTGACCGTTACGCGCTATGGTCTGTTTACCCTGCTCACACGTCGACTGAAGTGTGGTCAGTCTATCTGTGGCGTTCGCCTCGGTGGCGAGCGCTTCCCAACCGTATCTCGCAATCAGCAGGGAAGTGGCCTGCGGCCATTCGAAAAAAGCATTCCCCGAATGCCGCAGGGAGACAATCATAAGGTGTTGTACCAAAGGTGTTCATCCACAATTCCAAATGAGTGAACAGTTGGGCGCACCCGACTCAAGCAAATCATGCGGGTTTTGGCGTCATACGTTCACGCATGAACGCCATGTACTCGGCCTCCGAGCTTTCGCGTCGCTTGTCGATCAGTGGCTTGATATCCTCGGTTGCCACATATCTGAGCTGGTTGGTGCCGTCAGTTGCAGCTTCGAAAATTACCTTTGCAACGTCTTCGCTCGTGGCCAAACCGCGAGCTTGGCGAAGTTCGTCAAACACAGCAGCCGCACCGGTGATAAAGAGTTCATAGTCGGGCGGCGTAGTTGTTGACGAGAATTCCTGCCCACTACGCTGACCGAACTTCGTCTCAAGAACACCACCTGGTTCAACGATTTTCACACCTATACCCAACGATGCCAGTTCGTAAGAAAGAGATTCTGAAAACCCTTCCAAAGCAAATTTTGATGCGTTGTACAAAGAGATCATCGGCAAACCGAAAACCCCTGCCCCAGAACTTACGTTAATGTAGAGGCCGGATCGGTTCGCGCGGAAGTGTGGGAGCGTCTCCCTAATAACGTCCATCATGCCGAAGACGTTTACGTCAAACTGTTCCTGAACTTTCTCTCTCGACGTACCTTCAAATACGCCAAACAATCCATAACCAGCATTGTTCACGACAACGTCAATCTGACCGAACCTCTTTATGCCCTCGGACACGGCGGACGTTATGCTGTCACGATTCTGAACATCGAGTTTCGTCACAAGCACGTTAGGATAGTCTCCACATGCTGCGACTGGCGTTCTCATTGTCGCGACAACATTCCACCCATTGTCAGCAAACAAACATGCAGCGGCAGCACCAAAACCCGAGGAGCAACCAGTGATAAGAACTGTCTTGGTCATTTTAATCTCCATTTCGTTATTACGTCGACCATTTTAGCGAAATCCTTTTGATGCTATAAGCAGGACAATGTCGCATGAGCCATTGAGAGAATTCGAACAATGTCAGGAATGTCCCTTGCCGATTTGAGAGCGCTCTCTGTACTTGCCAGGACTGGGAGCTTCCGAGGTACCGCTAAAGAGCTAGAAGTGTCTGTTTCTTCGCTAAGCCATCAGGTCGCAAACGTGGAAAAACGCCTCGGCATTCGGCTGTTCAACCGTACAACCCGGAGTGTCTCAGTGACCGAAGCAGGTCAGGCATTACTCGAACGGGTGCGCCCTGCCCTCAACGAAATTGATGCGGCCTTGGAGGCTGTCGACCATTTGAGAGTTACTCCTTCAGGAACGATCCGGCTGAACACCTCGGAGGGAGGCGCGGAGCGGGTTCTGCCGCTCGTTGTCGATTTCCTCCGTACTTATCCCGATATAAAGGTCGATCTCGTTACCGATGGAAGACTGGTTGATATCGTAGCCGACGGCTTTGATGCCGGACTTCGTCTTCAGGAGATCGTGCCTAAAGATATGATCAGTATATCCTTGGGTCAGACTGAATCGTTCGTCCTTGTCGCCTCACCCAATTATCTGCGGGGTAAGACAACTCCAATGTCCCCCGGCGATCTTTTGCAGCATGAATGTGTCAGAGCCCGTCTTCCTAGCGGGTCACTAGTGACCTGGGAACTGGAGAAGAACGGAGAGTCGATCTCGGTTGATGTCAAAGGCCGCTTGATCGCTGGCAGTACCGAACTCAGCGTTCTGGCTGCACGCCAACACGCTGGAATCGCCTACGTCGCTCTCCGGTCAGTTCGCGACGATATAGATCGCGGTGATCTTCTTCAGCTGTTGCCCGAGTGGACGCCGCCGTATCCTGGTATCGCTCTTTTTTATCCCAGTCGAAAACTTCCATCTGCAGCGTTACGTGCCTTCATAGATCACACCATAACCTGGCGCAGACAGCATCAAGAATAAGAACCTGTATCAAGATGGGTCTCTTCACCTCGATTGTCTCGGCAATGTGAACGAAACCTTCGCGCCACGCTCTGTCTTGTCTACTGATACGCTTCCCCCATGCTTCTCGACAATGGTGCGGCAGATGGCAAGACCGCTGCTCAGTACCCTGTTGTTTCGTTGTGTAAAACGTGTCGAACAGCCGTGACAAATCGTCAATTCCGCCCGCTTCGTCTTCTACTGCAATACTGATTGTGTCCTAGGTACATTCGGAGGTCGCCCGAATTACCTGTCCCTCGACATCACTCTCGATCCCTGCCTCAAAGGCATTGCGAAACAAATTCATCAATACCTGCCGAATTTGGACCGGATCCGCTACCGCATGGGGTTCGCTTTTATCGAGATTTTGGACGATGATCGCACTTCGCGACAACTCCTCACCGGTGAGCAGCTGGCAAATATCGCGAATAATTGCATTTACGTTAGCGTGAGCCCGTTCTTGCTCGCCGGGTTGAAACATCGAGCGCATCCCTTTTACTATTTCGGACGACATTTGCGCATCGCGGTGGACGTTTTCGGCACTCAGCCTTGCTCTCTCGATTGTAGGAGGGTTGGCAGAAAGCCACCTGCAACATGCATCGGCATTTGCAGACATAGCAGCCAAAGGTTGGCTGAGTTCGTGGGTGATAGACGCGGAGACTTCGGCCATTGTAACTATTCTCGCGACACGTTCTAGGTCGCTGATCGAAGCCTTCCATTCGCTCAGACTTCGCGGTTTGGCCCTCGCAGTCGGTTATCAGACTCGCATTATCGGCTTAGAACTTTCGCTGTTCAGGCTCTTCACAGCAATTGTCTTTCACAGCGACTTCTCAGATCAAAATCAATTTTTGCATGTCTGGAAAAATGTAGCGATGGCGGGCGGGTTGCTTCAAGTGGCAGCATTCGGCGCTTGTTTCTTGAGTATCGACGGCATGCGCCAAAAGCGAAGCACATAAAGTGTTCAGTCGACCTAAGATGCATGGGTGTTCGGCAAAACAAACGATTATAAACGTGACTAACTCACTAGCTCGCGATATCGTCAGCGATCTCCATCGCTCTTGGGACGTGCGAATGCCTACGCCTATCGTGCTGACTGCTTTTTCAGCGCTCACAATCGGATTTACCTGCGGTTACTTTTGGAGAGTTTGGTCGAACAGGCGCGAACGCAAAATCGATAAGCATGCCCGTGCCATAGTTGAAGGAATGCCAGGACACGGTTGGTCCAACGATCCTGAAGGCAAGTTCATCTACGTTAGCCCTCCTGCGCTGCGATACTACGGACTTGAGGAAAGTTTCATAAAAATGAGCGGACATCATCCGGATCGGTTTCATGACGCTTACGCGGAGATGCTGTCGGAAATAATCCACCCAGACGACCTACAAGGTACGTTGGATCATTGGGGAACCACGCTAAAGACCGGAATGCCTGCAACCTATGAGTATCGCTTAAGGCGGCACGACGGTATCTATTTGTGGCACCGCCTAGCAGTACATCCCTCACGGGATCAAAACGGCAACATTATCGCGTGGTACGGCACCCAAATCGACATCGAAGACCAGAAAGTTGCAGAACTCGCGCTTCGAAAGCGCGAGCGAGAACTGCAGGTTTTAATTGACGCTTTGCCTGTTAACATCTGGTGCTGCGACCAGAACGGTCACGTTACACATTTCAGCAAGCGGCTACAGGATTTCTTTGGGTGTCAGTTGGATGACATACCGTTTGAGGATCGTCGGGTTAGCAGAGCGAATCCTGGCCTCATCCACCCCGACGATGCTGGTCTTGCAGAAGACCTTATAAATCACAGCTTAGCAACCGGTGAGCCCCTCTCCGGAAGGTATCGTATGCGTCGTAATGACGGTACATACCGCTGGACAGAGCAACGAGGCGAACTGTTACGTGATGCTGACGGAAATCCTGTCCAATGGTACGGTGTTGCAATCGACATTGATGACCTAAAACGAGAAGAGGACGACATCCGCTATCGCGAGCAAGAACTAAGGCTTCTTGTCGATGCTATACCGATGATGATCTGGACCGTGGGTAACGAGAAGGGCATCACATACTTCAATAGGCACCTGCTCGAATTTACCGGGATCGCTCCAGATACGGGCCACGATTTTCGCGGGATCGAGGCGACACAAGCAATGGCAGCACTCGTTCACCTAGATGACCTCCCTACCCTCGCCACGCTTTACGAAAAAAGCCCAGGACATGACAGCGTTGTCATGATGCGCTTTCGTCTTTTAAGAGCCGATGGGGTATATCGATGGGTGGAAGGACGTTACGCAGGGTTGACTGATGAAACGGGATTGCGCCAATACGGCTTCCTGATCGATGTCGACGACGAAGTACGATCTCACGACACGTTGCGGTACATGGAGGAAAAACTAGGTGAAGCATCGAGAGCCGCCAGCCTGTCCGAACTTGCAGCCTCAATTGCACATGAGATCAATCAACCTCTTACAGCCGTGCTCTCTAATGCCGACGCTTGCCGCCGATGGCTTTCACGCGTTCCCCCAAACCACGAAAGAGCATTGTCTTCGGCTGACGCGATGGCGGACAATGCCAAGGATGCTGCTGAAATCGTCAGCAGTATTCGCGCACTTTTTCGCCGGACCCCAAGAGAGCGGGTGGTGGAAAGCCCAAACTTCCTCATCGAAGAGGTAACCAGAATAGTTGGGTTGAGTGCGGTAGGAAGTCGGATCGGCATAAAAGCAGATTTGAATACGGAGCTTCCTCCTGTCGCAATGGACCGGGTGCAAATCCAACAGGTACTTGTCAACCTTATTCGAAATGCTCTTGAAGCTGTTGATGCGACAAGTTTGAAAGCCACACCAATCATGGTTCGAAGCAACCTTCATGATAATAAAATCGTTATAGAGGTAATAGACGAAGGTGTCGGCCTACCTGTCGGCGAGAGAGTTACACAAGCGTTTTTCAGCACTAAGGAACGCGGCATGGGAATGGGATTGGCAATTTGTGAATCTATCATCGAAGCTCATGACGGCGAGCTTTGGCATAAACCTAATCTACCAAATGGAACGGTTTTCGGTTTTTCACTGCCTATTGCCAAGTGCGACCACGAAACAGTACAGGTTAGGCCAAACTAACAACTAACATCGTTTTTAGTTGCGGTCGAAGCCGCTTCCTAAGGGTTGCTGAATTCCATATTTCTTTAATGTGCTAATGTGCCTTGAAGGACACGTCATGGTAGTACAAGAGAACAGCATGCGCGAGCAAGCCCACCTCATCGGTGTTGTCGATGATGATCCCCGTGTCCTGAATGGGTTGCAACAGCTTTTAGAATCAGTAGGTTATGACGTTTTATCGTTCCAAAGCGCCAACGGTCTGCTCGCCAGCAACAACCTAGATAGTATAAACTGCGTGATCACTGATATCGGAATGCCGGAAGTCAACGGATTTGAACTGCGAGAAATACTCAGCCGCGAGCACCCTCAGTTACCCGTCATACTGATCACCGGACGATACGAATTGATCGAGAACTTGCCTCCGGAAAGCGACATGAGGATTCTTAGGAAGCCATTCGATAGCACCACTCTACTATCGACGATTTCAGACTGTTTAGCAGGAACGGGCCTCAGTTAGCTCGTGCAATTGAAGTCCTCAGCCAAGACATCCCAAGCACCAAATTACCTGACCTCTCGACAGAAATTCCCGCTATCGTCGGAGTAATCACTGCAATGCTAGACGTAACCGGCTTTGGATTCCAAGACGTATCTGCCCGCAACCACCCCATAATCTCGGTGATACTAAAAACTGGCCAATATGAGTTGACAGGAAATTTGCTCCCCTCCAGTAAGCTCGTCAAGCTGGAAAGGTGTTTGAAAGCTCTCGTTCGCTCGAATATATCTCTGGCTGCCTAGTTTTAGGCTTCAGGTAGATATCAAGCAATCCAAGGCTTAGCGATCAACGACTGCACGGAATGTTACTTCCACTAGTTGCTGCGGAAACGCTAGCCGACTAACGCCGATCAAATTGCTGGCAAGCTGCGGGACTTCAGAGCAATATATTTCCTTACGAACACTTGCCGCGGCTGGGAAAGCGGCGTCCACGTCAAGTACGTAGAGCGTTTCCTCAACAACATCCTCAAACGAGGCACCAAAACGCTCCAAAAGAAGCCGCGCGTTTTCGTAGGTTTGCCTGATTTGCGGCTCCATCGCATCATAAGAAACTGGCCTCCCAAATTCGTCGACATCAGCAGGCGCGACAAGGTTGCCAGCTGCATCATGGCTTAATTGGCCGGATATGTAGATAGTATCCTTCACCTTGACCGCTTGGGCATATCCAAATGCCTTTTCCCACGCCACTCCATGGTTTGCCACCTCAACGCCTCGATTTCCGATATTCGCCATTGCTAACTCTCTGATCTGCGGAAGCTACATTGAAGGATTATAAATTCCATGTGCCAACATCGTCTCGATGTTAGCCTCGGAGACTATGTCGAAGGAGACGAGATCCTCCGACACGAAAGTTCAGTAATCCCACCACACAGGAACATAACGGAATACGTCGCCCGCAACTGCGACGCGTCCGACAGAAGGGAACGGCAAATGTGTAGAGACAAGCCATGAACCACTCTCGGCTAATTCTCGCATAAGGCGAATCCTCACCTTGGTCGCCTCATCGGGATCATGCTCAAAACCATTGTGCCATTCAGGGTGATCAAATGACACGGGGAAAATGGCATCTCCGGCGAACATCAGACGCGCCTCACCAGAGGTAACACGCACGACGCTATGTCCGGGAGTATGCCCGCCGGTACGAGTGATCGTTACGCCTGGAGCAACGTCCGAATTCGTCTCAAAGCTCTGGATGCTGCTACGATACATGTCAAGGAATTCGAGGGAAGCACGGCGAGCCAAACCTGCAAGTTCTGGCGGCATTGCGGTGCGTGAGAAATCTGGCGATTTCCAGAATTCCACCTCGGCCGCCGAAACGTGTACTCGAAGATCGGAGCGAAGACATTCCTTCACCCCGTCCACCAGAAGCCCACCAACATGATCAAAATGCAGGTGCGTTAATACGATATCGGTCACAGATGCCAGATCAACTCCAGCTGCCTTCAAGCGATTGACGAACAGGCCTGCACGCGGAAAGTCGGGATATTGCTCTCCCAATCCACTGTCGATGAGTATCGTTTGGGACCCGCATCGTACCACAACAGCATTCAGCGCCCAGTCAAACGCATCGTTTGAAAGAAACCTCTCGTCAAGCCACGTATCGCGGCTTTCGGGATTTGCATTGGTGGCCATCGATTCTGCCGGTGGCGTCAGCACTCCGTCACTGATCACAATGACTTCAATGTCTCCGACGTTCACCGCGTAACGTGAAGGAACAAGTTCATCCAGCATTCGGCTTACACGATCTTTGTTATGCAAACCAATGTTGGTCTCTGGCTGAGCCGCCGTACCTACGTTCGACATAATGTGCTCCCAAGTGCGCTGAGTGCTTCACCGTGGTCTCAATGGCCACAACAGGACAGTAAAATCGACTTTCCTGACGGTCGAGATATCCGTAAGTTTACAGTGAGGCAGGTAATGCTTGCTGCTAGGTACAGGGCCATCTCTTGATGAAATAGAGCTTGCCAAAGGAGATTTGAGGCTGCCTTCGGAGCGGCATTTAAACGGGTATTTGGGTCGCCACCACAAAAAACTACCGAGAACGACCGCACAGCGGCAGATTCCGTATCACGTACCGAATAATTGTGACTACTGGCGAGACAGCTCTAGAAACAGTAATCTCGTCGCTTTAGCTTACGATTTGCGCTTCCAAATCCGCTGCAGCGTTTTTGTAACGGTCGAGGCCGAGTATCCGCTGTGCGTCACGGGTTTTCGACCACTCATCAAATGACGATGCACCGGTGCGATCAGAACGCACTGGAACAAGCGACAGTTTCTGCAATGGTGCTCCGAACCAAGTAGCGTTCGCATCTACAACAACGTTACGTGTGTCATTCGTGACAGCAAATGCCCGTTCAAGCCACAAACTAATACCAGCACGTTCGGGACCAGCTATCTGTACTGTTCTGTTACTTGGTTGTCCTAATGCAAGTTCGGCAATGATGCCGCCAACATTGTCCGCCGCGATTGGCTGAAGCATCGCATCCGGTGGACGGACCAACGCGCCTTTCGTGAAACCACCTGCGATTGTTGGCAAAAATTCAAAGAACTGCGTCGACTGAACGATTGTGAAAGGAACGCCAGACGACCGGGCTAAGTTCTCCTGCGCAAACTTTGCCTTGTAGTATGGATTTCCAAGAAGGTTTTCAACGCCGACAATAGACAGTGTGACATGGTGCCGAACACCCGCTTTACGTTCAGCTTTGGCAACATTCTCACCTGAAACCAGGAAAAACTCTCGTAGGGTGATTTCGTCGAAAGAATGAACATCTGATGTGTCAATTACAATGTCTGCTCCAGACAAGACGGCGTCCAATCCTTCCCCTGTTACTGTATCCACTCCTGAACGACGTGACGCCGCTGCGACCTCAACACCAAAGGATTTCAAGCGCTGGACTACGAGTGATCCGATCATGCCGCTACCACCTAAGACGACAGCTCTTGTGATTTTAGACATGTGTGTTCTCCTTCGACGACAGCGGTAAAATCACCCTCTATCACCCAATCAATCGTGCTTAGGGTGTTAACAATGCAACTCGTTATCGCAGCTTGCTCAGTTTCTTCTACGCATACTTGAGTATGTCTGTGATGCGGCGCGTGGCTGTTTATAAGTCTGTTATGTCTGACACGGAATCAGCGGCGTTATCATCGTGGTAAGTCGACTTGGCCGACCGCGCAGGTATGGCGGCAGGTAAGAATGTAGAAACGCGCCGAACTAGATCCGCATCTATTGGCGCTACATCAAGTGAGCCGCTCGCCATAGTAAACCATCGGATATCTTCAAGATATTTCACGACCACGTAAGCGTATCGGTGACGAGAGATCTGTTAGATTCAAAAAACGAAAGGACCATTTCGATGGCTCGTTTAAACTGGTACGAAGTCGCGCCAGACGGCGCAAAGGCTTTGCTCGGCGTTCACAATTACATTATGAAGAATACGAGTTTACCCGAAGAGCTTATTCACCTCGTTTTCCTCCGAGTATCCCAAATCAATGGTTGCGCCCATTGCATTGATATGCACGCTCGCGATCTACGTAAGACTATGTCGGTCGACAAGATTACGCTCATACCTGTTTGGGACGAGGTTCCACATATTTTCACCGATCAGCAACGAGCAGCTTTGGCTTGGGCCGAGGAAGTGACACGCGTCAGCGAAACTCATGTTTCAGATGAGGCCTATGCGGCAGTATCTGCGGCATTCGAGCCGAAAGACCTAGTCGACTTAACAATAACCATAGCCACCATGAATGCATTTAACCGGTTGGGTGTTCCCTTCCGCCTTCCGGTGTCGGCGTCAGCTTCCTAACACGCACTTTATGAGGCACGGCAATGCCGCTGAGCATACAGGCCGTGGCCGAAGTCTCCGAACGCCCCAACGGCGACGGGAGTTTGTTTGCGGCTAGCCGTATGTCGTGCCTTATCGAGAGGAGAAAACACAGTTCTGACGAAAGTTCTTAATTTGCGTCAACGAACCGTTTCGACGCGAAATTACCATCGGAAACATGTCTGAATCGAAGCCAAGCATCGACAGCCAGTATTCAGCGCCCTCCTCCAATCGACACGAGCTGGCTAAGGTAGACCCTCTGACGGACTCATCTGATGAGCTGGCGGAGCGTTTTTGCCTCTTCGATGGAAACTGCCCCGAATTCGCATATCGAAAACCGGGTTTACACATGTTCGATAAAGCATCAGCCAGCGCTCGGTACAGCCACATGGGTTCCGTCGGTCGTCAGGCGATATTTCGACATCTCCGCGGGAGTAAGATAATATAGCTGGTTTGGCGGGGTTTCCAGCGCATGGATCCACAAACCGGCGCCGATATCCATTTCGTCGAGATGTCGCGCGACACGCGCAGTGGTTGCCTGAGCGCTAGACATCGCTTGCTCCGGCGACGGGCGCTCGATGCTGCCATTGAACACCTGATGCACGCCCACTACGGCATCCTTTTCGGCCGATCTTGCCACGCCACCGGCAAATATGATTGGACAGGAGGAAGCGCAGAGCGCCTTTTCCGCAACCTTCGTGGCGATATTCCTCTCCCGGATCAGCTTGGACATCGCAATAGCGTCATCCACCGAACCTCCCGGTGAGTTCAAAGAGACCAATTTGATATATTCGCCACGAGCCTCCACCTCACTGGCAAACCGATCAGCAGCGCCGGGGTCGATGGTGCCCTCGGCACGGAGCACCCCACCGGAGACTAGATTAAACGTCATCGGCTTGCGCAAGACCTCTTCCGGGCTCGAGGGTTGTACCGGTGGCGAGCCAGGCGCTCCCGGCGCAGTCGTGGCGGGGAGAAAGGTCGGCAGGTTCGGCATTACATCAAGCGCCGGTCGCGCCGCTTCGGCTGTGCTGATCTCCCGGAGGTCGATCACCAGAAAGGCGGCCGCCGCCGCGAGCAGCACGTAGAAGGCGCCGCGCATCAATAAACCATCGTCCATGCTGATAACGGCCTTAAGCGCGGATGATGGTTTCATGTCGCCGGACCTTTGCGCGGCGTCTTGTTGAGGCCGAGACTAGTGATGTTATTGACCTCCGTGTCGTCCGCGCTACCTTCAGTTTCTGCAATAACTTCTTCTGTCGACTTCACTTCCCTGGCCGACATTGATTCGGCGGAGATGGCCTTCTGCATTGCCAGTGTCTGCATCATTTCAGCCACGGTGATCCGTTCGGCAAGCGGCATCGTCTCAACTTGTCTGCGAATTGCACCATTCACCACGGCCAGAATGAACACCATGACACCTGGCAACAGGTCGATGGAAATGGCCCCTGCCCATGCGGGAATGAAATCCGAAGCATAACGCAGAACGGCTTCCGCCGATGAGAGCGGCACGAAACGCCGTTCGGCCACGGGAGCCCGCGAAAGAATCTCGTCGGCGGCTTCCGACAGCACTTTGGATTGCGCCGCAACTGAAGTTCGGATCGTCTCCATCACGCGGTCTTGGCGGCTGATCAGATCCTGTTCGCCGCCGTCTGGGATCGGAGCGATGAAACCCAGCGAAAGGTCGTCGGCAGCACGGCGGATAGATGGCGCAATCGAGGTTTGCCCCAGCGAGGCAATGACTCCGGTCAGCGCCACGACTTCTGATGAGAACTTGTCGGCGCGTGGTTCTACGATGCCGGGTGCAGAGACCAGACCACGCATTGTCTCGAGGCGTTTCTGGCCTTCGATAAACAGGGTTGAAACCTGCTCCCGCGAGGCATTGATCCCGTTTTCCAGTTCGCTTAGTTGCGACGACATCTGTGAAAGAAGTGACACGACGCTGCCAGACCCGGTGGTGCCGGTCAGTGCGCCCGACTGTCGTTCGGATGCTGCAAGCTGGGTGAAGCGCTCCTTAGCGCGTTGAATGTCTGGCAAAAGGCTCTGTGCTGCCAGCGCATTCTGATGCGCCTGGTCCAAATCTTCCGTGTAATCCTCGAGTGTTTCCGCCAGGTGTTGTTCAAGCGCCGCCGATCCTGCGAGAGCAGCGGCGTTCAACCAACTCGACATAGCCAAAATCATGACGCAGCCCAAAGCCATCACCGCAAGCATGGCAGTGCGGCTCGAACGGCCGGTGATGTGTGGAAAGAATCGCGCCATGTAGGACCAGAAGGCATAGATGCCGACGGATACTGAGGCGGAATAGATGATGGCGGCAAAAAATACTGCCGTCGGCGAACCGTCCAGAAGGGTGCGAACACCCAGATAGGTGTATACGCCGGAAGCGAGTGCAAGAACAGCAAGGGCGAAGCGTGTCACCGTTTCGACCGCCTCCAGGCTTTCCTGCAAGCGATGCGATGCGCCAAGCGCCATGGCCAATCTCCGGAAAAGGAATGTATTCCTTATACACTGACTTAAAATTCGGCGAATTCAAGGCTGATGGAATATGAGCCTTCCCTCGTGGACTAAGCTACAAATTTTCGGCTCTTAGTGCGCGCTAGCGCCTCCATTGGTGTTGATCACATGAATTTAAAGGACTGCCCGGCCAGTCAGTCCTGTCAAGCGATCGCCCGAGATGGACCCGAACTTGCAACACGCCAATCTTTCTGGACTTCTTTAATGTCGTCAGCGTGCGATAATACCGCACATCGAGCATTAGCAAGGCTTCACCCAGCCCATTCCACGATCCGCAAACCAGGAACGCGATCGAATTCGCGCTGGTTATTTGTCATCATGATCAATCCGCGAGAACGTGCATGCCCCCCGCGATCAGTTGGTCATACAGCCTAATAGGCGTTCCATCGCAAGCAAGCTCGGCACGCAATTGACCAGTATGGCTGGCCGCGATCTCATCGTAAGGCAAAACCACTAGCCGTGCTGCAAAACTTTCAACGACCATCAGATTGCCCCGTCGATTCGCGGATTTTTCCGCCGCGTAAATCAGGTCCATCAAGCTGACTGAGCTGATGCACAGCGGTCCGTGATGGAGGTCGTAGGCTTCTTGAACCTGGTTTGGCTTGTCCTTGATGGTATTTATACCGATATTGGTATCGAGCATCTATTTCAGCATCAGAAAGCATCACGCTCCTGCATCGCGGGTTGATCACGTTCAACCACGAAATCCGATGTAGCTTCTAGTCATCGGAACAGTGTCGGGAAGCGGTTTTTCACGATTGAGCAGGGCGAGTGCTTTTGAGATTTCATTCGAGCACCGTGCCAACCTGAGCACGCGCCCAACATCGAAAGTGTTGAGCTATACGACCATCACGTCTATCGCGAACGTTAGATATGTAAACGATGGCGCGATAAAGCGTCGATCCGTTCGATTTTCACACAATTCTATATCGTGTGCCCAAAATTTCCGCACGACTATCTTCAGGAATCTAATGTGGAGCCGTCATCTTACCCGCTCACACTTGCGGAAAACGCAAGGTTCAATTTGATGTGCAAACATAGGATTAACATAATTTCCGTCGAGAGCCTTCACACGCACCCACATAAATATTTATCGCGCACATAATTTAAATTTGACGCGCGTAAAATTATATGATCTTGATGCCGCTGCGGTCGATACCGGGGAGGGTCTGCCACTTCGGCCGCTAATCAAAAACAGGCCCGTGCCGAAAACGTTTCGGGAGGAAAGAATGATCCGCAATCGTATTTTGAAGTCTGTTTTCGCACTTGGCATGCTGTCCGTTGCAGCAGTTTCCGCACATGCGGAAGGTATCGGTGCTTCGCTTCTCACGCAGCAGCACCCCTTCTACATCGATCTCGCAAACGCGATGAAGGATGAGGCCAAGGCAAAGAATATTCCGCTGGAAGTGTCCATTGCCAACCAGGACCTCAGCAAGCAGCTTGCAGACGTTGAAGACTTCATCGTCAAGGGCGTAGATGTCATCGTTATTTCGCCGGTTGATAGCCAGGGCGTACTCGCCGCTATAAACAAGGCTGAAAAGGCTGGCATCAAGGTCATCACCGTTGACGTTCCTGCCAAAGACGCAAAAGTTACCTCGCACATCGGTACCGACAACTACACCGGTGGAGTGAAGGCTGGCGAACTGATGGCGAAGGAACTTGGCAATAAGGGCAACGTCGCAATCATCGACTACCCGACCGTTCAGTCGGTTGTGAACCGCGTTGAAGGTTTCAAGAAGGCGATTGCTGAACATCCTGATATGAAGATCGTCTCGATCCAGACCGGCATCACGCGCGCTGAAGCCCTGGCTGCTGCACAGAACATGCTGCAGGCAAACCCTGATATCAACGGCATATTCGGTTTCGGTGATGACGCGGCTCTTGCTGCTGCCGTTGCTGTAAAGGCTGCCAACCTCGAAAGCCAGGTCAAGGTCATCGGCTTTGACGGTATGGAAGAGGCCCGCAAGGCAGTTGACTCCAACCCGGTGATGGTTGGCGTTATCCAGCAGTTCCCTGACCAGATGGGCAAGGCCGCTGTTGACACAGCCGCCAAGGTTATTGCTGGCGAGGAAGTTCCTGCGGACCAGCCAATCGTACCTGGTGTTTACACCAAGAAGTAAGCCTCCCAAGGCTGGCTGGCCCTTGTCTTCAGGGCAATTGGCCACGCCATTCGACGGTCCCGCGCTCCCCCCCAATCTCCCTTGCGCGGGACCGTTGAATAAAATTACAAAAAGAAGACGCAACAGGTTTGAGGAGACGCCGCATGGCAGACGCCGGCACGGACACTGTTCTCCAGATCAGCAATGTCACCAAAACATTCGGCACCGTTGCGGCGCTGAAGGATATGCGGCTCAACGTCAGGCGTGGCCGTGTGCATACACTGCTGGGCGAAAACGGTGCAGGAAAATCAACGCTGATGAAGATTTTGGCCGGTGTTTACCAGCCAAGCTCCGGCGACATTCGTCTGGACAACCAGCCTTACCAGCCAGCCAACCCGCAGGATGCGGCACGTTTGGGCCTGACCATCGTGTTTCAGGAACTGAGCCTGTGCAACAACCTGACAGTCGCTGAAAATATTCTGGCAACGCGCGAGCCGTCTTTTGCCGGTTTCATCAATGACCGTGCACTTGAGACGAAAGCGCGCGCCATCGTGAAGGAACTTGGCTTGCCGATCGACGTATCGGACAAGGTCGGCGACCTTTCGATTGCCCAGCGGCAGTTGGTCGAAATTGCCAAAGGTCTTAGCATCGATGCCCGTGTGGTGGTGCTGGACGAACCCACCTCCTCCTTGAGCGACAGCGAAGCCGAAATTCTATTTGGCATCGTCGAGCGACTTAAGGCGCAGGGCGTCGCCGTCATCTATATTTCGCACCGCATGGAAGAAATCATGCGGCTGAGCGACGATATCACCGTTGTCCGTGACGGCTGTTACATCACAACGCGTCAGCGTGAAGAGGCCACCATTGAAGAGCTCATCGCACTTATGGTCGGCCGCACGATGGACGAGATTTATCCGCAGCGCGAAACCCCTGCTCCGGAAGCATCGGTTGCGCCGATGTTGTCGGTAGAGGGCCTGGGACGCGAGGACGAATTCGAAAACATCAGCTTCGACGTGCGTCCCGGTGAAATTCTCGGTTTCTTTGGCCTGGTTGGTTCTGGACGCTCAGAGGTCATGAACGCGCTTTTCGGCATGAAACTGTCGACGGGCACGGTTCGTCTGAACGGTGAAACCGTCAAGATCAACTCGGCGGTCTCGGCCATTGAACATGGCATCGGTTTCGTGACCGAAAACCGCAAGGAAGAAGGCCTGGTTCTCAGCCAGAGTGTGGAATCCAACATCAGCATGGCCGCGCTGCAAAGCTTTGCGGGCAAGTTCGGATTTCTGCGGCGGAAGGAAGAGCGCCGTTCCGCCAATGCGGAAGTGGCGCGCCTTTCCATCAAGACCGCATCGCTGGAAACAACGGCGGGCTCTCTTTCCGGTGGCAACCAGCAGAAGATCGTTCTCGCGAAGTGGTTGCTTACCAAACCTAAGGTTCTGATCCTTGACGAACCAACACGTGGCGTCGATGTCGGCGCCAAATTCGAAATCTACAAGATCATTCGCCAGCTTGCGGCCGAGGGCACAGCTATCCTGCTGATCTCATCGGAATTGCCGGAAGTGCTGGGCATGAGCGATCGCGTCGTCGTGATGAACGAAGGCCGCATGATCGCAACTGCCAGCGGCGCAGATCTTAATCCTGAAACCATCATGACCTTCGCGACGGGGCACCAATCATGACCCAGACCAATTCTGTATCAGCCGCTTTTATGAAGATCATGAAGCAGTATGGCGGCATTCTTCTCGCGCTCATCATTTTGTGCGTTGTCTTTTCCTCTTATAATCAGCGGTTCATGTCGGTTGCCAACTTCATGAACATCCTGCAGCAGGTGGCAGTTATCGCCATCGCGGCCTTTGGCATGACCTGGGTCATTCTGCTCGGTGAAATCGACCTGTCTGTTGGCTCTATCATTGCCGTGGCCGGCATGGTCGGCGCGCAGTGTTTTGCCTTCGGCTTCGGTTTTTTCCCGGCCGTTCTGCTGACACTGTGTGCAGGCGCCATGATGGGCATGATCAACGGCACGCTGACGGCCAAGCTGCTGCTGCCATCCTTCATTGTAACCGTTGCGACAATGGGAATCTATCGCGGTCTCGTCAGCCTGCCGACCAATGGCGCGCCGGCAATGATCATGGATGAAAGCTGGACGGCGATTGGCGCCGACAGTTTCCTCGGTCTGCCGATCATTATCTGGATCGTAGTGGCACTCTTCCTGTTCAACCACATCCTGCTCAGCAAGACGACGTTCGGTCGCCGCGCTTATCTGATCGGCGGCAACAAGGAAGCAGCGCTTTATTCCGGCATTAAAGTTGATCGCATGAAGATCACCATCTTCATGATCTCCGGCATCATGGCCGCGATCTCCGGCATTCTTCTGTCGTCCCGCCTGTCATCAGCCCAGACCAACTCCGGTACAGGCGCTGAACTCGATGCGATTGCTGCAGCGGTTCTCGGCGGCACCAGCCTTGCTGGCGGCGTCGGAACCATGGTCGGCACGCTGATTGGTGCTTTGATCATCGGTGTGATGAACAACGGCATGAACATGCTGTCCGTGCCTTACTTCTACCAGCTCATCGCCAAGGGTCTGGTCATCCTCATTGCTGTCTGGCTCGACGTTCGCGCCAAGCAGGCAAAACGCTAATCCCGCATAAAAGACGATACCATGAGCAAGATACTGACCATCGGTGAAATCCTTGTCGAAATCATCGCGACAGATCGCGGAGACGGCTTCCGTGCGCCTGTGCCGCTGATCGGCCCCTTCCCTTCCGGTGCTCCTGCCATCTTCATTGATCAGGTGGGCAAGCTGGGCCAGCAATGCGCCATTATTTCGCGCGTCGGGGAAGACGATTTTGGTTATGTAAACCTCAACCGCCTCGAGGCAGACGGCGTTGATATCTCGGGTATCGAAGTCGATCCGCAGGGCACGACAGGCAGCGCCTTTGTGCGCTACCGTGAAGACGGAAGCCGGGCATTCGTGTTCAACATTCGCCACAGCGCATGTGGCCAGCTCAGCCTCAACGACAAAACGCGGGCTCTGCTGGACGAATGCACCCATCTGCACGTCATGGGCACAGCCCTATACGCTCCAAGCGTGGTTGAAACCATTCTGGCAGCCATCAAGAGCATCAAGGCAAAGGGCGGAACTGTATCGTTCGATCCAAACCTCCGCCCTGAAATTCTGGGCAGTCCAGGCATGCGTGAGGCACTGACAACGGTTCTGTCAAAGACTGACCTCTTCCTGCCAAGCGGCGAAGAGTTGTTCCTGTTCGCCAATGCCAAAACCGAACAGGAAGCAGTAGCGGAACTTCTGGCCGGCGGCATCAAGGCCATTGTCTTGAAACGCGGTGAAAAAGGCGCGACCTATTTCGACGCACAGCAGACCATTTCGCAGCCCGGATTTGAAGTGGAAGAGGTCGACCCCACTGGTGCTGGTGACAGCTTTGGTGCGACATTCGTCACCTTCTGGCTGGCTGGGAAAGAACCATCGGCAGCGCTTACGCTGGCCAATGCCTCCGGTGCCCGTGCGGTTACCAAAGCAGGACCAATGGAAGGCGCCTCCACGCAGGCTGAGCTAGAAGACTTCATAGCGAATACGGCAAGGAAACAAGCATAATGAGCCAGAACCCACTTCTCGATATCGCCAAGTGGAAAGATCGTACCGGTCCTCGCGGCATTCCATCCATCTGCTCGGCCCACCCGCTGGTTATCGAAGCTTCGATGCTGCACGCACTGAAAGATGGCAATTACCTCCTGATTGAAGCGACCTGTAATCAGGTCAACCAGGATGGTGGTTACACGGGCATGACACCGGCAGATTTTCGCACCTTTGTCGAAAAGATTGCTGCAAACACTGGATTTCCATTGGAAAAACTGATCCTAGGTGGCGATCACCTTGGTCCTAACCCATGGAAAAACCTGGCTGCATCCGAGGCCATGGAAAAGGCACGGGTGATGATTGCAGCCTTTGCCAAGGCGGGCTTCACCAAACTTCATCTGGACACCAGCATGGGCTGCGCCGGTGAACCTGTTGCCCTTCCAGATGCAATTACTGCCGAACGCGCCGCAAACCTAGCGGCCGTTGCTGAAGCTGCCATCAGTGGTGATAACGGCATCAAACCGGTCTACATAATCGGCACAGAGGTGCCAATTCCAGGCGGAGCCATGGAAGAATTGGAGACGCTTGAGGTCACCTCACCGCAGGCAGCACTCGAAACTGTCAACATTCATCGTCAGGCATTTATCGATGCAGGCGTGGAAGAGGCATTTTCACGCGCCATTGGCGCGGTCGTGCAGCCGGGTGTCGAGTTCGGCAACCACAATGTCATTCCGTATATTTCGGAGGCAGCCCGCGACCTGAGTGCGACACTTGCAGACATGCCAGGTTTTGTCTTCGAAGCGCATTCCACCGACTACCAGACACAGGAGGCACTGTCTTCGCTGGTCAATGACGGGTTTGCCATTTTGAAGGTGGGGCCCGGCCTTACCTTCGCCCTGCGGGAAGCATTCTACGGCCTAGACCGCATCGCCGCATTTCTGTTTCCTGGCAAGCGCAAGGAAAGCCTCATTGAGGTTATCGAGCGTGTGCTGACAGCAGATCCGAAAAACTGGGAAAAATACTACCACGGCACAGCAGACGAACAGCGTCTGCAGCGCCACTTCAGCTACAGCGACCGCATTCGTTATTACTGGCCAAATCCTGAAATTACTCCTGCAATCAATGCGTTGTTTGCTCTGCTTGATGGAGTGGAAATTCCGGAGACGCTTATCAGCCAGTACCTTCAGGGAAGTTATGAACGGGTTCGCGACGGCAAGGTGCGCCCTTACGCACATGACCTTTCCATTGCTGCAGTTGACGCCGTTCTGGATATTTATTTCAAGGCATGCCGCTCTTAAGGAGCGGCACAAAGCTTATCGTGTAAAATCAATCCGGCAGATTGATCGTCCCCTTGCGGGGAGGTAGATGTAAAAATTCAATCGATTTATGCCGGATTGACGAATGGGGAATTCATACCGTGGATAAAGCGCCGATCAAAACGATGGAGGATTTTTCCGAATTCGTCGGCCTGTCTCGGCCGACGGTTTCCAAATACTTCAATGACCCCTCGTCTGTTCGCAGCAAGACCCGCGATCTGATCGAGGCTGCCATCAAGGAATCCGGTTTTCGGCCGAATATGTTTGCGGTCAATCTCAATAGACGCCGCAGCAACATATTGGGGATCATCATTCCCAATTCAACCGACCCTTTCTACATGGCCCTCACGCGCCGTGTGGAGCTGCTGGCCAATGAAGCCGGTTTTCTGGCCTTCATCCTGTCATCGGATGGCAATCCTGAGATTGAACAGCGGGCCATTGAAACACTGAAGTCCATGAATGTCGCCGGTGCCATCATTGCACCGCTTGGCGTTAAGTCACATCACCAGACGCTTGCGCAGCTTGGCGCCAGCATTCCACTGATTTACGTGGATTCACCACTGGATGAGACCTCGTCGTTCGTCGGAACCAATAACCGCCAAAGTTTCCAGTTGATTGTCGACTATCTGTGCCGCTCGGGTGAACCGCCCTGCTATCTCGGCATGCCAGGTGTCAACAACAATGCCACCAGCCGTCGGCTGGCCTATATCGATGCCATGGAACAGTTACGGATCGAGCCGAAACTCGTTATAACATCAGAAGGTCGGGACTGGGACTTCGAAAAATTCGGTTATGACGAAACCATGCGCACCCTCAAGGAGCATGGGCGTTTCCCGACAAAGACGGTTTTGTGCGCCAACGACCGCGTGGCATTTGGTGCCATTGCTGCGGCATGGCAATCCGGCCTGAAGGTTGGGCGTGGTGTGGATTGCGATATTCGTATCGCCGGCCATGACGATCACCCACTGTCACGTTATGCCTGTCCCCCAATCACCACGGTTGCACAGAACTATAATGAGATTGGCCGACTGGCGACCGAACTGTTGCTGTCAAAACTTGGCGAAGCAACCGACGCAAAAAACGAGATTCCGTCGGACGAACGTATTTTGCTCAACGCCGAAATCATGCTGCGCGACTCTGCGTGAATGTGATAAGCGGAACCTCCCACCACTAACGAATGGAAACATGCCATGAAGAATGAAATGCGGTCCCTTCCCTCCTCCCTGAGCGAGGCTCACGCCGCTTTTCTGTTCGACATGGATGGAACCCTGTTGAACTCGATTGCCGTCGTTGAACGCGTGTGGCGTGAATGGGCCGTTGATAACGGCATTGAGCCGACTGCATTTCTGCAGCGTATTCATGGCCTCCGCGCCATCGAGGTGGTTCGCCGCGAGGCCGTGCCTGGTCTCGACGTTGTAGAGCAGGCCGCCATTCTGCTGCAACGCGAATTGGATGATGTTGACGGCATCATCAAAATTCCGGGCATCGCAAGCTTCCTGTCGAAAATTCCTGAGGGCCGTTGGGCTATTGTCACATCAGCCCCTCGTCCGCTTGCCGTCCTTCGCCTCGCCGCAGCCGGCATAGTTCCACCTGAGATCATGATCTGCGGTGAAGATGTCGAAAACGGCAAGCCAGACCCGGAAGGTTACCTGAAAGCCGCCAAGCTGCTTGGCGTCGATCCAACACAATGTGTGGTATTTGAGGATGCACCGGCTGGTATCAGTGCAGGCGAACGCATGGGCGCAAACGTCGTGGTGATCAGCGCAACACACTCACATCCAATTGAGACGGATCATCTTGCCATCGACAGTTATGACGAGTTGGACATTACAGTGACCGAGACTGGTGCTCTGCGTCTCGATCGCGCCAACGTTACGGCCCGCTGAGCTTTCCAACAAGCGCTGTCGTGACGAGGTATCCTGACAGGGATGCAATTCCTGTCAGGAATGTACCCCAGATGATGTCAACCACAGTCATCGACACCGACCAGCCCTTTAGGGTTGAAAGATTGGTCATGTCGTATGTGCCATAGGCGAGCATTCCCAACAGTGCGCCACTGATAAGCGCGGTTGTCCAATTGCCGGAAGTAAGCGCAGGCCAAACGCCGAAATAGACAATACCGGCCACGTAGAAAAGATAGAATATACCGGCAGCCGTTAAGTTCGGCTGCTCCAGCAACAGTGAACCGATGCGGCTGCGGTAAAAGGTGCGGGTCATGGTCGAAAGCCAGATGAAATCCAGGCCGAAGAATACCACAGCCGTTGCGACGTAGGCCGCCAGGTATTTCACCATATCATCTCTCCCTTTTTTCGCAGGTTAAATGCCAAGAAGCGGCTGTACCAGACGGACAACCCAGCTTCTGAATTTCAAAGGTGCATCCGTCACCGCAAGGCAGATACAATCAGCTTGCGTCGAAGCAACAGGCTTGTGCACCAGTTCTGAGTCCGCATCTTCTATGTCGCCACGGCCATAGCTGTCTGTTTCATCGGTAAAGCTGCCACTCAGAACGAGGGTAAGTTCCCGCCCTCCATGACCATGCTCCGGCACCGGCTTTCCGGCAGGTATACGCAGAAGACGCACACTGGTTTCATTATCGCCAGTTTTAATCGGCAAATGGTAGGCGCCACGCCCCAATGACTTCCACTTCACATCCGAGAGATCACCGCCAACATAGGAGCGTAGAGGTTCAGGAAGAACAGTGGCATCATGCGTAACAGCTGTGCGCTTTACGGGTAATGCTGGCTCATCACCCTCACAGGTGATCCGTGACTTGATGCTATCCCAGGCAGAGTCGACATTATTATCAATCGGCAGTCTGTCGATCATGTGTCCGCCAAGTTGCTCGAAACCTCTCAACCTCGAGCGGCAGGCGGGGCACAAAGCCAGATGGGAGGCAACTGCGATGCTCCATCCTTCGCCAAGCGTTCCGGCCGCATAAGACGACAGGAGATCGTCGCTAAGATGATGTCTGATCTCAATCATGCGTCGTCTCCTTGTCCAAGGACGAGGCGCAACTTGGCAAAGGCAAGCCGCATACGCGACTTCACCGTTCCAAGCGGTATATTGAGCTTCTGGGCAATCACGCTATGCGTTGCATCTTCAAAGAACGACATTTCAAGCAATTTCGCCTGTTCTCGCGGCAATCCGGCAAGTGCTGCCTTCAAATGTTCAGCGGTCTGTTGTGCGACCAGCACATTGTCGGCGGATGGCTCTGCATCGGGCACGAACACTGGGTCATCAGGATCAAACTCCGGCCGTTTCTCTTTACGGACCGCATCGATACGCAAATTACGGGCAATCGTGAAAATCCATGTTGAAAGCGACCCCTTGGAGCGGTCATACCTGTCCGCTTTGTTCCACACCGCGATCATTGTCTCCTGCATCAGCTCTTCTGCCAATTGGCTATCTGCAGCGAGTTTTGACATGTATGAACGAACGCGTGGCGCGAAATGTCGGAAAATTATCTCATAGGCATGAATGTCCTTTTCCGCGCTAATCGCGAACATCAGTTTTTCAAATTCATGCTGCCCGCTATCTGCGGCGCCATCATCCATTGCACTATTTCCTCGGCTCTTTCGACGTAATGGAGCAGACCGCCGGAATGTAATTCCAGCTTCCTTTTGCCACGTCGCGGCGCCTATGGAAATATGTGTGTTCATACCGCTTTTACGTCACGACTTGAACAATAGATCACCTGACTCAGTTTTTTTTGATCTGTAGCGATCCAACCTGCATTTCCTTGCGTAAAACATGCATTACAAAAATGAGGTAAGCAGTGGCGACCGAAAAACGATCCACGAACGAGACGAAACGCGTTGCTGTGATTGGCTCCGGCATATCCGGTCTTTCTGCGGCATGGTTGATCTCAAAAAGCGCCTCGGTAACGCTTTACGAAAGCGACGATAGGCTCGGCGGCCACTCAAACACCGTGACTGTTTCCGGCAGCAATGGCGATATTGATGTCGACACCGGCTTTATCGTTTACAATGAACGCAACTATCCGAACCTTGTTGAACTGTTTAAGACTGTTGGCGTTGAAACTCAGCCATCCAACATGTCTTTCGCCGTATCGTTGAACGGTGGCAAACTGGAGTATTCCGGTTCTGGTCTCAATGGACTGATGGGCCAACGCGGAAATATCGTAAAACCCCGCTTCTGGGCCATGTTACGAGACCTTATGCGTTTTTACCGCGAAGCGCCTTTGGCCTTGTCGTCACATGAGATGGACGATTTGACGATCGGCGATTATCTCGACATGAATGGTTATGGTCAGGGCTTTATCGACAACCATTTGTTGCCAATGGGTGCTGCAATTTGGTCGGCCAGCGCACAGGAAATGCGCGCTTACCCATTCAAGGCTTTCATTCGATTTTTCGTAAGCCATGGCCTGCTGACCCTAAAAGATCGACCGCTTTGGCGCACGGTAACAGGTGGCAGCCGACAATACGTAAAGCTCCTGATCGAGACGTTACCCGACATACGTACGTCGACCCGGATCGTCTCGATTGAGCGAAACAAAGACGGGGTCCACATCACCGACGAGCGCGGTAATCGCGAGACGTTTTCGGATGTCGTGTTGGCAACCCATGCCGATCAAGCGCTGGCTCTGCTGTCCGATGCATCGGACGAAGAACAAAATATGCTCGCGTCGTTCCGTTACACCGACAACGAAGCTGTTCTCCACACAGATCCGTCACTGATGCCAAAACGCAAACGCACATGGGCAAGCTGGAATTACATTGGTGAGACGAAACAAGATGGCGCCCAGTCACTCTGCGTGACCTACTGGATGAACCGTCTGCAGAATATTCCAATGTCCGACCCGTTGTTCGTCACGCTTAATCCGGTTCGCGAAATTGCGCCGGAAAATATCTTGCGGCTCATTCCTTATATGCATCCGCTTTTCGACGCCCCTGCACTGGAGGCTCAACGCAATCTCTGGCGCATTCAGGGTAAAAACCGCATATGGTTCTGTGGGGCCTATTGTGGTTATGGTTTTCATGAAGACGGGTTGCAATCCGGTCTGGCGGTTGCAGAGGCAATAACCGGGCAAAAACGCCCATGGACCGTGGCGGACGAATCCGGTCGCATTCATTTACCTCCCAAATTGGAGGCAGCAGAGTAATGTCGCATTCGGCGCTTTTTGCAGGAAAGGTCATGCACATGCGGTACCGCCCCAAGCGGCATCGCCTGCAATACAGCGTCTTCTCGCTTTTACTGGATTTGGATGAACTTCCATCACTAGACAAAAAACTGCGGCTGTTTGGTTACAATCGCCGTGCGTTGATCAGTTTCCATGACAAGGACCATGGCGATGGTCAGCCAGACGGCTTGCGGAATTGGGTAGAAATCCGGCTGGATGAAGCCGGTCTTTTGGAGCCTGGCATGCAAATCCGTGTGCTGTGCTATCCACGTATCCTGGGTTATGTTTTCAACCCGCTCACTCTCTATTTCTGCCATGGGAAAAATGGCTTGCGCGCCGTTCTTTACGAAGTGTGCAACACATTCGGTGAACGTCATACCTACACAATCGCGGTTGGGGCGTCGCAGCAGGAGAGCATTCGCCAATCCTGTGCCAAGGATTTTTACGTCTCACCCTTTGTGCCGATGAACTGCCACTATAATTTTCACATCGAACCGCCCGGTGAAAAAGTTTTGGTGCGGATCGATGAAGAAGACCCGGATGGCATGCTGCTGGTCGCATCCTTTGCCGCTAACAGGCAAGAGTTGAACAACCGTACACTGCTATCCGCCTTTGTGCGCCATCCTTTGATGACACTGAAAATCACCGCCGCAATCTACTGGGAAGCCCTGCTCCTCTGGCGCAAAGGCGCTCCGATCTATCGCCATAGTGCCGCAACCAACCGGGTTGCAAGCACTGTCGTCAGACCTTCATCTGCAGGAAATCAGGCTCATGACTCACGCTGAAGAAAAGTCTTTTGAAAGCCGCCTGAACAACTTGCCCTTTTGGGCAAGATTGGTGAAGGGCTGGGCCAACCGTATCGTGATCGGCAGTCTGACGATCAGGTTCCCCAACGGCAGCATGCATCATGTAGCCGGAGAGCAACCGGGGCCAGCGGCCACAATCTCGATATTATCAGGCCGCTTCGTTTGGCAGATCATGACGGAAGGCAATCTTGGACTGGCGCGCGGTTATATGGATGGCACCTGGGACAGCCCGGATATCGGCGCCGTTCTCGATCTGGGTTTGGCCAACGAAAAAGTGCTCTCCGGACTGATTGCCATTCCTTTCATGCGCAAGGTCATGGCCAATTACCGGCACCGGAAAAATGCCAATACCAAGGGTGGAAGCCGTCGCAATATTGCCTTCCATTACGACCTCGGCAACAAATTTTACGATCAGTGGCTGGATGGTACCATGACCTATTCCTCAGCCATTTTTCAGTGCCCCGAGCAATCACTGGATGAGGCACAAACCGCCAAATATGCCCGCATTGTCGAAAAGCTGGATATTCAGAAAGACGACACCGTACTGGAGATCGGATGTGGATGGGGCGGCTTTGCAGAATATGCTGCCCTCACCACCGGTTGCCGCATCCTGTGCCTTACGCTTTCCAATGAGCAGGCACTGTATGCGCAGGAACGCATGCGCCGTGCAGGACTGCTGGACCGTGTGGAGATCCGCATTCAGGACTACCGGGACTGCGAGGGTTTCTTTGACAAGATCGTTTCGATCGAAATGTTCGAGGCAGTTGGCGAGGAAAACTGGCCGATCTATTTCGACAAGGTCAAACATCTACTCAAGACAGGTGGTGAAGCCATGCTTCAGGTTATCACCATTTCCCGCGATCGTTTTGAAACCTACCGCAACACCGCAGACTTCATCCAGACCTACATCTTCCCAGGCGGCATGTTGCCGTCAAACGAAGCATTGGTCAGCGTTGCCAGCCACCACGGTCTCAAGCTGAGTGACCAATATCTGTTCGGCTTGGATTATGAGAAAACGCTCCTGTGGTGGGACCGCGCATTTTCCGCGCAGTGGCACAATATTGAACCCCTTGGCTTTGATAGCCGCTTCAAGCGCATGTGGCGTTATTACCTGCATTATTGCGCCGCAGGTTTCCGTTCCGGCCGCATTGATGTCGGCCAGTTTCATTTTCGATTAGAATAACAAGCATAGCAGTATGCTTCCTCTCCACCTTTATAAAACAGGAGCCGGAAGATGGTTTCACAAGCAGTCGTTTGGCTTCGCAACGACTTGAGAATTGGCGACAACCCTGCACTTGATGCAGCGCTTGCAAGAGGCGGTTCGGTTACAGCCGTTTATATACACGAAACGGACCATAACCTGCGCAAACCAGGCGCCGCGGTACAATGGTGGCTAGAACAAAGTCTTGCCAACTTTTGCAAACGGCTTGAGAAACTAGGCGTAACCCTCATTGTTGAAACAGGAAAATCCGCGGACATCCTGCCAAAGCTGGCAAAAGAGATAAAGCCGGAGGTGGTTTTCTGGAACCGTCGGTACGCACCAGCTGAGCGGGAATGCGATGCGCAGATAAAGACTGATCTTCGCCAGTCGGGTTTCACGGTAACCTCATTTCATGGCAATCTTCTCCTTGAACCCTGGCAACTCGAAACAGGCAGTGGCGGCCCCTATCAGGTCTTCACACCGTTTGCCCGTTCACTGCGTCAGAAGGGTGTGCCCACGCCCCTGCGTTTGCGCGACACCAAAGCGCAGTCATCATCTACCAAGCCTAAAAACTATGAGCGTCCATCCCCACCGCATTGGGCTGAAAAGATGGAAGGCTCGTGGCAGATTGGCGAAGAGGCCGGTTACGAGCAGTTCCACGACTTTCTTGATGACATCGTGAAGTCATATGCCGAAAGCCGCGACGTTCCCGGCAAGCTGGGAACGTCCAAGCTCTCACCCTATTTGCGATTTGGCGAAGTCAGCGTCCGACAGCTTTGGCACAGTGCTCTTCATTATGGCGAGCAACATCCTTCCGTCTCGTCGGGCGTCGAAAAATTTCTCTCTGAGCTGATCTGGAGAGACTTCCATTACCACCAGCTCTACCACCGCAAGGATATTGCGCGTTACGATATGCGCGATGCCATCGCCCATATCGAATGGCAGGAGAACAAAAAAGCGCTCAGCGCCTGGACAAAAGGACAGACGGGCTTCCCAATCGTCGACGCGGGCATGCGGCAATTATGGGCAACCGGATGGATGCACAATCGCGTCCGTATGCTGGTTGCCTCCCTGCTCACCAAAAACCTGCTCATCGATTGGCGACATGGTGAAGAGTGGTTCTGGGATACGCTGGTGGATGGCGACATTGCTAGTAATCCCGGCAGCTGGCAGTGGGTTGCCGGTTGTGGCATGGATGCTGCCCCTTACTTTCGCGTATTCAATCCCGTTGTCCAGGGCGAACGGTTCGATGCTGCGGGCGATTACGTCCGTGAATGGGTTCCTGAACTGGCCGACATGCCGAACAAATGGATACACAAACCGTTTGAAGCACCAGACACCGTACTGGAAAAAGCCGGTGTAGTACTGGGTAAAACTTATCCAAAACCTATTGTTGATTTGAAAAGCTCATCGCGTCGTGCACGCAACAGTAAAAAGGGCGAAGAAGACGATCTCTTCGCCTGACACTCAAGGCTTTGCGTCATCCAATCATAGAAGACATTTTATGTCGACAGTATGTATTACATCATGTTAGTGCTTGCCAAAAGCACTTCCTCCGTGGTTGGGAAGGGTGACAAAATCGGCGGGAGCGTCTTATGAGCGATCAGGAAAAACACGATGTGCTTGTGATTGGCACAGGCATTATCGGAGTGATGTCGGCACTTTATCTGCAATCACAAGGTCGTTCTGTAACCCTTTTGGAACGTGGAGAAATTGCACGGGGCGCAAGCTCCGGAAATGCCGGCATTCTAGCATTCCCTGAGATCATTCCCATTCCTGCGCCGGGCCTTATGAAAAAGGCGCCGCGTTGGCTTTTCGATCCGCTGGGCCCGTTAAGCGTTCCACCATCCTATGCCCTGAAGGTTGCTCCCTGGCTGTGGCGTTTCTGGCGCGCGAGCTCCGAATCCGCCTTCCGGCACGGACTAAAAACCCAGATCGCGATGATGAAACTGTCTGCCGCGGAGATGGACGTGATCCGCGCGATGCCCGAACTCTCCGGTTTCTTTACCAACACCGGAACGCTTGATCTTTACGACAGTGAAGCAAGCTTCAATGCCGCTGCTGCCGATTGGGCGGAAAAGGAAAAAGCCGGTTTTGTCTTCAACCGTGTTGGGCGCGATGAGATCGACGAATTGCAGCCGGGTCTGGCACCACAATTCCAGCACGCGATGTTTACACCTGGCGGCCTGCAGGTCTCCGAGCCATACGAATTCACCAAGGCGATTGCGGAACTGGTCATCGCACGAGGCGGCAAGCTGATTGAGGGCGAAGCGCTACGTCTTGAGCCCCGTGGCGACGAGGCGCGCGTGACCTTGACGGGCGGCAAAACACTGGACGCGGCAAAGGTGGTCGTCGCTGGTGGCGCATGGTCAAAGAACCTTGGTGCAAGCCTTGGCGAGAACCTGCCGCTTGAGACAGAACGTGGTTACAACACAACCCTGCCCGACCAGTCTTTCAACTTGACCCGCCAGCTCTATTTCAATGACCACGCGTTTGTCGTGACGCCGCTCTCCACCGGTATTCGAGTGGGTGGTGCCGTCGAACTGGGCGGTCTGTCACTGCCGCCGAATTACCGACGCTCCGAAGCACTTTTGGGAAAAGCTGCCAAGTTTCTGCCCGGTCTGAAAACCGAAGGCGGCAAACAGTGGATGGGTTTCCGCCCATCCATGCCAGATTGCCTGCCGGTTATCGGCGCCTCCAAGGTAAGCACCGCCATCATCTATGCCTTCGGGCACGGGCATCTTGGCCTGACGCAGTCGGCGGCAACGGGCAAACTGGTCAGCGATCTCGTTGCCGGACGGGAACCATCAATTTCCATCGATCCATTCCGCGCCGGCCGCTTCGGTTAAACATCACGGTTTTGTCGCGGTCAGAATAAACCGGCGATAAAGCCGTGTTCTCAAACGATCACGCAAATTCGCCTGCTTACGCTGCGCCACCGCAATCGGGTCATGCGAGTGCAGGCGAATATCTGAAAACCCGGCACCTTTCAGTAGTGGAATGATGCGTTCAGGACGAAGCCCGTCCCCGAACGGCAGCTGCTCCATAATGTGTTTGTGTTTGGCGCTTTGGGCACTGTCGTAATGTGGATCGGGCAGGGAAAACCGGCCAAGCAGCGCAATCAGCTTTGACGCGATGCGGCCAACCGGCGTCAATTGTGCCCAGTCCCCGTCAAAAACCAGCAAACGGCCACCGGACTTCAATACACGGTGCCATTCCTGAAACGCCTGTTCAGGCTGCGTCAACGTCCAGACCAGATGACGGCATACGATGGCATCATAGATGTCGTCAGGCTCCATCGTGTTTTCGGCATCTGCAAGCACAAAACGCAGACGCGGTTTTCCCGCGTGTTTGCGCCGCGCAACTGACAACATAGCCTCGGAGAAATCGAGGGCCGTCACGTCATGACCAATGTCGTGAATAAGCCGTGTCACCTCGCCCGTGCCACAGGCCAGTTCCAGCACGGATAATGAATGTTCACCTAAAGCGTCGCGCACTGGCTGCTGCCAGGCGTCAAATTCTGGTCCGGGTGGAATACGATGGCCGAATACCAGATCGAATGTTTCCGACCGTTTCGACCAGTAATCCCTGATATCGTCCTTGAGGTGGAAGTTGTCGATGCTCATGGTCAAGCCGTCTTGTACTGGATATGGCAACGGCCATGGTAAGATGATCGCTCGATACGCGCACTAACTCCAAAAACGTCACGAATGAGCGTTTCCGTCAGAACCTCTTCTGGCGGGCCGAAAGCCACGATCTCCCCTGCATGCATGACCGCGAGATTATCGCAGAACATCGCTGCAAGATTGAGATCATGCAAGGCGACGATACACGTTACCGGCAACCGGGACACCAGCGCCAGAATGTCCAGCTGGTGCTGAATGTCGAGGTGGTTGGTTGGTTCATCCAACAGAAGCTGTGACGGCGTTTGCGCCAATGCCCGGGCAATATGAACCCGCTGTTTTTCACCACCAGACAGCGTGTGCCAAAACCTAGACGCTTTATCCAGCATGCCGACATGTGTCAGCGCATCCTGTACGGCGGCCTCATCTTCCGACTTCCAGATTGAAATCGGGCTGCGATGCGGTGTTCGTCCAAGCTTGACGACATCGAGCACACTGACCTGGATTTCCGTCGTTGCCTGTTGTTCAACAAAGGCCGTACTTTTGGCAATCTGGGCCTGAGAAAGGGTCGCTATGTCCTCGCCGCCAAGTGTAATTACGCCGCTCTGGACTTTGCGGATACGGCAGATGAGCCGCAGCAAACTGGATTTTCCCGAACCATTTGGCCCAAGCAGGCCAAGCGTCGTGCCGGGTGCAGCGTCGAGAGTTACGCCATTGACAATAAGACTGCCGCCTGAAGCCCAGTGCACTTTTTCCAGCGAAATACTCATGCGGCCCTCCGTGCACGGTAGAGAATAAAGGCAAAAGCGGGCGCGCCAAACAATGCAGTTACCACGCCGATTGGCAGGATTTGCTGTGGGATGATGATACGTGACACGATATCGGCTGCCACCATGAATATGGCACCGATCATCGCAGACACAGGCAAAAGACGCTGATGTCCGGAGCCAGCAATGAACCGTGCGGCATGGGGAATGACCAACCCGACAAATCCGATACAGCCAACGATGCTGACGACGGTTGCCGTCATCAATGCCGTCACGCCAAGCAGAGTTATGCGTACACGACGAACGGGAATACCAAGTCCGGCGGCGGTATCTGTACCGAACATGAAAGCATCCAATGCCCGGGCATGGGCCGCACAAAACACAAAACCCAACAATGCAACGGGTGCAGCGAGATAAACGTCCGGCCAGCGCACACCGGACAGGCTACCGAGCAACCAGAACATCACACCACGTGCCTGTTCTGCATTTGCAGATGTGGTGACGATATAGGATGTCAGCGCATTAAAGAGCTGCGAACCGGCCACGCCGGCAAGAATTATACGGTCGCTGCTGCCACCAGCGCCGGCCGCAAGCAGTGACACGAGAAGAAACGCAACGACGGCGCCCAGAAATGCGCCCGTAGACAGTGTCAAAACACCGTAACCGATTCCCAGAACCATAATACAAACGGCACCGGTCGAGGCACCTGCGGAAATGCCCAGCACGAAAGGTTCAGCAAGAGGGTTGCGTAGCAATGCTTGCAGGATCACGCCACAGAGCGCCAGCGCAGCCCCTGCACTTGCCGCAACCAAGGCGCGGCTCAGACGATAGTCCCAGATTACGCCTTCATGGATGCGGCTGATTTCAAACGGCATTCCAAAGGCGCGTTTCATGATCGCCTTGACCGTCGTATCGAGCGGAATGGAAATTTCGCCGATCGACACGGCAAGACTTATCATGAAGCCGAGAAGCGTCAGAAAAAAGACGGTGACTGCCAAAGGCAGCCACCATGCTGAACGACGTGCAGGCATTTCTGTCACTTGGAAATCCCGAGCGCCTGGATACCCTTTGCCAGGATTTCAATGCCATCAATCGTACGAATGGTCGGGTTCATGGACTGTGCATCCATCATGACGAAATGTTTGTTCTTAACGGCATCCATGTGGCTGGTGACCGGATCGTTCTCCAGGAAGTCGATCTTGACCGCAGGATCATCGGCGGCATAACGGCGACGATCCATGGTAGCGATAACGACGACAGCAGGGTTGGATTCGGCAATGGTTTCCCAACCGACCAGCGGCCACTCTTCTTCCGTGCTTACGACATTTTTGGCACCAAGCGTTTTCAGAATATAGGCCGGAGCACTGTTTTTACCGGCAATATAGGCGTCGCCCTTCACTTCCTTGCTGGAGAACCAGAAAACAACAGGAAGATTGGCCGACGATGCGTTTCCGATCGACGCGACGGCTGCGGCCTCACGTGCCCTCAGATCGGCTACCAGTTTTTCGCCCCGTTCTTTGATATCGAAAATATCGGAGAGTTCGCTGATCTGCTGATAGATCAGATCCATCGTGAAAAGTTCTTTGCGTACGCCATCGCCACCATCGGCATTGATCTTGGCCACGCAGTCTGCAGGAGAAACATAGGTATTGATGCCAAGTGAACCGAATTGTTCGCGTTTGCCCACAGAACCCTGCGTGCCGACGTGCCATTCGAACTCCGCAGCAACCAGATCAGGCTCTTTGCCGACAACCGATTCAAAGCTGGGGTCATTGTCTGCAAGGCGCGGAATTTGCGCATTGACGCCTTCATATTCTTTCAAAACCGGCCCAACCCAAACGGCGGTACCGGCAATCTTGTCTGCCAAGCCAAGGGAAAACAGGATTTCGGTCATGCCCTGTCCGATCGAAACGATCTTTGCTGGCGCCTTTTCGAACGTAATCGACTGACCGCAATTGGTAACCGTCAACGGATATTGGGTCGCCGCATGGGCACTAGCAGAGAACCCGGCAACTAAAACGGTTACAGCACTGAGAGTTTTTATGATGGCACGCATGGAAGCCTCCCGATTGGAAATATTTGAAATGCAGTTGAGATTACGGGCCTAAATTGCCCGGTTTGTGCAGCGTTTAGAAAAACGACGCGCGGTTAACCCAACAATGCAATGAACGGAGGCAACAAATGCATATGTTATGTAATAACATGACTATTCCTTTCCGGACAACCCCGCCCGGTGCGTTGGATTAACAAATAACGGCAGGTCTCCTGGCTCACGAATTCACGCCGTTCATCTGCCTTCCCGTGCACTCAGCGGCACAGTGGCATGGTGTAAGAGCTACACCACAAGGATGAGCGGCAATCCGCTTACAGTTGCGGGGGCAGCCATGGCATTGTTTCTTCGATAGAAACGCACCATGTTCCCTATTAATCCCCTCCAGGTACAACCCTTTGGAGAACCGTCGGATGCCACTTATGGCCAAGGCGCAGACAAGGTCAAGGCTATTGCGACAGACCGAACAAAAGAAAACCGCCGCCCCAGAGATTGAGGCGGCGGCATTTTTCATTCTCAAAAATCTTGGAGGCTCAGAATTCTGTCCAGTCCGCTTCCTTGGCTGTAGTCGCAGCGGCAGATGAACCGCCACCGAAGGCGCTCGCCAACCTATTGCCCAGTGCACGTGCTGGAGACGCAATCGGCCTGGACTTTGTCGATGCTGCCACCGGTGCCGGTGCAGCAGGTCGCGAAGCCGAAGCGGCGGCGCGAGGAGCAGCAGGCCTTGCGAAACCAGCCATACCGCCGGTGCCTGTCAGTCTGAACTGGCCGAGCAGCGAGTTAAGGGACGTGGCTTCCGTTGCAAGACCATGGCTTGCCGCCGTTGTTTCTTCGACCATGGCAGCGTTCTGTTGCGTGCCCTGATCCATGGTGTTGACGGCGGTGTTGATTTCCTGAAGACCAACCGACTGTTCGCGGGTTGCCTCAGCAATCGCGTGAACATGCTGGTTGATTTCCTGAACCTGAGCAACGATAGCGTCCAGCGCCTTGCCTGTCTGGTCGACAAGGTGAACCCCGGTTTCGACATGCGATGTCGAGGCAGTGATCAGCGACTTGATTTCCTTTGCGGCATTTGCAGAACGCTGGGCAAGTTCACGAACTTCCTGCGCCACGACAGCAAAACCCTTACCAGCTTCACCAGCGCGGGCCGCTTCGACACCCGCGTTCAGAGCAAGCAGGTTGGTTTGGAAGGCAATGTCATCGATAACACCGATGATGTTACCGATTTCGCTGGAGGATTTTTCGATCTGCTCCATTGCGGTGACGGCTTCACGCACCACTTCACCAGACTTTTCTGCTTCCTGACGGGTACGGGAAACCAGGTGGCGTGCCTCTTCTGCGCGCTTGGCGGAATCTTTGACCGTCGTGGTGATTTCTTCCAGAGCGGCGGCTGTCTCTTCAACAGAAGCAGCCTGCTGCTCTGTGCGGCGGGAAAGGTCGTCAGCCGAGGAGCGGATTTCATTAGCACCAGCATCGATGGCGCGGGCATTTGTACCAACGCTCTGCATCGCCAGATCAAGCTTTTCTGCCGAATGGTTGAAGTTCTGACGCAGTGTGTCCAGTTGGCCGTTAAATGGATGTGCAATACGCGCAGCCAGATCGCCATCAGCCAGTTTGCCAAGCGCGGCACCCAGCGTATCGACGGCTTTCTGAATTTCTGCGGCTTCCAGGACCTTCTGCTGCTCGCGTTCAGCGCGCTCATTCTCGGTGCTGACGCGATCTTCATCAGCTTGACGGGACAGGCGACCACGTTCAATGGCGTTGTCGCGGAACACGGCCACTGCGGCCGCCATGTTGCCAATTTCGTCCTTGCGGTCGAGGCCGTCAATTTCAGACTTCACATCGCCACTGGCCAGTGTCTGCATGCGTTCGCGCAAACGAACCATCGGTGCAGTGATACCGGCGTGAGCGACGTAAATCGCAAAACAAACGGCCGCCACCAAGCCAACACACATAAAGATGAAGCTCTGTGTAATCGTCGAGCCGATCGATGCGGAAAGCGACTTGCTGCCATTGTCCAAAAGCTGCGACAGTGCGGTGTTGTTGGCACCGGCCTGATCCGAAACCTGTTTCAACAGTGTTTCCAGCTTTGACTGCATGGCTGGTAGTTCTGCGCCATTGCCGCCGAAATGCAGCTGCAGCATTTTTTCATACATGGTTTGCAGTTCGTTGGTCGAAGCCAGCAACTTCTCGATGTCGTCCTTGCGGCTCGGAACCGACGCCGGCACGGCGGCCAGTCGATCCTTGGCAAGCTTGAAGTTGGAGGCGAAGCGTTCGCGCATCTCCGGCAGGCCAGGATGCTGAGCATCCATTTGCAGCATACGCTCTGCCCAGACAACCGATGTCCAGATACCGGAAGCGGCACGGGCGCTCATCATGGCGGAGGTTGCTTCCTTGTCGATAAAGCCAAGGTAGCTGGTGTTTGCATCACTGAACTTGGCGGTAATGAATGTAAAACCACCAAACGAAACCAAGCCGAGCATGAACAAGGTGGAAAGTATCTTCCACTTGATGCTGAGGTTTTTCAACATGTTGGACTTCCTAGAACGAAAGGACAAGCGGAATACTGTGCCGCAGGCTGCGGCATTCCGACATCGATTTTTGTGGGAAAACTATGCTTCGACTAAAAGCTCAAACAACAAGCGTCATGCAGCCCCGGAAGGTGTCGTTCAACATCATTATAGAAAGAAATTTATTAAAAACTTGTATAACTTTCGGTTACAACCAGTCCAAGCGTTATAAAAAAACGCCTTAAAAACAGTATGTTCGACAGTTTTCATGTACAAGTAGCAATCTCATTGACAGCAGGGCAAAAACGCGACAATTTGCACCTATTCCGAGGGGGGCATCCTACGATGCTGAGATGGCGGTGAGCCGGACCCTTGAACCTGATCCGGGTCGTACCGGCGTAGGAACGGAAACAGCGGCATAAAGCCCCCTTTTCTCTTCTCCGCTTGCCTGGATCTCCGTGATTGTCACAAGTCTGGAGATCGTAGATGACATTCAAGATTGCTATAGGTGCCGTTCGCGGCCATCCCCCTCATTTGGTTTATCGTTTCGTATAAACCGAAATGCGTGTCTCATCCGCCGTTTGCGGCGTGCTGTTGCTGGTCGTTGGCTGGCAGGTTGGCACGTGGCTGTTTGCCCCTGCGCATTACATTCTGCCCTCGCCCTATGACGTCGTTTCGGCGTTGTCACGGCAGCCTATCTACTTGCTCGAAAACAGCCTGATCACCCTGACTGAAATGGTGGTTGGCCTTGTATTGGGCACAGGGTTTGGCGTTGGGACAGCTTTCGCAACAGCCGCATTTCCGAGACTTGGAAAGCTGGTCTGGCCAACCCTGCTGATCCTGCAGGCATTTCCCGTGTTTGTCCTTGCTCCCATCCTCGTGCTGTGGCTCGGTTTCGGCATGGCCTCGAAGGTAGCGATGACGACGCTGATCATCTTCTTTCCTGTCGCCTCTGCCTTCAATGACGGCCTACAACGCACGGAAAGAGCGATCCTGGATGCCGCAGCGCTCACGCAGGCAACACACTGGCAAATCCTGCTGCGGTTACGGGTGCCCCTTGCCCTGCCGGGACTGATTTCGGGCCTGCGGGTCGCAGCGCCGCTCGCACCCCTTGGTGCCGTCATCGGCGAATGGGTCGGCGCGTCCTCAGGGCTTGGTTTTGTCATGGTGCAGGCCAATGCCCGTATGCAAACCGATACAGTTTTTGCAGCCATGGCCATTCTTGCGGTTCTGACCGTGCTTTCTCGCCTTTTAATCGACCGCCTCACCACTGGGCTCACCCCATGGGCGGTCGAGACTGAACATTCCCTGCCATTTCTTAATTCCTCAAGGAAACACGCCTGATGAAGAAACTTGCCCTTTCTCTTTCCATCGCACTTGCGACGATCCTTCCCGCATCCGTGACACATGCCGCCGACAAGCTGACGGTGATGCTGGAGTGGTTCGTCAATCCCGATCACGCGCCGATGGTCATCGCCGCTGAACGCGGCATCTTCAAAGCTGAAGGATTGGAAGTCGAGCTGGTACCACCAGCCGATCCATCTTCCGTTCCGCGTCTGGTCGCCGTCAAACAGGCCGACATTGGCGTGCATTATCAACCAAACCTCTATCTCGACAACGCTGCCGGTTTGCCGATCCTGCGGTTTGGAACACTTGTCGAGACACCGCTTAACACCGTGACGGTTCTGGCTGATGGGCCGATCAAAAGCCTGAAGGACCTTAAGGGCAAAAAGATCGGTTTTTCTGTATCCGGTTTCGAAGATGCCATGCTGAAGCGCATGCTTGAGAAGGAAGGTGTCAGCCGTGACGATGTTGAGCTTATCAACGTCAACTTCTCGCTGTCACCTTCGCTGATCAGCGGCAAGGTCGATGCGACACTTGGCGGCTTCCGCAATTTTGAACTGACCCAGATGAAGCTCGCAGGTCACGAAGGTTATTCCTTTTTCCCTGAGGAGCATGGTGTTCCCGCTTATGACGAACTGATCTTCATCACCAATAAGGATCTGGTCTCGGACAGTCGCTTGCCGCGTTTCCTTGATGCCGTCGAACAAGCCTCGATCTTCCTCACAAACCACCCGCAGGAAGCTTGGGAACTGTTCATCAAAGCCTACCCCAGCCTCAATGACGACCTGAACCACCAGGCATTCATCGACACCCTGCCGCGTTTTGCCAAACGCCCCTCGGCACTGGATCGCGCTCGTTACGAACGTTTCGGCCAGTTCATGCAGGACATGGAACTGGTGAAACAGGCGCCTGCCGTTGAAGACCTTGCGGTGGAATTGCAATGAGCACGGCCCATACAATATCAGCTGAAAAGGCAGCCGATGTGCTCGAGCGGGTGCGGCAAAGCCGCCCTCGCGTCCATTGCCTGATGAACACCGTCGTGCAGAAATTCACTGCCGATGGCATTACGGCGGTCGATGCCATTCCTTCGATGACATCGTCGATGGAGGAAATCGAAAGTTTTGTTCTCAAAGCCGATGCGTTGACCATTAATCTCGGCACGCTGGATGCGGAGCGTCGCAAGGTTATCCTGCTTGCTGTGCAGGTGGCCAATGCGCATGGCAAACCTTGGATCGTTGACCCCGTCCACTGCGACTACTCTCCGTCGCGACTGGCGTTTGCAAGGGACCTTCTGCAACATTCGCCGACCATCATCCGTGGCAATGCGGCTGAAATGGCGCTGTTTGACGACACAGGCAACAGCTTGCGAATTCAAACCGGTCCGCAAGACCATTTGTCTCTCGCAAATCGATCGGTCCGTATTTCCAACGGTCATCCATGGATGGCGAAAGTGACCGGAACAGGCTGCCTTTCCGGCGGCATAATCGCCGCGTTCCTAGCGGTAGAGCCAGACGCGCTGCTGGCGGCCAGTGCGGCCCTGTGTGTGACGGGAATTTCTGCAGAGCAGGCCGCGGTCTACGCCAACGGTCCCGGCACATTCGAGCCGGCATTTCTCGACATGCTGTCGGCCATTGGCCGTCAGGACATCATTTCCCATGCAAGGATAGAACATGACGAAGGTTGATTATCGCCTGAACGCGTTGGTCGATGGCTCCCTGATCGATATCGCCCCGCTGCCGGAACTCGCCCGTATCGCGGCCGAAAACGGCGCAACACTGATTCAATACCGCGACAAGACGGCATCCACCCGTTCGATGATCGAAAGGGCCAAGGAAATTATAGCCGCGCTCAAAACAAGCGGCGTCCCGCTTGTCATCAACGACCGCGTTGATGTCGCGCTGGCGGCTGGTGCAGATGGGGTGCATCTGGGTGCGGACGACATGGATGCGGAGACAGCACGGAGCCTTTTGAGTAGCAAGGCGATTATCGGACTTACCGTCAAAAATGCCAAGGACGCGGCACGCGCCGCAGCGGCGCCTGTCGACTATGTCTGCATTGGCGGCGTGTTCGAAACAGTATCGAAAATCAATCCTGACCTTCCAGTCGGCATTGATGGTTTCAGTGCGTTGCGGACAGCACTGCGTCAGCAGCGACCCGAACTACCGGTCGGCGCCATTGCTGGCATCGATTTGGCAAGAACACCAGAGGTCGTCGCGGCCGGTGCCGATGGCATCGCGGTTATCTCCGCGATTTTCAGAGCCAATGACATTGCTGAGGCGACACGCAGCTTCCGTGACGCGGTGGATGCGGCACTCTCGGAGAAACGCCCATGACCGCCATTGCTTTGACCATTGCAGGTTCCGATAGCGGCGGCGGGGCCGGCATTCAGGCTGATATCAAGACATTTTCAGCGCTTGGTACTTATGCCGCCAGTGTACTGACCGCAATCACCGCGCAGAACACCAGGGGCGTGACGGCTGTTGAAGACATTTCCGTACCCTTAATCGTCGCGCAGATGGATGCCATTTTTTCCGACCTCGATGTCGATGCAGTCAAGATCGGCATGGTGTCCCGGTCGGAGACAATTTTGGCCATTGCAGAGCGACTGCGCCACTACAAACGCAGCGTGGTTCTCGATCCGGTGATGGTTGCAACCTCCGGCGACCGGCTTTTACAACAGGAAGCGATCGAGACACTGAAGCAAGAACTTGTCCCGCTTGCAGCCGTCGTCACGCCCAATCTGCCAGAAGCAGCGCTGTTGACGGATCTGCCCATCGCTGCAAACCAGAGTGAGATGGCGCGCCAGGCAGACGTCATCCTGAAAGCAGGGGCACGCGCCGTGCTGATCAAGGGTGGACACGGTGACGGCCCTGACAGCACCGATCTTCTGTTCGATGGAAACGAAATCCAAGTCTTGTCCGCACCGCGCATCGACACCAACAATGATCACGGCACCGGATGCACGCTGGCCGCCGCAATCACCGCGCATCTCGCCAAAGGATATTCACTGACCGATGCGGTGGAGCAGTCGAAGGACTATCTGCACAAGGCACTGCAAGCGGGTGTCGGCCTTTCAATTGGGCACGGTCGTGGACCCGTACACCATTTCCACGGCTGGTGGTAAATATGGTCTGGCGAGACGATAACATCAGGCATGTTGCACAGCGTCTCAGCGACGCCATCGAAGCAATGCTCGGCGCACTTGCTGTTGTCGTCCTTGCCATCATGCTGGTCACTGTTCTTGCCACTGCCGGCATGCGCTATTTTTTCCATACCGGTATTGTCGGCGTCGAAGATTTTGGCATCTGGCTGCATATCGCCCTCATTGCGCTTGCTGCCCCGCTCAGTGTCACCGGGGCATTGGCAATGCGTTTTGATGTACTGGTCCGCGTGTTGCCCGAAAGAGGGCGTGCACTGACACGCATAGCGGCTGACAGCATCAGTGTCATGGCAGCGTTTGTCCTGACCTTTGGCGCTGTCAACATAAGCACGATGCTTGGCGGCTACTCACCCACACTTGGTCTACCGGAATGGATTCGTTTCGGTTTTATAGGCATCGGCGGCGCATTGTTGTTGATCATGATGTTGCTTCGCTGGCTGGCAGCCGGGCAATGGCGGACAGGCCTTGCTGCACTAATTTTAGCAACTATGTTCTATACCGCTGTTCCGCTGGTTCTTATCGAAACATCATTTCCGGCCAGTCTCTATCTGGCACTGATCGCAGGGGCAGGTTTATTGCTGGCGGCACCGCTTGCCCATGCATTTCTGGTTGCCGCCTATCTGGCCATTTCATTTGGCAGCTCCCTGCCGGAACAGGCTATTGTTTCGACAACCGTCACCGGCATGTCAAAATTTCTGCTGTTGGCCATTCCATTTTTCTTGCTGACCGGCGGCTTGCTTGGCGCATCTGGGGCTGCACAAAGGCTGGTGCATGTTGCCCAGACACTGGTGGGTCACAAACAAGCCGGTCTGGCACAAACCGTATTGTTGACCAGCGTGCTTTTCTCGGGCGCGTCAGGTTCTTCGGTCGCCAACGCGGCGTTTGGAGCATCGACCTTCCAGCCGGAGCTGGTGCGGCACGGATATCCACCTGCACAGGCAGGCGCCATTATCGCCGCAACCTCCGTGCTGGATAACGTCATCCCGCCATCCATTGCGTTTCTCATCCTTGCCGCCGCAACAAACCTCTCGATAGGTTCATTGCTGGTCGGAGGCTTTTTTGCGGGCGGCGTCATGGCATGCTGTCTGGCAATCGCCATTCATTTGACCGTACGCGAAAAAAACAAGCGCCTCCCTGCCCCGGCAAAAGAACGTTGGCAGGCAGCATTTGCAGCCATTCCGGCCTTTGGCCTCGGTGTTATTGTGGTCGCTGGCATTCGCTTTGGCATTGTCACCACAACGGAAGCCTCCGCTCTCGCTGCGGCCTATACATTTGCACTCGCATATTTTGCCAGAACAGGCGCTAAAACGCTCTATGGTGTGTTTCGCCAAGCCGCCACCGAGGCGGCGGCCATTGGGCTACTGATCGGGACAGCCGCACCATTTGCATTCCTGCTCGCAACCGATGGCGTGGCCGGCCACGTCATGGACTTTGTAGTCATGCTTGGCGGCAGTGCCTTTGCCGTGCTGCTCCTGGCCAATCTCGTGCTGCTTGCAGCCGGTCTGGTGCTGGACATTGGCGCAGCCATTCTGCTGTTTGGTCCCATCCTCCTGCCTGCGGCGGTCGCGGCTGGCATTGATCCCATTCATTTCGGCGTCATTCTGGTTGTGAACCTGATGATCCACGGACTGACGCCACCCATCGGCATGTTGATTTTTGTCGTAAGCGGCGTAACGAACGTGCCTGCGTCCTCTCTGTTTCGCGCCGTTCTCCCCTATCTGACTGCGCTTCTGCTCTCCCTCACCATTCTTTGCGCCTACGCGCTTGTTTTCCGCTGAAAGGATAGTTTCCGTGCATAGATTTTCTCGCCGCATGTTTTTGAAAAGCCTCGGCATCGCAACAGCCACGCTGCCTCTACCCGTCCTGATGAGGCCGGCCTTCGCCCGTACCCAGACAATAACCGTTGCATCACTGCTGGGAGAGGACAAACCGGAAACCAAGATCTGGCACCAGATCGCAAAACACGTGGAAACGCGCCTGCCGGGCCGCTTCCGTTTCAACATTGTTGCAAATGGCGCATTGGGCGGCGAAAAGGAAGTCGCTGAAAGCATGCGGCTCGGTTCCGTGCAGGCCAGCCTCTCCACAGTCTCAGCCCTGTCGGGCTGGGTACCGCAGTTGCAGCTTCTCGACCTGCCCTTCCTGTTGCGCGATGCGGAACATCTCAGACGTGTCGTCAACAGCGATATCGGCCAAAGCCTGAAGGATGAACTGCTGCTGCAGCAATTTGTCGTTGGCGGGTTTATCGACTATGGCGCACGCCATCTTCTGACAAAAGAGCCGGCCCGCACACCGCAGGATATAGCAGGCCAGAAAATCAGGGTTATTCAAAGCCCGCTGCATACAAAACTCTGGAGCTCTTTTGGCGCGGTGCCGGTCGGCATCCCTATCACCGAAACCTACAATGCACTGGCATCTGGCGTGGCTGACGCTATGGATCTGACGAAATCTGCCTATGCCGGTTTCAAACTTTACGAGGTCGTGCCCTGCATGACACAGACCGGACATATACGCGCATCCGGTGTCGTGTATTTCTCCAACATATTTTGGAGCGGACTGTCGGATGAGGAAAAGACCGTTTTGTCGGAGGAGACCGCTGCTGGCGCCGACTACTTCAACCAGCTGATCGTTGAAGATGAAACAGCGTCAATGAAGGTAGCCTCATCCTTGGGCGGACAGGTTTTTGAGCCAGAAGCACTCGATCAATGGCGGGGCGGTGCCACTGCCGTGCGGCGTGACTTTGCCGATGTGGTTGGCGGCATGGCACGTATTGATGCAGCGGAGGCTGCCTGACGAAAATGGTTTAGCGGATCGCGCTATTCAATTGATGAAAAAGAAAAAGCGGCCAAAGGCCGCATTTTCTGGCAGTGCGGGACGCTATTGCAGGGCTTTACAGATCGCCGAAATAATTGGCGATCACCTCTGTGGTCACACCATTGGCAACCAGAACGGCAAGCAGAACTCTTGCTTGACCGGGCCGTAGTGTTTTGGAATGCACGGCCCCCGCTGCCCCCATGTCATAACCGCCACCTCCGCCGCCATACCCTGGCACCAGCAGACCAGTCGGAACACGGCTGGAAACAACAACCGGAATGCCTGTGTCGCTGCAACGTTTGACGGCCTGTACCACTTCCGGGTTGGCGTTACCGGAGCCCAGCGCGGCCAGCACGATGCCGTCAACACCAGCAATGAGACTGGCATCAAGATGGGTAGCATGACAGCCCGGGTAAATCGCAGCGATATCAACACGGATATTGCTGACGGGTTTTTCAAAGGTGTCCAGCGATGGACAGATATCAGGCCGCGCAAGTCGGAAGGCATCAGCTTCGTCAGCCGAGTATTTGTATAACCCCCATGCTGACAACACACTGCCGCCAAAACCCAGGAGAACACCATGCTTTGCATTGGCAGGGTCAACAGCCAGAGCAATCGCCGCTGCCAGATTGGCCGGACCATCGGTCTCAGGATGGTCTGCGGTAAACTGCGCACCGGTTAAGATAACTGGCTTGTTCAGTTTGTGCTGAAGATGCACCAGAAGAGCAGTCTCCTCCATGGCGTCCGTACCATGGAGAATGACAACACCAGCGATGTCAGGGTCACGCAGCTGCCTGCCGACTTCATCACTGATGTCTTGCATGTCGGCGAGCGTCAGGCTGGACGAATCCTTCGCCATCAGCTCGACCGGCTTTAGCCTTGCCTGCATATCCGGCAGAACAGACAACAGGTTTTCGCCCGTGAGGGACGGCTTGCTCGATCCGTCCTCACTTTTTTTGCTTGCAATCGTACCACCAGTGGCGATTACCGCCACCAGCGGAAGAATGTTTTGCGACTTCACAGCAGGCCCCGCTTGCTTGGAACGTCAGATTGATTGTGCTCGCTAGCGATTTGCTGGATTCGGTCACGAAGCAGATACCACCCTATGACAAGCGCCGGAGCGATTATCAAGATGGAAGCAATTGTCCATGTGCCGGCCGGGTAGTCAAAGGCCATGAGGACAAGCACGCTGAACAGGAAGATAAGCGTGAGAATGCCTGTGTATGGCGCGCCAAACATGCGGAAGTCAGGGCGCGCCAACTGGCCACAACGAGAAAGCTGCCACAGCTTCAGCTGGCAAAGAATGATAACACCCCATGCGCAGATAATGCCGAGAGCCGAAAGATTGAGCGCGATTTCAAATGCAGCTGCCGGAACAATCGCATTCAGAATGACGCCGATCACAGTCACGACAGCCGTCACGGCAATGCCGCCATAGGGCACGCCTGCCTTGTTCATCTTGGCAAGTGCAGCCGGTGCGGAACCGGAAATTGCCATGGAGTGCAAAATACGACCGGTGGAATAAAGGCCTGCATTCAGCGAAGACAGCACCGCCGTCAGAACCACGAGGTTCATGATGACATCAGCGCCTTCAATGCCAATAGCACCGAAGAATGTCACGAATGGGCTCTCACCCGCCTTATAGGCGCTGTACGGTAACAGCAGCGAAAGCAACAAAACTGAACCGACATAAAACACCAGAAGGCGGATAACCACAGTGCGGATTGCGCGTGGCATGACCTTGCGTGGATCTTCAGTTTCACCAGCAGTCGTGCCAATGAGTTCGATCGATGCATAGGCAAAGACAACACCTTGAATAATCACAAAGGCCGGCAATATTCCGTTGGGGAAGAAGCCGCCATTCTGCGTTATCAAACTGAAACCGACAGTGTGGCCTTCAATCGGCGTCCCAAAGATGACGAAGTAGACGCCAACCACCAGAAATGTCGCCAGCGCTAGGACCTTGATAAGGCTGAACCAGAATTCCAGCTCACCAAACACCTTTACTGAAAGAAGATTCATGGCAAGAACGATGATCAAGGCACTTAGCGCGAAGACCCACTGGTCGATGCCGGCAAGCCACGGAACATATTGCTTGAAAAAGTTCATGTAGAGCGCAACGGCCGTAACGTCCGCCACCGATGTCATGGCCCAGTTCAGCCAATACATCCAGCCAACGGCAAAGGCCATTTTTTCGCCGTAGAACTCGCGTGCGTAAGACACGAAGGAACCGGAGCTTGGCCGGTACATGATAAGCTCACCCAGTGCGCGCAGCACTAGAAATGCGAAGAAACCGCAAAGCGCGTAGACGAATACCAGCGCCGGTCCGGCCATAGCCAGCCGCCCACCGGCGCCAAGGAAGAGCCCGGTGCCGATGGCGCCACCGATTGCGATCATCTGGATTTGACGCGGTTTCAGCGCCTTATGGTATCCGAGGTCTTCCTCGGCAAAGACCGCTCGGTCATCGGATGTTTTCTGAAGATTTTCGACTGACATAGCTCCTCCCTCTGAGCCCTGTATGCAATGGATCGTGATTTACACTTTCGAGTGCGAATGCGGTGTCGCCTTGCCGTCCGTGGGAGGCTGCGCTGGACCGTATTTCAATTGGCATGCTGTAATGCTGTATGACAGATAATTTTCTCATATTCGCAGCATGGCCCCGCCGTCAAGCCGGATTCTGTTCAGTTGACCTTTGCAACGGACCGGAATACACAAATCATAATCTGTCTTACAGCTATACAGATTATGTCACGATCCATAGGAGGACAGTGTGGTCACGACGCGTACGGAGCACGATTTGCTCGGTCCAAAAGAAATTCCGACAGATGTTTATTGGGGTGTACACACGGCACGCGCCGTTGAAAATTTCCAGATAACCGGAACATCGATCGGTCATTACCCTTACCTCATTCGTGGCCTTGCCTACGTAAAGGAGGCCGCGGCACTGGCCAATCACGAGCTTGGTCTGCTGGATCAGGAACGACTGGAAGCGATTGTCAAAGCCTGCCGTGAAATTCGTGATGGCGCGTTGCACGACCAGTTTGTCGTTGATGCAATACAGGGCGGCGCCGGCACTTCAACCAATATGAATGCCAATGAGGTGATTGCCAACCGCGCCCTTGAACTGCTGAATCATGAAAAGGGTGACTACGGGCGCCTTCACCCGAATGATCACGTCAATCTCAGTCAGTCGACCAATGACGCCTATCCAACGGCAATCAATGTCGGCCTAATCGAAGCAATTGATGCCCTTTCTCATTCTATGGGCGTGCTGCAGAAGGCATTTGAGAAAAAATCCGTTGAATTCCATAGCATTTTGAAGGTCGGCCGCACGCAGTTGCAGGATGCCGTCCCGATGACACTCGGACAGGAATTCCGTACTTTTGCAGTGATGCTTGGTGAAGACAGAGCTAGATTGATTGAATCGGCCGCACTCCTGCATGAAATCAATCTTGGCGCCACGGCTATCGGCACTGGCCTCAATGCGCCCGCTGGTTATGCTGCCCGCGCCTGCGAACATCTTTCCCAACTGACCGGACGCCCGCTCGTTACCGCCGCCGATCTGATCGAGGCGACGCAGGATCCTGGCGCTTTTGTCCACCTGTCCGGCGTTCTCAAGCGGATCGCCGTCAAACTGTCCAAGACCTGCAACGATCTCAGACTATTGTCTTCCGGTCCGCGCGCCGGCATCGGAGAAATCACCCTGCCCGCTGTTCAGGCAGGATCAAGCATCATGCCGGGCAAGGTCAATCCGGTCATTCCGGAAGTCGTCAATCAGGTGGCGTTTACGGTCATCGGCAACGACATCACAATTACGATGGCGGCGGAAGGCGGACAATTGCAGCTGAACGCATTTGAGCCTGTCATTGTGCGGTCGCTCTCCGACAGCATCAGTCACCTGAGTGCCGCCTGCCTGACACTGGCAGAACGGTGCGTTGAGGGCATCGTCGCCAATCCAGCGATCATGGCCTTACGTCTGGAAGAGTCCATCGGACTTGCGACAGCACTCAACCCGCTGATCGGCTATTATGCGGCAACACAAATTGCGCGCGAGGCGCTCAGCACAGGACGCAACGTCCCTGAAATCGTACTCGACCGCGGTTACCTGACCGCTGAACAGTTGCTGGAAGCACTCAAGCCGGAGCGGCTTGCCAACTTGCAGGATCTTATGACTGCCGGGAGCGATCCGCAGCCATAATGCTGGTCACAACCTGCTTGACCTGACCAAGATGCGCCTCCATCGCCTTGATTGCGTCCTGCTCATTGCCCGCCTGGATTGTTTGAGCAATCCGGCGGTGTTCAATGTTGGACGCTTCCCGGCGATGGGCCATCATGTTCAGCAATTCTGACTGCTGGGAAATAGCGCCCCGCGCATCGGTCACAATCTTAGCAAAAACCGCATTCCCTGACGATTCCGCAATCAACGTATGAAATTCAGAGTCCAGCAGCACCCATTTATGGGGATCTGTTTGCCGATCCATAGCATCGCACAGATGCAGCAAAGCCGTAGCCTGTTCATCAGACCGGCGCAGTGCCGCCCATCCAGCAGCAGGAACCTCGATAAAGGGGCGTGCCTCAATCAGATCTCGTGCGGAATAACTGCCGTAACTCAGTTCGGTGCTGGGTGTAGATGTGAGAATGAAGGTGCCGCTGCCCGTACGTGTTTGCGTTAGTCCCAGCGTTTGCAGCGAACGCAAAGCTTCACGCACAATCGGCCTGCTAACCCCGTAACGAACCGCAAGGCTGCTTTCGGATGGTAATCGTGCACCAACCGACAGACGTCCAGACGTTATTGCAGAACGAATATCTTCGAACACCGATTCAGCGGCGTTCTTCCGACTGATCGGACTTGCATCAGATAACCAATCAGCCAGTTCACTCATAGTTGCAACCTTCACAAACATCCGGGCTTTGTCAAGAAGCCACACCCGAAGGCAGCAGATCTGTTAGCCAGATATCGAACTACAACATCACAACCAAAAGCGGAATTGATTTCTGTAAGTTACGCGATTTTCGACGCAACTGACACACTCAACGACTGCCATTCAGGTTCGTGTCAGAAAAGCCGGACATCTAGCCATCAGAGCCGGTTGCAAATGCACATCCCCACGACCTTCAAAATCTGAAGGAGAGTATTGCCCGGTTTATGATCAAAACGAAAATACGGGTGGCAAATTGGCGTTTCTCACAGTGAAAACCGACAGGATCGAAATGTTTCGTCCTGTTATTGGCAGCGGAACATTAAGCGCGCTGGGCGCACTTTATCTGCTGTTTTTCCTCAACAGAACGTTCTGGAGCAAGATACACATCTATCTTTCGCCCTACCCGGTAGCGATTACTGCACTTTACGTCGCGATGAGCGCATTGTTCATCGCAATGATCACGATCTTTTCGGTCAAATATCTGATCAAGCCGTTTCTGGCATCGCTGATCGTTATTGCCGCATCAGCGTCCTGGTTCATTGATCGCTTCAGCGTCATCGTGGACAGCGACATGGTGCGCAACGTGTTTGAAACGACACCTGCGGAAGCCGGCAATCTGCTGACATGGGGTTTCGGGTCCTACATGGCAATGTTTGCCGGATTGCCAATACTTTTTCTTGCCCTCGTGCGCGTCCGGCACCGGTCATTTCCGCAGAAACTGATGCGCAACACCGTGACAGTCCTGGGCTGCGTGGCAATTGTTGGTTTCATCGGTTTTGCAAACTCGAAAACATTCACGACCGCCATACGCCAGCACCGGGACATTGTGAAAAGCATCAATCCGCTCACACCGATTTCAAGCACCGTGCATTACCTGACGCAGGCCGGGCATGAAGCAAAAATCATCGCAGAGCCAATCGGCCTCGATGCCAAGGTCATGGCATCGGCCGGTGGTGTCAGAAAGCCTCGAGTGACCGTCATCGTTGCCGGTGAAACCGCCAGAGCAGCAAACTTCTCGCTGAATGGTTATGCCCGCGACACCAATCCCGAACTTGCCAAGCGCGATATTGTTTACTTCCCGAACACATCCAGCTGCGGTACGGCAACCGCAACATCGATCCCTTGTATGTTCTCGAAATTCACACGTGCGGAATATACCCACGCCAAGGGTCTTGCCAATGAGAACGTGATGGATGTTCTGTCCCATGCAGGCATCAGCGCCACATGGTGGGACAATAATACCGGCAGCAAGGCTGTGGCCGATCGTATCGATTTCACCGATCTTGCAGCAACAAATGACCCTCGTTTCTGCACCGGTGGCGAATGCAAGGACGAGATCTTCATGGAGCGGCTCGACAAGTGGCTCGACTCCATCACCAAGGACAGCGTTGTTGTTCTGCACCAGATGGGCAGCCATGGCCCGACTTACTACCTGCGTTATCCGCCGGAATTCAAGAAGTTCAGGCCTGACTGCGAAACCGCAGAACTTGCCAATTGCACCGACGCGCAGATCGTAAATTCCTATGACAACTCCCTTCTCTACACCGACCATTTTCTGGCAACGATCATCGACAAGCTGAAAGTCCACTCTGACAAACTGGCAACCGGCATGATCTACGCATCGGACCATGGTGAGTCCTTGGGTGAAAACGGGCTTTACCTGCACGGCACGCCGTATCTTCTGGCGCCTGACCAACAGACCCACGTGCCCTTCCTCGTCTGGTTCGATAATGATTTTGCCAAATCCATGGGATTGGACCGGGCCTGCATGGCAGAGGAAGCAACAGCTGGTGCTCACTCCCACGACAACTTTTTCCACAGCATCCTGAGCATGATGAATGTTCAGACCTCGGTCTACGATCCGAAACTGGATATCTTTAACCGTTGCCGGAGCAACCAGGTCTCATGAGTGTAATGCCAGACTATACAAAACTGACTGGCATCACGCATTTGCTGGCCGCCACACGGTATTCCGCAGCGGGTGCCAAACGGGCGTGGAAGGAAACCGCATTCCGCCATGAAGTGTTTGCCTTCGGGCTTTTGATGACCGCTTATCTCGCGCTTGGCGTCAGCCTGACGATCCTGTGCGCAGCCATCATCCTGTTTCTGGCGCTTGTCTCAGCTGAGGCACTGAATACGGCAGTCGAAGAGATCATCGACCGTATTTCCCCGGAGATATCGACGACGGGCCGCCATGCTAAAGACCTTGGTTCTTTTGCAGTTTTTTGCCTGCTGACGGCCAATGCAGTGCTGTTTTTATATGCTGTCGTCACCCACTTGTTTTTATGACGAGTGCGCTTGTTCCGGCCGCGAACGACAGGTCATGGCTTGACGCCTTGACCTCTTACAGAATACGCAATGACAAATCGCTTTATGGGGTTGTCTTGCGGGTCCTTCTGGTTGAAGACGATTATGTGCTTGGAGAGGCGTTGCGTGATCACGTAGCAGCCGCAGGCCATGCTGTGGATTGGTTCAAGAACCTGGCAGATTCAATCGCTGCAACGCAGACAGTCAATTATGGGCTGGTGCTCCTGGATTTGCGCCTTCCCGATGGTGAAGGGCTTACATTGCTCAAGACCCTGCGCTCCGCCCATGATTCAACACCCGTCATCATTCTGACTGCCCATGATCAGGTATCGGACCGAATTGAAGGCTTGAATGCCGGTGCGGATGATTACCTCGTCAAACCTTTCAATCTCGGCGAGTTGACGGCGCGTATGCTGGCAGTCTCACGTCGTTACGAAGGCAGGTCGGTCTCAGTTGTTACCCTGCCGGATATCGAGATCAATCAGGCGGTGCGCAGCATTGATGTTCACGGCAAGCCCGTGTCACTGAGCGCACGCGAATGGGCCGTTCTAGACAAATTGATCGAGCGACCCGGCGCGCTTGTGTCCAAGACACAGCTCAGCGAAACCTTGTACGAATTCGGCGCGGAAATTGAGAGCAATACGGTTGAAGTCTACATCAGCCGTCTGCGCAAGAAAATCGGGCATGGCCGCATCGAGACTGTGCGCGGCATTGGCTACACAATCCGTTGAGGCAACAATGAACGCCAAAATGAGCATGACACGCAAGCTCGTTTACGCCGTGACCGCTGTGGTTGCCGTGGCATGGCTGCTTGCCTCCAGCCTTGGCATCATGGTGATGCAGGACGAGTTTGCAGAGATATTTGACAGCGCCGTTGAAGAAACGGCTGAGCGCTTGTTGCCGCTTGTCGTGAACGATATTCAGGAAGGCGGTGTCTCATCCGCGCAACTCGACTTCACGCAGCGAGCCGCTGGCAAGGAGTATTTGACCTATCAGGCGCGTGACCGGCTTGGACATGTTCTTGTTCATTCGCATGACAGTTCCACCGAGCCCTTTGATGTGCCGCTCGTTGCTGGTTTTGCAGACACATCTACACAGCGCATCTATACCGCCGTATCCCCTGACGGTGCGATTTTCCTGCAGGTGGCAGATGCTTTTGCCAATCGCCGCGAAGCTATTGTTGAAGCAAGCGTCGCATTGTTCCTGCCGCTTATCATTCTGATCCCTGCCAGCATCGCTGCGGTTATCTTCGTGGTTCGTCGCACCTTGTACCCGATCCAGGAACTGCGGGACGATATCGGACGCAAAGACAGCGGCAACATGGTGCCTGTTGATGCAAGTCCCCTGCCGGCCGAGTTACATCCGATTGCCCGTTCAGTAAACCTGTTGCTTGAACGTCTGCGGTTATCTCTCGAAGCGGAAAGGGAATTTACCTCCAACAGTGCCCATGAATTGCGCACGCCGATTGCGGGCGCGCTTGCGCAGGCGCAGCGTCTGAAAGCGGAAGTGCCCACGGAGTTTTCACCACGCATCGACCAGATTGAACAGTCGTTGTCACACCTTGGTCGTCTGGCAGAAAAGCTTCTCCAGATGTCGCGCGCCGATGCCGGCATCGGTATTTCCGATACGCTGACAGACCTCGCCCCAGTGATAAAAATCGTCGTTGGTGACCTCGAGAGAATGTCAATTGGTGACGGTCGGATCAATCTTCACCTTGGCAAAGATGCACAACTTGAACGCCACATCAATCCGGATGCCTTCGGCATTGTCATTCGCAACCTGCTGGAAAATGCTCTGGTGCACAGCCCGCAAGACAGCATGGTGGAAATTTCTGTCGAAAACGGCAATCGCCTGCGTGTTGCCAACGAATGCGAACTGATCAGCCCAGAAGATCTCGTCGGGTTGACAGCGCGCTTCACCCGTGGGCCAACCAAGGCCTCTGGTTCTGGTCTTGGTCTGGCTATCGTTAGCAATCTCGTCGAGAAGATGAACGCTAAACTCACCCTATCCTCACCCGCATCAGGAAAAAAAGATGGCTTTGAAGCCATTTTGACATTCTAGCCAAATAACTGGAAAGCGACCTTACAGACGTTCCAGCGCATCTTGCGCTTGCGCTCTGGTCGGCATGCCACGACGGCCACCAAAGACTTCGCATTTCAGCGCGGCGGTGACAGAGGCAAGTCGCATCGTGTCGCGCAGTGGCAAACCTTCGGCGATGGCCAATGCAAAGGCACCGTGGAAAGCATCGCCAGCAGCCAGGGTATCAACCGCCTTGATAGTTAAGGTCGCCTGATGCTGCACTGTGCCTGAGGCGTTTTCCAGCCAGAAACAGCCTTTTGAGCCGACCGTAATGCATAAAAGTGTATCCGGCAACTTTTTCCGCAAGGCCAGCAACATATCGGTGACATCATCCAGACCAGTCAGACTTGTCGCGGCAGGCTCTGAAAACACGATGTGGCTGGCCGCCGGTGCCAGTCGCTCCAAGACCTCGACCGGAGCAACGTCTCCATCCAGAATGGCAGGAATGCCAACGCGCCTTGCGGCCTGCAACACCGCAAGCGCCAGCTTCGGCCAGCGAACATCCACCAGCACGGCATCAAATCCGGCGATCTCGGCATCATCAAAAGCCTTTGCCGTATCATGCAAGTGATGGTCGTAAAATGGTACGATCAGTCGTTCACCAAGATCATCGACCAGAATGGTCGATAGTGCTGAACGGGCACCCTCCGCAATCGTCATGCCGGACATGTCGATACCGTCGTCACCGAGATCACGCAAAATCCGGACACCGGTTTCGTCATTGCCAACCGAACCCCAGAGGCTGGCATGGCCGCCCAATCGCACGATGGCATAAGCAGCACTGGCTGCCATGCCCTCGGCAATCTCCAGCATGTCGTAAGGCAATAATTTGCCTTCGCCCTTTGGCAGGTCGTGAACTCGGAAGATCGTGTCGAGGACGGATGCCCCGACACACAGAATACGCTTTGTCACGTTGCTCAAATACGCTTGCCAGTTTCTTTGTCGAACAGGTGAATATGATCCGTATCTACGGCAATGCCGACCGTGCTGCCAAATTGAACATTGAGACGTTCGCGGAACAGGCAGGCAATTTCATCACCCTTGCAATTCAGCTTGGCATAGATTTCAGAGCCAGTGCCTTCAACCAGTGTGACCGTGCCTTCAATGTTGCCAGCAGCAGCCCTAATGTGTTCGGGACGAATGCCGTAAACCAGTTCGCGGCCATGAGCCGAGGCAGCCACGTCCTTTGGCAGTGGCAAGGTCAATCCGTTTTTCGTCCGGAAAATACCTTCCTCGATACGACCATCGATGAAATTCATCGATGGTGAACCGATGAAGCCTGCCACAAAGATATTGGCCGGGCGGTCATAGAGTTCTAGCGGCGCGCCAACCTGTTCTATGTACCCGTCATGCAGAACCACGATCTTGTCGGCCATAGTCATGGCTTCAACCTGGTCATGCGTCACGTAAATGGTTGTCGTACCAATACGCTGATGCATCGCCTTGATTTCACCGCGCATCTGCACGCGTAATTTCGCATCAAGGTTGGAAAGCGGTTCATCGAACAGGAACACCTTGGGATCGCGCACAATGGCACGTCCCATCGCGACGCGTTGGCGCTGGCCGCCAGACAGTTGGCGCGGGTATCTTTCCAGCAATGCGTCGAGGCCAAGAATGGTCGCTGCCCGGTTGACCTTTTCCTTGATTTCCGCCGGGCTTGCTTTTTTGAGCTTCAGTGCGAAGCCCATATTTTCGGCCACAGTCATGTGCGGATAGAGCGCGTAGTTCTGGAACACCATGGCGATATCACGATCGCGCGCCGGCAGATGCGAAACCTCACGAGAACCGATGTGGATTTCGCCGTCGCTCAATTCTTCAAGTCCGGCAATCATGCGCAGCAGCGTGGATTTTCCGCAGCCCGATGGGCCAACGAGGACAACAAAGTCTCCATCCGTGATGTCAACGCTGATGCCGTGAATGACCTTGACGGCGCCATAGTGTTTCTGGACGTTTTGAATACTGACGGGTGCCATATGTATCTATTCCTGTCGAAAATCGTTTCGTGAACGGGCGTTGAGCCCGCTTAACCGCCCTTGACTGCGCCTGCCGTCAAACCAGCGACAATCTGCTTTTGTGCAAACATTGTCAGCAGAAGAACTGGCAGGGTCACAATCAGCGCAGCCGCTGCAAGTGGTCCCCAACTGACCTGTTCAAAGGACAGCATGTTGTAAACGGCAACCGGCAACGTACGGGTCTCACGGCTGGCAAGGACAATACCGAAGACGAAATTGTTCCATGAGAAGATCAGCGCCAGAATGAACGACACCACGATACCGGGCTTGGCAATCGGCAAGGCAACCAGACGGAACACCTGCCATGAACTTGCGCCGTCAATGCTGGCGGCCTCTTCCAACTCCATGGGCGTCGTTTCGAAGTAACCAATCATGATCCAGACCACGATTGGCACAGTTACCACGAGGTGAATGATGATCTGCGGCCATAGGGTACCGAGCAGGTTTAGCCATTGGAACAGCAGGAACAGCGGAATGAGGAACGACAGGCCGGGTGTCATACGGGCGATCATGATGACAACCGCCGACTTTTCGGCCTTTAACCGGGCGATGCCGTAACCGGCCGGCACACCGATGAGCAGTGCCAAGATTGTCGCAGCACCTGTCACCAGCACGGAATTCCAGAAATACAGCAGGAAGTTATTCTCTTCAAAAACCTTGGCATAGTTCGACCATGCGATGTTTTCCGGAATGAGAATGGGCGGGTATGCGCCGTTGTCGATTTCATATTTCAGTGACAGCGATATCATCCAAAGAAAGAACAGGATGACAGGCGACACCATCACAACGGCCACGAATAACATGCCGATGCTGTCGAGTGTTTTGCGTCTCATCAGCGTCCCTCCGCATTAGACCAGTTTGCACGCTGGCGTGCCATCAGAAGCACAAAGGAAAGCGCGATAATGACCAGGAAGAAAACCACGGCCATGGCAGAGCCATAACCAATGTCGTAATAGGCAAAAGCCGTATTATAGAGATAGATGTTGATCGTCTCCGAAGCCGTGCCCGGACCACCCTGTGTCATTGCATAGATGATGTCGAAGCTTTTCACGGCATCGATCGAGCGGATGATAACAGCAATAATCAGGAAGGGCGCGATCATCGGCAATGTTAGGAAACGGAACTTCTGCCAGGCGTTTGCGCCATCGATTTCAGCGCTTTCATAGGGCTCGCGCGGCACGGCCGCCAAACCACCAAGCACAATCAGCATAACCAGCGGTGTCCACTGCCATGTTTCCACCAGCACCAGCGAAGGAATAACCGTCGACTGGTTATAGATCCATTCCTGAGCACCAATACCGATGAAGGACAGAAGATAATTGAGTACACCAAGCTGCGGGTGGAACATCATTGTCCAGACCAGCGCCACAGCAACCGGTGTCGCCATCATTGGCATGACGAACACACCACGAAGCAAACCACGCAGCGGGAATTTTGCATCGAATACAAGAGCCGCAAGTGTGCCGAGAAACAGAGGTAAAACGACAGAAAGTACTGTGTAGACCGTCGTATGCCACAGGGATTCCCAGAAGCGCATATCCTGGACCAGCCGCACATAATTGGCAAAACCGGCAAAGACCCGTTCCTGGCCGAGTGTCCAGCTATTGACGCTCATCCACAGGGTGAAGGCCCAGGGAAAAACAATCACGGCCGCAACGACCACTAGGGCGGGAAGAACGAAAGGCCAGTAATTGGGAGCAAGCCGTGAAGGCTTGCTCTTTTTTACCTGTTTGCCTTGCGTCATCGTGTTATCGATGCTCACGGCTGTCATTACCCCTCGCTACGTGCCAGTACGGGTTCAAACTGGGCTGTTGCGTTCTTCAGTTCAGCGGCCGGATCAGCGCCGCCAATCATATTGGTAAGCGCAACACCATAGATGTCGCGGAATTCCGTCACCGGTATGATGACCGGCAGAGCCAGCTTGGATACCTTGCCCGAGCCGGAAACGGCATCAAGCCATGCACTTGGCATTTTCACGCCTTCACGCACTTTGGCATCTTCAAGAATGGACTGGCGGAACGGTACACCGGCACCGGCCTGCAGCAGGCGGGCACCCATTTCATGCGAAATCGCCCATTGGCAGAACAGATAAGCTGCTTCTTTTTTGGTGCTGGCCTCGGTCACGCCAAGACCGTCACCGAAGGTACCGGCAGCCTGTGTCGCTGGTCCCTTTGGCATGACACCATAACCGACCTTGCCAACAACGCGGGACTTCTGCGGATCTTCGATTGGCGGTGCAAAACCAACGCCGTCGAACCACATGCCGACCTTGCCCTGCAGGAAGGCCGACTGTGCTTCCGCCCAATTGAAGCCGGATATACCTGGAGGTGCCGCTTTGGTCATCAGACGCTGATAGAGCGTTGCAGCCTCGACCGCTTCTTTGGAGGTCGTCTGCAGTTTTCCATCAGCATCAATAGGACCGGAACCGTAGCCCAGCAACAGCGACGTCCAGACCGGCGTGTTGGCGTTTTTCAGACCGCGCGCAACGAAACCATAAGTGTTTGTCGATGGGTCAGTGATCTTTTCAGCAGCATCGACCAGTTCCTCAAAGGTCGTCGGATAGGAAAGCCCCTTCTGCTCGAACAATTCCTTGTTCCAGTAGACAATCCAGTAATCCACCGAGAATGGCAGCGAACGCAGGACCCCGTTGGAATCCTTGGCAAACAACATGCCGGCCTCAGCAAAATCGCTTTCCACAAGTGATGGATCGGTCAGCGACGAATCTTTCAGGAAACCGCTGATATCAGCCAGCCAGCCGCCCTTTTCGAACTGGCGCTTCTGAACGTGGTAGCTGAGGTGCACAACGTCAAAGCTTGGCTTGCCTGTGCTGAGCTCGATAACCGTCTTCTGGCGCTGCTGCTGCTCTGGAGTGGCTTCGGCGTTGACCTTGATGCCGGTCAGCTCTTCGAATTCCTTGAGATGCTTGATCAACGTCTCGCTGCGTGGACTTTTGACGAGATTGACTTCCAGCGTGGTCCCAGAGAATTTCTTCCAGTCAACGGCAGCCGATGCTGTGCGTGCGCCAAGCAGGGCTGCGCTACCAAAGGCAGCACTTGCCGCCAAAAACGTACGGCGGGTTGGTCTCAATAATGACGATGTCATGCCAGTCCTCCTCTTATTGCCGTACAACTCCTCCGCACGGCTTGCTTCTCATACCCTAAAGGCCTGTTAAGCCCTGATTATATTGCCAGTGAACGATCCCTCGCATTGTTAATATGCGCGGTCAGGTTCTGCACCGCCTCTTCGGCATTACGCTTTTCAATTGCCTCAAGCACGGCCAGATGTTCCCCCATGACCGGCCCGACACGTCCATCGATGCGGAAACGCTCCTGATTGATGAGGCGCATCTTGATCGAATTGACGCGGTAAGCATTCGAAATGATCGAATTGCCCATCGCATCCACAAAGGCATTATGCATGCCCCAGTCCGTTGCCTGTGCCCGCTGTTCCAACTCGGCAGACGCGCCCTTCTCCTGAAGTTCCGCCGCAATATCCCGATGCAGCTTCAGCAAATTCTGAACGGCTTCATCGCTGGCGGAATGCGTAAACAGCGCCACGGCCTCGCGCTCCAGCAGAATTCTGAACTGGAAGGCCTCACGGATCAGGTTGATATCGATATGGGCAATTTGCAGTCCACGTTGCGGAACGGTTTTTATCAAACCTTCCGCCTCAAGCCGTGGAATAAGCTCGCGGATCGCTCCCAGCGTCAGTCCCGTCAGGCCAACAAGTTGCCGTTGCGAGATGAACTGCCCCGGGCGGACGTCACGAGCGAGCAGATGGCGCGTGAAGCTTTCATACGCCTTTTCCCTCAGAGTGATCTGCTCGCCGGTTTCGTCCATGCAATCCTCTAACCTTGCCGTCAATCAAGCCGCTTTTGATGGAAAAAGCCCATCAAAAACCTGCCCAATCTTCTCCCGCTCCTCGGATGGAATCGCTACAAGTGGCGGTCTTACATTGTGCCATACCGCGTCACCCGTCGTGCGGGCAACCAGTACTTTCACCGCAGGCGTGACCGGATACTTCAAAATTTCCACAACGAGATCAACGACGCGCTGATCTTCCTTGCCATCGACAGCCATGGCACGAATTTCCTGCGGCATGACATTTGCCATGCCCGAAATCGCGCCCTTGCCACCAAGGCGCGTACCCTGGGCAAGATGTCGCTCATCACCGATCAGAATGATCAGGTCTGCATGTTCTTTCAAAAGACGCTCGGTATGTGCCCAGTCACCACCGGAATCCTTCACACCGGTAACGACGCCCGGAAACGCCTTGCGCAACCGGCCAACCAGATCGACCGAAAGCTTCACCATCGTTACCGACGGAATGTTGTAAACGATAACATCCCTTGCTTTGCTGCCAAGCTGTTCAAACACCTTGGAGAACCACTCAAACAGGCCGTCGTCAGACACGTTCTTGAAGTAGGATGGCGGCGCCAACAGAACATTGCGCGCTCCGGCATCCAGAGCCTGCGCCGACTGATCCGCTGCATCTTCAGCAGAATCAACAAGCACGCCTGCTACGAACTGACGGCCAGAAATGCCCGCTTCTGCAAACGCCTTAAGGACTGCACCGCGCTCGCGGCTGCCGATTGAACTTCCCTCACCCGTTGTGCCGAACAGCGTAACACTGTCGCAGCCCGAAGCCAGGCAGTTCTTTGCATGCTGCGTCATGGTTGCGAAAGCAATGTTGCCTGCTTCATCAAAAGGCGTCGTGAGAGCCGCCGAAAGGCCGAAAGCTGTTGTCAATTGAATGCTCCTCCAGTCTGATAGCAGCAATATATTCAGGTAACATGTCAGTTGTAAACACAATAATTGTTTGCCTGTGGACGAATGATATGACAGGCATTTTGCGAATAAGAAATTATTCGTTACCGGTTGTTTATGTTTCTATTTTCAGCGCAGGTAATTAATGCGATGCTGTAATATCTCTGGCACCGGCGCGCTGTGGCCAATCATAAAGGCGCAATTGAATTGATGTGGTTTCCTCGTTTTGACGTAAGGCACATGATAGTAGAAAGCCCGGTTAAGCTGTCCAGGCTTGCTGTCACAGCATTGATTTGGGGTTGCGCCATGATGACGCCAACACACGCCCAGGATAACGCCAAGCCACTGCGGATCGTTTCCTTTGGAACATCCCTGACCAATCAGGGTGGCTGGCAGGTGCCGTTACAGACCTCACTCGCCTCATGCCTCAATCGGCAAGTTGAAGTGCTCAAGGTTGCTCAAAGCGGCGGCACATCAGACTGGGCCGTTTCGCATGTCGATGATGTTGTCCGACTTGCACCAGATATTGTGCTGATTGAGTTTTATGCCAATGACGCAGCCATCAACCGTTTGATGACGCGCGAGCGCAGCCGCACAAACATCGCACTTGTTTTTGATCGTCTCAAAAAAGAACTGCCAGCGACCCGGGTGATCATGACGCGCATGAACCCGGTTTCCGGAATGCGCGGATCGATGCGCCCATTACTGGAATGGTATATCGACATGCAACGCAACGAGGCACTTGCCCGCGGTTATGAATATGTCGACTACTATTCCGGCTGGTCCAAAATGACAAAAAATGAGCTGGAATCCGCCATTCCTGACGGATTGCACCCCAGGCCCGAAGCCGCTGCCCGTATCGTCACGTCGATCATGACGCCTTATCTTTGCAAGGGAAATGGCTAAAAGCCATTTCCCCTACATCACCTGCCCGGCCAAGGCCTTTGGTTTAAACGTCTTCCGCGCTGCTCCAAAGATGAACAGTCCCCAGACCGCAATGGAAGCGACGCCCAGAACGGCAGCGATGGGTCGTTCAAAAAGCCCAAACACATTGCCATTGGTGATGATCATTGACGTCGTGAAGTTCTGTTCGACCAGAGGGCCAAGAACGATACCCAGGATAACAGGCGCCATGGCAAAGCCGGACTTCTCCATGAAGAACGCCATCACACCCAACACCAGCATGACCGTTACGCCAAACATCGTGTTGTTGATGGAGTAGGATCCAACTACGCAGAACAACAGAATTGCCGCATTGAGCAATGCGCGAGGCACTTCGAATATCCACCGTGCTGAACGAGCCGCAACATATCCAAGCGGAAGCATCAGAATATTGGCAATCACAAACACCAGCATGACCGCGTAGAAGTTTTGCGGATTGGTGGTCAGCAACTGCGGTCCTGGCTCCATGCCCTTCATGACCAGGACGCCAACGGCGATCGCTGTCACGGCATCACCGGGAATACCGAACACCATGGCTGGAATCCATGAGGCACTGAGCGCCGCATTGTTAGTAGCGCCCGCCTCGACAAGGCCCTCCGGATGGCCCTTACCAAACAGCTCAGGGTTTTTGGAGGTTTTCTTGGCCAGTGAATAGGTTACCCAGGCAGCAAGATCGCCGCCGACACCCGGCAGAGCGCCGATAAGACTACCGATGATTGAACCGCGAACCTGATTTTTGCGATATTTCCATAGGCAGGCCATAACGCCCTTGAACGGGTTGCGCACATTGGCCTGTGGAATGTCCAGCCTGAAGCGACGCCCGGTACGCATGACTTCCGCCAGGGCAAACATACCAATCATCGCCGGAATGAAACTGATACCACCCGTCAATTCAGAAACACCAAATGTAAAACGCGGCGTGCCGGTTAGCGGATCAACACCGACTTGCGAAATCATCAGACCAAGAAGCAATGAAAGAGCGCCTTTCGCAACGCCACCGGAGGAAATCAAAGCAGCACAGCTCAGACCTAGTACCGCCAGCCAGAAATATTCAAAGCTGGAAAAACCAAGTGCAAACTTTGCCAAGGCTGGCGCGGTGAACATCAGGAATACAAAGCCGAACAGGCCGCCTAGGACCGAGCCGATAACGCCAATACCAATCGCAAGCCCCGCCTGCCCCTTTTGGGCCATGCGATAGGAATCTTCGACGTATGCGGCAGAGGCTGGCGTTCCTGGAATGCGAAGCAGTGTACCGGGCAAATCACCGGCAGTGATTGCCATCGCTGTTGAGGAAATAATGGCCGCAATGGCCGGTATCGGCGACATGTAAAATGTCAGCGGCACCAGCAAGGCGGTTGCCATTGTCGCCGTCAGACCGGGAAGTGCGCCGACAAACAGGCCGAATATTGACGACGCGACGATGACAAGCAACGTCTCAAGATTGAAGACGAGAAAATAGGCCTCAATAAATGCATTCATGGCTCAACCCCACATCGCGACCGGCACCGGCACACGTAATCCATAAACAAACAGCGCATAGGTCAGTCCGGTCATGACCACTGCGAAAATGATCGCCTGCAACCATCCGCCGCCACCCAGCAACACCATCGCAAAAACGAAAATGGAGGCTGTGATGAGAAACCCGAGAACAGGCATAAGCAGGATCAATGCAAGGATCGCTAACAACAACAGCGGGTTATAAAGCCGGTCGATGAGAGTTATCGGTCCACCGTCATCTTCGGCTGGTTCGTCCACGGCCAGCTCATCAGAAGCATCCGTGCCACGTCCCATCCACGTCTGGGCAAGCATAACAAGGCCAAAGAACAGCATACCGGCACCGGTAATGGCCGGAAATAAACCAGGTCCAACCGCCATGCCCGGCATGGCTTTCAGCTCCATGGAGCCGACGAGCACATAGGCACCAACCAGCGCAAACAGAACGGATATTACAAGATCAAGTCGATTGACCGTCGTCATACGCGGTCTCCTTCTGCAAGTGTTCGCAGGGACAGTCGGCATAGCAACGCGTGATGCTGAACACTGTCAGCGTTCCCATGACGTATCGTTTAAGAGAAGATGAGCGGCCGACTTCCGGCCGCTCGTAAACCCGATTAATTGGCTTTGATACCGGCAGATTTGATCGCAGCACCGAACGCGTCATCACGCTGCTTCAGGTAGGTTTCGAAGTCAGCCCCGCCCTTCCAGTTGACTCCAAAATTGCGACCATCCATGAAGGTTTTGAAATCATTGCTCGTAACGATCTCTTCCAATGCGGAGGCCAGCTTTGCCTGGACGTCCTCGGGAATGCCCTTTGGAGCCGCAACGCCACGCCAGCCGGAGACAGCAAACTCGATACCGGCCGCTTCGCTGATTGGCGGCACGTCCGGGTTTTTCTCGTTCCGCTCGTTTCCGAGATAGGCAAGCGGTCGAATCTCACCCGCATCGACCAATGCCTTGGCTTCCGGGAACTGGGAAACAGCTACATTGATGGCATTAGACGCCAGCAATTGCAGCGACACGGTGGCACCATCCGTTGGCACCCAAAAGGCTTTTTCTGCCGGCGCACCCAAAAGCTGCACCAGACTTACCCAGGCGATGTGGTTATTGCCGCCGAAATTGGCGCCGCTTGCCTTGATGGTGGATGGATCCGCCTTGATGGCAGCAATCAGGTCATCAATGGTTTTATAGGGTGAATCTGCCCGTACAAAAATTGCAGACGGATCAGCATTATAAAGGCCGATCGGTGTGAAATCTTCGTAGGATATATCGGACGAGCCAACCGATTTGTACATGGACAGTTCGGTCGTGATGATACCGATCGTATACCCATCAGATTTGAGGTTTTTGAGTTCCTGGTGACCAACAATGCCGCCACCGCCGGTGCGGTTGACCACCGTGATTGGCTGCTTCAGTTTCTCTTCCAACATCGTTGCGATGATACGGCCTGTGGCATCCGTTCCACCGCCAGCCGCCCATGGGATAATCATGGTGATCGCGCGCTCAGGATATTCCGCAAACGCCTGACCGGACAAAGCGACGACAGCACATGCCGCCAGAGCGGCTTTCTTGAAAAATGACATTGGTTCTCCTCCCGAATAGGCCGCCTCCACGCAGCCGTTTAAGTTCGAGGCGCCGGGGCGCCCCGTAGTCCTTTATTGAGACTTTGATCAAACCGGCCCGGTTGAGCCGACTGGCCAAACATCCCTCAACTTTTCACCGGACAGGATGCGTTCTCGGCACTGAGCTTCACCCTCGCCATTGCGATCCGCCTCATCGGCAATGACCGCAACCAGTTCCTGAGGAATGACCACCACACCGGAAATATCTGCAAAAATCACATCGCCCGGTCTCACTTTCACACCCTTGATGTCGAGTTCGACCTGCGCTTCCGTCGGCTCCATGCGACCTGAAACACCAACCGGGCTGACACCACGCCCAAACAGCGGGTAGTCGAGCTTGCGGACTTCGGCCAGATCACGCACGGTGCCGTGCACGATGGTTGCCGCAGCGCCAGCAGTTTTTGCGCCCGTAGACATCAATTCACCTGTGCCAGAACCCTCTGCGCAGGAAGCATCCACCAGAATGATGCCGCCTTTCACCACAGCATCGATCGCGCCGTGATAGACATCCTGCGGCTGCCCCTTACGGGTACTCGGCGTGTAACGCACCGTGGACACCGGCCCGCAAACCACCTGACCTGGCTTGAGAACACCGTGAAGGGTTATGCCATCCAGAAAGCCGTAAAAACCATGATTGTCCATCACGTCATGGATATCGCCGGAGTACCAGCGAGACAGCCGCTTTATCGCATCCCAGTTCACGTTGTTGTAGTCATAGGCACTCATTCAGATTTTTCCTCCCGTTTACCGGATCTGCTCATGGCCTGTTCGAGATAGGCCATACTGTTATCGATATGTTCACGCATTGCAGAACGGGCGCCCTCAACGTCGCCACTGCGGATCAGCGTGTAGATGTTTTCGTGCTCAGCCAAACCATCGGCCAAGGTTTTGCGCGGTACGCGACTGGCCACCTTGATGACCCCGGCAATCAGAGTGTGCAGATTGCCGTGAAGCGACGATAAGATTTCATTGCCAAGCGACTGAACCAGTGCCCGGTGAAATGATGCATCACCCTCTGTGAACTGCGAGAAGTCATTGTTGCGAACAGAGTTACGCATGGCATCAAGGGAGGCTACGACCGCTTCCGAAAGCTGCCCTTCTCCGGCAGCAATCCGTCCAACCACTTCAAGCTCGATCATACGCCGAACATCCATGGCCTGCACGAGATAGGCCGTGTCGCGCGCAAAAAGCGAACCGACTGATGCAACGAGCGATTCCATGAATTGCCCGACATCGTCACGCACTACTTCCGCACGCTCACCGTGGCGACGGCGTACCAACCCTCTTGTTTCAAGGATTTGCAGCGCCTCACGCACAGAACGCGTGCTGACACCGAAGTTGCGGGCGAACTCTGCCTCTGAAGAAAGCCGCTCTCCTACCTGCAATTCGCCGGTCAGGATGCGGGTTTCAATATCCGCGACCACCTGCATATGCAGCTTGCCGCGATCGGGTGCAGAGATTGCCGTTGCGTTTACCATGCAGTGAACCCACCATCGACCACGACGTTTGAGCCGGTCATGTAAGTTGAGGCATCGGAAGCGAGGAAACGGATTACACCGTTATACTCGCCCTTTTCCGCCTGACGTCCCAAAGGTACGCGCTCCAGAAATGCATCGACAAATTCCTTATCGAAACTGCCTGTCTTGACGCCACCAAACGAAATGAGATTACAGCGCACATTTTTCGGCGCCCAATAGGTTGCCACATACCGAGTCAGATTGAGCAATCCAGACTTCGAGGCTGCGTAGGACACCGCCTTGATGAAAGGGACGCCGTCGCGTTTTTCACGATAAGCGTAAAGCGCCTGATTAGGAGATACCATGCCGTAGATAGAGCCGACATTGATGATGCTGCCGCGGCCAGCCTCCGCCATGCGTGCGCCGACAACCTGCGAGCACAACATGACGCCGGTCAGGTTCACATCAATGATCTCATCCCAGTATTTCTGGGGATAGCTTTCGAAGGGACCGTTCTGATCCGCTGCACCGTTTGGCTTGCTGTCGATACCGGCATTGTTGACCAGAGCGTGCGGCACGCCCCATTCCGCGCACAGAGCATCCGTTGCCGCCTCAAGCGCTTTCTTGTCGGTGACGCTTGCAACATAAACCTTCAGGCGACCGCCATGTTGCGGAAATTTTTCATCGATTGCCGCAGCATCAATCGGCCGACGGCTATAAATGGCGACCTTCGCGCCAGCATTCAAAAGCGATGAGGCAAACTCTGTCCCCAACTGGCCAAGACCACCGGTTACAACAATCACCTTGCCCTCAACGCTAAACAGATCTGTCATAAAGCTCCTCCTCTTCTTAACTCATGACATATGTCATATGTCATGAGTAGTCAAATCGAATCTCCCTATACTCACGACATGACAACTTGTCGCCGTATCCAACGACAGCAACGCGCTTAGTGATTGAAAGGAGAGAGAGAGAGAGAGAGAGAGAGAGAGCACAACTCATTGCCGCACTACTCAACAACGTTTCGGTGAAGGCATGCGAGGATCAAGGACACCTTATTCCGCAGCACCTTCAACTATGAGCAGAGCCCCCGCGCGCGCCCAATTCGACAGGGACGACACCAGGATTGGTTGCCCTGACACCAGACAAAGAAACAGCGCGCCGCATCACCATCTTGGCCAAGCGCCCGCAACGTACCCCAGGGCATTGCGCACCCACACAGTTGAAGAAGCCACAAAAAAAGGCGGCCCACATGCGTGAAAGCCACCTTTTACGAAGTCAAATCAGCGACAATTACTGCTGTCAAATCAAACAGAAGCCCTGCGACCACACCATCAGCTGGAAGAACAGAACACCCTTTAAACGAAGCTTCCCCTCGTGTCGCGGCTCCAGCGGCTCATCACGTCATTGAGCGTCTCAGGGAATTGGAATTCGTTTTGCTTCAGCCAGTCAGGATAGATATCAGTCGAGCGAACCAACTTCGTCACACGCTCTGGGTGAATGCCGACCTTCGACAAACCAAGCGACTTGATAAGCGTTGCGGCAGATGAGACAGCGCCACGCGGCACCATATATTCCCGCGCAGTTGGGAAGTGATCCTTGATAAGGACCGACACAATTTCTTCCAGCGTATATCTGCCGGGATAAGCGCCATTAAACAAAACAAACTTGTCCTCTTTCGCTTCAGCAAAGAGAATAGCGTTTATGAGGTCCTCAACGTAAATACATGCTTTAATTGTATTTTTTCGACCAGGATAAATAAAGAAGCCTTTTTTTAGCAACTGCGCAAGACGCGTGAAATTTCCACCCTCACCCTGACCAAACACCACTGCTGGGCGCACGATAACCAGCTTATTATCAGCCGCACGATCGAGCCAGGCCAAATGGATCTTTTCAGACAGCAACTTCGAGTGCCCGTAATCAGACTGAGGCGCAGGTACACTGCCCTCGGTCTTCATCTCTTCACTCGGCCCATAGACAGAAATAGAACTGGTAAAGGTGATTTTTTTTACACCATTTTGCTCTGCAAACTTGGTGATCTCGCTGGCACCAGCGACATTCGCAGAGTAGTACTCATAGGGCTGATGTCCCGGCGTCGTGTGCACAGCGGCAAAATTATATATGTGATCAACCTCAATGCCTGCCTTGAAACCAGACAGATCCCGAACATCAGCCACGCGATAATCAACGTTTGGCAATCTTTCTCTGGGCTCTTTTAGATCCAGCGAAATAACTTTTGAGCCCTCAGCAACCAGCCTACGCGTAAGTGTTGTTCCGATGAAACCGGATCCACCTGTCACGAGATATGTTGGCATAGGTTTATGTCCTTAAAAAACTGAATGAAAATCTCTGGTACAAACAATTCAAAAAAAATCTGTTCGATTTTATCTATCTAAATCATATGCAAATTCGAGCGACTGTGAAGCACGATGTCTTGAGCAGGGGCCTGAAATACACGCACCAATGTGGCGCAACAGACGAATCTGCACCAACACCAACTTTTAAGTCCCAATATTTAATATTGTTCAAATTTTGACATTGAGCGCAAATCATCGCATTATCAAAAAACAAGAGCCGACGAATTCAGCTTTCTAGAACTTCATAAAATGCTCATCACCATCAAACAAGAAGGGCCCAGACCTCCGTCAGAGAAGGCCTGAACCCCGTTTTAAACGCAATAAACTCGAGAGACTCTCATTTTCACAATGAGGAATTCTCTAAGTGGATCGACAATCACCTAGGCAAAAAGCCTGGGCAAAGCATGATACAGACAACCTCCTATTGGAGCATGTCTACTTAAAGCTACACCAACATGCCCCGCACAAAAAGTGACGCGGCAGCCCCGCCGCTATCAATAGAAGCCGAAATCGCCCTTGACGAGATCAGCGCCGTTTACGGACTTGATAGCGATGCTATATTCAAGGCCAGTAGCACTGTCGGTCAGCGTGTAGATGCTTAGACCTGGATTGTGAACGCCCGCGTCAGCCGATAGGGCAACATTCTTCACCAATGTCGATTCTGCACCAAAGCCTGTGAAGCGAAGGAAATCGTTTCCAGTAGCGCTCCAGCCACCAGCACCCTCAAAGTCCCAGATGTAGTCCTGAGCGCCGTGCCCCAGACCAGAATCGAAGTCATTCTTCGAAAACGCGAAAGTGTCGTTGCCTGCGCCACCGTACAGGTAGTCAACGCCCTTACCACCCATGATGAGATCGTTACCAGCGCCGCCGTCAATACGGTCAGAACCTGCACCACCGTAAATTTTGTCGTTGCCTGCGCCGCCACGAATAACTTCGCTACCTGCAGTACCGGTAAAAGTATCATCCCCTGGGGTCAAAACTGTTGTTGCCATTTCATTAATCTCCAATTAGAAAATTTAATAGGTGATTAATTATACGTTGCCCAACCTGTGTCAATATAGAAAAGTCGACTTTAAAACATTAAGATTAATTTAACCATTGCAACTTGAAACAATCAACAAGTAGCCGGAAAAATAAAATACATAACATATTATTAAAATTGCCTACAAGTTCGTAGACTCAAACGAACAACTGAGAAATACCCTCAACAGTTCTACGTTGATTCTCTGCCACCACCAAAGAAGCCGCAATCATCACGCTTAAAGCCCTGACAATAATAAGAAAAGCTAGCCGAGGCTCCATCTATGCTATCGCAATGAATAAATGCGAGCGCAAAGTGTCTGGCAAAGGGGCACCATGACGCTCATAAAAGAGGGTGGTCGTTTTCAGCCGTAACAGATGGCAGATCTATCGGACTCTCAGAATGCCCCCAACGCACGAAACAACCGATGCAATTTAGCCAGTAGATCGGCTTCATGAATTACATTAGCCACTTAAGCGGCGTTATTCCGGCGTCATATCGCCAAGAAAAACCATGCACCAAATTAATAATTGGGTGCATCTGCTCCTAGTCCATGCCAGAAAATGGTGAAATATCGATCAGCAGAGCAAGACACAATAGACAACCGCCGCCCACTAAAATTGACAGCGATGCGGCAGTTGGCATATTTTCAAGCCAATTATCTTACGGTCACCGCGCAATCCGGAAACCAAACATCGACCCGCATTCAAAATTAATGACTTTAAACAATACAACACCGCACCAGCTTACACCTGATACAAACCACAAAAGAACAGTATCTCGTAGTGCAAACATTATATTATAGCCTATAAAAATACGGGTATTTACATTGGAAAACAAAAACAAAACTCACGTGAGCACGGAGTTCATTAAACCGCTAATATCTGTAGTGATGGCAAATTATTGTGGCGAGCTATATATTGAGGACGCAATTAATTCGGTCCTGCAGCAAAGCATCAAAGAGATAGAGTTAATCATATCGGACGATGCATCATCTGATCGCAGTGTAGAAATCGTCCGAAACATGATGAAGTCTGACAATAGAATTAGGTTGCTGACATCTCAAATCAATCAAGGACCAGCAAGGGCTCGCAATAGAGCGCTAGACGAAGTACGCGGTGAATGGGTATCGATCGTTGACTCTGACGACTTGCTCCATCCATGCAGGTTTGAAAAACTGTTGCTTGCTGCTGATCATTTTAATGCTGATATCGTCGCAGATGACCTACTCCACTTTAACACGTCCGACAGCAACGACGTATCCTTTCTCCTAAGCGGACGGTATTTTTCTCAACCTTTTAATCTAACACTGGACAGTTATCTTGGAGATCAAGACCAAAACGCACCTGCGTTCGGCTATTTAAAACCAATGTTTCGTGAGACGATCCTCAAGGGAGTTCGATACGATGAAACTTTGAAAATTGGCGAAGACTATGAATTGGTTTTGCGGCTGCTTATCAAAGGCGCACGATATACCGTCATACCGCAACCATTTTATCTATACCGACGACACAACAGTTCTATTTCCTATCGATTGTCAGTGAAAACCGTGGAAGCAATGATTGTCAGCCACGAAAAAATTCGTTCTGCTCACGGACCATTCAGCAATAGCGTCGAAAAAATCTTCGATGCGAACATACGCTCACTCAATAACGCGCTCTTATTTGAGCGTTTCGTTGCCGAAATCAAAGCTCGGCATTTTGTTTCCGGTGCGAAACTGGCGATCCGCCACCCGGGGCTTATCGGGAAATTTGCCAGAATATTTGGTGAACGAACAGCCAAATTACTTAAGCGTCGCGACAAAGTCGCTCCTGAAACCCAAGCAAAAATTACGATTTTTTTTGAAGACACGCAAACGCTCCCCGTCGACCTGACCGCAGCAAATGACTTCGCATTAAAGCACAATTCGACGCTTCTGATCGAAGCGGTTCCTGATTTACAAGACATAGCCACTTTATGGGAAAAACCATACGACGTACAAAAGAAACAACACCAGCGACTGGCCCGTTTCTCGGGCCTGAACACCGTAGCGCTGCTTTACAATAATCCAGCAGGTTACTACTACTCTGGTTTTATCCCTGCACCTGAGAAACGAACCAAACTGACGCCGATCAACAACTAAAGCGCATATACCCGTCGGGTCAAAAGACATAGAGAAAAGCGTTAATTTTCAAATACACCAGAGCCAAAACTAATATTTTAAGACGATTCACAAGGTAAGTAGTCAGTGGTTAATCGCTCAAAATTGAATATTCTTGCTCCTGTAGGTTATCCTTGGGATTTCAGCGGGCCTCGTCATTCGAAAAACAACGTAAAACGCAAACGTTTCGTTCCTTTCAACAGGATAAGAGGTGGACTTGACGGCTTTACGGTGTTCAATCCGGTCGACACATTGTCGTCCGATTTAATTCACGCATTCAACCGCATACCGTTAAACGCCAAAAGATTTGTGATCGGTTACGAGTCTCATCTCCCTCGCTTCTTCGGCAATCATAGCAGTTCATACGAAAAGTTTCTGTACGGTCAGCTCCTATCTAGACGTTGCAAGAAGATTGTTGGTATTTCCAGATACGCTCAAAACAACTTCATCGAAGCGTTAGATAACGCCGATCTAAAAGACGAAGAGCGGTCGCTACTGAGGGGGAAACTCGACATACGATATCCCAATATGGATATTCCTGAGTGGAACAACCACGGACCGGTTTGGGAGGGTGAAATCAATCTGACGTTTGTCGGAAATCACTTTTCCAGAAAAGGTGGGTGTACGGTTCTGCGAATGGCAGAGCTGGCTTTCGAACAAAAGCTTCCTTATGTTTTTAACATTGTTTCAGCTTTGCAATGCGGTGGCTCCATCTGGACGGACCCATCGCGTGAAGAATTTTACACCCCATATCTTCGGTTGCTCTCGCTACCAAATGTGAGACATCATAAGACGCTACCTAACCCTGAAGTCATGAAGCTGCTGGAGCGTAGCCATTTTTCGTTGCTCACAACCTTCGCAGATACATTCGGCTACAGCGCGATAGAATCTATGGCGAAGGGAACGCCTGTTATTTGCACAAACCAGGGTGCGCTGCCGGAGTTTATCTCGGACGGCGTCAATGGATTTTCGCTGGCACCAGCCACGACCCAAGGCGCACCAGATTGGCGTCCGGACTTTAATAGTCGTGGTAATGCAGATTTCGAGCAGTTATTCGCTGGCAATGTCGAAAGGTTGGCAACCGGCGCAGTAAAGAAGCTGACACAAATCACAAATCCAGATCAATACGCTAACATGCGCAAAGCCGCGCACAACACCGCAAAAGACTTTTTTGATGCAAATACTGCGAGTGCGTATTGGGACGAATTGTATAACGTCGTATTAGATAGAAAATAGAGCTGTATGCAGATTTTTATTATTGGTTCAACAAGCCTTAGGGGTGCTCCACAATCGCAATATGCGAATTAGCGATCCTACCGTGACACACCCAAAAATCCGCGCAGACCGCCTTCGACGATCTCAATAACTCAGTCGTCTCACCTCTCTCCAGGCGGAGAATGATGAGTAACTAGCCAACAGGTATTTAACCTTCTTTCGGCAGACAGAAGGCGCTCGCTCAATTACCGGGTGCTAGGTTTGTTCGCTTTTAAGAGCTTTATTTCGAAGCCTAAAATACACTCCAACGAGGACTGTTCAGGCGTGTGTCAATTCTCGACAGGTTACCATATTTTCGCGATGCGAGTACAACTCCTGACAACAGGCCGTGCAGCACGTTGACTATTCCTCTCTGAAGGCTCTTTCCAGCTGATCTCTGAGCGGCTTCATCAGGTAGGATAGAACTGTTCTGTCACCGGTCTGAATAAGAACTTCAGCCGGCATGCCAGGCACCAGAACAAGGCTGCCAAGCTTCTCAGTTTCATCTCTGCGAAGGAATATACGCACCGCATAATACGACATACCAGTTCTCTCATCCAACGTGAGATCGGCAGCGACACGGCTGACTTCACCTTCCATTTGCGGTGTAGTGCGTTGGTTAAAGGCTGTAAGCCTAAGAAATGCCAACTGGCCAACCCTAACCTGATCAATGTCCTTCGGTTGGATGCGCACATCAATGGCAAGCTCGTCTCCAACAGGAACAATCTGCATAATCGTTTCCGCCGGCGTGATGACACCGCCCACCGTATGAGCGGTCAGTTCGTGCACAGTACCGCTCAAAGGAGAGATAATGTTGATACGCTTGAGATCGTCTTCGGCAGCGATTTTTCGCTCGACGTACTCGCCGATCTGTGCCTGAACTTCTCTAAGTTCTGTTCCAACCTCAGTCCTGAAATCTTGATCAATCGCGAGGATTTCAAGCTCAGCTTCGGTGATTTTACCGGCAACCTGAGCTTGGAAGGCAACTTTCTCACCACGCTCACCGCCATAGGTCGCAGCCTGTGTCTTCAGACTGTTAAGTCTCTGAACAGATACGGCGCCCTTGTTTCGCAACCCCTCCAGTGAGGTAATTTCTGAATGAAGCACAGAAAGTCCATCGCTGTAGGCGACTTCCTGTGCCTTGAGTCCATCAATTTCATGATTGAATTGGATAATACGTTCCCTGAGGCGCGCTTTTTTACTTTCGCGGGACTCTTTTCTGAACGTAAAGATACGTTTCTCGGCATTTACCTCGTCCACGTCGTTTGTGAGCGCGAATGGTGCCGTCGCTTCGTCAGGTGCAAAGCCGTCTCTGTCATCACGCTCGGCTTCCAGACGTAACCGGCGCGCATTGAGTTCATCAAGACGCTTGCTCACGATGGCCAGGCTTGCCTGTACTTGCGTAGGATCCAGACGCATAAGTGTCTCACCAGCTTTGACGACTTGCCCCTCAGAGACCAAGATTTCGTCAACGATGCCACCTTTAGGGTGCTGTATCTTCTTTACGTACGTATTAACAACGAAGTGCCCCGACCCGACAATAGCGCCTGCGATATTCGTCAGGGCAGCCCAAGTGCCGACCACGCCGAAAAGCAAAACGGACGCAGCGAATCCAACCAGAAAATGCCGTTTGATAGAGCTGTAGGCTTGTGTGTCTTCAATGTCGTTCACTTGGGATCTCCGAAGTGTTGTTTTCTTCGGTCATATGCAAATCTTGCTTTGCAACGATCTTGAATTGCTGCCCACTTTGGCTCGGTTGAGAAGCACGCGCGGCGTTGGGCAACTGAAGAACCTTTGAGAGCACCTCATCACGCGGTCCGAAGGCCTTCTGCCTGCCGTTTTCCATCACCAGAACATAATCCACAGCGCTGATTGCGCTCGGCCTGTGCGCAACAACAATCACAATGCCACCGCGATTGCGAACAGCAAAAATCGCACGGACAACTGCTGCTTCACCTTCTGCGTCAAGATTGGCGTTTGGCTCATCCAGGACAACCAGAAACGGATTTTTGTAAAGAGCGCGAGCAAGACCAACACGCTGACGCTGTCCTGCGGACAGTGCATTGCCAGCTTCGCCGATATTGGTTTGATAGCCATTTTCAAACTGCAATATCATTTCATGCGCACCAGAAATCTTGGCAGCTTCAATAATTGCAGCTTCGTCTGGATTTTCCTCAAAACGAGCAATGTTATCTGCAATCGTTCCGTTGAATAGCTCGATCCCCTGCGGGAGATATCCAACGTGTTCCCCCAAAGCACGAGGGTCCCAGTGCTGGATATTCGCGCCATCCATTCGGACCTCACCAGCTGCCGGTTTCCAAGCGCCGACGATGGCGCGCGACAAGGTTGATTTACCTGACCCGGAGGCTCCCACAACACCAACTGCACTGCCAGCATTAACAAAAAAATTAACGCCTAATACGGAAGGTCTATTTTCACCAGGAGGTACAATGACGATGCCACTTAGTCTCAGTTGCGAGGTCGGAGGCGGAAGGGCCGTCAGTTCCGTTTCCAGTTCAATTTCTGCAGTTGAAGCCGTAAGCTTTCTCCAACTCTGAAATGCCATCTGCACGGATTTCCAGCTTGCAACAGCCTGTTCAATCGGTGCGAGTGCGCGTCCCATCATAATTGAGCTTGCGATCATAACGCCGGCCGTCACTTGTCTATCTACGACCAACCATGCGCCAACCGCTAATATCGCAGATTGCAGGACAATGCGGATAGTCTTCGACAAAATTCCAATTCCGCCAACAACGTCGCCGACTTTTCTGTTTTCTTCGATGTAGGCGAGGTTGGATTTGATCCACTGGTCCCGAAAACGGGATTCGAGGCCCATCGCCTTGATAATTTCAGCATTACGACGTGCAGAATCGGCAAGACTATTACGTGTAATGTTTTTTGTAATTGTTTCCTGAATGGGCTTTTTGGATAAAAAGCTGTTCAGAATAGACAGGGCGATCAACAGAAATGTTCCAACCGTTGCAGTCACGCCAATCCAGAAGTTAAAAAGAAAACAGACAGCAAGATAAAATGGCATCCACGGCAGATCGAAAATCGCAGCGGGCCCTGGGCCGGCAAAAAAGCCTCGAACATTATCCAAGTCTCGCAATGGCTGCAGACCGTCGCCGGTCATCCGCGAGGTCAATGGACGTCGAACGATCGCGGTGTAGACTTTTTTCGAATACACATTATCGAATAACTCACCCACTCGTAAAAGCAGTCGCGATCTCGTTGTGTCCAGAATAAATTGGAAGAGGTAAAGGATGATCGCGAGAAGTGACAGCCCCAACAAAGTTGGCACACTTCCGCTGGCAAGCACACGGTCGTAAACCTGTAGCATAAAGATGGGTGATGTCATCACCAGAATGTTGATGACGCAACTCATTAAGAAGAGGCTAAATGCCATAGATTTCGCATGAAATTTCATAACAATACCGATTGAAAAGACCGTTAGTATCTACGGCAAATAAAATCGACTTATTAGATGTTGTGCGAAAAAACACAAATAAAAAATTATGTATTGCTTAATATCAATGATTAATTTTCTGCCGCGGCAAACAAAAAAAACAAAATCTTACAACACTGCATTGCGATTCATGGATTATCACACAAAATCACTCAAGATTTCAAAAGAAACCCAGGCTGTATCTCCTTAAACCACAAATACAATTGCAATGTTTACGTTACCAACGACAAAGGCTCGACGACCCAACGCTAAAGCAGCAGCCGGCCTGACGTGACAAGGAAGAAATGCTCGTCCCCATGTACGGGCACGGGCGAATAGCGGCGGGCGACGCACAGACGCCCGCCTCGCTCCTCTCTGACGCGATATCTTAGAGCCAAGTCGTTAGTGCCTACAGTTGACCGGACGACTAAACCTTTAAAACGACATGAAATTTAGACAAGCCTACCGACGGCACGCCGCATCTTCACAGGCATTAATCTCCGCAAACACTGCTAGCGCTGCGCTTTTTCACGGGATTGTGGGATGCCTTACCTTACTCAAGAATTCGTAAAACTCCGGGTAATTTTTTCCCACAACGCGGATCAACAAACCTCGCGACATCGCTTTCAGCTTCGCACGGAACGTGAGTGCATGTGACTGATGAAATCCGATAAGGAACGATTTTAACAAACCATATTCTCTTTCGGAAATGCTGGAACGAAATGCTTCATTTGTAATATAATTTTCTTTTTCATTTTTGCCCGCAGAAAGCCACGCCAGACGCTGCAAGCTTTGAATACACCTTTTGAGGTCCAGTTCTCTTTTGAGATAGGAAGCATCAATTTCGGCATTACGTGTTGTCTGCTCCGCATTCTCCGCCCAAGCAGCAAGCGGCGTCATAGCTACGTAAACAGGCTCGCTAATAGCGTATGTTCTGAGATATTCTTGCGCCGTAGCGGTGCACTTTACACCAATTTCTAGTGTGCTTTTCGTATGCCGTGACCAGAACAAGCCACCATTTGACACACCTATACCAGTGATCAGCGAGAGCCGAAATCTTTCTGGCGGATACAGCCCTTCCTTAAAAAGATGGTTCAGTACTCCCACGTCACTTAATCTGGCATTCTCAGTTCCACTGGCAGTTTCAATCACTTGGTTACGTAGAACGACATTCACGTTGTGGAGATGACATAACTCTATATTCTCCTCGATAAATCGTTCGAATACGAAATTATCGTCCTCTAATACGAAGAAAAAATCTGCTGAGTGAGGATTCTTTTTCGTGAAGCACTGGTCGATATTTTTAGAGGCAAAGTTCTGCGGTGAGTTGTGGTTGTAGCGTATACGGTCATCATTGAGAGAAGCGCAAACCTCTCGGCCTGCGGCATCCGGATCGTCATCATAAACATCACAAATCCAATTGGACCACGTCTGATTGATGAGCGACTCTAATGCACGACGCAGCATAACTGGCCTGCGGTAAGTTGGAGTGCGAACGTGAACCAATTCATTCGATAACATTAGAATTTGCCCTATAGTTTGCCCCTGAAAACGGGAAAAAGAGATTATTCAATTCAAACAAAATATAATCAGATGTGCTTTGCCGAGAAGTAACCCTTTGCCAATCTGATGGCAACGCCTAGATAACCGGCACGCGAAGCCTCATTGCAAAAAACACCTTGCTGCCTCCTCATACGACACATGCAACGTGCTTTACCCTCGACGAAACCCATTAATCCGATACGGCTGACGCCCGATGATTTGGCGCTCCGTAGGGACGTTCGATGCTTCTCTTAAAGCGCGAGAGCTTTGCGCAATTTTTATATACGCGATGTATGGCAAGAATGATTGGACAGTAAACTCAGTAAAAAATGTCACCTCACTGAAACTACGAGAGATGCTGAATGCGACAATCGTGAACCATAGGACATTGTCTGCAGAAGGTGCTGAAACACATAGCTTGAAACCTCTGTAGAGCGCCAAATACAATATTGCTACTTGTATTGCCACTCCAACATATCCAAGCTCCACGGCGTTAGAGATATAGGTGTTGTGAAAATTAAATCCGGCACCAGATGGAACATCAAATTCGGCCCAAAGCATTTCTGCGTCCGCGTTACCGATCACCCAGAAACCTCGGTAACCTACTCCAAACAGCGGATTCTTGGCGATCAGATAATAGGCGTAATCCCAAAGCTCTGTGCGACCCGTCAAGTCGGGACTCTTTCCAAAATACTCCAGCACACTCGATGTTATTTCTTCTGAGTACGTGGAGAGAATTGATCCCATGATTACAAAAAAAGCCACCAGAGCGAAGGTCGCTATGATCCTTACCGTGTGAGACATCCTTACAAGCATGCGAAAAAAAACGATACTCGCCAGGATAGGCATAATTGCCAGAATGGCTCCGGCGGACTGAGCAAGAGCAATAAAGATCGGCCCAACAAAAATGTAGCCTAGTGCAACAAGCCTCCACATCCGCATTTCCGGCATTTTTTGAACAGCAAAAGATAGTATCCACAAAATGGAGGCAAGAGCGGCAAATCCGTTTTTACTTCCAAAAAATCCAGCCCATGCTTGCCCTCGATTACCAGCCAATTCCATCAAGACACATATAACGCAACCTATCAGATAGGCGTAGAAAATCGCGCGTATTAATTTGGTCGAACTCAGCGACGTCGCAAATATTATAGCTATGCTCAACGTTATTAAGAGTTGAATTGCATAGCGGAAGGTAATGTCAGGATAATTAGACCATAACGCCGAAATTATGCAGTAAGCTGGAAGTATCAAAAGATGGCTATATTTCGCGGCATCACTGACAATCGATGGAAATCGTACAATACAAAAAGCTAGCCCGAACAGAATGAAACCTGCAGCTCCAAGATTTCCGACAAGTGGAATCAGCATCAACGCGAGAATCGAAAAAAAAGCGTTTGCAAACAACCACAACTCTACAGAAAGCCCGGAACTCTCTCCTCTACGAGCATTTTTTGACACAATATTCAAACTAACTTCCAATCATTGTAGCCGTTACCCCGTAGGTAAAAATTTGTTGCAATAAATCCGGCGACGTTCGTGTATGTGTCAGCAATGAATCATTGTCCTCAATATAACGTCACAAACCGCGACCACATTTCCAATAATATTTTTTCCCCAAACTCACAGCATAATCGCGAAATCGGCAATAGTACGACTTTCTTACGCGACACGTAATTTGTCGTCATGTTTCACCGACGCAGCGGTAACGACTTTAAGCCCTCACCGCTGCACCTTGCGACACCTTAAATCCCTGTCTTACTTACACAGTGAGGGAACCCACAAAAATCGATATCGACACGCTCCATCCTATACGAACGCAAATCGAAAGTATGGTTATCACAATGCGGTGACCTTGTAGCCGAGGACTTGCATGGTTAGTTGTTCGCCACCTGACAAGGGTTGCCAAGCACCGGCCCAGCCAGGATCTACACCATTGGCGGCCCAAAGGTCGAAAAATGCCTTCATTGGTAACGACGGAAATGATCCTTTGGTATCATTTGAAGTAATTGTTATTAGCTTCTGGCCATCAACATAGTAGGTGATCGACTTACCAGCCTCGTACTCAATGCCCAATTTGTAGCGCTTGCCAGAGAGATTTCCGGGAATAATCGGCTGATTGGGCCCCCTGCTCCACACCGCTGACTTAACGCCATTAACATTGGTCCACGTTGTAAGCGTAAGCCCCTTGGTGCCAAGGAACTCGAAATCAACTTCGTCCGACTTGTCGCGGCTCATCAACCAGAGAGGCGCAGCAACAAGACCGGAACGCATCTGGGGTAGGACGACGTCAATTTCCCAGAGCGCGTGGCTATAATATTGATTAGCTTGCACCTGAGCTGATGCTTTTTCGGAAACACTTAACAGAAGAGTGCCGCCAGATATGCTCGCATTGGCAGCCTGCCAGTTATACCCACCGAGCTTTGCCTCTCCCCATTGCGAAGGAAAAAAATCATTGGTGTAATTCCAGGTTTCAAGTTTAACTCCGGCCCAACTTGGGAGAGATTGCGCTGACACCGCGAACGGAACGAGAAATGCGAAAAGGAACGGGAGTAGCCTAGTCATCATTTGTCTACCTTTCGTAATTGATTGGTTACATGGATTTCTTTGCAGCTTATGTCTGCGAAAATAAATTGGCATAACGAAGGGGCACTACGTCAAATACCCACCCGAGGAGCGCAGGTAATACACTCCCAAAAACAGAACGACGCGTCGGAGAGGTCCGGTGCGCAAATCACTATAAAAAAGTGGTGTATGTGAGGGCAACCCAGAATCCGTCGCTTTGAACTCAATCTAAGGCATCCCGCAACAAACGCCCTAAAACGGCTAGAACAAAGTCAAAGAGGCGTCAGCACTGCAAAAAACTACTAATCCCAATTTTTCTTCGACCATAATTGCCGTACTAACTTAATATGTCCTTGATTTAAAAATTAATGTGATACGCGTCGCCACATATAATATCAGAATAATTATACGGAGATCATTTTATGAAATTGACCTATTTCAAGGGAACAGTGCCAAATTTTGGTGACGAACTAAACGAATATATGTGGCACAAATTGGTACCGCCCGGTTTTTTGGATGAAGACGAAAGCGAACTGTTTCTGGGAATTGGCTCAATCATTTGGAACAACCTGCCTAAAACCGCGAAAAAGCATGTTATCGGCTCTGGCTATGGCGGATATACCGACATGCCAAACATGAATGATGGCTCATGGAATGTGGTTTTTGTACGAGGCCCAAGAACAGCCGCCCTGTTGGATATTCCTGCGGAGAAGGCAATCGGTGACAGCGCAATTTTGCTGAGGCTTCTGGAGTTGCCCGCGCCTGAAAAGAAGCTTGATATCGCCTTCATGCCGCATTTTCACAGCTTCGACAGAGGCTTTTGGCCCGAGGTTTGCAAATTGGCTGGCATTCGGCTCATCGATCCACGCGGTGATGTCGAAACAATCCTGTCAGAAATTCGCGGCGCAAAGGCACTCATCACCGAAGCGATGCACGGTGCCATTGTTGCTGATGCAGTGCGAACCCCTTGGGTGGCAGCAAAACCGATACATGTCGAAAATCAGATGAAGTGGCTAGACTGGGCCGAATCGCTGAATATTTCTTTACGGCCACACGCTCTCGCTCCTTCGAGCCTGCTCGAAGCACATCTTCGGCTTTCGAAGACACGCAAAAACCATGGCCAAAGGGCATTCAGGTTGAACAAATCGGCATTGGCGAAACCTTTCAACCAAATCCTCACCCATTTCGCTGCTCGTCAACTACAAAAGCTTACCTCGGTCGAACCACAACTCAGCCAGGATAGCGACATAGCGCGCGCCACAGAAAGAGCGTCAACTGCCCTCGATCAATTTGTCGCCGGTCGCGCTTAGGTTAGAACGCTGTTAAAATAAAATGATTTACCGATGAATTCGCGGCCTGACTTTTTGTCGGCCGCGAAAATCTCTGATGTAAGAACTATAATCTGACTTACTGCTTTGCCTTGATGTTCGATGAAATGCCGTTGCGAAACTGAGTTTAGAGCAAACAGCTTGGTCTCTCGTGTTGAAGCGGCGATGGCCTGGCCGTGATGGTGACACAATCTTTTCAGACAGGCTTCATAAGAGCAGTCTACTACACATTAAAAAGGCGCTTTGGGAACCTCAACTGTAAGAAAAAACACCCGTTAACTTCTACAGCAATGTCAACTTTCCAAACGCTCTACAATAAACTAAGATGCCGATAAAATTCTAAATATAAATATCCATAATCAGTATAGGTTAGAATTAATACCCGCGTTAACTTATTAATTTTCCACAAGGACTGTATTTTACATAATAGCCGCTGCTCCGACCTTGCGCGCCTTCATTGAACTACAATTCTATCGTCTACAGCGCTGCCGAGCCGCACATAATCATTTTGAAACGACGAAAACACAAAAGAACTGATGTTATGAACGTTTTATATCTTGTTCACGATTTAGCAGACTCAGCGGTACGAAAACGTATCAAGATGCTGAAGGCAGGCAATGCCACAGTATCGGTGGCCGGCTTTGTCAGAGAACAATCTTCCGGCGCCGTAGATATTGAAGGCTGCCAACCGATAGTTCTTGGAACAACCAGAGACGGCAAATTTGGCGACAGAGTTCTAAAGGTTCTCTTCAGTAGATCTGTTACGCAGCTCCACAACCAAAAATACGATGTGATTATTGCAAGAAATCTGGAAATGCTGGCGCTCGCGAGACGCGTCACCTTTTCCTCGAGGTCAGCGACAAGAATCGTTTATGAGTGCCTGGATATACACAGGATCATGCTCAATCAGGGCACGTTAGGAAAATTCGCCAGAGCAGTCGAACGATGGTTGCTTCGTAGCACATCAATGCTCATAACCAGTTCACCTGCTTATTTGACTAATTACTTCAAACCCAAACAACAACTGACGAAGCCTGTATTGTTGGTCGAAAACAAGGTTCTCGATCTAGAACAAAACGATGCTACCGCTGTAACAGAGCGCAATTCTTCTGCTGCGCCAACATGGCGAATTGGCTGGTTCGGTATATTGAGATGCCGTAAATCTCTCGCCATATTGAGCGCATTCTCGCGAATGATGGATGGCAAGGTCCAGGTTGTCTTGCGTGGAAAGCCTGCTTATCAGGAATTCGATAACTTCGATGCTGAGGTGGCGGCTGAACCTTACTTGTCGTTTGAAGGTGCGTACAAGTCTCCCGAAGATTTAAAATCGATTTATGAAGACGTGGACTTCATCTGGGCGATCGACTTTTTTGAAGAAGGATTGAATTCGAGTTGGCTTTTGCCAAATCGAATTTATGAAGGCTGCCGGTATGGCAGAGTGCCGATTGCCGTAAACGGGACCGAGACTGCAAACTTTTTGAAAAATAGTGCAATTGGGCTAACGGTGAAAGAGGCAACTCCCGAGGTTTTACGGGACATTTTTTCACAGATTACGCCATTAGAAGCAGACAAACTTAAGCAACGTGTTCAGCAAAGTGATCCGCGAAAGTTCACTTTCACCAAGGCATCATGCAGCAGCCTGGTAGACGAGATTAGTAAAGAGCGAACCGGGTCCGCTCAAATCACGATTTTAGAATAAAATATTAGGAGATAAAATTGAAAAACATCATCGTTATCCCCTGCCTGAATGAAATAAACCACATCAGCTCAATCATCGACAGCATGGCCAAGCAGGCTACTCTCATCGGTGCTGATTTGATTGTTGTCGATGGCGGCAGCACAGACGGGACTATTCAAGAAATAAAATATAAAGAGAATCAGTACGACAATGTATTTTTTCTGGACAACAAAAAGAAAATACAAAGCTCGGCAATCAACCTCGCCGTAGAGCATTTTGGCGCAGGTGCAGAATATCTGATCAGGATTGATGCTCACGGCGGTTATCCGGAAAATTACTGCCAAATCCTGATGGAAGAAGCTACGAAAACTGGCGCAAGTTCAGTTGTTGTTCCCATGAAAACAGAAGGTTTTGGTCTTTTTCAACGGGCAACGGCGATTGCTCAAAACTCCAAACTTGGTACCGGAGGGTCAAAGCACCGGGTAGGTTCGGATGGTTGCTGGGTGGATCACGGACACCACGCATTAATGCGCATTGATGCGTTCCGCAGTGTGAATGGCTATGACGAAACATTCACGCACAACGAAGATGCGGAGTTCGACTACCGCCTCCTGAATGCCGGGCATAAAATATGGATGACTGACAAGACCAGGATGATTTATTACCCACGTCGAACCGCGAAAAGCCTCTTCCGGCAATATCTTGGTTACGGCAGAGGCCGCGCCAGAAACATCATGAAACATCGCGCAATTCCTAAAATTCGACAGATGGTACCCTTGTTGGTTGCTCCGTCTGCCTTTCTTGTTGCGCTTTGCGTCATCCACCCGGTTGCAGCTTTGCCATTTTCTCTCTGGGCAGGAATTTGTATTGCAATTGCGGTTCTCACAATGGCACGCGAACGCAGTTTTGCCGCCCTTTTGTCCGGACTGCCAATCATGATCATGCACATGGCATGGTCGATTGGTTTTTGGCTCCAGATAATTGGCATGCAAAAAAAGAGCTACACCTAAACAAGCTGATAGCTGTGATGACGTGTAACGTGAGTTCCAGAGAGAACTCCGTTATGCGTCCTATGAAAACAACCCGACTTCGTGTATGGTCAAAAGCCTATTGATTAGAGCTTTGATAAAAAACGTAATTTCAAATAAGTGGATGATTATTCATGGTGCCGGAAACGGTAATTACGATTTGCATATGTACCTTTAGACGGCCTCAAATAACACTTACGCTAGGATCTCTTTCCGGTATCAAAACGGACAAGAGCTGGAACGTTAACGTTATTGTCGCTGATAATGATTTTACGCCAAGTGCCCGCGAACTGGTTGAGGCATCTGCAGTGGGGTTTCCATTCCCTATCCGGTACATTCACGCGCCCGCTAGCAATATCTCTATCGCAAGAAACGCATGCCTTGGCGCGGCAAAGGGCGATTACCTGGCATTTATTGACGACGACGAAACCGTTACCACTGACTGGCTTATCGAGTTGATGAATGTGGCAACAAAAAACAATGCCCATGCCGTTCTCGGTCCCGTAAGAGCAATTTTCTCCAAAGACTCGCCAAACTGGATGGTGCAAGGCAATTTTCACTCAACGTTCCCCACGTTTGTAAATGGAGAAATCATAACGGGCTACACGTGCAACTCCCTTCTGGATATGCGCCAGCCTACACTTTCCGAGCTAAGATTCGATATTGGTCGGGGCAAAAGTGGGGGAGAAGATACTGACTTCTTCGATCGGATCTACAGCAACGGCGGTCGGATTTCTTATGCCGAAAATGCTTGGGTGGAGGAGATCGTGCCGTCTTCTCGGGCAAGTTTAAAATGGCTTGCGACACGGAGATATCGCTCGGGTCAAACACACGGCAAAATCCTCTTGAAAAAGAAAAAGCAGGCCATAGCTCGCGCCTACGCTTTTCTAATCACAAGCTTCAAGGCGGCGTATTGTTTTTCCGGCGCGGCGCTCACTGTTTTTTCTCCCGTATCCTGGCGGCGAAACTATATAAGGGGCGCGCTCCACATTGGCGTGCTCTCCGCGTTGGTAGGCGCCCAGGAAATCGAACAGTATGGAGCCACGCTCACGGATGGAAAAAACACCAATGCCAGGTGAGAAAGACAAGCTTCCCTCACAACAGGCCGGCGATTCTTATCAGCATTTGAAATCCGGACGCGCTAAAGCCGCCATCGTTGGTGTCGCATGGTCGACGATGAACAGCCTAGTTCCTCTGGTCGTGAGCGTTGGCGTATTTACGATTACCTCTCGCTATCTGTCGCCCGCCGAATTCGGCGTCGTTGCGTTCGCAGCAGGTATTGCCAGTTTCGCGAGCGCGATTGCACCAATTGGATTTGGCGAAGCAATCGTACAAAATACTAATATCGAAAAAAAACACCTGGACAGTGTTTTCTGGCTTTGCGTAGCGGCAGCCGTAATCATATACGGCGGTCTACTTCTTGCGGCGTGGCCATTATCAGGCATGTCTGGTGAAGAGCAGCTAGCGGCATTTATTGCCGTTATTGGCGCTCGTGTAATTTTCGATCTGGCAGCAACTGTGCCAAATGCCCTGCTCACTCGCTCAATGTCATTTGATCGACTAGCGCTTCGAACGACATTGGCCGCAGTTGTTTCCGCGGTTGTGTGTCTCACGACTCTCGCAATGGGTTATGGCGCATGGGCCTTAGCTATTTCTCAATTGTCAGCGGCAATGGCCGCCTCTGTAGCCGCTTTTCTGTCTGTAAAGTGGAAACCAAGTCTGCACGTAGACAAGGCATCTCTTTCTGAATTGAAAAGATTTGGACTTTTTGCGTCTGGAAACCGCATTCTTACAACAGTAAGCGTCGACCAGGTAATGGTAGGCTTTCTTCTTGGAACAACGCCTCTTGGCCTTTACGGTTTTGCTCAGCGTATTCACCAGATACTCAGCCAGCTTATTGTTGGTGTTTTGAGCTCGGTTTCCTTTCCTCTTCTTTCTTCACTTAGAACAGAGCAAACAAAACTCAGAGAAGTATTTTTATCGGCCACATTTGTATCTTCAGCAGTTTCATTTCCAGTTTTCCTAGGACTAGCCGTTGTCGCCCGCGACTTAATCCCCTTCGTATTCGGAACGCAGTGGGTTGATGCCGTGCTACCGTTGCAGGCTTTCTGTGTAATAGGCCTTCTAACCTCAATTGGTGTGCTGCAATCGTCTTTGATCCGCAGTCAGGGCAAAGTTGATTGGTGGATGTGGTACATGGCGACCAATCAATTACTGACGGCTTTAACCGTATTAATTTCCTACAGTTTTGGCGTAGGGATTATGGTTTTCGCTATTGCGCTGAAAACATTGCTATACTGGCCTGTCTCAGCTGTATTGACTGCAAAAATCTTGCAAATGAACACATGGTCTTATCTGAAAATCTTCACGGTTCCGCTTGCCGCAGCGATCTTAATGCTTTTAGGCACAAGCTTGTTGCATGAATACCTCGGCACGCAAAAAGAGATTGTGCGCCTACTCCTCGAGATAATTTTTGGAGCGAGTATTTATGTTTGCATAACGTTCTATTTTGCCCGAGATAAAATATCGAATTTAAAGTCTGTATTTAAGAAAACACGGTCGTAGGCACCACAATTAAGCTCGCCTCGTGTTACGTGATACTCAATTTTCAACATTGAACTTCGATCAATAAATCGACCAAATAAAAGGCTTCAAATGAAACTGGTTTATTTCAAAGGTACAGTTCCAAATTTCGGCGACGAATTGAATCCTTATTTGTGGGAGAAATTGCTGCCCCAGGGCTTTCTGGATAATGACAGCACGGAACTTTTCCTCGGTATCGGCTCCATTCTCCATAAGCATGGTTACCCACAGGAAGCGAAGAAACACGTTATTGGATCAGGTTATGCTGGATATGGGGAACCGCCGCCCGTCAGTGATGGCTCTTGGAATGTCGTATTTGTAAGAGGCCCGCGCACGGCAGCGAAACTCGGTTTACCTCCTGAAAAAGCTATCTCCGATACCGCGATACTTCTGCGCACAATTGATCTACCCCCACCTAGTGATCCGTGTGAGATTGCCTTCATGCCTCATTATGAAAGTCTTGAGCGAGGCTTCTGGCCCAAGGCATGCCAACTGGCTGGGGTAAAACTTATCGATCCAACCGACGACCTCGAGAAAATCATGTCGCAAATCAAGGGCGCGAAGCTCTTGATCACAGAGGCCATGCACGGAGCAATCGTCGCAGACGCTCTTAGAACACCTTGGATATCTGCCAAACCAATTTACAGCGGCCATCATGCCAAATGGTTTGACTGGGCTGAATCGTTGTCAATTGAATTGCGCCAAACAAGACTTTGGCCATCCAGCATTTCCGAGCTTTATACGCGCTTAACGAGACGCGGCTCGCCGGAAAGCATCGTGGGACGGCTTAATAAAAAGGCAGTGGCGGCTCCAGCTAACGCAATCTTGACATATATTGCCGCACAAAGACTGCTGCAACTGGCAAAACTTGATCCGCAATTAAGTGCAGACAGTGCTATAAAGCTTCAAACTGAAAGAGCACAAGAGGCCGTTTTCGGTTTTGTTGCTCAACACAAGAAGTGAACTGAAGAGATTGTAGGCTTGCTTTCATCATTTCGCGAGAGACGGTCTGAAATTCAGACCGTCCATGCTGTGATTTTTCATGGCGCTCGCAAGCTGAGCCACGACGTTGTAGTGTCATAAGACACTAAACAGCCGCGAATTTTCAACCAACATTCGTTTGGCTCAATCGCAATCGCTTGGCAACACGGCTAAATTGACAAAACCGCCCCTAAGGTCAATATAATTCCTTACGACTTAACTAGCACTCCCTGACACATCTCAGCGTGCCCATCAGTAAAGTTTCGAAATGAAGATTGCTGTCGCCGGACTTGGTTATGTTGGACTATCTAACGCCGTACTCATCGCTCAAAACCACGAAGTCGTCGCCGTTGATCTTTTGCAGGAGCGCGTTGATCTTGTTGCAGCACGCAAGTCACCAATCGTCGACAAGGACATCGAAGAATTTCTCTCGACAAAAGAGTTAAAGCTGTCAGCAACAACCGACAGTGCGGCAGCGTACACCGGCGCAGATTTTGTTATCATCGCAACACCGACAAATTACGATCCGCAAACAAATTATTTCAACACAACGGCTGTGCAGTCAGCAGTCGACGCAGTGCTTGCGGTTAATCGCAAGGCGTGTATTGTCATCAAGTCCACTATTCCCGTTGGTTTTACGGAAGGTTTGCGAGAGCAGACAGGTTACAGCAACATCATATTCTCTCCAGAGTTTCTTCGTGAAGGTAAGGCCCTTCACGATAACCTGCATCCATCGCGTATCATCGTTGGCGACAAGTCAGATGCCGCCAAAGCCTTTGCTAACCTGCTACTGCAAGGTGCATACAAAAAAGACGTACCTGTTCTTTTTACCGGTTCGAGCGAAGCTGAAGCAATCAAGCTGTTCGCCAATACATATCTTGCGATGCGTGTGGCCTACTTCAATGAAGTAGACACCTATGCTGCATCACGTGGGCTGGAAACACGTGACATTATCGACGGTGTCTGCCTCGATCCACGCATCGGAAATCACTACAATAATCCATCGTTTGGATATGGTGGTTACTGTCTTCCCAAAGATACCAAACAGCTGTTGGCGAATTACAGCGAAGTGCCACAGTCACTGATCCGGGCCATTGTCGACTCGAATTCAACGCGAAAAGATTTCATATCGGAAAGCATACAACGCCTGTCTCCAAAGGTTGTCGGCGTCTACCGCCTGACCATGAAGGTTGGCTCAGACAACTTTCGTGACTCCTCTGTCCAAGGCGTGATGAAACGTATTAAGGCAAAGGGTATTGAGGTTGTGGTTTACGAACCCAGCTATCAGGAAAGTGAGTTTTTCCGCTCAAGGGTCATCACAGACCTTGAAGAGTTTAAATCTCGCAGCGACGTCATTCTGGCTAACCGTATTACGCCCGAGATCGCTGACGTCGCTCAAAAGATTTACACGCGTGACATCTTTGGCGTGGATTGAATCTTACGGAATGCTTCCAGTTTGACAACTAATACGCCTTGCGGAATGTGAGATTGTATCTGACATGACCGGTTTTGGGATGATCGCCGTCTTTCAACGTCAGGACACCGTGGTAGAACAGGCGTGAGGCGCCGCCCCAGACAACGACATCGCCATGCTGCAGCAGGTATTTTTTGACCTCATCTGTTCGTTTTAGACCTCCGAACTGGAATGTCGCCGGCAGACCGAGCGATATGGAGACGATTGGGTTTTGAAAATCCTTTTCGTCCCGATCCTGATGAAGCGACATGCGTGCACCGGGCTCGTAACGGTTTATCAGGCAAGCATCAGGTGAAAAACCATTGTATCCCGCCTCTGCCGCGGCCTGTTCGGCAAGTTTGTGAAAAACGTCAGGCATGGCAGGCCAAGGCTGTCCCGTCTCCGGATCATTCTCCTGATATCGATAACCTCGACGATCCGTAATCCAACCTGCCCTACCGCAGTTGGTCATGGCAACCGACATGGAAAAGCCGCCAGGCGTCACCATTTTGCGAAACGGCGCGCGGTCGGAAATCTGGCACACCCCATCCAGTAACTTGTCCTCCACGTCAAGCGCCCGTTGACGTAGCAATACGGCCCCTTCTGCCAAGTCCTCCCGAGACGGTTCTGGTGATTTCATCTCCGCAAATAAATCATCCATCATCAGAACCTCCTGTGCTTGTTTTGCCTTGAAAGAGATACGCCATATCGTCGCACGTAACAGGGGTTATTCGCACCCATTCCATTCCCGAATCCTATTTTTTTGTCCCTTTATCAACCTGCCTGTCGATCAAGCAAATTAACACCAGAGAAATTTAGAATCGTTCTGAAATAGGTTTTTTGACATCGTAAACCTAAGCAATTAAAGATGACGAAAGATATCATATTAATATCCAACCACACTCAAATGTGGCTTTCTTCATTACGGGACGACAAAAGAAATGTCAGTGAACTTCAAGCCCCTTCACCCTGCCCGCCTGTTTGCTGTCGCAGCTTTCGGGTTCGGCGCCCTCACAGCAAACGCTCAAGACATCAGCATCAAGCATGGTCAGGGAGAGACTGTACTCAAGGGCGTTCCGCAGAAGGTTTTGGTTCTCGACATCCCTTCACTGGACACCATGGATGCTTTGGGCGTTGAGCCCGCGGGTGTCCTAGCCTCCAACCTACCAGCATATCTTTCCAAATATTCAGATGCCAAATATTTGAAGGTTGGAACGCTTTTTGAGCCGGATTATGAAGCAATCAATGCGGCAGAAGCAGATCTTGCCATCGTTGGTGGCCGCTCTCGCGCCAAATATCCAGAAGTCTCTGCAATTGTCCCAGCGCTGGATATGTCTGTCGATGCAAAAAACTACATTGCGAGCACCAAGGCCAATATCCTGACCCTAGGTAAAGTGTTTGGTAAGGATGCTGAAGCTGCAAAACTTGATGCGACAATCGACGAAAAAATTGTTGCCCTCAAGGCTGTGGCTGCCGACGCCGGCACAGCAATGATCCTTGTCACGAATGCGGGCAAAGTTGGCGCTTATGGCCCTAACTCACGGGTTGGCTGGCTGCACAAAGAAGTTGGCTTCAAGACGGTTGCAGAAGACATTGACGACCGTTTCCACGGTGGAGACATCGTATCGTTCGAGTATCTCCTTGAAGCAAATCCTGATTGGCTGTTCGTCGTAGACCGCGACGCTGGTGTGGGCAACAGTGGCGGTGATGCATCCCAAAAGGTTCTCGACAACGAACTGGTTCACCAAACCACAGCGTGGAAAAAAGGCCAGATCGTCTATCTGGACCCACAGGCCGCCTACATTGTCAGCAGCGGCTATACAGCCCTTACAACGCTGATCGATCAGGTTTACAAAGCAGTGTCCGAAAAGAAATAATTCCAAGCTCTTCATTTCCGCTCCCGATGACCAATGCCATCGGGAGCGATCGCGCATTAGGACACTACGTTGAAATATCTGGCTCTAGTCCTGCTCGCAGCCCTAATGTTGGCCGTCACCAGCCTTTTCATCGGGGTCAGCAATGTGTCACTTTCGACATTGATGTCGTCGGATACGGAAGCGCGCGCCGTCCAAGTACTGGTCGTCAGCCGCATCCCCCGGACGCTCGCCCTTATACTTGCCGGCAGCTCCATGGCAATTGCCGGACTCATAATGCAAATGCTGGTTCGCAATCGCTTCGTTGAGCCATCGACAGCGGGCACAATCGAATCCGCCAGCCTCGGCCTTCTGACTGTTACTCTTCTTGCACCGCAAACTCCCATTTTTGGTAAGATGCTGGTGGCGGCGGCATTTGCACTGGCAGGAACCGCGCTCTTCTTGCGGATACTGCGTGAAATTCCCCTGCGTGATATGCTGCTCGTTCCGCTCATCGGCATTATGCTCGGGGGCATCATCAGTGCGATAACGGCATTTTTTGCTTACCGTTACGAACTCACGCAGTCCCTTTTGGCATGGACAACAGGAGACTTCTCCGGCGTTTTGCGTGGACGCTATGAATTGCTTTGGATTGGCTTTTGTTTTGCCATTGCAGCCTATCTGGCAGCAGACAGATTTACCGTCGCCGGCATGGGCCGTGACTTCACAACCAATCTTGGCCTCAATTACCGCCGCGTGGTGACATTCGGTCTGGTCATTGTGTCCCTGGTTTCAGCCGTCGTCGTGGTCACAGTCGGCATGATCCCTTTTCTCGGGCTTATCGTGCCGAACATCGTCAGCCTGATGATTGGAGATAACATGCGCCGTTCCGTGCCATGGGTTGCGACCCTTGGCGCAATCTTTGTGCTGTCTTGCGATATTGTCGGCAGGACAATCCGTGCACCGTACGAAATCCCGATTGGAACCGTCGTCGGGGTCGTTGGTAGCGCTTTATTTCTCTATCTTTTGCTTCGGAAGCGTGACCATGCCCACTGATCTGCAGCAGAAACGCCCCGTCATTATCCTGGTGGTCCTCTCCGCTCTGGCAATCGTTGCCATCATTGCCTTCATGACACTTGGTGCAAAGGGAAGCTGGGCATTCGTTCTCAAATTCCGCGGCATAAAATTGGCGGCACTTTTGCTGGTTGCCTATGCGATTGCGGTCTCAACCGTCATGTTCCAAACGGTGACCAACAATCGCATTCTGACGCCAGCAGTCATGGGGTTCGATTCCCTATTTGTGCTGGTGCACACATTCATGGTCTTCGCCTTCGGATCTTCCGAAGTGCTTTTGATCGATCCTCGTTTGCGATTTATCGGTGAAACCCTACTGCTGGTCTTTTTTGCCGGCATTCTTTTCCGCTGGTTGTTTTCCGGCGGCGAACGCAGCCTGCACCTGTTGGTGCTGGTCGGAATAATCTTCGGTGTGCTGTTTCGCAGCCTCTCCAGTTTCATGCAACGTGTGCTGGATCCGAATGAATTCATGGTGTTGCAGGACACACTGTTCGCCAGCTTCAACACAATTGATACAACGTTGTTGGCTATTTCTGCTGCTATTGTTGCATTGGCCAGCCTCGCTGGCCTGAGACTGTTTCACACCTTTGACGTCCTGTCGCTAGGAAGGCCTGCAGCGATAAGTCTGGGCGTCGCGCATAAACGTGTCGTCACCGCTCTTCTTGTGCTCATTTCCATTATGGTTGCAGTGTCCACCGCCCTTGTCGGACCAGTGATGTTTTTTGGGCTGCTCATTGCAGCCCTTGCACATTACTTGACCGGCTCGGGCAAACATTGCCATGTCCTGCCAGCCGCAATCTTGATCGGCGTCATCTGCCTTGTCGGCGGACAGGTGATCCTGGAACGGGTCTTCGCGTTCGACACGGCACTTTCAATCGTCATCGAGTTTCTCGGTGGCATCGTCTTTATTGTTCTCATTCTCAAACGGGGTGCTCGATGATCGTCACCAACGGCATCAGCAAGGCATACGGCAACTCATTGGTTGTCGATGATGTTTCCATCACAATTCCTGTCGGAGGTTTGACCTCGATTATCGGTCCCAACGGGGCGGGAAAATCAACACTACTGTCCATTATCGCGCGCCTGATGGCTATGGATAAGGGAACGGTTACCGTTGACGGCATGGACGTGACGAAAACGCAAAGCGACCAACTTGCCCGTCGTCTTTCCATATTACGACAGGACAATCATATTTCATCACGCCTTACCGTGCGCGATCTGGTAACATTCGGCAGATATCCCTATTCCAAGGGACGCCCGACTGTCGAAGACAAGGTGCATGTCGATCAGGCAATGCAATATCTCAACCTTGAACCTCTTGCAGACCGCTTTCTCGATGAGCTATCTGGCGGGCAACGTCAACGCGCATTTGTCGCAATGGTTCTGTGCCAGGACACCGATTATGTGCTGCTGGACGAGCCCTTGAACAACCTTGATATGAAACATGCCAGCGCTATGATGAAAATATTGCGCAAGGCCGCCGACGACTTGAAAAAGACCGTGGTGCTGGTGCTGCACGATATCAACTTCGCCTCTTGGTATTCCGACAATATCATTGCGATGCGCGACGGAAAGGTGTGGGGCACTGGAACGGTCAATGACATTATCGACACCGATGCGCTAAGAGAGATTTACGATATGCAAATCGCCATTCATGAGATCGACGGGCGACGCATCGGATTGTTTTATGAATGATCGTCCGCCGCGATAGATCATGTATTTTTTGATAATTTCATGGTTTTCAAACCGCGCCTTCAGACAGGACGGAACCTAGTCGGGTCCATAAAAGTTTTGAACGAGGCCAGTTCTGACTGCCAGTAAAGAGAGAAGGAAGACAGACTTGAAAACCCATAAGACCAAAAATGATTTGCCATCGAATGCCAAGACAACAGTAAGCGCATTGTTGAATGAGGCACTTGCTTCGATCATTGATCTGGCACTGGCAACCAAACAAGCACACTGGAATCTTAAGGGCCCACAGTTCATAGCCGTTCACGAGATGCTGGATGGTTTCCGCAACCAGCTTGATGACCACGGCGACACAATTGCTGAAAGAGTTGTGCAATTGGGCGGTACAGCACTTGGCAGCCTGCAGGCTGTTTCTGCTGCGACAAAACTTGCAGCCTACCCTACGGACATTTACCCCGTGCACGACCATCTTCAAGCGCTGATCGAACGTTATGGCGATGTTGCCAACATGGTTCGAAAAGCCATTGATGAAGCTGATGAAGCCGGTGATGCGAACACCGCCGATATTTTCACGGCAGCGTCGCGCGATCTGGACAAGGCCTTGTGGTTCCTGGAAGCTCATGTTCAGGAAAAGAACTGAAACACGTTCCCATAATCAAAAAAGCCCCGGCAAAACCGGGGCTTTTTTGTCACTCAATCTCGTTTGTAGTCGTCTTCGACACGGATAATATCATCCTCGCCGAGATAGCCACCAGTACGCACCTCGATAATCTCGAGCGGAATGCGGCCTTCATTGGCGATGCGGTGTAGCGCGCCAATTGGGATGTAGATAGATTGGTTTTCGGTTAGAAGTAGGGTTTCCAAACTGATCGTCACACTGGCCGTGCCCTTAACAACGATAAGATGCTCGGAGCGATGCATGTGCTTTTGCAAGGAAGTCCGAGTGCCGGGATCAAGCATCGTTCGACGCACACCAAACCGTTCGCCATCATCCATGCTCTCCACATATCCCCACGGACGGTAGGCGCGGGTGTGAACTTCCGTTTCAACATTCCGGCCTTCGGCCTTCAGCTGCTCAACGAGGCCTTTCACAGCCTGTGTCTTGTTTTTCGGTACAACCAGAACCGCATCCTTGGTTGAGACGACAACAAGATCCTTTGCACCGACAACCGTCGTCATCAGACCGTGTGAATGCACAAGGCATCCTTCGGAATCGACAATGAGACCATTGCCTTCAATTGCGTTGTCACCTTGCTGTTTGTCGGCAACCTCCCAGATTGCGTCCCAACTGCCAATATCGGACCAACGGAAGTGACCACGCACCACCGCCATACGTTTGGTTTTTTCAATCACCGCGTAATCAATTGAGTTTTTAGGAGATGCCTCAAAGCTTTCCTGATCCAGACGGACAAAACCAAGGTCCTGTTTTGAAAGGTCCACGGCCTTTTCAACAGCGTCCAGAATCTCAGGGGAGAATGCACGTAATTCCGCAATCATCACGTCGGAGCGAAATAGGAAGTTACCTGAATTCCACAGATATCCCTTTTGCAAATAACTGACGGCCGTCTCAGCATTCGGCTTCTCGACGAAGGCTTCGACGATGCGCAGATCTTCGTTATCGGAAAACAACTCACCGGGATTGATGTAACCGTAGGCAGTCCTAGGTTCAGTCGGAACCAGACCGAAGACAACAATGTTGCCTTGTTTTGCGGCTTCACATCCCAGTTTCACCGCATCAGAAAACAGCCCCTCGTCCAGCACAACGTGGTCGGCGGCCAACGCCAACACCAAGGAACCTGCTGAGCGCCGCTCCGCCATGACGGCTGCAACTGCCATCGCCGCTGCACTATCGCGTCGTGCAGGCTCCAACACCACTGTGGTCGGCACCTCAACATCTTCTGCCTGACGTTTGGCGAAAAACCGGAAATCCTCGTTGGTGATGACAAGCGGCGACGCATAAAGCTTGGGATTTGAAACACGTTTCAATGTCTGCTGATAGGTGGAGAGATTTCCAACCAATGGCTGAAATTGTTTAGGCAATTGATCACGTGAGACTGGCCATAACCTTGACCCCGAACCTCCTGCGAGAAGCACCGGGGTAATTTTATCCGTCATATCACTCATACCAATCAGCCCATTCTAAAACAATTTTGAACATATACCCTAAATGCATACACGTAATAAATGTTCACCAGGAAAAGTTTCGGGTCAAGACAAACGGTTATCCCCCGAGTAAACTCCACACATGAACTGCATAAAAATTAAGCGATGAACCAACCTTGATATTGATGCATTATGATGACATGAGGCACGAGATCGGAAGGATAGATATGACCTTATCGTCACCGGCGAGCCGGGTGAATACACTTGAAAACAGGGTTTCTGAACTACGTCGATGGCTCGACGTGGATGCCTTGCCCTTGTGGATCAAAACCGGTCTAGCAGCAGACGGCCGTGGCTTCCATGAGCGCATTGGCCAAGACGGAATTCCGATATTCAGTGACGACAGGCGTTCGCGTGTTCAACCACGACAGACTTATTGTTTTGCTGCTGCCGGGCACTCTGGATGGACTGGCCCTTGGCAATCAGCCGTTGAGCAGGGTGTCGCTTGGTTTGATAAAACCTATCGGTTGGACAGCGGTCTTTACGGCAATCTAGCCTCGGCAGATGGCCAATTGATTGATCCAACATTTGACCTGTACAATCAGGCTTTTGCACTTTTTGCTTGTGCAGAGCTTTCTATCGCAATGCCTGAGAAGAAAGCTGAAATGCGCGCCAAGGCGCTGTCCATACTGGACGCTCTGAAAAGAGAGTATAAACATCCTGTCGCTGGTTTCGAGGAAGCCAATCCGCCACGACAGCCCCTCGGTTCCAATCCCCATATGCATCTGTTCGAGACAATGCAGGCCTGGGAAAAGGTCGATCCGACCGGACCTTGGATGGAATTGACTGACGAGATCGCCGCGCTTGCAATGAACCATTTCATTGACGCAGACAGCGGTGTGCTGCGTGAATTTTTCGATCACGATTGGCAGCCAATGCCAGGAGATGCAGGAAAGTTGGTCGAACCGGGACATCAATTCGAATGGGCATGGCTTCTGGTTCGTTATGGCTCTTCACGGCACTCGCCGGAAGCAATTCAAAAGGCAAAACGACTGTTCGAAATTGCCGAAACGCACGGCGTTTGCCCAGATCGCAAGATCGTCATAATGGGCCTGAAGGACGACTTCACCGTGAGGGACAGCCTGGCGCGGTTGTGGCCACAGACCGAATGGCTGAAGGCGTCATTGCAACTGGCGATCAATTCAACCGGCGACGAACGGCAACGATACCTTGCCTCAAGTTCGAAAGCATTGGATGCACTTCAACCCTTTTTGGAGACACCAATCAGGGGCCTTTGGTACGACAAGTGGACCAAGGACGGCGGCATGATTGATGAACCGGCACCCGCCAGCACATTTTATCATATTGTCTGTGCAATCCACGAAGCTTGTGACGTTTTAGAGCGCATCGATAAAAGCTAATAAAACTAGACAATCACAAAACAAAAACCGCCGCAAACCATGTCTGCGGCGGTTTTTTTGTGATACTGCAAGCTGTTACTTAAAGAGGCTTGGTAACCAGAGCGACAGCGCTGGAATATAGGTTACCGCCAGTAGCACCAGAACGCTCGCGCCGAAGAACGGCCAGATGGTTCGCATCGCCTCTCGTATCGATATTCCTCCGACAGCACATCCGACAAACAGCACTGTACCAACGGGTGGCGTGTTGAGACCGATGCCTGCATTGAGGATCATCACGACGCCGAAATGTACGGGATCTATACCAAAGGCTTTCACAACTGGCAGCAGCACTGGTGTGGAGATGATCACCATCGGTGCCATGTCCATGAATGTACCAAGCAACAGCAGAATGATGTTGATGACAAGCAAAACGATGATCGGATTGTCCGAGATCGCACTGATGGCACTGATCATAAGGGTCTGCACCTGAAGGAAAGCCATTAGCCACCCAAATGCAGCGGCTGTACCAATAACCAGCAACACCATGGCAGTGGTGCGCACGGCCCCCATCACCGCCTCAACAAAACCTTCCCAGTTCAACTCACGGTAGACCAACATGGCAACCAAAAAGGCGTAGAGCACCGCAATGCACGAACTTTCCGTTGCGGTAAAAACACCGGAACGAACACCACCAAAGATAATGCCGATCAACAGGATGCCCGGAAACGAAGCAAGCAAGTAATAAAACAGCTTGGAAAAGCCCGGAAACGGCTCAGATGGATAACCCTTTCGACGTGCAACAATATAGGCGGTTACCATCAAAGCAGCGGCAAGCAGGAAACCCGGAATAATCCCTGCTGTAAACAAATCCGCGACCGAGACATTGCCACCAGCGGCGATCGAATAAAGGATCATGTTGTGCGATGGCGGGATCATCAGCGCAATGATCGCCGCATTGACAGTTACGTTGACGGCGTAATCCTTGTCATAACCACGTGCAGCCATCTGAGGGATCATCAGACCACCCACAGCCGATGCGTCAGCAACAGCGGAACCAGAAATACCGCCGAACAACGTTGACGCCACAATGTTGACCTGCCCAAGCCCTCCACGCATGTGACCAACAAGGCCTGCCGCGAACCGTATGAGACGATGTGCAATACCGCCGCGCACCATCAGGTCACCCGCAAAGATGAAAAACGGAATAGCCATCATGGCAAACACGCTCATGCCCGAATTCATTTGCTGGAAGATAACAACCGGCGGAAGCCCCATATAGAGAACGGTGGCAAGGGAAGCGATGCCGAGACAAAATGCGATAGGTGTGCCTATCAACATTAACAGGGTAAAGACCCCGAAAAGAATAGTGTATGCCATTTACGCAGCCTCCTGCACGATCACATCCGCTGCAATTTCCTCGCCGAGAGCAACATCAATGAATCGCTCAGTGCCAAAGAGTGCAATAAGAAAACCACCACCGATCAGCGGGAAAAAGTCCACACCGCCAGGCCATCCCAGAACCGGAATCGTCGCCGTCCATGTGCCCATGCAAAGCTGCACGCCGTAAAAGGTCATCGCCGCCCCAAAGAAGACAATGAGACCGAGACTGATCATATCCATTATTTTCTGGATGCCGGGTCTCATCATGTAGCGAATGATATCCAGCCCAAGATGTACGCTTTCACGCACGCCAACAGCTGCCCCAAGCATGATGAACCAGGCCATAAGATGAATGGACAAAGGTTCGGACCAACTTGGCGAATCATTCAATATGTAGCGGCTGAAAACCTGCCAGCCGATAATCAGCGTCATGATAACCATGCCGACGCCAGCGACATAAAGCGATGCACGATTGAGCGCACCAAGACCGGGGCGTATCGCCCTCATAAAATTTCGCATGTTCCCGTCCTCCACAACTCCAGCCCATGCAGCTGGAGATAAAAAAAGACCGGCTCAATAATGAGCCGGTCCTCCGTGTAACTGTTCACTTGACCGCCTGAACGCGCTCCAGAAGATCTTTCATCTTCGGATCGGTGACGAACTTGTCGTAAACCGGCTTCATAACGGCAGCGAATTCCTCCTTATTGACTTTGATGACATTGACGCCACCGGCACGAACTTTTTCTTCGGAAGCCTTTTCACGAGCACTCCAAAGTTCGCGCATTTTGCCAACAGAATCCTTGGCAGCCTGACGAACAAGCGTCTGATCTTCAGGCGACAGCTTGTCCCAGGACACCTTGGATATAACGAGGATTTCAGGGTTCAGAGAGTGTTCAGTAAGAGTGTAGTTCTTGGCCACTTCGAAGTGACGGGCGGATTCGTACGACGGCCAGTTGTTTTCCGCGCCATCGACAACGCCGGTTTCCAGCGACGAATAAACTTCGCCCATAGGCATCGGTGTCGGGTTGGCACCAAACGCTTGCATCATCGCGATCCAAAGGTCGGATTGCTGAACGCGAATTTTCAGCCCCTTGAGGTCGTCGAGTTTTTCGATTGGCTTTTTGGTGGTGTAGAAAGACCGCGCCCCGGAATCATAAAATGCCAGACCAATCAAACCATGGGGCTCGAAGGCGGCCAGCACCTCATCACCAATCGGACCGTCCACCGTGTTGTGCATATGCTCGGTAGAACGGAACAGGAAAGGTAGACCCAAAACGGTCGTTTCCTTGACCAGGTTATTGAAGGGAGCCGCGTTAACGCGGTTCATGTCGATGACGCCGAAGCGGGTCTGTTCGATGGTGTCTTTTTCGCCGCCAAGTACAGCGTTGTTCATGACCTGTATTTTAATGCGGCCATTGGTCCGCTCAGAAAGCAGCTCACCCATATATTTGACGGCTTCGACCGTCGGGTAGCCATCCGGATGGATATCAGCAGAACGCAAGTTAATCTCCTGCGCCTGCGCAGAAACACTGCCAAGGGCCATGCCCATGGCAACGCAAAGCATGCCAGCTATCTTTTTCATTATTAGTCCTCCTCCGTTAAAACGGCCCGACCTTCCCCAGGTCGCGGATCCGCTGTCGTCCTGCCCGTTCGGGCGGGTATGCAATGCCTTTCATTCTCTGGGCACAATGCGCGAGAGCCTCCACTCCCCCGGCGCATGCGGTTAAACTTATGCCGCTGTAAATGCAGGCAGATTAAAAAGTGCCTCGGGGTTGGAAACCAACGCCAGCCTGCGGGCGGCATCGTCAGCAAACCAGCCAAGGACGGTGTCAGCCAAAGCCGCATCGTCAGGATAATCAGCAGTTGTTTTCGCCAGATTGTGTGGCCAGTTCGTGCCCCAGACGATGCGCTCAGGCGCGTAGGCCGCAATCTCACGTGCCACAGCAGCAACATCCTCATAGTCAGGACCAGCGCTTTTGGCGGATTCGTAGACACCCGCAAATTTGAACCAGCAATTACCCTTATCGATCAGACGCTTCAGAGCATCGATCTGCGGGCTTTGCGGTGTCACGCCACAAAAGAACTTGCCATGATGATCAAGCACCCAGCGGGATTTCAAACGCGACAGGCGTTCTTCGTGATCGCCAATGTTACTGCCATCGAACTGCACGGCAACCATCCAATTGCGCGCCGATGCCCGGGCATCCACATCTTCCAGTGCCTCAAGACCAACCGCACCGCCAGGCAGATCCATGATACGTGCGCCAACAACGCCGGCCTCTGCCAGCGCATCGAGATCACGATCCGCTGTATCTGCTGAAATCACCGCAACGCCGCGCGCCACCTCGCCCATTTCTGTGAGGCAGGCGACCAAATTGCCATTATCACGCTGGTGAGCATTGCCTTGGGTGATGATGACGCGATCGATACCGAGCCATTTCATAAAACTGCGATATTGCTCCGCGTCCGGCAGCGCGCCTGCCGGCAAATCAGGGCCGCCCGGCAAAGCCGGAAAGCCTGGCAGATACATGTGCATCTGCGTGTCCACTGCGCCTTTTGGCAATGTAATTTTCGGAGCGGGGCCAGAGAGGGTCCTGACAACCATTATCAAGCCTCCTTCAGGCGGAATTCCGCCAGCGCGTCACGGTTTATCTCTATGCCAAGGCCGGGCGCATTCGGTATGGAAACCACACCGTTGACATGCTCCAGCGGTGTCTTGACGATAGCCTGACGATAAGGATTGTCCGTGCGATCAAACTCAAGGATAGGCTCAACAGGGTTTGTGCGAACAGGGTCTGGCACCATTGATGCCATGAACTGCAAGGCTGCAGCAATCTGTACCGCAGTTCCCCAGACATGCGGCACCACGCGCACGCCGTGAATGGACGCAAAATCCGCAACGCGGCGGGCCTCTGTAAAACCACCCACACCACAGAGATCAGGCTGAATAATATCGACCGCTCGGGTTTCAAGCGGCTCCTTCATACCCCAGCGACTATGCCATGTCTCACCACCGGCAACCGGAATGGGCTGCTTGGCGCGCACCTCACGGTAGGCAGCCAGTTGCTCCGGCACAACGGGTTCTTCAAACCAGTCGATATTGTATTCAGCCGCCTTGCGACCGAGTTCAATGGCTTCAAGAACCCCATAACCATGGTTGGCATCGATCATCAACCGCATATCCGGGCCGATCGCCTCGCGGACGGCGCGAATGACCTGAAGGTCTTCGGCGACACCAAAACCGATCTTGATCTTGCTGGCGTGAAACCCTTCCGCGCGGTAGCGGGCGGCTTCCTTCGCGTTGTCCTCAACACGATTGACGCCATCACGTTTGAAGCTGCCCGTGGCATATGCACGGACAGATTCACGAAAACGACCACCCAGCAATGTGGAAACGGGAACACCGAAGTGCTTGCCCTTGATATCCCATAGCGCGATATCGATACCGGAAAGCGCGGTCAGTGTAAGACCGCGCTGCCCCTGGTCGCGAAGCGCATTATAGAGCTTCGCCCAGAGCTTTTCCGTTTCCAGCGGGTTTTCGCCAATCAGCCAGCCCGCATAGGTTCCGACGACGGCAGCATTTGCTTTCGCAGGGCCAAGGCATTCGCCCCAGCCAATGGTGCCATCATCACAAACGATCTCTACCAGAACATGCAGGCGACGATCGAAGCGCATTGAAGCACTTTCGAAAGGAACCGAAAGACGATGTTCGAGCAGATGTGTGCGGACTGCTGTTATTTTCATGCGCTGCGCTTCCAGGTACCGATGAGCTTGTCGAGGATTGCTTCTTCTTCCTTGGTCAGATCATCAAGCGGTGGACGAACCTTGCCCGCATCGAAGCCCTGCAGGCGAACACCGGCCTTAACCGCGGAAACCGCATAACCCTTGCGACGGCTGCGCAAAGCCATGAACGGGTAGAAGAAGTCTTTGAGAATAGTTTCACACTTTGTGCGATCACCCGCACGCAGAGCATTGTAGAACTCCATAGCCAGACCGGGCACGAAGTTAAACACGGCAGAAGAGTAGGTTGTGAAACCAGCGCCCAGATAAGCTTCGGCGAACAGTTCGGCGGTCGGCATGCCACCAAGATACGTCAGACGGTCACCCATCGTTGCACTCACCTGACGAACGAGACCAATGTCACCGGTACCGTCCTTGAAACCAACCAGGTTCGGGCACTCGTCACACAGGCGCTTCAACGTGTCAGCCTGAAGAACGGAATTGTCGCGGTTGTAAACCATGACGCCAATACCGATGGACTGGCAGACGCGCTTTACGTGTTGGTAAAGACCTTCCTGTGGGGCATCAATCAGATAGTGTGGCAGAAGGAGAATGCCGTCAGCGCCCGCCTTTTCAACGGAACGCGCCAGATCGATGGCCATTTCCGTGCCGTAACCACAACCAGAAACGATCGCAGTCTTACCAGACGCTTCCTTGGCTGCGCGGACAATGTCGGGAATTTCAGACGGAGCCAGCGAGAAAAATTCGCCCGTACCGCCAGCAGCAAAAAGCACAGGAGCGTCATAACCAGCCAGCCATTCAACGTGACGACGATAGCTTTCAGCCTGGAATTTGCCTTGTGCATCAAAGTGCGTGACGGGGAACGACAATAGGCCCGAGCCAAGCGCGACCTTGATTTCTTGCGGATTCATCACTGATTTCCTTTTCTACGTACTCAGTTAACTTGTCATACGTCTAGGCCAGAAAAGTGTCAATAGTTATCATACATGTTTTCGCTGCTCGCGCAGCAACGCCCTGTATCGGGCTTGGCTACCGCGCAAATGAGCACGCATCGCTTCTCTCGCCGCATCCTCGTCACCATTGGAAATAGCCACAACGATTCGATCATGTTCTTTATCAAGAAGCTTGATATAGGCCGCTTGATCGGCCTCGGACTCGTCACTGCTTAGCGCCGCACGCGGAATGGCATTGCGGCCAATCATCGTCAAGAACTCCGGAAACCTCGAATTGTTGGCAGCCTCAGCGATGGCAATATGCAACGCGAAATCCGCCTCAGAACTGGATGTACCGGCGTCGAGACAGGCACGCACGGCGTGATGACATTCAAAAATTACTTCTTCCTGCGCGGGCGAGCGACGAAGCGCTGCCAAGCCGGCAGCCTCAACCTCAACCGCCGTACGCAATTCCAGCAACTCAATCATTGAAGAAACGCGAGCTGGATCAACAGCATGCAAGGAAAGGAGACTATCGTTAGCAACAGGCGTCGTCAGAACGAATACGCCAGCTCCTCGTCTCGCCTCGACCAGTTTATCAGCGCGCAAGGCAGCGATCGCCTCTCGTACAACGGTGCGGCTTACGCCATGCGCCTCAACGAGCTGCGCCTCACTGGGCAATTTTGTGCCGGGAGGAAACTGCCCTGCGGCGATTGCTTGGCGCAAATTCTCACCCAGCCGTTCCGTCAGCGTGCCCGCACCACCTTCTATTCTGGTCTGTGTGTTCATCCCCGCCTCTTTCCCTATCCCGTTCATTCAAATGCCAATTTCCGGGTTGGCTATCATAGAAATTACGCAGAACCCACACCTTACCAATCACACTGGTTGACCACACCATATCAAGATGTATGATAACTTCAAAGCCATATTACATTAAATCAGCCTGTGAGGGCTGGCGACGGGAGGAAGAATTTTGAAGCGACTTCTGGTAACGGGAGCAGCCGGTGGGCTTGGACGCGCCATGCGCGACAGATTCTCCAAAATGGCAGACGAAGTGCGTCTTTCCGATATCGTCGAGATCCAAGGTGAGCTGGCGGCCAACGAGACCTTCGTGCGTTGCGACCTTGCTGATGCAGCAGCGGTACACACATTGGTGGAAGGATGTGACGGCATCATTCATCTTGGCGGCATTTCAGTGGAGGACAAGTTCTCCAAGATCCTGAATGCCAATCTGCTTGGTCTCTACAATCTCTACGAGGCGGCACGCGCCAACGGTCAGCCACGCATTATCTTTGCAAGCTCCAACCACACCATCGGCTTTTATCGCCAGGACCAGCATATCGACGCGAGCGCACCAATGCGCCCGGATGGGCTTTACGGCGTTTCAAAATGCTTTGGTGAAGCGCTTGCCCGGATGTATTTTGAAAAATTCGGACAGGAAACTGCCCTTGTGCGCATCGGCAGCTGCGTCGAGAAACCGGTCAATTACCGGATGCTGTCGAGCTGGATGTCCTATGATGATTTCGCGTCATTGATCAATTGTGCGTTTCGCGCGCCGCTGCTCGGCTGCCCGATCATATGGGGCGTTTCCAACAATGACAGTCGTTGGTGGGACAATTCTCAAGCGGAGTATCTGGGCTGGCGCCCAAAGGACAATGCAGAAATTTACCGCGCCGAGTTGGAAAAAACCTTGCCTCGTCCCGGCACCGACGAACCGCTATCGCTTTATCAAGGCGGTCAGTTCGTCAAGGACCCGATTTTTACAGAAGACTAAGCGACGGAAAGCCTCCTTTCCCGCTTCTCACAACTCAATTGTCTCGACCCGCAAATCTGCGGGTCTTGAATTTCTGATCACCCGCTCGCCATTCGGAAGGTCATTGCCGTAAAGCTTGTGAGCAATGCCATCAGCGTCCATACCAATATCCGTCCAACGCTGGGTCAACCGTTCAGTCAGGACATCGGCGTTCGGCCCGATAAATATCGTATAATCAAAACGGCCATCGAGCCTGGTCCACGGACTTTCGTTCAACAGCAGGTAATTGCCCTCCACCAGAATGAAACGTGTCTCTGCGGCGATAGCGCGAGCAGAGGCAATGGCAATTTCCCGTGACCGGTCAAACACCGGCACAAGCACTTCCTGATCAGCTTTGCGAACCGCAGCAATAATGTCCAGGAAGCCCCTGACATCAAACGTTTCCGGCGCACCTTTGCGCGGTAGAAGTCCACGCGCCTCCAACAGTCCGTTGTCCAGATGGAAGCCGTCCATCGGCAGGATTTCCGCGCTGACTCCTTTTGCCAAAAGACGCTCACGCAGCGCCTCAGACACGGTTGACTTGCCGGCAGCTGGCGGTCCCGCAATGGCGATAATGAAACGCGGGTGTTCGTCCGCGCGTTTCATGATGTCTGCAACCAGATCTTCCAGTCTCATGCGGCAACTACATCCTTTGGTGCTTCTCTTGCACCGGTCATGAATGCCACGGCATCCGACATTGAATAGTCCTTCGGTTTGATAACACACAACCGCCGTCCAAGCCGGTGGATGTGAATGCGATCTGCAACCTCGAACACATGCGGCATGTTATGTGAAATCAACACGATCGGAAGCCCTCTGGATCGAACTTCCTGAATAAGCTCCAGAACACGCCGGCTTTCCTTTACACCAAGTGCTGCAGTCGGCTCATCAAGAATGATAACTTTTGAGCCGAATGCTGCAGCACGGGCCACGGCAACACCCTGGCGCTGACCGCCTGACAACGTCTCCACCGCCTGATTGATGTTCTGAATGGTCATCAAGCCAAGCTCGGAGAGCTTTTCCCGTGAGAACTTCTCCATGGCCGGGCGGTCCAGTGTGCGCAACAGACTGCCACGCAAACCGGGTTTTCGTATCTCGCGACCAAGGAACATGTTGTCGGCGATAGACAAGGCCGGAGACAGCGCGAGGTTCTGATACACTGTTTCGATACCAGCCTTCCGGGCCTCGATTGGCGAGCGAAACTGGACCGGTTGGCCGTGCAGCCGAATTTCACCTTCATCCGGTGTGATGGCCCCGGAAATCGCCTTGATCAACGAGGACTTTCCCGCGCCGTTGTCGCCAATCACCGCCAGAATTTCACCGGGATAGAGGTCAAAGTCTGCGTTATCTAGAGCGGTGACGCGGCCATACCGTTTAACAATACCGCGGGCTGTGAGAATGGGTTCGTTCGACATCAGCCAGCTACCTTTCTGATCCATTGGTCAATTGCAACGGCGGCGATAATCAGCACACCGATGAGAAGGTAAGTCCATTGCGGGTCCGTGCCGATAAGACGCAGACCAAGTGAGAACACACCCACGATAAGAGCACCGAACAACATGCCAAGAATGGACCCACGCCCACCAAACAGTGACAGGCCACCAATCACCACCGCCGTGATGGATTCGATATTGGCAAACTGACCGGCTGTAGGGGAAACCGAGCCGATACGTCCAATCAGCGCCCATCCGGCAAGTGCACAGATAACACCAGACAAAGTGTAGACCGAAATGAGCATGCGCTTGACGTTAACACCCGCAAGTTCTGCAGCCTCAGGGTCGTCACCAACAGCATAAACGTGTCGGCCCCAAGCCGTGTGGTTCAGCACATACCAGAGCAGAGCAACCAGCAGGACCATGACGATCACGCCATAGGTGAATACCGCATTGCCCATGCGCACGCTCTGGCCAAAAAACTGTAATATCGGCGCATTCTGGGAAATATCCTGCGCCCTGATCGTTTCGTTGGCGGAATAGAGGAAGTTTGCAGCCAGCACGATCTGCCACATGCCAAGCGTTACGATAAATGGTGGCAAACGCATGCGGGAAACAAGGAAACCATTGATGTAACCGCAAAGGGCACCCACTGCAAAACCACAGACAATCGAGAGTGTGGGCGGCAGGCCGTAGCGGAACGTGAATTGCCCCATGATGACTGAGGACAACACCATGATGGCGCCGACGGAGAGATCGATACCTGCCGTCAGGATGACCAGCGACTGAGCAGCACCGACGATCCCGACGATCGCAACCTGCTGCAAAATCAGGGTTAGCGAAAAGGCCGAGAAAAATTTACCACCCAACAGCAGGCCAAACACTGCCAGCGACATGACCAGCACGATCAACGGCACAGCCGCGGGGCTGGAATGCAGGAAGTGCTGGAATTTCTCGATGGGTGTTTTGTCGTGTGTATCGAACGCGGCAAGCTGCGCAGAACTGCCCGTCAGAACTTTCTCGAATTCATTGTGCGGTTGGGCACGTGTTGTTGATTGGTCGTCCATACCACTCCTCCCCGGTCGTCCGTATTTTTCGCCGTCTGCTGTGCGGATGATATGCGAACAGAAGAGACGTGGTCACATTGAGGGAAAGGTGCTGCAGCACCTTTCCTGTTTCGGGATGTTATTTAGGCGATCAGCCCCAGCACTTTGCCAAACCCTGCTTGGTATCGATGGATTCAACGCCAGCCACAGGCTTGTCAGTGACCAGCGTCACGCCTGTATCGAAGAAGTTCTTGCCTTCGGTTGGTTTTGGTTTCTCACCGGTATCAGCAAATTTCTTAACGGCTTCGACGCCGAGTGCTGCCATCGCCAGCGGATACTGCTGCGAAGTTGCACCAATCACACCTTCCGCAACGTTTTTAACGCCTGCGCAACCACCATCGACCGACACCAGCAGCACATCCTTTTCACGTCCAACCGCCTTCAGGGCTTCATAAGCACCGGCAGCGGCTGGTTCATTGATGGTGTGCACGACGTTGATGGTCGGATCTTTCTGGAGCAGGTTCTCCATTGCGGAGCGACCACCCTCTTCGTTACCGTTGGTGATATCATGACCAACGATACGAGCGTCGTCTTCGTCACCGATCTTGTTGATGTCTTTCACATCAATGCCAAAACCCTTCATGAAGCCCTGGTTACGCAGAACGTCGACGCTTGGCTGTGATGGCGTGAGGTTAAGAAATGCGATGCGCGCATCCTTGGCCTTGTCGCCCAGAGTGGCGGCGGCCCATTTGCCGATCAGTTCACCAGCAAGCAGGTTATCGGTCGCGAATGTCGAATCGGCGGCATCGATTGGCTCGAGCGGTGTGTCGAGTGCGATGACCAGCAAGCCGGCATCACGAGCCTTTTGAACAGCCGGTACAATACCCTTCGTATCGGACGCCGTAATCAAAATACCCTTTGCGCCATCGGCAATGCAGGTTTCGATGGCAGCGACCTGGCTTTCAGAATCGCCATCGATCTTGCCGGCATAAGCCTTCAAGGTAACACCGAGTTCCTTGGCCTTGGCTGTCGCGCCTTCTTTCATCTTCACGAAGAAGGGGTTCGTGTCTGTTTTGGTAATGAGGCATACGGATGTATCAGCCGCGGATGCCATGCCTGCAAAGGAAACGCCAAGCGCAAGTGCGCCAATAAAGGCGGAAACGGTCGTCTTCATATAGTCCTCCTAAAGACGTGCGGATGCTTCTTATGAAACTATCCGGGGGCCAACCTCCTCCAAGGTGTGAGCGGCACCACCACACAAATGGAAACACCAAATGAACAAAGTGTCAATAAATAAATCCAATTGAATTATTAATTCGATATGGCATGCTCTGGACGCGTCAACACAATGCATGACCGGTCAACTCGCCTGTGCAAGAGCGGAAAACAGGACCGAATACGCAATCAGGTGGCTTGTCGCGAACCCTTACTGGCGGCATATGCAGTCATGAAGGGAGGGAGGAAATAATGTCTCGAGTAGCCGAGCCGACATGGCCTGCAACGAATGCCACCCTTGATATAAGCGGCGGCTCTAACCAGGTGCGTGTCCGCGCCTATAATGAGCGGCTCGTCCTGTCTCTGGTTCGTCGCCATCATGCGCTTTCAAAGGCCGAAATCGCCCGTCGCAGCGGGCTTTCCGCCCAGACCGTAACCGTCATTATGCGCGCGCTCGAAAATGACGGACTGCTATTGCGTGACGAACCCAAGCGCGGCAAGGTCGGCCAACCCTCCACCCCCATGCGACTTAATCCAGACGCTGCCTATTCCTTTGGCGTGAAAATTGGCAGACGCAGTGCTGATCTGGTGTTGATGGACTTTCTTGGCAAAATCCGGCTGAAACTGCGCCGCGCCTACCCCTATCCGCTGCCAGAAGGAATCATCTCCTTTGTAACGGACGGCATAGGTGAGCTTGAAATGAAGCTCGACGAAAGCGAACGCAAACGCATCGTCGGCGCTGGCATCGCAGCGCCGTTCGAGTTGTGGAGTTGGGCGGAAGAAGTGGGCGCCCCACAAGCGGAAATGGACACCTGGCATGGCGTAAATCTGCAGCAAGAGATAGCCGACCGAATTCCTTATCCCGTCTACCTCCAGAACGACGCCACAAGCGCCTGTGGGGCGGAGTTGGTATTTGGTGCTGGCCAGAACCACGCCGACTTCCTCTATCTGTTTATCGGCTCGTTCATCGGTGGCGGCGTCGTTCTCAATTCCGCGCTGTTTTCAGGTCGCACGGGAACGGCTGGCGCGGTTGGCCCGCTACCCGTCCAGCGAAGGGACGGAAAAACCGTCCAGCTTTTGAAGATCGCCTCGATTTTCGTGCTCGAAAATATTCTGCGTGATCATGGCATTGATCCAAAGCCATTATGGTTCTCACCTGACGACTGGATCGATTTTGGAAAGCCACTGGATATCTGGATCGATGATACCGCAGCAGCCTTAGCACAAGCGGTAATCGCCGCAGCATCTGTCATCGATTTTTCAGCCGTGGTGATCGATGGCGGCTTCCCGAGTTGGGTGCGAGAACGCATTGTAAATGCAACGAAAAAAGCGCTCGGCGCGCATGACCTGCAAGGTGTTGTCGTGCCAGATATCATTGAAGGCATGGTCGGCAGCCAGGCCCGTGCCATAGGCGGCGCAAGCCTGCCACTCTTTGACCGTTACCTCTTGGACCACAACGTACTTTTCAAGGAAACAGGCTGAAACAGATAAACTAAAAATCGGCCTGATAGCTATAAAAGCAGATCTCCACAGTAAAACCTCCTTACAAAAGCTCTTGCATTTTTATTGTCACGATAATGTCCCGTTTACGGAACAAAACGATCCCCGTTGAATTGAAATAAAGATTGCGCAATACAATTTACCTGCTGGGGGTATACAAGGAGAAAAACATGAAAAAGACCGTTACCATGGCCCTGCTTGGTTCTGCGTTGGCTTTGGCTGGCGCGACCTCATCTTTTGCCGCTGATTTGGCGAGAGAATATCCTGCCTATCAGAACGACGACGACCGTAACGGTGTAAAGATCGGTTATCTCGATTGCTCTGTTGGCGGTGGCGTTGGCTACGTACTTGGCTCCGCAAAGGAAGTAGAGTGCACATTCCAGTCCACAGTCGGCCGCAAGGCGACGGAACAGTACACCGGCGCTATCCGTAAAATGGGTATCGACCTTGGCTTTACCGCCAAAAGCCGCATCGTCTGGGCCGTATTTGCACCCACTGCCGGTTACCACCGCGGTTCGCTGAGCGGGCTCTATCAGGGAGCCTCTGCAGAAGCCACGCTTGGCGTTGGCGTCGGCACCAACATTCTGGTTGGCGGCACCTCTGGTTCCATCCACCTTCAGACAATCAGCGTCCAGGGCCAGGTTGGCCTCAACGCAGCCGTAACCGGCACGTCGATGACACTGACATCTGTTCAGTAAGCCTGACGTGCTGTTAATCTAAACAGATTTTCTTTTGTAAACACCGTCATCCCCTAGGGGATGACGGTGTTTTCATTTGCCAAGCCGCGTTTTCAGCAGCGTTAGAACACGTTGCGCCAGTGCTTCATAATCACCATCAAAATGATGTCCGCCTTCGAGTGCAACGACATTGGCGCCTGAACCTTCCAATGCAGGGCAGGCATTTTCGTCGTCGTCCTTGCCGTAGATGCATTGCACCATGCTGGCATCCATTTTCTTGATGTAGTCAACCGGATCGCCGGCAGAGCCCTCGCCCTGAATACCAAGCCAACCCTCCACGGACACCTTGTAATCAGCCTGATGTGACAGTGCCATCAGAGACATCAGGGCGACACGTTCCTTGTCTTTTTCTGGCAAGAGATCGTAAAGCGCAGGCAGAATATCGGCGCCGAATGAATAACCGACCAAAAGCACATGATGGACGCCCCATTGATGCCGGTAGGTTTCGATGATCCGCGCAAGGTCGTCGGTTGCTTCCTGTGGTTTGCGCTCCGACCAGAAATAACGCAGCGAATCCACGCCTACCACCGGGATACCTTGCTTTTGCAGATTTCCACCCATTTCCTTGTCGATATCACGCCAGCCGCCGTCACCGGAATAGATAACAGCCATCGTATCCATGCTTGGTTTGGCGTCGAGAATGGTCAGAGGCAAACCAAGCGGTTGATCCGTATCTCCGGCCGCATCCACCCGGTCACTAAGCGCCTGCAACAGTTCATCATTCGCCTGCCCTGTCACATCCTGAATATCGATATCCGGGTGTTTGGTTTGCAAGGCTGCGGCATGGTCGCGCCCTTCCTGCTTTGCAGCAGGGGAAAACAGCACCGTTACGGGCGCCGGCACATCGCCATCTGTCAGCCCATAAATCGTGCGGTTGCCAACCTTTTCCTTGGTCGCCGGTGTGCAGAGTATCCTGTTTTCAAGGGGAATGCCTGCCAGCGGATCAACGGCGATCGCTTCGCCGATGGTCGATGCTGGGCTTTGCGCAATCATAGCCAACGCCAATGTACCGCCTTCACCAACACCGGCAAGGATAGGCAGTCGGTAGGTTTGTGCTTTGGCCTCGCGCTGGATTTCGTGCGCCAGTTCTTCAATATCTGAGATCATGTAGACGCAGTCACCTTCATCGGCACTGAGCGCCTTCATGTAGGTAGGAAAGTCTATACCAACGACGGCAGCGCCCTTTTCAACCAGGGCCTGCGCCTGTTTTTCTTCCTCGTCGCCCCATCCGTCTGCATCAGAGATCAGGAAAATGTTGGCCTGCACATCGCCATCCGGCAGCATGATATGGCCAGGGGGCAGCATGCCCAATTGATAGTTTGGTTTGTCCTGCGCCTTCACCGTATGCGGCAGAGCCATGAACGCGCAGCCAAGGGCAGCATAGATCAAACGTGATACACTCATTTCCCAACCACTCCCCTTACGCCGCCTCCAATCAGAAGCGTTACATCCATCAAGGCAAGAGCCGCGCCTGCGCCATTCGAGACGGCAAGATAACGGGGCTCCCATTTCGGGTGAAATTTGGTCTTAAAGGCACGCAGCCCTTTGAAGTTATAGAATTTTTCGCCGTGTTCGAAAAGCGTGCCACCAATCCAGTCCCAAACCGGTGCGATGTCACGTTTAGACATGCCCGACAGTGGGGCCATGCCAAGGTTGAAGGTACGATATCCTTCGCTGCGCATTTGCTCCATGATGCTGATGAACAGAAAGTCCATCGCGCCACGGGGCGCCTCCGGCAGAAACCGCATCAAATCTACGGTTGCTTCCTGTTTGGTGTCAGTCACCATGACAGTGGCAAAGGCGACAATCTTGTCATCCTTGCGCAGGACCGCTACCGGCTGCGACAGCACATATTCATCCGAAAACGATCCGAGCGAAAATGTCTTTTCACGGGTGTTATGATGGGCAAGCCAGGCATCTGAAATGTCCCGCAAATTGCCAAGGACAGACTTTGCCTCATCCGGTGTCAGCAGGCTGAATGCCAGTCCATCACGCGTGCCACGGTTCAGCGCCTGGCGCAGGCCCGAAAGCCGACTGCCCTTTAAGTCGAAGGTCTCAAGGTCGACAATTGCGAGTTCGCCCAGTTTGAACGCACGAAGACCAGCATCCGCGCAATAAGAAAGCAGTTTCGGCGACACCTGATAGAAGGCGGCGCGTCCGCCCGCCGCTCGCGCCGTCTCGACAAACTGCCAAACCAGCTCCGACATTTCGGATTCTTCACCGATTGGGTCCGTCAGTCCAATCCAGGAGCGCCCCTGAATGCCATACATGATGAAGGCATTGCCATCTTGCGAAAACATGATGTGTTTGTCGGCCATCCGCACCAGATTGGCATCGGCCATATCCTGTTTTTTAGCAATGGCGATGGCCTTTTCGAGATCGGCGCCCCCCATTTCATCCGGTCTATAGGTCACAGGCCGCAGCAGGCTGAAAATTGCCAGCGCACTTGATGCGAGAACCAGCCCCAGCAAAGCACGCAGGCTGCGCGGCGCTTCCTCGGAAAATTCGAATTCCCACCAGAGAGCGTGGCTATATTGCGTATCGCGGTACACGAAGAACAGGATGGTCGCGGCACCGGCAATGATGATTGCTATTGCCGATAACCAGGCTGGCCCCATTCTCATTCGCAGCAATGAGGCGTGGCGGGTAAATTCACCCGCACTCAGCAGCATGACCGCAATAAACACGCCGAGGAACATGGCCTCGAATACGGCGACAGCTTTCAGCAACGATAAAACAAGTGCTGCGGACGCGGCAATAATTCCGACCCACCATGCACCATCCAGCCGTTGACCAATGCCGCGTGACGCAACGACCAGTCCAAGCCCGAGAATGCTGGAAAGGAAATGGGCCGCTTCCACAATCGGCAGCGGCAGAATGCTCGACAGAAAATCGAGATTATCGTCAGGTGTTGGCGTAACGCTCGAAAAAATCAGCATGGCGCCAACGATCAGCGCCAGTGTCGAAAGCAACGAGGGCGCAAGCCGAACCGTTATCTGCCCGATATCGGCAAATAGTGGCCTCGCTGCAAGCTGGCGGATTTCGCTCGCCACCAGCAGGACAGTTGCCAGCATAAGCGGCAGCACGTGATAGATGATGCGATAAAGCACAAGGCTGCCCAGAAGCGTATCAATATCAATGGCATTGCCGAGCCCGGCAATCATCACGGTTTCAAAAACGCCAAGTCCAGCCGGCACATGGCTTAGAACACCGAGACCAACTGCCGTCGCGAAGATCGCAAAAAACGATGGCCAGCCAACATGGGTGTCAGGCAACAGCACATAAAGTGCCGTGGCCGTTGCCGCGATATCCAGTGCCGAGACCAGAAACTGGCGAGACGCCGTGCGTGTATCCGGCAGACGCAGACGCAGCCAGCCAATGCTGACGGTGCGCTCACCGCGGGCCACAACGAACAACGCGACCATGATGCCAACGATAACAACTGCGCCAACCCGCAACCAGAGTGGATCCAGCCCGACAATCGAGGCTACACGTGGTGCGACCATCAGCAACGAAAGCGCTGTTACAGCGAGAAGGCCGAGCCCGAAAGACAGCGTTACAAACGCAATAATCCGACCGATTTCACCGGGGTTCAGCCCGAGGCGAGAATAGGCACGAAACCGGATCGCGCCGCCGCTCAGCGCACCAAAACCGGCAGTGTTGCCGATAGCATAGGCACTGAACGCGGTAATCGCCACGCTCGACAGGGGCAGCTTTTTGCCGATGTAATCGATAGCGTTTACATCATAACAAATCAGCGCGACGAAACTTAACCCAGTAAACAAGATCGCCAGCAAGATCGAGGTCCAGCTGGTGCTGAGCAACGCGGTCTCGACTTCGTCGTAACGAACCTCGGAGGTTAGGTGGTAGATGGCGAAGGCCGTCAGTGCGAAAACCGCAATGATGGCAAGTGACGTCAGATAGGGCTTAAAACGAATGAGAAACGCCCAGATAGCCGAGGACGCGGGCTGTTGTTCAGGCACTTGTTCTTGTGCAGGCATGGAACACCGAATTGCTGTTCATTTACATTGAAGATAGCAGGAAATGTCACGCCGAAAAGCTCGGTGGATGTGCTGCAATGCGCATTAATAAAGGCGGAATAACGGCGCTATTTTTCACTCCGTTTTATATGCCTGCATGATCAACCAACCGAAGGCGTCGACAACAACCAAAGCCCGAAGACGGTATAAAACACCATGAGAGCCGCTAGCACAAGTTGCGAGACCACAGCTCTCTTCGCCTCACCGAAATGACGCAAGGCAATTGCGTGCGCCAGAACAATGCCAATCACATGGCCTGCCACGATAATGCCGGTCTGTGTCAGCCAGATAATTCTGACATCATCGATGTTGAGCAGGAATGATGTCGTCACATGCCAGTGCGCCATGCCAAACAGGTTCCAACCCAGTGCAAACGGGTCGGACATCATGATCAAGAGATACTGCCCATTGACGAGAAGAAGCGTCAGATAATGCGCCGCATGAAATGCAATCGAAATGGGAATGATGGAATAAACGAGTTTCCCGGAGAGACGCATCCATCCGGTTATCTCTCTTTCTCCCGCAAGCCACGCACCCGCGATCACGGCTTTATAAAACAGCACGACAAGAATAATCGGCGAGGCAAGCAGACCCAGCGTATTGGCAAACATCACGCCACTTCGACCGGGAAACTCCAATGGATTTACGCCGATGAAACCAAGCCAGGTGAACGTCTCGGAAAAACCGTCAAATGACGCGGTCGCCAATGTCAGCAGAATAAAGATAACACCACTTGGTGGTAGAGCATCAGCAACAAGAGAACGGTCGCCCGGCCATCTCAATACAAACATCTTGCCGCTTTCCGATTGCGACACCCCAATGGGCGACAACATACCGATCATGCGAAAGAACACTGAAAAGGGCTCACCTCTCGACAGCCATGCCTTTTCACCAAAGGTCAAGATGCCAGTGAAATTCACCAACCAATAGACAATCACAGCGGTAGAAAGCCGGGGCGGATCATCTGGTGCGAGCGAGACAAGCTCAAACCATGCGAAAGCTGAAAACTGCAAAATTGCTGGCAGGAAACCGACAGAAACCGGTAAATTCACATGTGAGGCTTTAGCTAGCCTCGGCCCAACAAGCTTGCGAAGCAGGGAAACTGGACCGTTCCACGGATTAAGCCACGGCCAAAGACTGCCTGTGACCACCTGTAACAGCGTAAAACCAACCCACCAGCCGGTCCAGATCAGCAAGGGCAGCGGATTGCTTAGTGGATCGGAAGGCGCAACAAAACCCGCGACAACACACAGCAGCAGCAGCAGAAAAGACAGACAACTGAACGGGGTCTTCGGCACCGCGAAATATGGAGCGATTTTTATGCTGGCGCCTTTGGCAAACCAGGCGCTCGGCGCAAATGCCAGCAAAAGAAATGAAAACAACACCGCCAGCGCACCGCCGGTGACATAAAATCCTGTCGGCAACAACATGACCAGGCCGCGCTCTGCGCCATGTGCACTGGCGTCACCTGCCATCATCACAAGAAACGCCACGGCAGCGAGTTGCTTCAGCTGGGCGCTACCGCAATGTCTCACCACCCTCTCCTCCTCCAAAACCAGCCAGTTTCCGCTCCGTTGAGTCGGTTCATCTCACGTGGGCACGACGTTTCGCAAGCTGCGTTTGATTGCGAAAAGGCCGACAAAACCCCAATAACTGGAATAAAATTCGCCAAACAACCTTTAAGCACCAAAACAGTTTGTGCTTCAAACGATTCAGATGAAGAAAATACGACATTTGGTGGTCTTTAAGCGCCAAAAATCAAATGCTCTGTTTACGACGGCTAAAGCTGTTGTCATAAGATTGGTCAAACCAGTTGCCTTACCTGCCGCCACGGTCCGACAGAGGAGAATTGTCGCCGTTACGTATGCCAGTGAGTATGCCTGTACGCTTGAAAGCGGCAAATTCAAACAATGATCATGGCCCGCAATGTGCTGCCAGAACGGCTGCATTGCCGGGATAATCTTTACGCCATTTGCATGAGAGGGGAGTTTCATGTCCGACAAGATCATTAAGCCCGAGAATGCCATTATTACCCGCCGTTCTACCCTGTTGGGAATGGGCGCCGTTGTCGGAACAGGCCTTGCCGCTACTGCAGCACCGGGCTTCGTGCGTTATTCACAGGCGCAAACATCGGAACCGATCAAGATCGGCATGCAGCTCCACCGCACCGGCATCGGCGCATCCTACGGTCGCTGGTATGAGCGTGTTGCAAAGGCCGCTGCCAAAATCATCAACGACGAAGGCGGCATTAACGGACGCCCGTTGGAAATTATCATAGAAGACGATGGTACCGACGCCAAACGCGGTGCAGAAGTGGTCGAAAAATTCGCGACCCAGCATAAGGTTGATGCGATCTACGGCACGCTTTTCTCGCATGTCGTTATCGGATCCGCGCCGCGTGCTGGCGAGTTGAAAATGCCATACATCGTGGTCTCAGAGGGCTACCACGTCGCGTCCGGCAATCTGAACCGTTATTGTTTCCAGCCGTGCATTACCGATGTTCGCAGCCAGGTCACGGCCATGGCGCCGTGGGTTTCGCAAAACCTCGGCAAAAAAGCGACGATGATTTTCCCGGATTATGCCTTCGGCCATGATCACCGCGACTATTTCTCGGCAGCCATGAAAGCGCAGGGTGGCGAGATTGTCGAAATGATCGCTATTCCGCCAACAGAGACATCCTTCACTCGATATCTGCCGCGTATTCCCTCAGACACCGAAGTTCTCTACCACGTCATGGTCGGCCCATCGGTCCTGACCTTCGTGACCGAACTCGGTCAATTCTACGGTTCACAACGCCCGGAGATTTTCGGGTTTATCGACAGCCTCGAGGCCGTTGATCTAGCCACGCCACAACTTTCCTATCTCGACGGGACCTATTTCTGGGAAGGCATGCCGCGTTATGCCCAGAAGGATCAGAGCGAATGGGACAAATTTTACCGTAATGCCATTGGTATTGATGACAATGGCGCCAGCGCGGCCGATGCGAAAGACATCTCCACCTACGCCCATATGTTTGGATGCTGGGAAACACTGTTCGTCATTAAGAAAGCCATGGAAAAGGCCGGATATCGCGGACCGCAAGACAAGGCTGCCTTTATCGAAGCCATGGAATCCTTCGAAAAATTTGATGAGGGCCGTGATCACCCGCAGGGCGACAAGCTGTTTAATGGCAAGAACCACCAATGTTACGGCCACCAGTACATATCGAAGGTCGAAAACGGCAAATTGAATGTAGTGCACAAGACCTCAATTGAGGATGGCGCCTATGAAGTTACCGCCGACTACACTAAAATGTCGCTCTGATCCGTGAATTACCTCACATCGAGTTAATTTAACTTTATGCAAATTCATTCAATGCGTTATCCAGCATTGAATGAATTTTGTTTTGGCGCAGGAGCTTGTTTTGGCATTCGGTCCATTTCTGTTACTGGCAACACTGGAAGGATTACTGCAAGCGGCAGTCCTGACGCTGACTGCGCTTGGTCTTTCGCTGGTTTTCGGGGTGATGCGGGTGGTGAATGTCGCCCATGGTGAGTTCTTCATGCTCGGTGCTGTCATCGCATGGTGGGTGACGTCAATGCTCGGGCTTCCGCCTGCGCTTGGTTTCGTTGCCGCATTACTCATCAGCCCACTCGCCGTCGGCGCCATCGCATATGCAGGTGAAAGGCTCGTGTTGCGACGCCTCTCCTACAATCCCGAAGCAACAATCGTCGCGACGATTGGCATGCTCTACATTATCCAGCAAACAGTCCTTTTGACCTACGGCCCGGATGCTCGTCCGGTAACGGCACCATTCTACTATCGACTGCAACTGCCATGGTTTGGATATTCGGCCTACAACCTCTTCGTTATTGCCGCTGCAATCATCGTCCTGGCCATCACATGGTTCGTCCTCACCAAAACCAAAATTGGGCTGATCATGCGCGCAGCACAATTTGACAGTGAAACCGCACAGGCCTTCGGCATTCCAATCGGCAAAGTCTACGGTCTGGTCTTCGCAGCCGGTGCGATGCTAGCCGCGATCGCTGCTGTCTTGATCGTACCCATCCGACAAGCCCACTATCTGATGGGGCTTGATCCCCTGCTGCTGTCCTTCATCGTGGTCATCATCGGCGGACTTGGCAGCATTCGTGGCACCGTAGTTGCAGCCTTGGTGATTGGCTTAAGTGACGGCATTATTTCTATGTTCTTTTCGCCAACACTCGCCAAGATGTTGTCGACGCTGCTTGTTGCACTGGTGTTGGTGTTCAAGCCGGAAGGGCTTTTCGGGGCAAAGACACGATGAACACCGCGCCATCCTTAAAAGTCCTGCTGCTCCATATTGCTGTCATCGCTATCTTCTTCGGCCTGCAGTTTGTTCTGCCGGAGTATCATCACCTTGCCATGACGCGCGTTATGGTGCTGGCCATTTTCGCCATGGCGTACAATCTTCTTTTTGGTTACACGGGACTTCTCAGCCTCGGCCACGCCCTGTTTTTTGCCAGCGGCCTTTATGGCGCGGGTCTTGCAGCCTACCATCTGGAATGGAGCGTGCCAGCCGCATTCCTGTGCGGCATCCTGGCAGGATTTGTTATGTCTCTGTTCATTGGCCTGATCTCGCTGCGTACAACCGGTGTGGCGTTCATGATTGTGACCATGATGTTTGCGCAGGTTGCCTATCTGGCCAGCTTGTATTTTTCGCAATGGACACGTGGTGAGGAAGGGCTGGTTTTACCGCAATCGGCGCGCAGCTTCGACCTCGCCGGAGTGACCTTTGATCTGACCGATGCCGCGACCCGCTATAATCTTGCTTTCGTCTTGATGACTGTGGCGCTTTTGATCTGCTTTATTATTGTGCGCAGCCCGCTGGGCCGCGCAATGATCGCAGTGCGCGAAAACGAACCACGGACGCTGATGCTTGGATATGACACATTCCGGCTGAAGCTTGTGGCACTGATAGTGTCGGGCTCGCTGTCGGCCATGGCTGGGGCGACCTATGCCCTGCTCTTTGCCTATATCGGTTCGTCTTTTGCATCGATACAATATTCCATCGAGGCCTTGTTGTTCACCCTGCTGGGTGGTGCTGGCACCGTGCTTGGACCGTTGCTGGGCACCGTTTCGATGTTTTACATGATCGATATCGCCAGCAATTACACACCGGCTTACATGCTGGTGACTGGCGTCATGCTTGTCTTTCTTATCCTGTTTTTCCCTCGGGGTATTTTGGGAAGCATCCGTGAGAGGTGGTTGAAGTGGCTGCCATGACGTTGCTTTCAACACAAAACCTGACCCGTCGCTTCGGTGGCTTGACCGCGGTCAACGCTGTGGATTTTGAGATCACGCAAGGTGAAATCCATGCACTGATCGGCCCTAATGGAGCGGGCAAGACGACCTTCGTATCCCTTCTGTCAGGGCGACTTGCCCCGTCTTCCGGACATGTCGTATTTTCCGGAAAAGACATTACTGCAATGCCTGCATTCGAGCGAGTAAAGCAGGGAATTGCCTACACATTCCAGATTACCAGCATCTATCCAAATCTGAGTGTCTACGACAATGTCGCGCTTGCCGCTCAAACTGCGCAGCGGCGGAACACCGGGCTGTTCAGCCGAATAGATACCAATCTGCTTTCGACTGATGTTCACGCCGTACTCGAACAGGTTGGCCTTGCACAATACGCCAATGAGACGGCAGGCGCCTTGGCTTACGGTCACCAGCGACTGCTGGAAGTCGCGATGGGACTAGCCTTGCAGCCGAAGCTGCTGATCCTTGATGAACCGACACAGGGGCTTTCAGACCCGGAAATTGCCAATTTCTGCGGGTTGGTCAAAGCCATTTCAGGTCAGATCACCACATTATTGATAGAGCACAATATGGATGTAGTCATGCAACTGGCTGACAGAATTACCGTATTGAACCACGGGCAGGTGCTGGCGACAGGAACGCCGGACGACATTCGCGACAACAGCGCAGTGCAAACCGCCTATCTGGGAGGACATTGACCCGTGCTGAAGCTTGAGGATCTCGATGTCTACCACGGCAGCAGCCGCACATTAAAAAGTGTGTCCCTGTCACTTGCCAGCGGCGAAGTCCTTTGTTTATTCGGCCGAAATGGGGCTGGTAAAACAACAACCCTGAAAGCCATTATGGGCCTGTTATCGGCTCATTCCGGTCGGGTGACGTTGGATGATGTGGAACTGACAGGACTGCCAGCCCATGAGGTGCCGAAATGCGGCATTGGTTATGTTCCGCAGGGCAGACGTCTGTTCGCAGAACTGACGGTGGAAGAAAATCTCGAAATTGGCCTGATGGCACGCGGAACGGATCGCGAAATTCTGACCGAAGTATTTCGGTTGTTCCCCATCTTGAAAGAACGGCTGCCACAGATTTCAGGTACGCTATCGGGTGGAGAACAGCAGATGCTGGCCATGGCCCGTGCCTTGTGCCTCGATCCATCGGTTGTTTTGCTGGACGAACCAACGGAAGGCCTGATGCCTTCAATGATTGCCACCATTCGCGATGTCATCCTCGAACTCAAAAATAACGGCAAAGCCGTGCTGCTTGTGGAGCAACGAATAGAGGCGGTGCTGGCGGTGGCTGACCGTGTCTGCTTTATTGAGAATGGTACGGTTAAGGCAACCATGCCAACGGATGAGCTTCGTGCCGACCCGGCCTTGTTCCGTCAATATGCCGGCATCGTGTAACCACGACACCGGCGAGACTATCACGCAACCTCGATAATGAAGGTTTTTCCGTCGAGCAGAATTTCAAGTCGTGCCGGCTCAGCGATTTTGACAGCACCACACAGAGTACCTGTGGTGATAACCTGACCCTTGCGCAGAAAACCGAGTGGCGATGGCGTACTGTTGGCGTAAGCGATCACACCCGCAACTGGATCGATATCCTGGTGATTTGAAGGCGCATCATAAAGCGTTGCGCCATTGCCCAGAACCCTCAGTGGGGAATCGAATGCCGGATCTTCCAATATGGCGCGCGATAGTTCGGGCCCGACTGCGTAAGAAATATTGCTGAGGCTGTCGGCAAGGCCAAGCGCGAAGATACCACCAGCACCACCCTCGTAACGGCTGCGGACAAACTCCGCACCAATCGAAACAGTGCCGATTGCCGCGACAACCTCTTCGCGAGTCCAGGGCTCACCGCGCGGCGGCAGATCGCTCCGCAGCGTGAAAGCCAGTTCCACTTCCAGTACGATGCCATCGACATACTGATATCTGTCATCACGAATGACCGAAAACAGCGGAGCGCTATAGGTACCGTCTGTCCGCTTCGACAGTTTTAAGCCTTCAAGCGGACGGCCGGAGCGCTGAAGCACCTGCGCCTGCACCTTATACGCCGCTTCAACATCCAGCGGAGCAACGGTGTTGCGGTCCAATGCCTTGCCGTTAGACATGGCGTCAAAAAGAGCGCCAGCCAGCGAAGAATTATCAATAGTGGTCATCGGGTTATGTCCTGAACTGTAACATCATCAAACAAGGGAAACGGCGCGAAATATCAATGCATCAAACAGCTTTATGGCGCGCGTTATTGGCAATTGAAGTTCTCCCAATCCTTTGCCTACCTTAAAGTCAATCATTGATAACACAACACATCGTTTCCACTCTTCGCGCCTGCCAACAACCCGGTCAATCACCCTGGGTTTGTGCAACTGGACATAAAATAGAAACAGATACTTAAGCCTAATCTGAAGTTGGCTAAAATTACACCCGGCGTTTACTTTAGCAAAATACGATAGACGACGTTGTGAGTGGCACTTCGCCTATGAACGGCAACACCCCGCTGAATGAATTGGCGATACAGTATTTAAATTGCGCTTGCGGGAGAGCGACATGGATAAAGTCAAGAGCTACACAGCCAATGACCAAGATACGATAGCCGCCTTGGCGTTATTGGCCGAGCAATTGCAAAACCCCGACAACGGAAACGGTCTGGTGTTCACCTTTTACGGATGTGATCACAATGGCATTCTCATTGACGCTTTTTTACAGGAAAATTTCTCGGGCAAAGCGATCATAGGCGGCAGCTCATCGGGCGGACTGATGACCGAAAATGGATTCTGGGACCAGGATACGGTCGGTTTGCTTGTCCTGGAGGATAAGGCTGGCGAATACGGTGTCGCAGACGGCGTATTCGACGACAACCCCGAAAAGCTTGCGGAAAAAGTTCTCATGCAGGCGCTGGATAGTTGTAACTGCACCGGCCAACTGCCCGAACTGATCTGGCTTTATCAGACGCCCGGTCACGAGGAAGCAGTCATGCGCGGGTTGCGTAATATCGTTGGCGACCATTGCCCCATCATGGGTGGAACGGCGGCTGATAATGACGTCAGCGGTCAATGGCACCTTCTGGGCCCAAGCGGCGCATTATCGAATGGCTTGGTTATCGCGGTGATGTTTCCATCCTCCCCAATCGGCTTTGCATTTCAGGGCGGTTACGAACCGTCGGGTCCACAAGGCACGGTAACCGGCATTGGCTACCATAGCGCCGGAGAAAGCGGTGTTGTCACCGACGGTGCAGGACGCGATGTCCTGACAATCGATGGTGCGCCCGCAGCCGAGGTTTACAACCAGTGGTCCAACAATGCCATAGCGTCCAAGCTGGACGGCGGCTCCATTCTGGCAGAAACGACAATGTACCCCATCGCCATCAATACCGGCGACATCGATGGCGTGGGTCAGTATCTGTTGATCCATCCGGAATCTGTTTCACCGCAAGGTGGTTTGCGCACCTTCCGGGAGCTGGAAACCGGCATGCGTATTCATGCCATGCGTGGCGACAGACAACAGCTCGTGGCACGTGCAGGACGCGTGGCCGACCATGCAAAACGTAACCTAGAGCTGGAGCATAAGACCATTTCCGGAGCCATCATGATCTATTGCGGAGGCTGCAAACTGGCGGTTGGCGACGATATTACCGAAGTTGCACGCACGGTTGGTCTTACGCTCGGCGGCACGCCGTTTATTGGCTGCTTCACCTTTGGCGAACAGGGCTATTTGCTTGACAAAAACGTACACGGAAACCTGATGATTTCAGCTGTGGTCTTCGGAAAATAATCGATGCTTCCAACGCGCCCTTTTCTTCCTCGCTTTTCGGGCTTGCAAGAGAGCAACGAGACCTTACGCGAAGCCCTGCTCTCTTTGCATCAGGATCACGACACGCTGCGCCAATCCAGCATTCACCTGCAACAACTGCTGGATGCTCTGGAAACACTGCTCGGCATTGAGGAAGATAGCGATCCATTCTCTGTGGTGTTCGCATCGCTACGAAAAGTGTTCTCCTTCTCACATGTGCTGATGCTGGCAGAAGTCGAAGACAGCGATCATAAGAGACTGGACTGCATTATCTCGGAGCGGTCAGAACTTCTGAACTCCCAGTGGCCTGTCGGCGCGCTCTTTGCAAAAATCATGTCGGGCAAGGTTGTTACGACCTTCTCCAGCAAGGGCATTTCGGAGTGGGATGGTGCCGAGACGCATGGACTTTCACGCGAAAGCCCAGTGCTTTACGTGCCTGTGCGCGTGCGCGACAGGCGCGGTATTTTGCTACTAATCCGTGAAGCCAGATCGGAAGGTTTCAGCCGGGACGAAATCGCACTGGCCAAGCGCTTTTCCGTCGTTGTGTCCCACGCTCTCGCAACACGGTACGCCAGCCAGAATGCTGCAGAAGGGAGGCGTTTGCGCGAAATGGGAGAGCAGTTACGCAAAAGCGAACAGATGGCGCAACGCAACTCCAATCTTCTAAAGGAGATTGTGGATGCCCTTCCGGTCGGCGTTCTGGTGCAGCATGCGAGTGGTGAACCATTGGTCATCAACGAATTCGCCGAAAAAACCTTTGGCAAACATGCGACACAACTGCCGTCAGCCATTCACCCTGCAAAGGGTATGGGATCTGGCCTTTCACCAATCCATAGTCTGACAGGCAGCCTTGAACAGGATTTCAATCAGTCGTTTGAATATGAGACCGTCATTGACGGTGAAAAACGTGTGATGCTGGTGAGTTCATCACACGCTCACATCTTTGATGAAAGTTTGCAGATCACCACGTCGATGGACATCACCGGGAGAAAGCGCTCGGAAGACGAGCTGCATCACCGCGCCTATCATGACCAATTGACCGACCTGCCCAACCGTTCTCTAATGAAACAAACGGTTGAGTGGAAACTCTTGACCATAAAAGAGGGCGAACAGTTTGCCCTCGCCTTCATCGACATCGACAACTTCAAGCAGGTCAACGACTTTTACAGCCACGCTTTGGGCGATCAGTTGCTGCTGGCCATTACCCGCCGTATTCAGGATATAATTGGCGAACGCGACATGCTTTCGCGCATCAGTGGCGATGAGTTCCTGCTGCTTATCGGCGATGTGACCTCAGAAGCTGGTGTCACCAAGATCGTTGATGCCATTGTCGATGAATTGCGTAGGCCGTTCATGCTGGAAGGCCAGGAGGTGTTTTCTTCCGCCTCAATCGGCGTCAGCATCTATCCCTTGCACGGCAATGATTATGAGACCCTTCGGCGCAGCGCCGACAACGCGATGTATCGCGCCAAGAGCGCGCATAAGGGTAGTGCCGCCTATTTTGATGACACCATGCGTGACGCGCTGACAGCGCGTATGGAAACCGAACAAAAGCTGCGCGCTGCGATCCGTGACCGTCATTTCAAGGCCGCCTATCAACCAAAGACCGATATTGAAACCGGCAGGATCGAAGGTTTCGAAGCACTCGTGCGCTGGGTAGAACCTAATGGTACCATTCATATGCCGGGCAATTTTATCGGCATTGCAGGCGAACTGGGCCTGATTGGCGAAATTACCCATTTCATGTTGGATGAGATTACCCGCGACCTTCCCGCCCTGAAGCAAAAGTTTGGCGACGACATCACACTCAGCCTCAACGTTGCCGCCCGCCAGGCCAACTCGCCTGATTTCATGCGGCTTCTTCTACAGAGAATTGAAGCTGCCGGAGTCGGTCAAAACCTCATCGTGGAACTGACTGAGGAGGCGCTTGTTTCAGCGCGTTTCTTCCAGAATGACATTTTGCCAAGCCTGCGCCAGCTGGGCGTTCGGATTTCAATTGATGACTTCGGAACCGGTTTCTCATCGCTTTCCATTCTCGCCGACATTGATGCCGATGAACTGAAAGTGGACCGCGCCTTCATCATGTCCATTCATGAACGTCCCCGCAGCCAGGACATCCTCAAAGCCATCGAGTCCGTCTGCGCGGCACTCGGCATCGGCATGGTGGCAGAAGGTGTCGAACTGCGAGAGGAGCTTGACTACCTCGCGCAGAATACCAAAATCCGGCTGGTTCAGGGGTACTTCTTCGGCAAACCGGCTTTTCCGGAAACATTCCTGAGCGGCAGCGCTCTTTCGAATTTTTTTGAAACGGAAACGCCCGTCAACGATCGGCAAAAAACCTCAAGTTAGTTTTCTGATCGGTCCGAAATACACAAAACCAGAGGCGAAAATTCGCCACCGGGGTTTGCAGGTCTTTCCTATGTCTGAAGTCGATCAGAACGTCGCCTTGGCACCAACCCAAACGGTACGGCCAATGCTCCAAGGTCGGGAAATACTGGTTGTCGCATTGCCTGTCTCATTAAAAAGGTTGCCAACCTTCATATTAAACGTCAGCCCTCGATCGTCATTCTTGTAGACTTCGAAACTTGTTGCGAGATCAACGGTCAAAGTGGGTGAAAAGTCGTAATCTTCGTAGATTGAGTGTTCCAGGCCATCGATATTTGTCGTACCCCCCGTGTCCCGCACACCTCTGTAACCGAAATTGTAGTTGGCAGAGACATCGACATTCAGGCGATTGTCAAACCAACTGCTGGCAAACCCCGCCTCAAGGCGTAGAGGAATGTCCATATTGCCAGTCGCAGCCTGAAACCCAGCTTGCGAGTATGAGTGCTCTTTATACAAAATGTATTCATCTTCGAGGTTGCTCTCGAAATAGCTGTTATTGGTTATCTCGCTACGTGCCCAGGTAACGGAGGTCTTAAACGACAGCGCATCAAGTGCCTCGATATTGCCTGTATCCAACTCCTTGGAATATTCACCTGTGACAGATTGGTAAGCGCCGTGCCCACTATTCGTCAGCGTGTTCACATAGGTAGATGTGCTTTCAGTTGCGAACTGATCTTTCGAACGACGATCAACGAATCGAACTCTCCAGTCACCGCCCAGGAGCGGCTCCTTACCAAATAACGCAAACGTAACCTCATCATTATATGGTGTCGAAAGATCGGATGCACGGTTCTCATAAGGCACGTTGACCCTGAGACGAGTCCAGTCTTTGACATCTCCACTCGACTGCGTACGGGTATAAATCGTTTCCCTCGGCAGGCGTTCTCTCAGAGCGTAACCAAGATTCGTTGCATCGAAGTAACGGTTGAAGCCGGCGGAAATCGAGAAATCATCAATCGGAGTAACGGTCGCAACAATACGAGGCGCGAGATTAAGGTTTTGCATGTAGTCATCATATGACGCACGTACACCTGCCCGAACATTCAACCATTCCCATGTTTGGTTAAGCTCAGCATAGACGTTGAAGGCGTTAAGATTGACATTGATATCATAAGCAGAGTGCACAGATTTCGTATTCGCAAACTGTTCAGCACTGCAGGCATCAGCGCCATTGCAATTGAAACCAGAGAGCGCCGGATAGCTTCCGATTACAGTGCTTGCAGTGTAATAAGTAAATTCCTCTGGCCGACGACGATAGGCCTGTGTACTGGTATAGTCAGCACCAAGCAAAAAAGAACCTAGCAAAAAATCTCCGCTGAGTTCCTCAGACAAGCTCCATTGCTCTTGCCCCATTTCCTTTGTGCCCCAACCGCCATCAATACATGTCGTTTGACTTGTTGAGCCTGCTCGGCACCAGTCCGCTATTTCTTTCGATTCCCAAAGCGTCCCGCTAACGGTCCTCGATTGCTGATATACACGTCCAACATTAGAGTCTGACTCATTGATGTTGCTTGATTTTTTATAATTAAGGACTGACTTCAGCTTAACATTATCAAAAGAAATACCGCCGAGATCAAAGTTGCTGAACTCATAATCATGTTGCAACTTCGTCGTTAAGCCTCGTGCCCCGAGGTTTAGATTCATGTTTCGCCAGGAAGCACTTTGCCAGGCCTGGTCATATTCGTTGTAAATACCTTCCAGCGTAAAATCACCGAAATCCGTTTCTGCGATCGCCTGGAGACGGTAAAAGTCACTTTGGGACTCTTCTTCAATTCGACGATTCTCAATGTATTTGTAGTCTTTGTCCTTATGAGTTACCGCACTCTGAGTGCTGTACTGACCAATGATTGCGATGTTGTCAGTGATCGGTCCGCCGACGGAGACAGAAGACTTTCTTCGAATGTAGTCATTACGTGCGATATTATTCGGGTTAAGTCCGGTAGCCGTGAGAAGATTAAATGCAGCCCAATCACTCGTTGTGTAATCGGTGGTGACGGATGAACGCCAACGATCTCTTGGCGCATTTTCAAGTTCATATGAAACAACACCACCCTGAAAATTACCGTATCGAGCAGAAGCGTTGCTGTCGATCACTGTAGCAGCTGAGAGAAAATCCGTCGGTACGTAAATCGTTTGAGAATGCAGACCAAACATCTGGTAAAAGTTGTTGTTTGAGCTGGTCGCTAGAAAGTCGTTTTTAACAAACTGATCAGCGCTACCGGTTATGGTATTAATTTCCATGCCATTGAGAATGAAGTTGTTCTCGTAGACACGGGCGCCAGAAATTGAAACTTCCTTTGGTTTCAAGTCAATAACTGACTGATCTGTTTCACCTGCATCTGCGTTGATTTCGTTCTGATATTGGACGTTTGCCATATTGCGCAGCACGCTATTGGCGTCACCGCTGCCGCCGGTGCGGCCGTTCAATTGTCCTCCGGAAATTGTGGTGGTGCCAGTGTCAGCAACGGAGCTTGTGCCAAGAACAGACTGGCCGGATTTTGACTGCACCTGAATAGCCTCAAGCAGTATCGTGCCATCTGCGCTCACTGCCGCCTGTGCGACGGCGAGCAATGAAGCGGTTTTAGGCCCAGTCATGCGAATTTCAATGCCAGTACCGGAAAGCAGCGTGCGCAACGCCGTCTCAGGCGTCAGCTTGCCCGACACGATAGCCGATTGCTTTCCATCGACCAGAGCCGACGAATAACCGATTTGCCAACCTGTAGACTTGATGAAACTGTTCAGAGCTTTGCCAAGCGGCTGCGCAGGAATGTTAAAGCCAACCGTTGCAGAGGCAACTGAACCGCTTTGTTGCGCTTCAGCGTCGGCTGACACCGCCATCACCCCTACGTAGCCAAGAATTGTCGAAGCAAGAAGCAACGAGACACCATTCTTGCCGCTTCTTTTTCTGCCCTGCACTGCCATTACCCTACTCCTGAACGCCTTTGGCAACGTTAAACGTCACCGGCACTTTGCATCCGCGTGCGGAAGGTCGTTCCAAACAGAGTTTCCGTCCCCCGAAAGCCCTGACACGCAAGGAGTTTTGGCTTCATGCCAGTACCGCCTCATTGCCTTCGACGTTCGAGACTTTTCAATCTCACAAAAAAAGTTGAGAATTTAACGAATGATTATGAAATTACCCGGCAGCGTATTGATTTTGCCGCCTACAGCGGTGACGATACTGCCAATAGCGCCGACCGCATCATCCGTTCGATAGTTACCGCTCACCGCCACCGAAAGCAGATCTCGGCGTAGAACAAAAACACGTCCGTCATAATAACGTGCGAGATCGCCCAACACAGCTCCGAGAGGTTTGCCTGAAAAAGCAATGCGCCCTTCGCGCCAGGCAAGCATTTCATCCGGTTCAAATGGCTCTATGTGTGAGATGGATTTTTCATCCACGGCCACCATCTGATCGGGCAACAGCTGCACAGCAGTTTGCGCACTGCCATCACGGATGACATCAACGCGCCCGCGCTCAAGCGCCACCACATCGCGATTTGCCTCTGCGCGAACAACGAAAGCAGTTCCCTTCACGGTCACATCGCCAAAATGCCCCACGACCCGGAACGGACGCGAAGCATCATGGACAACATCAAACCATGCCTCGCCCTTGAGAAGACGCACACCACGTTGCTGCCCCTGATAGGCAAGCTCGACCGCGCTGTCGGTATTCAGCAGCATACGGGAACCATCTGGCAATATGACATTCTGCATCTTGCCCGCGACGGTGCGATAATCGGCACTCCAGCGAAGCATAATTTCTGGATAGGCAGCATACCCGCCAACAAACAGCACCATTGCCGCCGCCAGTGACAACCAGTGAGCGCGCTTTCTACCCCAAACGGAAAATGCAGGTTTTACAGCACGCAAATCGATTTGCCGCGCATGACGCTGCGACGCAGAAAACAGCTCCGGTTCGTGCCATACGCCGGCAAGTTCGGCATAAGCGGCCGCATGGGCTGGATCGCTGGATATCCAGGTTTCAAAACCTGCATCCAGTGAGGGATCAGGAACACCGGATTGTTTATGGACGAACCAATCCAATGCGGCGTTCATCACCACATCAGTCTGCAAACCAACAATCTGCTCGTCATTATTCCTCATAAACACTGCCCAAGGGTCTCTTCGCGTACCCACAATGAATCAGACGTTTGAGCGGACCATTTCTCATAAAAAAAAGCAGCCCTGCAACGAGAGATTGTCGATTTCGTTCTTTCGCGGAACATCATTCCTTGTCCAGCCTCTTTCTGAAATCGTTGAGATGCGCCATGGCATGCTTCATGTCGTTGAAGACGGTGTTCTGAGACACATCCAGATGTTCGGCAATCTGTGGGTACGTCAAGCCTTCTACACGACTCAAGACCCAGACCTGTTGCACACGTTTCGGCAATTTATCGAGCGCTGATTGGTAGGCGCGCAAACGGTCGAGATGAATGACCTTGTCTTCAGCGGACGGCTGATCATCTGCCACCAAATCCATAGATTCGCCGCTGACCTCACTTGCCTCATGGGTGCTGCGCACCTTTTTTTGACGGAGATAATCAAGCGCCAGGTTACGAGCTGTTTGCTGCAAAAACGCCTCGGCATTGAGAAGTGCGCCGGTCGAGGCCGCCTTTCGCGCGCGCAGGTAGCTCTCCTGCGTCAATTCCTCAGCGGTTTCTTTGTCACGGACAATGCGGAAAACACTCCATAACAGCGAGTTGCGCGCGCGCAGAAACGCATTGTTCACGTCTGCGGCTTCGTCATCCATAGTGTCGGTAAATCCGTATCAGCAATTCGGTTGTTCATTCGGAGGCAGTGGGATGTAGTGCAGAACAGATCAACAATGAATTACCAATGGCAATTCTTTTTGCCTCTCAACGCCACAGACCTACAGCTCAAAAGTTGATTTTATTAATCACCTTTCCATTAGCCGAACAGAACGTATTATTCAACAGCCCTATAAACATGAAAACGCGGCAGGAACTGCCGCGCTTTGTAATGATCAATGATGAGGCTTCAATTAGAATTTTCTGCTGATGGAAATCTGAAATTGCGATCCGACATCAAACGACTGGTTTTGTTAGCTACCCTCAGTTTGCCAATGAACGGCCTGTCTCGGCATCAAAAAGATGCATCTGGTTCATGTTGAGGGAGAGCGGCATGACAACCCCTGCCCGCAATCCATCCTGCGGCTCGATGCTGGCGCACAGACCTGCCGCACCAACATTAAAATAGATCATGGTTGAAGCACCGAGCGGCTCGACCAAATCAATCGTGACATCGACCGGAACATAATCTGGACGGTCCTGCCGTGCTGAAATGGACTCGGGGCGAATGCCAAATGTCACTGCCTTGCCGACATGAGACACGTAACGCGCGGCTTTCTCCAATGGTACAGCAAGTCGTTTGCCGTCTTTCAGAACCACCACCAATCCATCGGTCCCACCTTCCAATCTCGCCTCGAGAAAGTTCATTGATGGCGAACCGATAAAACCGGCGACAAATTTACTGGCCGGATTGAGATAAAGCTCCTGTGGTGGACCTGCCTGTTCGACCAATCCCTGGTTCATCACCACGACCCGGTCAGCCATTGTCATGGCTTCGATCTGATCGTGGGTCACATAAACAGTCGTGGTCGGCAAAAGCTGGTGCAGCCGCTTAATTTCAGTGCGCATTTTCACACGTAATTTGGCATCAAGGTTCGACAAGGGCTCGTCAAATAGAAAGACCTTGGGGTTGCGCACGATGGCGCGCCCCATAGCAACGCGTTGCCTCTGGCCACCTGAAAGCTGGCCAGGGCGACGATCCAGGAGATCACTGATATGTAGTGTCTCCGCCGCCTGTTTGATGCGTTGTTCAATTTCTGGCTTTGGCAGGCGCTGCTGCTCCAGGCAAAAGGAGATGTTATCGCGCACGGTCATATGCGGATAAAGTGCATAGTTCTGAAACACCATGGCGATATCGCGCTTGCCCGGACCAAGTTTATTGACCACCTGATCATCGATAATGATCTCACCGCCGGAAATATGCTCCAGACCGGCGATCATTCGCAACGTCGTGGACTTTCCGCACCCGGACGGACCGACAAAAACCACGAATTCCTTATCCTCGATCTCGAGATCAATGCCGCGCACAGCCTCGTAGATTCCATAGGATTTGATGACGTTTTTAAGCTGTAATCTTGCCATCGACCGCTCCTACTTCTCAGCCAGCCAGACCTGCATCGCACCTTCTTCACGATTGGCCCAGAGATGATATGGAATTGCCTTGAAAGACCGGGTTTTCAGTTCGGCCGGTGCGGTGCGATAGAGCGTTCCTTTCCAGGACGATGTGTCTGCTTCCAGCGCATCTCCCTCAAGTACCGTTGCGCCGCCTAAGAAGTCCGCATCGAAACGCGGGGTAATGCTGGCCTGTGGCGTTACGCGAAGCTGCTGCGGTTCGCTGCCAAGATCGGCTTGCTCAACACAATAGACAACCGGACCACGTCGCAGGGCAACACGACCGGCATCTTCACCAACAGCCGGATTGGCATAAAGACGCTCCACCGGCATATCGAAGGAAAGGCGAATTTCGTCGCCATCCTTCCACGCACGAGAAATCGAGACATACCCCTTCTCGGTAGATGAAGTGATGTCGACACACTCGCCGTTAATGCTGACCTTCGACGAACGGCACCAGCCGGGAATACGCAGCTTCAGTGTAAATGTGCTTGTGGCAGACAGACCAATTGACAGTTTGATATCGCCATCCCACGGATAGGCGGTTTGCTGCCGCAAACGCAGGAAACTGTCTCCGATTGTCAGTTCAGAGCTATTTTCACCGTAGAGATGGACCGCCAGCGTATCTTCGTTGGCGGAATAAAAATACTGACCAAGCGACGCGATAAATCGAGCGATATTGGTCGGGCAGCAAGGGCAATAATGCCATTTCCAGCGGCGATGCTGTCCGTGGCTTTCCAGTGCATTCTCATAGAAATAATGCTCGCCATCCCGCGAAATGCCTGACAGCGCACCATTAAACAACACTGTTTCCAGCGCATCGGTGAACTTGCTGTCAAGATCGATCTGCGCCATGCGGTGGCTCCAGAAACCAAGCGCTACAGCCGCGCAGGTTTCAGCATAAGCCGTTTCATTGGGTAGGTCGTATTCGCGGGTAAAACCCTCGTTTGAGGCCGATGGCCCAAGACCACCGGTGACGTAAAGCTGGCGTCCCGTCAGGTTATCGAACAGGCGATCACAGGCATCTTTCAGGCTCTGGTCGTCATTTTCATAGGCAAGATCCGCCATGGCAGAAAACAGATACATCGCGCGCACGGCGTGACCGACCACCTGGGTCTGCTCACGCACCGGCATATGCGCCTGGCTGTAAGCGTAGGTCTGGTAGACATATTTTGTGGGATCATCACCGCGCTTGCGCGCTTCTTCGTCATAATAGGACGGCATCTGGCCACGCTCATCGACAAAATAGGTGGCGAGTTTCAGGTGGCGCGGATCCTTGGTGACGCGATAAAGCTTGACCAGCGCTAGCTCGATTTCTTCATGGGCATCGTAACCGCGCAACTTGCCCGGCTCCGTGCCGAAAGTATCGGCAATATGGTCGACAGCGCGGATCATCACATCCAGAAACTTGCGCTTGCCGGTTGTTTCGAAATAAGCGACGGCACCTTCCAGCAAATGCCCCATGGAATACATTTCATGCAGGTCACGCAGGTTGGTCCAGCGGTTTTCAGGTTCCCTGCGAATGAACCAGCTGTTGAGATAGCCATCGGCCATCTGTCCCTGCTCGAGCTTATTAACGATTGCGTCGATCTTAGCCTCCACATCCGGATTAGGATGTTTTTTGAGCGTATAGCTTGCAGCCTCTATCCATTTTCCGAAGTCGGAATCGAAGAAATGCTGCATGGAAAGGCCGCTCGGCTGGATCGGACGGGCAAGAGGACCGGCAGGCTTGTCGAAATCCAGCACCTCAAGAAAACCTTCTTCTTCAAGGCGCTTGTGCTGCGTGGGAATGGTGACATTTCGAACCGTGTCGGACCAGCTTTTCCAGAAACCGCCGTCAAAAGAAACGCTGGAATGATCAACTGGGACCAACCGCTTGAAACGGCGCTCTGACTGGCTGACGGTCTGTTTGAGAGATGAAGACATAAGAACTCCTTATCACAGGGTCACTGCGGATTTACTTGACGGCGCCAGCGGTCAGGCCGCGCACATAATAACGTTGCAAAGCGAGAAAAAGCAGGATGCACGGCACCATGGTCACGGTAATACCGGCCTGTAGCGCCCCCCAATCGATGATGCCGTAAATGCCCGAGGACACATTGACGAGCATGATGGGAAGCGTGAACTTGTTCTGGTCCGACAGGAAAATCAGCGCCGCCAGAAACTCGTTCCACGAATTGAGGAATGCAAACATCGCAACGGTTGCCACGCCCGGCAGCGCAAGGGGCAGCAGGATGCGACGCAACAGCGTCCATTGTGACGCGCCATCAATACGCGCCGCCTCGATCAAAGCGCCGGGTACCGCATCAAAGGCATTGCGCATCATGAAAATGGAAAACGGCAGCTGGAAGGTCGTATAGACCAGCACCAATCCGAACAGGTTGTTCTGCAGCCCTAAAAACTTCAGGATCAGGAACAGCGGCGTCAGAATGGACTGGAACGGGATCATCATCGTTGCCATGACAATAACAAAGATCAGCGACTGTCCGGGAAAGCGGAATTTCGAAAACCCGTAACCGGCGGGTACAGCCACCAGGACCGTCAACAAAATTGTGCCAAGCGCGATCAGGACGGAATTGCTGGCATAGACATACCAGCCAGCCCCGACGCCTTCGAGACGACGATAGTTCTCCAGCGAGAACGCTTTTGAAAACAGCGCCACCGGATTGGCCAGCGCCTCAGCCGCCGGTTTAAACGAATTGGCGAAAGACCAGATGATCGGCATCAGGAAGAAGATGGCGAACAGCAGCGAGACCAGAATGAAGGTGATGTGGCCCAGCCGTTCCGCGACGGTTTTGTCCTGACCGTTGGAATAAAAAATCTTCATCGACCTTCCTCCGGACGTTGACGCATGAAGCTGAGCTGGATGGAACTGATGGCGACGAGAACAACGAGCAACGCGAAAGACAAAGCTGAACCGTAACCAAGCCGATATGACGAGAACGATGCCAAGTAGATGGAAAACACTGCCGAAATGGTACTGTTGCCCGGTCCGCCCTGCGTGATGATGAAGAACTGGTCAAAGGCCAGCATCGACGATGTGATGTTGAGAATGAGCGCCAGAAGCAGCGAATTGCGCATCAACGGCAATGTAATCCGGCGAAACCGACTGAACACACTTGCACCATCGATCTTGGCAGCCTCGACGACATCAGGCGATATGCTTTGCAGACCGGTCAGCAGAATGACCATGGTGAAACCGGCAGTCTTCCACACAACCATCAGAATGATCACCGCAAGAGCCGGCCAGAAATTTTCAAGCGGGCGCGGCGCACTATCGACAAGGCCAAGCCCCAACAGAAGTCTTGAAAATACGCCACTGTCGGGATTAAGCAGCCACATCCACAAGGTCGACGCGGCACCAAAACCCGTCACAACCGGCATGAAATAAACCGTGCGGAAAAACGATGCGCTGCGCAACGGCCGGTCAACCAGCAATGCCAGCGGGAAAGCAACAAGCAGGATCGCAGCTGTTACCAATACTGTGTAGAGCAATGTGAACCCAAGCGAGTTCCATAGCTGCGTATCGCCCATCAACTCGACATAGTTTTCAAGGCCAATGAACTTCTTACGACCAAGCAATGGCCAGTGGTAAAGGCTCATCCACACGGTCATGATGAGCGGAATGAGAAACAGCCCGATGATAAGCACCATGCTGGGCAACAGAAAAACAAGCCCGAGCCAGCCGTGTGGCTCGCGTTCATGAACGCCGGTTTTGTCGGAACTCGCTTCTTTGGTCGGGAACTTGGACACCACGGTGCAAAGTCCTTCTCTAAGCGTGGATGGATTGCGTCAGATCATCTGGTCCAGATCGCGCTGCCTGAACCAGAATGTCCGGTCGGTATTTCGCCATCAACAAACGAGGCGAAACAAACTTTCAATTCATTGGGAATGGGCCGGCAGACATCACCGGCCCTGCTCTCAAGTCAAGGATTGGTGCGCTCAAGAATCTTGGTAAACTCGTCCTGCGCCTTTTTGATCGAACCATCGACATCGTCACCGAAGATCGCACTCTGAATAAGATTCAGGAATGGACCGGTGCGGCTGACGAACAGCTCATCCGACGAGAAAGTATAAGGCGTCTTGGCCTTTGCCAGCACGTCATAGGCAATCAGGTTACGCTTGTCGAACTGGGCGTAGGCCTGGTCGGCCACATCTGTACGGGGCGGCATGCCGGATTCCTTGGTGATGTAGACCTGCTGCTCAGGCTGCATGTAGAAGTTGACAAAATCCAGTGCCACTTTCTTCTTTTCCTCACTGACACCCTTAATGAGGGCCAGAGTATCGCCGCCAGCAAAGCTCGAAACGCCACCCTTTGGACCAGGGATCGGCGCAACATCAAATTTCACATCGGGATATTTGCTGGTCAAAAGATTGACGATGTAGGAGCCGGTCATGAGAACGCCGACCTTGCCCGACGCAAAAGCTTCAACGGCGTTATTGCCATTGCCCGAACGGGATGTCGGATGAATGGCCCCAGCCTTCCACATGTCGCGATAGGCGGCGAAGGTGTCACGCAATGCCGGTGTATCGACCGTCGCTTCACGTCCATCTTCGGAGAGAATATCCGCATTTGCCGCCCACAGATGCGGCAGGAAGTCGTAAATCAGCCAGCTACCGGAGTTTGCGACAAAATAGAAACCGTAGGTATCATTACCAAGGGCGTGGATTTTTTTGGCAGACTCAGCGACTTCCTCAAGGGTGGTAGGTGCTTTCTTCGGATCAAGGCCAGCCTTTTCAAACAATTCGGTGTTGTAAGCGATGATTGAGGCATCTGGCAGTGCAGGCACACCGTAAATCTTGTCCTCATAGGTCGCCAGACGAATATGTGACGGGCTCAAAGCGTCAGCGTAAGGCAGCCCCTTCACGAAGTCAGTGATGTCCTCAAGGCTTTCATTGGCAGCAAAGGTCGGCAGGTAGATCAGGTCAAGCACAGCACCATCCGGCGGTGCACCACCGGCAATGGCAGCACCCAGCTTTGGCACCATCTGCTCTGCCGTGATTGGTGTTACGATAACCTTGTCATCATGGGCTGCATTATACTGATCTGCCAGCCCCTGAAGTACTGCTGCAGATGACGTACGCACCCACAGTGAAATCTCTTCCGCACTTGCGATAGACGTGGATGCTGCAAGCGAAAGTGCCGCGAGCATGAGTTTGGTCTTGTGCATCGCATTCCCCTTTTGGTTGTCGTCAAAACCCTTGTCCGGTTGACGTGAGGGAAACGCTATTCTAGATTTTTTTCGTTGTCGACAGTGTGTAGCCAGAAAAATGTGAGAAATGTGAGAAAACCTTTTCCCAACGTTGAAATCGTTTGATAAAAGGTTTTCTCAAAATGACAGGGAGTAATTGGTTGAAACCTCAAATATCGCGACGCAAGACAATTCACGATGTCGCGAAAGCGGCAGGCGTCAGTATTTCGACAGCCTCAAAAGCTCTCAACGACAACGGCCGGATGCATCCGGATACCCGCGAACGGGTCAAGCGGATTGCCACAGAAATAGGGTTTCGGCCCAACGCCCTTGCCCGCGGACTGTTAAGCCGTCGAAGCCTGACAATCGGCTTGCTGACCAACGATACCTACGGCCGATTCTCGCTTCCGATGATGGCAGGTGCCTCCGAGGCGCTGTTCGACAACGGGGTTTCGGTCTTTCTCTGCGCCACCAATGACAATCCGGAGCTTGCCAGACTGCATGTCGAGGCTTTGCTCGACAAACAGGTCGATGGCATCATCTTCTCGGCGACCCGGCTTGACCGTAGACCACCAATGGACTTGTCGAACCTGCCTATTCCTGTGGTCTATGTCTTCGCCGAGGGGCCACCAGGCAGCGTCACGATCATCCCGGATGATGAACAGGGCGCACGACTTGCCGTCAATCACCTGATTGAAAAGGGACGCAAACGCATCGTTCACATTACCGGGCCGGAAGATTTTCGCGCAGCGCGCGCCCGATCCAGCGCCTATCACCGGATTTGCGGCGACAGCGAACCCACCTTGTTTGGCGAATGGACAGAGACTTGGGGGCATGACGCCGTCGAGCGCCTTTGGTCACGAGACACCCCTGCCCCGGATGGCATATTTTGCGGAAACGACCAGATCGCCCGCGGTGTGATTGATGCACTCCGCGATCGCAACATCCAGATCCCGAAAGACGTCTCTGTTGTTGGCTTCGACAACTGGGAAATCGTCGCTGAACAGACCCGGCCAGCGCTGACCACGATCGACATGGAATTGAAGGAATTGGGCAGACAGGCAGGGCTCGCCGTGCTGGCGCTTTCAAAAGGAGAGACGACAGTTGGTGGTACGCGCAAGCTGCGTTGCAGCCTGATTGCTCGCCAATCCTGCTGATAAGGTACTGGAAAAATTGTCCCAAATTCTTTTGTGGGCAATCTGTCGACAAATAAGTTGACAGTCTGTTGAGATTGTCCAGAATGCGACGTCAGCGGCCTCATCTAAGACGCCGTAACAATCAGGGAACTTCAAAGAGGGATTGGACACATGAGCTTTCGGACAAAAAAACACGCATTGGGTCTCGCTGCTTTTATACTTGCGGCATCCTGCTCGACGCTGACACTGGCAGCCGATCCACAGGCCGGCGGCGTGCTACGAATTCTCGGAACAGCTGATGTCGACCATTTTGACCCGACCTCCGGCGCCTTGGTGACCACCAACAATTTCCTGCGCGCAGTTAGCCGCCAGTTGATCAGCTACGAAGCATCGACCGATGAGAACGCCCGCCTTGAGCCAAAAGGCGACCTTGCGACAGAAGTTCCCCAGCCGACCAATGACGGCCTGACCTATACCTTCACCCTGCGCGATGGTGTGACCTGGAACACACCGTCAGGCGAACGCGCAATCACCTCGCAGGACTTCGAGCGTGGCATGAAGCGCATGTGCAACCCATCACTGGGTTCGGCTGCGCTGACCTATTACGTCGACCTGATCAAGGGCATGCGCGAGTTCTGCGACGGTTTCGCCAAGGTTGAACCAACCGCCGAAGCAATGAAGGCCTATATTGAAGGCAATGACATCTCTGGCATCGAAAGCCCTGATGAGAAAACTGTCGTCATCAACCTGACCGAAAAAGCCGGTGACTTCGTCTACATGCTTTCCCTGCCAACAGCGGCTCCGGCACCGGTTGAAGTTCTCGACTACATGCCTGACGGTCCTGACTATCGCTCCAACTTCATCTCCAGCGGTCCGTATACCATTGGCGAATATGTGCCGGACAGCCGCCTTCAGCTGGTGCGCAATCCATCCTGGAAAGCAGAATCCGACCCGCTTCGCAAAGCCTATGTCGATGAAGTGGAAATCACCTTCGGCATCCAGCCTGATGCAGCCATCCAGCAGTTGCAGGCCGGTGATGGCGACATGACCTATGACATCGTTATTCCGCCTGCAACGTTGCACATGCTGACGACTGCCAGCGATGAAAAGCTGATGACCATGTCGGTTGGCCGTACCGCCTTCATCTTCATCAACACCGTTTCCGAGAACAACAAAGGCGCTTTGAAAGACCTGCGAGTCCGCCAGGCGCTTCAATATGCCATCGACAAGGCCGCAACCGTGCAGCAGCGTGGTGGCCCAACCGTTGCCAAGCCGCAGCATGGTATTTTTGGCCCCGGTGTCCTCGGTTATCACGACTTCGACCTCTACCCGTCGGAAGGTTCAAAGGGCGATCCTGAAAAAGCGAAGGCTCTGCTTGCTGAGGCCGGTTTCCCTGATGGCATCACGTTGAAAATGCCTTACCGCAACCAGAATGCGGAGCCTGCTATCGCCCAGACAATCCAGGCCAGCATGAAGAAAGCCGGTATCGAGATTGAACTGACGCCGGTCGCACCTGCCGACTACTACTCCAAATTCATGACCAACCCGCTCAACACCAAGGAAGGAAACTGGGACATTGCCCCGGTTGGCTGGTCTCCTGACTGGGTTGGTGGTGCTGCACGCTCGGTCTTCCAGCCGCAGTTCACATATAATGGCACGCACCAGACCTATAACTACACCGACTATAATAACGAGGAAGCGAACTCCTTCGCCCAGCAGGCCATAAACGCCACAACACCGGACGAAGCTGCCAAGCTTTGGGCCAAAGTTGACGAACTGGTCATGAAGGACGCACCAATCGTTCCGTTCATCTCCGAACAGGTCGTTCTCTACCATGGTGAGGCTGTGCAGAACTTCCAGCCTTATGCCATTGGTGCACAGGGTGACTGGACCAACGTCTGGCTGGATCGCTAATCACAAAGGCCGCCTGCACATTGCAGGTGGCCTTTTTCGTCCCGACAGGACGTGCGGAGGCGACCATTCGCCTCCCTTGTTGTTTGTTCCAATGGTGTGGACCAGCTATCGTCAAAGCATGGTCACGCCTTTGCAACTTTTGAGTTCAGGGAATTGATCGATGCCCATTCTGGAAACCCGCAATCTGAACATCCAAATCCCGACGGAAGACGGCATTGTTCAGGCAGCCAGAAATGTTTCTTTTGAAGTAAGACAGGGGGAACTTTTCGGTATTGCCGGCGAATCTGGCTCTGGAAAAAGTGTCTTGACGCAAGCCGTCATGGGCCTGCTGCCCAACGCCGAGATTACCGGCGAAGTCCTGTTTCAGGGCAAGAACCTGCTGACCCTTTCCCAAAAGGAAATGCGCAGCTATCGCGGCGCGCGCATTGGCATGATCTTCCAGGATCCACTGTCCAGCCTGCATCCCTATTACACCATCGGCTCGCAGATCACAGAGATGATCCATGCCCATGAGCGCGTCTCGGCCGACGAGGCAAAAAAGCGGGCCATTGCCATGCTTGAGCGAGTGGGCATACCCAATGCCGCCAGCCGTTTTAACAGTTATCCTCACCAGTTCTCCGGTGGCATGCGTCAGCGTGTAATGATTGCCATGGCACTTGTGCTTAATCCGCCGCTGGTCATTGCCGACGAACCAACGACAGCCCTTGATGTCACCGTTCAGGCGCAAATTATCGAACTACTCAATGAGATGCGTCGCGAGCGCGGCACCACCGTCATCATGATCACCCATGATCTCGGCCTGCTTTCCAGTATCGCTGACCATGTCATGGTGATGTATGCGGGCAATCGCATGGAGCTCGCCTCCAGCAACGCGCTTTTCTCCCAGCCAGCGCACCCCTACACCGCTGGGCTGCTGAATTCGTCTCCGGCCAATTACACACCGGGTGCAGAACTGGTGCCGATCCCCGGCCGGCCGCCAAGCCTTATTCACCTGTCAAAAGGTTGCGTGTTCAAAGCCCGCTGTCCGCAGGCGCAGGAAATCTGCGCCAATCCACCACCGCTTCGAATTTTCAATGACGAAACGCAAAGCCTCTGTTGGCTCGAAATACCTGCATCATTGAAAGAAAAGCAGAATACCTTGGCCGTGACCTCGCAAGTCGACATGGTCACGGCACCGGCCAAGGTCATTGAAGCGCGCAACGTCAAGCTGAGCTATAATCTCGGCGGCCCATTCGGACCGGGCAATACGCTGGAGGTGCTGAAAGGCATTGATCTCGATCTCTACAAGGGAGAGACGCTGGGCCTGGTCGGAGAATCCGGCTGCGGGAAATCAACACTGGCACGTGTTCTGGCTGGCCTGATACCGGCAACCGACGGCAGCGTTATGGTCGAAGGAAAATCTCTTCAAGCCCTCAGCGGTCGCGAATGGCGTGAGATGCGAAAGCGCATTCAGCTGGTGTTTCAGGATCCGTTCGGCTCCCTCAATCCACGTCGACGCGTCAGCTCCATCATCGGCGACCCCTTTCGCATCCACGGCGTATTTGCGGGAAACCGGCGCAAGCAGGCCGTTCAGACATTAATGGAAAAAGTCGGGCTTAACCCAGAACATTATAACCGTTTTCCATCCGAGTTTTCAGGCGGTCAGCGGCAGCGTATCGGCATTGCCCGCGCCCTTGCACTCAACCCTGAACTTATCATCTTTGACGAACCGGTTTCTGCCCTGGATGTCTCCATTCAGGCACAGGTGCTGAATCTGATGCGGGAACTGCAACAGGAGTTGAATCTGACCTATCTGTTCATCTCCCACGATCTTTCCGTCGTACGACACGTGTGCAACCGCATCGCGGTGATGAACAAAGGGCAGATCGTCGAGCTTGCTGATGCAGAAAGCATCTATTCCGACCCGCAGGATCCCTACACAAAAACGCTGATTGCCGCGTCCATCCACACCCCGAACACGGTTGTTGCGCAAGACAGGCAGTTGATCCGCTCCATTCCGGGAGAGGCTGCATGACCGACACAACACAAACCACACCAGAAACGACGGTTATTCAGCGCGGCCCTTTAGAGCTGACAATGCGTCGCTTTTCCAGAGATCGTGCCAGCGTCATTGCGCTGATTTTTATCCTGGCACTCATCGTCATCGCCATTTGCGCACCGTTGATCGAAAATGCGACAGGGCACTCTCCTATTGAGCAGTACCGGACAACCGGCCTAAGCGAAATGGGCCTGCCGGTCGCCCCGAACGATGAATTTACGCTGGGCACCGACCATCTGGGCCGTGACGTTATTGTCCGTCTCGCATACGGCGCGCGCGTCTCCTTGCTGGTTGGCGTTCTGGCATCGCTGGCTGCCGCCTTCATTGGCCTGACGATTGGCATGATTGCCGGTTATGTCGGCGGGGCAACCGATATGGTTCTGAGCCGCCTGATGGACCTCGTCATGAGCGTGCCTTTCCTGCTTTGCGCTTTGGCTCTTGTTTCGGTGTTCGGACCAAGTCTGGGCCTCAGTGTCGGGGTTATCGTGTTCTTCAGCTGGACGACGATGGGCCGTGTCATACGCGCCGAGGTCAATTCGCTTCGTCGTCGTGAATTTGTCGAAGCCAGCCGCTCATTGGGAGCAGGTCCGGTGTCCATCATGCTGCGGGATATTCTGCCCAATCTGAGCGTACCCATCATCGTCTACACCACGATGATGATCCCGAGCGCCATCGTGTTTGAAGCAACTCTTTCCTTCCTTGGGCTGGGCATTGTGCCACCAACGCCGAGCTGGGGCGGCATGCTGGCCGATGCGGCCACCAACTCGATTTATCTTGTGGCGTGGTGGCTGGTGGTGTTCCCGGGCATGGCGCTGCTATTCACGACACTTGCCTTCAACATTCTGGGCGATGGACTGCGTGATGCGCTTGATCCGAAAGCTCGCCCCGTTCGCATGAGCCGGTTTTTGAAAAAAGCCGGAAAGGCAGGAAAGCCATGATCCGTTACCTCTTAAAAAGACTGGGCTTTTCAGCACTGATCCTTTTCACCCTCAGCGGTTTCGTGTTCTTTCTGTTCTTTGTTGCGCCCGGAGATCCTGCCCGCGTCATCGCCGGAGAAAAGGCAACTGAAGCGCAACTGGTCCAGATCCGCACCAATCTCGGGCTGGATCGACCGATCCCCGAGCAATATTTCAAATTCATCAGCAAAGCGGTTCAGGGTGATCTCGGCTTTTCCTATCGAAACCAGCAGCCGGTTACCAAGCTCATCGTCAACAGAATTCCCGCCACCGTTTCATTGGTTATCGGCGGTGTAATTTTCTGGCTGCTGATCGGGATTCCGATCGGGGTGATGTCTGCCCGACACCCCGGCGGTTTTCGCGATCGCATGGGGCAAGGTTTTATTTTGCTTGGTCTCAGTTTCCCGACCTTCGTTCTGGGTATGCTGTCGCTTTATGTGTTCTATTTTCTGCCCAAGCAGGCGGGGTTCACCCTGTTTCCGGCCGGCGGTTACAAGCCGTTCCTGAGAGATCCAATCATCTGGGCATGGCATCTCTTCCTGCCGTGGATGACGCTTGCGCTGGTTACAGCTGCGGTCTATGCCCGTCTCACACGTGGTCATCTTTTGCAGGTCATGGGGGAGGATTACATCCGCACGGCCCGGTCAAAGGGACTTTCAGAGCGAACCGTTCTCTTTAAACACGGTCTGCGCAGCACCCTGACGCCGCTGGTAACGCAACTCGGTGCCGACATCGCCTTGCTTCTGGGCGGCGCCATCGTCATCGAGCAGATTTACGGCCTGCAGGGTGTCGGTGCGCTGGCTGTCCAGGCTGTCAACAACCAGGATCGCCCGATCATCATTGGCGTGGTGTTATTGGGTGGTCTTTTCATCGTCGTGACAAATATCGTCGTCGATCTTCTTTACGCTGTTCTGGACCCCAGGGTTCGAAGATAGGAACGGAAAATAAAATGGCTCTTTCCGAATACGTCATTCCCGGCATGTTCATTCGTGATCACATCGTCACTGTTCCGCTCGACTGGAGCAAACCGGATGGCGAAACGATCGAGGTCTTTGCACGCGAGGTATGTGACCCGACCAAGCGCAACGCTACACTGCCGCTGCTTGCGTTTCTGCAGGGCGGCCCCGGCGGCAAATCTCCCCGTCCGGCAAATGGTGGTCCCCCCTGGCTTGCTGAAGCGCTGAAAAGCCACCGTGTCATTCTGGTCGACCAGCGCGGCACGGGCCGCAGCAGCCGCATTGAAAGCGCCACCATGGCTCGTTTTGGTGACGACGGCGCAAAGGCGGCGGATTATCTCGCCTGCTTCCGTGCGGACAGCATCGTTGCGGATTGCGAGCACATTCGCAAAACCTTGTTTGGCGGAAAAAAATGGGAGACGCTTGGCCAGAGTTATGGTGGCTTCCTGACGCTCACCTATCTATCTAAGGCCCCTGAAGGTCTGTCTGCCTGCTACGTCACTGGTGGTCTGGCTGGCATTGATGCGACGGCAGATGATGTCTACCGCTGCACCTATCCGCGTGTCGCTGCCAAAACGGCTCGTTATTACGAACGCTACGCTGCCGATCGCGCCAAAGTGGGTAAGATTGCCGATTTCATCGCCAACAATGATGTTCGGTTGCCGGATGGCGATCGTCTGACCGTGCGTCGCTTCCAGACCGTTGGCATCGATTTTGGCATGGCGCCCGGCTTTGAAAACATTCACTGGCTGGTTGATGAGGCTTTTTCGTCCAGCGCGGAGGATCGCCTGTCTGATCATTTTCTGGCATCAGTGATGAACCTGACATCTTATGATGGAAATCCGCTCTTTGCCGTGCTGCAGGAAAGCATTTACGCACAAGGACAAGGTGCCACCAATTGGGCAGCAGAACGCATTCGCGCAGAGTTTGCCGATTTCGAGGGAACAAAACGGCCTTTGCAATTCACCGGCGAGATGATGTTCTCATGGATGTTTGACGAAATCCGTTCTCTCAAACCATTCCGTGCCGGCGCACGTGCTCTGGCCGAACGCCAGAACCACAGCCAGCTCTACGATACCACACGGCTTGCCAGCAACGAGGTTCCAGTGGCCGCCGCTGTCTATTTTGATGACATGTATGTCGACGCGGGCCTGTCGCTGGACACCGCGAAACGCACCGGCAATGTCGAGGCATGGGTTACAAACGAATATGAGCATGATGGTGTACGCCAGTCTTCCAGAGTGTTCCGTCGCCTGCTTGATATGGTCCGGGACAAAGGCGGCCCGCTCTCCTGAATGAAAGCAAATTAGCATGACCTCTTCTGCTGATATCAAAACGCGGCTTGCCGCGCTTCGTGCGGTCTTGGCCTCCAAGGGGCTAGATGGCTTTGTCGTACCCCGAGCAGATGCCCATCAAAGCGAAGTGGCGGCACCGCGTGACGACTGCCTGGCTTTCATCACTGGCTTCACCGGTTCTGCCGGTCTGGCATTGGTCATGGCAGACAAAGCCCTGATTTTCGTCGATGGACGCTATGATATCCAGGTGCGCCACGAGGTGGATCAGGCATTGTTTGAGGTTCATCACCTGCACAATGCGCCCATCGACCGATGGATGCATGGCAATGCGACGAGGGGCATGCAGATCGGCTTTGATCCGATGTTGATCAATGGTGAACTGCACAACAGGATGTCCAACGCCCTGACGGATGTGGGCGCCGTTCTTACGCCTGTAGCAGACGACATTTTCGACCAGGTCTGGAAAGACCGTCCACGCAAGCCATTGGGAGCTGTTCGCGCGATGCCAGTGAGCGTCGCAGGCGAGACTTCGAACAGCAAAAAACAACGTATTGCCGCATCAATCACTCAAAGCGGTGCGGACATCATCGTGGAGACACTGCCAGACAATATTGCATGGCTTTTGAACGTTCGTGGTTCAGACGTGCCTATGAACCCCGTGCCACATTCCTTCCTGACGCTATCATCCGATGGAGCAGCGGAGTGGTTCGTTGATCCGCGCAAACTCGGAAACGATCTCTCGACGTTCGAACTTGATAACGTGCAACTATCGTCGCCCGACACATTCATAGATCGTCTCGGCGAACTGGCGTCCGGCAATACCGTTATGATTGATCCGCAGTTTTCTCCTGTTGCTGTGCGTCTCGCGGTCGAAGCCTCTGGCGGCAAGACAGTGAGCAAAACCAGTCCAATGACAATTTTGAAAGCATCCAAAAATGCTGTCGAGCTGGAGGGTTACCGTCGGTGCCATGTGGAGGATGGCGTTGCCGTCACCAATTTCCTGGCCTGGGTGCTGAAAGAAGGACGTGAGCGTGAAGGCACGGCAAATCCGCTGACCGAACTTGAGGCCGAAGCAAAATTGCTGGCATTCAGAGCGCAAGGCGCAGGTTTTCTGGAAGCAAGTTTCCGCTCGATTTCCGCAGCGGGCTCCAATGCTGCAATGTGCCACTACAATTCCGCAGAAGACACCAACGCTGCAATCGACAGCCACTCACCGTATCTGATTGATTCCGGAGGCCAATATACAGACGGCACAACAGATGTAACCCGCACATTAATGCTGGGAACGGCGAGTGATGCCGTGCGGCAGACCTACACAGCCGTTTTGAAAGGGTTTCTGTCACTGCTCATGGCAAAAATGCCGATCGGCACACAGGGCCATCAATTGGACGCCTTTGCCCGCCGTCCTCTATGGGATCTCGGCCTCGATTATGATCACGGCACAGGGCATGGTGTAGGGCATAATCTTCTCATTCATGAATACCCGCACCGCTTTGCCAAGACAGCCAATCCCTATGGGCTTGAGCCCGGCAACATCATGACGATCGAACCTGGATATTATGCGGCCGGAGAATATGGGCTGCGTATTGAAAACCAGGTCGAAGTGACTGCCGTCTCCTCGAAGTTTTGCGGATTTGCATCCTTGACGTTGGTCCCTATCGACCTCTCGGCCGTCGATGTTGCCAAACTATCAGACGACGAAATTCTTTACCTGAACAACTACCATCGGACTGTGAGAGAGGTGCTCTCATCAAGGGTAAAGCAAGAGACGCTTGCGTTCCTGATGGAGCAAACCCAGGCGATTACACGTCCGCAATAAAGACAACAAAATCACGGCAAACTTCGCGAGACCTCCCATTTTTGAGAAGGGAGAGACGTGCGAACCTTTACAGCCGATTAAGGGGTGGAAAAACACAACCTAAAAAAAGGCAAAAAAATGTCAAAACCAAGCATGAAACGAGGCGGCGCTCGCCTCGAACATGACTAAACTTCTAAATTTACAAGTATATTCAATTCACTGCCCTCTACTAATAGGCGATCAATTGCACCCTCACATTAATTAGACATTAACTATGTGCCCACATAGTGCAACCCGAAGCGGAATATCTCGAGGAAGCTCTCGCGACGTCTCCGTGCTTCTCAACTGATGGCATGACGCCACTCAGAACACCTTCAAAAAATGTCCAATCTTAGCGAAATTCACCGTTTTCACGGACCGTTTTCGTGCGCGCATTTTTCAGTTGAATACGGCAATCGGGGGCCAAACGTGCATATTGTACTGGTAGACGACAGCAGGTCTGCTCTTTTTGCACTTGATATAGCAGTTCGGGAAATTCCCGGCGTGCATGTTATTGCATTTGAAGATCCCGCAAAGGCACTGGAACACTGCCTGAAATCCCCAATTGATCTTTTGATCGTTGACTTCACAATGCCCAAATATACCGGCATTGAGCTTGTGGCTGAACTCAAACGTCAAAACGTCCTGCAACATATCCCCGTCATCATGGTGACATCGGAAACGGAACGCAGCATCCGCATTCAGGCCATTGAGACTGGCGTAACCGACTTCATTGGCAAACCTTTTGACTCGATTGAACTGAAAGCGCGAGTGCGCAACCTTTTGGCGCTGCGCAGAGCGCAACGCGACCTTTCCCAGCAGGCCAGCAGGCTTGTCGATGAAGTTGACAAGGCAACCGAAGAGCTTGCCGAACGTGAAGAAGAAATCATCTGGCGATTGGCACGTGCAATCGAGTTTCGCGATGGCGATACTGGTGATCATATTTCCCGTGTCGCCCAAATCAGCAAGCTGATTGCAAAGGATCTCGGGCTCTCCAGTGAACACTGCCGCATGATCTATCTTGCTGCCCCTTTGCACGACGTTGGCAAAATCGGAATCTCAGATAGCGTGTTGCTCAAACCCGGCCGCTTGACGCCGGATGAAATTACAGAGATGCGCAGACACGTCGAAATTGGCGTGCGGATACTGGAAAAAGGAACCTCCGATCTGGTTAGGATTGCCGAGGCGGTTGCCGGTGGCCATCATGAAAAATGGGACGGCACCGGCTATCCAAAGGGCATTACCGGCGAAAACATTCCGATCGAAGCCCGCATCGTCGCAATCGCCGATGTTTTTGAAGCCCTGTGTTCAGAACGGCCTTACAAACGCGCTTGGCCCATTGAAGAGGCCCGCGACCACATCATCGCGCAAAGCGGCCTCCATTTCGACCCAGCCTGTGTGACGGCCTTTGAAAACCAATGGTCACGCATCGCCAGCCTCATGTCGCAGGATCTGCCAAAAACGATCGTTGATGTTCCCAGCTTGGAAACACCCGACGAACCGGCTGGCCCGAACCAAACCGTCTCTGAAAAACCCGCACCAATACGAGAAACATCCAATGTCAAGTAACGCAACCGCTGAAACGCTGGTGTTCCCTCCCTCGCTTTCCATCAGGCAGATATCCGGCGCACACGAACTGCTTTTAAAGCAGCTCGAGAAAGAAGACGCCCTGCTTCTGGACATTGCAGACGACGCCGACACTGACCTCAGCTTCATTCAACTGATCGAGGCCTCCCGCCTCTACGCCAAAAAACACGGAAAAACAGTCAGCCTGAAACACCCTGCCAGTGAAAACCTCCAGCAGACACTCCGCAGAAGCGGCTTCCTGTCACGTATGGACAAAGAGTCACGTCAGTTTTGGCTGCATGGAAAGGACATCTAATGAGCGCCAATATTCTTACAGTCGACGACTCTGCCAGCATCCGCATGACCACAAAGATCGCGTTGACCAACGCCGGTTATCAGGTCACCGAAGCGGTTGATGGCCAAGACGGCCTTGCCAAGGCAAAGGGTGCGACGTTCGACCTGATCATCACAGATCTGAACATGCCCAACATGAACGGCCTGGAAATGATCGAGGCATTGCGCCAGTCGCCAGCACATACCGGTATTCCGATCATCTTCCTCACCACTGAGTCCGATGCCGACATGAAGGCACGTGCGAAAGCGGCCGGCGCAACTGGCTGGCTGACAAAACCCTTCGACGCTGAAAACCTCGTCAAGATTGCCAAAAAGGTACTCGGAAAATGACCACGCTTGACCCTATTCAGGTTTTCAGGACGGAAGCGGCTGAGCTGTTCGAACAGATCGAAAGCGGCCTGCTTGATCTGCTTCACGACCTTTCCGATCAAGATCAGATCGACGCCGTGTTTCGCGGCCTGCATACGCTGAAAGGGTCCGGCGCAATGTTCGGGTTTGAGGCACTTGCCGCCTTTACCCATCATTGCGAAACGGCATTTGACCGGGTGCGCAAGGGCGAAGTGCCCGCCACAAGCGAACTTATCGCAGCTGTTCTGGCCGCGCAGGACCACATGCGCGCCCTCGTAGCGAACCCACTCGGTGTTCCCGGCGATATCGGCGACAAATTGCTGGCCAAACTGCATGACGCCGTTGGCGAGGGTAACCGCGGATCGGTAACCCACGTACCAGCCGCAGTCAAAGCGGCACAACCGGCACCAAAGCCGAAAGCAACGACATGGAACGTCAGCTTCCGCCTTCCCATCAACGCCATGGCAAACGGAACCAATCCGCTTGGGCTTTTGGATGAGCTGGATGAACTGGGTGAATGCGAAATTGTCGCGGACCTTTCAAAGGTCCCATCTCTCGATGTTCTCAATCCGAGCGATCTGCATGTCGGTTGGTCGGTAACGCTTACGACGGAACAACCAAAGTCCGCCATCGAAGATGTTTTCATTTTCGTTATGGATGACATGGAAATCAACATTCGCCAGGTTGAAGACACTGCAGAAGTCGAAGAGACCCCTGTTGTAGAAGAAGTCCCTCAGACACCAGCGAAAGTCGCGCCAGCAGCAGCCCCGGTACAAAACGACGCCAAGAACGCCAAGGCCAACGAGAACGTCCGCGTTCCCGCTGAGCGGCTTGATGAACTGATGGACCGCGTCGGTGAATTGGTTATTGCCCAGTCGCGCCTGTCGCAATTGGCCGGTGGTAGCGCCGACATTCTACTTCGCTCTGTTTCCGAGGATGTCGAGCGTCTTTCCGGCGAGTTACGCGATACCATGATGGTGTTGCGCATGGTGCCGATTGCCCAGCTTTTTGGCCGGTTCCGCCGTTTGATCCATGATCTTGCCCGGGAAACCGGCAAACATATCGAACTGGTCACCGAAGGCGAAAGCACCGAGGTCGACAAGGGGGTCATTGAGCGCCTGGCAGATCCACTGGTACACCTTGTGCGCAATTCCTGTGACCATGGATTGGAAACACCGGAAGAACGAATTGCTGCAGGTAAGCCTGCAATTGGTACGATTACTCTGGTTGCGCGCCAATCCGGTGGCGATGTCACGATCAGCATTCGTGATGATGGTCGGGGCATTAACCGCGACCGTGTACGCGCCAAGGCTGAGTCTTCAGGGATTATCGCAGCGAACGCGGTTCTTGCAGATCAGGAACTCCTGCAACTGATCTTCCAGCCCGGTTTTTCGACAGCCGCCCAGGTCACCAACCTGTCGGGCCGAGGTGTCGGAATGGATGTGGTCAAGCGCAGCGTCGAAGCGCTTCGCGGCACGATCAACGTCACCAGCACCACTGGCGTAGGATCCGAGATATCTCTGGCAATCCCGCTCACCCTTGCCATCATCGATGGTCTGCTCGTACGGGTCGGCACGGGCTGCTACGTCATTCCATTGTCCGCTGTTGAAGAATGCCTTGAGCTTTCTCCCGAAGAAGACCTGCGTTCTCGCGGTCGGTCGTTCATCTCGCTGCGCGAAAGTCTCGTGCCATTCATCCGGTTGCGTGACCTCTTCAGAACAGGAACACCTCCGGACCAATTCCAAAAAGTCGTCGTCGTATCGACGGGCTCGGAACGTGTGGGCTTGGTTGTTGACCAGATTATCGGCGATCACCAGACCGTCATCAAGGCGATGTCGAAACTGCATCATGACGTATCCACCTTCTCAGGGGCGACAATTCTCGGCGACGGCAGCGTCGCTCTGATCCTCGACGTCGGCCACCTCGTGGCAGCGGGACAACACCAGGAGGCGCAGTTGCGCGCAGCAGGATGAACCAGCACATTACAATCAATGCCGGTACCATTTGGAGCAAGGACGACGACGTAGAGGTTCTTACCTTCAGTCTCGCCGGAGAAACCTTCGCGATTGAAGCAGTCAAGGTCCAGGAAATCCTTGATCTTCTGCCCGAAACCTCGGTTCCAGGAAGCTTGCCTTTCGTTGGGAGTGTCATCAATTTTCGTGGCAAAGTCATTCCGCTGGCGGACATCCGACTGGCCTTCGGAATGGAGGCAGGAGAAAAGACGATCGACAGCCGGATTGTGGTGATTGAGTTGCCACTTGGTGATGAACGCACGCTTATCGGAATTCGTACCGATAGAGTTTTTGAGGTCACCACCTTTTCAAAAAGCGCCAGTGAAGCCCCACCCAGCGTCGGAATGCGTTGGCGCGCAGATTACATCGATTGCCTGATCAAGCGGGAAAACCAGTTTGTTATCCTGCCGAACCTGGCGGCAATTTTCTCAAATCACAATTCACAATCGGCGGCTGGACCCTCGCACGGTTAAACTGAGCCAGCAATGGAGAACTAACATGCGTGCTTCGATCAAGTTGAAACTTGGACTAGCCTTCGGCTTCATCATCGTCATGCTCGTTGCGACCGCGAGCTACGGAATTCTGAGCCTTGGTAACCTCAACAATACGCTGGGAAGTGTTCTGCAGGGACCTGCTCTACGCCTCAAGCTGGCGCAAAACCTGAGCAACGAGCAGCTTCAGCAGCTACGGCAGCAAAAGAACCTGCTCCTGGCATCAGGTGCAGCAGAGATGCAGGGCTACATAACGGCCTCTGACAACGCACGTCGCGCCTTTGATGAAAACTTCAACCAAGTGAACGCCCGCGCAACCGAACAGGGTAAGGCCATCTGGGCGAAACTGGCTGAGTTCACGGCAGAATTCCGCCGTCAGGACGACCGCATTCGCTCATTGATGCTGCAGGGTAACACATCCGCCGCACTTCAGGTTTCCACGAACGAGGCACGAAAAGTCACAAACGAAATTGACGCGCTGCTCAGCGAAGTGGTGACGTTGGAAGAGACCCGCCTGGACGAAGCTGAAACGGATGCCAATGCAACCTACATCGACACCAGGACAATCATGATTTCCGTCGCAGCATTTGCGTTGGTCATCGCTGTTATCGCTGCATTCTGGATTGCACTTTCGATCAACAAGGGCTTGCGCAATGCGGTGCGTGCCGTACAGAGCGTCGCGGAAGGAGATCTGACTGAATTCGCCGCTATTTCGAGCAAAGATGAAATCGGCGAAATGCTCAGCTACCTGAATGGTATGATTGAAAGACTGCGCGGCGTCGTGGGCGATGCACTCTCCGCATCCGATAACGTTTCGTCCGGCAGTCAGGAACTGTCTGCAAGTTCCGAGCAACTCTCGCAGGGTGCAACCGAGCAGGCTTCGTCAGCCGAAGAAGCATCCGCTTCGATGGAAGAAATGGCAGCCAACATCAAGCAGAATGCTGACAACGCCGCACAGACTGAAAAGATTGCACGTCAGTCTTCGAAGGACGCTGAAGTAAGCGGTGAGGCTGTTGCCCGCGCCGTCAGCGCGATGCGCACGATCGCCGAAAAGATTTCCATCGTTCAGGAAATCGCCCGTCAGACCGACCTGCTCGCGCTTAATGCTGCGGTTGAGGCTGCCCGTGCGGGTGAACACGGCAAAGGCTTTGCGGTTGTTGCTTCTGAAGTGCGCAAGTTGGCTGAACGCAGCCAGGCAGCGGCATCCGAGATCAGCTCCCTGTCCGGCGAAACTGTGCAGGTGGCCACAGAGGCAGGCGAAATGCTGAACCGTCTGGTTCCGGATATCCGCAAGACTGCTGAACTGGTGGCTGAAATTTCCGCGGCGTGCCGCGAGCAGGATATCGGTGCATCGCAGATCAATGAGGCGATCCAGCAGCTCGACAAGGTAACGCAGCAGAACTCCGGTGCATCCGAAGAAATGTCGGCGACCTCAGAAGAGCTTGCTGCACAGGCTGAAGAACTTCAAAGCAGCATCGCCTTCTTCAAGGTTGACCGCGCCGCCACCTCGCAGTCCGCGCCAGTGCGCAAGCCCGTCGGAAAGCCACAAAAATCTGTACGCCAGCCTGCCGCGCCCTCTTCGTTCAAGCCAGCTTCGAGTGGTACGGTCAAGGCTCAACAGGCCCGCGCAAAGGGTTTCGCGCTCGACATGTCGATGGGTGGACCGGACGCACACGACGCTGACTTCAGGGAAAGCGCCTGAAACACGACAATCTGATGCCGGTTAATCCGGCATCACACCACCGCGTGTATGCGGTGGCCCAAAGGGTCGCACGGACCTGCAGACAGGTGGATGTCTCTCCCCACTGCATTCTCAAAGCTTTTCTTCCGTGAAGTATGAAGAGCCAACTTCGCACATTACCGTCATCGGGGACATACATGCGTCTGACTATCAAACTGAAATTGGCAATGGCCTTCGGTCTTGTTATTACACTGCTCGCCATCACTGCGGGCTACGGCATTTATAGCCTGGCAAATCTTAATCAGGCCGTGACTGACATCATCGCAGGTCCGGCGCATCGTCTCGAAAGCGCCCAGAACCTAAGCAACATTCAGCTTCGGATCACCCGCTCTCAGATGAACATGGCGACGGCGACCAATAGTGCGGACGTTGCAAAATACATCGAAGCCAGCACCACAAACCGTCAGCGCTTTGATGAACAGGTCAATGAACTCGAACAGGCATCCACAACCGAAGACGGCAAGCGTGGTTGGAGAGAAGTGCGTGCTGCGAGTGTTCGCCTCTTCGCGATTGACGATCAGATCCGGGAATTTGCACGCGTCAACAACGCGACAGAGGCAGTCCGTCTTGCCACTGGCCAGGGACGGCTTATCGTGGATGAAATCGAGGCTTTGATCACAGCCCGTGTCGAGGCGAACAAGGCCTCAATGGTCCAGGCAGACCAGGACACGAATGAGCAGTACACGGCCACTCGCGACTACATCATAGGACTGACGGTCATTGCACTTGTGCTCGCGATTGGTGCAGCTTTGTGGATTGCTCTTGGCATCAACCGCGGTTTGAAGAAAATCATGGTTGTCGCTGAAGCCGTTGCTCTTGGCGATCTCAATCAGGATGTCGACATTAAGACGAATGATGAAATCAAGGATCTCGTTAACCGCATCAATGTGATGACGAGCAACTTGCGCAACACGGCTTCTATCGCCGACCAGATTGCCGACGGTGATCTGACTGTGACGCCAACACCGCTGTCCGACAAGGACACGCTCGGATTGGCACTGGAACGTATGGTTGAGCGCCTTCGCGGCGTTGTGGCAGACGCACTGTCTGCCTCAGACAATGTCTCTTCCGGTAGCCAGGAACTGTCTGCAAGTTCTGAGCAGCTTTCTCAGGGTGCAACCGAACAGGCATCATCCGCCGAAGAAGCCTCTGCTTCGATGGAAGAGATGGCAGCCAACATCAAGCAGAACGCCGACAACGCCGCTCAGACCGAAAAGATTGCCCGCCAGTCATCTAAGGATGCCGAAGCAAGCGGCGAGGCTGTGGGTCGTGCGGTAAGTGCAATGCGTACCATCGCTGAAAAAATCTCGATTGTTCAGGAGATCGCACGTCAAACAGACCTTCTCGCTCTCAACGCCGCTGTGGAAGCAGCCCGTGCGGGTGAACATGGCAAGGGTTTTGCGGTCGTCGCTTCCGAAGTCCGCAAGCTCGCCGAACGCAGCCAGGCAGCTGCATCGGAAATCAGTTCACTCTCCGGCGAGACCGTTCAGGTCGCGACGGAAGCGGGCGAAATGCTCAACCGCCTCGTGCCCGACATCCGTAAGACTGCAGAATTGGTATCCGAAATTTCGGCCGCATGCCGTGAGCAGGATATCGGAGCCAGCCAGATCAACGAAGCCATTCAGCAGCTGGACAAAGTCACGCAGCAAAACTCCGGTGCCTCCGAAGAAATGTCTGCAACATCTGAAGAGCTTGCCGCACAGGCTGAAGAACTGCAGAGCAGCATCGCTTTCTTCCGCGTTGACCGTACGGTAGTTCCGCAAGCCGCTGCGGTTCGCAAACCTGCCGCAAAGCCTGTAATTGCTGCACGACCTGTCGCCAAGGCTCCAGCATCGAGATCCGCAACAGCGAACTCGGTCGCATCTCAGCAAGCTCGGGCAAAAGGCTTCGCTCTCGACATGTCCATGGGCGGACCGGACGCAGGCGATGCAGATTTTAGAGAAAGTGCCTGATCTATGACCAATGTATCCTCCGAAGGTCAGTTTGTTACATTCAGCCTGGGCGACGAAGTCTTTGCGGTACCTGTTGAGGTGGTTCGTGAAATCCTCGATCATGAGGATGCATTCAAGATCCCACACGGACCGGATTATCTTCTTGGCTTGCGCGATGTGCGTGGACAAGGCGTTCCGGTCATTGACCTCAGACTTCGCTTAGGCATGAGCGGGACGGTCAAGACACCCCACACCAGGATGTTAGTTCTCGATATTCCAATGACCGAGCGCGTACTTGCGCTCGGCTTGGTGGCCGACAAGGTGTTTGAGGTCACACCGTTCAGGGGTGACCAGATCGAAACAGCTCCTGACATCGGGGTAAACTGGAGTTCGGACTACATAGCCGGAGTGGTACGACGGGAAACTGACTTCGTGGTGATCATCGATCTCGCACGGCTGTTCTCCGATGCTGCCGGAGTGCTTTCGCGCCCATCCAGCCGCCCTGACCAAGCCGCATAAAGGAGCTTTTGTCTTGAATGCGACTGCAAGAAACACCTTTGATGACAGCCTGAGCCAACGGGACTTTCGTCAACTCGCGGCTTACATCTATGATTATTGCGGCATCAAGATGCCCGATACAAAACGATCAATGCTGGAAGGTCGCCTTCGCAAGAGATTGCGGGCGACAGGCTGTGGGACATTCAGCGCCTACTGTAACTACGTGTTTCGAGAAGGTGGCATGGATGCAGAGTCCATTCACCTGATCGATGTCGTTACAACCAACAAGACAGACTTTTTCCGTGAACCGAACCATTTTGAGTACATGGAACAAGTCGTCCTGCCGACACTCGCGAGAGACGGTCATCGTCGCATTCGCACCTGGAGTTCGGCATGTTCAACAGGTGCGGAACCCTACACAATGGCCATGATATTGGCGGAAGCTGTCGAAAGGAACGTGATCCAGGACTACAGTATCCTGGCAACGGACCTTTCAACGGATGTCCTGAAAAAAGCGCACAGTGGGGTTTACACGCGTGATCTTGTAGAGCCTGTACCCGCCTCACTGGCAAAAAAATATGTGATGCAGCCGGTGGACAACCACAGGACCGACGTTCGTATCTCTCCCGCATTAAGGTCGAAGGTAGGGTTCGCACGCCTTAATCTGATGGACGCGAAGTATCAGATCGGCGAACCCGTTCAGATGATTTTCTGCCGGAACGTCCTCATCTACTTCGACAAGAAAACGCAAGTCCACGTGTTGTCGCGACTTTGTGAAAACCTTGTCTCAGGTGGATATTTGTTTATCGGTCATTCTGAAACCGTCACGGGGATCGACCTTCCGATACGACAAGTTGCCAACACCGTGTTCAAGAAGAACTAACCAGCGTTATGTCCAAGAAGATCCGCGTCCTCATCGTTGACGATTCTGCGAGTGTCCGCCAGACGCTCACAGCGGTCCTGCAATCCGATCCGCAGATCGAAGTGATCGGCGCAGCGGCCGATCCCTTTATCGCCGCCAAGCGAATACAAGAAGAGATCCCCGACGTCATTACACTAGATGTGGAGATGCCGCGTATGGACGGGATCACCTTTCTCCGCAAATTGATGTCACAACATCCGATCCCTGTGGTGATGTGTTCCTCATTGACGGAATCCGGCTCGGAAACCCTGCTGCAGGCTCTCGAAGCCGGCGCCGTCGATATTATCCTCAAGCCCAAAATTGGCGCAGCGGACCATCTTGCAGAGTCTGCCATGAGGATATGCGAAGTCGTGAAGAGTGCTGCCCAGGCAAGGCTAGGACGTCGTAAGGTTACGTCCGCACGCCAGTCGGAACTCAGTGGGCCAACTGCCAAGCTGACGGCTGATGCAGTTCTTCCTCCTCCCTCGGGCAAGGCGATGGCCCGCACCACGGAAATGGTCGTCTGCGTGGGTGCCTCGACCGGTGGCACAGAAGCACTTAGGGAAATGCTGGAGAAACTTCCTGCCAATACCCCAGGCATCGTCATTGTCCAGCATATGCCGGAAAAATTCACCGCCGCTTTTGCCAAACGTCTCAACAGCCTGTGCGAGATGGAAATCAAGGAAGCGGCCGACGGTGACCCCGTGTTGCGTGGTCATGTGCTGATTGCACCCGGGGACAAACACATGTTGCTGGAACGTCAGGGCGCGCGTTATCATGTGTCCGTGCGCACCGGCCCGCTGGTATCACGCCACCGCCCGTCTGTTGACGTGCTTTTCCGTTCGGCAGCGCGCGCCGCCGGCGCCAATGCCATGGGTGTCATCATGACCGGCATGGGTGACGACGGCGCACGAGGCATGCTGGAAATGCATCAGGCTGGTGCTTTCACCGTATCTCAGGATGAAGCAAGTTCTGTCGTCTTCGGCATGCCGAAGGAAGCCATTGCCCATGGCGGTGTCGATAAGATCCTGCCACTCGACCGCATTGCTGCGGAAATATTGGCCGAAGATCGCCGGCGATAATCAGATTTCCGGCGGCTATTTTACTGTTCATTAACCATGTTGGCGAATGATGGACGCACCACCATGCGACCCGGTGCGTCCTGTGAGGCATGAACGTCTCTGTCAAAATTTCGGATCTGCGGCCATGTCAGTCATCACGTTTGCAAACACCAAGGGCGGCGCGGGCAAAACAACCGCAGTCCTGTTGCTAGCGACTGAACTTGCCCGTCGGGGCCTGCGCGTATGTGTGATTGATACCGATCCACAGCGCTGGATCTCACGGTGGCGCGATGCCGCCGATTACCGGGTCAGCTTTACAGTCATTACTTACGTCACCGCATCCAACTTGCAGCAGCATGTGCTGGACAGCCGCAAGGCCTTTGATCACGTCATCATCGACCTGCCAGGCGCACAATCACCTTTGCTGGCCACAGCAATCGGTCTCTCAGATCACGTCATGATCCCCGTGCAGGGAAGCACGATGGACGCGCAAGGTGGTGCCCAAGTGCTGGAACTGCTGCGTTATCTCTATGAGAAGGCCAATATCAGCATTCCGCATTCCGTTGTGCTGACCCGCGTCAATTCACTGGTTACCACACGCGCCTTGCAGGCTGCACGTCAACTATTGGCCTCGCGTAATGTGCATGTTCTGGATACGCCAATCATCGAGCGCTCTGCATTCCGCGACATGTTCGAATTTAACGGTTATCTGCACATGATGAACCCGGCGCAGGTGAGCAACCTGGACAAGGCCATTCACAACGCCGGATGTTTTGCAGATGAAATTCTGCGTCTGCTTCCGGCCTCAACAGCCAAACGCAAGTCGGACATGATGCGCGCCGCCTGAACAAGTTCAGGCAGCACCGACCGGTTTAGAACAAAGCGTCAGCGAACAGGTCGTCATCGTCGTTTACGGATGACGAGCTAACCGTTGCTTTGGCGGGGCCGAGATCAACCGGGAAATACTGGGCGTGAATGTCACGCTCCTGCGCCATGGTGTAAAGCTTGTAAATCCGGTTCGAGAAGGGCTGGATTCTTTCGCCGATTGACGCGACGTCAGTCGAACCACCGTTCAAAACGCTGGCGGACAGTCCGCAGCACTCATCCAGAACGTTGCCAAGTTCGTTTTCAAAATCGAGTTTCACAACAGCCGAGCTGATACGGCTGAACACGGCCTGACCTTCCCGCGCCAGGTCCTCCATGCCAGCTTCCATTTCAGTTTTGGCACCGGTGACGGCAGCAAGTGCCTCGCGCAGAGGCTGGCTGAGGTCATTGGAGGCATTGGTTTCATTGAGACCAAGTTTGCCGATGGCCGTTTCGATCTGCTGCAGGTCGGACACGATCGCATCTGCAGGACTTTCCAGCTTCTCCGCGAAGACCCGCAATTCCGCGCTCACCACATTAACGGAACGTCCTTCATCACCCAGTTTGGAGCAACGAAGGTTGGAGTTCAAAGCCATGTAGTGAATTTCTGTCTTGATTGAACGCAGTACCCCCATGCCTCGGAGTAGGTCGTCAGCAGTTTGTGTAACCGTGCTCACAACAGCATCGGCATCCGTACTGCTACCCTGCACACGTTCTGCCAACTGACAAGCCTTGGAGATATCACGCTCCATAAGCTGCAAGGCACCGCCACCGGCCTGGCGTGTGTTCTCGACGAGGTTATCGCGCAGGGACAGAATACGCGCAGCGTCATCGGCGAAGCTGGAAATACCTGCGAAAATCTTGCGGCAGTCCCGCTGCAGATCTGTCGTGGTTTCCTCCAGCTGTGCATTCACGAGAACCGCCACCGCTTCTTTCAACGTATCGACTTCATCCTGAGAGAGCTCCCTGCCCTCATCCGAATTCAGGTATTCATCCAGCATCTGCATAGTCGACTGAACATGCTCGATGCGCTGGCGTGTGATGTCGCCGATCTGCAAAGATGACAGTGCGGAGGCAATCTTGCTCTGAACGCCCTGCGCAATGGATTTAACCTGCGCGGCCATCTGCTTCATTTCGCGGTGCTGTTCTCCCACCAGCGCTGAATTGCGCTTCAAACCGTCAATGATTTCCGGGATCGTTGCCTGAAAATCCTTCAGGATCGTTGCCGAGAAATTGCGCGCCTTGCCAAGCTGCTGGCGCATGGTTTCAAGATAGGTACCAAACCTGCCAACTTCATCAGCACCGAACTGAATGCGCTCACGAATTTCGTCAGCGAAGCCAGAAAATTCGGCAATACCCGCGCCGGTAATCTTCACGGTGATGGCAAATGTCTTGAGATAGCGGATTGTCTCTCTGATATCATCGAGATGATTGTCCGTCGACTTGCAGAATTCAGCCATGGCTTCAAACGCCACCTGCCGTTGCTGCTCAGTATCGGGCAGACGGGCAAGGTCTTCAATCGTCTTGCGCATGCCGGCAATCGCAGCATCGGCAGTGCCACCATCCATCGTACCGGCCATGCGGTCGAGAATTGCAATCAGATCACTCAAAATTTCCATGACGGAAACCAGCACCGCGCCGCCATCCAGAAAGGTCTTTTCGATGCGAGCATGCGCAACCGACAAGCCTGTCGTCAAATCTGCCCGAGGATCAATTATATTGGTTGTGAGTTTACGTTGTGCGTTCACTATTCTTTTCCCAACCGCCCTGTTTGAAGGCAAGCTAGGTGGAATATGGAAATGACAGGTAAATTCGGGCGCCTGTTCTAAAACAGAACAATTTGAAGGTTAATGAACTGCGTCACATATCACTAAAATTGCAATGGATCTGTCACAGTATCGCTTATGCATTATGTCTGAGGTCGATAGCACCGCCGAATTCCCAAAACAATCGAGTTAGTTGATGCTTACTTCGCCGGATGATGGAATATCGCTACAATTTGTCTCGCGATATCCTCAGGTGACAGCCTACCTGCCCGATACCAGCCAGCCACCTTATTCAGCAGCGTCAACAACAAAAGGCGATAAACGCTTCGATCCAGTGCTGGATCAAGCGGCAGCGCGTTGACAAGATCTGTAAACAGCGCCTCAAAGGCGTCACGCTTCAGGATCAGTTTTTCACGGACGGGAGGTGGCACTGACTGAAAATCATTCATTAGCGGCAAGGTCAATGAATTCGGGTCTAGCTGAATATCCAGCATGGTGATGCATGCGACTTCCAGCCGCTTCCAGGGGTCTTCAACGCCTTCGATCGCAGCGCGGATACGGTCCTCACCCATTTGCAGGGCCATATCATGGACTTTGACAAACAGGGCTTCCTTGGACTTGATGTAGTGGTAAAGCGAACCACCGAGCAGCCCGACTTTTTCACCTATGTCGCGGATGGAGGTTGCTGCAAACCCACGCTCGGCAAACAGCGCACCTGCTGCTTCCAGCACCTCGAGATGGCGGTCGGTGAGTTTTGCACTGTTCAGCTGTCCGGCGCCGTGATCACTCTCATTTTCCCCTCTACGCAAAACCTTGTTTCGGGCTGCCATCTAAACTCTTCCTTGACATAGCCTGCAGTTCATCAGGTTTCGAACATTGCGCACAAATTCAGCCACACGAATAGAGGTGTCGTGATTTTTTGACGATCCAAAAACGGGTCATGCCAGGAGACTTGAGGAAGACGAGAAAAAGGTATCACGACTTCGTGGAGTAGTAAGACTTATACCACTCGACAAACCGCGCGACCCCAACCTTGACCGGAGTGTCTGGATTAAAACCGACCCAACGTTCGAGTTCATCGGTATCAGCCGCGGTTGCCGGCACATCACCCATCTGCATCGGCAGATAGGTTTTCTCAGCCTTCATGCCTAGGGCATCCTCTAGCGCGCCGATGTAGTCCATGAGATGGGTTGGCTGATTGTTGCCTATATTGAATACACGATACGGCACGTTGCTGGTCGAGGGATCAGGATTGGCCGGATCAAAATTAGGGTCGGCCTCGGCAGGTCGATCATTTATCCGCACAACACCTTCGACAATGTCATCGATATAGGTGAAATCACGGACCATTTGCCCGTGGTTGAAGACATTGATCGGCTTACCGTCCAATATTGCTTTAATGAACAGAAACAGCGCCATATCCGGGCGTCCCCACGGACCATAGACCGTGAAAAAGCGCAAACCTGTCGTCGGTAGATTGAACAGATGGCTGTATGTGTGAGCCATGAGTTCATTTGCCTTTTTTGTGGCAGCGTAAAGACTTATCGGGTGGTCGATATTGTGATGTTCGCTGAACGGCAAAGCGGTGTTTCCACCATACACCGAGGACGAACTTGCATAGGCCAGACTTTCAACACCGTTATGCCGACAACCCTCAAGAATATTCAGGAAACCCTGAATGTTGGAATCGATATAAGCGTGCGGATTTTCTAAAGAATACCGAACACCGGCCTGTGCGGCCAGATGAATGACGCGCTGCGGACGGTGTTGTTTGAAGATGCGGGCAACACCATCCTTGTCTTCGACACTCAGCTTGGAAAAGATGAAATTCGGATAATCTTTCAACCGTGCCAAACGCGCTTCTTTTAAAGCGACGTCGTAGTAGTCGTTCAAGTTGTCCACGCCAATGACCGTATCGCCACGCTCAAGCAAACGAATGCTCGTGTGCATCCCGATAAATCCCGCCGCACCAGTAAGCAGTATTTTCACGACAGACGCTCCAACTCGCAGTTTAGTTCAGTAATGTGTGACTCGTCGCCTCGGCAACGGAACACCAAGCGTTTCCAACACAATCGATAAATCGTCAATTCGTTTTACGCTTAAAGACGATCAACATTCAGATAGTGCAGTTTAAAACGACAATCCACCATAGAAAAACCACGTGCACTTTGCTAATCGCACGTACCTTCAAGCGTTACGAAGAAGCTGCTCATATCATTCTGAAAGGTGAGATAATGACGTTGGAAAATCGAACTGTAGCCGTTATTGGCCTTGGCTATGTCGGACTTCCTCTCGCAGCAGCATTAGGTCGCGTTAGAGAAACAATCGGCTTCGATATCAACCCAACGCGAATAACGGAACTTTCGTCGGGACACGACCGTACTCAAGAACTGACGCCAGATGAGTTGAAAGCCAGCACCAAAATATCGTTCACGGCGGATCCGGCGCAGTTATTAACCGCCTCCATCTTTATCGTAACAGTTCCGACACCCGTAGATGAGGCAAATCGCCCGGACATGACACCGCTTGTTAAGGCAAGCGAAACAGTGGGACGAGTGCTGAAAAAAAACGATGTCGTCATTTTCGAATCCACGGTCTATCCGGGCGCGACGGAAGAAGTCTGTGTACCTATCCTGGAAGCGGAGTCTGGCTTGGTCTACAACCGAGATTTTTTCTGCGGTTACAGCCCGGAACGTATCAATCCAGGGGATAAGGTCCACCGTTTGGAGAACATCGTAAAGGTCACGAGTGGCAGCACGCCCGAAACCGCTGACCTTGTTGATAGCCTGTATAAACAGATCATTCTGGCTGGCACCCACAAGGCCAGTTCCATTCGTGTTGCCGAAGCCGCCAAAGTGATTGAAAACACCCAGCGAGACGTCAACATCGCTTTGATGAATGAATTGAGCCTGATCTTTCAGAGGCTGGAAATTGACACGATGGACGTGCTTGAAGCCGCCGGTACGAAATGGAACTTCTTACCGTTCAGACCCGGTCTCGTTGGCGGCCACTGCATTGGTGTTGACCCCTACTACCTCACACACAAGGCTCAACAGATCGGTTATCATCCAGCTGTCATCCTAGCCGGGCGCCGCATCAATGACAGCATAGGCGCATTTGTTGCAGAAAAGACGGTAAAGCTTATTTTGCAACGTGATTTACCGCTTAACAATGCGCGGGTACTCGTGCTCGGGCTGACATTCAAGGAAGATTGCCCGGATCTACGCAACACCAAAGTTGTCGACATCATTCACTCCCTCAAAGAATATAATCTTGAGGTCGATATTTACGACCCTTGCATAAATGTTGAGGACGCCGACCGTGAGTACGGCCTGAAATGCCTGACAGCATTACCAGAAACTGACGATTACAGTGCTGTTATCGTCGCTGTTGGCCACAGCCAATTCAAGGAAATGGGCACAGACGCATTGCGCAACCTTGCAAAGGAAAATGGCGCATTGCTGGACGTGAAATCCATATTCGCCAAGGAAACAACCGATTGGAGACTGTAACGGTTTTTGGGTACTCTTCCGGCCATTAAGATATCGAGGTTGCTAGGCTGGCCGTTTCGAAATACATCGCCTATCTCCACTCTATGAGATAACAATATTATAACTCAGAGCTCTGAAAATGACGGCGAAACGCATAACCGATCTAGTTCTCGTGATACTAGCAGCGATAATTCTCGCCGTGCCCATGATCATGGTCGGCATTGCCGTGAGGCTTACCTCGAAGGGTCCGGCTCTTTACTGGTCGAAACGCGTTGGTAGAGGCAATCAATTGTTCGATATGCCAAAGTTTCGAACGATGGCTGTGGATACCCCAGTCGTCGCAACACATCTCTTAAATGACCCAGCGAAGCATTTAACGCCAATTGGCAGCTTCTTGCGCAAGACCAGTCTCGACGAACTACCCCAGCTCTGGTGCATACTGAATGGCGAGATGAGTTTCGTGGGGCCGCGGCCCGCTCTTTATAATCAATACGACCTGATTGAAGCGCGGACCTTGTGCAATGTCCATTCACTTCCGCCAGGGCTGACGGGCTGGGCACAAATCAACGGTCGAGATGAATTGGCGATTCCAGAAAAAGTCGCCTTGGATGCCCACTACCTGGCACGACATAGCTTCCTTCTCGACATGCGCATTTTGATTATGACCGCCGTGAGCGTTATCGGAGCCAGAGGCGTTAAGCACTAGAACTTCAGTTTTTGACGCCAAGTCGTCGCCACTTAGAATTTTGCCTTTCTTTGAGAAAGGTGGTCAGCACACTTGAATTGATTGATGGAGTATTTTTGTTGAAGACGACATTGGTCACTGGAGCGTCTGGATTTGTGGGTTCCCACCTAGTTACCGAGATGGCGCGACGTAACATGCCGTTTAGGGGACTTACGAGAGGAAGTGCGCCTAACTTGGTAACGATCCCCTCTTACAGTTCCGACATGAGCTGGCATCCTTATCTCGAGGATGTCGAGACTATCGTACATTTAGCCGCCCGCGTTCACGTGATGAGAGAGACCGACGTCGATACAATCAAGCGATTTCGTGAAGCAAACGTTTTATCGACGATTAATTTGGCTAAACAGGCCGCAGAAGCCGGCGTTCAACGTTTTGTATTCGTGAGCTCCATCAAGGTGAATGGTGAGTGCACACCGGCCGGAAAACCATTTCGCGCAACTGACCCGCGAAGCCCACTTGATCCATATGGCGTATCAAAAGCAGAAGCCGAGGAAGCACTCATTGAACTAGGCGCGAAAACGGGAATGGGGATTACAATCGTTCGCCCCCCACTCGTCTACGGCCCCGGTGTTAAAGGTAATTTTCAAACCTTGATCAAATGGGCACGTAAGGGCGGTCCATCGATTTTTTCCAACGTAGACAACAAACGATCCTTCATCTCCGTCGATAATCTTTGTGATTTTCTAATAACGGTTCTGGATCACCCGAATGCATCAAATTCAGTATTTCTGGTAAGCGATGGCGAAGATCTTTCAACCCATGAACTTTTAACCAGATTGACTAGTGAGCTTGGCCGCACGCCTAAAAGTATACCATTCCCCCAGTTTATCTTACGAGGACTTGGAGCACTTGTCGGTCGCAAGGACATGATTGCACGGTTGACGGAAAACCTTGAGATCGACGCGTCAATGACGACACAGTCACTAGGCTGGGCACCCCCACTTACGGTCAAGGAGAGCATGCGCAAACTCACAAGACCGTAAACTCAACTTCATAAATAGCCATTTAAGGTTGTAAAATCCGGTTCCGAGAGAGCTGGAGTTTACGAATTGGTTCAGCAGCGCTACTAATTGTAAACTTGCAGCAAGGTAACCCGCCGATCCGATTTAACGCCTGTAACGTCGGTTGCTTTTTGGCGTAAACGCGACTGAAATTTTCCCTCTGATCCAAACGAATTGAATGTACATGGGCTCTCAGGCCAGAACACGCTGCTAACAAAGAGCTTCCATTCGCCGACATCACGCGATTATATTAAGGCTCTCGTACAGCTCGGACCTCGTGATAGAAGTCCAAGACTTTCTCAACACCGGTCGACCGTGAAAACTCAGTCATATCGTAGTTGACCCTGCGTCTACCTCCTCCTGGAATTTCGTGCAAAACTTTAACAAGCTCCGCAGCGAGTACGTCGACTGATTGGCTCTCGATAAGCGAGACAGGATGAGAATGAAGAAATTCGCCTGGCCCTTCCGTCGCAGTCGAGATGACCGGGACGCCCGCTTCCATAGCTTCGAGTATTGCAAGACCAAAGGGCTCTTCACGTGATGATGAGACAAAAAGATCGAGGTTCCGCAAAAAGCCAGCAACATTCTTCCGGTGGCCCAAAAGATGAATACGCCCATCGCCATTTGCCAGCTTCGTGAGGGTTTCCCTCTCCTTGCCCTCACCGATGATCATCAGAGTAGTGTCGTCGAGAGAAGCACTTCGGAAAGCGTTTATCAGCAGATCAAATCCCTTACTGGGATGCAAACGACCTACAGCGCCAATAATTTTTGCCGTTGGAGAAAGATTTAGTTCTGCCCTTAAATCCCAAGGCGCAATCTCTTCCAGAGCTGGTACCCAATTATAAATGAGACGACGTTTGCCCTTGAACGAAGCACTACGATTTAACTGCGCATTGTTGATACAAATCAGACCGTCGAGAGCGGCATGCTGGCGCCTTTTGTAGCCGACGTGCAGGGTGGCAATCCGTGCTATCCCCCGTATCGAACCAAGAACCTTGCAGCCGCGACTGAGGTGTCCATGGCAAATGTCGAGAGAGAGACGTGTGATCAATCTCCTGGTTTGAATGCCACGAAGAAACGGTATTGAAAATGAATGGAATTTGACTTTTGGGGAGAGGTACCTTTCCAGTGCGGATCCTGCTTTTCCCGCGACGTGAACCGTATGACCCAAATCGGCCTGCTCGTTGGCAAGGTCGACGCAATAACGTTCAGAGCCGTTCATTCCGGACGAAAAGAGCAAATGCAGAATTCGCATTTTTCTCCGACTGGTTGGGGTTGCATTTCTACCAGTTTGACCGTTTGCCCGATCAAGCTTGCCTTTATCGTGGAAGATTTCTTCGGTATTCAATTTTGCCACCATGCCGAGTGCATTAATTCTTGGTATATCCACCTCATGACTTTCCCGGCTTTCGATTGTTAGAAAGTAGATCGCCTCATAGTCAGATTCCAGTTTCAAATGCAACGGTGACAATTTTGATAAGGTTTTCAAGATCAACCGCACCAGTTTGCATCCTGACCGTAGTCCACACACACACTCGCGCTTCTGCAATCCACCCCTGCCCACTTCATGCACCTCGGCGAGGAAGTGGTCCGGACATTGGAAGGCAGGCAATCCCAAGACGGCCAGAGTGGACAAACGTAGGGAATTATATCTCGCGATCTCGACCTGTGGTCCGAATGCCTGAAAGCCCAATGGATTCTGACTTGTGCGGATTCACACGAAAAGTTGGAGACTTGGGGTCGATACGACAACGTGAAACGTCCTTATTCGGCAGTCGGATATAAGTTCCCATTTGCCCTACTCACTTCCGGTGGCGCAACCAGCCAGCCATCGTGTTCTGACCCGGAAAACTCCATCTTCCAGCGGTCCAAAGTTTTGTCAAAGAGCAAAAAACCGCGACTCTCCCGTAAATTGGAGGAAGATGGGGCTCAGGTCATTGCTCGTCGGCAAGGAACAATGATATCTGCCTGGTTCACTATACCGCACATTAAGCATGGCCCGAGAACACTGGAGAAAATCATCTGATGGACATCTGTATTTTCGCGATCAATCTTGATCGATCAGTCGACCGTTGGGAGAGACTAAAGGGACAGTTGGAAAGCCTTGGCCTACCGGCTGTTCGTGTATCAGGCGTGGACGGCACGACGATCGCCATGAACGATCGTGTTGATTGCAACACGCGTTCATTCGAGCGAAACAATGGACGCTCCATATTGCCTGGTGAATATGGTTGTTATCGCAGCCATCTCAAAGCACTTTCGGAAGTCCATCTTTCTGGTAAACAAGTTGCTGTCATTATCGAGGATGATCTTGACGTTACGAGAGATCTGATTGCACGAGCGCAAAGTGCAGTAGAAGCTGTCCCTAATGCTGACGTCATAAAGTTTTTTAGTCACCGTGTTGTTGGATTCAGACGAGTAGCAACATCAAAAGCAGGCGATGACGTAGGCCGAGCTTCTCATGGCCCACTTGGTTCTGCCGCTTGCTATGTTGTCACTCGTCGCGGTGCTGAGAAATTGGCCAAAACACTTAAAGTAATGGAATACCCAATAGATATCGCACTGGAGCGCGGGTGGGATTCTGGGGCGCAAGTTTACACTACGCGCTCAAATGTCGCCGTGCCGATTAGAGGTACTACCACAATTGCTACACGTGCCATCTACAAACGGTCGAAGTTTCCTTGGTGGAAGCGGTTTAGGACCTACGGCATCCGTATCGCTGAAGCTGCTCATAGGATAAGATACGCTAGATTGGGTTAAATCTTTGCAACGCGTCTTCCGCATACGGCTCTACGTTGTGTTGCCAGAACCCCCACAAACACTATTGTAATTGCCGCCACATTTCTGTCCCCCAGCAGCATGCCGTGAAGCGAGCCGTAAAGAACCAAGACACATAAAAAAATGATCATGTTGGCTTGGACGTCTTTGTTCGATCCCTTGATTGCTTTCTTGAAGACAATTGCGAAAAAGCCAATAAGGAAGATAAAACCAATCCCCCCCCTATCGCGCAATTCATCAAGTACAAAAAAGTGCACATGGACAAACTCTTCATAGATTTCCCTCTGAGACGCAGGAATACCTTGTTTGATCTGTTGCATGCTTTCGCTAGCACCTACACCTAAGATTGGATGCTCGTAGAAAATTTCCAATGCGCCCTTCCAAAGTGCAACTCGCATATCTAGCCCGGTTATATGCCCATCCGGAGCGGCAATTAGATTGTCCATCTCCTCAATGGTATTTTCGAAACGGGTTATGAGAAGATCACTGGTTTTATATGTTGTTGCGATGATCACAGTTAAACACGTCAATCCTAAGACGATTAGGCGACGGCGCGTAAGCTTACGCATCTCTGAAAGAAGTTCGCCACGAAGATTGATGACGTCAACCAGCGCAGCAATCGCGAAAACGGGCAAGACACTTCGCGTCCCTGTCATTATAACTGGGACGATAGCCACGTAGAACCATGCGCGAGTATTCGGTAAGTAGATGGGAGAGTTCTTTGCCGTAAATCGCGCAAGCACCGCAATCACACACGTAACGAATGCAGCATTGGCGGCGTTTCCACCGAGACCTATGCGCGATATGCCTGCTAGGCTCTCGTAGATGGCCAAGCAGAACGTCAACAGCAACCCAACTCTGGCACCAAGAGCGATTTGCCGAAGGGGGTCTTTTATCAAAACAAAGCCCGTAAACAGCGGAACACCTACTGCAAAATACAGAGGCAGCCCGATCCACCTGATGTTCTCGGCAATATTTCCGTGATAAACTCCAATTAACAGCGCCACGCTTGCATAACAGAGACTTGCAGTGGCGTAATCCCGATCTATTAGACGACGCGACCCGTGACCTACAGCAATTAAATAGATGCCGGAGCCAATAAAAAAAGCCAGCAAGACCATGTCGATACCGAGTTTGATGGGAAAGCAGGCGACCAAAACCGACAAGAGAATTGGGTCGATGAAGCGTCGACGTAGGAGAATTTTATGCACCATCCCTATTTTGGGCGGATTTGACACTCGAGCCACGTCGGTTCGCCTCATAATTTATGCCTCATGATGTAATAGTTGAGAAGGTAAACTGACCAATGTCCGCTGTGATAATTTTCTGTATGAAGAAATGAATACAACTCCGCGCTAACCATTTTAGGAAACAACTTCAACCTACCTATTAACTAGCTTAAGACAGCAGAGTTCGGGAACAAAGCTGAACGGGAGCGATTAATCCCACGCGAGATGGGCAAAAAACGGCTTCGGTTGCCTGGCGGTCGTATTCTTGCAAATGTGATTGGGACCGCGCATAACAAATACAAGCAATGTAGCCGCAACGGCATCCACCGACTTGGGACAAGATTGTCGTTTATCCATATTTTTAATAACAATGTCCCTACACCACCGACATGACATCAGATGTCAAACGCCACCTCAAAATACAAACCTTTGGTGCCTTAGACAGTGCTGGGAAGCATGCAACCTATATTCCTCGCTTACCGGCAGACCTGAAGCGTTTCAACTCTCGATACAAGTGACAATATCGCTCCACCATCAGGTCAGCACTCAGCTCGGAACGGAAGCGCGAATAAGCGTTCGCACCAAACCTCTTCACCAGCTCTTTATCGTGTAGCATTACGTTCATTGCCGTTGCAAAATCGGATGAATCATTTGGATTGGTCACAAGGCCGGTTACGTTATGCACATTGACGAAACTAGTACCCGTGCCAATCTCACAACTAATCATCGGCTTACCAAACATGGCTGCCTCCACTAGGGACAACCCGTACGCTTCCGACCTCAGATGTGAGGGAAAAACAAAAGCTGTGCACAAGTCTAGTAGTGCGGCTTTGTCAATGTCGTTGACTCCACCGAGGAAGTGCAAGTTAGTCAGCCCCGATTTGATTACCCGGGTTTTTAACTCTGCTTCCATGGGACCTTCCCCAACTACAAGAATATCGGCGTCAACATGCTTTGATGCCTCAATTAAAGTATGCAGACCTTTGTAGTACCTTAAAACACCCACAAAGAGAAAAAACGGCCTGGGAAAACGTAACCTCCACTTCTCTTTCAACTCCTCGGATGCCCGAGGATAATCCGACGCGTTGAGACCAATAGGTATAATTTCTGTATTATGACGATATTTTTTTAACACCTCGCTACTTGCCAAGTAGTTTGGTGAAGTCACAACAATGCGATCTATGCTCGAAAAGAATCGATGCATAAGAGGCCTATAGAGGTATGACAGGGTCTTTTGCTTCACAATATCGGAATGGTAGGTAACGATTGTTGGCTTCTGTGGGCGGGCAATTAGGTGCACTAAATCCATGAAGGGCCATGGAAAATGGTAGTGGATGAGGTCTGCTTTCGCGCTCAGCTCAAAGAATTTCGAAATAACATGGCGTGAAAATCCGGTGGAGGCAAACTCGAAATCAAGCTTCGCCTTATAAGCCATATGATAATCGAACTCTAATGTATTAGAGGATGGATCAGAACTGAGAGATAAGACTTCCGGTTGAATACCATGTGCGAGAGAACCCTTGCTAATGGCATGAATTGTTCTTTCCACACCACCGAACGAGTCAGGATAGTAGGTCTTAAAAAAATGAAGTACACGCATCGGCTGGGCCCAAATTCAGTAATCTGGCAGACCGTCTGATATCGTCGGGTCCAAATCCAGGTTGCACGGCAAATCGCTGTCGAAATCGGAAGCCCCACAGAGACCCTTCAAACCGACTGATGGTCTAGTTTGTATCCTATTACAAATTTAACCCCACATCGGCGACGATGCCAGCCAACGGCTAATCCTCGCGGAGCATTTTCTCTATCTCGTCTTTCGGACGCACCCGCATTCTAACACCGCCGAATTACCACTCCTAGGACCAGCGCAACCATATGCTAACGGATGAACGACCAGAAAGCGCCGAAACGATTGGTGTCAATCTACCCCCCACCAACATAAAGCAAGTTTGGAAATTGCGCATTTCTCGCCCCAGCGGAGAGATCCACTCCCAATATGCGCATGCTATACCTCGATACGTAATCCAGTGCAACTGAGCTTCAAGCCCCCCCCAACAATTGCTTCAATACCAGATAGTTGATCTGGACGACGGGTAACAAAAACCAATTAGTCAAAGCCTGTGATGCAACAGTTTTAAATACTCTTCCCCACAACTCTGCAATGAATAGCGCTCAAGAGTTTCCTTAGCATTGGTGACGAACCGTTCACGTTTTGCGCGATCTATATAGCAATCACGGAGCGCACCAGCGGCTTCATCAATGTCCGGCTCCATCCATTCTTGCCCCTTGTAAAACGGATAATCTCCCGGCACGAGTTTACAGTTTTGTCCCGATATTAACCAACTATTATCCTGCGTCATGAAGTCAAGATTGCCTGAGTATCCAGTGGCAATAACCGGCACCCCAATGGCCATTGCCTCTGCCATCAGACGACCGAATCCTTCAGCACGGTGCATCGACAAGACCACATCACAGCAAGCAAGAAGTTGATAGTAGGCGCCCCTGTCGAGCACCTCATTTTTAATTTGAATTCGATCATCAAGATAGGATTTCCGAACGCAATCACGCCACAACCCATCATCAAGTGCATTCATTGCCTTCACCACAAGTTGCATTTGCGGGTACTCGCCTCGAGGAAAGGCCTTCTGAAAGGCGAGAATCGCAGCCATTGGGTTCTTGCGGGAGATCGATGAAGCTCCATCGAAACTTGTGAAAACAACGAAGCTTTGTTCCTTCAAATTGAAGGCGCTGCGCGCGACGCGCTCAATGACAGGAGGCTTTACGGGAAGGGGAACCTCTATGACAGGTTTGTCCGTCGCGGCACGAAATGCTTTGGCGGAATGCTTTGAGTGACACCAGATTTCGTCAATCAAATCGAACGCCATCAAGGCGGTTTCAGGAAATTTGCTCAATTCCCACTGCCAGTAACCAATTTTTCTCCGCGCAGAAAAAGCACGTGGGCCGACCTTGTTTAGCAGTGTCAAGGTGTCGAAGGCAGGCATGACGTAAATCATCACGTCAGATCCGAATTCAGCTTCATCCGCTTCGATGATAGGTTCACTTATGCCTTCGCGGGCCGTTATTTTCCACGGCACCCTTATAACATCAGGCTGGATTCCCACAGTCTGCAGTGATGCGCGTAGAAGGCGAATATCTTCTCCAAGCCCGAATTCACCGCGCGGATATCCAACTAAGGAGATGGATACGCCGCCCTCCACAGTTTGAACATTTGCGCTACCGACAGGAAGTACTTCACTCGGCGAATACGGGAACTCCATAACGCCGTATGCCGAGTGACCTGTTTCATCCCACCAGTGATAGATATCCTCAACTAAGGTTGGAAGCCCTACCGGAAAAAGCTCCTGTAAATCTACCCGATTTCGGTAAATCAGTCGCATAAGAGGTGTCAATTCGCCGTTCTCACGACTCGTCTCAACCAAACTGAAATGAATATCGTCGAGAAGTCTGGCAAATTCATCCTTCTGCGAAGCGCCTTTAACAGAAAGCTTCAAGAAAGCTTGATACGCTAATGCTCCGTCAAAGCATCCCACTTTCTCGCCTAAGTTCGCCAACAAAGCGAAAGCTTCATCAATGCGAAATGTTTTGTTATTGGCAAGAAATTCGGATAGATCAGATGCGAACCACCATTCCCAAAACTTCCTATTTTCGCCCTTCCCAACCGATGGAAAAGCCTCCTGTAGATCAGTTCGGTTGCGATAAATCAGCATCATCAAGGGACTGGGGCGATCTTCCATGCCGACAGTTAAGTTCCGAAGATGATCGAAATGAATATCATTGAAAAGAGTAGAAATGGTGTCGGTGGTTGGGAACGGTAAAAGCCTTATGGATTGCAGCGCTCCGAACCTAATGCTATCAATTTGCCGATCGAAGCCATCGTAACGCTCGGGTTCCAGATCAAGGATGAGCTTGATTTGGTCTAGTGTGACCTGTTTCGCACCGATAAAATACTCTCCCAATCCCGCATTCAGCCACCAGCACCAAAAACCAACAAAATTGTCAGCATCGCAGATGTCAAAGGCCGCGCGTACATCTGCCCTATTTTGATATATCAACGACATCAAAGGGGTGGGTTTCTTAAACGCATAGTCGGGTCCAATATGCGCAAAATGGAGTTGATGGACTAGATCAGCGTCTAATACATCCCTCACACCTGGGAACTCATTTCGCCCTATGCTCACCCACCAAAACACCAGATTAATGCAGTCGTCGTCTGAGTTAAGGTCAAACAACTGCTGAAATCCAGCTCCGCACGATACCCATATACCCGCTAAAAGATCGGGGAGCGCAAAGCCATATTTTGAAACGTTCCGCCACGGCTTAGCTTTAACGCCGGGTAGGTTTTCATTATCCATTAAAGCGCATCTCCTTATCTAAGCGTCTTGCCACCGTTGAAACATGCATATGATTGAAATGTGCTGTCTCAAAAGACATCGCCGGGTTCGATAGAGGTGTCGCTCTATGTCAAACCAATACCCAAACCCGGGTCGTTTGAATGAATTCAAACGACCCCGCCGTCTTTTTTTGCTTACACTTGTGTGTCTTTCAGAAACACGCCCCACCATAACTACGAAACGACGTAGTAAACGTGTGACCCTTCAACGCTTGAGAAAATCAGAAATTAGATCAAGCATCTCTATCGTCGGATTAGGCTGAATGTAGCGTTTCCATTTGTCAGCATCTCTAATCTGAGCCGAAACGCCGCTGGTTTTTTCCAGTACAGTTTCGAGCAAACAATCGAATGGGTTAGACGGTAGATAAGTCGGAATATCGCCCAACAATTCTCTCGACCATGGATGGTCTCGCAGAAGAAGCGGGCTTCCCGCCAGCGCAGCCTCTAAAACAGAGAAACCAGGGGCATCATCGCCGAGCTCCAGATAAAGAGAACAGCTTTGCATTGCTGATCGCAAAATTTCGGACGCTGGTAGCATGTAAGGTAAGAACCGAACGTTGTCCCCGGCCATTGCACGGCACGTTTCATAGTATGTTCGATCGGCATAGCCACCGATAAAGACTAAAGGAACAGAAACATTCTTAAGGGCCACAATCGTTTCTAACTGTCTCTTGTGCTCGGCCAGTTGGCCAACCCAAAGGATAAACTCATTCATTCCATATGCAGCCTGAAACAGGCCATCCTCAGCAGGCCTACCAAAACCACTTGCAATACCTGGAGGCACGATTGTAATTTTCCCCCCGGGCACCACAAAATTTCTCTGGCAAAGCTCATACTCGACTTGGGTCCGCAATACCACGATGTCTGCGAGATCTAGATGACGTTGCACAACATCGATAGACTTATGGTCCAGATCGAAAAAGTTAAAATTGGGTACGAGAATTATCGGTTTACCAGCAGCTTTTATGTCCCTGAGCAGCCCCTCCCCACCTCCATGCGTCGAAAAATGTATCACAGCATCATAAAAGCCCAGTCGCTTGGACTGCGGACCGTAGATTTCAGCACGCGCGCCAACGTCGTTTAAAAACTCGGACAGCTGCTGCAATTCCGCCTCGCCACCCGCTGGATTAATAAACGCTTGGTGATAGGTCGTTAATAGTATTCGCAATGTTCTGTACCTTCCGTCAATCATCTAGTCTTACTCGAAGCATTTAATAGCTTCAGAGTTAAAGCGACCGGTCACCGTTAACAAAAATCCGTTCAGCACAGTTGGTAGAAGAAATGCAGTGGTGGTTAACCAGCGTTTGCCAATCACGGATCATGTCCAACCATGCAACACATTCATGACCTTAGATTGAATGAACCGTCTCTATCGCCTTACCAGGTAAATAGACAGCTTATCTCGCTATTCAATTTACGGTGTGGCAAACTTGCACTCCGGGTTCCTGATGAGGTCTTCTACCATATATCGAATACCATCATCGAGCGTTACTCTTGGCCGCCAGTCAAACTCGCTCCGTATCTTGCTAATATCCAGTACGCTTACCGGAACGTCAAATGGGCGTGCTGCACGCCGCGCGATATTAAGTTTTCGCCGCACACCTTTTTCAATTGCGGCGATAACTTCATTAATGCTGGCTCCCCGCCCTGCACCCAGATTGTAGACAAATGGCATCTTCATCGAGATTTTATCAGCCTGAGCGAGCAGCGCTAGGCCGTTTACGACGTCGGAAATGTAAATGAAATCACGGATTACCTCACCATCTCCCCAGATCTCAATGATCTGACCTCTCAGCGCGCGTGATATAAGAGTTGAAATGACACCTTGGCCCTTAACGACATTTTGTCCCGCACCGTATGGGTTCGCAACCCGCACAATTCGAGCATCGATTCCATGGAGTTCACTATAGAAATTGAAATAGGTCTCAGCCGATAGCTTTGATACACCATAGGCAGTCAGTGGCGCTAGAATATGCGTTTCTGGCACAGGAACAGTTCGTAATTTTCCATATACTGTCCCCCCCGATGAAGTAAATACTACACGTCCTCCCCCGCGTCGCCGCATTGCTTCGAGCAGCTTCACAACTGGCCCGACATTATGCAGCAGGTCCGCAAGCGGATCATTGTTAGCCGTTTGGGGTATCGTCGTCCAAGCATAGTAGTGTATAGTATCCACTTGATCGATTAAACGATCGAAGTCCGTGTCTGCAGCGAGACGCAAGTCGAAGAACACGCGCTTGGCTCCGAGCACGTTCTCCAGGCTATCATGGCCTCCCCTACCCGTAACGGTGACATCGTGCCCATCCGCAAGGAGATGTTTCACGACATGTCGTCCGATGAACCCGCTGCCGCCTATAACTAGATGGTGACTCACCGGTAAACCCCCTTTACATGCGTTGTCGCGTAAGAGTAACCCGCTTTGTCCACCGCAAAAGGAACGATCCGCTCGATGGCGTGCAATATTGTACCGTCGATTGGTACAGGCTCGTCTGGAACCTCGTCCAATGCCAACGGCATGTCGAACAATGATTGCATTGCTTTGGGCCGAGCCCAAAACATTGTGCCGATCGGAAAATCGAAATGGAGAGGAAGCGGGGTGCGAATCCCTAGTCGTTTCGCGAGATCGGTAGCGATTGTCTCGTTGAAGTCCCAACCATTTAAATGGGGATCCTCCGGAAAAACAAGACCGATCTCCGGATGCTCGACGAACGCACTTGCAATCCGGTCAATCATCGGAAACTGGCACCCAAGAAGATGCTGCCATGCAAAATCGCGCCAGCGATCTCCGGCATCTCCCACAACATGAGCACTTTTCTTGCCATGAATATGGCCTACCACATCATATTGGGATCCAATGTGCCTGGGCATATCCTTAAGGAATGGAAGAATATCCCTCCCCTTGTTGGCGACACACCAAACTCTCGCTCCTCTGACACCACGCTTGTCAAGGATCGATTTAATTTCGGCCATCTTTTCATCCGAGGTGGTAGTCAGGAAGAGATCCGGTCGGTTCACGTTAACCGCAATTGCATCAATTAACTCGTTTAGCAGATCAGGATAATGGAAGTGACCATGCAAAGCCAACTTAGCTGTCTTTCCGACATATTCATCCTGAGGCCTGATGACTTTATGAAGCCACGGGCCCGCAGGCTTTCCTTTTGAAAGAAAGTCTGCAAAAGGATCTCTACGTGTCACGCCTCCAGGCGCGTTATGCATGTCGTAGATTAACGGATTAAATCCGACCATTGGCCTCCGGATGAACGTTCCTGTAAAAGGTCGAGCCAACGGCCAGCTCCGACGGCTTCCCGCCATATATTTTGCGACAGCACCAGCATCATCTAGCGCCTCGGCGTCCCGGCCAAAACAAAATCCTTTTTCAAGAACATCGGCCTCAAAAATCAGACCGAAATCTTCTTCGGCTTGGCGCATGTCGCGAACCGCATCAGTCCCGATTGCGTCCAGTTTCTCGATATATTGAGACATATCAAATAACGCCGCTGCGCGGATGGAAAGCTCACGACCTACCGCCTCCAGGACAGCCACATCGCCCGAAACCTTTTCGATAATACCAGCTGCTTTCGCGACGTTCGCGTAGGGTGCTATCAAAGAGCTTGCGCCTGGTAGCCCTGAAAGAAGATCAGAGAATCCACTTGCTCCCTCAAAGCAAATTATAGGAAGCCCCTTAACCATCGCATCGATACCAACATTGGGCAACGGATCGATCCGAGAACTAATGAAAAGGATATTTGCCGCCTCATAATATGAGGTGAGATCATCCACTTCGCCAATAAAGTCAACGTACCCCTCAAGCTGACATCTGTTGATCTGAAGCTCGATTGCAGTTTTGTACCTTGCTTCTGACGGAATGTTCACCCCAATCCATATGAACTTTACGTTTTTGACACCGAGAAAGTTTACTAAGTAATCAGCAACAGAGACGAATAAATCCGGCCCTTTCCGGAATGTGACGGTGCCAACACCGAGGACAATGAACTGCCCTCCGTCCGGACCGCTCACAGGCCTAGTCGAGATAGCGCGCCCAACATCAACGTCCGAGAATGCTGGAATCGCAGATTGACCCTGAGGAACAACTAAAGTTTGCCTCCCCCGCAACGCTGAATAAACCTCTCTCGAATTCTGCTCCACGATTGGGGCCGGGAATACGATACGTGATGCCGACTGATATAGTGCATTCAGTATTCCTATCGGATGCATATCCGAGCCAAATTCATGGACCAGCGCTACTACTGGAATGTGAACAGCTTCAAGTGCGACGGCTAATCTCTGCGTGGCAGAACTGTTTGCAATGGCATAAACCGGATCATATGCCGATTTGAGCTGTGTAGCGACAGCTATCCACATGCGAGAATCCTGCCCCAAACTGGCGGGAAATTCAATAACTTCTGTTGCTATTTGCTTTAAAGAATCCAAAATAGGGCCGCCCTGCAACGCTCCAACGATGACGTTGTAGTTATCCATTAACCCCCGTACGATGTTCCAGCCCAAGATCGGGGCGCCAGTACGAGACGCTTCGTGCAGCAGAACAATCAATACCTTTTTGGAAGGATCAAGCCGCCCAACCGGAAACTTCATTGCTACATGAGGCAGCGATGCCATACGCCCTTCTGCTTTACCGTACGTGAGGTAATGCCAAAAGAGGTTGTATCCACGTCGAACGACATCGGGATTATTGGCCGCGTAATATTTAGGATCGAAGACTTCGTTCGGAAACGCTCCCTCGCGCTCGCCAACTTGTACATAATGCTCGATCGCCGTGATCTTCAAGGCCCTGGCCTGTTGCGCAAAAATATAATTTTCGCTATCGAATTCAGATGAAATTGCGGCGCAAATAGATTTGCAATCATTGTTAGTAGTCATCGGTTAGCCTTATCCATGCTGCAAAAGCGCATCTACCACAAAACGATCATTTTCTGTCTTCGAAATCTGATAACGAGGCGAGGATTAGACCATTGCATTTCCGCGCGTCAAGTGACCGCCGAACTGATCAAATTGAGCTGATTTAGAGCGAGCTTGGCAGTTTTTGCATGTCGTGATCATCTCCACAGCCCAGCGTCCCTCCGAACGCCTCACCCGCAAATTACAGGTGCGCATCCCTCCCCGCCAAGACACTACGGAGAAGGTAACGCACAATCATCTAGGATGTGCCCCGGAGAAGACTCAGAGCGAAACCCGTTATGGCGCGTCCCGATTTAAGTTTTCATGATCATTATTAGACTCATGTGCCCAAGGCATAGACAACCGCTGATCCTTATGTTCGAAATTCATGGGGTGAAACTTGAAGTAGAGGCGCCAACCTGATCCGCACATTTTAGATGAGAATCTGAAGTAATCTTCAGTCTCGTCATTCTCAATGTTGTTGCTGTGCCAATAATCAACCCTGTCGCCAAATGTAGCGACGAGATCTCGTTCAAATGGAAAGAGACAACACTCGTACACCCGCTCTCGCGGCGATGGATAGAACAGTGCGCGAATGTCTTGCTGCTTCTGAAGATAGATTGAAACACTGCGCTCAAGCAGGAAAGGAAGTGAACCGCATCCTTTTGCAGCCACTCCGTAGTACTCTTGATTTTTATAAAGAAAGTCGTGCAGTTCCACTCCCAAGTCTTGGGCCGACAAACGCAACACAGGCAGGATCATCTCCTCCATATAGCGTTCCCAGAACCTGGGCGTGCCGAACCAATAGCTACAACAGGACAGTATGTCGGTATGGTGGTGGCCAACAGATGACAGGTCATAATCGAGACCTGCTGCATTAAGTACAGCCTGCGACTTTTCAGTAAATTTTGGATCGCGCGTATTTTCGGAGAATTGCCAGAGATTCTTGTGCGTATAGGCGAACTGGGGATATGGATTTACGACGTAAACATCATAGCCAGGACTGCTCGTTATCCAGTCAGCAACCTGCTTGCCGTCAAGAAGGCTCTTACCCTGAAAACGCGTTGATACCGCTCCGAGAACATCAGCACTCTTGTAAACACCATCCCGATACAGTGCTTCAAAAATCTGAAACTCGCGAAGTTCTGGGTGGGGATTATGCCTGAAATCCAGCGGCTCAAACCCTTTTTGAACGAGGCCAAAGTGTTTGTCCTGAACGCAATTTTGAAAGAGACGTACATCCATATTCAACAACCTCGTAAGCTATGACAATCTAGACGATCGCCTAATGGGTTCGCAGGAAGCCTGCCTTGCATCATAAGACGTAGGTTGCAAGGAAAATTTGTGCCTCCATTTGTGTTGCAGTTCACCTAGGCATGACCTATAGATCGTCGGCATTTACAGTGGAACTGAACGTTCAAGGTGCTTTAAAAAATATGCAGCAGCCCAAATATAAAGGCATCATTCTGGCTGGAGGAAAAGGGACACGTCTTTATCCCGCAACAATACCGGTCAGCAAGCAACTGCTTCCTGTGTATGACAAGCCGATGATTTACTATCCTCTTAGCACATTGATGATTGCAAACATCACCGAAGTGCTCATCATCTCGACACCCAGTGCCCTGCCGCTTTATCAGCAACTTCTCGGCTCGGGCGAGCAACTTGGTATGCGTTTTGAATATGCCATTCAGGCAGAGGCGCGTGGTCTGGCCGAAGCCTTCATTATTGGTGAACGCTTCATTGGTGGCTCATGTGCAGCCCTAGCGCTGGGCGACAACATCTTCTATGGAACCGGCGTGGGCACGAGCGTGCGCAATGCCGCAGAGCGCAGTTCGGGCGCAACGGTATTTGCCTATAGCGTCAGCGACCCCGAACGCTATGGTATCGTAGAGTTTGGTGAGGACGGATCGACCCCGGTGTCGATTGTTGAAAAGCCGACCAAACCGCGCAGCAATTATGCTGTGACCGGTCTTTATTTCTATGATAACGACGTCATCGAGGTTTCCAAAAATATCAAGCCATCATCGCGTGGCGAGCTGGAAATCACCACAGTGAACGATGTCTACTTGCAGGCTGGCAAGTTGAATGTGGAAAAACTGGGGCGCGGCAACGCGTGGTTCGATACAGGCACCCATGATAGCCTTCTTGAATCCAGCCAGTTTGTTCATACTATCGAAAAGCGCCAGGGCCAAAAGATTGCCTGTATCGAGGAAATCGCATGGCGCATGGGCTTCATTGATGATGAACAACTGGAGCAGCTTGCCCATCCGCTGGTATCCAGCGGCTACGGCAAATATCTCCTAAACCTTATACCGCGGTAATAGATACCGCGGTATAATAGCAATTCTTAAAAATTATGATCAAGCTGCAACAGCAAAGGGGCGATTTCGTCCTTTGGTGACAGTCGGGGTGCCTGGTCCGGCCAAGCTATAGCTAAGGCCGGGTCGTTCCAGAGCAGGGAGCGCTCGGTTTCCTGATTCCAATATCCTGTCTGCTTGTAGGCAACGATAGTGTTGTCCTCCAGAGCCATAAATCCGTGGGCAAAGCCTTCCGGCACATAAAACATCAGACTATCGGAAGCAGAGAGTGTGATGCCCGTCCACTTTCCATAGGTGGGCGATGCCTTGCGCAAATCAACAGCTACATCGAAAATTGAACCGCTGATGCAGCGAACTAGTTTGCCGATGGCATAGGGATTGTTCTGGAAGTGAAGGCCGCGAACAACGCCTTTTGCCGAGCGTGACTGGTTGTCCTGCACAAATTCCGGCAGCCCGATTCCTGCAAACGCGTTAGCCCGGAACGTTTCGGAAAACGCTCCGCGATCGTCTGCGAACTCCCTGTGTTCGATCAGAAGGACATCGGGTATGGACTGCGGGGTCACCTTGAAGCTCATTTTTCACCTTTAGTTCCAAGTATCGTTTTGTCTGGCGCTTTTATTCGTATCGATATGCCGATATAGCATTCTCAAATCCGAGAGCAACATCGTGGAGTGTGAATGTCAAAGACAGTTTTGGTGACCGGAGGTGCGGGATTCATCGGATCGGCGGTTTGCCGCTTTCTCATAGGAAATACTGATGCCCGCGTTATCTGTCTTGATCTCCTGACCTACGCAGGTGATCGCCGGTCGTTACGCGATGTGGAGGAGTGCGAGCGGTTCACTTTCGTCAAGGCTGACATTGGCGATGTGGAAGCCGTCAAACATCTTCTCGCCGACAAGGCACCGGATGTTATCATGCATCTGGCTGCCGAATCACATGTAGACAGATCGATCAGCGGCGCAGCACCTTTCATTGAAACCAATATCGTAGGAACTTTCCGCCTTCTGGAAACCGTTCGGGCTTACTGGTTAGAGCTACCAGTGGAAAAAAAATGTGAATTTCGCTTCCTGCATGTATCCACAGATGAGGTTTACGGGACTCTCGGTGACGAGGGGCTGTTTTCTGAAACTACCCCTTATTCACCCAACTCGCCCTATTCGGCATCCAAGGCAGCATCAGACCATCTAGCAAATGCCTGGTATCACACCTATGGCCTGCCAGTCGTCATTTCCAATTGCTCCAATAATTATGGACCATATCACTTCCCGGAAAAGCTCATCCCCCGTATAATTACCACTGCACTTGAGCATGGCGATCTTCCTGTCTACGGCAAGGGGCAAAATGTCCGCGACTGGCTACATGTCGACGATCACGCTGCAGCACTCTGGCTTGTCGCCACGCAAGGGCGCCTTGGCGAGAAATACAATATTGGTGGTCGGAATGAGCGGCGGAACCTGGAAGTTGTTGAGGCGATCTGTTCAATCCTCGATCGAGTAGGACCTCCCGGACCTGCTGGAGGATATGCAAGCCTTATCACGTATGTAACGGATCGCTTGGGTCACGATCACCGCTATGCCATCGATGCGTCGAAGCTCGAAACAGAGCTTGGATGGTCGGCAAAGTATAACTTCGATACTGGACTGGAAGCGACAATTGACTGGTATTTGTCGAACGAATGGTGGTGGCGCCCACACAAGGGAACGGCCGAGGCAATCTATCAGGACAAATCCATATGAAGGTACTTGTTCTTGGGAAATCAGGTCAGGTAGCCACCGCTCTTGTTTCAGCACGCAAAGGCGTTCCAACTGGATGGAACGTTGAGGCATGGGGGCGCCAGCAACTAAACCTCAGCGACGTGGGTGGTATTTATGAACGTGTCGTCCGGTCGGGTGCGGCTGGAATTATCAATGCGGCCGCCTACACGGCGGTAGACAAGGCCGAAAGGGAAGCGACCGAAGCTGCAATGCTAAATTCCGAGGCGCCTGCCGAAGTTGCGCGAGCTGCCCGGCAGATGAACATTCCGTTCGTTCATATTTCGACGGATTACGTTTTCTCCGGCGACAAATCCACACCATATGTCGAGACAGATCCCATCGGACCTGTGAGTGTCTATGGACGGACCAAGGCTGAAGGTGAAAGCAGAGTGATGCAGGCCCATCCCGGCGCAACCATCTTGCGAACCGCATGGGTTTTCCACGAACATGGCACCAATTTCGTCAAGACAATGTTAAGGTTGGGGCGTGAGCGGGAAGAAATACGTGTAGTCGCTGATCAGTATGGAAACCCGACTTATGCGGGAGATATTGCCAATGCCTGTCTGCAGATCATTGCAAAGACAGCAGCGGGAGAGTCCGGGACAGGTGGAATTTTTCATTTTTCAGGTTCCGGGCACACAACATGGCATGGGTTCGCAGTCGAAATCTTTACGCAAGCAGCCCGGCTTGGTCTGAAGGTGCCAGCTTGCGTCCTGCCGATCACCACAGCGGATTATCCGACACCAGCAAGGCGGCCTGCAAATTCGCGTTTCGATTGCACAAAGATACATAATGATCTAGGTATTGTGCCACCCGATTGGCGCCCTGCACTGGCTTCGTGTATCGAGTACGTAATTAAAGCCGAGCCATAACGGCGCTCAACGACAAGGACTCAATCTTCTTTTGCACGCAAACATCTGATACCGGGATGTAGTCTGAGTAAAAGTGCATAGCGATTTTCCGTTCGCAATTACGTACAAACAAGTAAACAGAGCGCTTCATGAACCGGGTTTGCCCGGAAGCACTCTGGCAATTGTCAAATTCATGGAGTGAATGATCGTGGACGGCGTCAGCCAGAATTCTGCCGATAATGTTATCGTGGCGACCGCGGAAGATGAACGTTTCCGGGCCATACGGGCCAGAGCAGGCATTGGAAACAAGGTAAAACTTTCGTTTTTTCTCGCCTGGTACGATGTGCGTCATCGCTACGCCCGCTCGATTATTGGGCCGTTCTGGATAACTCTCCAGACTGCCATCTTCGTTGCATGCATCGGCTTTGTCTTCAGTGCAATCTCGAATGTTACTGTACTGGACTTTCTGCCCTTTTTCGCCATCAGCTTCGTGATGTGGAGCTTCCTGTCCGGCACCACAAACAATGCCACGACAACTCTGCTGGGGGCTGGCGGCTTCATCAAGGACCGAGGCATTCCTGCTTACGTGTTCTATCTTCAGTGCTTCTTCAGGCACCTGCTGTTTCTGGCACACAATATTATAGTACCGATTTTACTTTTTATTTTTCTCGGCGGTGCAAGCTGGTTTGGGCTGTTTGCAGCTCTACCAGGGCTTCTGATTTTCGTGGCCGTTACCCTTTGCCTTTCCATCGTCACAGGAGTGCTTGCAACACGTTATCGCGATGTGCAACCGCTTGTGGAATCGCTTATGAATCTCGCGTTTCTGGCATCTCCCATTATGTGGAAACCTCATGTTGTCGCTGGCAGGGACTATCTGCTCGACTACAATCCGGTTGTCCATCTACTGGCTATCTGGCGAGGCCCTCTGCTTGACGGGGTCATGCCATGGAATAGCTTCGGGATCGCGTTGGCGCTGCTAGCCGTCCTTGCATTGATGGCCTGGTACGCCCTCTCCCGACTGAAGAACGCAGCGTTCTGGATCTGATCATGGCTTCTATAGTTCTCGACAAGGTAACACTAGATTACCCGGTATACGACCTGAATGATAAGTCGCTAAAGCGACTTATGCTGGCTACAGTGGGTGGTTCAGTGCAGAGGGCGCCCGTCATTCGCGCGTTGCACGACCTAGATCTTAAAATCGGATCCGGTGAACGTATAGGTCTCTACGGTCCTAACGGATCGGGAAAGACAACGCTGCTGCGCACTATTGCCGGCATATTTCCAATTTCCAGCGGCAATATAAATGTCACAGGGCAAATTACACCTTTGCTGGGGCTGGCCATTGGCGCCAATATGGAAATTTCAGCGGAAGACAATATTCGGCTGCTGTTGCGTGTCGATGGCATCAAGCCCACACCCCGGCTGGTTGATGAAATCTGGGCTTTCACCGAGCTTGAGGACAAGATGCGTGGCTTGCCACTACGCACATTCTCTTCAGGCATGCTGATGCGCGTCCTGTTTTCCGTATCGACAGCTTTTTCACCAGAGATCATGCTTCTCGACGAGTGGCTAAGCGTCGTTGACAAAACATTTTCCGACAAGGCCGAAGCCCGTATGCAACAACTGGTTTCACGTTCGAAGATACTTGTGATTGCCTCCCACAACATGGAGATGCTTGAGCGGATCTGCACGCGGATTATCACGCTGGAAAAGGGCCATATTCTCTCGGATGAATCGGTGGCGAGATAGCTTACAATCACCCTTGCCGGCGAATTGAAATCTGCGTTTTTACAAAGATAAGGTAAACAATGACGACTGTTCACATCCACGCGAGGGACATTGTGTATCACGATGCGGTGGGCAGCTTTTCCCAACAAACAGCCATGCTGCTAGAAAGAAACGGGTACCATGTGAAGCTATGGGCGGAGCATTCCAATGTGAATGCTCCGCATCCCGTTGGCAATCGCCGGGGTTTTGAAGCAACGCTTTCGCCGTCCGACATCATTTTCTTCAATCATTCGATCCACGATCCGGCTCTGGACAGCATAATTTCGTTGCCGAATCGGAAGCTGGCTTATTTCCATAATGTCACGCCCCCGGAACTGATCGATCCCGCGGATGCTGCCACTGTAAAGAACTGCCGGCTTGGCCTTGATGAATGCGGTCGCCTCGCCGCATTTGATAGTCTGCTGGCAAACTCGAAATTTACGGCAGAGACCCTATTGAATGCAATGACACCTGCCGATGCCGATCGATTTCGAAATTCGATCGTCATCTGTCCCCCGCTGATCGGAGCAGATCGCTGGCAGGGTGTCGAGGCGGTAGAGCGAACTGATACCAGCAGTAGTCTTAAGGGGCTATTTGTCGGGCGCTTGGTTACACATAAAGGTGTGAGTGAAATACTGGATATACTTTCCCATCTGGCAGCCATACGGCCTGATGTGGAACTGATTATTGTTGGGGGGCCGTCGGATGGTGCTTATGTCGAGATGCTGCGTGAGAAGGCAGCGAGAAGCTCCGAAAACCGCCCGGGCTTCAGGGCAAGGTTCCTCCATGGAATTTCCGACGAGGAATTGAAGGCAATCTATCAGAACACAAGTTTTTGCATGGCTCATTCCAGTCATGAAGGATTCTGCGTGCCGGCACTAGATGCTCTCTCTTTCGACAAGCCCATGTTCGTCACATCGCTGCCAGCGGTGCTGGAAGTCTTGGGATCGGCAGCACTGGTGATACCGCAGCACGACCAGGGCGCAGCGGCCACAAAAATCGCCGATTATTTCGGCGATGAAGACACAATGGTGAGGCATTCGGCCCTGCGCAGGGAACGACTGGGCCAGATGATCGATCTGGCAGACGGTCAACTGATCCTTGAAGCAGTGCGGAAGGTTGAGAGCGAATAATGCGTATTACCTTTGCGACCTATCCATGGGCCTTTGAGACGCCGGGAGGCGGCGAGATACAGCTATTGAAATACGAGGAGTATTTGCTGAAAGCCGGTATCAACGTCACCAGGCACGATCCCTGGCGTGACTATGTAGGCAAGGCCGATATCTTTCATTTTTTCTCATGTGTTGGCGGCTCCGTCCATTTTTGCAACTACGTGAAAACCCGTTCAGTGCCTTTGGTGATTTCTGCCAGTCTCTGGCTGACGGAAGAGACGCGGCACCTGTATCCGCTTGGCGAGATCGCTGCTCAGATGGCACTAGCAGATGCTGTTGTCACGAATGGCGATATCGAGAGCGACCGGATTTCCTCTATTCTCGGACTGCCAAGAGAGCGGTTTCACACCGTGCGCAACGCTTGCGACCCATGGTTCGGGCAACCCATCGATCCTGCCCTGTTCCGCAAGGCGTTTTCGGTGAATGGCGAATTTGTCCTTAATGTCGGAAACATAGAGCCGCGCAAGAATCAACTTAACCTCATCCGTGCGGCAAAGCAGGCGGGGCAGACCTTGGTGCTGATGGGCCATATCCGAAATCGTGAGTATGGCGATGCCTGCCTTGCTGAAATGGGCGAACATGCCCGCTATCTTGGCCCGGTGGAACATGACAGCCCGCTGCTGCGCTCCGCCTATGCTGCGTGTAGTTCGTTCTGTCTGCCCTCGACACTCGAAACACCCGGACTTGCCGCGCTGGAAGCAGCGGCCGCCGGAGCAAGTCTGGTGATTACTGAAGAAGGCTCGACACGAGAATATTTCGGCGATGATGCCCTTTATGTGCGAAGCGACGATGTGGAAGGTATTGCATCGGCCCTAATAGCGGCGTCGAGCGCTCCGCGTTCCAGCGCATTGATGGAGCGTGTAAATACCCGCTTTACTTGGCATCAGGCTGCGGACGCTTTAGTCGACCTTTATCGCCGCTTGCTGGAAAAAGCGTGATTCGGCCTTTGGGAGAGCAGTGGTTCGACAGGTATAGGAACAGACAATGACACTAAGACGGATGTACAACGGGGTCCGGGGCGTCCTTGCTGCCGCGGTGGTCTATCCGCTGACGGAACGCCACGAAAAGCGCGATATCCGTAGCAAGCGCTTCTGGCTGGAGCAGGAAATTGATCGGCCGAATACAGAGAGACGTTCGCGGGCGAAAGAGCGCCTAATCGATCTCGTACGGTTTTCCGGCGCACATGTGCCCTATTACCGCGATCTTTTTCAGGCAACCGGATTCGAGCCCGACAAGCTTGCCATCGATATGGCTTATCTTCAGGATATCCCTTATCTGACGAAGGATATTATCCGGGAGCAAGGGAGACGGCTGTTTCGGGATGACCATGCCGGAATGCGGATGCATGTTTGTAAGACCGGCGGGTCCACAGGGCCATCAGCACATATTTATTACGATCAGGAAGCGGCTGACTGGTCATCTGCGATGACCAACGAAAGCCGCCGCCGTATTGGCAACACTCATTGGCGTAGCGAGCTGCATTTCGCCTCGAGTTTTCCCGAGACATTTCCGTGGGGGGCTCGGATGCGCGAATATGTGAAATGCTTTGCTATGAATCGCGATAACATCTTCTTTGCCACATTTTCTGGTGAGGAGCTGGAGTCCATCTGGCGCAAGATGAAATCCATCCGTCCGCACCTTGCGCATGCTCACCCGTCGACCGCAGATCGACTGGCGGCGCATGTCGAAGCGACACGGGGATCGGATAAGGCATTCGAGATTTTCGAATCCTCGGGGGAATTGCTACAACCCGGCCAGCGGGAGCGGATCGAGCGGGTTCTGCGCTGTCGTGTCATTGATCGCTATGGTCTGGCTGAAGCGGGTGTCGTCGCCTACCAGATCGATCCGGCAGTGACGGACATGAAGTTTTATGAGTTTTTCGCCTGGCCGGAAATCCGGCGTGATGAGGACGCCGATCTCGGAGAGATACCTCCGGATTCGAAGGGCGGAGAGCTGGTGGTCACACCGCTCTTCAATCGATTGATGCCTCTTTTGCGATACCGGACAGGCGATAACGCTATTCTGGCTGACCGCCCTGATGGTTATGTCATTCCGCGCATGGTTGGCCGTATCCATGATGTTATCATGCTGGCAGGCAAGCCCATGCCGACCCATTACATTCAGGATGTCCTCGACAGGGTTGGCGGTATTCGCGAGTTCCAGATAGAAATGCGCGGCGGCAAGCCCGTTTTCCGCCTTGTGCCGGAAGACGGGATGGACCCGGAAGGCATCCGCCAGCGCGTCTACTCGTGGTGGGGTGATGAAGTCGTGATCGAGTTTATAGCGCTGGCAGACCTCAAGCTTGTGGGTAGCCGCCAGAAATTCAGACATCTCGTTTCGGAACAGGAAGCAGAATGATCGAGGTTTGTTCAGGAAAACAGAGCGGTTTTGCCACCGACGTCATCACGACGGCACTTGCCCGATCTGTTACCACAGGTCTCGTCCAGACCGCCGGGACATCTGATGCGGAAGCTCCCTCTGGAGGAATATTCGTCTTTATCAGACCAGATGCATCCGATGTTGAGCGTATCGTCGCGGTCATGAACCGGCCTTCCAAGGTTTTGATATTCGGTGAACTACCGGAAGAGGCGATCGAGCTTTGCGGTCTCGAAGCCGTTTCGGCACCGGGTCCTGAGTGGGAAGATGGCGCCAGATGCCCGCCGGCGCCACTCTATGCAACATCCCGCTCAACCGCCAAAATTGTGTGGTCAGACCATCCACTGGCTTCGCAATCTCCTATCAGGGAGCGCCCCTTTCTCCGTTTCGATTATGCGGATGAATGGAACAATCTCGGCTATGGCCGCATAACGGCGAATGGCGGAATCTGGTCAATCTCACAGCAGGTCGAACCCGGGGCAGCACATGTTCTCGCACGGGCAGAGACCGGCACTGGTTCTGTCTCGCCATTTGTCACACTTCATGAAACTGCGCAGTCATCCGTCCTTTGGTGGAACCGGCCTTCCGGCCCCGTCGATAGCGCGGAATGGGCGGTCATAGAGGCGTTTCTTGCTGATTGGAGACCGCATGAGCTTCCCTGTACTCCGGTAATCAGCGAGATTCCGTGGAGCTATGATGGCGCAATCACGATGCGCCTGGATTGCGATGAAGATATAGCGTCTGCACGCCCCCTATTCGAGATATATAAGCAACGGGGCTTGCCATTTTCGATGGCGATCAAAACAGATCAGGAAGATCACAGTGAGCATATCGCCCTTCTCACGGAGGTACTCAAGGCTGGCGGGGCAATTCTGTCGCACTCCGTTTCTCATGCTCCCCGGTGGGGCGGTTCGAAAGAAGCATGTGAAGCAGAAGCCCGAGGTTCCATTAAATGGCTTGAAGAGCGGATTCCTGGCATCAAGGTTCGCTACGCGGTATCGCCATTCCACCAGAATCCTCCCTATGTGCCGGAAGGCCTCACACGGGCTGGGTTGAAGGGATTTATAGGTGGGATTGTCGCGAATGATCCGGAAATGCTGCTGGCAAGGGGTGGTCGCATACCTGCAGACGAAACGGGGTGCGTCACTCACAGCCAGCAATGCATGATGCATGGCGAATGCGTTCTAGCCAAAGGCGACCGCCTGGCGATCACAAAAGAGGCTTTCTTGATTGCTTTGAATAGCGAAATGCTGTTCGGTTACCTCGACCACCCCTTCTCGCCTCGCTATGATTATGGATGGGGATCTGAAACCCATCGACTAGATTGCCATAGTGAGTTTCTCGATTTTATAAAGACCGAAACCTCGAGCCGCAAATTATTGTGGATGAACGAGAACGAGGCTCTCGACTGGATCAGTGCAAAAGCGAGATTGGTTTTGAAGCCTTCAAGAGAAGGCTTCACGCTTGCGTCTGGAAGTAGCAGTCTGCTCGCTCGAGGAATGACCTTTGGTGCTAGGTACAAAGGTATGCGCCAACCTTTGCAGGATCTAATCAATGGTTGATAAAAAAAAGCCGCATGTGATGATTTTTGTCGGAACACGGCCGGAGGCCGTCAAAATGGCACCTGTCCTCAAAGCACTTCGCCGCCAGTCACACAGGTTCCGATGTTCGCTGGTTTCGACAGGGCAGCATCGCGAGATGCTACAACAGGCTCTGCAAAGCTTCGACATTGATGTTGATCTAGACCTCGCGATTATGCAGCCGAGTCAGACACTAGCAGGCTTGACCGCAGCTGCCGTCCAAGCCTGCGACCAAGTGCTGGCAAGCCAGCGTCCGGATATCGTGCTGGTGCAGGGCGATACGACAACCGTGGTGGCCGCCTCGCTCGCCGCCTTCTACCAGCGTATCCCGGTCGGACATGTCGAAGCCGGCCTGCGAACCGGCGATAGTTATAATCCTTTCCCAGAGGAAATGAACCGCTCGCTGATGGCACGCCTTGCGACCTATCATTTTGCACCCACGAGTGATGCCGCGGCCAACCTCCAGCGAGAAGGCGTGTCTGAGGCATGCATCCATGTTACTGGCAACACGGTTGTGGATGCGCTTGAAGTGCTGCAAAAAAGCTTTTGCGAAGCAATGGTTTCGGACAATGTAAGAAAGGCTGTTGCGAGGTCTGGAGATCGCCTTGTGCTCGTTACGTGCCACCGACGCGAAAGTCTCGGCCACGATTTAGACGTTATCGTGCAGGCGCTCGAAACCTTAGCCCGACAATTCCCCGACAGATTGTTCTTTTTTCCTGTCCACTTAAACCCCAGCGTTCGACAGCAGATCCTTCCGCGTCTCCGGGGAATCTCTAATGTCTTGTTGTCTGACCCTATAACGTATCAGGATATGATGCATTGCCTGTCTAAAGCCGAACTTGTTCTGACAGATTCCGGTGGTTTACAGGAGGAGGCGCCCTCCTTCCATGTTCCATGCCTTGTACTGCGGCGCACGACAGAACGACCGGAGGGTATCAAGGCGGGTTTCACAGCCCTTGCTCCGTTGGACCATGATGGACTGACGCGGACCGTTGCGGAATGGCTACAGTCAGACCGCAGGCATCTGCTCAAAGGTCAGCCAAACCCTTACGGGGACGGCAAAGCTGCCGAGCGCATAGTGGAGATTCTTGCAGAGGAGCTAGCAGATTGACGAGCAGTAAGTATGCGCCATTTACTGTAGTGATGTTTTCTACGGCTGACTGGGCTGCACCCTATTGGACCAATAAGCAACACATTGCCGACAGGCTATCCAAGCGTGGTTATCGAGTCCTTTACATCGAATCGCCCGGCATACGCCCGCCACAAGGAAACGTGCGTGACTTTTCACGCATATGGGAACGACTGAAGCGCGCCTGGACGCCACCCCAACGCATCAATTCCGAGCTTTGGATACTTGCCCCGCTAACAATCCCCTTCGGCCACCGCACCAACCTTATCAAACGCTTCAACGCGTGGCTAATGGGTTCAGTTTTGCGCCGATGGCTTAAGCGGCATGGCAAGGGTGATATGATTGTATGGGCCTATCATCCTTATATAGAAGGGGCGTACGAGAACCTGCAACGTAAGGCACTCGTCTATCACTGCGTCGATGACCTCGCAGTCATTCCAGGTGTAGATGCGGAAGCATTTCGGGCTGCCGAAACCGTTCTTGCCCAATCAGCTGACGTGGTTTTTGCCACAAGCCCGCACCTCAAAGCACATTGTGAGGCACTTGGTGCCGTGCGATGTATCTACGAGCGAAATGTCGCTGACATAGACCATTTTGCGCAAGCCCGTTTGCCAGGGTCAATTCCGGACGATCTGGTAAATATTAAAGGACCGAAACTTTGCTACACAGGCGTTTTATCGGATTACAAGTTGGATCTTGATCTAATAAAGTCGTGCGCCCTTGCCAGACCAGATATCAACTGGATTTTTATTGGTGACGAACCAGAACGACAATCGAACCCCGAACTTGCATATCTTCATTCACTGCCAAATGTACATTTCCTTGGATATCGGGCTTACGACGAGCTTCCGAATTACCTCCGCAGTATAGATATAGCCATCCTACCAAATTTGACTATGGGCTATATGAAAGGGGTCTTTCCGATGAAATTTTACGAATATGTAGCCGCTGGGAAACCGGTGATTGCGACACCGATTGATTCGCTTGTAACTATGTGTTCCTCCGCATACATAGCTGGGACAACCGATGATTGGTTGCGCGCAATCGACGCTTGCCTAAAAAAACCGCCGGCGGCCGTTGATCTCGCTGATAAGGAGCTCCGACAGTTCGACTGGGAAAGCCGCCTAGACCGGATGTTAGCATGCATAGCATTAGCCTGACGAGCGGAGAGAAACTCCTTCACGAATGAACCCATGACTTCGCTATCGCATTTCTGCTTGCACCAAAGTAACTGTCAACTATCGATCCGCTCACCGAATAGTGCGACAGAGTAACCACTGATTATTGCGCGTGACGAGTGTCTCTTAAATTTGCTCGCCCGCGTCAAACCCTACACCGGATGCAACCCCATCGTGCGCGGCAACAGCGATCAGCGGACTGGTCGTAGATTTCAATTGCCTTTGTAATTGCGCGCGTGGTCACAATATTTTAAGCGCTCAGCTGCATCGCCAATCACTTAAATGGGCCTAAGTGTTCCAGTCCGGCGGACGGTTGTGGCGCGGCGCCACCTTCTGGACGGAAATGAAATAGCTCCTGGACAGAAAAATTCTTCGGTTGTTTTTGCTAGCGCTTTTTAAGCGTTCTGGCTCGCCGCGATTTTTCGGGATTTTGAACGTGAAACTGGAATGCCTTTTTTCTGCGCATTGTATGTCAGAGATAGATAAGAGGCGAGAAATGCACTTACCTATCCGAGATCCCCAGTCGACGCCCCGCTGTTTCCAGAGTCAACCTATCTTTTTCGCGATATTATGAAATTGTCCAGCCAACCTCGCCCGGGGCCATTTGACGTATTTTCTCGAAAAAAGCTTTGTGAAAGTTCTGAGGCTTCTCAGGAGCCACCGCACACCCCTGCTCGGCAAACCTGTGTCACCGTACCATTTGAACTTGGGATGGACATTCCGACAACGATGGCGGCAGGCAATTGGAGCAGCTCAGTGGTGTTTCTGGAAACATATGTCCATCCACGGGTAAATGCTGCACGAATGGTTGCCGATCGCCTATTGAAGGGAGCTTCAAAGTGCTTTCAAATCCCGGTTTGATATTGCCAAACCGTGCGTGCATTGTTTTTAGGGCTGTCCCTATCCAAAAAAGGAAAAACGAGGCCCGCCCATAGGCCGCGCTACGGGCGGTTTTTTTCGTGTCTGGTCCCCACCATTAAAATAGTGGTGGTTACCAAGGCGCATTCAAAATCGGCTCTGACGAATCATTTTTTTGCGTTGGTACGAGCAACACTAGCATTTCATTCCGGATCGCAAGGAACTGCTCTTGGGAGCAAGGATAAGTCGTCAAATCGGGTATTGTTTCTGACGCTAGGCTGTCCAGAACCAACTGCAGCACAATCGGATTGTCACGAGGATCGGTCATTGATTTAACCTCCATTGTTAGCGCAACCTTACCTTAGAATTAGACGATACGCACCCCACTATTTGCCTAAGGGGTGATTGCAATATAGTTGTGGTTGTGCGATCCCATCGGTGCGACGCTAGGGAAAGTTTTCGTGTTTTTTAAATTGAAAAAAAGCTTTTCAAAAGCAATTTCAAGTAAGCACAGCATACCGCTCTCAAACTTTAGTGACCTGCCAGAAAAGCCTGCTGCACCCGATGCCGAGGTCGCGGTCCATATGCTTTGGGTTCATGGAGAACTGAGCAACCTCGAACGGCTTTCATGCTCCAGCTTCGTTCAAAACGGATACCGTGTTCGGCTCTGGACATATGGCGATATGCGTGAAGTTCCCGCTGGTGTGGAGCTGTGCGACGCGCGCGAAATCCTGCCGGAGAGCCGCATTTTTCGCTACCACAATGGCAGCTACGCGGGTTTCGCCGATCTGTTCCGCTATGCCGTCCTTTGCGTGAAAGGTGGTCTTTGGTCCGATCTTGACGTCATCTGCATGCTTCCTGCTTTGCAGTTGCAAGCGAAGGCAGTTGATGGCTTCGTTGTAACGGAGCACAAAATGGATGGGCGTCATTACCGGCTGAACAACAATCTGATCTATCTCCCCCAGCCGAAATCCGGCGATATCATCGATCTGGCCCTTGCGATTGCGGAGCGCTACGAAACGCAGAAGCTGCGATGGGGTGATTGCGGACCGCGGCTGCTAACCATGCTCGCCAGAAACTACCCGGTGGTCGTACCCACGTTGATGGAACCGGACTTCGCCAATCCGCTCTTGCCCGCTGAATGCCCCCGCGCGCTCTTTATGAAAGGCACCCGTCTGCCGAAGAGTGCTGGCTTTCTGCACTGCTATAACGAGCGGTGGCGCAAGAAGGGCTTCGACAAGAACAGCCCATGGCCAGCAACGACACTTTTGGGCCGATTGGCAAACCGATATCTGCCTGAGCTATCGGCTCCAGCGCGCGAGCGGATAAACGGCTGATTGCAAAGGCTTGGCCGTTATGCACATTCTCGGCGTCACCAACTGACGCCCAATGTGGGGCCGTCATTCTTATGTCTCATCCGCCAAGCTACGTGTTGACGCACAAGCGATGTGAGATTTTATTTTGACTGATCGCATTTTGGGGCGACATCAGAGATGGGCCGGAGAACATCACAATATCGTCAGGTATCCCAACTGCTGGACGTTGCTATAGCCCAGCCCGTATCGTTCGCGCTGTTGAGTTGTTGTCCTTTGTGATCGTCAGGCGAACCATCGGGTTTGCCGCAGTAATCACACGAATCAGAACATATTGCCACGTGGCCATGGGGACGGTCGAGCTCTCACCAACCGGCTTAACGGGGATGAACGGAACATTTGTCCACGCTCTACCATTAATTCCCGTGGCGTCTGCGCTCTACTCAGCGACAATACTATGCACCATGCTGTCAGGAACAACCGAGGCAGCACTAAGGTAAATCAGTGCTCCCTTACCTGTGATGGGTCCGTATGCCTTCCAAGCAATGGTCCGGCTCTCGCTGACCTCAGTGAGCGTAATGCTCATCAGAACTGTTTCAGTTCTTGCGTTGGCTGTCAGGAGGTTGATAAGGCATTGGAGCCCTATGGCTTGAATAACCGAAGTGAACTACCGCATTCATTTTGTCGGACAATTACACCGAAGTTAGGCAACTGATTTCCAGCACTGTTACATGGCCAGAAAAGGCTGCCGTCCCTAAAACAATATAAAAGTCTCCAATTTGTCTGGATCGGCTGCTCCACCTAACCCGTTAGCGCAAACAAGCCGACACCAAACAGAAACCATCCAGCAGAAATTATCTTATTCGGGCATTTTACAAATCCCATCGTTCATCAAAAGATTGATCCGACAGGCTATTGTCCGCTACATGAGAAATTAAATCAGAGGACAGACAGGCAATAGTTGATGAAGTGGGAATACATTACATCAGAGATATTGGCTCTGCCTCGTTGGACAAAACGCACAGTTGCTGTTTTTGTTGACAGTACGCTCTGTGTATTGACGCTGTGGCTAGCCTTCTCGTTGCGCCTCGACACCTGGGATTTTTTATCGGACGTTCAACTGTTAACGATACCGGTTTCTCTGGCCATTGCACTACCTCTCTTTATTGTAAACGGCTTGTATAGGGCAATTTTTCGCTACATTGGCTGGGCGGCCTTTCTTGCCATTATTCGCGCCATTGCGCTTTATGGCCTAGTGTTCATGTTGGTGTTCTCGGTCATTAGCGTGCCGGGTATACCCAGAACCGTTGGCATCATGCAGCCTCTCTTGCTGCTGTTGGCGATCTGCATTTCACGATTGGTCACTCGACAGATACTAGGAGCACCATATCGTCGTGAACTCACCAAAAATGCACAGCGTAATGTCCTAATCTACGGCGCAGGAACCATCGGGCGGCAACTTGCCAGTGCTCTACGGAACGGCGGGCAGCTAATGGTGCGCGGCTATCTTGATGACGATAAAAATCTTCATGGTTCACTTATCAACGGTGTGCGTGTTTATGCACCTCACGAGCTTAAGGAAGCCGTCGCACATTTGAACGTCAAAACAGTTCTTCTCGCTACCCCTAGAATTAACGCTGAACGCCGCATGGCCATTATTGAGAGCTTACGGGGTGTAGGCGTCGCGGTCAGACTGGTTCCCAATGTCAGCGAGATTGCACAGGGCCGTGTGAACATGGCTGACTTCCAGGAACTAGCTATCGACGACCTCCTCGGCCGTGCCCCGGTAAAACCGTCTGATGAACTGCTAACCCGGAACATCAAGGGTAAGGTCGTAATGGTCACAGGCGCAGGCGGCTCGATCGGCAGTGAACTCTGTCGTCAAATCTTGCAGATTGGTCCAGAACGACTAATCCTGTTCGAGCAAAACGAATTCACACTCTATTCCATCCACGCCGAGCTTGTTCGCGGTGATCCATCAAGAGAATACACTATTGTCGCTCTCCTTGGTTCTGTACGCGATGGGAAGCGTCTCGGTGATGTCATGGAAAGCTTTAGGCCACATACAATTTATCACGCAGCAGCGTATAAACATGTCCCTATTGTCGAGCAAAACCCGGTAGAAGGCATTTCTAACAACGTTCTCGGGACACTTGCGACTGCACGCGTTGCGATTGAGAAAGGCGTTGAATCGTTCGTTTTGGTCAGCACAGACAAAGCGGTTCGCCCTACGAATATCATGGGCGCATCCAAGCGCATGGCGGAACTGGTTTTGCAGGCTCTGGCCGCAGAGAACCGTGATATCACCTTTTCCATAGTGCGATTTGGTAATGTATTGGGTTCTTCCGGGTCAGTCGTCCCACTCTTCCGGCAGCAGATTGCCAATGGCGGACCTATCACGCTCACCGACCCGGAGATGACCCGTTACTTCATGACTATCCCCGAGGCGTCCCAGCTTGTCATTCAGGCCGGCGCGATGGCAACTGGCGGAGACGTTTTCGTTTTAGATATGGGTGAGCCCGTTAAAATTATCGATCTTGCCCGTCGCATGGTCGAACTCTCCGGCCTGACAATCAGGGACGAGGCAAATCCCGATGGCAATATCGAGATCGTCATGACCGGCCAGAGACCAGGCGAAAAACTCTATGAAGAACTGTTGATTGGCGACAATCCTACCGCAACGACACACCCTCGCATCATGACAGCGCATGAGGAGTTCTTCCAATGGTCGGAACTACAGTCCATGCTCGACAAACTGAGATCCGCTATGGATGCCAACGATCTTGTTGAAGTGCTCAAACTGATGGCTACAATGGTATCGGGCTACCGTCCAAGCGCCGATATTGTTGATTTGGTGATGATCAGACAACGTATGAACGGAAATTCTTAAATATTTCTCCGAAAAATCCCTCCTACAACAGCAGTATAACCACGCATTTACCCGAGTTCAAAAATGCAGTGAGAGTATAGAGGTAAATACACGGTTGAGGCCATCCTGCGGAGATAGGTGTGGACTGCCAGTCCTAGTGCAAACACGAGAGGTAGTCCTACTACCGTGCAGATTGAATCCATCACCTCGGTACAACTCAGTCGGCGTTGATCGCGTGAAGAAGGGGCAACTCTTTGCTGCTTGCCTTGAACTGGGAGTCCTCATCTCTGAGATTGCACGTAATGCCGGGGTTCATTGGAGCCAGCTCTTCCGTTGGCGCAAGGAACCCTGCCGGATCGAGAGCCTCCAACACAGATACCGAGCACGTTGGTGTCGGATGCCGCATCGGCATTACCTAGGGTTCAACCGTAACCGCCTGCTACATACAAGTCTCGTTGTAAGCGCAGCGATGTGACGATCGAACTTGGACGGAACCGTCGCGTCTGGGTGGATAACGACATCCATACCGAACGGCTTGGCCGTATTCTCGATTGCGTGATGGTGCTCGGATGATCCCGCACCTGCTGGTGTGAAGGTCTGGCTGGCGAAGGGCTACACCGAAACGCGCAAAGCCGTTCCGGATCTTACTTTGATGGTGCAGGATGCATCGAAACGTGACCCGATGTGTGGGCACCTGCTCGTATTCCGCTGTCTTGAAGGTCGCCTGATAATCGTCATCTGGCATGATGGACAGGGAGCTTGCCTGTTCACAAAGAAGCTGGAACGCGGGAGGTCCATCTGGCCATCAGCGGTCGACAGCACGGTGGCGACTACACCTGCACAATTCGGCTATCTGCTGGAAGGTATCGTATGGCGGATGCTGCAAAAGACTTCGCGTCCGACATCTGCCGGATGAGCAAACTTGGCATGACAGGGTCGAATATGATTCAATCTTTTTATGGTCGATGCGACCGATGTGCCCGACGTTCCCGACGTGCCGCCGCTGAGGCAGAACCGATGACCGTCAAGGCCAAGGCTGCCATTGCAGAGATACTTGTATCCCATTCTGAGCCGCTGATCGTGCTGTAGAAGCTGGAGATCAAAAAAGTCCGCCGCGACTTCTATGGCAGCCAGCCCAACCGAAAGCAGGCCTCCTGGAGCAGATGGAGTTAAAACTCGAAGAACTCGAGGCAGACGCTGGGGAAGATGAACTGAGCCTGCTGCGGTTCGGTCGAATTATCGAAGCTTGATGAGGACATCACCTAAACCCTCGAGGTCATCCCTCGCCAGTGGAAAGTTGTCCAGACGGAGCGAGAGAAGTTTACCTACCGCGAATGTCAGAAGATTGCCCAGCCACCGGCTCCCTTCCATATGACACACCTTGCTTTTGCCGGGCCGAACTTGCTAGCAATGATCCTATTTGAGAAGTTCGCTCAGCACCCTCCGCTCAATCGCCATAGCGAAGGCGACGCCGTTAGTTTATCAACGCTGGCCGACTAGGTCCGAGCATGTGCCACGGTGTTCAAGCCACTTCGTTCTCTGATCGAAACGCATGTCCTTGCCGCTGAGCGCCTGCATGGTGACGGTACGACCGTGCCGATCCTAGCCAAGGAAAGGACCAATACGGGCCGCGTCTGTAAGTACCTGCGGGAGGATCGGTCGTTCGAAGGCCACTCACCGCCGACCGGCCTTTACTATACTCGCGCGATAGACCGCAGAAACATCCACGACGCCCCCTGAATCACGTCTCCGGAATATTGTAAGCTGACCCATATGCCGGCTACAATTCGCTGTTCAAGGTTGATCGCAGGTCCTTTGACGCAAGCACAGAGCTGGGCGCACTCGCAGCGCAAATTTTTCGTGCTCTTCGAAATTGCCGCAAACGCCAATCATGGAAAAAATACCGCACCGATGGCGCTGGGAGCCGTCAAGCGGATCGGCGTCCTGTTCTGTATCGAGGTGACGATCAACCGGTTTACAGCTGACCAACGCCTGGATCGACGTAGCACAGACAGTCCGCCCCCTGTCGACGAACTGCAGGCCTGGCTTCAAACAGAGCGGGAAAACCTGTCGCGCACTTCTCCCGTTGCAAAGGCGATCGATTATACGCTCCAGCGATGAGATGGCTTCACGTCATCATTGGAAGACGGCAGAATCTGCCTGAGGAACAATGCGGGCGAGCGAGCACTCCGAGGCTTTGCACTCGGCAGAAAATCGTGGCTCGTCGCGGCGTCAGATCGCGGTGCAGATCGTACAGCCTTCACTACCACATTGATCTTGACGGCAAAGCTCAACAACATCGATCCAAAAGCGTGGCTTGCCGACGTTCTCGTCCGCGTCGCGACCACACCGGTTGTCAAACTCGAGCTATGCTTCCGTGGAATTGGACGCCTTCAATCATTAACTCTCAAGCAACCCGAGCTGCGCCCCTTACCGGATGCTTACCATCATCTGCTCCAAATCGACCGTGCTTCGGGACTATAATCACAGGTCCCTTGTAACGATCAATTAAGGTCCCACACGCCTTAAAAAAACTTGCTGCCAAACCTGAATTGTCGCGTCAGTCGTTAGCGCCCGGTCACTTTGTATTGTCCGAATGGATATTTAGCTTCATTCTTGTTACAAATTGTCCTAGCATGCGAGGACATGACAAGTGGTGTGCATCCGGACGGCGAGGGTCGCCAAGGCAGTGTCCGGCCACAACTCTTTCACTAGCTCGGCCGGACTCTCATTGGAGAGTCGTCATGTCAGAAAAATCTTCTGCAATGCCACCTTTGCCGTTCGCACCTGTTGAGGTGTACGACGGAATACCTATTGCTACCGCCCTTGAGGTAATGCGTGATCTCTATGGACTCCATGCCGCGACAGCAGCAGCGTGGTGCGCCATAGAAGCGCGTAGCGATGGTATCGATGACCACTACCGTTTCTGGTTCGGTCTTTTTTGCGAACTTCGCAAGACTTCCCCCGTCTTTTCTCTCCTTCCGCCCCCGATCGTAGAAATTGATCGGTCGATGGTTGAAGGTGACTATGCTCAAAAAGACGAAACCATTCGCGACAATCTTAATCGCTTGTTTTGTTCCCAAAACCTTCGCCATTTAATTGTTCGTCAAATCCGATCAATAGTCGGAAATTAATATTGGAACTTACCAATAAAATACCGGCAATATCTCGCGGAAATCCTGGACAATCAGCAAAATCAAAAGGGCGAACGATGAAACGCGGATTTTTGTTTATTACATTTATAGCAGCAACCAGCGTGGCCAGCGCTGCAGTTGCAGAGCAACTGATCGTCAACAGCTATGGCGGACCATACGAGGATATCATCCGCAGTCGGATCATCGAACCCTTCGAAAAAGAGTTCAATACAAAGGTCATTTACGATGCGGTGGGATCCGCGTCGCAAGACTACGCTAAAATCAAGGCCACACGCGGTCGGCCAGGTTTCGATGTCGTCGTCATGACTGCTTCACAGTCGCTCGACGGATGCAGGGACGGCCTTCTCGAGAAATTTTCACTGGAAAGTGTTCCGAACATTGCAAAACTCAGTCCGGAGATCAGCAGCATCGCGGGCGCTTGCGGGGCGGTCCACGAAGTTCAGTATTTGTCTCTTCTGTGGCGCAAAGACAAACTTGCATTCGCGCCTGCCTCTTGGTCGGCCTTATTTCGCGATGAACTGAAAGGGAAGGTCATCCTCCCGACGTTCCAGAACATCATGGCGGCTTATCTCATGCAGATCATGTCGGTCACCAATGGTGGCGATCTCATCGACAACGTGGATCCCGGTTTCGAAGCGATGGGCAACCTTGCCAAGCAATCAATCGGTTTCGAACAGTCGTCTTCGATCATGGAAAACCCGATATCATCCAGATCATTGTCGAAGACCCAGCCAAGCGGCCCTCCCCGTTCCCAGCGTCGAAGCCGCGACGCAATACCTTCGGGATCGGTATTGTTGAGGAACGTACGCAGCGCGCCGATCGAGCGGCGTTCGACAGGAAGGTCCGCGAGACCGTCAACGGCTGAGGCTATATCGCGCAGCTCAGTGGCAGTCAGTTCCCGTGTCGCCGCTCCCACCAGCTTGCCAACCCAGCGGATAAGAAAAAGCCTGTTCTCTGACGTCAGATCAAGCGCCTTCAGCGGCGCGCAGCCAGTTGGCACCCCGTTTTGAAGCGGCAGGTAGGTGCCACCTGCGGCACGAACGAACAGGTCAGCCCCCCGGTCCTTGTCGAAAAACACCACATGCGGATCATGCTTCTCGAGCTGTGAGAGCATGAAATTGAGGAGCACCGTCTTACCCGCACCAGACGGACCGCAGACAAAGGTGTTGCCGAGATCGCTATGGTGGAAATTGAAATAGAACGGCGATCCGGACGCTGTTTTCAACATGGCGACCGCCGGCCCCCATTCATTGCCGTCCTTCTGGCCGGCAGGGTAGGAATGATAGGGGGAAAGAGCGGCGAAATTTCGCGAGGTAATAGCACCCGAGCGGGCGCGGTATCGGAAATTGCCCGGCAGTTGCGCCCACCAGGCAGCCTCGAGCCCGAGATCCTCGCGTGCGACAACGGCCCCGCCGCTGGTGAGATGGGCGCGTGCCTTTGCGATATGATCGGTCAGTTCCTTGACAGACGGAGCATATACCGCAAGTCCGAGGTGATGTTCGCCCATCACAAAGCGGTTGGATTCGAGATCATCCATCGCCGCACCGAGCTCTTCGATCTGTGAGGCTGCTTTGTCGGCCGCGCTAACCATTTGATTTTGCTTGCGGCCCATGATCGCGCGGGCGTCGGCCTTCGACGTGAATGCAAAGGACTGTGTCAACACAAGCTCGAACGGCGCGGTCAGGATGCCGTCAAGCATGCCGCTACGCGTCGTTGCCGGATACTCCTTCAAGCCAAACATGCCCGCATAGCGGGTTTGCGCCTCATGACGGATTTCCACCGTCTCACGACCGAAAATCACCCGGTCGGAATAGATCGCTGACGAAATCCGTCCCTCCGTCAGTGGCAAAGCCTCACGACGCCCACCGACAAGCTGGTGGAGAAACGCGCTCGGCTCGGAGAATAAGATCCCGTCGCGCTCATGGAGAGACAGGACGCGCGGGGCGAATCGCCTCAGCCCGGCGACCACATCGACCACCTTGTCGTGCAGGTGTTTGAGCGCCGCTTCGTCCAGCTCAACCCCGGATCGCCGCGCCTTACGCAAACGAGAAAGAAGGTGCGCGGCTTTGTCGACGGGATCACGACTCGGAGACCAGACCAGGGTAAGATAGAGATCGTTGCGGAACAGGTCCTCGCACACCATCCGCGCACGGTATCTGGCATTGAGGCCCTCGGAAAAACGATTGGTGAAGCGTCCGTCTGGATAGTCGTTGTCACGCCGACGGATGACATGCGTCCAGAGCGCCAACCGCTCGTCGGCGATATTACGATAGAGGGTGTTGAGGTTGCGATGCAGACCGTTCATATCCAGACTATCGGCAGTCTCGAATGAAACACCTTCGAGCACGAGCACGGTCATCAGCGCGCGGGAATCGAGCACCAAGGTGGTCTCGTCGACGTGGCGGACATAGGGAATGAAGGTCTCCGGCCCAAGTTCCCGGGACCGTAATTTGGCGAGATCACGCAAGGCTGAGATCCCTTTCGTTGTAGCACCGGACAAGCCTCAACGGCGAGAGTGTCGCCCCGCCCCAATAAGCAGCATTGCGCGCGCGTCCGCGGGTTTCGATCCAGGCAAGCAGGATACGGAACATGTTGTGGTCTTGCTTGACCAGCGACCGGAACACGAGATGGAAGACGATACCGACAAGAGCATAAGCAATGGATCCGGCAGTGATATAGAGGACAGTGGTCAGCATGATGTTGATGCCCATCGCTTCCATGGTCACACCGGCGACCATGGCCGGTCGGGTGCAAGCCAGGAACAGCGTGTCTTCTTCGAGTGCAGGAACGCTCACCATGCTCTTCAACTGCCGACGATGGTGTTGACGAGTTCGGTGGCCCCGAAAATGCCACCGATGCCGATAATCCAGTATCCGGCTTTTCTGAGATCCATATAGCCGAACATCCAGGCAATGCAGATGACGATCACGGCGATGATCGCCAGCAGGCGGGCAATATTGCCGGTGAGCATGGTAACGATGTTCTGCAACACGGTTTCGATACCGGCAGCCTGGGCAAAGGCCGGTTCAACAAGGCATGCAGCAATCGCGATTGCCATCAGCGCCGAGGCTGCATAGGGTCGAAGGCTGGTTCTGGAGATCATTCACTCTGCTCCGATTGATCATTGTGGAAAACGAAGACAGAAGAGTGCCGTCTGGAACGGAACACGTTCCATGATGCGGTTTCTTCCGTCTGTGTGACTTGATTGGCGACTGACTTCGTCAGTTGGTTTTCTGAGCGCTCTTTGGTGGTGTCATCGCGGGTCATTGACCTAGGCGATCCGCCAATCGCGAGTGACGTGAGTTTTGGAGAGAGGCGCATCACCTCATCGCGTACCTGTTCGTCATACCGGACCATGTCTCCATCGGGAGGTTCATATCGCCCATAGTAGGACTGGAGCATCACCGTTTCGGCCCGCGCGGCGCTCATTCCGAAACGCAGAGCGAGGCGATAGTAGCCGTCGAGAAGCGTAGCGGTCGCCTTAAGATTCTCGCATGGGTCAAAGGCATCAGAGACAGAGAGGTTCAGCTTGCGAAGCTCCGCAACCCCGATACCACCAAGTCCGATCTGGATCTCCTGGCGATCCGCTATCAAGGCGGTTGCAACCTCGATTGCTTCAGCCTTGCTGGCGGGCTGCGCAAGGAGCGGCATACCTCTACTGATACGAATATTGAAGGGAAGGAACCTGCTCTCAAGGCTCACGACGGCGGCTAGTGTTTCCACCCGGACTTCCGGCGCGCAGCTCTGCGCGATATCGACGAAAGCTTCGCTCATCGCTCAATACCAGACGCGCTGCTTGCCGGCGCCGTCGATGGTGACGTCGACGTAGTGGGGTTGTGATCGCAGATTGGGGCGCATGATAAGGTAGCCCATGCACTCAAGCCGACCTTCCTGGCGCTGCCACCGCGCAGACAAGACAGAGTCGGAATCTCCAGCTGAATGGTCATGTCCGAAGGAGCAAAGTGACCGGTCTATCCGTTGGAGCTCGCTTGAAACGCAGGTCGTCTCTCGACCACGTGGACCGTAACTGCCTGATAGGCGATAGCCCCCATTGCAATAGTATGGTTCGTAGCCCGGCCGGGAGCTGCGAAATCCGACGCCGCTGCACGCTGGGAACGAATGGCCTTTGGCAAGCGCGCGCCAGAGTTTTTGAATTGGAGGCCGGCATTCGGCATACTGGGTTGGCCCGCCGGGATTGGAAAGGCACAAGATGACCTCGCATCCCCAATTATCTGCACGCGCATTGCTGCCGGAAATCAGATAGGATAGCAGCATGAAGGAGACAGACAGCAGACTATTCAGCAGAAGGTTTTTCATGGACTTGCCCCTCCGGTACAACGACAGCGCGCTGCGGCAGCAATGGCCAACAAGTACGCAATGCAATTTTACTATCGTATATAACATAGTTAAATAGCATGACAAGAGCGATCAAGACACAATTGCACAACCTTGCCTTCTCCGGACTAATCCTGAAGGAGATTTTCGAACATCCGCTTGAGGACGAAACGCCACAAGCACGGCTAAAGGAGATCGGAATGATGACGATCCTTTACACTATGAGCCAGGCTCACCAGAGGTTAACCCTCACAAATATCGTAGATATTTCAGGATTAACCCGAAGCGGTGCAAAGGAGACTGTTGATCTGCTCGTCAAGCGGGGCATGCTGAATGAAACCATGGGTACCAATTCCATGGGCAGGGGGACCGCGCGTCAATTCGAGATATCCCAAGACCTTTTAAATAAGCTGAGCACCTTCGAAAGCTGATTGGAAATTGCGGATTAAACTATATTTTTTACGACACAACTCGGCGGCAGCGGACGAGTGTTGGTTAGCATTGAATATCCTCGTCACGCGGGTATTCATCTGGAACAGCGCACAGTCGCATAGCCCAATGTGTACATGGCTAAATGGCTGCGATGCAGCCGTGGCCTAGGGATGAAGCAGCGCCTGATTATGGAGCACCCTCGACACAGCCCGCCCCCAGAAAAGCCGACAGGCTAAAAAGATAGATGGTATTAAAGCATAGCCGTTGAAGCAAAAACATCGGCAGTTGTTACATCGATAACTCGGCAGAGCGCCGGTGCAAATGCGTTGCCGATGCCAATCAAAACCGGCTCATCTACACCAATTTCAATAATTCCGGCATCGAGATCGCGCAAACGTCCGCACCAGCGCCGCTCTCCAGCTCGGGTAATAGCACTCATGATAACAATGGGTGCGCAATCGCTCATGCCATGTTCGATGAGGCGTGCTTTGATTTCTGGTGCTGTACGACCGCCCATGTAAAAAACCGTCGTCACGGTCGGGCTTGCCAATGCGTTCCAGTCGAGATTTTCCGGCAAATTTCCTTTGCGGGAATGTCCGGTCACAAAGCGCACGGATTGTGCATGATCTCGATGCGTCAAAGAAACGCCAAGGCGGGACGCCATAGCGCTCGCCGCAGTGATGCCTGGCACAATTTCCACCGGAATATTCTCGGCTTTAAGGGCTGCAATTTCTTCCCCTGCCCGGCCGAAAATCATCGGATCACCCGATTTCAGCCGCACAACCCTTTTGCCTGCCTTGGCGAAATTGATCATCATGGCGTTGATGTCTTCCTGCTTGCAGCTTGTGCGGCCACCACGCTTACCAACCAGCATGCGTTTGGCCTCACGTCGGGCAAGTTCAAGCACCTCATCAGACACTAGGTCATCAAACAGAATAATATCTGCCGCCTGCAACGCACGAACCGCCTTGAGCGTTAACAGCTCCGCATCCCCCGGCCCGGCACCAACCAGCGTGACCTTGCCATATCTGCCAGCAGCGAGCTTTCCGGCGCCGCCAATATCCGACAATAACTTGTCCTGCATCTGGTTGTCGGCGCTCTCGGTAAATGCGCGATCAACAAACCGCTCCCAGAAGTTCCGCCGGGCATTTCCGGGCGCAAGTGAGCCGTTCACATGCTCACGAATATGTTGAGCCATGTCGGCCCACTTCTGAAGCGACAGCGGTAGCAGGGTCTCAATGCGTCGGCGGATAGCCTGCGCCAGGATAGGCGCTGCACCATCAGTGGAAATCGCAACCACAACAGGTGATCGATTGACGATCGAACCAAACTGAAACTGGCAAAACTGCGGTTTGTCGATAACATTGGCAGGAACACCTGCACGTGTGGCTGCCTCAAAAAATACTTTGGCATCCTGTTCGTCATCACAATCTGCAATCGCCAAAACTGCGGCCTGAAAGCAGCCTTCATGCCAATCTGTATCGTGATGAGTGATGACTGCGGCAGGGTTTGGCAAAGCCCGCCCCATAAGCGAAAGCATCGATTCACCAAGCGCCTGTTGCGGACAATACAGATGCAATTGCGCACCGCAGGCCAGCAGGAGTTCCGCCTTCCACGCCGCAGCATCTGAGCCGCCACACAAGACAACGGCCTTGCCAGCCAAATCCCAAAATACCGGCAATTTGGCCAGCGCCTCCATGCGGACGGTTTCATTTCGCGCGGTTTGCACGACATCCATGGCTGATCCCTTCCATCGCAGCGGCCGATCTGTTGCAGGTCGCGTTGGCATTGAAAATGTGGCTGTTGTGTTTGCGCCTGCGCCAGGAGAAAATGGCGCAGGCGTTTTCGGATCCAGGACCGCGACTAGACTGCGGTTACTCTGCCGCGATCATCAGCGCTTCAAGCGTAATGGCCAGCATGCCATTTACATTGCGAACGGGAATGGTTCTCACCCCCCCCTCATCCGCTCCCAAGGCCTTACCCGTCTCAAGCGAGATCACCCAGTTGTGCAGTGGACATGTAACGGACGCGCCGTGGACGATGCCCTGTGAAAGCGGGCCGCCCTTGTGCGGGCAATGATCTTCAATCGCAAAAATCTGATCGTCCGCTGTGCGGAAAACGGCAATCTTCCCCATAGGTGTTTTCACGCAGCGCGCACCTCGCAGTGGAATATCCGAGACATGACCAATTTCGACCCAGTTGCTCATGGTTTTACTCCGCGGCCTGATTAAAACCGATGGTCGCCATCGGATTGAACTCGTGTTTATGTTCGCCAGACACACGTTCGGACCATGGGTCGACCTGCGCAAACTTCTGGCTAAAGACAAAGCGGTTGTAATAAGCGCGTCGCTTTTCTCCATCCTCCATGATCTGGCGGCGGACCTCGTCGTAACCGATACGCTTGGCCCATTTGTAGATGCGCTCAAGATACCGCGCCTGCTCACGGTACATCTGGGTCAGAGCCACAATGTGCTCCAGTGCCTCGTCCTCGGTCTTTACAAGACCAAGAACCTCGGTTCCCTTGATATCCAGACCGGCGGCACCGGCGAAATGGATTTCGAAACCGGAATCCACGCAGATGATGCCGATATCCTTGCAGGTCGCCTCAGCACAGTTGCGTGGACAACCTGACACTGCCAGCTTCAATTTCGCAGGTGTCCAGGAACCCCACATGAACTTTTCGATGCGCACTCCAAATCCGGTCGAATCCTGTGTTCCAAAGCGGCACCACTGCTGGCCAACGCAGGTTTTCACCGTCCGCAGACCCTTGGCGTAGGCCTGGCCGGAAATGAACCCGGCCTTGCCAAGATCAGCCCATACCGCTGGCAAATCCTCTTTCTCAATCCCCAACAGGTCGATACGCTGGCCGCCTGTAACTTTCACAAGCGGAATTTCGAACTTGTCGACAACGTCGGCGATTGCACGCAATTCATTGGCATTGGTCACACCGCCCCACATTCGCGGCACAACAGAATAGGTGCCATCCTTTTGAATATTTGCGTGAACGCGCTCGTTGATGAAACGGGACTGGTAATCGTCGGCATATTCATCTGGCCAGTCACAGACGAGGTAGTAGTTCACCGCCGGGCGACATTTCGCGCAACCGCATGATGTCTTCCATTCCAGCTCCTGCATGACAGCAGGAATTGACTTCAGACCCTTGGCTTTGATCAGTCGGCGAACATCATCATGGCCAAGATCCGTACATTTGCACATCGGTTGAACGGCTGCCGGATTGTAACTGTCGCCAAGCGTCAGGGTCATCAACTGCTCAACCAGACCCGTACAGTTGCCACAGGAGGCAGAGGCCTTGGTGTGGGCACGAACGTCGTCAAGGCTCGTCAGACCCTTGGATGTAATGGCACTGACGATCTGTCCCTTGCAGACGCCGTTACAGCCGCATATTTCCGCATCAGCTAACAAGGCTGCCACTGCCGCCATCGGATCGAGCGGAGAACCACCCTGATAGGCTTGCCCGAAAATCAGTGTATCCCGCATTTCGGAGACATTCGTGCCTTTCTTCAACAGGTCGAAGAACCACGAGCCATCCGAGGTTTCACCGTAAAGCACAGCACCGATAATACGGTTTTCTTTAAGGATCAGGCGTTTGTAGACGCCGGCCGTGGCATCACGCAGCACGATCTCTTCACGGTCGTCACCCTCGGCAAAATCACCTGCAGAAAACAGATTGATGCCTGTGACCTTCAGCTTAGTATTGGTAACGGAGCCATGATATTCCGTTTGGCCGCCAGTCAGCCTGTCGGCCAAAACCTTTGCACTTTCATAGAGCGGAGCGACAAGGCCGTAGCACATGCCACGATGTTCGGCACATTCACCCAACGCATAGATCGAAGCATCAGAGGTCATCATACCATCGTCGACCACGATACCGCGGTTGACGGCAAGGCCAGCATCCTTCGCGAGGCCGGCGGACGGACGAATGCCGACCGCCATAACCACCATCTCACCTGCTATGATACGGCCATCTTCGAGTTCAATACCCTCCACCTTGTCCTCACCGAGAATACGCTTGGTGTTGGCTTTGGTGATGATGTCGATACCGCGATCAGTGAGAGCCTTTTCCAGAAGATAGGCAGAGGCGGGATCAAGCTGGCGCTCCATGATGGTCGGCATCAGGTGAATGACGGTAACGTCCATTCCCTGGCGCTTCAGCCCATAGGCCGCCTCAAGTCCCAGCAGACCTGCCCCGATGACAATTGCTCGGCCGCGTCGCGCCGCAATGTCCAGCATCTTTGTGACATCATCCAGGTCGCGGTAAGCCAGAACCCCCGGCAATTGATGGCCCGGCACTGGAATGATGAAGGGAGAAGAACCCGTCGCAATCACCAGCTTGTCATAGGAAACTGTAATTCCGTTTTCGCTGGTTACCGTCTTGCGATCACGATCAATATCGGAGACCTTGGCTCCCTTGTGTAATGTCACATTATTTGCCGCATACCATTCATCCGAATGAATGATGATATCTTCATAATCCTTCTCGCCGGAAAGCACCGGTGACAGCATGATACGGTCGTAGTTAACTCTCGGCTCGGCATTAAAAATCGTAACATCATAAAGGCCTGGAGCCGTCTCAAACAGATTTTCTAGCATGCGGCCCGGAGCCATGCCGTTGCCGATAATGACAAGTTTTTGCGTCATGGTTTCACTCCGCTGCTTCAACAAAACGGTGACGTTCGTAAAGGAACTTCAAAACGGCTTCGCGGCATTTGAGGTAGGTTTTGTCGGCCGCAAGCTCGATGCGGTTGCGTGGTCGAGACAGCGGCACGTCAAGCACTTCACCGATATGGGCGGCTGGTCCGTTGGTCATCATGACAATGCGATCGGACAGCAGGACCGCTTCGTCGACATCATGGGTAATCATCACCATAGTGTTCCCGAGGCGGGCATGGATTTCCATCACCGCATCCTGGAGATGCGCACGCGTCAGCGCATCCAGCGCGCCAAACGGCTCATCCAGCAGCAGAATTTTTGGCTCCATAGAAAGTGCCCGGGCAATGCCGACACGCTGTTTCATGCCACCGGAAATTTCCGAGGGTTTCTTGTCCCGGGCGTGCCCCATCTGAACCAGATCAAGATTGCGCATGACCCAGTCATGCCTCTCGGATTTGCTCTTAGTGGAGCTGAATACTTTCTCGACAGCTAGATTGACGTTCTCGTAGACCGAAAGCCAGGGTAGCAGGCTGTGGTTCTGAAACACGACGGCACGTTCTGGCCCTGGTTCATTCACCTCACGGTTTTCAAGCAGAACAGCGCCGGACGACACCTTCGTCAGGCCGGCAATCAGGTTCAGCATCGTTGATTTCCCGCATCCGGAATGGCCGATGACCGACACAAACTCGCCTTTGTCGATGGTGAGATTGATACCTTTCAATACCTCGGCCCGAGAACCACCCTTGTCGAAATATTTGTCGATATGATCAAGCTTGAGATAAGCATTCATGATGGGCTCCTCAATTTGCCGCGGCGCCACGGGTGATGAATTTTCCAAGTGCGGCCACCAGCTTGTCGAGGACAAAACCAACCACACCGATATATGCCAACGCGACGATGATGTCGGGCAGCCGGGATGAATTCCACGCATCCCAGATGAAGAAGCCAATACCGACACCACCCGTCAGCATCTCGGCTGCAACAATAGCCAGCCATGACAGGCCAACACCAATGCGAAGCCCGGTGAAAATGTAGGGCGCGGCGGACGGCAACATAATCTTGAAGAAGAATTCGAGTTGATTGAGCCGCAACACCTTGGCGACGTTGCGATAGTCCTGCGGAATGTTACGCACACCCACGGCCGTATTGATGATGACCGGCCAGATTGACGTGATGAAAATCACAAAAATTGCCGATGGATTACTGTCTTGAAACGCAGCAAGCGAAAGCGGAAGCCAAGCAAGCGGCGGTACTGTCCGCAGCACCTGAAAGATTGGATCGAGACCCCGCATGGCCCATATCGATTGTCCGATGACAGCACCGACCACGACGCCGGCAATCGCGGCAAGACCAAATCCGTAAGCGACACGCTCCAGCGACACCAGGACACGCCAGCCAAGACCGATATCCTGCGAGCCGTAATTGAAGAACGGATAGGCAATCAGGTCATAGCTTTCCTGAAAAACCTGGCTGGGAGGCGGCAAGGTCGCACCGGGGGCAGAACAGAGAAACTGCCAGATCCCCAGCATCATCACCAAGACCACCAGAGGAGGCAGTGTATTGCGTGCAGCAGCTACACCAATTTGGTCAAACCGAAAACGCGAAGCGGGCTTCGTCGTCAGTGTCACGACCGTCGCCTTGGAAATCTTCGGCTTTTCCGGTTGCGGTTGCAATTCACGGGCCAATGCAGACATGAATTATTCCTTTAAAATCAATTGTATGCCGTGGGGATATGCCCGCCGTTCTGACCGCACCCAAGAGGGGAACGAAAGGGTGCGACGCTCAGGCATGACATATCCCCGCTCTCCTCCTCAGGAGGCAACTTTGATGCTGAGACTTTCGAGATAGGATGATGGGTTTTCCGGATCGAAGACCTTGCCGTCGAAGAATGTTTCCTTGCCACGCGAAGGTGAGGCAGGAATATCGGCAGCAGCGACGCCAAGCGCTTGCGCTGCTTCCCGCCACAGGTCCTCGCGGTTGACCTGATCGACCAGCGCCTTGATATCAGTGTCTGGTGCAAACTTGCCCCAGCGGGCATTTTCAGCAATGAACCACGTGTCGTGGCTCTTGTATGGATAAGACGCACCGTCTTTCCAGAACTTCATATAGAGATCACTGCCGTGAACGATACGTTCATTGCCGTAGTTGATGTCGCCTTTTAGGCGGCCCAAAACATCTTTCGGGGGCACGTTAAACCATTGACGCTTGCCAAGGATCGTCGACATCTCATCCTTGTTGTCCATGCTGTCGCACCACTGCTGCGCCTCCATCACGGCCATGAGCAGGGCCTTTGCAGCATTTGGATTTTTCTCGACCCAATCGGCACGCATGCCGAGCGCCTTTTCAGGATGTCCTTTCCACAATTCACCGGTGGTACAGGCTGTGAAGCCGATACCCTGATTGACGAGCTGCTCATTCCACGGTTCGCCAACACAGAAAACATCCATGTTGCCAACCTTCATATTGGCGACCATCTGCGGAGGAGGAACGACAACGGTGGACACGTCCTTGTCGGGATCAATACCACCTGCAGCCAGCCAATAGCGGATCCACAGATCGTGTGTTCCACCAGGGAACGTCATGGCGGCCTTGATTTCCTTGCCTTCAGCTTTCTTTTTTTCAAACGCTGCCTTCAATTTCGAAGCATCCAGCTGGACACCGGTTTCGGCATATTCCTTGGCGACCGAAATGCCCTGACTATCAAGGTTGAGGCGAGCAAGAATTGCCATCGGCACCGGCACATTGTTTTGCGTTACCTTACCGGTATGCATGAGATAAGGCATGGGCGTCAGAATATGCGCGCCATCAATGCCGTTAGAGGCACCACCCAGCACCAGATTATCGCGGGTCGCACCCCAGGACGCCTGCTTGATAACCTCAACATCCGGCATGCCATGTTTGGCAAACAGACCTTTTTCCGCTGCCACCACCAAAGGAGCGGCATCCGTCAGGGCGATGTAACCAAGCTTTGCTCCCGTTACTTCCGGAGTGGCAGCGGCAGCAAAGGCTCCGGATGGAAATGCTGACCGGACCGCCGTAATCAGGGCAGCGGTTGCTGTGGTTTTCAAAAGGCCGCGGCGACTGACAGAACCCGTGAGTATATTTTTCATTCGCATGTTCCCCTTTTGGTGACCACCGGAACGGTGGTTTGTTTCTTGCGAAAAAAATCCGGAAATAAAAAAACGCCGCTCGGATATTGCGCCATCAGGATCCAATGTCCCGGGCAGCAAAACCTTGCGACGTCCGTGTCTTCTGTGGGTGCATATCCCGCACCCAGCTTGCCGCGATCTCCATTGACCGCTGCGCAAAATACAAAGCAATCAGCGTGCCAGTTCGAAAAACGGACAACAAAGCGCTGTATTCAAACGATTATTTTGAATGAAAATTCAATCGCCTATTTTTTAGGCCGCACAAGAATAGGGCGTTATTTATGCAATTGCTGCAAAGTACGAAATCAGTTTTGGGCAGCGTTTGTGCAGCTGGCAGATTTTATTCGTGATCGCGACGTGCAAGTTCGCCGGTTTTCCGGCGCACCGCGAATGCCTCTACGTAGCTTTCAATGGACGCCGGATCGAATACATGTCCGTCCATGAAACGATCATCAGCATCAGCACCTTCAACGCGAATATCAGCATCAGACGGTACATTGCTGTCGCCGAGCGCGGCACGATAAATATCCGGGCGGTAGGCAGATGCACAGGCATCCGCACCTTGCGATGAAAACCTCGTCTGCCCCCAGCGGATCATCTGGCTATAAATCCACAGGGCCTGGCTCTGCCGGGGATAGTTGGCATGGTCACCATGGAAGGTGAAATAACGGCTGATGACCCGACGGTTGCCGCGATCATCAATGTTGAACTCGCCCGCCAATACATGCCGTAAAATCTCAGACGAAGTGCCGATGTAGCGCGGGTCAGCCAGCACACTGCTGAGCGCATCATGGTTGTCAGGCACATCGCACCACCGCGCCGCCGCATCCAATGCGACCAGCAGTCTCGCCACACATTCCTGCTGCGTTTCTGCCCATTCAGGGCGCATGCCAATGACCTTTTCAGGCGCAGAGGGCCAGATGTCCTGCTTGGCGGCGACAATTTTGCCTACACCACGCTCACACGCCACCATGTTCCATGGCGCACCGACACAAAATCCATCAATAGCACCTGCAGCCAACGCATCCGAGGTTAGTGGCGGCGGCACGACAACAAGCTTCACATCAAGATCAGGATCGATGCCGCCAGCTGCCAGCCAGTATCGGAACTCATAATTGTGCGACGAGAACGGATAGGTTACGCCAAAAGTTGGCTGTGGCTCACCTTGCTCACGCATGGTTTCAAGAACCCGCTTCAGTGCGACAGCGTTTTCCAGAGCGCTTGCCGTTTCCGAAAGTCCGGTCGCTTCGCGCATTTTGACAAAAAGCCGACTGGATAGCGTAATCGCGTTACCGCCACGTCCCAGAGAAAACGGCGTGATGGTCGGCGACGGGTTTGAGCCGAGGCCAAGCATGGACGCGACCGGCATGGGAGAAAGCATATGCGCAATATCAAACTGCCGAAACGCCAGCCTGTCACGCACATTTGCCCATGAAACATCCTTCACTAGATCAAGGGTCAGCCCCTCTTTGGCAGCAAAGCCAAATTCTGCGGCAGCAATCAGCACAGAAGCATCAACAAGGGGAATGAACCCGGCGCGTAGCGTGCGCTGCCGGTCATTGCCGATCAATGCCGGAGCAACGTGTGACGTATCACCGTTGCTCTGCCCTTCGGTTTTATTGCCGTTTGCCGTCATGCCATTAACTCCACATCTACCGTCAATTTGCGCTGATGCCCAGGACCAAAACCTGTAGACATCACATCAGCAAACCGGCAGCCGTAACCACGCTTTGCGCAATTTCAGACAACTTCTTTTTCTCGTTCATGGCCGTCTGACGCAGCAACGCAAAAGCTTCCTCTTCGGAAAGACCGCGCATTTTCATCAAAACACCCTTGGCGCGCTCAACAACCTTGCGATCTACCAGCGCCGATTTGGCTTCCGCCAATTCACGCTGCAAACGGCTGAAGGCATTGAAGCGGCTGACAGCCATATCAAGGATCGGCTTGACCCGTTCCTTCTTCAATCCATCGACAATATAGGCAGAAACACCGGCTTCGACGGCCGCCTCGATAGAGGCCGTATCTGAGCGGTCCACAAACATCGCAATCGGCCGTCCAACGGTGCGCGTCAACTGGAACAGATGTTCCATCATATCGCGATTAGGATTTTCTATATCGATAACAATCACATCCGGGCGCAACGTTTCGATTGTGCGCGCCACGCCATGGACCTCATGAATCACTGTGACGCGGCTGTGCCCTGCCTCTCGAAGCCCTTCCTCGATAATAGAAGCGCGGATAGCGTTTTCGTCGATAACTAGGATTGTGAGGTCCAGATGCGTCATGGCGCAATTCATGACGCAGCGCAGCACGTTTCGCAATCCCCCTGCAGAGCAGTTCAGGAAATTGATCTTCGGAAGAGCTCAACCCGCCTTTGGCATGCGAGGTGTGCTGGCGAGTAGATTTTGCGTATAGATATGCGAAGGGTTCGCCAGAATATCGCGTGTTGCGCCCTGCTCCACTATCCTGCCCTTTTCAAGCACGATCAGCTGGTCACACAGCAAAGCAACCAGCGCAATATCATGCGACACCACCACAAAAGTCATGCGTTTTGATAGGTCACGCAGCAACTCGATGATACGTGCGCGCGTGGAAAGATCGAGGGCACTGACGACCTCGTCGGCGATAATGAGATCGGGGTTTGAGACAATCGCACGGGCAATCGCAATACGTTGACGCTGACCACCGGAAAATTCATGAGGATAACGTCTGAGCGCATCCGCAGGCAGGTCAACCGCTGCCAGAGCCTGCGACACAGCCTGCATGATATCTGTTTCGATTTTGAGAGAACGCAGTGGTTCGGCAATAATGTCGAACACACGCTGACGAGGATCAAGCGACGAATAGGGATCCTGAAACACGGCCTGCACGCTGCGACGAAAGCCACGCATGAAACCGCTATTTTTAATATCAAGCGCCTCTCCGCGGAAAGAAACCTGTCCAGCAGACGCTCGCTGAAGCCCAAGCAACAGCTTCAGCATGGTTGTCTTACCTGAACCGGATTCGCCAACAATTCCCAGATTGCTGCCAGCCGCCAGCGTCAGGTTGATATCATACAACACCGGTTTTCCTGCGGTGTAGGAAAACGACACATTGGACAAATTCAGCAGGCTCATGACGCAATCTCCAACGCCTTATCAAAGGCACGGGCAGCGGCAACCAACCCCTGCGTATAAGGATGCGCGGGTTGGGAAAACAGGGATCCTACCGGTCCTTGCTCAATCAACTCTCCTTGCCGCAAAACAAGTGCGCGTTCTGTTACCGTCGCAACAACTGGCAAGTCGTGACTGATAAACAGCAGCCCCATGCCTTCATCCCGCACCAGCGCCTCAAGCAGTTTCAGGATTTCGGCCTGCGTTGTGACATCAAGTGCAGTTGTCGGTTCATCCGCAATCAGCAGCTTGGGGCGGCAGGCCAAGGCCATTGCGATCGCCGCACGCTGCCGTTGGCCGCCGGAGATTTCATGCGGCCATGACGCAGCAATCCGCTCCGGATCCGGCAATGCAACGCGCTCCAGCAACGCCACAACCCGTTTGTGAATCTCGGCCTTCGAAGCTCTCTGCCGATCACGTAAAGCACGGCGAGATACGACTTCTGCGACTTGGTCACCAATTCGCATCAATGGATCAAGCGCTGTCATCGGCTCCTGAAATACCGCCGCCACGCTGTTGCCGCGCAGAGGCACGAGATCACGGTCTTTCGCCCCGATCACCTGTTGTCCATCAAGGATAATGGAGCCGCTTGCTCGCATGGCGTCGGTCAGCAGACCCATAGCAGCAAGCGCCGTCAATGATTTGCCCGAGCCGGACTCACCAATAAGTCCAACCCGTTCACCCTGTGAGATCGAGAAGGAGATGCCGGAAACCAGCTTGCGGCCTGCGGTTTCGATTTCAAGATTTTCAACCGACAGCAAAATGCTCATCTCTGTCTCCTGCGTGTTGGATCTGCCGCATCACGCAGGCCATCGGCAAACAGGTTCAACCCAATCACCAGAGACACAAGAGCAAGACCGGGAGCAATGGCACCAAAAGGTGCTGTATAAACGGATGCCTGTGCTTCCTGCAGCAATCTTCCCCACGATGCATTGGGGGGTGGCGCGCCAAGTCCAAGATAGGAAAGCGACGCCTCCGCAATGACGGCCAAGCCGAATTGCAGGGCAAAATTGACGATCAATGTCGGCCAGATGTTGGGAAGGACGTGAATACGAACGGTGCCCAGCCACGAGGTTCCAGATATTCTGGAGGCCGTTATGTAATCCATCGCCAAGACACGCTTTGCCAGAATGCGGGTCAGTCTGGCGACAATGGCCGAACCGGCAATACCGATGGCAAGGATTGCGGTCCAAAGGCTTGCTCCATCGCTTGAGGCGACAATCAGCATGGCCAGAAGCAGTGTCGGAAAGGCAATCAGAATATCAAGCGTCGCGGCCAGCACATCATCCAGTGTCTGCGTTGCAAATGCCGAGAGTATGCCAATTGTCACCCCGATCAATGCACTGATGGCAACCGCACCACAGCCGACGATCAGAGCGATCCGCGAGCCAATCATGATTTGTGTCATCAGGTCGCGGCCCAGCCTGTCGGTTCCCGCCCAATGAATGAGCGATGGACCTTCAAGCCTCCCACCCACCATGTCGCTGACACCGTAAGGTGTCCAAAACAGTGACAGAAGCGCGATTGCCAGATGCAACCCGACAAACAGACCACCAATCAGCAGCGGCAATGGCAGTTTTATCTTCGCTTCGGCTGTCTCCACAGGAAGGGTCATATGATGATCGCTCATGCACCACCTCCTGCTACACGATTGCGCAATCGCGGATCAATAATTCGTTGCGCCAGATCAGCCGCAAAACCGACAAGCAGCACCAACAATGTCGAGATAAAAAGCACGCCCTGAACATTCGGATAATCGCGCTGCTCAATGCCTAAAAGCAGCATGGAGCCGAGGCCGGGAAGCGAAAACACCCGCTCAACCACCACAGCGCCAAGCAATGTGGACGCCATTTCCATACCGATAATGGAAATGACCGGCACAGCGCCGTTTCGAATTCCGTGGCGGATCAGCGCCTGCGAAAACGTCGCTCCGAGCGCACGTGCGGTGCGCAGATAATCACTGCCCAGCACATCCTGCGTCGCAGAACGAACATAGCGGATCAAAGAGGCTGACATGACGATGGCGATGGTCGCAACGGGCAGCACAAGGGATTGAAACGCGGCAGGCGCGGTTTGCCATCCACGAGACGGAAAGCCGCCCGATGGAAACAGCCGCAGGTTAACCGCAAAAATGCCGACCAGCAGAATGCCGATCCAGAAGACTGGAACCGCGATACCGAGCTGTGAAACGACGGATATCACCGTCCCATACCAGCGGTTCTGACGCACCACCGACAAAATCCCGAGCGGAACAGCGATCGCGATCGCAACAAAAAACGCCATCAACGTGAGCGGTACGGTCACAATCAACCGCTTGCCGATTTCAGACAGCACGGGCGCACCACTGACGAATGAGTTTCCAAGGTCAAAGCGTGCAAGACTGCTGATGAAGCGCAAAAACTGCTCGTAAAGTGGCAGATCGGAACCAACTTGCCGGCGTGCTGCCTCAATCTGCACGGCATCGGCACCGACAGAAACAAGCGCATTGGCAGGATCACCCGGCAGCAGCCGCAGCAAAAGAAACAGGACGAGAGAAGCGATAACAACCGACAGGACCAGAATGGCCGAGCGGCGAACAAGATAGGAAAATATGACGCTTACCTCTCAAGCATGAGCTGCCGACGTCCGGTCCGCTCATCGGCTGACATTTCACAGTTTGCTTCTGACCATTTCCTTATACAAGATCAACGGATTACAGCAAACGCAGCAACGCCGCCGGAAAATAATTCAGGCGGCGTTCTGTGTCGAGTATAGAGTTTCTCTGCTTATTCGGCTTTGGTGATGTCGTAAGCGAAGAACTGCGAGTTCAATCCGTTCAGCGAATAACCGCCGACCGACTTTTTCGAAACAACAATCTGCGGATAGAGATAGAACCAGTTGCTGGCTGCATCTTCAGCAATGATCTTGTTTGCTTCGGTCAGTTTTGCGGTCTGTTCATCGGTCGTTGCACTGGCTTCCGCCTGCTTGATCAGATCAACAACCTGAGGGTTGTTATAACCCCAGTAGAAGTCCGGGTTACCGTAGAACACGATATCACGGTGGTTCACGTGCTCCTGCAGGGTCGCCTGGAAATCATGCGCCTTGTAGATTTTTGTGTACCACTCATTGGCGGTAATGATGTTGATGTTGACCTTCACGCCCACCTTGGCCAGTTCGCTCTGGATAAACTGGGCAGCAATCGGATGCGGGTCGTAGTTCGGCGTGTCGATTGTGAAGGTGAAGCCATCGGGATAGCCGGCTTCCTTCAACAATTCCTTGGCGCTGTCAGGATTATAGGCATCAACTTTGGTCAGATCGACATACCATGGATCGGTTGGCGGTACGAAGGAACCGATCAGAGTACCATAATCACCCCAAACGGCCTTGAGCAGCTTTTCATCATCAATTGCGCGGGCGAGCGCCTTGCGAACCTTGACGTTGTCGAATGGTGCAACGCGGTCATTATAGGCAAGCAAAAGCTTGGTGGTGGACTTGCCTTCGCTGACGGTAAAGTCAGGATTATCCTTGAACTGCGCCAGAGAATCCGGGCTCTGTACCGATGTGATGACGTCCACCGAACCGGTCAGCAAGGCATTGTTAAGAGCAGTCGCTTCCGTGAAATACTGAAAAACAACTTCGCCATTTTTCGGCTTTTCGCCCCAGTACTTGTCAAAGCGTTTGATGGCCAGCGATGAACCGCGACGCCAATCTTCGAGCGCATATGGACCGGTACCGTCTTCTTTCGCCTGCAGGTCCGTCGCGTCATCATTGACGATCCAGACATAGCTGAGATTATACGGCAGCGAGATCGAGCGCGACGACAGCTTGATGACAACCGTTTCATCGTCAGGGGTTTCGATACCGGCAATTGTCTTCAGGCTGTTCTTGCGCGAGCTTTTCGATTCCGGCGCAGCAACGCGTTCAATAGAGAACTTGACGTCCTTCGAGGTCAGCGGCGCACCCGAATGGAAGGTCACACCAGGCTGAAGTTTGAAGGTGTATGTCAGACCATCTTCGCTTGCAGTGAACTCTTTCGACAGGGCGGGCTGTACGGAGCCATCATCATCAAGGCGGAAAAGCGCTTCATAAACGTTGCCATTGAAGGCTTCGTTGATACCCTGACCGGCACCGGCGGTGTTATCAAGGTTTTGCGGCTCATAGAGCGAACCGATATTGATTGTGGCATCCGGATTGTTTTCAGCAGCAAACGCATGGGTGAACACGCCAGCTCCAAGCACGATCGCAAGTGCGGTCGCTACAGCCCGGTTGGTGTGTTTCATGGTGCCGTTGCGGGTTTTGAAACCGCTCATATCATTCTCCTGTTCGAAATTGCTGCCTGTTGTGGCTTGCCGTCGACAGAGATTATACAATCACGCCGATAGGATCGATATCTGGCTGAACACCTATTTATAATTGTTTCATAGAAATTTATCTCGATTAAAGATCATTACGCAGAGATTTTTTGCTAAATTGGCAGAAGCATGTTTTCGTCGGACAGGATAAACTTCACTCCATCAAATCTGGAATCGACGACAAGAGGACATTATGGCGGATATGGATCGCGAACGGGCGCAGCAACTGCTGGGCGCCTCGGGGCTGGACGGCATGGTTTTATTCCAGCCGGAAACCTTCCGTTATGCGACCGGCATAAGCGCGGGCGTTGCCACCATGTGGGGGCGTGCGGGCTCGGCTATCGCACTGGTCCCGGCCGACAGCACATCGAGGCTCGCCGCAGTCGTCAGCGACCATGTTTTTGCCGGTAAAGGCAATTTGCGCCAATCGATCGATCTGCGTTCACACCGCATCTGGATCGATGCCGTGTCACTTCATGAGACGACCTCGGTTTCAGACATCAATGCGGCCTATCGCAACAGCAATAATATTGGGCCGAGGCCTGAAACCTTTGACCAACAGGCATGTTTTCAGCTTCTGGCCGACATCATAAAGGAGCGTGGTCTCGATCATGCACGCCTCGGTGTCGATCTCGAGTTCATGCCCGCAGCCGATTTTGCGAAACTGAAAAAGACGATCCCGACAGTCAACTGGCAGGACGCGTCCGGCATCGTCAAACGGCTGCGGATGATCAAGAATCCCCCTGAAATCCAGCGTTTGCGCAATGCTGCATCCTATGCGGAAGCCGGGCTGCAACTGCTGGCAAAGTCAGCAAAATCTGGCTCCAGCCTCAAGGATTTGTCCACCGCATGGCTCACAGGTGCGACAGAAGCAGCGATCGCCAATGGTGAGGTTCTTTCAGGACACTGGGATTACATCTCCATCGGCGCAGATCTGCAGAACATGGCAGCAACCGTTAAAGACGGCGACCTGATAAAGGCCGATGTCGGTACGCTCGTCTGCGGATACTCATCCGATGGCGCGCGAACATTCGTCTTTGGTCAGCCCTCACCACTCGCCAGCGAAGTCTACAAGGCGTTGCTTGAAACGTTTCTTATCGGGGTGGACGCACTCAAACCCGGCAATACATTCGGTCAGGCCCACGCAGTCATGTTGGCAAACATGCGCAAGCTCGGCTTTGAAGAATATTATCGCGGCCATTTCGGCCACTCGGTTGGCGCCGCAGTTGGCATCGAAGAATGGCCATTTATTTCGCATGGCAATGACATCACCATAGAACCCAATATGGTGCTGGCATTGGAAGCGCCATTTTATGCCAACGGCCTGGGTGCGCTGATGATTGAGGAGCAATTCCTGATCACATCAACTGGCGCAGAAACCATGAACCGTCTTTCTCGCGAGCTCGTATCGATCGTTTGAAATTCAGGAATTGATGCGTCAGTCGGTCACTGGCGCATCACGCATCTGCGCATTATCCTCAAAGGCAAGCAACCAACGCCATTTGTGCGGAAATCACCAGCCACCATGAGCCAGCCTCCAACAGTATCACCTGACAAAAAAGCCCCTTCTGCAAAGCGCGATGAAGACGGAAACTTCATTCTCGATGCAGAATTCATTGCCAGCCGCTTCGGCCTGCAGGAAAATGCCGTGCGCGACTTGATGCGGCGCAACCTCGTTCACAGCCTGGTCGAGGAAGGTCGCGACACTGACGCCAACACCTGGCGGCTTACCTTGCGGTGTGGCAACCGGCAGTGGCGGGCCATACTGGGGATCGATGGCGAATTACATGACGAGACCATCCGTTTCGTGTCACCTCAGTCACGATAAGGCACTGATAAAACTTGTGAACATCGCCTTTTCCAAGTATTGACTGAATACCCTCTGGGTATGGAACCCATCGACGTGAAAACAAGCATTAGAACCATTGCCAAATTGGCGGGAACCTCCGTTACCTCAGTCTCGCGCGTGCTGAACAACAGCGGCTACACGTCCGCAGATGTGCGTGAAAAGGTCGAAGCGGCAATCAAGGAACTCAACTACACGCCGAGCAAGGGGGCGCGCATGTTGCGCGGCGAACCAAGCCGCATGATTGGTTTGCTGTTGCCATCAATCGATCTGCCGTTTTTTGGTATTCTTGCCCACAGCATCGAACAACAGCTTTTTGAACGGGGCTATCAGACGCTGATTTGCAGCACCGCTGAAAACCGTGAACATGAAGAACGCTACATTTCCATGCTGTTGTCGCAGCGTGTCGATGGCGTCATCGTTGCAAGCGCCTTTGGCGACCTGTCGCATTTCCGTTCTCTCGCCAGTACACAAATTCCAATCGTCGGAATTGACCGCGAAATGAGCGGCATTTCCAAAGATGCTGTTATGGCTGACCATATCGAGGGTGGACGCATGATGGCGAAACATCTTCTCGACCTTGGCCACCGCAAAATCGCCGTCATCGGCGCACCCGGTCACAGCCAGCCTATTCAACTGCGCCTTGAAGGTGTGCGCCAGGAACTTGCCGCTCACGGACTTGCGCCCGCCAAGGAAGCAATCGGCGAGGAACATCGCTTTGCGGAAATCCACGAAATGGCGCAACAGCTGTTGCGCGACTGCCCCGACGTAACGGGGCTGATTGGGACAACCGATATTGCCGCGATTGCCGCCATTCATGCCATTCATCATCAGGGGCACTCTGTGCCGCAGGATTACTCGGTAATCGGCTTTGATGATTTGCCGGAAGCGTCGCACATGTTGCCGCGCCTTACCACTATTGCACAGCCCATTCGTGAGGTTGGTCTGCAGGCTGTCGAGCGGCTGGAAAAATTGATTGATGCACACCGCAAGGAAAAGGACCTTCCAGCCATGGGAGTGCTGCGCTTGCCGGTTACGCTGGTTGAGCGTGAATCCACCGGGCCTGCACGGCTTTAACCCGGTGGCAATGTTGCGGTCACGGCAGAACAGAAGCTGAAATCGAATAACGTGTCGTCAGGCTCTCACCGGCCGTAAAACGCCACGCTGTTGGCACACCAGCCTGATTGAGCGGATTTGAGGCCGCTGAAATGCCGACCCCCAGATCGAACGCCGCCCTCACCGGCTCTGCCCCGAGTGCCAGATGTCTGTTGAGCCACGGGCGCTGGCTGCGGCCGCGATTGGAAATCCACAACATCAGGCTCGGGAAGATTTCACGGTCCCATTCAAGAACGGTGCGATAATTCTGCTCGAGATTATCGAGGACCAGCCGTCCTTCAACGACCGTCACCAGAAGAAGATTTTCGGATTGCCCCGCAAATGGCAAAGCGGTGGCATCGACCTCATCGCCGTCGCGGCTCTTTAACACGGACAGATCTGCGAAACATTGATCCTCTGCAAAACGTGACAATGGCTGGCGTTCATCCAGAGGGTGTGTCCACACACCACTGTGCGGACCGGTGTGAAGCTTGATGGCACCAGGCGTTTCCGGCAAAACAAAACAGGGATGCAGGCCAATAGGTATCTCGCAATCGCGCCGCGCCGTGATCGTCAGCTCAAATTCCAACCCCGCATTGCCGGTCAGAGCTACAATACGCCGTTGCAGGGATTTGATCACGCTTGCCTGCGGATATTCAATTTCAGCCAGAAGTTCTCCTTCGCCACCAGCCGAGATGGTCCAATGGTGGTTTGAACCAAAGCCACGTGGATCCTCGAATGCAGGATCAGAGATGACGGCGCGTCCTTGCGCCTCGCGCCAGCGTTCGGGAAGTGGTCGATCCGGAACCGCACCAAATGGCACGCAAGGCCATACACCGCGCAAACGCTGAAGGATGGCCGGTTGATCGGCCATATCCTCATTTGCCCAGGGAGCAACATGCAACGGCGACACTGACCGCCCATCCTCGAGGATAAAAGACACCGGTCCCAGCATGCCGCCCAGACTTTGCAGTGCTGCCTCACCCCGATCCCATAACATCGACAAATTTTGCATGTGCTTGTCTTCCTCAGCCATGGCCGGCATGTGGGCGATCGATGATCAGATTGATGAATACAGCGCCAAGGATCAGTGCGCCACGAACCACCTGCTGCGCGTAGGGGTTAAAGCCCCACAACGTCATAGCGTTCAAAAGCACACCTAAAAACAACACGCCAACAAAGGCTCCCCATATCGATCCTTTGCCCCCAAACAGGCTGACACCGCCGATGATGACAGCAGAGATGACCTCCAATTCCATGCCTTTAGCAATGGTCGGATTGCCGGAATTGAGAAGCGACGAATAAACGATGCCACCCGTGACAGCAAAAAGGCTGGTAATGATCATGCACAAGGTGCGGGTGCGGCTCACAGCAAGACCTGAAAGGCGCGCTGCCTCCGCATTACCACCGATGGCGTAGACCGAACGTCCAAAGCTGGTGTAATTGGCCAGAACGTAAGCGATAATAAAGGCAATCAACAGCAGATATACCGGTACCGGAACGTGGAATATGCGTCCGCTTCCGATGAAATAATACCATGACGGGAAGGACTCGATCGGTGTTCCGTCGGTGATCAGATTGGCCAAGCCGGCAAGCGTTGCCATCATCGCCAGCGAAGAAATAAAGGTCGGCACCATGAAGCGGTTTCTCAACCAGCCATTAAAGATGCCGATGCCGGCGCCGAAAGCGAATGTCAGTGCAAAGGCCGCAATAACGACCCATATGGCGGGCTCAAAGTCACCGCCTGATATCCATGACACCAGCCACGCGACAAGACATGACGACGCCGCCACCATGGAGCCGACTGAAAGGTCGATTTCACCAACAATGATCAGCAGTGTCATGCCAAATGCGATCATGCCAGGCACGGCGATGGTGCGCAAAATATTGAGTTGGTTATCAAGCGACATGAACCCCCGTGCGGTGAACGCCACCAGCACGTAAAGGCCGATGAGGATGATCAGCATGGAGTTCCGCCGTGCGAAGGTTCCGATTTTTCCGCCGGAAAGCGTCATGGAAATCTCCTGAATTCAATGGGTTTGGTGCCGGACCATGCAGGCGGCATAGAGGGTTTTGGGATCAAGCTTCTCATTGACGAATTCGTCGGCGATAACGCCGTCGCGCAAGATGAGGATGCGGTCACAGCATTCGACCAGATCTTCCAGTTCGGTGGAGACCACAATACTGGCAAGGCCGCGGGTCGCCTGTTCCCAGATGATGTTGTAGATCTGCTGTTTGGCCAGCACGTCAACGCCGCGCCCCGGCTCGTCAAAGAGCAGTATGCGAGGATCGTCATTCAGCCAGTTGCCGACAACGATTTTCTGCTGGTTGCCGCCAGAAAGGCTCGACACGGGCAAGGATGGGTCGCCAACCTTGATCAGCAAATTGTCGATCTGCCGTTTGACATAAGGGTCTTCGCGACCGGTGGTTATGAAACCGAGTTTGCCAATGCGCTGCATGGCGGCAAGACACAGGTTTGCATGACTGGACAGAATTTGCGCCAGTCCTCCATGCTTGCGGTCTTCGGAGGTGTAGCCGATACCAAATGCTTTCATGACAGGGATGGAGACATTCGAAACGGTTTTGCCATCAACGACAATTTCACCCGCATCATGCGGTCCTGCGCCGTAGATCGCCCGCAAAAGCTCCGTTCTGCCCGAGCCGAGCATTCCCGCAATACCGACCACTTCACCGGGGTAAAGGTCGAAGGAAATGTCTTTTAGCAAAGGGGCAAGCGACAGGTTGCGCACCGAAAGGATGGGTTTGGTCCGCTCTTTGGGGTGCAACGGGCGATGAACCGGCTGGATTTGCCCAAACATCATTTCAAGAATAACCGCAGGTGTCGCCTCCTCAATCGAGCAGGAGCCCGTGAAAACACCATCCCGCAGCGCTGTTACCGTGTCGGCAATCTCGGTCAGTTCTGCCAGTCTATGCGAGATATAGATGATCGTCACACCGCGATCCCGCAGACGCCGGACAAGCTCAAACAATTGTTTGACTTCAGCCTGTGCCAGCGCCGAGGTCGGTTCGTCCAATTGCAGCACAATCGGTTTGAACGACATCGCCTTGACGATTTCCACGACCTGCTGGCGTCCGACGGACAAGGAACCAGCGGGAATATCCGGATCAATGTCACCCGCCCCCATATCATTCAGCAGTTGGGCCGCACGCTTGCGCAAATCAGGCCAGTCAATAAACGGCGTGCCTTTGCGCTTGGGCAAACGTCCCATGAAGATGTTCTCGGCCACACTCAAATGTGGCACAAGGCTTAGCTCCTGATAAACCGTGACAATACCCGCTTCTAGCGCGTCGGATGGACGCGAAAAACGGCATACTTCACCATTCAGAAGGATCTCGCCCCTTGTCGGTTCGGTGGCACCAGACATCATCTTGATGAAGGTGCTTTTGCCTGAACCGTTTTTACCAAGCAGGGCGTGAACCTTCCCCCGTTCAAAGGAGTGGTTGAAGTCATCGAGCGCCGTCACCCGGCCATAATGCTTGGTGAGGCCACGCAATTCGAGGACGGAAGACATACGTTCTCCGTTATGTTGTCTGGAGGGTGGGAGAATACGCACGGCATAAATTGATTATGCCGTGCGCGTTTCCTTACTTCTTGAGGCTTTCGGCAAAGGCCTTCACGCCGTCAGGATCAGCGCGTGACAGCAGCAAAGCCGGAACGGTCGTCTGTTCAGCCACCTTGTCGCCCTTAAGAATGGAAAGAGCGGAATCGACACCCTGTGCGCCCATGTCGAATGGAGACTGCGCCGTTACGGCCTGCAAAACATTGTCATTGGCCATCAAGCCTTTGGCAAGCTGTTCGGAACCGTCGATACCGAAGACATAAACGGAACCAGCCTTTCCAGCATTGCGCACTGCCTGCATGGCACCAATCGTACCACCTTCATTGGCCGCGTAGACCACATTAACGTCAGGATTGGCGGTGAGAATGTCGGTGGCGACAGACACTGCCTTTTCCGGAAGCCATGCGTCCTGTTCGGTCACGACATCAACGGTATTGCCTTCAGCTGCAGCTTCCTTGAAGCCCCCTGTGCGCTCACCACTTTGTTCGGGCAACAGCGACTTGAAGCCCAAAATGGCAACCTTTGCCTTACCGCCCAGAGTTTCAGTGATGAACTTGCCTGCCGCCTTGCCGGTGGAAATGCCAAGATCCTTGTTTGAGGTCGAGAATGTTGCCTGTGCAATACCGGCATCGGTCAGGCCGCCATTTACGGCAACCACCACAATACCTGCATCACGGGCGCGCTTCAGAGCTGCGGCCGAGTTCTTGGCAGACACCGGGGCAATGACGATCGCATTCACCTTGCGGGCGATATAGGTATCGATCGCCTGCGTTTCCTTGGCCTGATCGCCATCGATATTGATTTCAAGAATTTCCGCACCGGCCTTTTCGGCCGCACTGCGCATGCCGGCCTGCAAGGATTTCATGAACTGGTCGCCCTGGAACACGATGCTTGCCACCACCGGTTTGTCGGCAGCCTGTGCCAGCATTGGCGCCATGCTGACAGATGTAATCAAACCCAATGCTGCGGCTTTAAGATATGCCTTCATGCTATTCTCCTCCCTTGTGTTGATGGTACCGGCCTTCGCATACTCCTTCTGCGAAAAACCGGGATTTAGCCGAATGCCGGTCTCGTCTCCTTTGTTTCCTCAACGAGAACGGACATATGCGGAATTCCATCGGTGGCGGTTGCACCACCGAGACAGTGGGCCGCCGCACGATGCGCGACAGCGGCAATTCTGGCAGAGGGCCAGCCCTCATGCAGGCCGTAAAGAACAGCGGCGCAGAAAGCATCTCCGGCACCGACCGGGCTAACGATATCTTCTACTGCGACCGGAAGCGAGTAGGTTGTGATCGCCTCACATCCACGCTCAAGCCATAAAGAAAGTTCTGGTGCATGGATGATTGCGCCACGCCGCACGCCACCTGCCAGCAAACTATTGCCTGCCTTGTGAACGGCATCAACGAGCAACTTGCCTTGACTGTCACGAACGGCAATTCCCGTTGCCCGCCCGGCTTCAATCTCGTTTATGATGACGTAATCGCAATAGGGCAAAGCAACGCCAACCTGACGCTGGAAGGCAGGGTCCTCGCTGGAAACGAAATCCACGCAGGTTAGCAATCCCGCTTTTTGCGCAGCTTCCAGCAGATGACTGGCACCGGAGCGGCCATGACCATCAAGCTTGTCCAACCCCGGCAGCAACATGAGATAGCCCAGATAAAAAAGGCGATACCCCTGTTGGGCATAGGATGCCGTGTTGATCGACGCCTGCGTCAGGTCATCATTGGCACCGCCATGGTAGAAGAAGGTCCGGCTTTGCCCGGGAACCGTCATCACATGGGTATGGGCTGTGGCAGCTTCACCTGACGACACCATGCCTGAAACATCGATGCCGTGTTGTGCAAGACGTTCGCGGACAAACAAGCCATCAGCATCATCACCAAGGCAGCCGGCTGCAGAAAGCCCGCCGGGAAAACCAAGCGAAGCAAGATCAGTGACAACATTGGCGGCTCCACCACCAACGCCGATGTCCTGATGCAATATGTGCGTGAGATTACCCTGCTCCGGCCAATAGGAAAGAGCATGGACGCGGTCCACGATGAAATTTCCGGCGCAGACGATACCTCCAGTATGTCCGCTTTTTGTCTCCTCCCCCAAAGACATCAGCCGCCCCCTTCGTTCCAGAGCGGCCGGAAGGGTGGCTCATCTTCCTCAATGTCCGCAAAACGCCCAATCGGCTCAAGGAAGAAGTTATCGTTGCGGTCGTCATTGACCTGGCTGACCTCACCGACCAGCACTGGTCCGTCTCCTGCCTTGCCGTAGAACCGGTGGTAAAGACCGGGATGGATCGTCACACTCTGTCCGGGAGACAGCTCAAGCTCTTCCCACTGCGCCAACAGCTGTGGCAGGCCGTCAACAAGCACAACAACATCCTCACTGCTCGACGTACCATCTTCATTCGCAGCACAGAACTCGATCACCAGTGTACCGCCGCCGCGATTGATGATGTCTTCCATCTTGGCTTTGTGAAGATGTGCGGGCGTCATTTGCCCTTCGGCAACGAACAGCAGTTTTTCAGCGTAGGTGCGTTCATCTGCCTGCCCAACGATGCCGTTGCGAAGGCAAAAAAGCACAAGACCACACTCCGCAAACTTGCCGCTGCCAAAGTCTGTCACATCCCAGCCCAGTTGGTGAGCGCGCAGATAAGCAGCATCTTCGGGTCGGGCTGCAAGTGTTTCACCGGTCCAGTCGCCCCACACCGGAAGCGACCATTTCCAGTTATCCAGCATCTCAACGGCAAATTTGAGGGCCGTATTGATTTCGGAGCGCTTCATCAGGACGCCCCCTCGGCATAATTGACGGAAACAACGCGATTTTCGCGGCCAGACTGCAAGGCCGCCGTCAACACGGCATGATGTGCAGCGGCTTCTTGCGGTGTCGCGCAATGGAAACCTCTGCCATTACCACCCGCCAATTCGTCAACGAATGCTGCCCACATTTGCTGGATGGCGTCGGCAAAACCGAACTCGAAAATCTTGCCTGTTATCGCAGGGAAAAGCGAACCATATCCGAGATCTTCGGTGCTCCAGGCCTGGCTGGCGCCGTTATAGTCCATCCACTGCCACTGGCGTGGAGACTTGGTGCTGAAATAGGCGCTCTTTTTCATACCGAGAATGCGGATATACCAGGTGTTGGATTCACCGGGCGCAATACGCCAGGTTTTCAGCACCATGGGAAAGTCCTGATCCTGCGTCGTGACACGAGCGCTGATAGTCGCGTTGTCCCAAGTGGTGCAAGGTGCAATGCCACCCTTGCCGTCTGGGCGTTCCGTTACCTTCTTCACCAATTGTGCGTGAAGGGTGGAAGGGCGCCAGCCGAGACGCAGCGGTACATGCAGCACGTGCATGCCAAGATCACCCATGCACCCGTAGGCGCCGTTGATGTGTTCCATACGCTTCCAGTTGATCGGCTTTTGCCGATCAATGTCGGAAGAATGCAGGAAGCCGGCTTCGACTTCCAGAATCTCACCCATCTCGCCACCACGCGCCAGTTCAATGACTTTCTGCGCACCAGGAAAAAACGGCATTTCAGACGAGCAACGCACCACGAGCTCAGGTTTTTCACCCAAAACCTTCATGATCTCGCTGTTTTGTAACTGATCCATGCCAAATGGTTTTTCGCCGAGCAGATGTTTGCCTGCCCGCAGGATATCCGTGTAGAATTCCGCATGCAGGACATGCGGAACGGCGCAATAAATGGCATCCACATCGGGATTAGCCAGCAGTTCATTATAGTCCGTTGTGCGCTGTCGCACGGTTGGTACGTTGTCGCTGAACCAGTCCATCAAGGCGGTGTTCGTATCGCACACCGCAACAATTTCAGGTCGGGCTTGCGCATCCACCAAGTGCAGCCAACGCGCGGCCGCACTTGCAAATTCGCGACCCATCAGACCGCAGCCGATAACGCCGAAGCGGAAAATCTTCGTCATAACATTCCTCCCTTTGTTACCGCACGGTTAGCCGAGATGGCGTGCCGCTTCCTCTGCAGTTACACCGTCGTGAACGATAGCCATCAGCGCCTGTGTCATGCCCTTGGGATTGTTGTGCTGGATTACGTTACGACCATAGACAATGCCGCGAGCGCCCTGCTCCATCAGCACCTTGGTGCGTGACAGGATTTCCTGATCACTGACGCGGCCACCGCCACGCACCAGCACGGGAAGCCCCTGCGCAATCTCGATAACGCGGTGATATTCTTCAACGTTATCGCATGGATCGGCCTTGATGATATCAGCGCCCAATTCAGCAGCCTGGCGTACCAAAGGCAGGATTTTATCAATCGCGCCGTCAACCATATAAGCGCCCTTGGAATTGTCCTGCATGACCAGAGGCTCAACCATCAATGGCATGCCGTAGATTTCGCATTCGCGCTTGAGAATGTTCACATTGCGCACGCAGGCCCGGTAAACCTCAGGCTGGTTCGGCAACATCAGTAGATTGACCACCACGCAGGCCGCATCCAGCACCACGCCCTGTTCGACAGCCCGGTCAATCACTTCTGAAAACAGAACGGATGGCAGTGGGTTGCCGTAGATATTGGCGATGTCGGTGCGCAGCACCAGGGCTGGACGGTCCTTGCCTGGAATCGCCTGAAGAAGGGGTGCTGTACCCGGCGGAAGCTGAATGGCATCCGGCTTTGCTTCAGCAATCACATGAATGGCGGTTTTCATGTTTTCAATGCCCGCAAGGAACGTGCGCTCATTGAACATGCCGTGGTCGATTGCCACGTCAAAGCAGTTTCCGGACGTGCCGAAAAGACGATTGAGGCGTGCTGCCTTCATGATGGTTCCTCCCAATATGGTAACGTTTCCATATTTTGCTATCGGGTTCAAGAGTGAGCGTCAACAAAATTGTGGTAACGTTTCCACATATTGTTTCAGATATTCGAGCATAAGCAATTTGAAGCCATTGAAACTATTCAGACGGCATTGGTGAGTGTCCCGCAGGAATTAAGGGTTTGCTTGTCATTTGGGCGTATCGTTCTAACGTATCAGCCCCGCCTTGCCGTCCTTGTCCGGCGCCCTTTCAGGACCAAAATCTTGCCACGCACAGCCATTTCACCGCAATCGACAGGTGTCGTTATCCTTGGCGGAGCGCACGGAGCACTGGCATTGGCAAGAAGCCTCGGGCGTTCAGGCATAAAGGTACATTATATCAGCAATGACTCCCCCCTCACCGGCTGGTCGCGCTTCGTGCAAAAGCAGATCAGATGGCCAGGCGCGGACCATGCGGACGCAACCGGCTTCCTTGTGGATTTTGCTCGTAAAAATGCATTGCAAGGTAGTCTTTTGGTACCGGCCGGCGACGCAGAGGTTTTACTGGTCTCGCAAGAGAAACAGATTCTGCAAGCCGAATACCGCATCATGTTACCACAATGGCAAGAGCTGCAATGGCTGTGCGACAAACCTCTTCTCTACAAGCGTGCAGAGGAACTGGGGCTGCAATATCCACGCACCTATGAACTGGCATCCACCGAAGAAGCGCACTTGCTGGCGCCCACATTCCCGGTGATCTTGAAACCCAATATGGGCGGTGGAAACAGCCGCATCGTCAAGGCAAAAGTCATCAGGGCTAATGATAAAACGACATTTATCTACAGTTTCACCGATGCTGCCGGTGAAATTGGCGCGCGCAATGTTGTTGTGCAGGAACTTATCCCTGGCGGCGGCGAAAGCCAGTTTTCCTATGTCGGCTTGTGGCATGATGGAAAAACGGTGGCTGAATTCACGGCGCGCCGCACCCGGCAATATCCCGTCGATTTCGGCTTTACCAGCACCTATGTCGAGGTGGTCAACGAACCTTCACTAATCGAAGCATCGCACAAGCTGCTCTCATCCCTGACATTTAGTGGTCTGGTCGAGATTGAATTCAAACGCCACGCTCTCAACGGCACCCTCAATATTCTCGACGTCAATCCAAGACCCTGGGCCTGGCTCGCACTTTCAGCCGCAGCCGGCGTCGATTTCGGCCCAATGATGTGGAACATCGCCCAAGGACATCAGACACCAGTATCCGCCACCGCAAAGCCCGGAACAGCATGGATTTACGCTGTTCGTGACCTTGCCGCGGCCATGACACTCATCAAACGCGGTAATCTGGATATCGAAACATTCATCCGCTCCTTCGCCAAAGTGCGCGCCGTGGCGGCGTTTGCCTGGAAAGATCCCCTGCCAGGCCTGCTTGACCTGCCGTTAACCGCATGGCGTGTATTGACACACAGAGTGCTCAACCTGTCAAAGAAGTAAAATCGCGAGACAACCGGACCGATCCCATGTTCTCTTTGAAATCCGCAAAGCGCATCCTGAAATATGAGATTATCAGGGCCGGTCTCGAAGTCTCTGCCATCCCGGTTATTCGGGCCTTGTTTCCCAAAGCAGGTGGACGGGGCCTCATTTTCACCCTGCATCATGTCCGCCCGGATGCGCCACCCGCCTTTGGCCCGAACGCCATTCTCTCGGTCACCCCGCAATTCCTGGAAGAGGCGATCAACGCCGCGCTGGAATTGAACCTCACGCCGGTACATTTGCATGATCTGCCAGCCCTGCTGAGCGACCCGACAGATGTCAGGTCTTTTGTCGCATTCACGTTGGATGACGGCTATCGCAACAATGCGCAGTTTGCGGCGCCTATCTTCCGCAAATACAAAGTTCCCTACACGATATTCATATCCCCGGGCCTCACACAACGCACGCGTTCCATGTGGTGGGAAACCGCGGAGGCACTGGTCCGCCAACAGGACAAATTTGACTTTGATTTTGGCCAAGGCACTGAAACCATAATAGCAGCAAGCCTAACGCAAAAATACGATGCGTTTGACCGTCTGGCCGCCTTCGTGCACTCAAATGATGAGGATGTCGCCGTTGCACGCATTGACGCGGCAGCGCGTCAGTATGGCGTCGATCCGCTCAGCATTGTCGATAATCTCATCATGACAACGGATGAGTTGCACCGACTGGTAAGCGACGATGCATTTGCGCATATGGGTGCGCATACCATGACACATGTTAATCTGAAACGTGTCGACCAAGCACGACTGGAAAGGGAAATCCGCCAGTCAATTTCGACATTGCACGGCTTTACAGGCGTCAAGCCGCGCTCGTTCTCTTATCCCTACGGCTACAAGTCGGCAACGGGAGAACGCGAAGCGGATGCCGTTCTAAGTGCTGGCATCCCGGTCGCCGTCACCACGCAACCGGGTGTTCTGTCGAACGCCAGTCTTGACACCATGGGACTTCTACCTCGCGTTTCCCTGAACGGCCTTTTCCAGAAAAAACGCTATGTGAAAACACTGGTGTCCGGCATCCCGTTCAAGATTGCAAAATAGACGGGGGGCGGAGCATCCTCAAAGCCTGCGCCCATCAGCGCCAAAGATGTGTGTATTTGCAAGCTCAAACGCCAGCGGAATGGTTTCACCAATCCTGATGTGCTTTTGGCCATCCAGTAGCACCGTCGCGGACTGGCCATCCACTGTATTGGTGTAGACAACGGTCGAACCACCCAAATGCTCGACAAGCTGAATTGCGCCCTGACCAAGGGTGGCTGACTGTGCCTGCGGTTCAACATGTTCGGGCCGCACACCAAAAGTCAGCGGCTCGCCGTCTTGTGCCGCCAATGGTTTTTCAAGCTGTATTTTCTGGCCTGCAACCTCCAAAGTTCGCTTTGAACCATCGTCGGCCGCCAGCTTCGCACTGAGAAAATTCATCTTTGGCGAGCCAATGAAGCCTGCAACGAACTGGTTTGCCGGGTGGTTGTAGAGGTCAAGCGGCTTGCCAACCTGCATGATATGTCCGTCCCGAAGCACAACAATCTTATCGGCCATGGTCATGGCTTCCACCTGATCATGCGTCACATAAATCATTGTACTGCCAAGTGTCTGGTGCAGCTTGGCGATTTCAACGCGCATCTGCACGCGCAGTTCGGCATCAAGGTTGGACAGAGGTTCATCGAACAAAAATATCTTGGGTTCGCGCACAATTGCACGCCCAATCGCAACACGCTGACGCTGGCCACCGGAGAGTGCTTTTGGCTTGCGCTGCAACAGTGGATCAATCTGCAGAATATCAGCTGCCTTTTTGACGCGTGCTTCGATTTCCGGCTTCTTGTAACCGGCCGTTTCCAGACCAAAAGCCAGGTTCTTATAAACACTCATATGCGGGTACAGCGCATAGGACTGAAACACCATGGCGATGCCACGCTTGGACGCAGCCGTCTCATTCACCCGCTCACCATCAATACGCAATTCGCCGCCGGAGATTTCTTCCAGCCCGGCAATCATGCGCAACAGCGTAGACTTGCCACAGCCGGAAGGACCGACAAAAACCGTAAACTCACCCGGCTCAATTTGCAGGTCGATGCCGTGGATGACTGGCAGCGAACCATAACGTTTGACGATTTTTTCCAGTATAATGCTGCTTGCCATATCGTTTCCTCCCGTCCGGCAGCCTAGATCCAGCCTGTTAAGGCCGCCAGCTCTTGTACTTCGGATGGGCCTGCGTAATCGGCAGAGCAACATCGCTGTTGGTATCGTTTGAATGATAAATCGCCGTCAAAAGCTCCAAGGAGCGGTGCGCGTCATCACTCGTCACCGGCGGGCGTTCTCCTTTTTCAAGCGTCTCATAAAAGGCTGCCATCTGGCCGTTGAACCGTCGACCAATCGACGGCATTTCTTTAACAAGCTCAGCGATTTTCAAACCAATCTCTTCATTTGCAGGAATGATCTGCCACGGCCCATCCCCGGGCGAATAGGCAGAATGCACGCTTTCGAAGGTGACATTTTCAAATGCGAGTCGGAGGCGGCTGATCTCTTCCTGAGACCCCAACGTGCAGGTGGCGGAAACAAGCGCACCATTTTGCATGAGAAGGCTGGCTGAAACACAATCCTCAACCTCAATGGCATTGACTCGCGTTGCCGTGCGCGCAAAAACACGCTCAACCGGTCCCATGAGATATGTCAGCATGTCATGCAGATGGATTGCATGGGTCATCAGCACGCCGCCAAGCTCGGTTGCCCAGCGTCCACGCCACGGATTGTCGTAATAATCGGCAGTACGCTTCCAGAAGGTTTCTGCAGTCCCAGCATAAGGTTTACCTGCCAATCCGCTTTCAATGATGTGACGCGCCTGAGCGACACCTTCACCATATCGGTACTGGAAAATCGGCATGAGAACGCCTTTTGCGGTCTGTTCGGCACGCCTTACTTCATCCACTTCCGCCAATGATCCTGTCAGCGGCTTTTCGCAAACGACATGTTTTCCTGCGGCAAGCGCCTGCAGAATGAGCTTGGTATGGGTGGCGGGCGGCGTGCAGATATCGATGATGTCGATATCCTCCATAGCCATCACCTCATCGGACAGGCGTGTCCGCGTTTTGACACCGAACTCGTCAGCAACCGCATTCAGCCTGACCTCATCGAGATCACACAACACAGCAACTTCATATTTGTCGACATGCGGAAAATATCCCTCTTCCATGTGCGACTTGCCGATACCGCATCCGATAATGCCGACCTTGTAACGCTTAGGCATGGATTTTATCCTCCGCCAGCTTCTGGGCCTTCAGGGCAATGTCCATCGCTGCGTAACAACGGGCCTGCGGCATCGCCGTTTCGGCACGGTTGCGGATATCGGCGAGCAGTTGCGCACCATAGGGAAGCTGCACATTGGAGCAATCGATGTATTGAACACCCTTTTTGTCGCTGAGGAACAGGTGATTGCCACCTTCACGACCAGCAACGTCAATATTTTTGCGCAGTTCGATTGCGCCTTCCGTTCCAGTGATAAACAGACGACCATCACCCCAGCTCGGCAACCCCTCGGGTGTGAACCAGTCTACTCGGATAAAGCCATCGGCATCAGCAGTCGAAAGATGGATATCACCGCTGTCCTGCAGGCCAGGAAACTGCGAATTGGCACGGTTTGAAACCGTTGCCGACAGGATGTCGGCCGTATCTGACCCCGTGAAAAACAGGAATTGTTCGCATTGGTGCGACGCTATATCAACCAGAATACCGCCGTATCGCTCGCGCTTGAAAAACCACTCGGGTCGGGTCGGTGCGCGCAAGCGATGTGGCCCAAAACCGGCCGTCGACACCACCTTGCCAATTGCGCCAGCGGCAATCAGTTCTCCCGCTTTTACGGTCGCTCGATTTTCGAAATGCTCTGAGTAGAGAATAGAGAAAATGCGGCCAGTGTCTTCCTGAACGCGTTTCACCTCGGCAAGTTGTTCAAGCGTGGTCATTCCAGGTTTATCAACCATCACATCCTTGCCCGCCTTCATCGCTTGGATGGCGATGCCAGCACGCTCATCGGGGATGGCGGCGCTGATAATCAGATCGATGGTTTCGTCTTCAATAAGGCGGCGCTTATCATCAAACCGCTGTGCGCCGGGGAATTTCGCGCTGTAGGCCTGGGACAAGTCGTCTTCCACTGCATGGAAACCGACAAACTCAGCGCCCGCATCCAGCAGGCAACGGGTTTGCCCGGTAATGTGGTCGTGGTTGATGCCTATGGCTGCAAATCGAACAGGTTTCATGGGTATGCCTTGGCGTTTCAGCGTTTCATGCCGGTTGTTGCGATGCCTTCGATCAGAAGGCGCTGGAAAAACAGGAAGAAGAGGAAAACAGGTATCAGCGACAGGTTGGACATGGCGAACAAGGCTGTCCAGTCGGAGCTACCGGTGGAGTCGATGAAGGACCGCAGACCAAGCTGCACCGTGTAGGTATTGATATCGTTCAGATAAATCAGCGGCCCGAAGAAATCGTCCCAAGTCCAGATGAAAGAAAAGATCGCGGCAGTGGCTAGGACCGGCAAAGACAAGGGCAGCATGATCTTCCAGTAGATACGGAAGGGGCTGCATCCATCCATCACCGCAGCCTCATCCAATTCTCTTGGAATACCCCGGAAGAACTGCACCATTAGAAAGATGAAGAAGGCATCGGTCGCCAGATATTTTGGCACGATCAAAGGCAGTGATGTGTTGACCCAGCCAAGCTCCAAAAACATGATGTACTGCGGGATGAGCACCACGTGATAGGGTAGCATCAATGTGCCCAGCATCAAGGCAAACCAGAAATTGCGCCCACCAAACCGCAGTCTCGCAAAGGCGAAGGCCGCCAGCGAACATCCGACCACGTTACCTATTGTTGCCAGCACGGCGATGAAAAACGAGTTCCAGAAGAACTGGCCGAAACTGACCTGCAAACCTGTCCAGCCACGGATATAACCGCCGAGATCAAGTGCAGATGGAATAAGCGATGAGGAACCGAACAATTCCTCCTGCGGTCGGAACGAGCCGGAGATCATCCACAAGATGGGATAAAGCATGCCGATCGAACTGATGATCAGGGCCGCATGCAACAAGGTGGAGCGAACTGGCGAACGTTGAACTTCGGTTCCCGGACGTGGGGCGGTAACAGCATCAGTCATCGTAATGCACCCAATAACGTGCGCTGAGGAAGGAAAAGGCTGTGAACAAAGAAATGATGACAACCAGGATCCATGCCAAAGCGGAGGCGTATCCCATACGGAAGAACCCAAAGGCTTCCTGATAGAGATACAATGTGTAGAACAATGTCGAATTGATCGGTCCGCCAGTACCCTCGGAGATGATGAAGGCTGGCGTAAATGCCTTGAAGGCGTCGATTGTCTGGATCACCGCATTGAAGAAAATCACTGGCGTCAGCAACGGCAACGTAATGCGGAAAAATTGACGTGTTTTGCTGGCACCGTCCATTTCGGCGGCTTCATACATATCCTGCGGGATCTGGCGAAGGCCGGCCAGGAAGATGATCATCGGCGAGCCGAACTGCCAAACAGACAGGATAACCAGCGTGTAGAGCGAATAATCCGGGTTGGAGACCCAGCTTGGTCCCTCGTAACCGAACAGTTGCCACAGAACCATGTTGACGAGACCGTCGGAGGCAAACAGCTGACGCCACAACACGGCTATTGCCACGCTGGAACCGAGAAGCGACGGCAGGTAGAAGATAGCACGATAGAGCGTCAGCCCCTTGATGCCGCGATTGAACGCCATCGCAACCAGCAAGGCGAAAGCCAGCTTCAGCGGCACCGACAGCAGAACATACGTAAAGGTCACCTTCATCGCTGCGGCAAATTTCGGATCGGCCGTTGCAATGCGCACATAGTTGGATGCCCCCACCCAGTCGGGCGATTGCAGCAAATCGTAATTGGTGAATGACAGGTAGAGCGAGGCCAATGCAGGGCCCAGCGTCAGGCCGAAAAAGCCGATCAGCCATGGCAGCAGAAACATATAGGCGTGGAAGTTGCGATCAAAAACACGACGCAAACCGCCCCGTTTTGGGAGAGCCGTTTCACGGCCCTCCCTCGCAAGAATGTCAGACTGCATGGTCATTTGCGATTACTTCCGCTTCAGAACAGCTTCAGCTTCTGTGACAAGGCGCTCACCGCCCTGCTCCGGCGTCATTTTCCCAAACGATACTTCCTGGCTGGTGCGGGTCAGTACGAACGCCAGCTCACCGGCGCCGGGTGGTGGTGCAGGCGGCAAGTCACCGACATCAGGGGTAATGTCGGCGATGTATTTCACCATTGCCTGGCTGACGTCGTTCAGCTTTGGACCCAACTGGCTACGCATGGCTTCCGATGCTGGCACGCCGCGTTCCACACCCAAGATATCAACGCCTTCCGGCTCCGATACGAGGAAGTTGATAAATTCAACCGCCGCTTCAGCACCCGCACTGCCATTGGCAACGCTCATCAGCATGGACGGCTTGAGATAGTGACCGGATGGCGAATCCTTGGAAACCTTTGGATAGGAGGTCAACGACAATTTGGCCTTGTTGAGTGCCTGATAGCCGACAAACTGGTTGGAGTGAGCAAAAGCCGTCGCCGACTTGCCCGTGGTCAACGGGTTCGTTTCGATGTTCAGCTGATCAAGAGCCTGGATATCTGCGGGTACACAGGCGCCGGCTTCACGCATCTTGGCCCACATCGTAAACCACTTGGCAGCATCGCTGGCATCGTATCCCAGACCGCCTTCAGGCGTGAATAGTGACTTGCCGTTCTGGCGCAGCCAGTTTTCATAACTCGGCTCCAGACCACTGGAATCAGCCGTTGCAAAATAACCGGGCTTTGGTTTGTTCTTGCCAAAGATCGTGGCATTTTCTGCAAACTCTTCCCATGTCTGGCCGGCTGATGGTGGCGTTGCCTTGGCTTTTTCCCAGGCTGCAGCATCAAAAAACATGACGCTGGAATTCACACCGAGATTGACGCCGTAAAGCTTGCCATCCACGCGGCCGGAATCGATGTTCATCTTGCCGAAATCATCAATTTTCAGCGCCTTGCCAATATAATCATCAAGTGGCGCCAGCGCGCCGCGGCGCGCATATTCAAAAATATAACGGTAATCCATCTGGATCAGGTCTGGGGCATTGCGCCCGGCAACCTGTGTCGCAAGGCGTGGCCAGTAATCACTCCAGCCTGCGAATTCTCCCGCAATCGCAAGGTCGGGCTTTACCGCCTTATAGGCCTCAATGGCCTTGTTGGTACGGTCAGCTCGCTCCTGCGAACCCCACCATAACATGCGGAGGCGCGCAGCCTGCGCATTGGCAGAACCACCGCCAAGAGTTGCAAGAGTTAAGGCCGCAAGGCCTCCCGAAAGCACAGTGCGCCTGTGAAGCGTCATGGACATTGGCAACTCCTCCCATATTGAATGCCAATTGATGATGCTCGAGAACAGCTATTGCTGTTTTATAACTAATTGGTTACATGGGAACACTGATCGAGCGCATTGTCAAGCGGGTGTCGTGATGGATAAAACAAATACGAATAACAATATTGATCCGGACATAAACGAGAGCGTGAAGCCTGTTCGCAAACGCGGGTCTACACAGCAGCGCAATCCAGAACGGACACGCGCGGCCATTTTAGAGGCGGCCCGTCGCGAGGTCGCAGCGAAGGGGCTGGCCGGAGCACGTATTGATGTTGTGGCGCGCAGGGCCGGCACAAACAAGCGCATGATTTATCACTATTTTGGTGACAAGGATGCGCTTTATCTTGCAGTCCTTGAAGACGCTTATCACCACATTCGTCACGCAGAACACAGACTGGACCTGACCCACAAGGCACCGTCTGCAGGTCTAAAAGAACTCGCGCTTTTTACCTGGCATTACTTTCTGGATCACCCGGAATTTCTCAGTATTCTCGCAACTGAGAACCTCAATCAGGCCCGCTATCTCAGGCAATCCACAACGATTACCGAGATGCATTCCAACTTTATCTCGGAACTGGAAAACGTGCTGAAGCGTGGCGCTGAAAGCGGTGAATTTCGAGCCGGCCTTGATCCGGTCGACGTTTATCTGACCATCGCGTCACTCGGATTTTTTTACCTGTCGAACCGCTACACGCTTTCAACAATTTTCCAGCGGGACCTTGCCGCACCGGCAGAACTCGATCGATGGGGACAGCATATTGTCGATACCGTGCTAGCCAGCATAAGACCCTGACGTCACCATCGATTCAGATACATCTGATGCCTTAAAGGCGCGCGCCGCTGCGCGCCCGTCGTTGCATTGCATCACCCTTGCCGCCTCACGGCACAGTAAAATGGCGCCTCCATATTTTGAAAAACATCTTGACAGAACAGGCCTTTCAATTTCACAAATAACCAAATGGTTACAAGTTGCCATTGTCTGAGGAGACACCGCCTTTGGGAGAAGGTGGTCATGGGAGGAAATATCATGAAACGTATTGGCGTCATCATGCATGGCATTACTGGCCGCATGGGTTACAACCAGCACCTTGTGCGTTCTGTTCTTGCCATTCGCGATCAGGGCGGCGTCACACTAAAAAGTGGCGAAAAAGTTATGCTTGATCCGATTCTCGTCGGGCGAAACGGTGAAAAAATCGAGGCTATTGCCAAGAAACACAACATTGCGCGCTGGACGACAGATATCGACGCCGCATTGGCCAACCCGGACGATACGCTGTTTTTTGACGCTGGCACCACCCAGATGCGCGGCAGCCTGCTGACGAAGGCCATCAAGGCGGGCAAGAATGTCTATTGTGAAAAACCGATTTCCGACAACATGGAAGAAGCGATTGCAGTTGCGCGCCTTGCGGAAAGCTCGGGCATCAAACATGGCGTTGTACAAGACAAGCTGTTCCTGCCGGGCCTGCGCAAATTGGCAATGCTGCGCGATAGCGGCTTCTTCGGCAAAATCCTCTCGGTTCGTGGCGAGTTCGGGTATTGGGTGTTTGAAGGTGACTGGCAGCCAGCGCAACGTCCATCCTGGAATTATCGCCTGAAGGATGGCGGCGGCATTATTCTCGATATGCTGTGCCATTGGCGCTACGTGCTCGACAATCTGTTTGGTGAAGTCAAAGCTGTGAGCTGCCTTGGTGCAACGCACATTCCACAGCGTTTCGATGAACAAGGCCGCCCTTACGTTGCCGACGCCGATGACGCCGCCTATGCCACATTTGAACTTGAAGGTGGCGTTATCGCTCATATCAATTCGTCATGGGCAGTTCGCGTTCGTCGCGACGATCTCGTGACATTTCAAGTGGATGGCACCCATGGCTCTGCCGTGGCCGGCCTGACGAAATGCTGGACACAGCATCGCACCAACACGCCGAAACCGGTCTGGAACCCGGACCAGCCGCAGACAATCGATTTTTACAAGACATGGCAGGAAGTGCCTGACAACACCGTTTACGACAACGGCTTCAAAGCCCAATGGGAAATGTTCGTTCGGCATCTGGTTGACTATGATCCTTGGCCATACGGCCTGATCGAAGGCGTCAAGGGCGTACAGCTGGCAGAACTGGGGCTAAAATCCTGGAAGGAACGCCGCTGGCTCGATGTTCCGGCCATTTCCTGAGGGAGGCGACAATGACCGAACTCAAGCTGCCTAAAGCTGATCGCTCGATCGAGCTTTACACACTGAGTGGTACACCTATAGCGCTCGAAAAGCGCAGTGCCGTAGATTTTAACCGCGTGGCCTTTGCAGCCGCCCATGTTGTCGCAGACCCATTTGCAGAAAACGACCCATGGCTAACCCCGGCCATTGACTGGGAAGGCACGCTGCATTTCCGCCACCGGCTTTGGGATTTGGGGCTCGGTGTTGCAGAAGCCATGGATACCGCCCAGCGTGGTATGGGACTAGCATGGCCACAGGCGCAGGAACTGATTTCCCGCTCCCTGAAGGAAGCTGCAAGTCGCAAGGGCGCATTGATCGCCTGCGGCGTCGGTACTGATCATCTGGTCGGCACCGATTACAGCCTCGATGCGATTGTTGACGCCTATCTTGAACAGCTGGATTTCGTGCAAGGCGAAGGTGGACGGGTCATCTTGATGGCAAGTCGCGCATTGGCGGCCGCAGCAAAATCACCTGACGATTATCTCGAAACCTATGCACGGGTTCTCGTACAGGCAAAAGAGAAGGTTATCATCCATTGGCTGGGTGAAATGTTCGATCCCGCGCTGGAGGGTTATTGGGGATCGGGCGATCATATGGCGGCGATGGATACCTGCCTTGCAATGATTTCTGCCAATACCCACAAGATCGACGGCATCAAGATCTCTCTTCTTTCCAAGGAAAAGGAAATATTGATGCGTCGCCGACTGGCATCTGGTGTGCGCATGTATACCGGCGACGACTTCAATTACGCCGAACTCATTGCCGGTGATGAGCACGGCCATTCCGACGCTTTGCTTGGCATTTTTGATTCCATCGCGCCCGCCGCGTCCAAGGCACTCGCCAGTCTGAAACGTGGTGCCAACAATGAGTTCTTCGACATTTTGGAGCCAACCGTTGCGTTGTCGCGCCATATATTCAAGGCACCAACCCGTTTTTATAAAACTGGCGTTGTCTTCCTTGCTTACCTCAATGGACTACAAAACCATTTCACCATGATTGGTGGACAGGAAAGTACCCGTTCGACTCAACATTTTGCAGAGCTGTTTCGATTGGCTGACAAGGCCAATGTCTTGGCGGACCCGGATGAAGCCACACATCGCATGAAAGCATTTCTCGCTGTTCGAGGTGTCAATTGAGATGTCCGAAACACCTGTCTTGAAAATCAAGGACGCCGCAATTTACGAACGGCGTCTTGCCATGCGGGTGCCGTTTCGTTTTGGTGCGGCCACCGTAACCGAAGCAACGCAGGCTTTTCTCTCGCTGACGATTGAGGACAGCAAGGGACGCGTAGCGGAAGGTTATGCAGCCGAGTTGATGGTGCCCAAATGGTTCGACAAGAACCCGGATCTTGGAAATGCAGAGAACGAAGATCAACTGCGCCAATCGCTGCATATGGCGGTCGCCCTTGCTAGAACGGCAGAGCCTGCAACGGCTTTTGAGCTTCATGCGAGGATGGAGCTTCAGCATCACAATGATGCGGCAAAGCGCGGGTTTAACGGCCTTATCGCATCATTTGGACTTGCCCTTGTCGACCGTGCCATTCTCGACGCAATTTGCAGGCTCAATGATCTGTCCGTTACAGACGCAATCCGCATAAACCTACCCGGCATCAATGCATCGACCACGCCCGATCTTGCCGCATTTGATATGCGCGTTTTCCTCGAAGGTTTAAAACCACAACCAAGCCTCTTTCTGCGTCATACGGTCGGCTACATAGATGCGCTGCGACCTGATGACATCAAGGCCCCTCGCCTCAATGACGGCTTACCGGAATGCCTGGAAGAAGAAATCGCGACCTACGGCATACGTTACTTCAAGCTCAAGGTATCGGGACGACCAAAAGAAGACACGGAAAGACTGAAGGCCATAGCAGCAGTTCTGGCGACCCTGCCAGACTATCGGGTGACACTTGATGGTAACGAACAGTTCGCAGATGAAGACAGTGTGCTCGATCTATTGGCGCGGATTGATGCTGAACCGGCACTTGCACAGTTGCGACGCTCCCTGCTGTTCATCGAACAGCCGATAGCCAGGCATAATGCTTTCAATCAATCTGTATCCCGCCTTGCCGCCAAGGTACCGGTTGAAATTGATGAATCGGATGGCACACCAGACGCTTTCCTGTTGGCGAAAGCGCAGGGGTATCGCGGCATCTCATCGAAATCCTGCAAGGGCTTTTACCGTTCGGTTCTGAACGCCATGCGCATTTCAAAATGGAATGGCGAAAATAGCGGCGGTTACTTCATGTCGGCGGAAGATTTGACCACGCAGGCTGGCATTGCAGTTCAGCAGGATTTGGCGCTGGCCGCCCTGCTCGGCCTTGGCCACATCGAGCGAAACGGTCACCACTATGTTAACGGCATGGCCGGAGCAACAGACAGTGAAAACCACGCCTGGCTGAGTGCGCATCCGGATCTCTACCGTAATGCAGGCGACAGCCGAGCCAAACTCAATGCCGTCAACGGCCAGATTTCTTTGGCGACAGTTATCGCGGCCAAGGGGCTTGGGGTCGCTGCCAATGCGGCGAAAGCCACATTTAGCGCCTTGGAAACATCTTCGTCAGATCAGGAGAGAACATAATGACTATCGACGGTCTTTCGATCAATTTTGCGACGATCAAACAGGGTGGTTCATTCGGCGCACTGATCGATGCCTGCCTTGCCCACGGCATCACCACCATTTCTCCGTGGCGCGATCAGGTTCACGGTGTTGGTCTGAAAGAGGCTGCCACAATCATCGAACAAAACGGCATACGCCTCAGCGGCCATTGCCGCGGTGGTTTTTTCCCCGCACCGGACGAAGCCGGACGACAAAAAGCTCTCGAAGATAACCGTCGCGCGGTAGAGGAAGCAGCCGCCATGAACGCAGATTGCCTGGTCATGGTGGTCGGCGGATTACCACAGGGCTCTCGCGATATTGTAGGAGCAAGACAAATGGTTGAGGATGGCATGGCGGCACTTTTGCCCTATGCCCGTGCGGCCGGCGTTCCGCTGGCCATCGAGCCTCTTCATCCGTTTTATGCCGCAGATCGCGCATGTTTCAACACACTCAAGCAGTCGCTCGACCTTTGTGACAGGCTTGGAGTCGGCACAGGCGTCGCCATTGATGTGTATCATGTGTGGTGGGATCCCGAGCTTCAGGAACAGGTGGCACGCGCTGGTCGCAACGGTCAAATTCTGGCGCATCATATCTGCGACTGGCTTGTCCCAACCACGGACCCGCTTAATGATCGCGGCATGATGGGAGATGGCGTCATCGACCTGAAAGGCTTCCGGCGCATGATAGAAGCTGCCGGTTTCCATGGCCCCCAAGAGGTGGAGATTTTCTCGCACCGCTGGCTGGCCCGTCCAGTGGACGAGGTACTGTCGACAATCGTCCAGCGCTACCAAACCGTTTGCTGATGCATATCGGACGGAAAGCAGGCGATGGCGCACCTAACGTTGGGTCTGCTTGCCACATTGGGTTTAACATCCATTAGAGCCGAATTAATTGCGCCAGTATGTAAAGCTGCCGTAAAATGCATCAGCCGCAGACATAAAAAACGGCCACATCCCACCAGTCTTTTCCATCGGCCAATCGCCTTTGCCGCGCTGCGTATCCCCCATCTAAAACCAGAAATTGCTGTCTAGGGACACGCATCAAGGGAACAAACAAGCCTGGCCAATCATTTCCCAATCCAGAAAACATAAGTAAGGATTGGGACAGTATGCGTATCAACGAAGGCTTGGAAAAGACAGCAACAGGGAAACTCTGGACGCTGGAATTTGCCGATAGCCCCGTTATTGCCACTGCCATACATGACGGACATGCTGTGCGCCCTGATATCAGCGACATCATGGCACTTTCGGCTGATCAAAGGCTACGTGAAGAAGATCCGTTTACCGGCGAGATTATTCGCGACGTCCAGAACCGCATCATCGTCCATCACTCGCGGTTTGAAACCGATCTCAACCGCGCCAAACCGGATGCCGTCTATAGTAGTCCCGAACAATCCTGGGGGCTTGAGGTCTGGAAACGACCCCTTTCATCAGACGAAATTGACCAGTCCCTTTCATTTCATGATGACTATTATGCAACGCTCGAAACTGTGTTGAAGCGCATGGAAAAGCGGCACGGCCAGTTTATCGTTCTGGATGTCCACAGCTACAACCATCGCCGTGGCGGCGCAGATGTTGCGCCTACTCCGCAAGCTGATGCCCCTGATATTAACATCGGAACATGGTCGATGGATACGCAGCGCTGGAGCAGTGTTGTAACGGCACTCGGACAGCTTTTTGCATCACGCCGGATAAAAGGGCGTCTTTTGGACGTCCGCGAAAATGTGGCATTTCAAGGCAAAGGTGAGCAGACCCGTTTCATTCACGAGCGCTTTCCGCAGACCGGCTGCGCAATAGCAGTCGAATTCAAGAAAATCTTCATGGATGAATGGACCGGCGAGCCAGATCAGCAGGCGATTACCGAGTTGAGAGAACTTGTATCAGCGGGCGCCAAGATGCTTGAGAGCTTGGTTCGGGATGGCAGATGAGCGTTGTTCCTCTGATCAGTACAACAGCGAGCGACGAACTGCTGGATGATGTCGTCAACTGTCTTCAGGCGGGCACCCCCGTTCGCCGAGATATCGGCACGGCGGGGCGTTTGCACATCGACCGGCCATTGCCATTCCTGTGTGTTCACATTGCAGGCGGTACAAAGGACCTCGCTGCCCGCGATGTCGTCGCCGCAAATGCATCTTATCTCATCGCCAATACACTGAATGAAGCCGCCCCGCTTATCCGCGCTGTCGGCAACGCCATGCGAAAGACCTTTGGCGCATTCATGCTGCTGGATGTGGGCGAACTCGAGCATGACATCCTTCTTGCCGATGACTCGCCATATCTTCCACATTTCAATGTCTCTGTCTCAGCGAGCAACGGGCCTGAAATACATATCGCCATGGAGGCGTTCATCAAGGCAGTCTGCGATGCAGAGGTCATGTTCCGAATACCGCGTATTACAGCGCCGCGTCCAGAAGACGACCCTCAGCTTAAATTGCGCAAAGCTGGCATCGATTTTCCCAGTATCACCGTGCGTTATGCACCAATCTATCGACAACCCGAATCCGGTGCTTTTTATCCAGACCTGCGGGAACGTCTGATCTCCAACATTTCCGATGCAGGGTTACAGGCTTTCGCGGCCTATAGCAGCAAGACCGGAGCGCTCGAAACTGCTTCACACCGCGCACTTGGCCGTAAAGCTTTCGTCGACGCTGTGCGTCGCGCAGATCGCGCTATGGACGAGATAGTTTCTTCTTTCGACTTTCTACTCGCCGTCACGCCCATCAATGCCGGTCAGGCATTCAAGGATTTTGAGAAAAGCGATTTTGGGCGTGAGCCAAAATTCCTCTACCGTCCATTGGGTGTGGACGTGGAAGCACAAAAACGAAAACTCTATTCTATAGCTTTCGAACATCTGGAAGACCCGGTTCTTTATCGTCTTTACAGAGAAAAGCAGCAGGAGACAGACCTGCAACTGACGATGTTACGATCGTTGAACACCCACCGCTTCACGGATTTCAGCCGCGCCCTTTACGGTCCGGTCGAGGACAACCTGCTCTCTCTTGCCAAAGATGTGCTTGCACATTGCAAACTGGATGACGATGCAAGCGAGATCGCCATGGCAGATTGTTATGAAGTGGCTCAAAAGTCCCGTGACATGGTGGCGGCATATCATGATGTTTCACCCGAGTTTTCGGCGAGGGTTGAAATACGGGACGACTTGCCACCCGGCCTGATGGTCACTGGCAGTAAACTGCTGGTTTCCCGCCATACACTCATGGAACGGCGACGGATCGATGCCCTTCTTTCCCATGAAATCGGCGTGCATCTTTTAACATACTTCAACGGCTCCTCGCAGGGCCTGCGAGTGTTCAGAAATGGCCTTTCCGGCTACGAAGGTGTTCAGGAAGGGCTGGCCGTGCTGGCTGAATATCTCACCGGCGGCATGACCCGCGAACGCTTGCGCCTGATTGCAGCGCGGGTCGTTGCCTGCGCGGCCATGCTTGACGGCGCATCATTTACCGAAACATTTCACCTGATGACCAAAACCCACGGACTTAGTGCTGCGGGTGCTTTCAACCTGACACTGAGGATTTATCGCGGTGGTGGCTTGAGCAAGGATGCGATCTATCTTCGCGGTCTGGCCCAGGTGGTCTTTCATCTGCGCGATGGCGGATCACTTGATCCATTCTGGATGGGCAAAATTGCTGCCGATCATTTTCCCATTATGCAGGAATTGGCACAACGTGGCCTCCTGCGCTCACCAAATATTTATCCGGCATTTCTCGCTGACGTCAGCGCAAAAAAGCGACTGGAAGACATCAGCAAGGGATTGCCGATATCGGACATGGCAAATCTTTAGGAGGGACATATGCGTATTGCATTTTTCGTAAATTCCATCGAGTCAGAAGGCCCACAGTTTGCAACCGCACTGATGGCTATGGCAGCACTCAATCGCGGACATGAGGTCGTATACCTCTGCCCCGGCGATTTCAGCCTGCGTGATGACGACAGCCTCGCTGTTCATGCAGCAGTGTTACCACACGCTAAATATAAGAAGCCGGAAACCTTCCATGCCGCTTTGCAAGACAAGGCTCTGGAACGCAAGACATTCGATGTTAGCGAAATCGATGCATTGATGTTGCGCAACGACCCGTCGCTTGACCTAACGGCCCGCCCTTGGGCAGTTCATGCCGGTGTGCTGTTCGGACGAATGGCGGCAGAACGCGGTGTAGTTGTCCTCAACGATCCCGAGGGACTGACAAAGGCCCAGAACAAGCTCTATTTTCAAAGCTTTCCGGAAATTGTGCGCCCTACCACACTGATCACCCGTAATCCGGAGGAACTGCGCAGCTTTGTGGAACAGCATCCCAAAGGGGTTGTCGTAAAGCCTTTACAGGGATCAGGCGGAAAGAACGTATTTAAAATCAGCTCCAGCAAGGAAGCCAACCTTAACCAGATTTTCGAAGCTATCAGCGTCGAAGGCTATTTGATTGCGCAGGCATATCTGCCAGCTGCGACCGAAGGTGACGTTCGGTTTTTCATGATGAATGGCAAGCCACTTGTCCATAATGGCGTGCATGCGGCGCTGAGACGCGTCCCTGCCAAGGGCGATCTGCGTTCCAACATTCATGCAAAGGGGACTGCGGAGGCAGTAAAAATCAATGACGACATTCTGGCGCTTGCAGAGGTCATGCGCCCCAAGCTGATTGAGGACGGAATGTTCCTTGTCGGTCTCGATATTGTCGGTGACAAGATATTGGAAGTGAATGTTTTTTCGCCGGGCGGCCTGTGGAATATCAAAGAATTGAGCGGTGTAGACTTCAGCGACACAATCATTCAAGCAGTCGAGCAAAAAGTGACCATGCAGAAAGCAGCCAGCAAGCCGATCTGCAACCGCATCCTCGCGGCCATCTAAAACACTTCGCAGAAAAAATGCCCGGCAAAAATGCCGGGCAAGTGGGGAGGAGTTGGGCTGATGCCCCGGGACACGGGCCGCAATGGAGGTGCGGCCCGATAGAAGATGCGATATATCGGCTTAAGCACACCCCATATAGGGGCGAAGATTACGCCGGTTTGGTATAGTCGAAACACCTTTTGCGCGGTTAAGCGCCAAGCACTTTAATGTGCGCCTTCGTACTCCAGAGATGCACCTATGAGTTCACGCGCATATTCATGCGTGGCACCGTTTCCAGCGATGGCTTGGCGCGGCAGGATTTCCGTAATTTCGCCCCGCAACATCACGGCAAAGCGATCACACATATGATCAACCACGGCCAGATCATGGGTGACCATGATGTAGGTAAAACCACGCTCTTCGCGAAGACGCTGCAACAGGTTGAGAATTTCCGCCTGAACAGACACATCCAGTGCCGAAGTTGGTTCATCCAATAGCAGCAAGGATGGCTCCAGGATCAGCGCGCGGGCAATAGCAACGCGCTGGCGCTGACCGCCGGACAGCTGGTGCGGAAAACGATCAAGGAACGAAACCGGCAAGCCAACATCGGTGATGGCTTTGCGCATGCGCTCTTCCCTGTCGCCCAGCTTGTGGATGACCAGCGGTTCATTCAGAACTGTGCGCACCGACTGGCGCGGATGCAAGGAACCATAGGGGTCCTGAAACACCATTTGCAGGATGCGGCAACGGTCGATCAGCGGCATATCCCGAACGGATTTGCCGGCGATCAGCACCTCACCCTTCCAGAAATCCGTCAGCATGGAAACGCAACGCAGAACGGTGGACTTGCCAGAGCCGGATTCACCGACGAGGCCAAAACATTCTCCCGGCTGAACAGAAAACGATACGCCGGGCAGAACCTTGACCGCATTGGGTTCAGTGCCGAAGGAAATGGACAGATCGCGAGTTTCAACAGAAACGGACATTAGAC
>NZ_JABAEG010000008.1:0-309917 GCF_023701965.1 Rhizobium sp. CG4 | reverse complement strand
CATCGGCATCGGCGTCAGCGTCGGCATCGGCGTCAGCATCGGCATCGGCGTCAGCGTCGGCATCGGCGTCAGCATCGGCATCGGCGTCAGCGTCGGCATCGGCGTCAGCATCGGCATCGGCGTCAGCGTCGGCATCGGCGTCAGCATCGGCATCGGCGTCAGCATCGGCATCAGCGTCACTGTCGTCTCCAGAGGATCCGCCACCAAGAGCGAGAGCCGCTCCGCCGGCCAGCAGGCCGAGTGCCGCCAGACCAAGAATAGAACCATCGCCTGTTGTGGCACCGACCAGCTGGTCTACACCTTCAATTTGCGAGAACTGGAAATCCGCCAAGCCATCGCCATGTTCGCCAAGCCAGAGATTTCCGTTTTCGTCTTCCAGCACCAGCTGGCTGTGTTCGCCGTCAACCTCATGATAGAAGTTGCCTATCCGGATCGTCTCACCTGATCGCATGCGCATCAGCAGATCGTCGCCATCACGAACGAAATTGGCAACGTCATTGGGCGACGCATTAATCTGTACGATACTGGGTCTATCTACATTCAGGTCATAGAGTGACACCGATCGAGAACTTCCCTCTGACTTATCTGTGACTATCGCAACCATGAAATTGTTCTCCTGCAACGCGGCAACAAGCGGTGACAGAAATTCACTGCCACTCGGAACACCAAGCAACTTTCAAGAAACCGGATTTTTGCGAACGGCGAACCGCCGCGAGGTGTAGAGCTGAACCATCAGCTCTGATTTTTGGCCTTAAGGAAATTTACCTCTGAAGGGCCTCTCCCATTCTCATAATTGCATAGAAGCTGGGCGTTGCAAGAAAAACAACCAGCAATAGTATTAGTAAAGTCTACTTTAGTTAATTCTTCGAAAACAAACGGTAATTTCCCAGAACAAAAAGCAGGGAATTAATGTGCGGCGCTCAGAACCACCTGTGCCGTTACGGAGGTGGTCTCCAGTAAAAAATCTGCTTTATTTTTGTTCTCTAGCGATCATTCGTACCGCTTGTAGACAGTACCGTTCCGATTTGTGCCACGCCAGCGGGCGGTAAAATCTCAATTAGAAGAACCGGCAAAGGTTCAGGAACCTACTCACACAACATGAAAAGACTGGAATATTTTCAATAAAATGACAAAAATCAATTATTTATCGGCCTCAAGATGGTTGTGTTGGCAACCACCTACAATGGCACGCCTTGAACGGTTTGACCTTCAAGCCCAAAAGCCTTGCGTATTTGTCCCGCACTGAACGTACAGTCAATATTCAACCGATGCAGATCATATTTAATATTGCTGATGTCAAACCTCGCCGCATGCAACTCCTGATCAGCATTGAGCAAATCCAGCAGGCTTCTGGTGCCTAGTTCAATATATTGCGTCTGGTAGAGATCGCGGGTCTGCCGCATGGTGGTTTGGCGGACGGAAAGAGAGCGATACAGGCTTTCCTTGCTCGATATCTGGCTGCTGGCCTCCGTGAGGTTCCGCAAGATATCGACCCGCGCGCGTGCTTCTGCCGCCTGCGATGCACCAAGCGCCTGCGTTGCCATGTTACGCCGGGCACTTGTTGCGCCGCCATTGTAGAGGCTGCCGGTTACCCGCAAGCCAACGCTATAGTCCGGTTTGTGAGAACCAATATCCGTGGGATCGACACCGATGCCTGCATCAAGCGACAGGGTTGGAAGCCCTTCGGCCCTGGCAAGATCAACCTGCGCTGCGGCAGCCTTGCGGTCCGCATCTGCCTGCATGACTGCCGGTACCTGCGACCAGTCCAGATTTGTCGAGCCACAGGCTTTCGCCAGCCAGACTGGCATCGCGTCAGAAACATCAATCCGTCCGGCAATACCGCTCAGATTCGAAAGCACCGCTTGCCAGCGGGCCAGTTCCCCCTCGATCTCCAGTAATGTGGCTTCAGCAGCCTGGACACGTGCCTCCGCCTGAAGCAGGTCGGAACGGGTGCTTGCACCCTTGTCTGTCCGGGAACTGACCAATTCCAGAATTGCTTTGGTATCCTTGATCTGGTCACGCGCCACAACGCGCAGAGCACGATTGCGCTGAATTTCAATCACCGCATATGACGTCTCTCGCGCGAGGTCATCAACTGCCATCAAAACCTGCGACTTGCGGCCAGAAATACCGGCCGTGGCAATCTTCACCTTGTTGTCGACCTTGCCAAAGTCATACAGCATTTGCGAGACATTGAGGTTAAGGTCCGGGCTGTAACGATCCGATCGATTGGTATTGTAGGCCGAATCCACACCCCAGCTGACATTAGGCAGATAGCCTGAACGCGCTTCGTTAACGGACTCTGTTTGTTGGCGCAGGCGGCCCACCGTCTCCGTGACTGCGGGGTGCCAATCAACGGCTTTTCGTACCGCCGTTTCAAGCGACAAAGGCCCCTTGTGTTCGGCCTTTTCAAAATTGGCCGGCTTGATTGAGCCGGTTATCGGCCCAGTGACGCCTGGCAGATCATCACCCTGCGATGTGCGCGCCTGAGCACCAGCATCTCCCGTACTTGCCGTGTTGACCTGTTGTTTCTGGATACGGGCACCGTTTGCGCAACCGGTCGCCAAAACACAAACGGCAATAGTGCAAAAAAGCGCGGGAAGCCAGTGAGACTGCATACAACGTTCCACCTTCAAACGAGAAGAATGAGCAACTTGCCAGTACGCAGAACAAAGAAATGGCCTGTGATACGCCGATACAACCCGGCTTTATAAGCCAAAGCTAAATGAGCATGGTTAATGGTAAGTTAATTGAAATTCGTGCACCGCAGCAATGCAGGGTAGAGCCAATAGTTATCGTAGTAGGCTTAAGCTGCTTCAATCGGTCTGCCACGGCGGCAGACCGAGCTTCATGTCATCATTAAAGATTCGCCGGACGCGGTGTCGGCACTGGTACATTCAGCACATTTTCGCTCGCCCACGTCCGGATAGCGTGCGGACGACCTGGCATTTCACTCTCTAGATAGCTGGCATGGCCCGGCAGTCCCATCGGGTACAAAGCCTCACGGCTGTTCTCATAAGCAACGCTCTGGTTTGTGCAAAGGCGAACACGCATATCCTCAGGCGCGACATCATGCCTGTTACGGATATCATCCACACGGCCTGCATTTGCAGTAAGACGTCCGTCAAATGCCTGCGTCAGATACTGCGCTGAACGCTCATTGCGTTCGCGTTCAGTGGTTGCACCGAGAACAACCACCATCACCTGTTTGCCGTTACGCTCGGTAAGCCCGACGTAGTTTCTGCCAGAGGCACACAGGAAACCGGTCTTCATGCCAACCGTGCCGCTGAAGCGGGTCAGCAACAAATTATTGGACTTAATTTCCTTACCATCGATGGTGACCGCCGTTGCTTCAAAGAAATGGCGATACTGCGGAAACAGCCTGTCTATTTCCATTCCAAGGATCGCAAGATCACGGGCCGTGGAATAATTCTGTCGGCTGAAGAGACCGTTTGGGCTGGCAAAATGCGTGCCGGTCATACCAAGCGAAGCCGCCCTTTCATTCATGCGCGCAACGAATGCTTGCTCACTGGCAGCCACGGTTTCCGCAAGGGCAACGGCCACATCATTGGCGGACGCTGTGATTGTCGCGTAAAGGGCATCTTCAAGCGTCATGGTACGCCCAAAGGTCAGCCCCGATTCCAGAAACGCCTGCTTCGTTGCATTGCGCGTCATCACGACTGGCGTCGTCAGGGTCACTGTATTTGCACGAAGAGCCTCGAAAGTCAGCAGGGCCGTCATCAACTTGGTTGTGGAAGCAGGATACCACGGCACGCCTGCATCTTCCTGATAAAGCACGCCACGACTTGCAACATCAACAACAAGCACAGGCGTCGCATTTGCAGCTGAACTCGCCAGGAAAGAAGCGCTGAGCAACACGCTTGTCAGCATTTTTCCCGTGAGACGCTTTAGCGTCGTCCCCAGGTTTGCGAATGAACCTCGTTTTGGACAAGAAGAATGAGTGCGCTCTAAGAATGACATGCGGCATATGCTTTGGTTTGTGAACAGTCCCTTGGGTATAGGGCGGATCGGGCATGTTTGTCGATGCTGTCTTGCAATAAGCTCTGTTCAATAGCCGCATATGTGAACAGTACATGTGTCGCGAATTACTTTTCTTGACTCAAATTATCATGTATTATAGAGCCATCTCCTGAAGCCGTTATCGGCTTTTTGCATGGGGGATTTTATGACATTTTTGAGAGTTTTAACCGCGCCAGTGGTGGCAGCGGCAGTCTTTGCTGTGCCTGCAAATGCCCAGCAACTGAAGGCTTTCACTGAATTTGAAGGACACTGGCAAAGTCAGGAGGCCACGGCAAACGTTGGGCTGATGTTGCCGTTCATGCTGGATAACAGCACTACACTGTTTTTCGATATCGGAGCCGCCATCCAGGAAGGTGATGTGCAAAAAGGCTCATTCGGCGGCGGCTATCGATTTTCGGCTGGCAGCTGGGTCGGTGGCCTTTATGGTTATTACGATTATCTCAACAGCGGACTGGACAACAGTTTCCACCAGATGTCCTTCGGTGTTGAGGCAATCGGCCAGATTTATGAAACAAGGGCCAACATCTACCTGCCGATTGGTGCGGGCAAGTCCGTCGATGGCGCAGGCGCCGGGGTGATTGATGGTGGAACCTTGAAATTCCGCGAAGGCATGGAAAGGGCAAGACCAGGCATCGATACCGAAATCGGCATCAAGGTTCCCGGAATATCGTCCACTGGCAACGCGGAACTCAAGCTGTTTGCCGGTAGCTACTGGTATGGCGGCAAGAACATGGACAACATGTTCGGCGCAAAATTGCGAGCAGAGCTGGCCTTTGCAAATCTTCCGGTGTTACCCGCAGGATCGACTGCGCATATCGCGCTGACAGGAACCTATGATAATGAGGACCGATTTGACGGCGCCCTGATGGCACGTCTCAGAATACCGTTCGGTGTTACGGAGACAGAAAACGCTGAGCCCTTTGATCCGTGGACGCAACGCGTCGAGCGTAATTCTGCAATTCGCACACATGTTGGGGCAACAGGCGATCTCGAAGATGCTATTATCGACCTGAATGGCCAGATGGCTGGACAGGTTGTCTCTATTTCATCGGCAAGCGGCAACACATCGGCCATAAATGCGCGTATCGCATCGGCGGGCACTGGCGCCGTGATCCTGGTCGATGGCAGCATCGGGCTCGACCAATCCTTATTGCTAGCAAGCGGACAGACGCTGCTTGGCGGCGGTGGCAATCTGGCACTGCGCGGTGCCTCAAGTGGCGCCAGGGGAAGTTATGTCAACCGGAATGCTACCGGCGTGTTGACGGGTTATGACCCGTCTCAAGACGTCATCACCATGGCGTCGAACAGTGTTGTATCCTCGCTTTCGATCTCTGGCGGGTTGGCGGGTATCGGTAGTACCGGTACATCCAACCTGTTCATTGACGGCATTGATGTAACCAACACTGCACATGACGGCATTCGATTGACGCAGGTGGATGGAGCAGTCATCCAGAATAGCCGTATCCACGATCTGTTCATTTGCGAAAACAATACTGCGTGTGAATTTGCCGTCGGAAATCCGAATGTCGCGCCTTATGCAGCTATCAGCGCGCACGGCACCCGAAACCTCACGGTCAAGGACACGACAATCGACAGCGTAACATACGGTATCTTTGCAGGCAGTGCGATCGATGACAGTGGATGGCCACCCGTGGTCACGGATCTGGCCAGCAACATCAGCCTCGACAATGTGACGATTTCCCGCTCCCGTCGTGAAGGTATTCTTCTCGTTGCTGCAGACACCGTCAGCATGAATGAGGTTACGATCGATAACTCGCAGCAAGGCCGCGACATGGACCTGGTTGTTCTGCAGGGGACTTCTAATGTGACGATAACGGACATGACACTGAAGGGAGGCGTCAACGGTCTGATGTTGATTTCCGCCAGTACGTTGCCTGATGAAGCAAAGACAACCAATGTGCGTGTGAACGGACTGTCGATCGAAGACACCAACAATGCCGGGATATTCTTCAATCCAGTGACCGACATCAGCCTCAGCAATGTGACCATCAAGAATGCCGGTGCTTATGGCATGTTCCTGTATGGCGATGAATGGGGTTTCCTGGGCGGCCCCATCAAAGACATCAGTTTCGACAATGTCGTCATCGATGACACGACGCTGGCAGGGCTTTATTTCATGGGGCCAAGTGAAAACCTCACAGGTAACATTCGCGTTATCAATACGCCACGCGATTGCAAATCCGACGCGTCGTGGATGGGCGGCCTGAGCGGCTCGATTTCGCAGGATCCGGGTTCCGTGCTGCTGCTTAACGGCACGGCGATCGACAGCACGAATTTCGATGGACGTTGCGGTTAAACCAACACAATCGGCTGAAAAACATCGAGGATCGGGCTATCCGGTCCTCGAACCAGCGGTTTTCAACATCAATTCCCTTGCTCTGATCAAAACGGGCCTTGGTGCCAATCAGCATCTTTTCCCCCGGCGTAGATCGGTGCCTTGTCATCCCTCTCACCGGCCAGAACGCAGCCACAAGTTTTATGCCTACCCGGCGGGAACGCCAAAAATTGCAAATTGGCTCTAGCTTTGGAGCGTGGGCTTGTTATACCTCTCTGCCCCAGAGGAAACCGAAAATGCCAGACGAAGCCGAAGACGGCGACAGTACTGACGGATACCGAATGACCGCGACCCGCTTCGACGCGGCGTCGCTTTTTCATGAAATCAAAGCTTTTACATCAACCGCGCCGGCAACGGGGCGGCTTTACGCGTTTCCTAATTTCAACAACAGAAGGATTGGCCTCACCCTGACGGGCGGTCTCTACAATATATGATTTTCGAATGGATGTCCGACCCGGCCGCTTGGGCGGGTCTTGCCACCCTTATCGTTCTCGAAATTGTTCTCGGTATCGACAATCTTGTCTTCATTGCCATTCTGGCGGACAAGCTCCCGGAACACCAACGCGAAAAGGCCCGCCTGATTGGCCTTAGTCTGGCGCTGGTCATGCGCCTCATCCTGCTCGCTTCGATCGCGTGGATCGTTACCCTAACCGCCCCATTGTTTACCGTTGCAGGCATGGAGATATCCGGTCGTGACCTGATCCTTATTGTTGGTGGCGTCTTCCTGTTGTTCAAGGGAACGATGGAACTGCACGAACGGCTAGAAGGACATACCGAACACAAGGAAGGCAAGATCCACCACGCCATTTTCTGGCAGGTTCTTGTCCAGATCGTTGTGCTTGATGCAGTCTTCTCGCTCGACAGCGTCATCACCGCCGTTGGCATGGTGAAAGAACTGTCGGTCATGATGATCGGTGTTATCGTGGCAATGGCCGTCATGATGATGGCATCCAAGCCACTAATGGCATTTGTGTCCAAACATCCAACCGTCGTCATCCTTTGCCTTGGCTTCCTGATGATGATCGGTTTCTCGCTGGTCGTTGAAGGTCTCGGCTTCCATATTCCGAAGGGTTACCTCTATGCCGCTATCGGTTTCTCTATCCTGATCGAAGCGTTCAACCAAGTCGGTCGACGCAATCGCGAACGGTTCATGAGCACGGGTGACCTGAGAGAGCGTACGGCCAATGCGGTTCTGTCGCTACTTGGCAGCCGCAAGAGCGAGACGTCGCTTGGCGAAGCAGGCGACGTGATTGCCGACCGGGCAACGGAGAACGAACTCTTCACCCCGGTCGAGCATGACATGATCGAAAGTGTGCTGGCGCTCGCCGACCGTCCGGCAAAATCCATCATGACCCCACGCCGTGATGTCGAGTGGCTTGATATTGACGACAGCGAAGACGAACTGAGAAAGCAGATCATCGAGACGGGCCATTCCCGTTTCCCGATCGGTCGTGGCAGCCTGGATGACTTCGTCGGCGTCGCGTTCGCGAAGGACTTGCTCCGCGACCTCCTGGAAACCGGTAAGATCGATTTCGATCGTTCCCTGCGCCAGCCTCTTGTCGTGCATGAAAGCGTCAGCGCCCTGCGCCTTCTGGAGCAGCTTCGCCAGTCGCCTCTTCAGGTCGCTATTGTCCTTGATGAATATGGTTCGATGGAAGGCATGGTCACACCAACCGACTTGCTGGAAGCCATTGCCGGCGAGTTCCTGGATGATGACGAGCCGTTCACTCTCGAGCGCGAGGCAGATGATGCCCTGCTGGTCGATGGCCGTACCGACATTCGTCACGTGTCAAAGATCGTTGATGCCGATCTGGTGGATGATGCCGACCGTTACTCCACGTTGGCAGGCCTCATCCTGTGGCGTCTTGGCCATCTTCCGCGTCAGGGTGAAACGGTCGTATTTAAAGGTCTAGTCTTCGAAGTGGTCGCGCTTGATGGCCGCAACATCAACAAGGTGAGAATTAAAAAACACCTCACAGAGCTGGAAATAACCTCTCTCGAGGCGTGACTTCGGTCCGTCACTTACAATACGTGCCCCGGCAGTCGTACCGCGAGACTGCCGGGGCGCCAACGACCTGTAGGCGTTGACTTTGCAAGGTCCGACCTCCATCTTTAACTGACATGCCGAAGAAAAAGCCGACAGAAAATGATGGCCCTGAGCTGGTCAAAACGTGGGAGTTGCCAACCTCGGCAACGCTCGGATCGGCTGTACGCGCCAAAGGCATTCTGCAGGAAGTTCAGGCACGGCTTCCGATGTCCATTCGCAAGTCGATCGACCTTGAGGTCGGCATACTCACGCTGGCACTACCGGAAACGTCGAGAACAACTTTTCGTGCCGCATCAGCAACGGTTTCCGAAGTGCTCGCCAATATTGCCAGCCTGCCGGTAATACCCCGGGAAATCGAAGACATCCTGACCATCTCGACAACGGAACGCCATAGGTGGCTGAATGATGGCCGATTGCCCAGTGCCGGAACGCGCACGGTGAAACTGCGAGGACGTGCGAAAAAGATCACCTTCCATGTCTTCGAGCCGAAGGTTGTCGAAGATCTGCTGGACCGTGGAACGGTCGATGAATGGCGTGAAGAAGATGCCGCCGCCAAGCTGGAAAACAGACGGCGAGCAGCCTATCAGGCCAAACTCACACGCTCGTTGAAAAAGGCCAGCAAGGACAAAACAAAAGCAAAACCCAAATCCGATGAGACCAATCTGTCAGGATGGGAAGATTTCGACCGCGACGGATTTTTACGCTAATTTTTGAGCGGCAAGTAGTGAGATGCCTTGCTAGCACTATCCCATACGTTCAGAAACATATTCGCCCGGCGATGCTGGAAATACCACGGTCTTGTTTCCATTCAGGAAGACCCGGTGATGAATATGGGCATGTATGGCGCGGGCCAGCACTTGGCTCTCCACGTCACGGCCAAGACTGACATAGTCCATCGCACTTTGTGCATGGGTTACGCGCGTGGTGTCCTGCTCAATGATCGGCCCTTCATCGAGATCTGCGGTGACGTAATGCGCCGTCGCACCAATCAGCCGCACACCTCGCTCATAGGCCTGTTTGTAAGGGTTGGCCCCTTTGAAGGATGGCAGGAAAGAGTGGTGAATATTGATGATCCGGCCAGACATTTCCTGACACAGTTGGTCCGACAGAACCTGCATGTAGCGAGCCAGCACAACAAGTTCCGCATTGGTATCATGGACAACCTGCAGGATCGCCGCTTCGGCCTCGGGCTTGGTCTCCGGCGTGACGCGGATGTGGTAAAAAGGAATGTCATCATTTACCACCTGCTTTTGATAGTCGAGATGATTGGAAATCACCGCAACGATCTCCACCGGCAGCGCCCCTATACGAGAACGGTACAGAAGATCATTCAGGCAATGGCCAAAGCGCGACACCATGATCACCACCTTGGCTTTGCGGGACTGGTCGTGGAACTCGTATCCCATGTCAAAATCTTTTGCGATGGATGCAAAGCCCTCAGCCAGGGCGTCCCGGTCCGCGCCCTTCTCCGAAACAAAACTTAACCGCATGAAAAAGCGGTCATTTTCCTGATCGGTGAATTGTGAACTGTCGTTGATGTTGCATCCGCAGTCGGCCAGATAACCGGACACGGCGGCAACGATACCGCTTCGTGCGGGGCACGAGACTTTCATGATGTATGCCATTCTACCCTGCTCTCCTGCTCAACCCTATCACCAGGGTAAAATCCGCTTTCACAGTGTTCTATTTCGCTGCTGCACGATATTTTAGACGATTTCTGCAGCAAGTTCCTTGCAGCCGGTTTCGAGCAGATGGCCAAGATGCGGCGCAAAACTGTTCCAGATATCCATGCGGAACCGATCTGCCGCATCACGCCGCAGCACCACGGTTACACCGTCGAAATTTGTACGACGCGCCTCACCAACAGGAATGGTATCGATGTCGCGGGCGCAGCCAAGCGTCAGCAGTTCGGCGGCCTGTGGCCCCTCGATCACCACTGTCACTTCGCGGCCGGAGATATCGACAAGACTATGCGGATGAGCCGCATAGATGTTTGCACAGGCAGCAACCAGACCCGCAACGTCATCCACCGGGCAATGGATCGTCCACTCATCCGGACCGAGGTGAACCACCTCGACTGCGCCTGAGGAAACACGCGCACCGATCCTGTTTGGCAAAACAAGACCAAGAGTATTGTTCAGCGGTGACAGGTCACCACGCGCCCGCAGCGACAAGCGCCCATTGGCCGAGGAAAGGCTGACCCGCGCAGCCTTGCTTTCGGCCAGCGTACCTGAGGTGGGAAAAGAAACGCGCATATTCATGGTCATCTCCAGATCAGATCTTCAGGCGGGAGTTTTCGGGATCGACAAACACCATGCCGGTAATTTTTGCGGCAATGGCGCGGTCCGGCATCGGGATGTAGACCGTCTCACCGGCCCTCTCATGACCACCCTCCACCAGAGCCAGTGCAATTGGCTGGCCAACCGCGTCCGAGTGGTAAGCGGAGGTCACGTGACCCACCATTTTCATCGGGATCGGCTGGTTTGGATCAAAGACGATCTGGGCACCCTCTTCCAACTTCGAGCGGTCTTCGGTCAGAAGGCCGACAAGGTGTTTGCGCCCCTTGGCAGTGAGGTCAGGGCGTGCAAGGCCACGTTTGCCAACGAAGTCAGGTTTGTTCTTGCCAACTGCCCAGCCCATCGCCGCGTCATAAGGCGTGACCGTGCCGTCGGTGTCCTGACCAACAATGATGTAACCCTTCTCGGCGCGCAGCACGTGCATGGTTTCCGTGCCATAGGCGGTGATCCCATATTGCTGGCCGGCCTCCCAGAGGATGTCCCACAGCTTGCGACCAAGCGGCGCCGGAACATTGACCTCAAAACCGATCTCACCAGTAAAGCTGACCCGGAACAGCCGTGCCGGCATTCCGGCCACCGTGCACTCCACACAGGACATGTGCGGGAAAGCCTCTTCCGTCAGCTCGACACCCTCGACCAGCGGTGCAAGCAGCTTCGCCGCATTCGGACCGTTCAGGGCGATGGTCGACCACTGTTCGGTAGTGGAGGTCAGCCAGACATTAAGGTCAGGCCATTCGGTCTGGAGGTAATCCTCCATCATGTTCAGAACCCGCGCCGCACCGCCGGTGGTGGTGGTCACGTGGAAACGATCCTCCGTCATGCGGCCGATAACACCGTCGTCGCGGATAAATCCATCATCGCCGAGCAGCAGACCGTAACGGCAACGACCTGGTGCCAGTTTGGTCCACGGATTGGTGTACATGCGGTTCATGAACTCGACGGCATCGGGGCCGACGACTTCGATCTTACCAAGTGTCGAGGCATCGAAGATACCGACGCTGTCGCGCACCGCACGGCATTCGCGGCCAACCGCTGCATCCATGTCTTCGCCGGGTTTTGGGAAATACCAGGCGCGGCGCCATTGGCCGACAGGCTCATAGGCGGCGCCGTGCTCTTCGGCCCAGCCATCAATCTGTGTCTTGCGTGTTACCTCAAAATGTCCGCCACGGTGATACCCTGCAAAGGCGCCAAAGGTCGTCGGCGTGTAAGGCGGACGGAATGTGGTCAGACCGACTTCCGGCTGGCGTTTGCCCAGCGCTTCGGCCGCAATATTCAGGCCGTTGATGTTGGACATCTTGCCCTGATCGGTCGCCATGCCATTGGTGGTGTAACGTTTGACATGTTCGATCGAGCGCATGCCTTCACGAACCGCCAGTCGCAAGTCCTTGGCAGTCACGTCGTTCTGGTAGTCGACAAAGGCTTTTGCCTTGCCGGGATGACGGTCGCTTGGCAGTTCTGTATGCGAGACGCCTGTGCCTACCCGGTCATGATCCACCAGATAGCCGGAGGTACCACTTATCTTGCCAAGCGCTTCTGCAACTTCACGGCCTCGTTCCGCACCGTCCTTCAGCGCAGCTTCAATGCCCCAAAGCCCCCGCCCTGCACCGGCAATCAAGCAATCTTCATTGGTTACAGCTGGCAGGAAAGTCGTGCGTTCATCATCCCAGGCTATCTTGCCTTGAGTGTGGGAAAAGAGATGCAAGGAAGGGGTCCATCCACCCGACATCAGCACCGCATCGCACGCGATAGACTGGCCGGCGCCCACAATAGAACCATTGACCGGGTTCGCGCGAACCGAACTGACACGCAGCCGTCCCGACGTCGCCGTCACCGTATGCGACAATCGAACCGGGATGCCGAGTGCCCGGGCTTCATTCACCAGTTCTGGCCGTACATCAGGCCGTGTATCGATGATTGCCTGAACGCGAGCACCAGCACCATGAAGATCAAAAGCGGCATACCACGCACTGTCATGGCTGGTGACCACCACTGGCCTGTTGCCGACCTTAACGCCGTAACGGTTGAGATAGGTCTGGGCAGAACCAGCCAGCATTACCCCCGGACGATCATTGCCATGAAACACCAATGGCTTTTCCAGCGCACCCTGCGCCAGCACCACCTGGCGCGCCCGTACCCGCCACAGGCGTTCACGCGGCACATCCTGCGGCAGGGTTTGAAGGTGGTCGGTTAGCTTTTCGCATAGACCGATCATGTTCTGGTGATAATAGGCAATGGCTGTTGTCCGGGTCATGACCCTGACGCCCAAATCCTTCAATGCCTTCAGCTCATTGGCTAACCAGTTCCATGCAGGTTGGCCATTGATTTGTGCCTGCGGCTCAGACAGCAAGGTACCGCCAGCCTCGGCATTTTCATCAACGACAACGACTTTCAGACCATCAACGGCGGCAGCGCGTGCAGCAGCCAGACCGGCTGGACCAGCACCGACGATCAGCACATCGCAGTGAAGGTTGCGCGAGGCATAATGGTCGGGGTCTTCTTCAGCCGGGGAAACACCAAGTCCGGCCGCGGCCCGGATGAAAGGTTCATAGAACTTGTTCCAGAAGCTCTTCGGCCACATGAAGGTCTTGTAGTAGAAGCCGGCCGAAAACAGCATATAGGCCATGTCGTTGATGGCGCCGACGTCAAACTTCAGGCTTGGATATTTGTTTTGGGATGTGGTCTCCAGACCGTTCCAGATTTCCTGCACGGTGGCGCGGGTATTTGGCTCGAACCGTCCTGCACCCCGTCGTGTACCGATCAGCGCGTTCGGCTCTTCCGATCCGGCAGCGACCGGACCACGTGGCCGGTGATATTTGAAGGAGCGGCCCATCAGGTGCACGCCATTGGCAAGCAGTGCTGACGCAACCGTGTCACCCTTGGCGCCGCGATAGGTCTTGCCGTCAAAGGTAAAGCTTACAGGGTTGCTTGTATCGACCCGGCCACGACCGGAAACGCGGTATGAGTTCATTTCGACACCTCGGAGCGGACTGGCGAGCCGACAGGAACACCCGGCAAAGAAGCAAGATCAGGGCGTGGCTCACCTGCACGGTAGGTGGTCAGGAAGCGGTCGCTGACCGTGTCGCGCACAGCATTGAAGAAGCGGCCACAGCCATGCAGATGCCGCCATCTTTCAAAATGCGGGCCTTTGGTGTTTTCACGGATGAACAGAAACTCTTCCCACTGCTCGTCCGTCTGTGACGAGGGATTAGCTGGGCGAATGACATGGGCCTGACCGGCATAGGTGAATTCAGCTTCCGGCAGTGTTTCCTGGCAATAGGGGCAATTGATCAGCAACATATCTTAAGCTCCTCAGTGAGCCACAGCCGCGGCAGCGGCCTCGTCGATCAGGCGACCCGAGCGGAAACGCTCCAGCGTGAAAGGTGCGTTGATCGGATGCAGTTCGTTTTTCGCAATGGTCCAAGCAAAGGTATGGGCAGCACCCGGGGTTGCCTTGAACCCGCCGGTGCCCCAGCCGCAATTGACGTAGAGACCGTCAACCGGTGTTTTGCCAAGAATGGCCGAGCGGTCCGGTGTCACATCGACAATGCCGCCCCATTTGCGCAACATCCGCATGCGATTGAAAATCGGGAAGATTTCCGTAATCGCTGCAATCGTGTGTTCGATCAGCGGCAAACCGCCCCGCTGCGAGTAGGATGTATACTGGTCGGTACCCGAACCGATCACCAGTTCACCCTTATCGGACTGGCTGATATAGGCGTGAACGGCATTCGACATCACGACGCAAGGGAAAATCGGCTTGATCGGCTCAGAGACCAGTGCCTGCAACGGATAACTTTCCAGCGGTAGGCGAACGCCTGCGGTTTCCATGACAACCGATGTATGGCCTGCGGCAGAAACTGCGACCTTCTTGGCCTTGATGAAACCTTTAGCTGTCTCCACACCGGCAACGGAACCGTCGGCATTACGGCGAATGGCCGTAACCGGGCAGTTCTGGATGAGGTCGACACCACGTGCTGCTGCACCACGGGCATAACCCCAGGCGACCGCATCATGACGTGCCGTACCTGCACGCTCCTGTAACGCGCCGCCCACGACAGGATAACGAGCATTGGGCGAAATGCTCAGCGGAGGGCAATATTCCTTGCATTCCTCAGCGCTCAGCCAACGATTATCGACGCCGTTGAGACGGTTGGAATGAATATGACGCTTGAAGCTCTGCACATCATGCACCGTATGGGCCAGCATCAGAACACCGCGCCGCGAATACATGACGTTGTAGTTCAGTTCCTGACTGAGATTTTCCCACAGGTCGACGGCGTGGTCGTAAAGCCGCGCACTTTCATCATAGAGGTAATTTGAACGGATGATCGTGGTGTTGCGGCCGGTATTTCCACCGCCAAGCCAACCCTTGTCGATGACAGCGACATTGGTAATGCCGTGCTGACTTGCCAGATAGTAGGCGGCCCCCAGACCATGACCGCCAGCGCCGACGATGATCACGTCATATTCGGCCTTTGGCGCACTGTCGGGCCATTGCTCGTCCCAGTTCTTGTGGCCGGTAAGGGCGTTGCGCAACAGGTTAAAGGCATTAAAGCGCGTCATGAGCGGGCCTGCTGGTTGGAACATCTCGTGATGGAAAATCTACGGAGATTTATTTGGACCAAGCTGGACAATTGCGTCCCTTTGAATGAATATTTGCGCCATGACCCTACACCGCCCCAAGAAATGTCTCAGCGTCGCCTTCCTGCTTGCCGACCGATTTACGCTGTCAGCATTTGCAAATTTCGTGGATGTGTTGCGTTTGGCGGCCGATGAGGCAGACCGTTCCCGGCCTATATTGTGCGAATGGTCGGTGCTGTCGGCGAGCATGGACAGCGTGCGGTCAAGTTGCGGCGTAAAGGTGCAGCCCGATACCCGTCTCACCCAGGCGAAAGACTATGATTATATCGTCGTCGTGGGCGGGTTGATTGGTGACCAAAGTGCGTTGGATCCGGAAACGCTGCGTTTTCTCCAGTCGCGAGCAACAACCGGCCTCCCTGTTGTTGGTTTGTGTACTGGTGTCTTTATCTTGCATGAGGCAGGTCTACTGGATGGTTATCGCTGCTGTGTAAGCTGGTTTCACCATCAGGATTTTCTGGACCGCTTCGATACCGAACAACTGGTTGCAGATCAGATCTTTGTGGTGGATCGCAACCGCCTGACTTGTTCCGGCGGTCACAGTGCTGCGCATCTGGCAGCCTTTTTGGTCGAGCGGCATATCGGTCAGTCGGCGGCGATCAAAAGCCTCAACATCATGATGATCGACAACGCACTGAGCGGTGAAAAACCTCAACCTGGGCAACAAAGCTCAAGGCGGGCCAATGATCCGCTTGTCAAAAAGTCCATCCTTCGCATGCAGCAAAATATCGAGACCCCAAAGACAGTCGCGGAGATCGCCGAGGATCTGGGCGTTGGACGGCGTAGTCTGGAACGGCGGTTTTTGAGTGATCTGGGCGCTACGCCATCAAAGATTTATCTGGAAATTCGCCTTGAGAGAGCGCTCTCGTTGCTTCGCACCACAGAAGAAACCGTCACGCAAATTGCGCTGGCGAGTGGTTTTTGCGATGCCCCCCACCTGACCAGGCTTTTGCGGGCCGAACGTGGAATGAGCCCAAGCGAATTTAGAAAAACGCATCTGAGACTGGGCGCGCCGACCGGGGAGTTTGCCGTCGGCGTTTTGGTGCCGCAAACCTAACACTTACACATGTCCCGATAAGACAATTTCGATGTTCTGACTTGCGACACGACGTTTTACTCAGGACGGAGAAAACCGCCTGAAATAGATGCTTTAGTGGCGGGCTGTCATATCATTGAGAGCCTTATGGCGGGCCATGGCATCCTGCAGATCTGGCACAGTTCTGTGGCCTTCGCGGAAAAGATTAATGCAAATCTCAGCTGCAATGCTGACATCCGGATCATCTTTTTTCAGCGCGTGATGGCTGCGCCACTCATGTAAAGCAGTATCAATAATTTTTAGCTCAATAGGTCCAAAGGTGGTTTCAAAAAACGATGGCATTACAAATGTGACCTCCACAACGGAAAGCGATGTAGGAGTCAGGTTCGATAATTCAAGACAGCCGATGGCAAATGTATTCGCTTAAGTCCCAGCCAAATTATCAATAATGTCGGGAATAGTTGCGGCACGCCTGACAATTGCTATCCGGTCAAAACGCCGGGGAAGTCCATGTCGAGAGCGTGCCGCGCGATGTGTAAAAGAAAACGGCTGAAGCCTTATCAGGTTCCCAAATTGGCGCCTTGGACGCAAAATAGTGAAGAGTGGGCAACAACGATAATATGTGTTTCGCGCCCTTATCTGCAACTTCGCTACGCTTTGAGACGTTGGTGCCTCAAACTGTCATCACCCTTCATTGGCCATGAAACTTGCTTTGTCAGACGTGGGGCATGACCATGACGAACCCCGAAACCGTTAAAGAGGAGATACACGGATGAAAAAGGGATTTTTGTCTGCTGTTTTGTGCGCAGCACTGACAGCAAGCACGTTCGGAGCAGCACTGGCCGATCAGGTTGCCATGACATCAACGGCAACTATCAAGAATGACCTCAATTATCTGATTTACACGCCGGAGGGTTATGCAACCTCAAGCGAAACATATCCTCTCGTTGTCTGGCTTCACGGCGGCGACCAAGGCGGCGGCGATATTGAAAAAGTCAAATCGAGCGGGCTTCCGAAGCTGATCGCAGATGGCAAGCAGTTTCCATTTCTGGTTTTTTCACCTCAAAACCCGAGTGAGGAGCTGCTTTACCCTATCGAGAAAGTAAAATCAGCGCTTGATGAAGTTATTGCAAAACACCGTGTCGATCCATCCCGTATCTATGTTGTAGGGTATAGCCGTGGCGGCTTTGGAGCCTGGGCCTTGGCTGAGCAATATCCTGAAACCTTTGCTGCGTTTGCGCCGATAGCGGGCGGCGGCAATCGCCACTACCTCAACAGAACCAACGAAAAAGCGACATTCTGGGTCTTTCATGGCGCCAATGACGACGTGATCCCTTTGTCGGATTCCGTCATCCTGTATGAACGTCTCAAGATTTTGAAACGGGACGCCAAACTGACGGTGTTTGAAGGTGTCGATCACTCAGGCGTTGAGCTGGCTGCCTTGAACGATCCCGAACTATGGGACTGGCTTTTAAAACAACGGCTGCAAACCACCCCACAATAACCACTTTAAGCGCCCGGATCAGCCTTTGGTTGTCCGGGCGTTTCTGTGTCTGAATTGACGCCTGAAATCTGCACAAAATCAGCCTGCGTACCAACGGTATAGTATCAGGCAAAACCAAAACTCCTCTTCTTGCAGGGTACCAACGTCTGCCATCATAATTTTCAAGCAATGTCTTGTTTTCGGGTATAGAAGATATGCTTTCCACCACGAGAACAGGCTCAAGGCAGCAGAAATGAACAGTAAAGCATCGGGCTACGTCTACGTATTGCTCGCCGTCACGATATTCGCCGGTCAGGATGCTTTTTCGAAGCTGCTTGGAGAAAAATACCCGCCAATTATGGTGACCATGATCCGGTTCTGGGCATTCGCCGTTTTTGTGACAATTCTGGCGGCCGCTGCACCTGGTGGCCTGCGGGCATCGCTCACCACCAAACGGCCGTTTCTGCAGATCATCCGTGGTTTGCTGCTGGTTAGCGAAGTGGTTGTTGTTGTTATTGCCTTTACGACTGCAGGCCTCGCCATGAGCCAGGCAATCATGCAGTCCACTCCCCTCATCGTCACGGTTCTGTCCATTCCGCTGCTTGGTGAGCAGGTTGGCTGGAAAAGAGGTTTGGCCGTTCTTGTCGGTCTGATCGGAGTTCTCGTTATCCTCAACCCTGTGAATGTCGATTTTGACGTTCGACTGCTCATTCCGCTCGGCGCCAGCCTGATGTACGCACTCTACAACGTCGCAACCCGTGCCGTCGGGCATCACGACAGCGCCACCACGAGCGTTTTTTATGCGGGCATTGTGGGCGCAATCGCGGCCTCCATCATTGGTCCCTTCTACTGGACACCCATTGCCCCAAGCGACTGGCTGCCGATGGCAGCTCTCTGCATCTGCGGTGCGATAAGCCACTATTTTCTGATCAAGGCATATTCACTGCTGACAGCGGTCGAGGTGCAGCCCCTGACTTATTTCCAGCTGGTGCTCAGCGTCGCAGTTGCAACCCTGTTCTTCGGTGAAACCATCACATTGAACATGGTGTTTGGCGCATTGATTGTGGTGGGAGCCGGCCTGTTCACGGTCTGGCGAGAATATCGCCGCTCCAAGGTCATCACGGAGATCATCTGAACCATCACGTCAGATGAGCCGCTGACAAGAGGAAACTCCGGCTAACAATCAAGCCGGAGCCATTATTTTATCCAAACAGCGAAACCAGCTTGAAGGTCGCGTAGGAAATCAGCGCCGCTGCTGGCATAGTAACAATCCAGGCAATGACGATATTGCCCGCCAATCCCCAGCGCACCGCCGACATACGACGGGCTGCACCAACACCGATGATAGCGCCAGTGATCGTGTGGGTGGTCGAAACTGGAATGCCGAGCCACGTCGCGGCAAACAGCGTCAATGCGCCTCCGGTTTCGGCGCAGAAACCCTGCATTGGGTTAAGACGAGTGATCTTCGATCCCATCGTGTGAACGATGCGCCAGCCACCAAACAATGTGCCGAGCGCCATCGCCGACTGGCAGGTAATCACGACCCAAAAAGGAACGTAAAACTCAGAGCCGAGATAGCCTTGGCTGAACAAAAGGACCGCGATGATACCCATGGTCTTTTGAGCATCGTTACCGCCGTGACCGAGTGAATAAAGCGATGCCGAAATGAACTGCATGATACGGAAGGTACGATCAACCGCAAACGGCGTCTGGCGCACGAAGATCCAGGACACCGCCAGCACCAGAACCAGGGCCAGAAAGAAGCCGATTGCCGGCGACATAAAAATCGCGCCAGCGGTTTTCAGGAAGCCGCTCCAGACGATTGAGGAAACGCCGACCTTGGCAATGCCAGCACCGATCAAGCCACCGACCAGAGCGTGCGACGAGCTGGATGGAATGCCGAAAATCCAGGTAATGATGTTCCAGACGATCGCCCCGATCAATGCGGCGAAGATCACCGCAGGCGACACGATACCGGGGTCGATGATACCGGTTCCAAGTGTTTCAGCCACATGCAGGCCAAAGAACAGAAAGGCAATGAAGTTGAAAAATGCAGCCCAGGCTACCGCATATTGCGGGCGCAAAACGCGCGTCGAGACGATCGTTGCGATTGAATTGGCCGCGTCATGCAGCCCGTTGAGAAAGTCGAAAAACAGCGCGATGCCGATCAGGGCCGCCAAAAGCGGAAAAGCGAGTGTCGCGTCCATCAGACGTTCTCAATCACAATGCCGCTGACTTCATTGGCGACATCTTCGAACCTGTCGACAACCTTTTCCAGTTCGCCATAGATTTCGCTGCCAATCATGTAGGCCATCGCGTTGCCAGTCGCGCCGTGGCGCAGGAACAGGTCTTTCAGACCCTGATCGTGCAGGTCATCCGAACGACCTTCGACACGGGTAACGTCCTCGGCAATTGCGCTGAGGCGCTGGGCATTGGCGCCAACCTTGTCGAGAAGTGGAATGGCCGCTGCGACAAGATGTGCAGCTCGCACGATCTCTTCACCCATCTGGCGCATCAGCGGATCGAAGCTTCTCTGCTCAAACAGGCGGATGGTCTTTACCGTTTTGTGCATCATGTCGATCGCGTCATCCATCGACTGGATGAGATCCTTAATGTCACCACGGTCAAAGGGTGTGATGAAGCTGCGACGAACCGCAAGGAGAACGTCACGGGTGATATTGTCGGCGCGATCTTCAAGCTCAACGATACGTTCGCAATTGGCTTCAAGGTCTATGCCATTCAGAAGATTCCGCAAGGCTTCTGCAGCCTCCACGACCGTTCGCGCATGTTCATTGAACATATCGAAGAACTTGTCTTCGCGCGGCATCATTTTCCGGAAGATACTCATCATGACTTCTATTCCTTGCCTTCAGGCTGATCGCTGTTGCGCTGTCATAAAACTGTCATAAATGCAACTGGACGATTGAAGCTTGGCTAAAAATCAGCGATTTATCTTTGGATGAAAGCCCCAAAACCGGACCGTAAGAGGTCGCCTCCCAAATCAAGCAGTTTGCTGCAACAATTAGCATCGATGCCGGACAAGCTGTTCACTGGCGGGTTTCGAACGCAATATGGCGCGTTGTGTTTTCGGCGGTTAGCCGAGCAAGATGACATTCAGATCCTGCTGGTCACAACGAGAGGCACGGGGCGATGGGTCATTCCCAAGGGCTGGCCGATGAAAAAGAAAAAGCCCTATCAGGCTGCAGAAATCGAGGCCTGGGAAGAAGCGGGCATTCGTGGCCGTGCCAGAAAGAAACCGGTTGGTCGATACACATACCTCAAATGGCTGGATGACGGCGATGTCGCACCCTGCGTGGTTGAGGTTTTTCAAGTCGAGGCCACCGATGCCGTCGCCGACTTCAAGGAACGAGGGCAGCGCGAGGTCGCATGGTTTTCTCCCGACGAAGCCGCGCGCCGTGTTCGTGAAGTAGAGCTCAAGTCGCTGCTGGTCGAATTTCGGCCAAAAGGAAAGTAACAGCGAAAGTGCAGGCAGACGCGGCTGAAATCGAAACTTAGCTGAGGAAGCAAAACACTCCCACACCTCCCCGAAATGCCAAGCGGCATCAAAAATAAATAGTAATAAATCATCACGATTTTTATTAAAAATTGAAGCTTTAGGCACATAGTCCCGAGAAGAGATATTTCGCGGAGGGGGACCGAAATGAATGCGAAAGCCGTAACAAAACCACTTTGGATCAAGATCACAGGCTACGGCTTTGCCGCTGTGCTTTTTGCCAGTGCTGCCATCGGTGGACTGGCCTGGTATCGTCAGGCGGATATGAATGACAAAGCGCTTGATAGCAAGGCAGCAAGTGATCTTCAGGTTATCCAGACCGATATGGCAGCCATTCAACGCTCTGCTTCGGCGATGGCTTTGGCCTTTGCGGGTGAACCTGATATTGCAGGCCTGGTTCAGGCAAATGACCGCCAGCAACTTCTGGACAAATTTTCCAAGAACATCAAAGAAATCGCACAGGTCGGCGGGTTGCAGAACTTTACCGTTGCCGACGCCAAGGGTAACGTCATTGCGCGTGCCCACGCGCCTGAAAAATTCGGTGACAACTATCTGAACCGCCGCAAGACGGTCGCCTCGACAATCTCGACCGGCAAGGTTTCCGCCGGTATCGAGCCCGGTCGTACCGGCATTGGCATTTATGCCGTTGCACCCGTTCTAGTGGACGGCAAGGTTGTCGGTGTCGTCGATATCGGAACCGAACTTTCCAACGCCTATTTCACACCGCTTGCCCAAAGACTGGGCGCAGAGATCGCCGTCAACGTCATGTCCGAAGGCAAGCTGGTCAACCAGTCATCGACCGAAGACGGTAAGACACTTCTGCCTATGGAAACGGTGCAGGCTGCTTTTGATGGTAAAGCCATCTTCGAACCGTTGGTGCTCGACGGTCGCGACATACTGGTCAAGGCAGTACCATTCAATTCCTTCTCTGGGGAAAAGATCGGCGTCTTTGAAATTGGCACCGATGCAACGGATATGCTGGCGCAGGCCCGCACCGCATTGTGGACCATGATCGGAGTGACCATTTTGACGTCGCTGCTTGCGCTTGCGGCGTTCTTTATGTTTGCAAAATCACTTGGTGATGCAATCGGTCGCCTGACTGGGACGATGTCACGTCTTGCGGCTGGCGATCTCTCGGTTACCATCGAAGGCGAAGGCCGCTCTGACGAGACCGGTGCCATGGCGCGCGCTGTTCAGGTCTTCAAGGACAATGCCCTCAAGACACAGGAACTTGAACGTCAGGCCGATGAGCAGCGCAATCTGACCGAAGAGCAGCGCCGCAAAAATGGCGAGGAAGAGCGTCAACGCGCCGAGGCCATGGCTGAAGCCACCAACGGCCTTGCTGCCGGTCTTAAACATCTGTCATCCGGCGACCTGACCTATCAGCTTGATCGTCCGTTTGCGGCAGACTTCGAAAACCTTCGTGCAGACTTCAACGCAACGGCCGAACAGCTGCGCAACACGCTTCAATCTGTTGCGCACTCGACCAGCTCTATCGATAGCGGCTCGCGCGAAATCAGCCAGAGTGCCGACGACCTGTCGAAGCGGACTGAACAGCAGGCGGCATCACTGGAAGAGACCGCAGCGGCGCTCGACCAAATCACGGTCAATGTCACCAACTCTTCCAAACGCGCCGAAGAGGCTCGTACGGTCGCGATCCAGGCAAACGAGAGCGCACGCCTTTCCGGGGCCGTTGTTGCCAACGCCGTACAGGCGATGGGACGGATCGAGGAGTCCTCCGGCCAGATTTCCAGTATCATCGGTGTGATCGATGAAATTGCCTTCCAGACCAACCTTCTCGCCCTGAATGCCGGCGTTGAAGCCGCTCGAGCAGGCGAGGCTGGCAAGGGCTTTGCGGTCGTTGCACAGGAAGTGCGGGAACTGGCCCAGCGCTCAGCGCAGGCTGCCAAGGAAATCAAGGAACTGATCAGCAAGTCGTCTGTCGAAGTTGGCAGCGGTGTCAAACTGGTCAGTGAGACCGGAGAAGCCCTTCGCACCATTGAATCCTACATCGTCACCATCAATCAGCATATGGATTCGATTGCGACATCGTCGCGCGAACAGTCTGTTGGACTGGCGGAAGTCAACACAGCCGTCAACCAAATGGACCAGGTAACGCAGCAGAACGCAGCAATGGTGGAAGAAGCCAATGCCGCCGGTGCTACGCTTGCCACCGAAGCCGGTCGTCTTCGCGAATTGATCAGCCAGTTCCAGCTTGGACATGGTGGCGTTGGCGGCACGAGCAACCAGACCGCAGCCCTTCGCAAGACGGCAGGCGTGATGGCTGCCTCGCCGCGTTCAACCCCTGCCCCCTCGCCTGCACGTGGTATGGTTGGCAAGATTGCCCAGGCCTTCAGTGGTCGTTCTGGTGCGGCAACGGCGGCAGCGACCGACAGCTGGGAAGAGTTCTGATCTGAAGGTTTAAAACGTTGAACAAGCAAAGGCGGGAATGGAGATCATTCCCGCCTTATTCATATCCGGACACCACGGGTATGCTGACCGCGAGATACGGGCTCTGCAATTAGACAGCTGCGCGGCCTTCTGCCAGACGAATGGACCGCCGCTCCCATGCGACAAGAACAAGGCTTGAGGCAACGATTACAAAGGCACCGACAAAAACATTGGTCGCGGGGATTTCGGCCCAGATCAGATAGCCGTACACGAAAGCCCAGATGAGACCGGTATACTCCACCGGCGCCAAGGCAGACGCCGGCGCATGGCGGAACCCTTCGTAAAGCAGGTACTGACCGATTGTCGCGACAAGACCCAGACCGATCATCAAGGACCAACCGAGCATGTCAGGAGTTTTCCAGATCCACGGGAATGTCACGGCGCAAGCAAGACCGAACAGCAGGCTTGTCGCCCACATCTGGGTGAGCGTCGTTTCCGTCTTGCTGACAAGGCGAATGAGAATGGTGCTGCAAGCCCAGAAAAAACCAGCAAGGATACACATCAGCGCCGGAATGACGTGGGGTGAATGGGTCGGATTTGCCGCGATCACCATGCCGGCAAACCCGCCAAAACAGGCAATCCAGCGACCAATACCTACCTTTTCCTTCAAGATCGGGATCGACAGGAACACAACCATGATTGGCGCGGAAAAATAGAGCGTCGTCAGCTCCGCCAACCCCATGACCTTGGCGGAATTATAAAAAAGCAACCAGGCAAACAACATCAAAGCCGCGCGAAGCACCAGCGTCCCACGATATTTACTCTTGAATATCGACGGGTGGCGAAATTGCGCTGCAAGCGTGCCGGTGATCAATACGATGACCAGACTTCGCATGAACAGGATTTGCGGCACTTCATAGGTATCCACCAGCCATTTAACCAGCGCGTCCTGTAAGGCAAAACAGGCGTAGCCGCCAGATGCAAGGGCAATTCCAAGAAGAGTTCTGCTGTCGGGAGCTGCGGTCATTATCTCAATGCTTTTACGATCGTGACGCTATCCGCCCGATGTTGTGGTACAAGGCGTTAGAGTGTGGCGCGCTTTGTTGCAACTGCAAAAGCAACTTGCAGGAGCCGGTGAGATTTGATTGTGCAAACAACCTTTGTCGTCCTGCGCCTGACACGTCGATTGACGAGACCAAGAATTGCGGCGTTCTAATTTCAAATCGCAAGCACTATCATATGGATATGCAGACACTTTGGCCGAATGGCTTGGAAAAGCAAATCTCTGATGCGACCAACTTTATTGATCGACTTTTAAGTAGTCGACGCTAATATGCCTTAATATTGAGCCAAGAAAAGAGCTTCTAGCAGCCTGTGATGAGTGAGAATCTCTCAGAGATGAGCAAAGCGCAATCGAGTTGGCAACGGTCTTCCGGCGGCACCAGTGATTGTGCTGACAAGTTGACGATCTTCGATCGTCAGTTCAAACTCGTTGATGTCACGGCAACTGTGCAAATCTCCGTTTCGCGTGAAAGCGATTTATCCCTTTGGGAGATCTATCCAGAGTTGGACAGGACGAGCGTCTTGAGCCACTTTGGTGCGACACCGGATCAACCACTGCGTCTCAGCCGTGACCTCGGTGCTGGCGCATTTCGCGAACTTGCAATCCACGCGATCGGTGATTTTTACGGCGTCGTCCAGACCCATCGAACGGCAGATGAAACTGAACGCATGGCCCTGCTCTATCAGGCAACCCATGACCCGCTGACCGGACTGCCGAACCGGCGCCAGTTCGCGCGAGATTTATCGGCGGCACTCACCGCCATTTCGTCTGATGGCAACAGTGTTTCACTGATGCAGCTTGACCTTGATGACTTTAAACCTGTCAACGACACGCTTGGGCATCCCGCTGGCGACAAGCTGCTGCAACTGGCTGCTGACAGGATCAAGGAATGTCTTGTCGGCAAGGAGTCCGCCTACCGTTTGGCAGGGGATGAGTTTGCCGTCATCACCTCCGGTCAGGACCAGCGCCAACGTACCAGTGAATTGGGGGATGCCCTGGTTCACGCCTTCAAGCGATCCTTCACAATCGATGGAATTTCGGTATTCGTAGGCCTCAGCGTTGGCATTTCGATTGCGCCGGGTGATGGCAGCGATCCCGAGACACTGATGAAGGCCTCCGATATCGCGCTTTATGCGGCCAAAAAGGAAGGTCGCGGCCGCGCCAGCGCCTTTGATGTCGCGATGCTGCAAATCATCGAACAGCGCGAACTGCTGCGGAGAAGCCTACGCATAGCCTTGGAAAAAGACCAGTTTTCCATTGAGTACCAGCCGATTGCCGAAGGCAACAGGATATTCGGCTTTGAAGCTTTGCTGCGGTGGCAACACCCGCTGTTAGGCGAGATTCCGCCTGCCGTCTTCATTCCGATGGCAGAAACAGATGGCCTGATGAGTGAAATAGGACAATGGGTTCTGGAGAATGCTTGCCGCGAAGCCTTGAACTGGCCTGCCGACTACATCGTTGCCGTGAACCTTTCGCCAGCCGAGTTTCTGGTCAGCGGGTTGACCGACCGGATTTCACAGATACTCGATACCGTGGGCCTTGCTTCCGACCGTCTTGAACTGGAGATTACCGAGGGTGTGCTGCTGGAACGCACCGTCAACAATCTCGACACACTCAATACTCTGAGTGTGCTCGGCATCCGAATTGCGTTGGACGATTTCGGAACACAGTACTCGTCGTTGAGTTACTTGAAGAACTTTCCCTTCGATACGCTGAAAATCGACAAGTATTTTGTGTCCGACCTGGAAACAAATGCCAAAAGCCAAGCCATTGTTCGATCTGTGATAGTGCTCGCACACGATCTGGGCATGGAGGTTGCGGCGGAAGGCGTTGAAACCACCGAACAGGTTACCTGGCTGCGTGGTCTTGGATGTGACCGTCTGCAGGGTTATGCCATCAGCAAGCCGATGCCACCATCGGCGATAAATAGTTTTATGGCCGGTTCAGTGTCACTGCCGGAGATAGTCCCCCGACGATCGATTACTCCTGACAAATATACCCGTCTGTAAGCAATATCTCGACATCTTACCTGAAGTGTTTGGAGGTGATCATGACCGGACCATATGCCAGTCCCAACCCGGAAACGTTTCAGGACATGGCAGCATTGGCGCTAGACGTCAGCCTTTTCACGTCGGAGTTTCGCCTATGTGACACAATCTCCGAATATCTCGCCGACATTGTTGCCCAGTCGCACGAGGACCCGTCCCGCTACGCCAACTTCAGTTCGTTGCTTATCAACGAGATTGTAGAACTGGCTTTTCGTTCTGCAAAACCTGTCGGTAATATTGATTTTAATCTTCTGAGGGGTGACGCATGTGTCCGCGTCTGCGTCGGCTTTACCCCCGACAGGACGGACCTGCTGCGCTGGCAAAACCTTGATCGATCGGCACGGAGAGAGGAATATCATCCCGACCACGATCTGCTGGTTCTTGCTGAGGCCATAAAGGTCAATGTCCAAGCTGAGACTGACGCCGACGATCGCGTAATCCTGACTGCAGATTTTATGCTGCAGGAGGGCGCATAATGAGCCAGTTCTCGTCATCATTTTCCGCTGAATTCGACGATATCAACCAGGAAATCGTGCTGAGCGGCAGGATACGTCCTTCATCACCCAGTGAGATGGCTGGTGTTCTTGATGTGATCAGGCGCAGTCTCAATAGCAACGGCAATGTCATCTATCTCAACATAAAACGGGTCACACATCTGAACATGACCGCGTTTCGTTGTCTTGAGCAGGTACTAACTGAGACCTGCAAGACAAAAACCCAGCGCAACATCATCGTTGTTGCATCGAGTGTCATCGCCTGGTCCGCACCTCTTTTCCAAACACTTGCCTCCATCCAACCCAACCTGTCGGTCGAGATTTACGATTCAGCCTTTTATCCCGGGCAAACCTTCGTCGAGGATGAGAGCTTCATTCCTATTTTGCGAACACAGACCAAAATGACCTGGCGACACGAACGCGAAATTCTGCCGCGGCATGGTATGCGAAATGGGCTGAGCATCGCCGACATATGCTGCGGTATCGGTGACTTCGCGACCTTGATCAAACGTCAATTCGAACCGGCACGTCTGGTTGCGCTGGATCACTCGAAAAGAAGCCTCGACTACGCCAGGCGTGTCGCCGCAGAATTCGGTCTGACCTCAATCGAATACACCTATGGAGATGCCGCACAGATGTTGTTGGCCGACAATCAGTTTGATTTTGTCACCTGCCGCCACTCTCTGCAGATCTTTGACCGGCCGGACATCCTTCTGCGCGAGTTGTTTCGGATTTGCAAACCGGGCGGCCGAGTTTACATCACCAACGAAAAAAACTCCCATTGCCTCGGTGAACCCCATTCGGAATCGATCCGCTGGACCTATGAGCAGGTGGCGAAACTGTTCAGCCATTTCGACATGGATGTGGAAATGGGACCAAAAAGCCGCCGTCTTCTCAACGATGCCGGTTTTGACGACATCAAGGTGGAATCCTTCATGGTAACAAACCTCGATGGGGACCCAAGAGATTTCGCCGATGTGATTGAAGCGTGGGAAGATGTTTATGCCGGACAAATGGCCGTCCGTCGCGGTGATCCTCCCGACTTCATCCGCCGGTTCCGGCAAGGGTTCAAAGATCATGTGCTCGCCGCCCTACACCCCAAGGGATATGCGGGATGGCCAATCTGGGCTGCATCCGGACGGAAACCATACTGATGCCCAAAACCTTGACCTCAATCCGCCCGTGGGGCTCATTTCGCGCCAAGTTCATTCTCGTCGTCGGTAGCGCCGTTCTCATTGACTTGCTGATCAGTGGAGGGTTGGCTTTATGGAATGTGCAGCGCCTGTCGCGTGACGCGACCGAAGAGGTCGGCCATGGTCTTGAGCAGGCGAGCCAGGACTATATCCGAACCTATGCCAATTCTACGGCGGCCCAGGTCTCGCTGCTTCTCGGTCAGGTCAACAATGACGTCAGCGTCCTTGCCGGCGTGTTGCAGGAACAGATAGACAATCCACAACGGCAGAAAAATATCGGCTCTGCAATTTCCGGAACCTCGCCGGCTAGCGTTCAGCTTACCTACGACCCCGCTGGTCAGTGGGCACAGAATGCGCCGGGTGCACCATCTGTCGTCAGCGCCTGGGGTTACCTGCTAAATGAAGACCGTTCACCGCGAGCTGATGTACAGGACGAGATTCAGACAAGCGCCGTTCTTGATCTCGTGGCACCCAGTCTTCTGAAAAACGGCTCTTCCAAACTTCAAATGTATTTTATCGGCCCAAAGGAACGGCCGATCTTTAGGACCGCACCCTATACCGATCAGGCGCAGACTTTTGACCGGCTTTATCCCGGGCACAACACCGCCAATTTCTGGGACTTCTTTTTCCCCGGCCTCTATGAGTCCTGGCAGGGTTGGGACGCGGAGTTGAGGGCACATACCGGTCCCGATGACATCACCCGAACAGCCCCGTATACCGATGCTATAACTGGCAAACAGATTGTCAGCTTTTTTCATCCGCTATGGAGCACTGACAGGAAAAACGTTGCCGGAACGGCTGGTGCCGACATCACCCTCGATCAGCTTGCCGAGATCGTCGAAAATGTGAAAGTTGCCGAAACCGGCTTCGGATTTTTGTCGATGTCCGATGGCAACGTCATCGCCATCAGCAAGGACGGTGAACAGACGATTGGCCTGCGTTCGGCCAGCGACACCAAGGGAACCGGTGTGACCGGTCTCGAACGCTCACTGAAAGGCAGCTCGCAACCTGCCATAACGGAATTGGCCAACAATCCCGGTGAGGACATAAGGCACCTTACACTGGATCAGGACGGCGAGCCGGTGCCCTATATGGTGATCATGAAAAACCTGCCACCCAGCAACCTCTGGGAGCCGGGCCATGTCCGCAAAGATGCTATGTCGCTTGGCATCGTTGTACCTGAGCGGGAAATATATGCTTCCCTTTTCGCGGCTCAATCGAAGATTTCCGACGCGACCAACCGCATCATCATCTATCAGATCCTCGCGATCCTCCTGTCGTTGATCATTGTGACATTGGCCGTGCTTGCAGTGTCGAAACGCATTACCGGCGGCGTCAGTGCGCTTGCCAGTGCCGCACGCCGGATCCAGACGCAGGATTACTCGGTGCGTGTGCCGGTCACCAGCCGCGACGAGGTGGGGCAGGCCAGTGAAGCCTTCAATCGAATGGCGCAGCAGATCAGTTATCACACCGAAAATCTCGAACAGCTGGTTGAGGAGCGAACCGCCGAAATCGAAGAGGCAAAAGAAGAGATTTCGGTGCTCAACGCCCAGCTAGAAAAAGAAAATCGGCGCTTAGGCACGGAACTCGCAGTTGCCGAAAGAATCCAGATGATGGTTCTGCCGCTTGCCTCCGAACTCGCCTCATCCAAGGATCTGGAGATCGCTGCCTTTATGAGCGCCGCTGACGAGGTGGGCGGTGACTACTATGACGTTCTGGAAGCGAATGGGCGGTTCAAGATTGGTATCGGTGATGTCACCGGGCACGGCCTTGAAAGCGGTGTCCTGATGCTGATGGTGCAATCTGTTGCCAGAGCGCTGCATGAAGCGGGCACGACCGATCCGGTGAAGTTTTTGGTTGATCTGAACAGCGCACTGTTCAAGAATATCATCAGAACCCGGATCGACAAACATCTGACGCTGGCCTTCCTTGACTATGACGGGCACGATATGCTGATTTCCGGACAGCATGAGGAGGTCATTGTCGTGCGTGCCAATGGTGCGCTGGAACGAATTGAAACCATGGATCTCGGCCTTCCAATTGGGTTGGAGTCCGACATTTCGCCTTTTGTTGGAACGCGCAAGATCAGTCTGGCAAAAGACGATATCATCGTTCTGCACACGGACGGTGTGACCGAAGCGGAAAACGTTAGCGGAGAGCTTTTCGGCATAGACCGTCTTTGCGACGAAGCGGTGAAATTACACCGGCAAAGTGCTGACCGTATCGCCGCCGGCATCATCGCCAAGCTTATGGACTACATCGGTCCACACAAGGTTCACGACGACATCACCCTTCTCGTATTGCGGCACAGGTAAGCTATGTCCAGAAGCGTCCTTGGGGTTTACAATCTTACTGAAGCCAGCTTCTCACAAGGGGCCCGCCTGACGCTGGTCGACGGTCCGCTTGAACTTGGTTGGCGGCACTCGGGGCTCACATCCGATTTTATCGCCGAGGCGATGGCACTGCCTTTTTTCGGCTCACGAGCGCTGCACACGAATATTCGTCACAACATTGGATATCTGAGCAATGAACTGATCGAAAACGCAGTAAAATTTAGGCAGCCCGGCAAGATCGTCATCGAAGCCTGTGTTGTCGACGGCACGTTTCTGATGCGGGTTTGCAATAAGATCAACGCCGAAACATCAGGTAAATTTCAGGAAATACTGATAAACATGTTATCAGTTGACCCGGGCGAACTGCTTATCCGGCAAATTGAAGCCAATGCCGTATCCGACACCGGAGGTTCGGGATTGGGCTTGCTAACGCTTTTGGCCGATTATGATGCGCGCATGTCATGGGAGTTTGAGACTTCCAATGACGATCGCGTTAGACTGACAACAACAGCTTCGCTTGCGTTGCCACTGACCTCCAACAGGTGAATAGCAGATGGAAATCAGAGACGAGAATTTTCGGATATGGACCGAAAACGATTGCGTTTATTTTGATGGAGTTTTGCGGCTGGCTGGACCGGATGCCTATGCGCCGATCTACTCTCTTGCCCTGACTGCGCTTCACGAAAATCGTGATCGGGTGATCTTTGATCTGACCGGCCTGGAGTTCCTGAACTCATCCGGAATAAACCTTCTGGCCAAACTGACAATCGAAGCACGCAAACAATCAGAGACGCAGTTTTTGATCAAGGGCACTTCGCAATATCCCTGGCAATCGAAATCCCTGCCAAACCTCAAAAAGCTTTACCCACAGCTTGATTTGCAGCTGGCCTGAAAAAGCAGTCAATTCACAACCATCTGAAACCAGATGTCGAGAAACTTGCTGCGTTTGATCGTATCGCGAAACACCAGAAGTTCAGGCCCAAGCTCGATCCCCTGCAGACTGTCGAACGACGTAAAATCGATGGGATAGCTGAAACCGGCTTCGGCAAGAGCGGGCTTCGCGTCAACCGAGTGAAGCACTTGCAGGGCAGCGCTTGCATCGCGAAGGTTTGTTGCACCCTTTGGCATTAGCACAGTCCACGGCACCGCAAGCACGTAATCTTGCGGTACGGCAACCGTCACACCCGCTGGCAAGGCACCATTGGCTGATAGGGTAGACAGCGGCACATTGTACAAAACATCAATCTCACCGGCCCGCAACGCCTCCAGCAAATCGTCTGTCGTGTCGTAAATTCGCGCTTTGGCAACGCCGAAAGAGCGCATCAATCGCCAATAGAGCGAAGTGCGTATGGAGTCCTGCGAAGCCAGCAGGTAGCTTACATCATCTATCCCGATATTGACGATGCCGACACGGCGTGAGAACTGCTCGCTGTTCTGTTCAAGGGCACGTACCAGCTCGATACGGGTGCGCGGCAGTCGATCCGCAAAGGCGTCCTGCCTCAACACCATCACGGCGGGGTCTGACCAGAAACCAAAAACTTCATGACGCCATTGTTCTTCGGCAGCGATGACAGCCGCGCCGTTATCGGCTGCGTAACCCTCATTGGCGACGGAGACGGCAATATCCGGCGAAGAGAACAGAGCAATGTCAAATGGCGGGTTGGCACGTTTTGCTTCGGCAGCGATCTGCGCAGAGGAAAGCCTGACGTAAGACAGCTGCGTTCCCGGCAAGCGGCTCTCGATCACTGCAATCAAAGGCGCAATCCGTTCTTCAGACACGACACCGGTAATGCGGACCGCTCTGTCCTGTGCCTGCACGGTCATTGGCACAAGACTGCCAATCAACAACAGGCAAAACAGCGCGCTACGAACAACGTTAGACATCTTTGTCCTGCCCTGCAATCATTGGCAGCACGACCTCGACGACAAGACCACCACCGACACGGTCCGCAACGGAAATACGTCCGCCGAAGGCCACGACCACATCCTTTGCAATGGCAAGGCCAAGGCCTGACCCTGCCCGTCGCGCACCACCGCGAACAAACCGCTGGAAGATCTTGCCCTTTTCCGCATCCGGTATACCCGGCCCACGGTCCATGACCTGTAAGGTCGCCGAACCATCCACCGCCTCCAATTGCACCGTCGTTGGACCAGCCGCGTGAATGAAGGCGTTTTCGATCACGTTGCGAACCATCTCACGCAACACGACCGGTTCTGCCTCAACCGGGACCGGAGCATCATGCGTCGTGAGCGTGAGGCAGAGCATCTGGCTGGTATAGGCGCTCTCTGCCCGCAGCATTTGCAAGGCATTCCTGATGGCGTCGCCGAAATCGACGATCTCGCGTTCCTGCGTTTCCAATCGGTGCAGTGTTGTTGCTTCGGAAAGCAACATGTTCGCCAGCAGCCCAGCTTCACGCGCGTTGTGATGAATACGCGACAAACGGCGACGCGTTTGCGGGTCTTCCGCTTCTTCTAGCCCTACCTCGGCCTGCGCCTGAATGGCGGCCAGTGGCGTGCGCAACTGATGCGCAGCATCCGCAGTGACGCGTTTTACTCCATCCAAAACCGAGCCCAAGCGGTCCATAAACTCATTCAATGCAGACACCAGCGCGGACACTTCCACCGGAACTTCCCGGTCAATCCGGCTCAGATCGGACGGACGCCGTGCCCGCAGATTACTTTCGATAAGACGAAGCGGCGAAAAAGCCGACCGGACCGAAACGAGGATCAGACCACCGGCCAACAGCGCAATGGTGACAGCTGGCAACATGCCGTTGAAGGTCAATTGCCCGGCCAGTTCCCGTCGCGCCTCGCGGGTTTCAGCCACCATCACGCCGATCCAGCCGCCCGTTCCCGTCACCGTGTCGGCGCGGTAACGTTGCACAGAAGCGATACGCACTGCATCGCCGCGATAGACCGCATCATGCAGGTGCAGGGTCTCTTCATTGGCAAGTGGTATGTCGAGGCCGAGAATAGGGGAGCCGGTCACCAGACTGCCGTCGGGCGCTGTGACCCGATAGAACACCCGATTGAGACGCGAGGTCCCGAGGATAGCAAAGGCGGAATAGGGAATATCGACCGTAACGGCGCCTTCCTCGATACCAACAGTATCGGCAATGGCAAGTGCGGAGGCCGTCAACACACGGTCAAACGCCTCGTCTGCTGCACGCCGCGCATAGGTGCGGACCGTCAGGGCAAGCACACTGCCAATCACTACGAACAGACAGACAGTTGTGATAAGCAAACGGCGCTCGATCGACAATCGCGCCATCAGCTTACCGCATCGGTCTTGCTGCGCAGCATGTAACCCGCACCACGATGGGTGACGATCTCGACATCAACGGCTTCAAGCTTTTTACGCACACGCGACACCAGCAGCTCAACGGCATTGGGTGTGCCAACATCATCATGCCCGAACAGTTTCAGATAAAGCTTGTCCTTGCTGACCGTGTTGCCAGCTTGTGTGGCGAGCACTTCGAGAAATTCGAATTCGCGACGCCCGAGTTCCAGCGGGCTTCCATCCACGCTGGCGGCCCGCGAATTCAGATCAATCTCCAGCCCGCCAATGCGAATGATCGATTTGGCAAGCCCCTTGTGACGGCGCGTGACCGCCCTCAACCGCGCCTCAAGCTCACCGAGGTCAAACGGTTTGACAATGTAGTCATCGGCGCCAAGATCAAGCAGGCTGATCTTGTCATCCAGCTGGTTTCTGGCCGTAATCACCAACACCGGTGTCGGTGAATTCCGGTCGCGCATATGCGCCATGACCTCAAAACCGCTCCGCCCCGGCAAGTTGATATCAAGCACCACAACATCAAATTCGCCATGGATCGCTAACTCCTCGCCAGATATGCCGTCTTGCGCCCATGTTACATGGTGTCCAGCCCGCATCAGCTTGGATTCAATCGCTTCGGCAATGTCGACGGAATCTTCTATGAGAAGGATGCGCATGAGGTTGACAGGACTCTGACAGGAAATTCGGTATAGCTGTCATCCTATAGCAAGGGTTTTGTCGACGCGAGACGGTAAAATCCTTCGGGAGGAGAAAATGAATTACCACGGCGCCCTTGCGGCAGGCTGCATGCTGATTGCTTTCATGTTGACCGATAGTGCGGTTGCAAGCGCAGCCCCGTGCGATCAGCGCGCAGCGCTTGATCAGGCCTATTGCGACGCCGATGGTGACCTCGTTGCTGACCTTCCGACGGACCCGTCGAAATTGCGCAATCCCGATACACTTGTCTGGGCCTTCGCACCGATCGAGGATCCCGCCGTTTATGCGCGGTTGTTCCGCCCGTTCACAAAACACCTTTCCACCTGTCTTGACCGGCAAATCGTCTATTACCCTGTGCAATCCGTCTCGGCGGAAATTGCCGCGATGCGGTCTGGCCGCCTGCATTTTGCTGGCTTCTCCACCGGCCCGACAGTTGAGGCCGTCAATATGGCCGGTGCAGTGCCCTTTGCCGCCAAAGGACAAAATGGCGAAGTGCGCGGTTATCATCTCGTCGCTATCGTACGCGCAGATTCCCCTTACCAACACCTTGCCGACCTGAAGGGCAAACGTGTCGCCCATGTCGCTGTCGCCTCCAATTCCGGCAATCTTGCACCCCGCGCACTATTTCCCGCCGAAGGTCTCGTACCGGATTCCGACTATCGGCCGATCATGTCCGGCGCTCACGACAAATCGGTAATGGGCGTGCTGTCAGGTGATTATGATATGGCAGCGGTCGCCTCCGACGTCCTGCAGCGCCTGGTGGAACGCGGGGCAATTGATAAGGCGGCCATTCGGGTCATCTATCAAAGCCCGCTGTTTCCAACAGCCGCCTTTACCCATGCTCATGATCTTGATCCCGTGCTCGCGGACAAGCTGAAAGCATGTTTCTTTTCATTCCGTTTTCCGCCGGAAATGACTGCCGCCTTCAACGGTGACGAGCAGTTCTTGCCAGTTCGATATGACGAGGCGTGGCGAGCCGTCCGTGCGGTGACCGACGCGGTGGGCACCTTGCCGGACTGACGTCGGAACAACCCCGTTCAAACCCCAGAAAGTGATCCCATGACCCTGCAAACAACTTTGCCGGAGGACCCTTTGCGCCCTCAACCGGCCTGGAAAAGGCTTTTTTATCTCATGCGCGTCAACAGCGCAGACCCGACGCTGATGCTGGCGCTGCTGTTGCTGGTGATCTTCGGCTATCTCATCCTCGCCCCCGTCCTGCTGCTGTTGGCCGATGCGGTGACGGTGCATTTCGCCGATCTCGCACGCACCCGCCAGGAACTGGGCGATTTGACGCTCTATTACCTGAACCGCGTGCTTCTTTCGCCAATTTCGCGGGATCTCTTCTGGTGGCCGCTTGCCCATACCGCGATCATTTCGGCTGCAGCCATCATCATCGCATTTCTGGTGGGTGCGCCGATCGGCTGGCTGCTAAGCCGGACGGATTTAATGTGCAAGAAGTGGTTCTCGACAGCGCTGCTCGTGCCTTACATGTTGCCTTCCTGGACATTCGCACTTGCCTGGCTGACGCTTTTCAAGAACCGCACGACCGGTGGTCAACCCGGCTGGATGGAGACACTAGGTTTCACACCGCCGGATTGGCTTGCCTATGGTGCGCTACCAATTTCGCTCATCTTGGCACTTCATTATGCGCCCTTCGTCATCCTGCTGTTTGGCAATGCGCTCAAGCAGTTCGATACACAGCTGGAAGATTCCGCGCGTAGCCTTGGTGCGAGCCCGGCCGTTGTCGCACGCCGCATTATTCTGCCACTGATGATGCCATCGCTGGTCTCGGCAACAACGCTGATTTTCGCCAAATGTCTCGGTGATTTCGGCGTCGCCTATGTACTCGGTGTCCCCGTCGGTTTCGATGTGCTGGCAACCTCGTTATTCCGCGCCATCTCCACAAGCCAGGCCGGTGCATCTGCCGTGCTTGCCGGCATGATCGTACTATTGGGGGCCATCTCCATCGTCATCGACATGCGGCTTTTGAAAGAAGCCAAACGTTTCGTGACCATTGGCTCGAAAGGCTCGATGGTCCGTCAAACGCCGCTGGGCAAATGGCAAATTCCGGCACTCACCTGGGCATTCACGGTATTCGCCATCAGCGCAGCCATCCCGCTTATCGCGCTGACGCTGACGACTGTCATGCGCGTGCCGGGTTCGTTCAGCCTTGATAACTTCACGCTCGATTACTGGATTGGCACCAATCTCGGCACAACCGCACTGCATCAAGGTATCTTGCTGACAGGTGAATTCTGGCTGGCGCTGTGGAACACGGTCTGGATGGTCGGCCTTGCCGCCACTGGCGCGGGCCTGCTTGGCTTGCTGGTCGGTTACGCCGTGGTTCGCTCGCCGGTTCCCTTCGTGTCAGTGGCGCTGCGGCAGATCACCTTCCTGCCTTATCTGGTGCCCGGTATCGCGTTCGCTGCGGCTTATCTCTCGATGTTTGCCGTTGCCCGTCCACCACTGCCAGCACTTTACGGCACGCCGATCATCCTTGTTCTCGCCATTCTCGCAGACCAGATGCCATTCGCGTCGCGCGCCGGCATCTCGTCAATGATGCAGCTTGGTAAAGAACCCGAAGAAGCCGGGCAGATTGCCGGTGCTGGCTGGTTCCGCCGCATGGGCTCCATCGTACTACCGATCCAGCGCGGCGCATTGGTGTCGGCAATCCTCCTGCCTTTTATATCCGGCATCAAGGGCCTCAGTCTTGTCGTGGTGCTTGCCGTTCCAGGCACAGATCTGCTCACGACCTACGCAATCCGCCTCGTCGACTACGGCTACAGCCAGGCTGCCAATGCAGTGGTTGTGATGCTCTGCATCGTCGCCTTCACCGGCACGATGCTCGTCCAGAAAATCGGCAAGGCCAATCTCTCAGACGGCATGGGAAGCAAATAATGTCCAGCATTACCCTAGAAAACATTCGTAAAAACTATGGTCGCAGCGGGCCTGCCGCGATCGGCAATCTCAACATGGAAATCGGTGCATCCGAGTTCCTTTGCCTGCTCGGCCCGTCCGGTTGCGGAAAAACCACGACACTGCGCATGATCGCAGGCCTTGAACATCCCACCGACGGCCGCATTCTCGTGGATGGCAAGCCTATCGTCTCCGTTGGTGACGGCGTTTTCACCGTGCCTGAAAAACGCAATATGGGACTGGTCTTCCAGAACTACGCCCTGTGGCCGCACATGACGATCCGCGACAACGTCGCCTTCGGCCTGACATTAAGGTCGATACCGACCGCCGAACGCAACGCCATCGTTGATCAGGTCATGACGAAACTGGGCATCGCACGATATGCGGATCGGTACCCGGCACAGCTTTCGGGCGGTCAGCAACAACGCGTTGCCCTGGCCCGCATGCTGGCGTTGAAACCTTCGATCATTCTGCTCGACGAGCCGCTGTCAAACCTTGATGCCAAGCTGCGTCTGGAAATGCGTGCGGAGCTCAAGCGGATTCACGCGGAAGCCGGTTCAACCATCGTGTTTGTTACCCATGACCAGTGGGAAGCAATGACACTCGCCACCACCATCGCTGTCATGAGTGAGGGAGAGTTGCAGCAGATCGGCACGCCTGACGATATTTATGAGCGTCCGGCCAACCGCTTTGTCGCCGAATTCGTCGGCAGCCTTCCCATCAACATCATTGAACGAGCCGAGGGTCAGACCGGCCCGCTGCATGTCTGGCTGAACGGCGTTCTCTCGCATTTCGGCATCGACAGTGTGGCCGTCGCTTCGGCCGGTATCAGACCGGAAGCCACACGTGTGGGCGTCCTGTCTGATGAAGAGGCCAGCCGCTGCGCGGCCGGACAAGGCACCATCGTTGACGTCGTTCCGACCGGCGGCAGCTGGATCGTCGAACTCGACGTCGAAGGAGCCAGCTTCTTCGCCATAGCAACCGAAAACCCGCACATCGCCGCAGGCGAGAGCATTCATTTCTGGGTCGAACGACAGCACCTGCATCTGTTCGACCAGGAGAAGAAACGTATCGCCCGATAACGGGGATGCGAAATCAAAGGCAGTGGAGGAAAACTATGCCTAAAACATCAATCTACATGCTGGCTGGCATTTCCGTTCTGGCAATGGGCCTTTCCAGCGCCCAGGCACAGGACGTCAAGGAAATCGGTATTCCCGACAGCGAGTATTCGCTGGAAGCGCTGATTGAGGCCGCCAAAAAAGAAGAGCCGATCACCGTCATCGACGCCACCGGCAAGATCGTGTCGATGGCCGAGAATTTTTCGAAGACCTATGGTCTGAAGGCAACCGGCGTTAAGATGAGCGGACAGGAACAGGAGCAGGTTATCGCTCGCGAAGCCGCCGCTGGCAACGTCCGCACTGACGTCTTCAACATGAGCAACTTGCCATCGGTGGCAAGCCAGATCCTGCCGCAGGGTTTCGGTGTTTCTTGGTTGGCACCCGATCTTAAGGGTAAGATCCCGGCTGAATATCAGAGCCCGGCAATCACCAGCAACAACCCTTGGGTCTTTGCCTACAACACCGACGTCAACGGTGAGACCTGCCCGGTTAACAATCTGTGGGCCTTGACCACAGAGGAATGGAAGGGCCGCGTCGCCATTCCGGATCCATTGCTTCGCAATGAAACGATGTTCTGGTTCAACCAGCTGGCCACCCATGGCGACGACGCGATGCGCGAAGCCTACAAGGCGCAGTTTGGTGAAGACCTGAAGACCGATGAGGCAAGCGCAACGGCCGAGTGGGTCAAACGCCTTGCCCAGAACAAACCGAAGGTCACCAAGACCGATACGGATGTTGGCCCGATCGTTGGTGCCAAGGAAGAGAAGCCACCTGTTGGTTTCCTCAGCGCCGCCATCTTCCGTGATGCGAAGAAAGACGGTTATGGCATGGGCATCTGCAAGGAGATGAAGCCTTGGATCGGCCAGCTTACGCCGCGCGTTGCTGTCATCGCCGCGGGAACCAAAAGCCCGAACACTGCCAAGCTTTTCGCGCGGTTCATGATGACTGAAGAGGGCATGGCGCCGCAGCTCGGTGACGGAAAGATCTCCACCAACACAGAGGCCAAGATGCCTGAAAGCGAAGTCTCCGGCATCGCGAACTTCGTTGACCTACTCTACGTCAACCACTCTGAGACCACCCCGGACGACTTTGCCAAGCTGCAGGATTGGCAGGACTTCTGGCTGAGCAATTCCCGATAACAGCACAGTGCCCCACGCCATAGCTGGCGTGGAGCACTGCCTTTACGTTTGGCGAAACGAATAGGCCGCTCTAACGGGTAAGTCTTTGCTTTAACGCGTGAACAACCGTCGCGTCAGTGCGCTTTATCGTAGAAGCGGAAAAACCGAATGCGACCACCGCGGGATCGGTAATGTCGACTGTGGCCGAGCAGGATGAGTGCAGCTCTGTCACCTCAACTGTTTCCAGTATTGCGTCAACAGTGCCGAGATTGACGCCACCACCGGGCATAATACGGATACGCCGGTCGGCAAATTCCACGAGTTTTCGCAGCTCGCTCAGCCCCTTTGGAACAGACGTTGCTCGACCCGACGTCAAAATACGTTCGAAACCGCACGAAATCGCAACCTCAAGCGCTTCCTCCAGATCGGGAACCAGATCGAAAGCACGGTGGAGGGTTCGCGGCATGCCCGGAACTGCTTCCGACAGTTTTTTCATCGCTTCAGTGTTCAGCCTGCCATCGGCCAAGTTTACGCCGAAAACAACACCGGCAAGACCGCAGGACGCGGCAAAACGAATGTCATCTTCCATGACAGTCAATTCGTCAGGGCTATAGACGAAGTTTCCGGCCCGTGGACGGATCATCGCATAGCACGGTACCGGAGTGCGTGCCGCAAAGGTCATCAATCCGGCAGAAGGTGTCATGCCGCCCAGGTCGAGCGCACTGCATAACTCGATACGATCCGCTCCACCCTCAATCGCCGCCTGAAGGCCTGCGATGTCATCGACACAGACTTCCAGCAGAATGTCTGTCATCTGATGGCATTGCCGTCTTCGCCAAAACGATGCGTCGCACCGCCGTTGGGAGAGGCATAAACCACATCGTCAGGCTCGTAGGCATGTTCTCCGAACAGGCGCACAGTCAACAGACCGATGGTCTCGCTTTCGAGATAAACGATCGTGTCGGCACCAAGGTGTTCGACATGCACGACCTTGCCGGACCACGTGCCGCTTTCACGTGAGAGGGTCATATGTTCCGGTCTGATACCGAGGGTTTTATAACCACTCTCGCCCAACCGGGCAGCGTCGATGAAATTCATCTGTGGCGACCCGATAAAACCAGCAACAAACAGATTGGCAGGACGATTGAAAAGCTCCATCGGCGAACCGATCTGTTCGATGCGACCGGCGTTCAACACCACAATCTTGTCAGCCAACGTCATAGCCTCAACCTGATCATGGGTCACATAGATCATCGTTGCCTTGAGACGACGGTGCAGTCGGGCAATTTCCAGACGGGTCTGTACGCGCAGTGCCGCATCGAGGTTGGAAAGCGGTTCGTCAAATAGAAACAATGTCGGTTCACGCACAATGGCGCGACCTATGGCAACACGCTGTCGCTGGCCACCGGACAGTTCAGCCGGTCGTCGGGCCAAGTAGGGTTCCAGCGACAGAAGCGATGACGCCATAGCGACACGAGATTCAATTTCGGCCTTCGGCGTTCCTGCCTGCTTGAGACCAAGCCCCATATTGTCCTTGACCGTCAGATGCGGATAAAGCGCGTAGGACTGGAAAACCATGGCGATGCCGCGTTTGGCCGGCGGCACGTTGGACACTTCGCGACCATCAATGACGATTTCGCCGGCGGTGATATCTTCCAGGCCCGCAATCGTCCGCAACAGAGTGGACTTGCCACAGCCCGAAGGCCCGACAAAAATTACAAATTCCCCGTCGTCGACCTCGAGGTTGATGCCTTTCAGCACATCCACCGTACCAAAGGACTTCGCAACAGATTTGAGTGTCAGTTTACCCAAAACAATTCTCCAGATTCAAAGGTCGACCATTCGGCCGGTTCGCACACTTTCGTCTGCGGCAAGGCATATGCGAAGCGACTGCACAGCGTCGGTCATATGGCGGTCCAGATCAATGTCCTCGCGGATGGCCTTCAACACATAGGCCTGTTCCAGATCACACAGCTCCTGGTGCCCAGGTTCACCCTCCATCTGCAGGAACTGATCCGGAGTGACAAATGTGCCGTCGGGTTTGGTGTCGGCCTTGTGAAGACGAATGGTCGATGTTTTTGTGTGGGTATCAATGTCGTCGGACTTTGCATTCGGATCCATCACGATGGACACGCAGCCATTTGGCGACATTACATCCTTCACGAAAAACGCCGTCTCCGAGATCATCGGTCCCCAGCCCGCCTCGTACCAGCCGATCGAACCATCCTCAAACATCACCTGAAGGTGGCCGTAATTATACATGTCCGGCGCGATCTCATTGGAAAGTCGCAAGCCCATACCTCGAACCGACACCGGCTTCGCATCGGTGATCTGGCACATCACATCGACATAGTGCACACCGCAATCGACGATTGGCGGTGTTGTCTGCATCAGCGCCTTGTGTGTTGCCCAGGTATGACCTGATGACTGCTGGTTGAGGTTCATGCGGAACACATATGGACCGCCAAGATCGCGAGCGAGCGAGATCAATTTCACCCAGGATGGATGGTGACGCAGAATATACCCTACCACCAGCTTGCGGCCGTTGGCACGGGCGCAAGCGACAACGCGCTCAGCATCTGCCACGGTGGTTGCCAGGGGTTTTTCCACGAAGACATGCGAGCCCGCTTCCATTGCCTGAATGGCAAATTTGGCATGGCTATCCGAGTAGGTGTTGATCGAACACAGGTCCGGCTTCAGTTCGCTGAGCGCCTCATCAAATGATGGCAATATTTCACGTCCCGCAAGGGCTTCAGGCAGCTCAGGCGTTGAGCGATTGACGAGGCCGACAATCTCAAAACCCGGATTGGCCGCATAAGCCAGGGCATGGCTCAACCCCATATTGCCGAGACCGGCCACGAGAACCCTAAGTGGCTGCGCGCTCATTTCACTGCTCCTGCCGTAATGCCGCGGATAAGCTGCCGCGAGAAGATGGTATAAAGGACAAGTACCGGAGCAATGGCCAACGAAAGCGCTGCCAGCACTGCATTCCAGTTGGTCACGAATTGCCCGATGAAGATTTGCGCACCGAGTGTGATCGTTTTGGTGGCTTCGCTGGGCGCCAGGATCAGCGGGAACCAGAGGTCATTCCAGATTGGGATCATGGTAAAGACGGCAACGGTTGCCATGGCTGGACGGATCAGCGGCAGGACAAGCCGGAAGAATATCCGGTATTCGGAAAGCCCATCGATACGCCCGGCATTTTTCAGATCGTCAGAGACAGTGCGCATGAACTCTGACAAAATGAAGATTGCCAGCGGCAGGCCTTGCGCCGTGTAAACGAGAACGAGCGCCGTTTTGGTGTTGACCAGTCCGGTGGCGACCATGCCCTGCAAGATACCGATCGTGCCAAGCCGGATCGGGATCATGATACCGAGCGCCATATAGAGACCCAGCAGGGTATTGCCGCGGAAACGATATTCCGACAGGGCAAAAGCAGCCATCGCACCAAACAACAGGACCAAAGCAATCGCCCCGACTGTGACGACGAGAGAGTTCTGCATGTACTGGACGAAATCGCCCTGCCCCAATACCGTTGTATAACCCACCAGGTCAAACGTCGCAGGTGTCGGTGGTTGCATCGGATCCCGGAAAATCGCATTTCGCGATTTCATCGAGTTCATGATTGTCAGCACCACCGGAAACAGAGAAATCGCGGTGTAGGCCAGCAGGATTGCGTGGGCGGAGGCCGTGCGGGCAAAGGAAGATCGTGCTTTCGACATTCTTTGCTCCTTAAAATTGATAGCGACGCATGCGACGCTGAATGGCGAAAAGATAGAAGCTGACGCCGGCGAGAATGATGAAGAACATCACGGTTGCAATGGTTGCGCCCATCGAGCGGTCACCGAGCTGAAGCTGGAAACCGAAGAACGTACGGTAAAGCAGAGTGCCGAGAATGTCGGTCGAACCATCCGGTCCGGCGAGCGCCCCTTGCACAGTGTAAACCAGGTCGAAAGCGTTAAAATTGCCGACGAATGTCAGGATCGAAATGATACCGATGGCTGGCAGGATGAGCGGCAGCTTGATCTTCCAGAACTGGCTCCAGCCGGTAATGCCGTCCATTTCAGCAGCTTCGATCACCTCGTCAGGAATATTGAGCAAAGCTGCATAGATCAGCATCATTGGAATACCGACATATTGCCAAACGGAGATCAGGGACACGGCAATCAGCGCCGAGTTCGGGCGACCAAGCCATGGTGCAAACAGGCTCTTCAGATGAACCAGATCAAGCAGCATAGGGGCGATGCCCCACAAAGGCGACAGGATCAGCTTCCAGATGAAACCGACGATAACGAAGGACAAAAGCGTCGGCAGGAAGATCGCGGTGCGGTAAACCGCTGCAAAACGCAGCTTCGGTAGCGACAGCAGGGCCGCCAGCGCGATGCCTATCGGGTTTTGCACCAACATGTGAATGATGAAAAAAATCGTGTTGTTGGTCAGCGCATTCCAGAAGCTGGCCGCCCAGCGCGGTTCACCGAACAACGTCCTGAAGTTCTGTAACCCGACAAAAACCCTTTGCCCATCGACCTCGGTGAAAAAGGAAAGCCACAACGTGCTGCCAAGCGGCACAATCATGACCGCTGTGTAGACGAGAAAGGCCGGCAGCATAAACAGGAATATGTGCCAACGAACGGGGCGTCGGCTGGGCCTTTGATCGATTGAAGTCATGTCGGCGCTCATTGAACCAGCCCGGCTTGCATGAAGAAAATGGATCGCGACATCGTGCAGATGCAACGATACAGGATCGACGTTATAGCGATAGTGATTTTCGGTCAGTGCCCAAGGCGCTTATAAACGCCTTGGGCAAGGGATTGTGCCCTTACTTCGCTGGCTTGTACCAGCTGTCGAGGCCCTTCTGCAGCTTTTCAGCGGCCACAGCAGGCGTGTCGGTACCGTTGATCACGTTTGCAGATTCAACCCAGGTTTCATTTTCCAGGTTTGGCGTTCCGCGCGACAGGATCTGGTAGGTCGAGCGGATTGTCGGCTTGCAGGTTTCGCGCCATGAGACGAATTCCTGTGCCAGCGGATCGGCCATCTTGACGGCTGTCTTGTTCAGGCTGAAGAAGCCCGGCAGCGCATTGGCGTAAAGATCGGCAAACTCCGGCGAAGCAACCCATTCGAGGAACTTCGTGGCTTCTGCAGCATGTTTCGACTTTGCATTCAGACCGACACCAATGTCGGTGTGGTCAGAAATGTAGCAGGTGTCGCCTTCTTTCTCTACCGGCGGTGGGAAGGCACCCATCTTGAACTGTGCCTGCGTGTTGAAGCCGGAGATTTCCCAGGAACCTGCTGGGAAAATCGCTGCGCGACCCAGTGTGAACATGTTCTGGCTGTCAGGATAGGTCTGGGCTTCAAAACCGTCGCCGAGGTAGTCCTTCCACTTGGCGAGAACCTCATAAGGTTTGACCCAGTCGGCGTCGGTCAGCTTCTGCTCGCCCTTGATCAGTGCCAGACGGCCTTCTTCACCCTTCCAGTAGTTCGGACCGATGTTCTGGTAGCCCATGGTTGCGGCCTCCCAAAGGTCCTTCGTACCCATGGCCATAGGCACATAGGTGCCGTCAGCCTTGATCTTGTCGAGGGCTGCAAAGAACTCGGCCTGGGTCTTCGGCACTTCGATCTTCAATTCGTCGAAGGCGTCCTTGTTGTAGATGAAGCCATGAATAACCGAAGCCATTGGCACACAGAAGGTCTGGCTACCATCGTCCGTGGACCACGCAGCCTTGGCGACGTCGGAGAAGTTCTCCATACCGCCATTCTTGGTCAGGTCAGCAAGATAGCCCTTCTTGAACAGTTCAAGCGACGCATCGAAAGGACGGCAGGTGATGAGATCACCGGCAGAACCGGATTCCAGCTTGGCGTTCAGCGCGGCGTTATATTCCGTTGGTGCCATAGGCTGAAAGACCACCTTGATGCCGGGGTTCTTGGCCTCGAATGCCGGAATAAACTTGTCTTTCCAGATAGCGAGGTCGTCGTTGCGCCAGCTTTCGATGGTCAACGTTACGTCCTGCGCCAATGCAATATTGGCATAACCGAGAAGGCTTGCTCCCAGTAGCAGAGCCTTGGTGATATTACGGGTCATCGTTCGTTCTCCCTCTTGATGTGACGCCATCTTGGCGTCCAGCAACTATAATTTTTCCGTCTTATCCGCCGATCAGTGCGAGCGCACGGCGGACATTCTGGCCACTTTGCGAAAGCAAATCTTCGGCTGATTTTTTGTCGCCCGCACCCTTGGCAAGCAGAATAGCAACCTTGACGGAACCGGACGCCTTTTCCACCAGCCGTCCAGCCTCTTCCGTCTCAATCCCGGTCACGCCGGCAACAATCCCTGCCGCACGTGCGATGAGCTTTTTGTTATCGGCCCGCAGATTGACCATGTAGCCGTCATGCACGTGACCAAGCCGGATCGCCATCAAAGTCGAAAACATGTTGAGAGCGATTTTCTGTGCGGTACCAGCGCCCATGCGCGTCGAACCCGCCACGAATTCGGGCGGGGTTTTCAGCATAATGGCAACCTCGCTCAGGCTGAAGAGTTTCGCGTCCGCATTGTTGGCAATGCCGACAATACGCGCGCCTCTTTCCTTTGCGACTTGCGCAACGGCCAGCGCATAGGGCGTCGACCCACTGGCAGATATGATGACAACGCAATCTCCTGCTGCCATCACCGCTTCCGCATCAAGCCGACCTTGCTCAACATCATCCTCAGGACCACCTGGCATTTCAGACAGATTGGCTGTGCCGCCAGCAAACAATATGGCGATCTGTTCTCGCTTGATGCCGAATGTGCCTGGCAATTCCAGCGCGTCAGCCAGCGCCATCAGGCCAGAACTTCCTGCCCCTGCATAGATAAGCTTGTTGCCAGACGAAATGGCTTCTGCAGCAAGCATAGAGGCCGCAGCAATATCGTCCCGCGCCGTGTCCACGGCGCGCGCTGCATCCTGCTGTCCTCCGCTCAGAAGGGCGAGGATCTCACTCGACACCATGGTGTCGAGGCCCTTTGCCCTGTCCTGCAAACCTTCCGTTCCGCCTGCAATCATTTTGAAACTCCCAATGACCAGATTTAATGCCAAAAAAATACCACTTGTCCAGCGTCTTTTAATTTTTCTTTTATTTTTGGGCCCCTTGAGCGTTAAGAACGGGCCATAATCGCCTACTTCAATTGGATTTTTACGAAAAATAGAAAATTATCGAGCCGCTACTTGGAAATTGGTATTTTGTTGGTATTATCAATTGAGGAGACAGTTCATGCATCGATATCTCGTGGGAGTCGACGGCGGCGGCACGAGTTGCCGGGCAGCGGTCGCAGATACTACCGGCAGAATTCTTGGACGTGGCAAAAGCGGCGCATCCAACATCATGACCGCGCCTGATATCGCAATCCAGAACATAACCAAGGCCGCACAAGCCGCATTTATCGATGCTGGTCTTGCGCCTGAACTCATTACAGAGGCCTGCACATATCTCGGTCTTGCTGGTAATAATGTTGAAAACACCGTTTCCTACGTGCTGCCGCGTCTGCCATTCCATCAGTCGGTTATCGAGTCGGACGGACTCATTGCACTTCAGGGTGCACTTGGCGACGGCGACGGATCGATTGCCATTCTTGGAACGGGTACGATCTACATTGCTCGCATCGGCACCGACGTCCGTTACATCGGCGGCTGGGGTTATTATCTCGGCGATCTGGGAAGCGGTGGCAGGCTCGGGCAGATGGCGCTGCAGGAAACACTGCTGGCCTATGACGGCATTGCTCAACACACGTCGATGACGCAGGCGCTGATGGGCGAGTTTTCCAATGACCCACGCAAAATGATTGCCTTTTCACAAAGCGCAATTCCAGGTGATTTTGGTCGCTACGCACCGCGTGTTTTTGAATTCGCAGCGCAGGGAGACGCAGCGGCGCTTGCGCTGCTCAGCCAATCTGTTGGTTCCATTGATCTGGCGCTTGATCGGGTGGCCGAGATATCCAATGGCGGCAGGCTTTGCCTGCTGGGCGGATTGTCGGCACTTTATGCACCATACCTTGCAGAAAGACATCAGCAACGTCTGGTTCAACCGGCAGAGGACGCTCTCTACGGTGCAATCTCGCTTGCCAAAGACACTTTCTTAAAACACGCGGAGAATACAGCATGACCCTGGCGCTGTCTGACCTGTTTTCTCCCGATGATTTGCAGGCGAGCGGCAGCGGCCCGCTTTACATCAAACTGCGTCAATGCCTGGAAAATGCGATTTTGTCCGGTCGGCTGACACATGGTCAGGCCCTTCCTCCAGAGCGTGATCTTGCCGAATTTGCCAATGTCAGCCGCGTCACTGTGCGCAAGGCGGTCGATGATCTGGTGAAGGATGGCCTTTTGACCCGCAAACACGGCTCAGGCACATTCGTCATGCGGCCGGTTTCCCGGCTTCAGCAGCCACTGTCTCAACTGACCTCGTTTACCGAAGATATGGCACGGCGCGGTTACGTCACGCGCTCCGAATGGCTGGGACGCGGTCTGTTTTCCCCGTCCCCGGACGAGATGATGATGCTTGGCCTGAAGGTCGGCATGCTGGTTGCACGTCTGGAGCGACTGCGAATCGCCAACGAGTTGCCGCTTGCCATCGAGAGGGCCAGCCTCGCCTCCGACATATTGCCGGAACCGAAAGTCATCGAAGCGTCCTTATATGCCGAACTTCGCCGCACCGGTTACAGCCCTGTGCGTGCCGTGCAACGGATTTCGGCGTGCAACGTCAATCGTGAGGATGCAGCACTGCTCGCCGTTCCCGAAGGGTCGGCTGGTCTTGCAATCGAACGAATATCCTACCTCGACTCCGGCCGGGTCGTGGAACTGACCCGCTCGCTTTATCGCGGCGATGCCTATGATTTCGTCGCGGAGATGACGCTGACGGACGGCTGATCAAATTCGGTAAATGTGACAAGGAAGAATAGATATGCCGACAAATATGCGACGTGAAATCAATGAAATTCCAGAAGCAGCAGAACGGCTGCTCACACAGTCGCATGGCGTGCTGCAGGCCACCGGCAAAGCACTGCGCGAAAGGGATCCAGATTTCCTCATTACCATTGCACGCGGCTCGTCCGATCACGCCGCACATTTCCTCAAATATGCCATCGAGCAGCAGGCTGGTCGCGGAGTGGCATCGATTGGTCCTTCGCTTGCTTCGATTTATGGCAAGTCGCTGAAGCTTGATCGTGCGGCGGCAATATCCATTTCCCAATCGGGAAAAAGCCCTGATATCGTTGCACTCGCCCAGTCGGCAACTCAAGCTGGTGCGTTGACGATTTCACTGACCAACACCAAACCGTCACCGCTCTCCGATGCATGTGCCCATCCGGTTGATATCAATGCGGGTCCGGAACTTGCGGTCGCCGCCACCAAGTCCTTTTTCAACTCGGTGCTGGCTGGCCTAGCCATACTCTCGGAATGGACACTCGACACCGAACTTCAAAAGTCGATCCGGCAGCTTCCAGAAAAACTGACAGAGGCTGTTAAGCTGGATTGGCACGAGCTTTCCGATGAGCTTGGTGAAGCTGAATCGCTCTACATGCTGGGCAGAGGCCCCTCGCTGGCGATTGCGAGTGAAGCAGCCCTGAAGTTCAAGGAGACATCAGAAATGCATGCCGAGGCCTATTCCAGCGCCGAGGTTTTGCATGGCCCGATCGCACTTGTTGACCGCCGTTTCCCGGTCGTGACATTTGCGGCACGGGACGCTGCCCTTTCCTCTGTTCTGGCAACTGCGGATGGTCTTGCTGAAAAGGGCGCTCTGGCTTTCATCTCTGCCGATGGCGCTGCCCACGCACGGCGTTTGCCGTTTATTGAAACCGGCCATCCCTTCACTGATGCCCTTGCGCTGATCGTACCGTTTTATGGTTTTGTTGAAGCATGGTCACGCGCTCGTGGGTTTAATCCGGATGCCCCTGCAGCGCTTAAAAAAGTGACGGAGACCCGCTGACCATGGCAACTGCACTGACGAATGCACGGATTTTCGACGGGCATGACTGGCATCAAGACAAATGCCTGCTGATCGATGACGGCAAGGTTTCCGGTCTGCTGATAAAGAATGACATTCCCGCCGACACACGGCTGGTTGATGCTGCAGGCTTGATCATTGTGCCGGGCTTCATTGATCTTCAGGTGAATGGCGGCGGCGGTGTGATGTTGAATGACGAGCGCTCGGTCGATGGCATTCGCCAGATTTGTGCCGCCCATGCGAAATTCGGCACAACGGCCCTGCTGCCAACTTTGATCACCGATACCCCGGAGATAACCGCGTCGGCTATCGAAGCCGGTTTAAAAGCGAAAGCTGAAAAGGTTCCCGGATTTCTGGGGCTGCATCTGGAAGGACCTCATCTTTCCGTTGTGCGCAAAGGCACACACCATCCGGAGCTGATCAGGCCGATGGAAGATACCGACCTGCAACGCCTTCTGGCGATCGGTGGCAGTTTCGACGCCTTGATGATCACGATCGCGCCGGAAAACACCACGCAAGAACAGGTTCGTGCACTTGCCGATAGCGGTTTCATTGTCAGTCTCGGGCATACCAACGCAACCTATGACATTGTGAAGGATTATGTCGCGGCGGGGGCACAGACCGTGACCCATCTGTTCAACGCCATGAGCCAGATCGAAAACCGCGCACCGGGCCTCGTGGGTGCGACGCTTGATCTCGGCGAACTGTCCACCGGCATTATCGCCGATGGTTTTCACGTTCATCCCGCAGTGATTGATCTTGCTCTGCGCGCCAAGCGTGGACCCGGACGGATTTTCCTTGTGACCGACGCGATGTCCAGCATCGGCACGGACTTGACCGGACTGACACTCAACGGGCGTCACATTTTCCGCAAGGATGGACGCCTGACACTGGCAGATGGCACGCTCGCCGGCGCAGACATCGATATGCTGTCGTCGGTTCTTTACGTCCATCGGAAATTGGGCCTCGAATTCGAAGAAGCGGTACGGATGGCCAGTCTTTACCCGGCAAAAGCCGCCCATGTGGCGGACCGGAAAGGTCGATTGATGAGCGGATATGATGCCGATTTTGTTGTGCTGAGCAAAGACTATCAGCTGCAACACACCTGGATCGGCGGCGAACAGGTCTATACCGCCTGACGACAACATCGACCTCACGGTCGATCTCGATGCGTTACTGCGTCCTACGTTTCGGCACGATTATTCGTGTCTGACGCACCCTTCTGCCGCACGTGATTCCGCGCTCAGTTTCATCAATCGACCGCTCACCAAAGCCAGTGTCTCCAAACCCGAAAACGATCTCCAAATGGCAGACGTAATCCGAAAACTTGACCCGACGTCAGTCTAACTATGGACGCAGAACAATAGATGAGTATATTAGTATAGTTTATTAAGTTGTCTGTGGAAGCCTTGATGCATACCAAAGCAGAGTTCACACCAAAAATGCAGACCAATGTTCATTCTCTGCGAACGTTGGAACCGCTTTCATGGCGACGCTTTGCCGGCACAATTGCCGATGTATGGTCCATCCGCGGCAAGGCAGGAGCTGGCGGCTTCTACGTGTCTCCGGATCCACGCATCGTCATAATGCTGGATGACGACATCCCAGCCCATTCTCTAACGACAAAAAAAGATGCCGATGAAAAACGCGGCGTGGGGGCGTTTTATATCCCAGCGGGTGTGCCTTTATGGAGCCGGCTGGAAACGGCCCAGGATTTCAGCCATATCGATTTTCATTTCGAGACATCGGCGCTTCATGCGCGCCTGGGTGCCGCAGGCATCAACGGCGACCTGACAAAACCGAGATTTATCGGTTTGAATGACGTTCTGGCGACGATCGGCCGGATGGCGGCAAAGGAAGTGCGCCAACCGAGCCGTGGCGACATGATGCTTGATGGCCTGTTCAGAGCGGCATTGGGGGAAATTTTCACCACGGCAACCGATGTCGTCGCCCCAGCTCCCGGCAATCTCACACCCCACAAACTTTCAGCACTCAAGCGCTTTCTTCAGGAAAACATGACGCGCCAAGTCACCGTCGCAGAAATGGCCACGGTTGCGGGCCTTTCTCCGAGCTGGTTTGCCCATTGCTTCAGCACGCAACATGGAGAGACCCCGCAGCGCTGGCAGGCGCGTTTAAGGCTGGAGACAGCCTGTGAAATGGTGGCGGAAACGTCCATGTCTTTCGCAGAGATCGCACACGCCACCGGTTTTTCCGATCAGGCCCATCTATCACGCGTGTTTCGTGCGAAATACGGCCAACCGCCATCGCGCTGGAGACGTGAGCGATTTCCAAAGCCCTGTTCAAAACGCAACAGCCCTGTTCAAGACATTATTTAATAGTGGAGTTAGACGCTCATGATATTTTCTTTGGGGGTATCATGATGTTGCACACCAAATCGACCGCATCTCTCATGCTGGGCGTCAGCCTTTCCGCGTTGCTTTCCGTCTCCGCCTTTGCGCAGGATGAGCAGAACGGCACTCGCTCGACGTTTCTGGGTGTGATCAACGTCACGGGCGGCGAAAACCCCACAGCCCCATTGGAAAGCAGTGTTGCAAAGACTGCAGCAACCAGCAAGACGAGCCGTACGATCCTTGAGACGCAGTCCTCCGTTTCGGTCGTGCCCCGCGCTCAGATCGATGCGATTGGTGCCACCAACCTTGCCTCCGCCCTTCGATATTCCGCTGGCGTTATCACCGAGAACTATGGCGGTGACCCGCGCTTCGACAGTCTGTATCTGCGCGGCTTCAACCTGGAAAACGACAAGTTTCTCGATGGCCTGCGCCTGATGCGTTCAACGCAGTTCCCTACCAGCGCGCCGTCATTTGAACTTTATGGCCTTGAGCGCGTCGAAGTGCTGCGCGGCCCGGCATCCGTTCTTTACGGTGCAGGAACACCTGCAGGTCTGGTCAACTCCATCCAGAAGCGGGCCCAGGCTGACGGCGATTTCAGCGAAGTGGGCGTGGGTTTCGACACCAACAGCTCCCTTTCGACCTTCGGCGATGTAAACCGGGTCGTTAATGAGGATTTCTCCTACCGCCTGACCGGAAAGGTCAGCAACGAAAGAACCGATGTCCACGAGATCGACAACAAGCGTCTCTATCTCGGGCTTTCTGCCAGCTATGCACTGGGCGACGCAACTGAACTGGAGCTGATGGGTAGCCTCCACAAAGACAAGCCGATGACGCCGACTGGCGTACCGGACAGTTTCGTGGGCGTTTATAACGACAAGGATTTGCGCGATTTCTACTTCGGTGACGATTCCGTCGACGATAGTGACCGCACCATGGGCACCCTGTCGGCCGGCATTACGCATGAGTTCGAAAACAACTGGAAGCTGAACGGCACCTTCCGTTATACGAGCCATGACTGGAATTATCACAGCATGTACCTTGATCCCGCAACCGGCAGCTCGGTGGGACGCGGCATCATCACGCAGGACGAGTCCTTCAGCGCCCTTGCAGCTGATGTCCGTCTTTCCGGCGAAGTTTACACCGGTGACGTAACACACAACCTCGTATTCGGTCTCGACGCCCAGAAGCTGCGGGAAAAGGCCTATACCGGCTTTTCCTATTCCAGCGCCATCGATTATCTTTCCCCAACCTATGGCGGTCTGAGCATCGCGGCCCCATGGTATACCGCCAACAAGAATGTCGACGCGACGCAAGTCGGCCTTTATGCACTGGATGAATTGGCGCTTGGCAATTGGCGTGCGACACTCGGTTTGCGCCAGGAATGGACAGACCAGTCCGGTGCCAACGTGACCAATTTCGGCGGCACGACGAATTTTGACCGCCGCGACCATCAGGCAACCGGCCATGCTGGCCTTGGTTATGTCTGGGATAGTGGCGTCGCGACCTACGTCTCCTACTCCACCTCATACCTGCCCCAACCTGGCTTTGATATTGAGAATGTCGCGCTGAACCCAACGCATGGCAAGCAGTGGGAAGTGGGTGTGAAATACGAACCCACCGCCTTTGACGGCCTGTTTTCCGCTGCGCTCTACGACTTGCGGGAAACCGACCGCAACACAACCGTGTTTGAAGATATTGGTGGCGTCACGATCTCCGGTATCCGTCAGATCGGCAAGGCACAGGTTCGCGGTCTTGAACTGGAAGCAGCGGCAGAAATTGCAGACGGTTGGACGGTCAAGAGTGCTTACACCTATTCTACGACCGAGATTCTTGCAGGCCTGAACTCCGGCAACGAGCTGGCGAACACCCCACGCCACGCCGCAAGTATCTGGCTCTCACACACCATCAACAATGGCGCGCTGGAAGGCCTGACGCTCGGTGCCGGTGTCCGTCATATCGGCACTCGCTTCAGTTCAGATGCCAACACTCTGAAGTTGGACGCTGTAACGCTTCTCGACCTGGGCGCAAGCTACAAGTGGGACAACGGTCTGGTCGGACGTCTGAACATCTCTAACGTCACGGATGAGGCCTACATTTCTGCAATCGGTCTTAACTCGGCCTATTTCGGAAACGGCCGCAACATACAGGCGAGCCTGACCTATAAATGGTGAATGGTGCCCAATCGGGCGATTTGACCAGACGCACACTTCTCGGAGGCATGGCCTTGGCCTTGCTTCCCCGGAACGCTGTTGCGGTAGGCTCATCATCCGGACCACGGCTTGCCGCAATTGACTGGGCGATGGCCGAAACCGCCGCGATGCTTGGCCATCCGCCCGCAGCGATTGCCGAATTGCGCAGTTTTCGGAGCATTCTGGAAACGCAAATACCACAAGACACGGTTGATCTGGGCCTGCGCGGCTCACCAAACCTCGAGGCCCTGAGCCTCGTAGCACCCGACCTCATTCTTTCGTCGAGTTATTACGTGACCTACGCGCCGAAACTGGAGCGCATCGCCCCTGTGTTTTCGCAGTCAATCTTCGTACCGGGTGAACCAGTCCTGCCGAAGGTTATGAACCTGCTGACCAGCATGGCGCAGCGGATGGATTTACCCGCGCTCGGGCAAAACGCACAGCGCGCCGCCGCTGACGCGGTCGCATCCCTCAGCGCACGCGTTCAACGCTGGAGTGACAGGCCCTTCCTGCTTATCGAGATCGGAGATCCGCGTCATGTCCGCGTCTATGGTACCGACAGCCTGTTTGGCGGCATGACCGAGGCAATCGGACTGCGCAATGCCTGGGGATCAGGCACCCGTTTCGCATTCGCCGCCCCCGTCCCGATGGAAAGCATCGTGCAATTTTCGGACGCCTGGCTGGTCATAACAGGTGATGTTCCCATCCAGACAGAAAACGGGCTTTCCCGCTCGGCGCTGTGGAATGCACTGCCGTCAGTGCGTGCCGGTCGTGTCTTGCGGATCGGCGACATGAACGGTTTTGGCGGCATGCCCTCAGCCCTTCAGTTCGCTCGAGAACTGGCGCGGTCGCTGGAGGAACGGGCATGAGATTATGGCCCCTTGCGACCGGAAGCGTCATGGCGGCCGGTCTCTGGTTTCTTGCCGCATTATATGCCCTGCCCGTCATGAGCTGGCCAGCCCTGCCTTGGCATGCGACCGACATGACGATTGAGCAGATCCTGCTGGCCTTTGGTCTGGTACCCCGCGCGGCGGTCGCCCTGCTTGTCGGTGCACTGCTGGGATTGGCAGGCGCGTTGATGCAGGCTGTCCTGCGTAACCCCCTGGCTGATCCGACCACATTGGGTACGGCCGCTGGCGCACAACTCGCCATCGTTATGGCAACGGTATTTGCGCCCGGTTTGCTGGCTGGTGGCAATCTGCTGGTCGGGCTCGGTGGCGCGGCCGTGGCAACCCTTCTGGTGATGACGATCGGTGCGCAAAGGAATTATGCGCCGGTGACAATCACGATCACCGGCATGCTGGTGGGCATGCTTGCATCGGCAGTCGCCATGGCAGTCACCCTCTCACAAGGACATTACCTGCTGACACTGGTTTTGTGGAACGGCGGTGCGCTGACACAGAACGATTTTGTTCCTGCCTTGCGTCTTTTTCTATGCCTGCTCGCAGCGCTGGTTGGCGCCGCTTTGCTCGCCCGGCCACTGACCGTCATGTCTCTCGGCGCGGAAGGTGCCCGGGGTCTAGGTCTTGGCGTTGCGGGGCTGCGCTCAGCAACCCTATGCCTTGCCGTTCTTCTGTCGGCACTCGTCTCTGCCGAGGTCGGTTTGGTCGGCTTCGTTGGACTGGCGGCGCCGGCAATCGCCCGCAGTCTCGGCGCCCGCACCATTTTGCAACGGCTGATAATCGCGTCAGTGTCCGGAGCCCTGCTGCTGTCGCTCACCGACAACATCCTATTGTTGGTCGCCGCACTCGGCGGACCTTCCCTACCGACCGGAGCACTGACCGGACTGATCGGCGGGCCGCTGCTGATCTGGCTTCTTCCCCGAATGCAGGCAACCGTGCCGCAGACGGCCGAGGATGGCAGGCACACCCAGCCGCGCTCAGACAATCCGGTCCGGCTTTTGAGCATTATTACCCTTCTGACAGGCGTCACTTTCGTTATCTGCCTGTTTACTGGACGTGGTCCCGAAGGCTGGAATATCGTGCCCTCCGCGCTGCGCGATACGTTTTTGCCAATTCGAGCAACTGTGCTTGTTGCCGCTGCGTCAGCCGGCGCACTGCTTGCCATTTCAGGTGCCGTTCTGCAGCGATTGACGGCCAATCCGATGGCTGCGCCCGAGGTTCTGGGTGTCACCGGAGGAAGCGCATTGGGCTACGCCGCCACGGTCTTTCTGATCTCCGAACCATCAGGCTTTGCACTGGCGCTTGGAACAGCGTCGGGCGGCACGCTGGCTCTGGCAAGCCTTTCAATCTTTGTGCTGCGCCGGGACATGGCACCGGCCCGGATTCTGCTTGCCGGCCTGGCGATTGGAGCGCTCGCCTCCGCCGTGTTGATGGCGATCATGGCATCGAGCAGTCCTCAGGCCTGGTCCATACTCGGATGGCTGGCGGGCAGTGCATCTTCGGTTACGTCAGGTGGGGCGACAATACTTGCAACGCTGGCACTTGCCCTGCTTTTTATCCCGCTCGTTACGGCACGCTGGTTGGAAATGCTGCCGCTTGGTGCGGAAACTGTATCGGCGCTTGGGCTTCCTGTCCGGCGTGTTCAGTTCCTCCTTATCATGACTGCGGGACTTGCGACGGGCGCAGCCACAACCTTTGTCGGGCCGGTCAGTTTCGTTGGCCTGATGGCGCCGCATCTTGCCCGCAGTGCCGGCCTCGTCCGCCCACGGTCTTTCCTGTTGGCCAGCTGGATGCTCGGTGCCTTGCTGATGGTACTTGCAGCCTTTGGCGCGCGCACCGCCACATATCCCTATGAACTGCCTATCGGGCTTTTCGCAACGCTCATCGGTGTGCCGTGGCTGTTCATTCTTCTTCTCAGAAAAGGCCAAGCATGACCCTCTTCGCTTTGTCCGGCGTTAGCTACAGCGTCCCACGCCGCCAATTGATCGACGGGCTCGATCTTGAGCTTGAGCCGGGCGTCGTGACCGCGCTCGTCGGGCGCAACGGGTCGGGCAAATCGACGCTTCTCCGGTTGCTTGCCGGGCAGGCACGTCCATCCGCTGGCTCCATTGCCTATCATGGGCGCGCGCTCAGCGACTGGCGCCGACAAGAGCTCGCCCGCGATCTTGCGTATTTGCCACAGGTCACGCCTCCGGCTGAAGGCATGCAACTCGGCGAACTCGTTGCACTCGGTCGTTACCCCTGGCGTGGTGCACTGGGGCGCTTGAGATCGGAAGACAGACAAGCCATCGCATCTGCCGTCGCGCGATGCGGCGTGTCGCATCTGACAGAACGGCTGGTCGACACGCTGTCAGGCGGAGAACGGCAGCGCGGCTGGATCGCCATGATGCTGGCGCAGGGTGCCCGCACCTTGCTGCTCGACGAACCGATCTCCGCGCTCGATGTGGCGCATCAGGTGGAGGTGCTCGGACTGGTGCACAATATGTGCCGCGAAACGGGACTCTCGGCCGTCATTGTGCTGCATGATGTCAACATGGCCGCCCGCTACTGCGACCGTGTCGTGGCACTTGGTGGGGGCAAGCTGCTGCTCAACGGCCCCATCTCACACCTCATGACCCCGGGCGCACTGATGCAGGTTTATGGACTGCCTATGACGGTGGCTTTGCAGGACGGTGATGCCTTCGCGCTTCCGCGCAATAAGCGGATATGCAAAGAAAAGCCCTAGGGGGCCCCACCTATCCAAAACCTTTCAAACTGCAAGCTTTCAGCTTAACCCTTGGGGATTGGGAGATGGTTGCAGTGAAGGCGACGACGGCTTTTTCATCATCAGGATTTACGCACCGAGTTTCAATTTGTAGCCAAGGTGCGTGGTGACGAAGCCAAGCTTTTCATAAAACCGGTGTGCATCGGGGCGGTCCTTGTCGGTGGTTAGCTGCACGAAGGAGCATCCGCGTCGACGGCTCTCTTCGATTGCCCACTCAAACATCATCTGGCCAATACCAGCTCCCCGATGTCCCGCACTAGTGCGAACGCCCTCAATCTGACCGCGCCAAGCACCCATTCTTGCGATGCCAGGAATGAAGCTTAATTGCATCGTGCCGACCAGCTCACCGTTGAGCTCTGCGACAACCTGCATTTGGTTTGGATCGGCAATAATTGCCTGCAGCGCCGAAACGTAGCGCGGGTTTGGCGGCGTGCTGCTGTCTTCTCGGTCTTTTCCGAGGACATCGTCCGCCAGCATCGCGACGATGGCGGCTAGATCCTCGATTTTCGCGGCACGGAATTTCAACTCTGTCATCTACAAAACACCTTATACCACTGAGCACGGTGATTTCTCGCCCACTTCGAAAAATCAAACCATGACGTTTTCTAAGCCGCTTCTCCACCGAACGACAGCGACAGATTAAAGTCGCGGTGGATAGAATGCAAAAAGAGCAATGACCGCGATGGACAGAAACACAAATCAGGTTTAAAGCCCCCAGCAACAACGCTTAACGTTGTCGGCGGGTGATTAGCTCAGTTGGTAGAGCAGCTGACTCTTAATCAGCGGGTCGTAGGTTCGAGCCCTACATCACCCACCAAATCAGACAGATATTACGGCACACTCTCTTCGACTTACCCATACTCTCTCAACCTGCGCCCTTTCGCTCGGTACGATCATTGGCGTCTGGGAGATGGGATCGGGAATGACGCTGCAGGGCAGCTTGAAGCCAGTTTCGATTAATGGGACGTCGACAATGTGCTGCGGGTGACCGCTGGCAACAATCACTCCATTGGCCATGGCGACGAGGCAGGCATGATTGACATCATGCTGCACGGCGACGATCGTACGGCCTTGCGCAGCTGGTCGATAGCCGCATTTTGTACATCTTAGGCTAAGATATGCCTGGTGAGGTCAATTCGCTCAATCGCATTGTCCAACAGCCGCGTAAAACATCAATCGTCTGTGCCCAAGCCTGCAGGCAGAAACCCAATCCGACCGAAGGCGTTTACAGCGACAAAGCTTAAAAAAATTCCTGCCTTTGTATCGCTAATGTCCCGTCCGGATTGAAAACCGACCTAGTGGCAAGTTGATATCGTCAATGGTCTGGATAGCCAAACAGAGTCGTCTTGGCAGTTCGGAAAACGCAGCGTGAACATTGGGCTCAGATCAATCGAAGATATTGGTGCCTTCGAAATCTTTCTGCTGACGGATCATTCTTCCAATCACCCGGTCGCGCGATTGCTTGACATGGCGGATAATGGCTGTCCGAGCCCGTTTTCCATCATGAAGTGCCAGAGCTTCGATAATTTCATCGTGGTCATGTTCCAGTTCTTCGCCATCACCAATGTCGAGATCTGCGAAAAGCAATCTTTGCATCTCGTCGAACATCTGACTGATGGCACGACGCAACCGGCCATTGTCGGCAATCTCTGCAATCTTTTCGTGAAAGTCCTGATTGGCCTGCATGAACTGGCGATAACTGGCCTTGTCGCCCACCACAAGCTTGGCGCTGGACAGGCGCCGCATTTCAGAAATATGTTTGTCGGTCACGCGTGGAGCGGCGAGCTCCGCAGCAGCCCCTTCAATGATCAACCGCATCTGCATCAGCTCGTGAAAATCCTTCAGGCTGAGTTCGGTGACCGTGTATCCACGTCTTGCAATAACCTTGACCAGTCCGTCCTGGCGCAAGCGGGTCAATGCTTCGCGCAGCGGCGACGAACTTACCTTGTACTGCGCCATCAAGTCAGCTTCGTTGAAAACTACTCCCTGACGAATTTCACCCAGCGTAATAGCGGTACGAAGATCATTATAGACGCGGTCGCCCAGCGACTGTTTCGGTGGAGTGGTAGCGTCTGTCATGCAGGCTCCGCGTGAGGATTGGACGATGGCGGAAATCCGGCCATCGAATTGGCCCGCCATGTGTAAAAAGTACCCTGATATGTCTAAAGATATCAGGGTACTGGTGCAATGTCAGATATTGGTGCGAAAGCACCTCAAAGGCGATGAGACCTCTCGTTTACACTTCTGCGGGAACTGCCTTTGTTTCCGCGGTCATGAACCTATGAACAAGCAGAACAAGCAGCGCGGCAGCCAGCAAACCAAGACCACCAACTGTCAGAAGTCCGGCGGAAACACTGCCCGTCTCAGTTTTCAGAAGCCCCAGACCGTAAGGTGCCAGGAAGCCGCCGAGGTTGCCAAAGGAGTTGATAATCGCAATGCCAGCGGCAGCAGCCGTTCCCGCGAACAACTTGTTCGGCATCTGCCAGAACACCGGGATAGCACCATATGCACCGGCCAGCGCGAAAGCAAAAGCCGCAATGACAAGAGGCGCGTTGTCATAGATCGGAAAGGACAGGGCAATGAAGGCAAGCCCGCCGACAATGATCGAAGCGACGCACTGGCCAAGCGGCCGTTTGGTACGGTCGGCCATTACACCATTGAAAATCATGGCCGCTGAACCGCACAGGGATACGCCTGAAATGATCCAGCCGATCGTCGCAATGTTCTCAAAGCCAGACTCCCGCACGATTGTTGGACCCCAGAAGGCCGCAGTCGCATTCATCACGATGATGAGGAAATACACGAGTGTGAAAATCCAGAGGCGACGGTCACGAAGAACGAGCGACAATGAATGCTGGCGCTCACCCAGTGCGCTGCTGTCTCGGTCAAGATCAGACCGGAGTTCTGCGCGCTGTCTGACGGTAAGCCAATGGGCGTCCTCAACCTTGTCGGTGAGATATTTCAGAACGAACAGGCCGATCAGAATTGTCGGAAAACCTTCCAGCAAGAAAAGCCACTGCCAGCCGGACGTTCCCAGATAGCCATGCATTTGTGTCATGATCAATCCTGCGAGTGGCCCACCGATGACGCCCGACAATGCTACTGAAGACATGAAGATGCCAAATACCTTGGCGCGGCGATCTGTCGGGAACCAGAGTGTGAGATACATGATCACACCCGGGAAGAAGCCCGCTTCAAATGCACCCAGCAGGAAGCGCAGCGTATAAAAGACCGCAGGGGTGGTTGCGTGCGCCATCAACATGCAGATGATGCCCCAGCCGATGGCGATACGCGCAATCGTCTTTCGCGCTCCGATCTTTTGCAGCAACAGATTACTCGGCACTTCGAAGATCAGATAGCCGATGTAGAATATGCCAGCGCCAAGGCCATAAACGGCATCGCTGAACTGCAACTCCTCCATCATCTGCAGCTTTGCAAAACTCACATTCACACGGTCGATCCACGCCAGAACCCATAACACCATGAGAATGGGTATCAGTCGCCAGAAGACCTTCTTATAGATCGCGTCCAGATCGCCTGGTGCCGCGACCTTTCCACTTGTGTTCAAACCAACGCTCATTTTGGAGGTCCCCTCTTGTTATTTGAACGCTCAAACATCTCGCGGGCGCTATCAGCACTATCCGCGTCGATAATTAATGCATCATAAAAACATTACGAGTCAATTACCACGATATTAAATCGAACTTTTTTTGCAATTCGTCAAAATATGTCTTTACATCCTCAGATAAACGAGCCGATATCCTCATTAACTAAAAGCATCTAAAAAACATTATGGAGTTATCTGTGTCTTCAAAACTCGTTTTTTCGGCGGCCGGTGATATTGTCGTGCGCAATCGCCTCTATGCCGATGGCAACCCGGTAAGTGCCGGATATGAGAAAACGCTGCGCTATCTGCGTGAGGCAGATATCGTTTGGGCATCCTGCGAAGTTCAGTTTTCGGCGAAGGGATACCGGACGGATGCGCCCATTGCCTATTTGGTCGACCCAGCCGTCGCAGCAGACCTAGGCAAAGCCGGTTTTTCAATGATGACGGTCGCCACCAATCATACGCGAGACTTTGGCGCCGAAGCGTTCATGGACACCATTGCTCATTTAAATCAGGCAGGCATTGCCACTGTGGGCGGCGGTGAAGATCTTGCAGCAGCGCAGGCACCTCATATCGTGCAGATAGGCGAAACGAAGCTCGGTGTAATCGCCGTGTCATGCCTATTGCCACCTGACTATGCCGCGACCGAAGGCCGTCCCGGCATTTCACCCATCCGCATTGAACAATGGCCGGAAATCAATCCGGTATTGCTAGCGACAGAACCCGGCGCGCCAATAAAGATGCGCAGTCGCGCAGTCGCTGAGGATGTTGAAGGACTGGTTGCCCAAATAAAAAGCCTGCGGGCGGAGGTTGATGTTCTTGTCGCCAGCGTCCACTGGGGCTTTGGACGTGGAAACCCGAAAGCGGAATATCAGCAGCCACTCGGACATGCGATCATTGATGCTGGCGCAGATATGGTTCTCGGGAACCATCCACATAGCCCGGCTGGCCTTGAAACATACCAGGGCAAGCCAATTCTCTACAGTCTTGGCAACCACATCGCCCAGCAGGACTGGGACAACGCCACCCCTGTGCAGAAGGATATCTTTTCGCAGATCGATCCATGGTCGATGGTGTGTTCCATCGCGATCGACAACCACAAAATCCGCGAAATCGAATTCCGGGCAACCCATTGCGATAGCGATGGCATGCCTGTGCTCATTGACGACGCAGATATCGCAGGTCCGGTTTTGGCGGATTTCAAGCGACTTTCGGCCGCGATGCAGACAGAGACTGTAGTGGACGGTGTGCGGGCAGTCTGCCGTTTCACACCCGCGGGCTGAAATCACTTTAGCCAGACAAACCATCCAAGCGCTGCGGACTAAGTGAGCATAATTCTTTCTCCATAAAGCTCGCAGCGCGCACCTTTCAGGAAACTACACAATGGCTGATTTAATTGCCGAGATAGCACAATGGCGCCAGTCGCTGCATCGTGTTCCGGAACTGCTCTACGACCTGCCCATCACTTCAAATTTTGTTCTGGAGCGTTTGAAGGGCTTCGGAGTTGATACAATTTCTACCGGCATCGGCGGAAGCGGTATCGTCGCAACCATTCGCGGGAGTACTGGCGGTGGAAAATCCATTGCCCTAAGAGCCGACATGGATGCCCTGCCTATCTTGGAAGCGACCGGGCTGGATTATGCATCACACCATCATGGCCGGATGCATGCCTGTGGTCATGATGGCCACACCGCCATGTTACTCGGTGCGGCACGCCAACTCGCCGTCAAAAGAGATTTTGCCGGCACCGCCGTCTTGCTGTTTCAGCCAGCGGAAGAAGGCGGCGCTGGTGCAAAGGCCATGATCGACGATGGCGTCCTTGATCGATTTTATATTGATGAGGTCTACGGTCTTCACAACATGCCAGGGCTTGCTGCGGGCAGCTTCGGTCTGCACGACGGAGCAATCATGGCGTCCTCAGACATCTTTGCTCTTCGTCTGAAAGGCAAGGGTGGACACGCCGCAGCCCCTCATCTTGCGCAAGACATCGTCCTTGCCGGGGCGTCGCTTGTTCAGTCTCTGCAGCAGGTCGTTGCACGTAATGTTGACCCGATTGTTGCTGCTGTCCTTTCCGTCACCTGTTTTCAGGCGGGCTCGGCGGAAAATATTCTGCCCTCCGAGGCATTACTCAAAGGCACGGTGCGTGCCTTTGATGAGCAGACACGTGCGAAAATTCAATTACGCCTGTCTGAGGTCGCACAGGCAACAGCCAAGGCCCACAACATCGAGATCGACGTGGATTACATCCGCCAGTATCCCGCTACGGTGAACACACCGGACAATGTGGCTTTGGTTAGCTCCGTAGCAGAAGACCTCGTGGGAAAGCAGAATGTTGATCGTCGAACTCCGGCACAACTAGCGTCCGAGGACTTTGCATATTTTCTCCAGAAACGACCAGGCGCTTTCTTCTTCCTGGGGAACGGCAACAGTGCGCCGCTTCACAGCCCTGACTACGACTTCAACGACCAGATCATCGCAATCGGCGTCGAATTCTGGTGCCGGCTCATACGAGCCGCGACGTAAGACCAACTTGGCTGGTCATCCTCACCGCGCGGGCCAGTTCCAGCCAGGCGCCTCAATGTCTCCAGCCACGGTTTCACCCAGCACCTTGCTGAGCATCACCATCATGGCCTTTCCCTCTGCCTCCAAAGCCGAGACCAATTCATCCGCATGGGAAACGACAATAAGCTGTGAGCGCTCGCAAGCCCGCATGATCAGGCGCGATAGCGGCGCAAGCAGACTTGGATGCAGGCTTGTCTCAGGTTCGTTCAGCACCATGAGCGATGGTGGGCGGGGTGTCATAAGTGCTGCGACCAAAAGCAGATAACGAAGCGTGCCATCGGACAGTTCGGCAGTTGAAAGCGGTCGCAGCAACCCCTTCTGCAACATCAGTAGCTCGAAGCGGCCACGGTCCTGCGTAATTTCGACGGTGCTTCCCGGAAAAGCATCATCGATAGCGGCGTGGAACCCCGCAGCGTCACCAATTTCCAAAATGGTAGCAACTGCGGCGGCAAGATCCGCTCCATCCGACGACAACACCGGCGTGCGGGTTCCCACCTGCATTTGCCGGACTGGTGCGTGAGGATCGGTACGGAAATGATCGTAAAAGCGCCAGCCGTTCATGCGCGCACGAAGATAAAGCAGTTCAGGCAGGTTTTTCGGATCTGCCGATTGCGTCATCATGCTTTCAAAAGATGGCAGATCACGGATCAGCACCTGACGCTGCCCACTTGCTGAAAGCACAGTAACAGCTGGGCCTGCACGCTCTGCGAATGCATTGCGTCGGCTCAAGACCTCGCCCGCCCAGACTGCCTCCGCCTTGATGACAGGATCGAGCGAAAAATAGCTCGGCGGCGGTGGCGGCACCGGCAAGCCAAGATCAATGGCATACCCGTACTCTTCAGAGGCAAACCCCAGTTTCAAGGCAACCGGATTTTTGCGGACAGTTCCCTGCAAGGCTACGCTGCCATCCTTCATGCCACGCGAAAAGGCTTCCGGCCCGGCCCAGATTGTCGACTGCAATCCACCTTCGGCCGCCAGCGAAGCAATGGCCCGGCCTTGCGCAACATCGGCAAGAAGCCGAAGCGCCCGATAAAAGCTCGATTTGCCTGAGCCGTTCGCGCCGGTCACGACGGTCAGCCTGTCTAACGGCAAAACCAGATTTCGAAGAGAACGATACCCTGATATGGCGATGGTCAAAATCATAGACGGAAAGCTCTCACAAATTGTAAGGGCAAGGCAAGAGCTGGCTCACTTCGAAACTGAACAGCGTCAGTCGTCGCATACCGTCATCGGCAGAAAAGAATGTGCAGCACACCGGCTCGGTCAGACCGACAACTCACACGAGAAATCAAAAAAATCCTCAGGCATAAATCATCTTTTAAAGCCTGAGGATTTTTGTATTATGTGTGTTTATAAATCATTTTTACTTTAAGGGATTCGTCGTTCGTGAGTGCAGTTGGGTATACGCCGGAACAGTTCACCCTTGAGACAGGTGAGTTAAGCTCCCTGCAAATCGAGGTGGCCCGCAAACTGATGCCTATTATTCGTGGTGGACGCTGGGCGGCAGGTGAAAAGATTTCCGATGCGGTGCTTGCGCGTGAGTTTGGCATTTCCCGCACCCCGGTCCGGCAAGTCCTGCAGTTTCTGACTGAAAAGGGCATGTTGGCACAGATCGACAACAGAGGTTTTGCACTGGTGCGTGCGCCAGCCGAAAACGACAGGCTGGACGAATTGGTGCCGCCATCAGGAGTGGATACACTTTACCGGCAAATCATGCATGCGAGAGCAAACGGATTGATCGGCAGCGAAGCCTCCGAGACGGAACTGCTGGAACATTTCGGCACGTCGCGTGGTGTCGTGCGTCGCACGCTGATGCGCCTGTCTGCCGAAGGACTGGCCGAGCGACGAGACGGACACGGCTGGCGTTTTGCCGAGTGCCTCGACAACCGGCAGGCAGTCAATGAAAGCTATGCTTTCCGCGCTATCATCGAGTGCGGCGCCGTCATGGAGGATACATTCAGGGTCGACATGGACATTCTGTTGGCGCTTGAAAGTGAACAGACGGCACTGCTCAACGCCCCCTTGGCATCCATCGAAGGATCCGCGTGGTTTGAGGCAAATGCCCGTTTCCACGAAACTGTGGTTTCCTGGGCAAACAACCGCTTTCTTGAGCAGGCAATCCGCCGCCAGAACAGCCTGCGGCGCATGACCGAATATGCCGAGTTTGCCGAGTTGAGCGAGGCTGGCGTGCGCAAGGCAGCGCGTGATCACCTGGCAATCCTCGAAGCCATCAAAAGCGATGACCGAAAGCTGGCCTCAGCCATCCTTTTCCGGCACCTCAGCCGTTCGTCCGCAAGTGGCGAGGCCCACCCCGCCCGGCTGGGCGATTGATCGCAGATGGCATCACGCATCTTTTGCCGTGACCTGTGTGCTGAGCGCGGCGAACCGGCATCGGGGCTTGGCCCATCATCAAAAAGCTATGTGCTGCTTCACTGGCCGCGCGGTGATTGGCGTGTGCCACGCATCAAGTCGCACGGCATGTCCGAGGGGCTTGGGCAAGCGATTTTGGCCGCAAACGCCGCAGGCATTCATGTCGCGCTGGTGGATGGCGACGACATCGGCTTCACGCATCAAGATACTGTCAGGGACCATGTAACGCCTGAGGAAGCCGAACAGCTGTTGATGCATATTGCCGGTGGAGGCGTGCTTGAGGGCATACACGACCCACGCTTGACCATCGTATGCTGCACCGATGCAAAGCAGGACCCTTGCTGCGCCCGTTACGGCTTTGCGACATGGAAGGCTCTGCGGCAGGAAGCCGATCCAAATCGTTTTCGTATTCTGCAATCCACCCATCTCGGTGGATGCCGATTTGCCGCCTCGCTTGTCGTTTTACCACAAAGGGCCCGCTACAGCCGACTGGAACCGTTGCAGGTTGGAGATTTTCTCGACTGCCTGGAACAGGGCATTCCCTACCTGCCCGCCTATCGCGGCAACCCCTCCTACGATGCGCCTGCACAGACGGCAGAAATCGCGCTGCTGGAATGGGCAGGACAGCGCGGCATAACGGGGGCGGTGACACTTCACAAGACTGAGAGCGACATCTCCAACCCCGACCAAGTTCATTTCCACGCGACGATTGGCACGCAACACGCCACTGTAACCGTTGACAGACCCGAGTTTGCGGTCAACACACGCTGCGTCACGATTGGTGAACCTGCGGGCACAAAAAATGTGGCGCGATGGGTCGCCACATCTGTTCTGGCCGAAAACTGAACACCGCAGTTTTCGGCCAAACCGATATTTCCTCAGCCTTCGAGAACTGCCGAGAAGAATGCCTTGACGGGCGGCTGAATGCCGGTGCCATCATGGCTGATGCCAGCAACCGTATCGAAACGCGGTTCGACACCAACCGCCTTCAGACCCTTTTCCAAGGTGCGCAAGCGCTCAACGCGGGTTTCACCGCTATCATTGATGCCCTCCATCCAGAAGGGTGATTTTGGCCCGACGGTGACATCCCAGATTTCGATATCCGCGTCACCGATCACCAGCTGCACGGCCACCTGACGCATTGCATCGATATCAATGGGCTGGCCAAATATCTCTTCCATGCCGTTTAAACCGACCCACCACTTGGCACGATCATCGGGAAGCGTGACGGTACCGGGTGCACCCACCGAAACGGCCCGAAGCCTGCGCGGGTGAAGGTAGAGAAAACGATGGGCAAATTGCGCGCCGCCAGAAAATCCGTGCATCAGCACCTTGTCTTTTTCGACACGGTAACGTGTCGCCAGTTCATCGATCATATCCAGCAGAACAAGATCATAACGAATGCCGTGATAGATCATGTGTTTGTAATTATGCAGATCATCAGGATCATCGATGCCAGCCGGGAAAAGCGGGGCCAGCAAAACGCATTGATGTTGTTCGGCAAAATCGATGAATTCGTCCCGCAGGATATCAGCATCCCGCAGGCTGCCATGAACGAGAACGGCAAGCGGATGCACGGTTTCACCGGTCGGGTCATAGCCTTCTGGAATATAGCAGCACCACGAAAAGCGCTGATCCATACGCGACGCAAAGATCGGTGTGCGGCCACGGCGATAGAAATTAAGTGGCGCAACGTGTTGCGGGACAGACATGAGACAATTTCCCTTACAGTTTTTTCGGTGGTTGCTGGCTGGCGTAATCGGCCAGCACGCGGTTCATACGGGCAAGAATGCCCTTTAATGCCTCGTAACCGTCGTTACGTTCGCGCGTTGTCTCATCCATGTAGAGCTTGCGGTTGATCTCGAACTGCACACTGTGACGTTCAAGTGCGGGGTTTGAATAGGCCGCGACCAGTTCCGCGCCACGAAAAGGTTTATTGAGCGCAACGACCAACCCCTCCGCTTCAAGAGTTTCGGTGATCAACGCTATAAATTCACTGGAGGCCGACCCGCCATGCAGATCGCCAAGGCAGATATCTGCCCGCACCGTTCCCGCAGGATCAGACGAAATCGCATGACCAACGGCGGTCATGGAATGGCAGTTGATGTGATAAACGCGGCCAAACCGGCTGTAGACCGCATTCAGCAGGCCAGCCAGATGCTCATGATAGGGCTGCCAGTAGGTGGCGATCCGCGCCTCAGCTTCCGCCACACTCATGGGTGCCGCATACATTGGCTCATCGCCCCAGGCGTAACGCCACATCAAGCCCATGCCACGTTTTGCGGTTGCGCTTTCACGCACGGGATGAGGCCAATCGCCGTCCACTAACTGGGCGTCCATGTCGAGCAAGGACCGGTTCACATCGAGAAAACTGCGGGGAAAATGCGCACTCAGCAACGGTGCACCGACATCACATGCCGACAAAAACAGATCATCGACATGGGTGTCTGCGGCCACTCTCACACGCTCTGCGGAAACAGCAGGGTTGAACCCCTTGGGCATGTCTAGACCGCTATGGGGGCTGTCAAACACCATAGGGACCAAAGGCGTGCGGGGTGCAATCACCGAAAGCACGCCATCCAGCGTCACATCTTTCAACTGGCCATAGAGCGGGGTCATTTCTGTGTTCCTTCCGTTGCGCCCGGGTTGAGGCGCGCATTCACCTTGTCTACCGCGCGGGTGATGTCACCGAGCTTTTCGCCATCAAGCAGCCGCTGCATGGTGCGGGCGACACGTGTTTCACGGGCAATGCAGATCTCAGCTATGTATGCGGCCTCATCTGCTGGCAGCACCACCACGCCGGAAGCATCCGCCAATACGATATCGCCCGGCAAAACCGGCACACCACCACAAGCGATCGGACGATTGAATGTGCCGCCGAGATCAAGCTGGCGTGTTGTCACAGACGAAACACCGCGGCACCATACAGGTAGTCCTTCGGCGATGATTTCCGCCACATCGGTGCACGGGCCGTCAATGATCACACCGGCAACGCCCGCCATACGCGCAGCCCGTGCCACCGCACCGCCCAGGCAGGCATGGCGACTGTCGCCCAGCCTATCAATTACCAGCATGTCGCAGGGGCGCACCTGACTCAGCGCATAATGCAAAAGGGTCGAGCACATGGCCGGAATGGCGAGCGTGACGGCAACACCGGCACGGGCCTGTTGTTGCGGCAGGATCGCCTGAATGGAACCGCTCATGAAACCGGTATGACGCAGATGCCCGACACTGGCCGTTTCAATTTGCTGCAACGCGTCGATAATCTCCTTCGGAGGCGTAAGTGGCATTGCACCGATGCGTAATTCAGTCATGGCGTTCTCCTTGCGACAGGCCTGCGGCAGATGCCTCAAAAGGCTGTACAGCATTTCGTGGATCGAAACCGGCCAGATGACGCATCAGCCGTGCGGTATGGCCGACAATATGGTCACAGATCACCTGGCCTTTTTCAGCACTTGCCAATGAGGCCCGACCACCGAGCATGCCGGCCGGATCAACCTCAGTGCAATCCAGCGGTATCTGGACCGGAATTCCTTCAAAATGAGTGGCCGAGACACCACCTACAGGCAGACCAAACACACTGCCACGCGGCGCGGGATCGCGCATCGCTTCGGTTCGAACCAGTTCGGGAAAAAGGTGCATATAAACCGAGGTCATCGGCTCACCGCCGTGGCCACGCACACGTGTAACATCATCGCCGTAAAGCGACTTCCACAGGCTATCCGGCAGGCTCTGCCAGATATTCAGTGCTGGTATCAGCACGCCTTTCTCACGGCGCAACTTGCGGCAAACCTGATCGATCAGCGGCGCATTGGTTGTGTGGCCGTTGAAAATCAGCAGCTGTTCATGGCCGTGATCAAGGAAGGAGGTCAGGATATCCTCGAGCACTGCAGTGAACGTCGCGGCACGTAACTGAATTCCACCGGCAATGGCGCGGAAAAATTCAGCATGGCCAAATGGTAGTACAGGTGCTGTCAGTCCGTCGCCCGCCCGGGCGCTCATTTCCGCCAGCCTTTCAGTCAGCATGAAATCACCCATCGGCGCATGCGGGCCCTGCTCTTCTTGCGACGCAAGCGGAATGAGAATGACTGCGGGACGCTTCATACGCTGCGCAAATGTCTCGTGTGTCATGCGGGAAATCGCAACCTGTTGATCGTCAACCATGCTGTTTCTCCCTTGCATGCTGCTCCAGCAATCGCCCCTTGATGTCAGGCAATTCGAGCTCGGATGAGTTGACATTCACCCGCCGCGAAAGTGTCATCGAATTGTCTGCAAAGCGTAAGCGGACAGTATCGCGGAACGCCGTTTCAACGAATATCCAGTCCATTTCCAGCACCGCGCTGGCACCGTCATTTTCAAGAAGACGGGCAGAGGCCAAGACCCTCAATCCGCCAGCAGGCTGGTAGGAATGGTGCAGCCTTGCGCCGGGTATTGTGGTGACGGTTTCAACGTAAAAACCACATCCTGCCCGCACGAGATATTCACCTTCGGCGTCGCGAAGAATGACACTCAGTTCGTTATTGTCGGGCGCAAGAGCGATGCTTTTGATACCTTGATCGTTGGGCTCGACCATCCATATGCCGCATGGCACTTTGTCTGACGAAAACCGGTTTTCAGCAAAATTTTCAAGCCGCAATCCAGCCAAACGCGCTTCCAGTTTCTCGGCACTCTCAAGGGTGCCGCCGCCTTTCCCGAGTGCAGGACGCAGCACGTCATAGATAAGCTGATGGACACGGCGATCACTGTCTTCCAGCCCGCCGGTAAACGCCACGACGGCATTTTCATCCGGCAGCACGATACAATATTGGCCAAAAAGGCCATTGGCGGAAAAGCTGTTATGTGGCCCACGCCACCATTGATAACCGTAGCCTTCACGCCGGCTAACCTTTTGACCGTCACCAACTTCGTCCGGCCCGAGATAATGGTCACCGGTAAACACACCGAGCACCACGTCGCGGATCTGCATGCCGGTTGCCGCTTGAACCCATGGGCGCGGCAGAAGCTGTCGGCCCTGCCATTCGCCACCCTGCAAATGCAATATACCCAGCTTCAGCATGTCCTCACTGGTGCAGCTGAGACCATTACCGCCGGTGTTGACGCCGTCAGTGCCGGTGTCCCACGTCATGTTGGCGGACATTCCCATCGGCAGGAATATCCGCTCTGAGAGGTAATCCGCGATCATGCGTCCTGTGACCTGCTGTACGATGGCAGACAGCATGTAGCTTGCGGCACTGTCATAGACGAACACGTCTCCAGGATTGTGGGGGCTGGGCTGGCGCAAGAAATCGTCCACCCAGCTTGAAAGCACTCGCCGCCAAGAGCCACCGGAAATGCCGCGCCCATGACCGCTGGTCATCGTCAGTAGATGCCGTACCTTCATGGCCCTTAGGTTATCGTCGACCGGTCCAGCATAGTCAGGGAAAAATTGCAGAACCGCATCATCGACCGATAGCAGACCATCCGCGACCGCCAGACCAACAGCCATGGAGGTAAAACTTTTGGTCACGGAATGCATCATATGCGGGCGGACAAGTGAGTAAGGTGCCCAGTAAGCGCTGGTGATCAGAGCACCATCCTGCCAGACGAGAAGGCTATGCAACTCGAGATCGTGACGTTTGATCTCATCCAGCATGGTAAGGATTATCGCTGGATCCGTGCCACGCGCAGCAGGTGTTGCCCGTGGCAGATCCTTGGTTATTGCTGTCATTTTCATTGCAATGCGTCCACCTGCTGTTTTTCCGATTCAGCGAAACGCCAATTCAACGAAACGCCGGTTTCGGTGCGGGTCAGGGTTGGAATGGCGGACAGCAAGGCCCGCGTATATTCCGATCGCGGAGCATCAAAAATGTCGTCGCGGTTGCCTTGCTCGACGATGGCGCCATCACGCATCACCACCACCCGGTCTGCGAGCTGTTCGACCACACCGAGGTCATGGCTGATAAACAGGCACGAAAAACCATATCGTTTTTGCAGATCAGCCAGCAGTTCCAGCACTCTGGCACGCACAGTAACGTCAAGCGCCGACACCGCCTCATCAGCGATCACGAACTGCGGTCGCCCGACAATGGCACGCGCAATTGCCACGCGCTGACGCTGGCCGCCGGAAAGCTCGTGCGGGAACCGGTCAAGATAACGCCCGTCCAGCCCCACCTCTTCCAGAATGGCGCGAGTTCGTTGCTGCTTTTCTTCCCGCGTCGACGTGGTCTCGTGACGCAAGGCTTCCGCCACGATATCGCGTATTTTCATGCGCGGATCGAGAGAACCAAACGGGTCCTGAAAGATCATCTGGCAGTTGAGGCGGTAGTTGCGCCATGCCGGTGAATCCGGCTTTACCTCTTCCCCGTCAAAGAAAATACGGCCGGCAGACGCAGGAACCAGCCCGGCAATACAACGGCCAAGCGTGGTCTTGCCGGAACCGGAGGCGCCGACCAGCGCCACGATTTCACCCGGACGCACGGCAAGGTCGACGCCATGCAAAGCTTTCTTGGTCGTCTGCGGTGCCAGAAACCCTGCCCGGGCGCTGTATGTCACCTCGATGCCCCGCACTTCCATGACCGGTTTCGATTGCGGATCGATGTCTCTCAGCGGTCCACGCATCGGCATGCATTGCAGCAACTCGCGTGTGTAATCGTGGCGCGGGTTAGAGATGATGTCGGTTACCGGACCCTGCTCGACAATCTCGCCTTGTCGCATCACGATCACACGGTCGCAATAACGCGCCACCATGGGCAAGTCATGGCTGATCATCAACAGTGCCGTGTTTTCACTGCGCACCATCTCCAACATCAGTTCCAGCACTTCGCGCTGCACCAGCGCATCAAGCGCCGTAGTCGGCTCGTCGGCTATCAGCAGGGATGGTCGCAGCAGCATGGCAGATGCCAGCATCATGCGTTGGCGCATGCCGCCGGAAAAATGGTGCGGAAAGGCCAACAAGGCACCTTCTGGATCATGAATGCCAACCCGCCGCAAAATCTCGAGAATTTTGGCGCGCCGCGCCGCAGCATCCAGCCGCGTATGCAGTTTCAGTGGCTCTTCCAGTTGCTTGCCGATGGTCATCGACGGATTGAGTGAGGTCATCGGCTCCTGAAACACCATGCCCAGCCGGGAGCCGCGCAATGCGCGGATGTCCTTACCTTTCATTGATGGTACCGAGCGACCTTCGAAACGGATATCTCCACCGGAAATGGCGATAGCTGGTGGTTGGAGACCCATGAGGCTGCGTGCCACCATGGTTTTTCCCGAACCGCTTTCGCCGACAATACCGACGATTTCACCCGCACCAACGCTGAACGAAACATCGCGGACGATGCGGTGATCATCGATTCCATTCACGGAAAGGCTAAGATTTTCGACCTGAATAAGAGGCTGTTTCATTGCTTACAATCCTCGCATGCGGGGGTCGAAACGGTCGCGGATCGCATCACCGAACAGATTTATGCCAAGCAGCGACAGCGAAATGCAGAGACCAGGGAAGATGCCGAGCCATACAGCTTCTGCGATATGGGGACGGCCACTGGCCAGCATGTTGCCCCAGGTCGGCGCTGGCGGCGGCACACCAAGACCAAGGAAGCTGAGTGCACTCTCAGTCAGCAGGACCGATCCGAACATGGAGGTTGCCAGCACGATCACCGGACCAAGGCAGTTCGGCACGATGTGGCGGAACATGGTATAGGCGGCCGAATTGCCCATGATGCGGGACGCTTCGATAAATTCCCGCTCACGCAGCGACAGCACCGAGCCACGCACAACGCGAACCATGGACGGCGTATAGGCAATGCCGAGCGCCAGGATGATGCCGTACATATTGGCGCCGGTAATCGACAGCAGCGCCAGCGCCAGCAACATGCTGGGAAACGCCAGCAGCGCATCGTTGAATGCCATGATGACGCGGTCCGTCCAGCCACGGGCATAACCCGCCAGAACACCAAACGACACGCCGGCCAGAACTGCAATACACACCGTCACAAGGCTGATCGACACACTGGTACCTGCCGCCGTCATCAGTCGGGACAGCACGTCACGACCGAATTCATCGGTCCCAAGCCAGTGGGTAGCATCCGGCGCCTGCAACTTGGAGCGCAGATCGATGCGCATCGGATCGAAAGGTGTCCAGATGCGTCCGGCAAGCGCCGCCCCGAAAAAACAGGCGAGAAGGGCGCCGCCGAGGATACGGTTTCGTTGATGGCGTTTCATTCTGCAGTCACTCTCGGATCGAACAGGGGATAGAGCAGGTCAACCAGCAAATTGACGAGCAGGTAGGTGACAGCCACAAACAGCAGGCATCCCTGCACCACAGCGTAATCACGAGCGTAGATGGAATCGACAATCAGTCGGCCGAGGCCCGGAATGGTGAACACGGTTTCCACCACCGCAACACCGCCAAGAAGGTTGCCGAGAATAAGACCGATCAGCGTCCAGGTCGGGCCAAAAGCATTGCGTGCCGCGTGGCGCAGAAGCACCGCCGCCTCACCCAACCCCTTGGCGCGGGCATGGGTAATGTAATCCAGCCGCAGGACATCAAGCGTCGAGGCACGGGCCATACGAACGATAATGCCTACTTCATGGAGCACCAGCGTTGCCACTGGCATGATCAGGTAGATCAATCCGGCAATCGGGTCGTCAGTGACCGAGACATAACCCAGCACCGGTAACCAGCCGAGTTTGAGGCCGAAGCCGAGCAGGATCATCAATCCCAACCAGAAGGTCGGGACTGAAAGCAGCAAAGTGGACATGGCAACAATAGCAAGATCAAGTCCGCCATTCTGTTTCCATGCCGCTGCCATGCCGAGTGGCACGGCAATGAGTACGGAAAGACCAACTGCAATCAGCACCATCCACGCACTGGTCGAAAAACGCTGCAACACAAGATCAAGCACCGGTTGGCCATTCAGCACAGAGTGGCCGAGGTCACCTTGCACGACATTGCCGAGCCAGATGACAAATTGCAGCGGCACGGGTTTATCCAGTCCCATCGTCTTGCGGGCGGCGGCCAGCGCATCCGCATCGGCGAGATCGCCGAGCATCAGGCTGGCCGGGTCGCCGGGTATCAGGCGGATGAGGCCAAACACCGCCACAGAAACGATGAACAGGGTGGGGACTGCCGACAATAATCGGCTCAGGGCAAATTTCAGCATGGTCAGTATCCGCCAGTCATTCTCACTGGGTTTTCTCGACACCCCAGAAGCGGGCGAAGCCCTGCCAGGTGCGATATCCCTTCACCTTCGGGCCGGACACGCCGACATCGAGGCCGTTGGCCAGCATCACCAGCGGTGCCTGCTCCAGAAAACGGGCATGCAGGTCATCAAAGATTGCCTGACGTTTTGCCTGATCGGTTTCCTGCAGCGCCTGATTGACGAGTGTGCTGACATCAGCATCATCCCAGACAGCATTGGCTTTTTTGGCTTTCGAACCGACAACGGTCTGATAGGCGAGCGCCGGATCGGTGCGGTTGGAATAATTGAATGCCATGATCTGGTATTTGCCGCTGTTGAAGCGGTCGAGTTGGCTTGCCCATTCAAGAACTTCGATTTCCGCATTGATACCGGCAGACTGCAACATGGCCTGCGCGATGATTGCGGTATCGTAGTTGATGGCCGAGCGACGGTTGGTGAGAATATTGATCTTCTCGCCCTTGTAGCCTGCCTTGTCGAGCAAGGCCTTCACCGCAGTTGGGTCATAGGTGTACCCATTATCCTGTGCCGCCGTATGATAAAGCGAGCCGGATGCAACGAGCGAATTGTTGGGAACGCCCAGCCCGTAGGTTACTGAATCAACGATCTGCGGTGTATCCAGCGCGGCAATGACAGCCTGACGCATTTCAACCTTGGACATCAACGGATCGGCGGTCTGGAACAGCATGGTCACTAGGCCACCGTGAGGAGCCGCAACAATGTTGAAGTCCTTTTCGTCCTTCAACTTTGCGGCCTCGCCCGGTGGCAGGTAGGGCAGCACATCAAGAGCGCCACTTTTGAGACCGGCCACCGCCGTTGCGGTGTCTGGCACCACAACATACTTCACCTCATCCACAAGGACTTCCTTGCGTCCGCCGTAACCATCGGGCTGCTCTCCTGAAATGGAGTAGTCAGCGAACTTCTTCAGTGTCAGCCCCTGCCCGCGCTTCCATTCGCCGAATTCAAATGGGCCGGTGGCGATTGGCGCCTTCCATTTACCGTCATCTCCGAATGACGCACGGTGGACGATACCTGTAGAACCACACTGCGCCTGCGCCATATAGTTCAGGAACATCGCATCAGGACGATCGAGCGTTACGACAACCGTGTTGTCCTTCGCTTCGATTGTTTCCACCTTGGCGTCACGGCTGCCGTCAAAGAATGTCTTGCAACTGAATTCCGGATCACGAATGAGCTTTTCAAGGCTCCACTGCACATCGGCAGCGGTCATCGTCTCACCATTGTGAAATTTCACGCCGTCACGCAGCGTAAATGTATAGGTTTTGCCATCGTCGGATACGGTCCATTCCTTGGCCAGCATCGGGTGAATTTCGCCCTTATCACCTGCCGCAACCAGTCCTTCAACCACGTTGAGCATGACGGAATCCGTACCAGCATCGCGGTTTATACCCGGTTGGGAGCTTCTAATATCAGCGGTAATCTGAACGTTCAGCGTGTTGGCTACAGCAAGTGCGGGGATAGCTAGGGCCACAGATGCAAATAGTGCACGCAAGGCCGGTTTCGACAGTGACATAAGTTCGCCCTCTTGTTTTATGTTGATGCAAAAAACATTTCATATGTAAAAATCATAGTCAAGCATGTTTCGATGTGCATTATGAAAACATGTTCGAACCACCCAAATTACGCCATTCCGCAACTGTCGCGGCGGCCCCATGGAGGAAAAACTGAAACTGGATGCAATAGACCTGCGCATTATCGAGGCCATGAAGCGCAATGGGCGCATGACCAAACAGGCGCTGGCAGAGGCCGTTGGCCTGTCGGCCACCCCTGCCTGGGCGCGATTGAAACGGCTTGAGGCACAAGGCGTGATCACCGGTTATCACGCCCGCATATCGAGGGCGGAACAACCACTGCCCGTTCGGGTGCTGATGGAAGTAACACTGGCCAGCCATCGCCATGCGGATTTCAAACGCTTCGAGAGCGCTGTCAGTGACATAGCAGAAATTGTGTCCTGCTGGTCAGTCGGCGGTGGCGTCGATTATTTCCTGACCGTGGAAACCACTGATATCGACAGTTATCAACGCCTCGTCGACCGAATGCTGGCCATGGAAATCGGTATTCAGCGCTACTTTACCTATATCGTGACCCGGGCTGTGAAAGACCGGATGGACTAAATTCAATCCAGGATCAGACCGGACGGGCTGCGCAGCAGCTCTCTTTGGCCCGATCATGTCGCCGTGTTCTGCAATACTCGCTGTATTCAATAACAGCCAAGGACAGAACACATGAGCGAGGCCCGGATGAGCCGCCACGAAAGGCGGCATGCCGCACTCGACAGCCTGAATGATCCGGGCCTGCTGCGCGAGCTTTCCTACTCCGGCGGGCGCTGGATCGCTGGCTCCGCCGATTTTGCAGTCAATGACCCGGCAAGCGGTCTGCCGGTGGCACGGGTCACTGCCGTCGGTGTGGACGACGTTCGCGAGACCGTCGCGGCAGCCGCGGCTGCATTTCCCGTCTGGCAGGCATTGTTGCCGGAACAGCGTGGTACCCTATTGCGTCGCTGGGCAGAGCTTATCCGCGAACACCGCGAGGATCTGGCGCGGATCATGGTGCTTGAACAGGGCAAGCCGTTCAATGAAGCACTAGGAGAACAGGATTACGCCGCCTCGTTCCCGGAATGGTATGCAGAAGAGGGCAAACGCCTCAACACCGAGAGCGTAACGTCGCATCTTCCTGGCGCGGAGATGATTGTCCGCAGGGAAGCGATTGGCGTTGCCGCATTGGTGACGCCGTGGAACTTTCCGTCCGCGATGCTGACACGCAAGGCAGCTGCCGCACTGGCAGCGGGCTGCACGGTCGTCGCCCATCCCTCTGGAGAAACACCGCTTTCTGCGTTGGCCTTGGTGGAACTCGCTGAGCGCGCCGGCGTTCCCTCGGGTGTCTTGAATGTACTGACCGGCGATTCCAAAGAAATCGTCGGAGCACTGTGCGATGACAATCGTGTCGGCGCACTGAGTTTTACGGGATCAACCACGGTCGGAAAACTGATTGCCGCACGGTGTGTACCCTCGATGAAGCGGTTGGTCATGGAACTGGGTGGCCATGCACCTCTGATTGTTTTTGAAGATGCAGACGTATCGCGTGCAGTCGACATCGCCATGGACGCAAAATTTGCGACCTCCGGCCAAGATTGCCTCGCGGCAAACCGCATCTTCGTGCATCGCTCGATCTACGAACAGTTTCTGACGCAATTCACCAAACGTATTGCCGCCCTTCGCGTAGGCAACGGACTGGATCAGGCAACGGAGATCGGTCCGCTCATGCATCAGCGGGCAATAGACAGCGTCGAAAACCAGGTAAATGACGCAATTGCTCACGGTGCACGCTGCCTGACTGGCGGAAAACGTCACCCGGCCGGATCACTGTTCTACACCCCTACTTTGCTTGCCGACGTGCCGGATGACGCACTTATCATGCAGCAGGAGACATTCGGCCCTGTGGCCGCAGTCAACGCATTCGACAGCGAAGAGGAGGTCATCAGACGCGCCAATAATACCGATTATGGCCTTGTTGCTTATGTGCTGACGGAAAACGGCGCACGCCAGTGGCGCATGGGACGCGCCCTGCAATTTGGCATGGTTGCCATCAACCGCGTCAAAATCACCGGCGGCCCGGTGCCATTCGGCGGCTGGAAACAGTCCGGGCTGGGGCGTGAGGGCTCACGCCACGGCATCGAGGCATTCACCGAACTCAAATATCTGTGCATCGACACCCCCGCTGACCGCGGGATGGAAAGGAACTACGCATGAACGACCATCGCAACGATCTTAACGCCTGGGACCGCAATCACTTTTTTCACCCCTCGACGGCCATGGGCGCCCATGCACGCGGTGAAAGCCCCATTCGCACCATCGCCAGCGGCGAAGGCGTCTACATTACCGACACCAATGGTCGCCGCAGCCTTGACGCCTTCGGCGGTCTCTACTGCGTGAATGTCGGTTACGGCCGCCAGAAAATTGCCGACGCCATTGCCGAACAGGCGCGGTCACTGGCTTACTATCACGCCTATGTCGGTCATGGCACCGAAGCGTCAGTAACACTGGCGCGGATGATCATTGAACGGGCACCGCGCAATATGAGCCGTGTCTATTTCGGCCTTTCCGGGTCCGATGCCAACGAGACCAACATCAAGTTGATCTGGTATTACAATAACGTACTCGGTCGTCCGGAAAAGAAGAAGATCATTTCGCGTTGGCGCGGTTACCACGGTTCTGGCATCATGACCGGCAGCCTGACTGGCCTTGAAGCGTTCCAGAAGGCTTTCGACCTGCCTCGCGCGCCGATCCTGCATACCGAAGCACCCTATTTCTTCCGCCGCGAAGACCGCAGCATGGATGAGGCCCAGTTTTCGGCACACTGCGCAAACAAGCTGGAAGAGCTTATTCTAGCCGAAGGCCCGGATACGATTGCCGCATTCGTGGGAGAGCCAATTCTCGGCACCGGCGGCATCGTGCCACCGCCACAGGGTTACTGGCAGGCCATTCAGGCCGTTTTGCGCAAATACGATATCTTGTTGGTTGCCGATGAAGTCATCACCGGCTTTGGGCGATTGGGCAGCATGTTCGGCTCAGATCATTACGGCATGGAACCGGACCTGATCACCATCGCAAAGGGACTGACCTCTGCCTATGCACCGCTTTCCGGCAGCATCGTCAGCGAAAAAATGTGGGATGTTCTGGTTCAGGGTTCTGATCAGCTCGGGCCGATCGGCCATGGCTGGACCTACTCTGCCCACCCTATCTGCGCCGCAGCTGGTGTCGCCAATCTAGAGCTGATCGACGAATTGGGTCTGCTAGAGAACGCACGCGTTACCGGCGCATGGTTCCGCGATGCACTAGCACAGGCCGTTGGCGGCCACGCCAATGTCGGTGATGTGCGTGGTGACGGCCTGATGGCCGCCGTGGAACTGGTGGAAGATCGCGATGATCGCCGTTTCTTTGATCCATCAAAGAAAGTGGGCGCCTCCATCGTGGCGGCCATGCTGGAGCGAGGCATCATTGCGCGCGCCATGCCGCAGGGCGACATCATCGGCTTTGCGCCGCCGCTGTGCCTGACACGTGAAGAGGCAGAAGAGATTGTTTCGGTCACCGCCGACGCCGTCAGACAGGTGCTGGGATAAATGCGCCAGCCAATCCATTTCCAGATCAGGGATACCGTCGCATGACAAAAAATTCCGGACATAAATCAGCCGTCTGGCTCTCCGGGCCGAACATCGCAGCTGCAGAAATTGCTGCCTCCATCGGCTACACCGCCGTCGTGCTCGATATCGAGCACGGCAGTTTTGACCTCGACACACTTGAACGGTTCATTCCGGTTCTCAAGGGTTTGGGACTGGAGGTCCTGGCCAAGGTATTGGCGCCTGAGCGTGGTCCCATCCAGCAGGCGCTGGATTTCGGCGCAGATGCCGTGGTCATTCCCCACATTCTTGATGCTGCCCATGCAGAGAAAACATGTGCCTTTGCAAAGTTCCCGCCGCATGGCGAGCGCAGCTTTGCCGGAGGTCGAACCGTGGCCTATGGCAGTCCCGATGACCAATGGTTCATCGATCAGGATCGCAAGACCAGGTGTTACCCAATGATCGAACACGCCAGCGCATTGAGAGATATCGAACACATCCTGTCACTCGACACAGTGGACGGCGTTTTTATTGGTCCGAGCGATCTCTCCCTGCGGCGCGGCCGCGGATCCTACAAACGCAGCGAGGCCGATTGTGCCGATCTGAAAGCGATTGCCGATGCAGCTAAGGCCGCTGGCAAACACTGGCTGCTACCAGCCTGGAGTGTCTCCGAAAAGCAATTCGCCCTAGAAAATAATGCCCACACACTTGTGTTGACTATGGAGCATGGTGCCATCGCACTTGGTTTTCGTGACGCCTGGAACACCACCGCGCAACTTCTCTCGCCAGCGCACTGACAAAGGAAATAGCGACATGAAAATCTCACTGATCCAGATGAATTCGCAAAACGACAAGGCGGCGAACCTGCAAACCGCGGCGAAGCTTATTGAGACCGCCATCCGCGATGAAAAACCTCAACTCGTCGTCTTGCCGGAATATTTTGCATTTTTGGATGATGACAGAAACGCCATGCACGCCAGTGCTGAAATATTTCCCGGTGGCGAGACTTGGTCCTTTCTCTCAGAAACCGCAGCGCGACATGGCGTAACCTTGCATGCGGGATCGATCGTCGAAAAGGAAGGAGAGGACTTCTACAATACGTCACTGGTGTTCGGACCGGACGGACAACAGATAGCACGATACCGCAAGATCCATCTTTTTGATGTCGAAACGCCTGAAGGCATTGTCTACCGCGAGTCTGACTCCATCCGTCGCGGTGAGGATGTCGTGACCTACAAGGTCGGAGATATCACCGTTGGCTGCGGCATTTGCTACGATATCCGTTTTCCCGAGCTGTTTCAGCGGTTGCGTGACCTTGGCTCCGAAATCATTGTCCTGCCTGCCGCATTTACGCTCTCGACCGGCAAGGACCACTGGGAAATTCTGGCACGAGCGCGCGCCATTGAAACGCAGACATATTTTGTGGCTGTTGGACAAACCGGCACTCATGCCGGTGGTAGGAAGGCATGTTACGGCCGCTCGATGGTGGTCAATCCTTGGGGTCACATGATTGCGCAGAGCCCGGATTTGGTAACCGCCATTACGGCGCGGATTGACCTACCATACATAAAGTCCGTCCGGCAAAACCTGCCAGTTGCCAACCATTGCGTGATGCGTTCAAGACCGGGCGCGACCCAGGCCTAAAGGCTGGTTTCGCGACGCGTAAACAAACGGCGTTCCGCTCTCGCGGGCGGAGCGTCATTTTTGATATCTGCAATAAAGCACTAAATCGACGTTAGGTCCGGCACACTTGAAACCTGCTGGATGACCTGCCGCAGGTTCTCGACAAACAGGCTGGCAAGCGCACTTGGTGTTCTTTCACTGCCAATCAGCATCAATTGCTGCGTGTGATGCGCGAGTTCATGGATCGGAATATAGACTAGCCTCCCCTGCCTTAGCTCATATTCGATATCGAATGGCGTCAGGAAAGTAATACCCTCGTCCGACAGGGCCGTGTGCCGCATGACCTCAATCGAGTTGGTTTCGACCGCAAACTGCGGCTCCAGCTTCATTTTGCTAAACAGCCTGTCGAGATGCGGCCGGATAGCCATGGTCATATCCGCAACGATCAGACGGTAACCGATGCAATCACTGATCCGAATGCTGGACCGCGACGCCAACGGATGATCCGGCGCCATGACAGCGCCCAGACGGCCGATTGCCACATCAAGAACGCGGATGTTGGGTCTGGATGGAAAGTCGAATCCGATACCGATATGTGCCTCACCATTTTCCACGCTGTCCATGATGTCATCACCAGTCGGCAGCAGCCGAAGCTGGAGTTTGACGCGCGGATTACGCTTCTGGAAATGCGCAACAGCACGCGGCACCAGGTTGGCGGCAAGGCCGCTCATAACCGCGACCGTAATTTCACCCCGTCTTAAGCCTTTCAGCTCCTCGATCTGCGACTGGACGCGCTCCATGTCCTTCAACGTCGCACGGATATGTCTAATGAGAATTTCACCCGCCGCCGTCAGCAACAGCTTGCGGGTCGTGCGCTGAAAAATCGGCGTTCCGAGCTCCTCTTCGAACGCAAGAATCTGCCGGCTAACTGCGGACGGCGCGACATTGAGCTTTTCGGCGGCCTTACGGATCGAGCCTGAACGGGCCACTTCATCGAAATAGCTGAGCAATCTGGCGTGCAGCATAACGTCAAATCCATGTTGCCCAAAAGGCAACGCAAACAACACAATTAAGCGCTTTTAATTCATTTTATCCTTGCTAACAATGTCTATGCGCCTGAAAAAACGCCACGCCTACAAACTAGGCAAATACCATAGGAAGCGAATATGAAAACCTTTTCTTTTGAAAATGCGACAAGTGCCGAGGCGTTCCAGATCTCGCCGACGGATACCAACTACTTCGCCATCCTGTTCGACCCGAAATCCGCACCAACCGACAACATCTTCGTCGTCGAAATCTTCAATGTCGGTGGCGCAACGCCGCCCAACAGCCACTCAGATGCGCATGAATTTTTCTACGTGCTGCACGGTGAAGGCACCGCCGCAAGCGACGGCGACGAAATGCCGATCAAAAAAGGTGATGCATTGTTGCTCAACCCCGGCAGCGTCCACATTGTCAAAAACACGGGCACATCAAAGCTTTACACACTGACCGTGATGACGCCGAACCAGGATTTTTCCGAACTTATCCGCAGCGGCCAGCGCATCAGCCTCGACGAAGAAGACCTTCGCGTTCTGCAGGGGCTTTGATCAATGGACACTATGGCAACCCAGCCGCACCTCAATCCCCTCGGCCCATCAGCCCGCAACGAATGGCGGGTTTCAGCTGACACGGTCAACATGATCCGTGTACCGGTCAGCGCACGTCCAGTCTCGGTACAGGACCGTAACCGCACCATCACATTCGACGCGGCCCGCACCGCGGTCATCGTCATCGATATGCAGAACGACTTCTGCCATCCCGACGGCTGGCTTGCCCATATTGGCGTAGACGTTACCCCTGCACGCGCGCCGATTGAGCCGTTAAAAGCGCTTTTACCAGTGCTGCGCAAATCCGACGTCCCCGTGATCTGGGTGAACTGGGGCAACAGGGCGGACCGCGCCAACCTTTCGCCCGGCGTGCTGCATGTCTACAATTCGGACGGCGTCAGCATCGGCATCGGCGACAAGTTGCCATCACGCAACGCGGAGGTTCTTCAGGTCGGAAGCTGGGCTGCACAGGTCGTTGACGAACTGGCTATCGAGCCGGATGATATCTGTGTCGACAAATACAGCATGTCCGGTTTTCATGACACGGTTCTGGAAAGCATCCTGCGCAATCTCGGCGTTACAACCTTGCTGTTTGCTGGCGTGAATGCGGACCAATGTGTTCTGTGCACACTACAGGACGGAAACTTCCGGGGTTTCGACTGCATCATGCTGGAAGATTGTTCGGCCACGACATCACCGACCTTCTGCATGGATGCTACCCTCTACAATGTGCGCCAGTGCTTCGGTTTTGTCTGCGGTTCCAACGAAATTCGGGAGCAGCTGGCATGACGACGAACACCACTCCGTCAAGCGCAGCCGTATTGCCGGTCAATTTGCCCGACGTCATCGCCGAAGTCACCATTTTGTGTGACGCCTATGAGGTGGCATTGATGGCGAATGATCTGGACACGCTTGACGCGCTTTTCTGGTCTGCAAGCGAAACGCTACGCTACGGCATTGCCGAAAATCTCTACGGCATAGAAGAAATCCGCGCCTACCGTGTCGGGCGTACTGGCGGCTCGCCGCAACGGGACGTCCTTCGCCGCGTCATCACGACCCACGGAACCGATGTCGCGACCTGTAATCTCGAATTTATCAGGCCAGCAACCGGCACCCGAGGGCGCCAGAGCCAGACCTGGATACGTACCGTCGACGGCTGGAAAATTGCCGCCGCTCACGTCTCACTCATCAACGCCGACCGTTAAGCCGCAGGAGGCCGGAATGTCTGATATTCATGCCTTCATTTCAGATCTTGGCGATATTCCCGCAACAACAGATCCACGCACCATCCGGACAAAAAGCCGCGATCACTATTCGCTTAGCCCGCTCTTGCAAAAGACACTGGCGGGATTGCAGGCGGAACTGGTGGTGTCGCCCCGCACCAAGGATGAGGTTCTGACTGTTGCCAAAGCCGCCCACAAACACCGCATATCACTGACACCACGTGGTGCGGGAACTGCAAATTATGGTCAGAGTGTTCCCCTTCGTGGCGGTGCCTTGCTGGACCTTTCCGGGCTGAGCGGCATCGTATCCATTCGCGATGGTGCGGTGCGGGCACGTGCGGGAACAAAGATCGAGGATATCGAGGCCGCAGTTCAGGAAACGGGACAGGAACTGCGTTTCTTCCCGACCACCAGACGACAGGCAACGATTGGCGGTTTCATCGCAGGCGGCACGGGCGGTGTGGGTTCTATCACCTGGGGCGTTCTGCGTGACCGGGGCAACATCATCGCACTGGAAGCCTGTTCCGTAGAAGCGGAGCCGCAACTGGTGGAACTACTCGGCAAGGAGACCCGTCTTCTGCAGCATGGCTACGGCACCAACGGCATCATTACCGAAGTCGAATTTGCGCTGGCACCGGCCCGCAAATGGGTTGAGATCCTGGTCGGTTTCAACGACTACCCGACAGCCATACGTCACGCACTGGCAATCGGTTACGAGACCGGGCTCGTCAAAAAACTGGCCTCGGCTTACGAGTGGCCAATCGGTCAGTGGCTTACCCCTTTCGCACCCTTTGTGCCGCAAGGACAGTCCGTGGTCATGGCAATGATCGATGCCTCCTCGATGGAGCTTTACCACGAGATGGTCAGCGAGGCTGGTGGCACGATACTGACCGAGGCACCTGAAGCCCAAGGCCCCTATGGCAGGCCAATGCATGAATTTGCCTTTGGTCACACAACGCTTCAAGTCCAGAAAACCGTGCCGACGGTCACAGAGGTTGAGGGATTTTTCCGCTCAAGCGACCTCGAGGGTCAGGTTTTGCGGGTTTATGAGCGCATCCGTCACACCGGCCCCCTGCGGCTGGAGGTTCGCCGCTGGGAAGGCGATCTCGTTTGCTCCGGCTCAACCTTCATCACGTTCGAAAAGGAAGAAGAGGTCGACGATGTCGTGCGGATGATGCGCGAAGAGGGAATTCGCGTCGCCAATCCCCATGCCTCAAACGTGCGTGGCGTCGGGAAAAAGGAAATCGGCCCGGCCGACATCGCCTTCAAGAAACGCATGGATCCCGAAGGCCTGCTCAATCCGGGCCGTTTCGAGATTGATGAAACCAAGGATGCCGTCATCGATAAATTTTTGAAAACCGATGGCTGGCTGGAAGCCAAAACCGCCTGATCGCATACCCCAAAACAACAATGAGGGAACAATGGAAATGAAGATAGGCAATTACCTGAAATCCTCCATCGCGGCCCTGGCCGTCTTGGCAGGCCTCGCCGCTCCCGCAGCCGCCAACGAACCAGTCACCTTTCAGCTAAGCTGGAAAGCCCAGCCGGAATTTGCAGGTTTCTATGAAGCTCTTGAGAAAGGCTATTATGCCGCCTGCGGCATCGACATGACATTGCGCGAAGGGGCACCTGGTATCGATCCAACCCAGCTTCTGACAACAGGCGCGGTCGATGTGGCGCTGCTGCCGCAGAATGATGGCGTTTTGCGCATGAATTCGGTCGGCTTCCCGGCCAAGGCCGTGATGGCCTCAATGCAGAAGTTCCTGACGGTGATGTTGTATCATGATGAACCCGGCATCAAGACGCCCGAAGACATCAAGGACAAACCTGTCCTGATTTCTCAAAGCAACCGCACGACCTTCTGGCCATTCCTCAAATCCAAATATGGCTACACCGACGATCAGCTGCGCACTTACACTGGCCAGATAGCAACCTGGATGTCGGACAAAACCTCCATCCAGCAGGGTGTCGTGACGCAGGAACCCTTCCGCATCAAGGCTGAGACCGGCAAGCTGCCATCCTACTTCCTGCTGTCGGACATGGGTTACAACCCCTACACCGTGATCGTCGTGGTCTCGCAGAAGATGATCGATGAGAAGCCTGAGGTCGTACAGTGCCTGGTTGACGGCTCTCGCAAGGGCTGGGTCGATTTCCTGAAAGACCCGTCGGTCGCTTTTGCTGCCATCAACAAGCTCAATCCCCAGATCACCAAAGAGCTGATGGATTACAGCCACGAGATGATGACGGCCAATAACCTGGTCGAAAACGACGACACCGCCAAACACGGTATTGGCTGGATCTCAGCTGAGCGATGGAAGTCTCACTATGAGATGCTGGTCGCTAACGGTCTGTTTGCTGCGGACTTCGACTACGCCAGCGCCTTTACGACACGGTTCCTTGAAAAGCCGATGAACTGACAACGACGTCGAGGGCGGGCGCTTGCCGCCCCTCTCACAACACTTCACATAATAACCGGGAATATGACTATGAACCTGAAATCGCATTGGTGGTGGGATCTGACGGCGCGTGACTTTGCAACGCTGGACATGAGCAAGATCGTGGCCGTTCTGCCGGTTGGCGCCGTCGAACAACACGGACCGCATCTACCCGTCCGAGTGGACGCCGCCATCAACAATGGCATCATGGAACATGCGGTCGCCAAGATGGCACCCGACTTTCCAGCCCTTATCCTGCCAACTATGAGTGTTGGCAAATCCAACGAACATTCTGCCTTCCCCGGAACATTGACACTGTCTGCCGAAACGCTCGGCCGTCTCTGGTACGAAGTCTGCGAAAGCGCCTACCGCGCTGGTGTGCGCAAAGTGCTGTTCGTCAATTCGCATGGTGGCCAGCCGCAGGTCATGGAAATCGTCTGCCGCCAATTGCGGGTCAATCTCGGCATGTTCGCCGTTTCATCGCAGTGGTCGCGCTTCACCGACCTGAGCGACCTTTTCGATGGCGAAGAACGCAAACACGGCATTCATGCCGGCGAAGTCGAAACCAGCGTCCTGCGTTACCTGCACCCGGAACTCGTCGACATGCAGTATGCCGAGGATTTCGTACCGCTCTCCAAGCAGCTCGAAAAAGAATACGACATGCTGATGACCGAAGGCGGTGCAGTCGGTTTCGGCTGGCAGTCGCAGGATATTCACCCGTCCGGCGCTTGCGGCAATGCCGCCGCAGCCGACGCGGAGCGCGGCCGCATCACCGTCGAGCGGGCGTCTGACCGACTGATCAAGCTGATCGGCGAAATTGCCCACTACCCACTCGATCGCATCACATCCGAGACAATGTACACGAAGGGGAAATGAGCCAATGACCTCATACCCGCTGACCGAGTTCGCCGCCGCCATTGAGGGTGTCGAATTGACGATGGACCCGCGCCGCATTCGCGTCAAAAGCCGTGACCGCTACGCCGTCAGCCCGCTGCTGCGCACCATGCTGGAAGGCAAGCAGGCCGATGTAGTCGTCACGCCGAAAACCATTGAGGAGTTGAAGCGGGTCGTCTCGGCAGCGGTCCGTTATCGCATCCCCATCACCGAACGAGGTGGCGGGTCTGCCAATTACGGCCAGAGCGTGCCGCTGCGGGGCGGCATCCTGCTCGACATGAGCGCCTATGCCGGCATGGTCGAGCTAGCTCCCGGCATGGCCCGCGCTAAGGCAGGCACACTGGTCATCGACATTGACAAGGCAGCCCGCGAGATCGGCTGGGAGTTGCGCGTCCACCCGACAACAGCTCGCATTGCTACCATCGCCGGCCACATCGCTGGCGGTACCGGCGGGCCGGGTTCGGTCGTCTACGGCATCCTGCGTGATCGCGGCAATATTGCCAGCGCGCAGGTGCTGACAATGGAGGAAGAACCACGCTTGATCGAACTGCGTGGGCCAGACGCGCAGCTCATTCACCATACCTATGGCGCAACCGGCATCATCACCGAAGTCGAGATGCCACTTGCTCCGGCATGGCCTTGGATCGAAGCAATCGTTGCTTTCCCGGAATACATGCAGGCGGTGCGTTTTGGCGTGACGCTTGCCAATGAAGCGGGCATCAACCGCAAGGTCGTTTCGGTTCAGGAATGGCCAACACCAAAGCTGATCCGGCAATTTGCCGATATCGTGCCCGAAGGTCATTCGATCTGCTCGACCATGATCGCAAAAGACAATTGGGAGGATTTCGAGGCCTGTGTCGCCTCCTTCGGTGGCACCATCGTTTCGTCCGCGCCAGAAGGCAAAGGTCCCTATGGCGGGCCGATCTGGGAATTCGTGTTCGGCCACGCGCTGTTCCAGATTCAAAAGACCGAGCCCGGCCGTTCCGTCGTCGAAGGCTTCTTCCGCGATGCCGATCTGGTGGGACTTGTGCAGCGGGTGCACGACAAGGTCAGCCATTATGGCCCGATGCGCATGGAAATCCTGCGCGTTGGTGGTCAGGTAGTTGGCTCCGGCTCGCCCTATTTCGTTTACGAAAGCCCGGAACAGATGGCCACCATGGTGCGGCTGATGCAGGAGGCCGGAGCCGTGGTCTCCAACTCACATACATCCAATGTGCGCGCCGTCGGCAAAAAGGAAATCACCGAACGCGAGATCACCTTCAAGCGCCAGGTTGATCCTTACAATCTGCTCAATCCAGGCCGCTTCGAAATCGACGACAAGGCCGATGAAAAATTCGCCATCGAACTTCCGACAGACAAATGGGATCGGCGTCAGGCATGAACGACATTTCAAACACCAAAGACCTCACTGGCAGGCTTGCCGTTTTGCCTCCGGAAACGCAGTCGATGCATTTGAGTGACGGCATGAGGCTTGATGCAGATATCTACCGTCCGGTTGGCCCCGGCCCTTACCCGGTGCTTCTTCAGCGGCAAGCCTATGGCCGTCGCATTGCATGCACCATCTGTTACGCGCATCCGGCCTGGTATGCGTCGCATGGTTATATCGTTGTGGTCCAGGACATCCGTGGTCGCGGCACGTCGGAAGGTGTGTTCCGTCCCGGCGAAAACGATATCGAGGATGGTGCGCAAGCGGTTGAATGGGCTGCAGCACTGGAAGGATCGACCGGCGATGTCGGCATGTATGGTTTTTCCTACCAGTCTTACAACCAGCTGCTTGCCGCCGCTGGCAATAGCCCGTCGCTAAAGGCCATCGCACCGGCCATGGGCCCGTGGGATGCAGGTTCCACATGGGCCTATGAAAACGGCGCGCTGCGGATGAAACAGATGGTCGGCTGGGGCATTCAGATCACCGCCGAAGCGGCACGCCGTGCCGGTGACGACGAAGCCTACGCGGCGCTGATGACTGTATCCGCCAACCTACCAGTTAACGGTCCAATTGCCGCAAAACCCGAAATTCTGGCAAAATACCGCGATTACTCCCATGTCATGGACTGGCTTGAAACACCTGCGGACTCTGATTTTTGGGCCAGAATTTCCCCCTCAACCCATGCCGAAAAAATCAAGGTTCGCAAACTCCCCATGCTGGTCATCGGCGGTTGGTTTGACACACATCTGGCCAGCACGATCAAAGCGTGGAAAGAGCTTTCGCACGGCGATGACGGCATATCGCGGTTGATCATCGGCCCTTGGGTCCATTTCCCTTGGGTCAGCAAGGTCGGCACTGTCGACTTCGGGCCTGCGGCGGAGCGAGACACCGACATCGAGCATATCCGCTTCTTCGATCAGGCTCTCAAACGCAAGCCAACTACCGAAATCACTAGCAAGCCAATCTCATTCTTCGACATGGGTGCAAAATCATGGCGCGACCTGGAAAGCTGGCCTGAGGATGAGCAGACCTTCTACCTTGGCAGCACCGGACGTGCGGCAATCCGTGCCGATGACGGCACGTTGAGCGAACAGCAAGGTCTATTGGATGCCAGCGATTACATCGTACACGATCCTTGGCGCCCGGCTCCTGTAACCGGTGGCTGTTACGGCGTACCCGCCGGCCCTGTCGACCGCCGCATCACTGACGAGCGCGGTGATGTTCTGACATTCACGACCGCGCCGTTGCAATCCAGCCTGACCTTGGCCGGAGAACCGGTGATCGAGATATCCGCGACCTCAGATTGCCCGAGTTTCGATCTGTCCTGCGTTCTCTCCACAGTCACAAAGGACGGTAGGGTCCTGCAGATTTCCAGCGGTTATGCACATTATAGAGACGCTGGCGAGGGAACCTACACCCTGCCTCTGACAACAACGTGTTCGACCATTCTGGCGGGTGAACAGTTGCGACTATCCATTGCAGCCTCCGATTACCCCGCCCATCCGGTCAATCCCGGCACCGGTGAAGACCCGGTATCTACCCCAAAAACAAAGGCGGTGGTTACGACGATTTGCGTGTCACATGGCCCGTCGCATAGCTCAACCTTGCGTCTGCCCATCGCCAAACTTTCGGGAGTGCCGTCTTGACCGATCTTGCTGTGAGCCCTTCCAATCCAACCCCGGTCAAATGGCGCAGGGCGGCGGCCGAGACTGCTGCTCCAGCTCTCGGCGGTGTCATTTTCCTCATTGCATGGGAAGCACTGGTCACCCATTTTCAGGTGTCGCGTTTTATCCTGCCACCACCGTCGGCAATTATCGTCAAGATGGTCGATGAGTTCCCCTCGCTGTTGAGCGCTCTTGGGTTCACGGCATCGATCACCCTCTGCGCCTTTGTCGCCGCACTCGTATCCGGCGTCACCCTGGGCGTGCTTCTGACGCAGAACAAGCAGGTGGAACGTATCCTCTGGCCCTATGCCGTCGCCCTACAGGTGACCCCCATGGTGGCAATTGCTCCGCTCGTGGTAATCTGGGTTGGCCTGAACCGTGTATGGCTTGGACTGATGATCCTTGCCTGGATCGTGGCTTTCTTTCCCATGCTGTCCAACACCGCAGTCGGCATGAAATCTGCCGATCACGGCCTGCGCAACGTCTTCAGCCTCTACAAGGCAACCCGCTGGCAGCGTTTCCGCTACCTGCAGCTTCCATCCGCATTACCCTTCATTCTGGCAGGGGCACGCATATCCTCCGGTCTTTCAGTCATTGGTGCCGTGGTTGCCGAATTTGTTGCTGGCGCTGGCAATGCCACAGGTCTTGCCTGGACCATCGTTGAAAGCGGCGCGATGCTGGATGTCGCCCGCATGTTCGCGGCACTTTTCATGCTCTCCGCCTTTGGTCTGACGATCTGGTTCATGATGGCCAAGGTGCAGCATGCTCTGCTCAGCCGTTGGCATGAGAGCGAACTGGTGCAGGAGGGTTGATGATGAACACAGGAAACACCGCTATGCTCGACATGCCCTCGGCACAGGTAAAACCAATCGTGCGCCTCAGCGGCGTCGACAAGATCTATGGCAATGGCACGGTTGCTCTTCGCGACCTTAACTTGAAAGTTCAGCCCGGCGAATTCGTCAGTCTTCTCGGCCCAAGCGGCTGTGGCAAGTCCACCGCGCTGCGCATTGTTGCCGACCTTGGTCAGCACACAGCAGGACGTGTCGACCGACCGGGAGACGACAGATCGGACGCACGCGGGGAAATCGGTTTCGTTTTTCAGGAGCCGCACCTCATGCCTTGGGCAACGGTTTTCGACAATATTTTCCTGCCACTGAAACTGGCGGGAAAATCAAAAAACGCCGCTCGTGATGACGTGCTGTCCGTCATTGAAATGGTTGGCCTGCAAAACTTTGCGAATGCCTATCCGCGCGAACTGTCCGGCGGCATGAAAATGCGTGTTTCCATTGCCCGCGCATTGGTCACAAAACCAAAACTGCTGCTGATGGATGAGCCCTTTGCAGCGCTCGATGAAATTACCCGCAACCGCCTGTCCAACGACCTGTTGCGCATCTGGGCATCTACCTCGTCCACAGTGATGTTCGTCACCCACAGTGTTTATGAAAGCGTGTTTCTCTCAAGCCGCATCGTGGTCATGGCAGCCCGCCCCGGCCGTATCATTGGCGAAATCCCCATCGAGCGGGCTTATCCACGCGATGCCGAATACCGCCTTTCTCCTGAATATGCTGGTTACTGCCGCGACGTATCCGCGCTGCTCAACAAGGCGATGGAGTAAGGACGATGCAGGTTTCGATGCGTGACATCGTCATTACCGCCATCGATGAGGAGGCAGACGGTATTCGCTCCTTCAGACTGGAAAGTACCGATGGTGAGCCTTTCGCAGCTTCTCCGGCAGGGGCACATATCGATATCCACCTGCCCGACGGTCTGGTGCGGCAATATTCGCTTTGCAATGATCCGGCGGAAACCAACTTCTACCGGATTGCCATCAAGCGTGAAACTCAGTCACGGGGTGGTTCACAATGGTTTCATGAGGCCGCGCACATCGGCGCCAAATTGAAGATGGGTGCTTCGCGAAGCCTTCTCTCCGTATCAAGCAAAGCCGAGCGGCATATCCTATTGGCAGGCGGTATTGGCATTACACCGCTTTACAGCATGGCCATGCATTTCCTCACCGCCGGCAAACCGTTTGAACTGCATTACTTTGCGCATTCGAAAGAACGGGCCGCCTTTTTCGAAGTGCTTTCATCTGGCGCTTTCGCAGACCATGTCCATTTTCATTTTGGTCTGGAGACCGCGGCACTAGCACCGGTTCTGGATGGAATTTTCGCGCAAAGAGGCAGCGGTAGCCATCTTTATATGTGCGGCCCCGGCCCTTTCATGGATCACGTACGCACGCAGGCATCACGCCTCTGGGCCGAGACGGAAATCCATGAGGAACGGTTTTCCGGAGCGGCGGCTCCAGAGAATGCGGATAGTTTTCGTGTGGTTCTTGCGCGTAGCGGAACCACAATCGATGTGCCGACCAATCGCAGCATACTCGACGTATTGATGGCCAATGGCCACGACATCGAACACTCCTGCGAACAGGGCTTTTGCGGAAGCTGCATGACGGCCCTGCTTGAAGGCGAGGCCGAACATCGCGACACATTTCTCACCCCGGAGGAGATCGCATCCGGCCAGTGGATCATGCCTTGTGTGTCCCGCGCCAAAACCGCCCAACTAACCCTCGATCTGTAATTTAGGACTGCCCCATGCCCGATTTCTGCGACGCCTTTATCCAATGGTTTGATCACCCGCTTCAAGCGAGCCCAGCAATCAACGACCAGCCGCTCTCCGGCTTGAGCGTCGCTGCGAAGGACAATTTCGACATTAGGGGCCTGATCACAGGGGCTGGAAACCCGGAATTTGCGGAGGATCAGAAACCAGCAGCGGTGAATGCGGGCGTTTTCGACACGCTACTGAAAAACGGCGCCTCCATCATCGGCAAAACGCATATGGACGAACTTGCCTACAGCCTGATGGGTTTGAACGCACGTTACGGCGTGCCGTTGAATACGGCAGCACCATTGCGCGTACCAGGCGGCTCTTCCTCCGGCTCAGCGTCTGCGGTGGCCGCTGACCTTGCCGACATTGGATTAGGAACAGACACCGGTGGATCTGTTCGGCTTCCCGCCTCCTTTTGCGGCCTTTATGGCTGGCGCTCTACTCATGGGCTAATGTCATCCGAGGGCATGGTGCCGCTGGCCGCGAGTTATGACGTATCGGGTTTCTTCACGCGGGATCGCAATCTGATGGAACGGATCATCTCGGTCTTTTGCGGGACATCACCCGACGCTACAGACATTCGTTATTGGGCACCCGAAGACCTTTGGGCCTTACCGATGGATGAAACCCGTGAACATATCCGCTCTGCCCTCCCCGACTTCGATTACAGGCTTGATACGATCCTGCCTGACGGTGGAGCGGAAGCTTCCTTAAGCGCATTTCGTCTCCATCAGGGATACGAGATCTGGCAGCATTTCGGGGAATGGATTACCAAACGTCAACCGGCCTTCGGACCGGGCATCAAAGAACGTTTCGCCATGGCGAGTAAAATTACCGAAGCCGAATTCAAGGAGGCCAGCGCCTACCGCGAGCGACTTCGTGCACGGCTGGATGCACTTTTACCCGAAGGGACAATCCTGCTCTATCCCACGGCGCCCGGCCCTGCACCTTTGCTGACAACACCGCAGTCAGAACTTGAGCCCTATCGCAATCGAGCGCTGAGCCTGATGTCGGTCGCCGGTCATGCGGGTCTACCGCAACTCAGCATTCCCTTCGGAACGGTGGATGGCGCACCCGTTGGACTTTCCCTGGTCGGCCGACCGGGCAGCGACCTGTTGCTGGCGAAAGCCGCCGCCTCGTTTCCATCCTTCTGAAGCGTCAGGATATCAGCATGCTGCAAACCGCGCTCGCCTTTAACGGCACTTTCACCGCACCACACCGCGAAGCGGCCTATGCCGGACGCCGCATTCTTGATGAAGGTGGCACCGCCATGGAAGCCATGGTTGCCGCAGCCGCGATGATCGCCGTTGTCTATCCGCACATGAACGGTATCGGCGGGGATGGCTTCTGGCTAATCCACAGACCGGGTAAACCACTCACTGGCATTTCCGCCTGTGGACAGGCAGCCGGTCTTGCGACAGTTGACTGGTACCGGGAACGCGGCCATGTCGCCGCCATTCCTACGCGCAACGGCGAAGCCGCACTGACCGTCCCCGGTACCATCGGTGGATGGGACATGGCGCTGTCGATGGTTGGTGACCCCAGGCGTTTTTCAGTCTCCGAACTTATTTCTGCCGCCGTCGCAAAAGCACGCGATGGAATTGCCGTCACCGGCAATCAGTCGATCTGTACTTCAGACAAATTGCACGAACTTTCCGGTGTTGCGGGTTTTGCCGAAACCTATCTGATAGAAGGAAAAACACCGCCAGCTGGCGCACGCCTGCGACAGTCCCGACTGGCCGATACGCTGGAAGAGCTTGGCCGACATGGCCTACGCTCCTATTATGACGGCGATCTCGCTCAAACCCATGCAGCCTTTCTTGAGCGCAACGGCAGTCCGTTACGGGTTGAGGATTTCAGGCACTATGCTCCGCGTGAAGTTACACCGCTCAGCGTCACCACGCTTGAGGGCACGCTCCACAACATGGTCGCGCCTACCCAGGGTGTCGCCTCGCTGATGATCCTCGGTCTCTTCGATCGGTTGCAGATCGAAAATGGCGAAGGTTATGACCATATCCACGGGCTGATCGAGGCAACTAAACAGGCCTTCATCAAACGCAATCGTGACCTTGGTGATCCGGTCACAATGACTGCCGACGCCCAGACATGGCTTGAGGCTAAAGCGCTCGATAATCTCGCCGCCAGGATCGACATGACCCGGGCACTGCAATGGCCATACAAACCAGCAGAGGGCGATACGATCTGGATGGGTGCTGCCGACCGATACGGCAATGTCGTCAGTTTTATCCAGAGTGTCTATTGGGAGTTCGGCTCCGGACTTACCTGTCCCGAAACAGGCGTGTTTTTCCAGAACCGTGGCGCCGGTTTTTCGCTGGCTGAAGGTCCAAACCAGCTTCAGCCCGGCAAACGGCCGTTTCATACGCTCAATCCGGCCCTCGCGAAGCTCGCCGACGGCCGCGTGATGGCATACGGCACCATGGGCGGTGAGGGCCAGCCGCAAACCCAAGCGGCGATTTTTACCCGCCATGCCCGTTTTGGCATGCCGCTTCAGGAAGCAATCACCGCACCGCGCTGGCTGCTCGGCCGCACATGGGGCGCCAGCAGCACCAATTTGAAACTGGAAAGCCGATTTGATACGGCACTTGTCGAAAAGCTCAAAACGGCGGGACACGACATTGAGATGATCGCGCCGTTTTCCGATCTTTGCGGCCATGCCGGAGCCGTTGTCCTGCATCCTAACGGGCTTTGCGAAGCTGCTACCGATCCAAGATCTGATGGTGCGGCTCTCTAATGGCATGACCCTTGCATTTCCTGAACCAGACGACCGGGAATGACCATGTTTGCGAATATTAATCCCTCGATAGATGTGCGGCTGCTCCGCACCACCTACCTCCTGCTTACCGAGCGCAATGTCTCAAGAGTGGCGGTGCTGCTCGGGCACAGCCAGCCCACGGTCAGCGCCTACCTGAAGAAAGCGCGCGAAATCTTTGCCGATCCGCTGCTCGTGCGAGCCGGACAACGGCTTGTGCTGACCGAAAGAGGCGAAGAGATCAAGACGCTGATCGGCAGTGTGCTGCTTGGCCTGTCTGATGCCTTAAACGGTCAAGACCATTTCGATCCGCGTCTATCCAGCCAGAATATTCGCATTGCTGTGCTCAACTGTTTTGGGGTGTTTCTCGTCCCGGAAATAGCCAAGCGCATTCATCACAATGCTCCCAATGTCACACTCGACTTCTTTCCGCCGGGTGATAATCCTGACCTTCCCGAAGAACTTGGTGCGGGCCGTGTCGATGTGGTCATCGGCAATTGGCCTGCACCGCAGCCAAGCCTGAAGTCTACCGCCTTGTTTCAATGCGACATTGCCTGCATTGCCCATCGCGATCACCCCTTGGCTGCAGGGGACGCGATATCACTCGATGCCTATCTCGCCGCTAGCCACATTTCACCGACAGCAAGTTCCAGCGCCGGGTTCAGCCCGATCGACGGGCGGTTGGCGCAGCTCGGGCTGAAACGCAACATTGCCATGTCCGTGCCCGAATATGCGATGATCCCGCCTATCGTCGGCGGCACCGATCTTATCTTCACCACGGCGCGCGCCTATGCCGAACATATGGCCGCCAACACACCTGACCAGCACCTGCAGGTCATTGATGCGCCGTCAGAGTTCGACCGCATGCATCTTTACCTGCTTTGGCACGAGCGTAACCACACCAGCATTGCCCACAAATGGCTGCGCCGTATCATTCGGGATGTCGCGAAGGAATTTGAATCCAGCCTGCACGAGCCGACCCTGTCGCCGGTACGCCCTTCCCTCAATCAGCTGCCGATCTGAGCGTCGATATAGCGTTTCATCTATACCGCATATCGGCGTCCGTGGAGTTCACTCAATACCTTAATGCTCATATGATAAGCAGTAATTATTGAAGCTCAAATATTGAGCATTTTGCAGCTGATTTCATCATCACTGCGATACAGCCCGCATGAATTTACAGCCCCGAGGATATGACGTTGTCAAATAAACATTATCTCACCCTGGACAACGTAACAGCGAGCTACGGCGACCAGACGGCCGTCGACGGTCTGACGATTGAAGTGCCGAAAGGCGAACTTCTTTCGCTTCTCGGCCCCTCTGGCTGCGGCAAAACTACGACGCTGCGCATGATTGCAGGCTTTGTCAAACCGACCATGGGACGGGTCATTCTCAACGATGAGGACATCACCAGAAAGCCGGTGCACGCCCGCAATATCGGCGTGGTCTTCCAGTCCTATGCGCTGTTTCCGCATCTGACAGCATTGGATAATGTCGGCTTTGGCCTGCGTATGCGACAGGTCGACAAGGCAAAGTGTCGTGAACGGGCGGCGGCAGCCCTTGAGACTGTGGGCCTCGGCCCCTACAAGGATCGATATCCAACGCAGATGTCCGGCGGCCAGCAACAGCGTGTGGCGCTTGCACGTGCGCTCGTCATCGAGCCTGATGTTCTGCTCCTCGACGAACCACTTTCCAACCTTGATGCCCATCTGCGCGCCGATATGCGCAGCGAAATCCGCTCGCTTCAGCAGCGCCTTGGCATCACCACCGTCTTTGTCACCCACGACCAGCAGGAAGCACTGGCCATGTCGGACCGTGTGGCCGTCATGAGCAAGGGCATCATGGAAGAAATCGGCAAACCGGAGCAGCTTTGCGACAATCCACGCTCTGCCTTTACGGCATCCTTCCTCGGTGCCCGGACCGTTATCGAAGGCCGCAGCGAAAATGGCGTTTTCCGCGCACCCGGCCTGTCCTGCACCGGCGCGCCAGATGGCGCAACCCGACTGGTACTGCGCGCCTCACGGCTTAGAATTACTGACGAAGCCGGTCCGCTGACCCTGCCCGGCACACTCATCAACGCAGCTTATCTCGGAGACACCTGGGAAGCGGACATTCAGTCTGCAGCCGGTACGATCCGGGTGATCGTTCCCTCGGATTTGCCGCCACCACCGCTTGGCGCACCATGCAGCCTTCAGGCCCAGCCCGGCGGCGCTACCTTTATCTGACCCCACCCAACATCTGAACCGGACAGGAGTATTTGCAATGACCCTATCGCGTCGCAATTTCAACAGGCTCGTACTTGGCGCAGGTGCTGGCGTTGGCCTCGCAGCTCCATTTCACATCATCCGCCCGGCCTACGCCGAAATCAAAAAAGGCGACGAACTGGTTGTCGGCATTTGGGGCGGCGCCCAGGAAAAGATCGTCAAAGAATATGTTGAAAAGCCGCTTGTCGAAAAATACGGCTGCAAGATCAGCTACGTGCTTGGTGGTACTGGTGACCGTCGCGCACGCGCCTATGCCGAGCGCGGCCGCCCGAGCTTCGACGTCCTTTACCTCAACATCTATGAGAGCCGCCAAGCCGTAAAAGATGGCGTCACACAGGAACCGACCGCGAACGTTGCCAATTTCGAAGCGCTTTACCCGAGCGCCCGCAAGGGAGGTTATGGCGTTGCCTTCAACCCTTGCACGATCGTTTACGACAAGCGCAAGGCATCCAAGCCGATCACGTCCTGGAAGGATCTCTGGAACCCGGAATGGAAGGGTCGTATTGCTTGGCCGGACGGCCTCGGCGCGGAAGGCATTTCTGCATTGATGATGACAGCCCGTGCATGGGGCGGCACTGAAAAGGACTTCGATCTGGTGGTCGAAAAGGTCAAGGAATTGAAGCCTTTTGCCGCCATTCAGGCAAGTCAGGCACAGCTGTTTGAAATGTTCGATCAGGGCATCTGCGATCTCTCCGTCGAGTTCGGCAGCTTCACCCGCTCTTACGCGGAAACCCGCAATCCGAACATCGAGATCGCGTCTCCAACTGAAGGTCAGGCACTGGCAATGAACGTTGCCTGCATCACCGAAGGTACCAAGAACCAAAAGCTGGCAGAAGAGTGGGTCAACCTGCACCTGTCCGAGCCATGCATGCTGGCCTATGCCCGCGAAATCTATTACTCCCCGACCGTCAACAACATCACCATTCCTGACGATCTGAAGAGCAAGCTGATCGTTGGTGATGAGCAGGTTTCGCAGCTGGTTGATTTTGATTGGGACTTCATCAACGCCAACCGCGCCAAGTGGCAGTCCCGTTATGACCGGGAGATCGCCGGATGACACGGTGGATAGGACCGGCCCTTTCAGCACCGGTCACTTTTTGGCTACTCCTGTCTTTCGCGGCCCCCATGGCCGCGATCTTCCTGCTGTCGCTGCACGAATACCCTGATCCGTTTGGACCACTGATCACTGCGCCGTCGCTGGCGCAGTATATTGGTATCGTCACCGACAGTTTCTATTTCCGCGTTGTGGGTGAAACCATTGCACTCGGCCTTGGCGTCACCTTGCTGACGGCCCTGCTGGGTTATCCACTCGCCTACTGGCTGGCGCGCATTCCGGTGAAATACCGGGCCGCGGCCTTTGCCATCATTCTCATTCCGCTGTTGACCAACGTGGTCGTCCGTTCGCTCGGCATCATTCTGCTGCTTGCGCCGGACGGATTGATCAATTCGGTGACTGGCCTCGTTGGTATTCCCAAGGCCGCCAACATGCTGTTCAACCATGGCGCTGTGGCGGTTGCTCTGGCGCAGGTCTTCCTGCCCTTCATGGTTCTTGCGCTTTACGACAGCATGCAGAACACCTCACCGCGTGTGCATGAGGCTGCCGAAAGCCTTGGCGCATCGCCTGCGATGCGTTTTCTGACGGTCGACCTCCCCCTGTCGCTGCCCGGCCTGCGTTCCGGCCTTGTCATCGTCTTCCTGATGGCCAGTACAGCCTATGTGTCCGCCACCCTGCTTGGCGGCAAGAAGGTCTGGACGACAGGCATGCTGGTCATGCAGGAGGCGATCAAGAACCTCAACGCCCCACTTGCCTCGGCGCTTGCCGTCATCATGACCATCACCAGCCTGGCGTTTGCAGCGCTATGCGGCATCGGCATGAAACGTCTGATGCCATGGCTGAACGAGCGCGCCAGCAACCCGGTATTCCTGCCGAATATCGTTGTCAGGCTGGCAGATACCGTCGGTTTCGTGATCGCCCGCCTTTTGCTGGTGGCATCGCTTGGCCTGCTTCTCTTGCCACTGGTGCTCGTATGCATCCAGAGCTTCAACGATGTGCCACAGGCAACGGCCGCCGGTTTCAAGGGCTTCACACTCAAGTGGTATTACGCAGTTCTGTTCAACGGTGCCTATGCGGACGCTTTCTGGGTTTCAGTTCAGCTCGCCACGGTCTCGGTGCTGGTTGCCATTGCACTGGCGCTTCCGGCAGCATTTGCCCTAGCCCGCTTTCCGTTCAAGGGGCGCTCCGTCCTGATGACATTCTGGATGCTGCCACTGTCTTTGCCGCATGTGGCAATTGGTGTCGGCATGCTGAAACTGCTGCAAATCTATCTGATCGTGCCGCCGTTCCTCGGACTTGTGGCAATCCACGTCATCGTCATCCTGCCGTTTGCCATCACCCTGCTCACCACCTCGGTCATGCAGCTTGATCGTTCGCAGGAGGAAGCGGCCGCAAGTCTGGGCGCCGACCCTTTCAGGATGTTTTTCCTGATCACACTGCCAGGCCTTGCCCCGGGTCTGTTTGCAGCAAGTCTCGTCGGCTTCCTGCTGAGCTTTGGTGAAGTAACGGTCACCAGCTTCCTGACCACGGCACGCCTGACAACCCTGCCGGTTCGTATCTACGCAGAATCAACCTTCAGTCTTGAACCGACAGCCCATGCAATCTCCGCAGTGCTGATTGTGTTCACAGTGATGGCCCTGATCCTGGTTGGTCGCCTTGTCCGACTGGACAAACTCTATGCCCGCTAAACGGTAACGGCGAAAAGGAAGCCCACATCATGCAACAGGTTTTCAATCCGCCTGCGGTTCCCAAACCGTTCGGAGCCTATAATCACGGTCTGCTGGTGCCTCCGGGCGCCAGCCTGCTGGTCACCTCCGGGCAGCTCGGCATCGGTCTGGATGATGTCATTCCACGCGAAGTCAGCGAACAGGCAGAACTGTGCTTCAAGGCAATAGGTGCAATTCTCGAGGAGGCGGGCATGAGTTTTGCGGATGTTATCCGCATTTCCGGTTTCGTGACACGCCGGGAAGATTTTCCAGCCTATATGGCCGTGCGCGATCGCTTCACTCTGGATCGCAAACCCACCTCGACCTTGATCGTGGTGGGAGGCTTTACGCGTCCGGAATTCAAGGTCGAAGTCGAGATTACCGCCGCAAAGATATTTTAAGGGAAAAGTCCCGCTGTTCTCAGCGGGAATACAATTCATCCAGCGAAAATCCTTCGAATTCGCGCAGCAGTTCGACGAAACCCGCCACCTGATGGCGGCAGATTATCTCGCCCTTTTCTGCACTACCCTTGGTCGCGTCACCAACCACGCCATGTGGGTTCAGGTCATGGGCAAGCCAGGACAGTACATGCGGCGGCGCTGGTTGCATGAATTTCGAGCGGCTTTCAGCCTTCGACACGAAGTTCTGCGCATTTTCCATACGCACGAGCTCAGGCCGGAAATGCAGCATCAGCGACGTTTCCACTTCGCCGCCATGAATGCCGAATTGTCTCTCATGCTCACTGATCAAACCATCCGGGTGACCGAAGCGGCCCCAATGAGTGCAGATAACCGCCATCTGGTGGCGCACCCGCAGCTCCCGGCCAACAATGCTCATGATGTCCGCATTACCGCCATGGGAGTTGACCATCACGAGTTTGCGGATACCGGCTTCCGCAACTTTGGTTCCGATGGCAGTCCAGGCTGGGATAAGAATTTCGGGACCGAAAGACAATGACCCCGGACCGTAGACATGCTCATTCGCCTTGCCGATCTCCTGTGTCGGCAGCACGAGTATGTCGAGGTCGTCAGGGCGCTGTGTCTTCAACTCGTCGAGCATACCATTGGCAATGGCGACATCCGTAGCAACAGGCAGATGTGGCCCATGCTGCTCAGTCGAGGCGAGCGGCAGGATGGCTATGGTTTTTTTGGGCGATAAATGAGCAAAATCGTAGGTGTTCAATTCATTCCAGTAAAACGGCTTGCTCATGTAATTCCCTCTGATTGTTTTGCGATCATCGTTAGAAGATTAGCCGGGTCTCGAACAGCATCAATTTGCGTCCACCTTGTTGCTTTTCTGCGAACGCCTCCTGACGGTTTGAAGTCTGCTCACCGCACCTCCATATCAAACAGCAATGGAGCACATGCGACCAAAGGTATCGTCCGCCTCTCAAAGTTGAATTACATTCTTGACGAAAAATATCATGTTATGTAGGCCAAGCAGGATCAGGTAGAGCATGCGCACCGCACACGCTCCAAATTGAAAGTATTCGTTATGTTCGTCCAACGCCGTTTGAGAGATGTTTCAGCGCGAACCAGGATGTCTCGCAGGATTGTTGTCGGTATCATCGCGACATTGCTGGCCAGCATGTCTGCCGCTCCAAGCGCCATCGCCCAGGAACAAAAAGCGCTGCGCATTGCCTTGGCGACGAGTATTTCAAATGAAGCTGTTGAGATTGCAGCGAAAGAGGCCGAAGCCAAGGGCTTGAAGATCGAGATCATCGAGTTCAACGACTGGAACACCCCCAACACGGCGGTTGCCGATCGCGAAGTCGATGCAAACCTGTTCCAGCATATTCCGTTTCTGGAATTCACCAACGCAAATACCGGGCACAATCTGGTTCCGGTCGCCCCGGCATTCAGCACGCCCTTCGGACTCTATTCCAAAAGATACAAAACGCTTGAAGAATTGCCTGACAATGCCCGCGTGGTTTTCTCCGGGGACCCCGTCAATACCGCCCGTTCCCTGTTGTTGCTGCAGCGTGCGGGCCTGATTGAACTGAAGCCCGATGTTGGTCACCGCGCGACATTGGAAGACGTTGTCGTCTGGCACAAACCGCTCAACATCGTGCAGCTTGATGGCCCGCAGATTGCCCGCGCGCTGGATGAGGTCGATGCCGCTGCCACCTATCCGACATTTGCCAAACTGGCAGGTCTTGACCCGGCATCTGGCCTGATCTTCGAGAACGACCCGATTTATGCGTTCCAGTTTGTCACGCGTCCTGACATGAAGGACGACGCAAACCTGCGCAACTTCATCGACATCTATCGCGGCTCGGATGCTGTAAAGGCAAAGCTGCGCTCACTATATGGAAATCTGGTCTCTTTCCCCTGATTGAAATGACAAGGCATAGGCCTTCTGGATTGGAACACTAGCATGCATGGTGAATACAAGGTGCAGGGCGGTAAGCTTGTGGTCGTGGATCTTGATAATATCAACGACCGTCTGACGAACGTGCAGGTGCACGGCGACTTTTTCCTCGAGCCGGCCGAGGCTCTGGACGATATCCGCACCTCACTGGAAGGGCTACCGGTTATCTCGACCGTTGAAGACATTGTTGCCGCGATCAGAGCCGGCCTGCGCCCTGGCGCTGAAATGATCGGCTTCAGCCCTGAGGCCGTCGCAATCGCTGTGCGCCGGGCGCTCGGCGTCACTGGCACTTGGCGGGATTATGAATGGCAGATCATCGAGACCCCTGCGCTTCGTCCGGCCATGCATCTTGCCCTTGATGAAGTTCTGGCAAAGGAAGTGGGCGAAGGCCGCCGCGCCCCTTGCCTGCGCTTTTGGGAATGGGAACGTCCGGCCATCATTATTGGCGGTTTCCAGTCACTTCGTAATGAAGTGGACATGGAGGCTGCGACCCAATTCGGCGTTGAGACCGTACGTCGTATCACGGGTGGTGGGGCAATGTTCGTCGAGCCCGGCACGACCGTGACCTATTCACTTTATGCACCAGCCGAACTCGTTCGCGACATGAGTTTTGCAGACTCCTATGCCTTCCTTGATGACTGGGTTTTGAAAGCTCTGAACTCCCTGGGAATTGATGCCTTTTATAAACCGCTCAACGACATCTCCAGTTCCAAGGGCAAGATCGGTGGCGCTGCACAGAAGCGCTTCACGTCGGGTGCCGTTCTCCACCATGTCACCATGGCCTACAACATGGATGCCGACAAAATGGTGCAGGTGTTGCGCATTGGCAGGGAAAAGCTGAGCGACAAGGGCACAACCAGCGCAAACAAACGCGTTGATCCCCTGCGCAGCCAGACCGGCTTACCACGCGAAGAGATCATCGAGCGGATGAAGGAAACCTTCCGATCCCTCAATGGCGGAATTGCCGGTGGCGTTTCTGCGGATGAATACGCAGCGGCCGAAAAGCTGGCAGCCGAGAAATTCTCGACCGACGAATGGCTGCGGCACATACCCTGAAATCATAACTGGCCATGACATCATGACTGGGCCGTCGGCCCAGATCATTCATTCAGGAGAGTTGCCTTGGCACAGATGACGGTTGGCGCCGCGACCACAAACGAGGATTATCTCAACCGCCGGGCCGAACAACTGGTCATCGAGGGTTATCGATTCCTGGCCGGATTGGCAGATAGTCGCGCCAAACTGACTTCACCATCAGTACTGCGTCTTTATCACGACAATCTTGGCGAACCTGCGGGCGCGGAAGCTGCCGCAGCTCTTGAACGACTTGTCGCCGCACTAAAAACTTTTCGAGCTAGCCCAATTGCCGCCTACCCGCCAGGTTCACGGTTTATCAGTCCGGACGAAGTTTTGGTGCTCGGAATTATCGCTGGGATTCAGCATTGGGATGAGCAAATATTCCGTGCCTGCCTGAAACAGCTCTGCGCCGAAAGCGATCGGATCAGGGTGGCGGCGTCTGCCGAGACCTTTGCAATGGCCTTACACAATGCCGGCATGATCCTGGCACCATTGCCATTTAGCTTAAGAGCCCGCATCGTCAGGCAGTCTGAGATACGCCGACAGAAGGTGCCAGCCTCCATCACCCTGCATTGATTTCCGTTCACACCTGGAAGCTCATTCAGCTCGAATTGCGATTTAACCTTATAGTCTTGGCGGAAATGGCCGGTATTCTCAAACCCGACGGCCAATTGCCACTTGTGATACCTCCCGCCCCCATCAATCCGGCAGGCACACCCCATGAAGTGGTTTCCTTGCAACCCGCACGGCTGTTGATGGTCGGTTAGCCGGCGTTACAACAGGCCTTTCCCGACATCGAAATAACAACAGGGCCCTTTCGGGCCCTGTTTTCGTTTTTAGAGGAACAGCCTTGGTACGATCAGCGAAATCCAGGGGATGTAGGTCACCAGGAATAGCACTGCGAGCAACGCAAACAGGAATGGCCAGCTTTCGCGGATGTAGTGGCCGATCTTCACCTTAGCGATTGATATGGTGATGAACATCATTGTACCAACCGGCGGAGTAAAGCCGGCAATCGTCAGGTTGATCGACATGATGATGCCGAAGTGTACCGGGTCGATGCCCATGCCCAAGACCACCGGCACAAAAAGCGGTGCCATCAAGATCATCGCAGAACCGCCCTCAAAGAACGCGCCAACGGCGAGCAGAATGAGGTTGATGACAAGCAGCATGATCAGCGGATCGGAGATATTCGTCGTCAGGGCTGTGGCTACCATGGCGGGAATGCCTTCCCACGTCAGGTAGGCCGAGAACACAGTCGCCGCGCAGATCAGGAACATCACGCCCGCAGTCGCCAGTGTAGACTCCATTAGAATGAGAGGAATGTGCGACCATTTCAGCTGGCGATAAACCAAGGCACCGACAAGCGCCGCATAGATCACGCAAATCGCGCCAGCCTCGGTTGGGGTAAACAGGCCATAACGCAAGCCACCAAGGATAACGATCGGCAGAAATAGGGCCCAACTGGAATCCAGCGCCTGACGGCCGATCTCGCCCCATGAGGCCCTGCCTTCTCGGCTAGGCTTGTAGTTGCGCTTTTTCGAAATGATCGCAACGGTAATAGCAATCGCTACATAGATCAGCAGCCCCGGCAAATAGCCGGCAAAGAAAATCCGCGTAATCGAGACATCAGCCACAAGCGCATAAAGGATCAAGATGATACCGGGCGGGATGATTGGCGCGATACAGGATGAGGCGGCGGTTACCACAGTGGAAAAACCCTTGTCGTACCCAAGTCGGGTCATTTCAGGCACGATCATCTTGGTGGTCATGGCCGCGTCAGCATTGGCAGAACCCGAAGGCCCGCCCAGCAGCATGTTCACCAACACATTCACCTGCGCCATTCCGCCAGTGTAATGGCCAACCAGCACGTTCGACAGCTTCAGGATTTTATCTGTAATTCCTGAATAGTTGAAAATGACGCCCGCACAGGTGAACAGCGGAATTGCCAGATAGGAAAACGCCTCCGTATTGGCCATCAGATTGGTGACCATCGTGTCGGTCGGCAGCAAAGTGTTGATGAACACGAAGTAGAAAGCCGCCGCACCCATCAGTGACAAAGCAACAGGAACACGCAAAAGAAACAGCGCAAAAAGGACGAAAAGCGGCAGGTAGGAAGTCAAGCCCATGTGAGCCCCCAGACGCTCCCAATGGAGCAAGTAATAACGGGATGAAGAAGGTCGCAGCACATGACAGTTACATCTGCTCTTCCAGATCAACAGATGGCAGTTCCTGCCCTCTGAGGAGCATCACCAGAAAGCGGATGCTGTAAAATGTCATCAGACCAAACGAGATGGCCGGCGCGAGATTGATCCAGAAATAGGGAATTTCAAGAAACGCTGTACGACGAATCCATCCGGACATCGCAAGCGTTGCAGCCAGATAAAAGAAATACCCACAGATCACGACCATGATGATGTAGCTGATGATATGCGCAATATGCTTCGGGCCGGGCGCGAACATATCAACGACCAGATCCACCGCGATCATCGCACGCATTCGAAACAGCAGTGACAATCCAAAAAAGACGGAATAGCCGAAAGCGATATAGGCAATTTCTTCAGTGAAAACCAATGAGTTACCCGTCGTAAAACGAATGATGACATTGGCCGAAATAACCAGCACCATGGTGGCAAATGCGACCATAGATACCGTCACCTCGAATTTTGAGACGAGCCCAGCTAACCGGTTCATCACATGCATGATCTTTACTCCATAGATAAACGATGTCCGGCAGAACCGGACATCACGATGAGTGCGTGGAGGAGATGGGAACTTACTTGATGATGTCGTTCATCTTGTCGTAGACGCCAGGCGTCCACTCAGGAAAGGCATCCGGAACCTTCGCAGCAGCTTCAAAGAAGGACGATTTGTCCACGTCATTGAAGCGAATGCCCTTGTCTTCAAGCGTCTTGCGGAACTCGGTTTCAAGCGCTTGGATTTTCGGGATACGCTTGGCCGATTCAGCACGACCCACGGTATCGAGAGCTTTCTTGGCGTCATCAGGCAGGCTGTCATACACCTTCTGGCTCATCAGGATTGAGGTGGTGGCAACAACGTGACCGGTCAAAGATATATTGGGACGGGTTTCATAGAGCTTCGATGAATAAAGCAACGATAGCGGCGCTTCCACGCCATCCGCCACACCCTGCTCAAGGGCGCTGTAAGCTTCAGACCATGCGGTGTTGGTCGGGTTTCCACCAAGGGTCTTGGACACTTCGTTCCACATCTTGGTTGGGGCATTACGGATCTTCATGCCAGCCGTATCGGGACGAGCCTTTACCTCACGGTTGGAAAGCAGATGGCGTGTGCCGAAATAAACAAGCGTAACAACACGTAGCCCCTTTTCGGAAAGCTTCGCTTCCATGTCCTTGACCGTGTCAGAGTTCCACAGCTTCTCGATATCCTCAGGCTTCTTCACAAGATACGGGGCCATGAAAGTCGAGAAGTCAGGCACATAGTTGGACAGGTGGCTCGGATCGGAATCCTGCAGTACCGGCGCACCACGCGAGATGGTGTCGATCATGTCGACCGTCTTGCCCAAAGCTTCCGACGGGAAGATTTCGACCTTGAGTGTGCCATTGGACGCAGCTTCCAGCTCCTTGGCAAACTCCTGCCAAAGCGGGTAGGTTTTGTCCTGATTGGACACCACCATGTTCATGCGCAGCAATGTCGGCGATTGCGCGAAAGCAGGCAGCGCACAGGACATAGCAAGGCTGGCAGCAACGCTCGCCGCAAAAACTCTACGGGTGAATTTCAGCATATATTTTCCTCCAGATGGACGTGTCGTGCCTCCCCGGCACGGTTAAGACGATCCCGACCTGTGGTCCGTGTGCGGCTGGCTGCTCCTCCAGCACCGCTCACTCCTCCTCGGCCTCAGTCATATATCATGCATCATATTCTTTCAGCGTCAAGTCCGCCAACAGCCTGCAAACGCGTGTTATTCAAACAAAGTGGCCTGCATCGACGGTTTGGCGGAGACAGCATCCAACCATGACGCGAGTGCGGGGTGACGAACTCGCCAAGCATCCTCGGAAAAACGGAAATCCAGATATGTCAGCGCACAGGCAATCGAGATCGCCCCAATATGGAAGCGGGACAGTTCACCAATGTTTTGCTCCAGATGCGCCAGTGTCTGGTCAATCGTGCGCCTGTAGAGCCGGATACGCTCAGGCGATTGCTGTTCTACAGGACGCAATGTTTCATGGCGGCGGGGGACTGCCGCGTCCATGATCCCGTCACCCAGGGCCTGTTGCAGCAGCGCCTGCCAGCGCGCACCGCTCTCCAACGGAAATAGCTTTGGACCATAGGTTACATCGAGATATTCGCTGATCAGCGGGCTGTCAAAAAATGCCTTTCCGTCGTCCAGCAGCAGGGCCGGAACACGGTTCAGCGGATTGACGGCAGCAAGCGTGACATCGTCAGACATGGCATTGACGGTAACCAATTCAAGCGGCACATCGAGTTCGTGCGCAACCACCCTAACCTTGCGGGAATAGGGTGAAGGCACTGCATATAGAAGTTTCATGCGGTTTCTCCGGGCGTGAAAAAGTGTCCGCCGATGAGGTCATCGGCGGTTATAAAATCAGAAATCCAGGATTGCTCAGACGGCTGTCTTGCGCTCGGCTTCGAGGGTCCGGACCATTTCCTCGCCCCACAGGATATCTTCCTGCATGGCGGCACGGCTTGCCTGTGCGTCTCCGGCTTCCAACGCAGCAATCAGGTCATAATGTTTGTGATTGTCACCCGAAAGCTGACGTACCGGCATCCGGTCGTGGAAGGTACGAAGGAACGGGCCCATCAGGACCCACATATTTTCACAGATGCTTTCGAGGATCGGCAATTGCGCAAGACGCAGGATTGCAAAGTGAAAATCGCGGTTCAAAACACTTGCTCGCTCAGGGCTTGTCGCAGCGGCCTTGATAAATTCAGCGTTGATGGCTTTCAGCGCCTTGATATCTGCCTTGGTGGCCAGTTCTGCTGCACGTGCTGCTGCAACACCTTCAAGCTCGACGCGAATACGTTGCACCTCCCGCAAACTCTGCGGGGAAAGATCAGGAACCTGCACAGATGTGGCAGCGCGCATTTCCAGGGCCCGCTCGCTGACCAGACGGAAAATCGCTTCGCGTACCGGGGTTATGCTCGTGCCATATTCTTCGGCCACGCCTGAGATCGTCAGGCGTTGGCCCGGTGCATACTGGCCGTCCATAAGTGCATTGCGCAAATTGCCATAAAGCTGTGTCGACAGGTTTTCCCGCGAAATAGGTTTCTGGGCCAATCCGGCATCCTTTCAGGCAACGAAACAAATCATATATGATCTAACATACTTCTCTATGACCTGGGTAGCTCGACCAGTTCGATAAGCACGCCATGTGGATCACGCATGTATAACCCCCGCAAACCGGCCGCTATACCCTCGGTAATCTCGGTCAGTTCGCCTTGCTCAGATCCGCCATTCCGGAGAATGTCATCGCGCAGCGCCTCGACATTTTTTATGCGCAGGCAGATATGTGCGGCACCCGGCTGGCTGCCACGCGGCACGGATGGCGTGTCCTGTTCATCAAACTGGATGAACTCGATATGGCCACCATGGCCATAGAGATGCACGAGCTTCACCTGCGCATTTGGCACACCCATGAAGCGTGAAATCCAAGGCTGACGTCGTTCGCCAATCGGTTTCGCCTCAAATCCCATCACATTGGTCCAGAAGGCGACCGAGCGCTCAATATCGGGGGTAATCCAGCCGGTATGGTCGAGGCTGGATTGTCCCCATTTTTCCAGATAGGCCTGATCTGTCATTTCGAAAAAATTTCCTGACGGGTTGTGTAGGGCGCCACCCGGTCCCAATCGAGTGCGAGACCCGCACCTTTGCGTCCAGTGGCAATGATGTTTCCGCCTTCGATGACCGGAGGTGACAAGAAAAACTGGTCGATCGGATCGGCCCCGACCTCCGGCATGATCATTTCGACACAGCGAACCGCATCAAAAGCCAATGCCAGCTCAGCGTGAAGCGCTGCAAAAACATGCGGAATGACGGGCCTGTCAAAGGCGTGAGCCACCGCAATTGCCTCTACTGCACCGGTAATGCCGCCACTGACCGAGGCATCGACCCGGAGAATACCGCCAGCATTGGCAAGATCACGAAAGCCCGAGAGATCGATGACGTCCTCGCCCACCGCCAGCGGAATGTCGAGCCGCGAGGACAATGAGGCGATGGCATGCACCTGCGTTGGTGCGAATGGGTCTTCAACAAAAGCGGCACCAAGCTTTTCCGCCAGCCTGCACCAGGGAAGCGCCTGATCAATGCTGGTCCACGACCAATGCGCATCAATCCCAAATTTGACACCTGTTGGCAGTGACGCAGCAAGAGCCTCCATGACAGCCTTGTCAGCCTCGAAATTTAGCCCATCAATCATGCATTTGATGGTCTTGAACCCGCGGGCAGCGAGATTTGCGCCTTCCGTGGCAGCCCGTTCCGGCGTCATGCCGTAACCGATTACCGGCATGACAGGCACCTTGTCCCGAACGGCGCCCAAAACAGTGGAAAGCGGTTGGCCAACCGACACGGACCAGGCATCCCAAAGCGCAATGTCACAAAGGCTCATTCCTCTGACCATGGCCGCACGCGGTGCAGGCGTTGGTCCCAGTGCAAGTTTACGCAACCGGTTTCGATCGGCCGCCTTTTCGCCCGGATAATGCCGGGCCGCCTTGGCCACCAGATCAAAGAGCGGCAGACCACGATCATAGCCATAAGCGTAACCTTCCGACCCGTCGGAAAGCACCAGCTTCACAACGACATAATCCCGTTGTGCGATGGTAACAGGACCGAGTTGAACCGGTTTTTGAAGCGGGATGCAGACAGACCTCGCTTCGAGTTTTGCAATTGTCGTCATCAGCTTGCCACGCCCAGATCAGCGCTTTCGGTGAGGAATGCATTGGCTGTCATGCCGCCATCCACCATCAAGACGTGGCCTGTCACAAAACTTGCCGCTTCGGACGCCAGGAAGATTGCCGAACCCATTAACTCATCTGGCTCGGCCCAGCGTGCCAGAGGCGTGCGGTCGATGACCTGCTGCTCAAAAGTTCCCGTCCCCAGCACCTTCTTGTTCATGTCAGTCAAAATATAACCGGGACCGATCGCATTGACCGTGATGCCGCAGGAACCAAGCTCCGCTGCCAGACCACGTGTGATGCCAACCACCCCGTGCTTGGCCGCAACATAGGATATGACGCCGGGGCGCGAACTGATGGCCATGACCGACGCTGTGTTGATGATACGCCCGTATTTCTGCTTGCGCATGTGGCGAATGCATTCACGCGCCACGCCGTAGAGCGAACTGAGATTGATGGAAATGACCTTGTTCCAGTCATCCATGTCATGGCTTTCAACCGGCTTGCGAATAAGAATACCGGCATTGTTCATCAATATGTCGAGCCTGCCATTGCGCTCAACAATACCGTCGACAGCGGCGGCAACCGCTGGCGTGTCAGTCACATCAAAGGTGACGGCTTCGGCACTCCAGCCGCTGGCCTTCAAGCTCTCGACCGCAGCGTTGGCGTTATCGGCATTGATATCGTTGATAACGACGTGCGCACCTGCCGAGGCAAGTCCTTTCGCAAAGGAAAAACCAATGCCGCGACCAGCACCGGTTACCAATGCAATGCGGCCTTTCAACGAGAAAAGTTCAGTCCCTGTGGTCATGATCAAGCGGCCTCGATGATGGTAATAGCGCGGGCGATATCGTCAGCCGAAATCGGCTTTACAAATTTCTTCATATGCGCGGCCTCGGCAGACACGGTGGCGATGGTTTCGACAACCGAATTCGACCGCTCGTCCAGACCGAGATCCGCCAGTTTCAGCGGCAGTTTGGCGTCACGATAGAAATCGTACATATCGGCCATGAAGTTATCATCGCGGTCCTCAAGCACAAGCTGCACCAGCAGGCCGTAAGCGACCTGATGACCATGAAGTGCGTTGGCGATACCGGGCACTGCTGACAGTCCACGCGTCATGCCGTGAGACACGGAAAGTCCGCCACTTTCAAAGGCCAGACCGCTCATCAGAACGCAGGCTTCAACCAGTGCCTCGAGATGTTCGTCCGGTTCGCCGCGCTCAAGCGCGGCATAAGCGGCGGTGGTGTGTTCACGCACAGTATCATAACATGCATGAGCGAGCGCTAGAGCAGAGCGCGGTGATGCCGCACCAAACACGTTATTGCCCTTTGCTCCGATGCACTGCTCAACCTCGAAACGTTTGACCAGCGCATCACCAACGCCTGCGGACAGCAATTTCAGCGGTGCCTTGGCGATAATAGCTGTATCGACAAGCACAAGATCAGGGTTAGCACGGTTCTGTTCCACGCCAACCAGCTTGTGGTCGCTGTCGTAGACAACCGCGATATGACTGGTGGGAGAATCATTTGAGGCAACCGTCGGAACCGAAATGAAAGCGGCCTTCAGCGCCCTTGCCACCAGCTTGCCGGTATCGATGGTTTTGCCACCACCTGCAGCAATCACCACGTCATGTTTTGCATCGGACACTTCCTTCACCAGTCGCTCAATCTCGGCATAGGTGATTTCGCCGCCAAAACGCAGACCTGTCACACTAACGCCTTCCTCCTGCGCACTGCGGGTGATGGTTGGGCCAACAATTGCGTTGACATTATCATCGGCCAGAAGGATCGCGGATGTTCCAAATCCCGCAAGTTCCTTGCCGATGGCTGCAAGAACGCCTGGCCCCTGAATATAGCGGCGTGGTGCTCCAAAAATAATCATGCGTTTTCTCTCCGGATATTCAAAATATGTTCATCCGGGACCTGCCGGACAACGAAATCAATGAAAGGATCTATCTGGCCGGTCAGCATATGAACGCCCTCGTGGACCATCGCACCGCGCAGGTGCGCTTCCTCCAGAAGTCGCGTAACGGGTGGCGACATGATGACTTCGGCAACGATGCTGCCACGCTCCAGCGTATCGGGATCAAGCGGCAGCGGATCATTATCATGCATGCCAAGAGCCGTGCCATTGACCACCAGATCGAAACCGGTTCCATCGGCCTTGCCAACACTGACAGGTGTTGCCGGATACAGTGCCCGCAAACGGTCCACCAACGCTTGCGCACGGGCTTCGGTACGGTTGCTGATAACCAACTCGCGGACACCGGCCGCCAGAAGCGCATCGGCTATGGCAACAGAAACACCGCCCGCGCCCACCAAAAGCGCTTTCTTGCCAGCTGGGTTACGCCCCAGACGCGATAGACCGCCCGTAAAACCCTCACCATCGAGTATACGACCGACCAAGGCTCCGTCAGCATCCTTGCGAACGACATTGGCAACACCAAGCAATGCGGCAGGGCCTTCAAGCCTGTCGCACAACGCAGCAACGGTCTCCTTGTGAGGGATTGTGATAATCGCACCGGGCACACTTTCGCTGATGCGCAGCGCATTCATCACGGCGACGAGATTGTCAGGGTGGACCTGCCACGGCACCAGCACCGCATCCAGCCCACGCTCCGTGCAGCGGGCATTAAACAGCTGCGGAGTCCGCAAATGCGCAGACGGATACGCAATATGAATGAGAACTTGCGTTCTCCCGTTAATCTCCATCAGCGCCTCCCTCGCATTGTCATCACGTATCATGCATGATATTTGATTGTCGTCAACGCAAAAGTCTTTGGGAGGAGCAATGAAGGCAGTTGTATTACACGCACCACATCATCTGGTGATCGAGGATCGAGATATGCCCGTTCCAAGCGACGGAGAGGTGCTGGTCCGCATTCATAAGGGGGGAATCTGCGGCTCGGACATGCATTATTACCATCATGGCGGCTTCGGGACAGTGCGCATGAAGGCACCGATGGTACCCGGACACGAACTTTCGGGCGTTGTTGAACGCCTTGGCGTGGATGTTTCTGGAAAAAGCGTCGGTACAGCAGTTGCGGTCAATCCATCGCTCGCTTGTGGAAAATGCAGCTACTGCGCGTCGGGCACGCCACGGCACTGCTCCGATATGCGCTTCATGGGCAGCGCCATGCGCAACCCACATATTGATGGCGGTTTCCGCGAATATGTAGTGGTTCGGGCGGCGCAGGCCGTGCCGGTCGGGACACTTGCAGGGCTTGATGAAGCAGCCTGCGCAGAACCATTGGCCGTATGCCTGCATGCGGTATCGCAGGCACCGGATCTGCGGGGCAAACGCGTTCTTGTCACCGGTTTCGGGCCAATCGGCGCACTGACATTCCTTGCTGCAAGACACGCCGGAGCAGCTGCAATCTCTGCGACCGATGTTGCCGACATGCCGCTTCGTCTTGCAGCGCAATTGGGGGCAGAAAAGACTTGGAACGTCACAATGCCCGGTATGATGGAAGAAGAATACCGCGATCGGGGGCAGTTCGATGTGGTATTTGAATGCTCTGGCAATCAGGCTGCAATGCAGACAGCCATTGGCGTCACCAAGCCCGGCGGCACGATTATTCAGGTAGGGCTTTTGCCTGACGAGATAACCACAGCCTTTAATCCTGTCATCACCAAGGAAATCACCTTCCGGGGATCATTTCGTTTCGACAGCGAATTTGATCTGGCTGTCCGGCTGATCTCAGACCGCACCATCGATGTGCGGCCAATCATTTCCCGCACCTTCAAATTTGACCGCGCTGACGACGCTTTCGCCTTCGCCCGTGATCGACAGCAGGCCATCAAGGTCATGCTCGACTTTGCATAACAACAGGAAACCTTATCCCGTGACACATGATCTTCGTTCCCGGCTCACTGATCCGAGCCTGCTTGCAGACAAGGCGTTCATCGCTGGCCAGTGGGCAATAGCTGACAGCGGTCGCACACTGGCTGTCGATAATCCCGCAACGGGCAAGGAAATTGCCACAGTGCCCGACATGGGTCGCACAGAGACCGCGCGAGCAATCGACGCGGCATATGTTGCCCAGAAGAAATGGGCAGCCCTGACCGCCGGTGAGCGCTCCAAGATACTGCGCAACTGGTTTGAACTGATAATGGCCAATCAGGAAGACCTGGCGATCATCCTCACCACGGAAATGGGCAAACCGTTGGCTGAGGCGCGCGGCGAAATTGCCTACGGCGCGGCCTATGTCGAATGGTTTGCCGAGGAAGCAAAACGTGCTTATGGCGACATTATCCCGGGCCACGCCGGCGACAAACGGATCATGGTCATCAAACAACCGGTTGGCGTGGTTGGCTCGATAACCCCGTGGAATTTCCCGATCGCCATGATTGCCAGAAAGGCTGCTCCTGCGCTGGCGGCAGGATGCACATTCATCTCCAAACCGGCAAAACAGACACCACTGTCAGCATTGGCACTGGCGGTCCTCGCAGAGCGTGCCGGCGTCCCGACCGGCGTATTTTCTGTACTGACCTCCGCCTCAAGTTCAGCAATCGGCGCCGAATTCTGCGAAAATGAAAAGGTCAGGAAACTGAGCTTCACCGGATCTACAGAAGTTGGCCGTATCCTGATGCGTCAGGCCTCGGACCAGATCAAGAAACTGAGCCTTGAACTTGGCGGCAACGCGCCATTCATCGTGTTTGAGGATGCCGATATCGATGAGGCCGTCGAAGGCGCAATCCTTTCGAAATTCCGCAATGCCGGGCAAACCTGTGTATGCACCAACCGCATCTATGCCCATGACAGCATCTACGACACATTTGTCGAGAAATTAGCGAAAGCCGTGGCAAATCTGAAAATCGGCGACGGCCTGCAAGAAGCCATCAAACTCGGCCCGCTGATCGACAAGGCAGCTGTGGCCAAAGTCGAGGAGCATATAGCCGACGCCCTCTCAAAAGGCGCCACACTGGTTGTGGGCGGCAAACCCGATGAGCGTGGTGGGTGTTTCTTCCAACCAACCGTCCTGCGCGACGTTCATCAGGGCATGGCTGTTGCACGCGAAGAAACATTCGGACCGCTCGCTCCGGTTTTCCGGTTTAGCGATGTCGACGAAGTCATCGAGATGGCCAATGACACAATATTCGGGTTAGCCGCCTATTTTTATGCTCGTGATCTGTCGCGTGTCTTCAAGGTGGCGGAAGCACTTGAATACGGCATCGTCGGCGTCAACACCGGGCTGGTATCCACCGAAGTCGCACCGTTTGGTGGCATTAAACAATCCGGCACCGGCCGCGAAGGTTCGAAATACGGCATGGATGACTACATGGAGCTAAAATATATCTGCCTGGGTGGCATCGGGAGCTAAACGTTTCTATTGTCACAACAAAAATGGCGATCTCCCAAGAGACCGCCATTTTTTCAAGCCCGTTTTTACGGACCACGGGAGATCAGACCAGACGTGATGCCACGTCTTCAATACCGGCCGCATCAAGTTTGTAGTGGCGGTAAAGATGGGTTGGCGGGGCAATCAGGCTGTATTCATCCATGATACCGTGACGCACCAATCGAGCCGCACCCGGGTTTTCCGCCATCACTTCAGCGACCGCGGAACCCAGACCACCAAGAATATTGTGCTCTTCCACCGTCAGGACGACTTTGGAGGCTTTGGCCGCTTCAAGAACCGCCTCAACATCGAGCGGCTTGATGGTGTGCATATCGATCAAACCGACGGAGTAACCCTTGGCGTTAAGCGCCTGCATGGCCGCTTTCGCGCCATGTACCGGCATGCCGCAGGCAATGATGGTGAGGTCCTTGCCGATAGCATGAACCTTCGCCTTGCCGATCTGGAATTTTTCCGTGTCGTCATAAACAACCGGATCGTGACCACGATGGGTTCTGAAATAGATCGGTTCCTTGTATACAGCAGATTCCAGCAAAAGCTGCTTGTACTGCTGACCATCAGAGGGTGAGATAACCGTTAGATCCGCGATGGCCCGCATGGTGGAAATGTCTTCCGTGGCATGGTGGGACGTGCCGTAAAAGCCCATGGAAATGCCGGTATGATGCCCGATCAGCCGCACCGGCTGCGCGCAGTAGGCCACATCCATGCGAATCTGTTCGCATGTCAGCAGACCGATGAAAGACGCGAAGGTTGCGACATAGGGAATAAGCCCGGTCGTCGCCATACCAGCGGCGGCAGACACCATGTTTTGTTCGGAAATACCGAACTGAACAAAACGATCGGGGTAACGTTCCGCGAAGGCAAAAAGGCCGTTGGAGTGCTGAAGGTCGGCAGTGCCTGCAGCAATGGGATGACCAGCTTCGACAAGTTCAATCAGCGCATCGGACAGCACGGAAAGCGACGGCGCCTTCTTGTTGAGATCGCGATATTGCCAGGATTGTGGGTTCTGTGGGGCGTTCATTATTGGACTCCATCTAGAATGGTCTGGCGCGCGCGCTCTTCATCATCCGGGGCAAGCCAACCAAGATGCCAGCCAGGCTCCGTTTCCATGTAATCAATGCCCTTGCCTTTCAGCGTCTTGGCAATGATGCAGCATGGCTTGGTACGCTCGCGGTCGGCCTTGACCTCACGGAGTTTTTCGGTGAGCTCAACAATGTCGTGGCCATCGACCACATGCACTTCCCAACCGAAAGCACGCCACTTTTCATCCAGTGGCTCGATTGCAATGACATCGTCCACCTTGCCATCCAGCTGATAGCCGTTGCGGTCAACGATGGCGATGACGTTGGACAGGCCGTGGCTGGACGCGTTCAATGCCGCTTCCCAGACCTGGCCTTCCTGCATCTCGCCGTCACCCAGCAAGACAAAGACGTCGAAATTCTGCTTCTGGATCCGCGCGCCATGCGCCATGCCAACACCATTGGATAGCGCATGGCCGATAGAACCTGAGCTGAAGTCGACACCCGGCACCTTGCGCATGTCAGGATGGTCACCCAAAGGGCTGCCAAGACGCGTATAGTCGTCCAGCCATTCTACGGGAAAGAAATCAAGATCAGCGAGAATGGGAAACAGACCAACCGCCGCATGGCCCTTGCCCATCAGGAAGCGATCACGATCAGCCCATTTCGGCTCTCCACGCCGAATATTCATCACGTCATAATAGAGTGAAGAGAAAATCTCGGCGCATGAAAAGACGGACGAATAGTGTCCGACCTTGGCGATGCTGATAAGCCGAATGGTCTCCAGTCGGACGAATCTCGCCCGCTCCTCGAGACGGGCAATCAGCTCCGGCCCCAGTTCGGTGTTCTGCATAAACATATCTCGCTTTTGTCGTTACGAGGCACGCCCCGACCTCCGCCGTTTCCGGCGGCGCCCGGGCCAGCTCCTCCACTGTGGCCCCTGCCGTTCAGTAAAAAAAACATACGAAGAAAAATATCATGCGTCAAGCATGATGCATCATATATGATGTTGACTCATGTTTTACCTGAAATCCGCCCCTCCGGTTTGACAGAAAGTTTGGGGGTAGCGTCGCAGACTAACGCAACCAAGCAGCCCCTTCAGCCAAAAATTCAATTTTCAGCGATGTCGCAAATTGGACACTAATTTGTCGTTTCCGGCATTCCAATTTGGTCGTAATAAGAGGAGATTGCCGCCGAATTTGATTATTCGGACTGGTTCAGCAACGACGCTGAAACGGTTCCGTCAGACTGGATTATCCCTTTGTAAAAACATCAGTATTTACGACCAATATGTCGTTACCTGTTTCCGGCAATGTCCAGCTTGATCTGTGTAAAACCCGATGAATGCCAATGTTTGCAGGTACTCATCAGCCTTCCCATATCCTCCCCCCTGAAATGAGATACTCATGTCTATGCAACTCCTGGCAAAGGTGTTGGCTCCGCTACTCGGCCTTTTTATTCTAAGTGTCGGAAATGGCTTCCTGTCATCGCTTACCACCCTGCGGCTTGACGCCAGCGGCGCATCCGCCACCATGGTTGGCATTGTTTCTTCCGCCTATTTTATTGGCCTCACGATCGGCGCACTGTTCCACGACCGACTGATCGTGCGGATAGGTCACATTCGCGCCTATAGCAGTTTTGCATCGCTGGGCGTCGTTAGCATCCTGATGCAGGCACTGTCCGCGGACTGGACCGTCTGGATCCTCGCGCGTCTGGTTTATGGCTGGACGACAGTTGGTATTTTTCTTGTCATCGAAAGCTGGTTGTTGCTTGCCGCCGACCAGAGTGTACGCGGCCGTCTGCTGGCTTTGTACATGATTTCCTTTTATGGCGCTGGCGCTCTCAGTCAGGTGTTGCTTGGATCCGTTGCAGGCCTGGGAGAAACTGCACCGTTCATCACCGCAGCGATGCTTGCCTCACTCTCGGTTCTGCCAATTGTGATCTTGCCGCGCATAACACCAACAGTGGAACGGGTGGAAGCACTCAAACCATCCCGACTGTTTCAGATGTCGCCGAGTGGCGTTATCGGCTGCTTTGGTTCTGGTGTCGCAATTGCGGCAATATATTCGCTTCTGCCGCTTTATCTCCAACATGCTGGTCTGCAGGTTGAAGAGGTCGGTCACATGATGGCCAGCGTCATCCTAGGCGCTATGGTGCTGCAATATCCAGTGGGACGCTGGTCTGACCGGCAGGACAGACGTATCGTGCTGATCACACTGGCATTCATTTGCCTGTTGTTGTGTGCTGCCATTTTGTTGCTGCCACATACGTCGACGACACTCATGATCACCATGTTCCTGTTCGGCGGCGGCGTGTTTGCCATCTATCCGGTATCGGTCAGCTTTGCGGCCGACCGCGCCTCATCAGAATCGCTGGTACCGATCATTCAGGGTCTGCTGCTGATAAACTCCCTTGGTTCGGCCATAAGCCCAATCGCCATTTCGCCCGTCATGAACCATTTCGGTGCGTCCGGCCTGTTCTGGTCACTGGCTGTTCTCAACGTCGGCCTGATATCATTCTTCTTCTGGAGGCGTGGTGTCCGCCCGGAATCGAACCACGTTGCGCCATTTGCAGCAACAACCGCGATGACGCCGGTTGGCGCGGAACTGCGTGTCACCGACGAAATGATCCAAGGCGTACACGACAACGAGACTTGATCGGTGTGAAGATGCGGCCTGAACATTCAGGCCGCATGCTTGCAAAAGTTTATTCGAGATCAGACCCGCCGATCCCGAGTGTCGTGCCAACGGCCTGGTGCCTCATTCAAAACGGTGAGATCAAAACTTTGCGGTCATGTTGACACGGAACGTACGTCCCGGAGATGGCATAAGACCAAGCGTCAATGCGTCCATGTAGTAAACGTCGGTAACGTTATCGACGGCGAGGTCGATATTGACACTGTCATTGACCTTATAGCTCGCGAACAGATCAAGCAGTGTGTATTTCGACCAATTGACCACGGTCGTATAACCACCGGTGTCATTGCTGGTCATGGTTCCTCGGTCGCCAACAAAAGTCACACGTCCGCCAGCTTCCAGAGCCTCTTCCATTAGCCGGACACCGGCTGTCAGCGAGGCGGATTTGCGAGGCGGCAGATGCAACTGGGCATAACCGTTCTGAATGCCGGAAGATCGGCAATTCACGCCAAGATTCAACTCTGCAGCACAAAACTCGGTCTTGTCGTAAACCGTGCCACCGATATCGAAGTAGCCCCACCCGACGTCATAACCGATCGACGCCTCGTAACCGCGAAACAAAGCGCTATCGATGTTCTTGACCGACACATCCGGGTAGTTTGTACGGGACAGATAGTCCTTCACATTATTGTTGAAATAGGACGCCTTGAACCGCACCTTATCCCCGCCAAGCAGAACATCCTCCTGAAGAACATTGATACCGATTTCCGTGTTGCGTGAATGCTCCGGTCTTACGCCAACCAGCGGGTTGGTATTGAATGAAAAACCGGTGGTCGATTCAAACAGACTCGGCGAACGAATTGCTTCGGAATATTTCGTGTAAAGCTGAATGCCGTCCCACGGCTCGAGCGTTGCGCCGATCATCGGCGCCCAGCCGCTGTTTTTCTCTTCGTTATGCAGGGTGGAACCATAATTGGTGTTGTTGTCATAAGACTGCGTCCACGTGTAACGGATCGCACCATCGAACTTCAGCCAATCGGTGGGTTTCCAATCGACGGCAGTAAATGCACTGGCTTCCTTGCGCCATCCGTCACGCGAGGCGAGCAATCCATTGGAATCAATATTCACATGACCGGATGGCGGTTCAATGGTCTCATACACAAAGGATCCGCCAACTGACACACCGACTTCGCCCCAGTCCGTGTCGATCTCAGATGCGTTGACGACGTCAAAACCGTAGCGTTTGGCGATATCCCAATAGGCTTGCGGCAACTCCAATGTTCCGCCGAAAGGAAAGCTGAAGGCATAAGGCGTAACAATCTTGGTGTCGGTGTCTGTCATCCAGAGGTTGGCTTTGAGATCGATCAGATCGTTTTCTTCCGGGTTCCATTTGTACCCTGCGCGGTATGTGTTGACGGAAACCTCACTGAGAGGTGCCTGCGTTGCGCCATCAAAACGGATGATCACCGACGGCATCATTTCACCAAACATGCTGTGATACCGCATGTAGCTCATATCAAAGGTGTGGCCGCCGTCCAATTCCAGTTTCGACTTCAGCATATAGGACGTGTTATCCTGAGAGGTATTGAGAACCTCCTCACCGCCTCTATAGCGGTTCAGGCCATTTAGAGAGAAAACCGTATAGTCTGTAATCCGGTCCGGAGTGCCACTTCGTCCCGGACGAATAATCGTGTCATAGGATTTTTTCAGGACGGGTGTCCTGCCCCGCGTTCCGGCGAAATAGTTGCCATTCTTGCGTCTTGCATAGGCGCCGACGACCTCGAACATGTCATTGCGTCCGGCAATTGCGACACTACCATTGCCGGTGGTCGGGGTAAGAAAAGCAGGGCGGTCCAAACCGTAGGGGCTGCCCGAGAGCAAGTCATCAGGAATAGTATCGACGGCGCAGGGGGTGTAGTTGCAACCGGTAATGAAGCGGGACTTTGCCAAGGGCGGATAACCACCCGGCGTGCCGACGGCTGGCGGTGTGGTCGTATTGCTCATCAAGCCACCACGCACCCGAATACCCCAGTTTTTATCACCCTTGATAATATCGTCTGCATTGATGGTTTCCATGCGTACAAGGCCGCCGGTTGCGCCAACACCATAGACGCTGGCAGAGGGACCTTTTTCGATAACAACGCCACCAATCATGTCGGGATCAACATAGTTGCGTGAGGCGACGCCAGAATAACCGCGGTAAACCGTGTTCTGCTGCGTGGTGCCATCAACAACCACGGGAACACGGCCAAACCCCTGCATACCGCGAACGTTCACGTCGACAGCACCGCTGTTGCGGTTATCCCCGGTCAGAACACCCGGCGTTCCCTTGATAAAATCGCCAACCGACGATCCGCGAAACCGCTGAACCTTCTGTTCACTTAGAAACGCGCTGCTGCCGGCGTTGCGATAATTGGCATCCTCGTCGGCCAATACGCCAAGCGTTGCTATGCGCCCTGTCTTGCCGACGATCGTGATCGGATCAAGCAGTATTGAACCACTCGCATCGACGGGACCAGTCGCAGCACTGTCGCCGACAATCAACGCTGCAGAATTTGCTCCACTCAAACGGATGCTGACGCCGGTACCGGCAACAAGCTGCTGCAAAGCCTGCGATGGCGTGTAGCTGCCAGCAACAGCAGTCGAGGTTTTGCCGTTGACCAGCGCGGAAGAGTAGCTGATCTGCCAGCCGGTCTGGCGGATAAAGGCATTGATGGCGGATGACAGAGGCTGTGCAGGAATGGAGAACTTGACGGCATGATCGGCAACCAGCGCGGCATTCTGTTGAGCCTGTGCAAACGTGGTCGTGCCGGTAAAAACAAATCCCAGAACAGTGGATGCCATCAGCAGCGACACCACGCGCAAACGGCTTTGCTGTCTGCCAGCGGTCTTTGCAACGCCGCCTTCAAAATTCTTATGCCCCATTCCCAAACCCTTCTCATCAATTCCAAAGGGCCCTGCTCACATCATGTTGGCATGGGCCTTCGTATTCTTTGACGAACGAGGTGTGGCGAGTCGGAAAAAATAGTTGAGAATTTAACGAAGGATTATGATCCCGCCCGGCAGACGCGTCATGGAGACACCTGCTGCATTCGCGAGTGTCTGGATTGCAGCCTCAACATTGTCGAGACGATAGTTACCGGTCACAGCCAACTGGTCGTGACGTTTATCGACCATAACGACCGTACCTCTGTAGTAACGCTGCAATTCACTGAGCACGCGGGAGAAGGGTTGGTCTTCAAAAATAAGGCGGCCATCGCGCCATGCAAGCGCAGTTGATAGATCGGCCGGAGAGATGGCCGAAAGCGATGCTCCACTGGCAAAAATCATCTCGCCGGGGCGAAGATTGGCTTTCTCTGGCTGATTGCCGACACGGCGAACCTCGACAAGCCCGTGTTCCAGTACCACACGGTCGGCCTCATCGTCGCGACGCACCGAAAACGCCGTGCCCCTCACTTCGACTTCACTGTAACTTGCCACTACGCGAAATGGATGGGCCGGATCTGGCTTAACGTCAAAAAACGCCTCTCCCTGCAACAGCTTGATATTGCGCTTTCCATCAGCAAAATCGACGGCAACCGCAGACGCGGTATCCAGCGTCATCACCGATCCATCCGGCAGCGTCACGCTAGACCTGTCGCCAACGGTGGTGAGGTAATCAGCCTCCCACCGCAACATCATCACCGGATATTGCCATATACCGATGGCCATCACAGCGGCGGCCGCCATGGCAGCAAAACGGCGCGTCCAGCCAAGGTTTTTTGTTTTGACCTCCAGCTGCGGCACGGGTGTTGCCGGAAGGCTCTGTACTGCCTTTTTGAATGCGGGCGCTCCCCACATCTCTTCAAGTTCGCGATAATGCTGCGCGTGAAGCGGGCTCGTCGCAATCCAACGTTCAAAGGCAGCTTGGGTCGCCGGAACAGGTGTTGTGTTGCGCAGGCGGGCAAACCACTCCAAGGCGTCATCCACGATGGGATTATCGTGTTCGAAGCCGCTCTGGTTCATATCCTGATCGTCGTCCTGTGGTGCCACTCAAGCCGTCCAATTGATGCTGTTTTCGCGCCTTTTATATATGAGACGCTCGACGCGCTGAAATTCAGCAAAGAAAGTTATCCCGTTTTCAAAACCGGGGAGTTATCGACTGTCAAAGCGGGCAAGCGTTTCGCGGCAATGGGCCATGGCAAGCTTGAGGTCATTGAAAACGGTTCGCTCTGAAATATCGAGATGTTCGGCGATCTTTCGGTTGGACCACTCTTCGATCCTGCTCAGTCTCATCACGGTCTGCGTTCGCTCAGGCAATCCACTCAGCGCCTTTTGCAGCGCATGAAAACGCTCCCTATCCAATATTGCCGCCTCAATCGACGGCACATTGTCAGGAATGGTCTGCAGAAAATCGTCGCTCACACCATCGGCTTCATAGGTCGAGCGCATTTTGCGATGGCGCTGGTGATCAAGAGCCAAGTTGCGCGCGGTCTGGTGAAGAAATGCTTCAATATGGTCTATTGAGCCGTTTTCTATCGCCCGCCGGGCACGCAGATAGGCTTCCTGCGCGACATCCTCAGCGATCTGTGGATCACCAACGATCTTCATGACCGCCCAGATCAGGGAGCGTCGGCGAGACTGGAAAATTGCATTCAGGGCTGCGGACAAATCAGCCTCCCGCGCCCTTCAAATCTGTAAAGCCAAACACTACTGCACATGTCAATTTCGCCTGAGACGCTGGACGGCTTATGCGTTTGCAGCACCCGCGCCACAGGGCTTAGTCAAGGTCAAATGGGATTGCAACCATGCGAGACGACGCTGAAACATTCGCGTTTAGCCCCCCGCTAAAAAAACATGAGTATTCTACACATATTTTCTATTTGATTTTACTGCATGAATCGCGGTTCGTTCAGCCACAGCTGATGCTTCATGATTGGTGGCATTTTTTTGGAATGATGAATAAAATTTTCGTCATCGAATTGCATGTGGTACCGGCCTCCGCACACGATGCTGGAAAAGCGAATGTCGCAGCTGTGCATCCCCATCATTTCGTAACACGCAGTGACGGGGATGCAGTTCTTTCAAAGCATTACCTATCTCATGGGAAGATCAAAACTCTTCCCAGCTATCGGACGCCGTGCTGAGTGCCGCATTGCCGGAGAAGGCTGACGCCACCTTGCGTGCAAGATTACGTGCTGGTGATGCCGCTGGAACGTCGCGCGCTTGTGCTGGACGAACAGCAGCATATTGAGAACGGCCAGACAGTTTGAACTGCGCCAGAAGCGCATTCAGCGATGCAGCATCACGGGCAAGGCCGTGGCTGGCTGCGGTGGATTCCTCTACCATCGCCGCATTCTTCTGGGTGTCCTGATCCATCTGGTTTACCGCAGTGTTGATCTGCTGCAATCCGGAGGACTGTTCCTGTGCCGATTCAACGATTGCGTTGACGTGGCGGTTGATCTCCTGCACCTCAGCGACAATCGTTTTCAAGGCTGTACCGGTTGCGCCGACAAGTTCAACCCCGTTCTGTACCTGCTGGTTTGAGTTGTTGATCAAAGCCTTGATTTCCTTGGCCGCGTTTGCGGAACGCTGCGCCAATTCGCGCACTTCCTGTGCAACAACAGCAAAGCCCTTGCCGGCTTCGCCAGCGCGTGCTGCTTCAACACCTGCGTTCAGTGCCAACAGGTTGGTCTGGAAAGCAATGTCATCGATGACGCCGATGATATTGCTGATCTCGCCCGAAGACTTTTCGATCTGCTCCATGGCGGCAACGGCATTTTGTACAACGGTGCCTGACTTTTCAGCACCGGCCCGTGTCCGGCTGACCAGCAACCCGGCTTCATGGGCACGGCTGGCCGCATCTTTGACGGTCGTTGTGATCTGTTCAAGGGCTGCAGCTGTTTCTTCGACGGAAGCGGCCTGCTGTTCAGTCCGTTTGGCAAGATCGTCGGCGGCAGATCTGATTTCAGACGAACCGGCCTCAATGCTGCTGGCATTCTCAGCAACCTGTTCCAGCGCCAGCTGCAACTTGCTTGCTGACGCATTGAAGTCGCCGCGAACTCCATCCAGCACAGATGTGAAAGGCTGTTCGATGCGATAGACGACATTGCCGTCGGCGAGATTGCTGAGGCCTTTAGCAAGGTTTTCAACGGCAAACTTGACCTCGGATGCTTCGCGGGCACGCTGTTCTTCCCGTTCAACGCGCTCCTTCTCCGACAGACTGCGGTTTTCATCGGCTTGCAGTTCAAGGCGGGCCCGTTCAAGGGCATTATCACGAAAGACTGCAACGGCTTCGGCCATTTGGCCGATTTCATCCTTTCGTACGAGGCCGTCGATGTCTGAACGAACATCACCGGCGGCCAAAGACGCCATGCGTTCACGCAACCGTGCCATCGGCGCGGTGATACCTTTTTGAGCAATGGCGAGGCTGGTTGCAATCGCGATTGCGATGCCGGCCAACAAGGCGCAAGTCGTGTAAAGGATTGTTTGTGACACTGAATTCGATAGTTCTTCGCCACCTTTGGTCAAAGCTTCGGCCATAACGACATTGTTGGCACCGAATTTCGGTGACAGGTCAATCACGGCTTTGTCGAGCATCGCGGAAAGTTTTTCAACCTCTGCAGAGTTCCCCTCCGCATGGGCTTTCAGCACCTGATCACCAATCGATTTCAAATTGTCGACCAGAACGAGGATTTCGTTCATCGCCTCTCTACGAGACGGCACGAGGTCTGCCACCTGCGCAAGGCGCCCACGCGCGCCAGCAAGTTCCTTAGTAAAACGCTCGGAAAAGTCCTTGAAGGCGGGCGATGCTGGATTTTGAGCCAGCGCACGCGTGAGCCAAGTCGTCGCGGTCCAGGTTCCTGCTGCGCCACGGGGACCGTAGTTTGCACCAAGGCTTTCATGCTGGAGAAAGCCGAAATAGGCCGTGTTGGCCTCGGAAAACTTCAAAGTCAGGTGCATCAGACCAGCAAGTGAAATGAGGCTGAGAATGGCGATCGCCATAAGAAATTTGATTTTGATTTTTAAATTTTGGAGCATCGGAAAAAACCTCGGTGCGGGGCAGAGGGACTAAGCGTTTGGCGTCAGGCATGTGAGGAAGAAAAAAGGAAACCGCCTGAAAAGGCGGCGCACATCATGCGCGCTGGTGACCAGATTTGGTCGCTATGTTCCAAGCCAAAATGCTAGGAGAAGAACAATAAGAAAATCTTACCTTTTGCTGCGCTGCAACATAAACGTCGAAAAAATCTATCGGGATAACGGCGATGATCGACATTTTCGTCTTTTCGAAACCACAAAACCCGACAAAGCCGAGAATATTCTTTCCTATGCACGGCAAACTGACGGTTATATCGAACTCATAAGGTCCGATATGGGTCGCGTGCAAATGAAACCGCACAGGCTTAAAACAAAACCACCCCACCCGGACACGCCGGATGGGGTGGAGTTGTCATCAAGATTCGTCAACCGCTAGGGTTGCACAATTATCAAAACTCTTCCCAGCTATCAGCAGAAGGCTTCAGCGCGGCATTGCCTGCAAATGCAGCCCGAACTTTGCCACCGAGCGCACGCGCCGGAGAGGCAGCCGGCCGATCAACCGGGGATGCCGGGCGAACGTTGGGAGAAGCAGAGCTATATCCATTGTCAGACAGCGTGAACCTGGACAGCAGCTGGTTGAGCGACAGCGCCTCGCGTGCAAGTCCGTGGCTTGCAGCGGTGCTTTCTTCGACCATCGCAGCGTTTTTCTGCGTGTCCTGATCCATCTGGTTAATAGCGGTGTTGATCTGCTGCAAACCGGATGACTGTTCCTGCGAGGATTCTGCAATCGCAGCAACGTGGCGGTTGATCTCCTGCACTTCTGCAACAATCACCGACAATGCATTGCCGGTCTCGCCGACCAGTTGCACGCCCTGCTGTACTTGGCTGTTTGAGGTTGTGATGAGGTTCTTGATTTCCTTTGCAGCACCTGCAGAACGCTGCGCAAGTTCACGCACTTCCTGCGCAACAACCGCAAAACCCTTACCGGCTTCACCGGCACGCGCGGCTTCTACACCGGCGTTCAGCGCCAACAGATTGGTCTGGAAGGCGATTTCGTCGATGACGCCGATGATGTTGGAAATCTCACCTGCAGATTTTGCGATCTGTTCCATAGCCGCGACGGCCTTCTGAACAACCTCGCCAGACTTCTCGGCGCCGACCTTTGTGCGGCTGACGAGCTGGCCTGCTTCCTGCGCACGTTTTGTCGAGTCCTGAACCGTCGTCGTGATTTCTTCTAGTGCTGCAGCGCTCTGCTCAACAGCAGCCGCCTGCTGTTCTGTTCTTCTGGCCAGGTCATCAGCAGCGGACTTGATTTCATTTGCGCCAGCATCGATACCGCGCGCATTCTGGGCAACCTGGTTGAGCGTCGTCTGCAGCTGTTCTGCAGCTTTGTTGAAGTCGCCACGAATACCGTCAAGATTACCAACGAAAGGCTGTGCAATCCTGTAGGTGACATCGCCATGCGCGATCTTAGAAAGAGCTGTGGCCAGATTATCGACTGCAAACTGCACGTCTCGCTCTTCCTGTTCTTTCTGCTTGGCGCGTTCAATTCGCTCTTTTTCAGACAGCGAACGATTGGCTTCCGTTTCATTCTCAAGGCGAATGCGCTCAATGGCACCTTCACGGAAGACCTGTACGGCAGCGGCCATCTGGCCAACTTCATCCTTGCGGTCCATGCCGTCAACGCCTGCGGCCGTGTCGCCATTTGCCAGCGAAGCCATCCGTTCGCGAAGACGGGCAATCGGCATCGTGATGCCACGCGACGAGACGTAAAGGCCAAGCGCAATCAGCAGACAGGACAGGATGACAATGCCAGTAATGCTCTTGAAAATCGTGCTGTTGGTATTTGCAGTAAGCTCGTCGCTACCCTTGACCATTCTCTCTATGAGTTGCTCGTTACCGGCACTGATTTTTGGCGAAACTTCGCCCAGCTTCTTGAGGAGCTCCAGCGCCATCTTCTGAGCATCTGCAGTTTGTCCTGCCTGCATCAGTGCAATAGTGCGTTCTCCGACAGCCTGAACCTCTGCAACGCCGTTAAGAATGTCACGCGCCGCATCGGCGCGCGATGGAATAAGCTTTACGATCGTGTTCTGGCGTTCTTCAAGCTGCTTGCTGTCAGCACGGAACGTCTTGACGGCGTTTTCAAAATCGCTGCTGCCAGCTTCATTGAGAGTGGCACGGAGAACCTGCATGCCCAAGGCATTGAGGTTACCACTGGTTCTGGCGTTCAAGACCGCTGCAACACCGTTATTGGCGATGAACTCACTATAATTATTATCAGTGTGTTTATATTGCAGGCTGACATAACCCAGGCCAGACAACGAAACGATACTCATCAAAGCAATTACAAAAACGACTTTTGTTTGTATCTTGGCATTTTTCAAAAACGACATATAGACCTCAAGCCAGACGGCCTCGAAACCGGCCCTACGGGGGCAGTTTGTGAGCACATGATAAGACATTGCAGGTAGGTGGGCCCACTCATCGGGCGACAAGCGGCAATGCTGTTGGCAACTGCATCATGCAGGGCAAGAGCGTGATCCGATTGTTCTACCGGCTCCAGCCTTGAAAGCGGGAACCTGCAAATTGTACATTTTGCGAAAAGTTTAAATTAAGTATTACTTTATTCATACAAACAATCATGGAAAGAGATTAAATCCCAATATTTCCAGTTATTTAGTTATGGCAGTTTGTGAGACGCACGGAAGGCTTGAACATCAGGAGGTCAGGCTCGCGGAGCGGCTCGACCGTCTTCTCAAGGTCGTCCGTTAGTTACGGGATATTGTGATGTCAGTGTGTCTGTCTGCATCGCTCCAGGAGATTGCGAAACGAGACGGGCCAACTCGTCGTCATTGAGTCCCATCCCTCTTATGCAAGAACCAAAGCAAGCGCTCCGCCGATGCCAAAAGCCGCATCAATATTTGCCCTTCATGTGTGTTCCCAAACAACAGTTTTTCGATCTAGAAAAATACGGCCCGTGAAAGGCTTCTCAGCGCGCCCACTCGTAAAGCCGCGATAGCATCTGCGTAATCTCCCGTCCTGCATCGGTCAGGGTATAAGTTGTCCGGCGGGGAAAGGTCGATGTGGAGGACCGGGTTACCAATCCCCTTTCGACAAAACCTTCGAGCCGCTCCGTCAGGACTTTCGGGCTAATCTTCGGCAGCGTCTCCATGAGTTCTGAAAAACCGAATTCACGATCGGAGAGACGCCAGAGGATCAACGCACTCCAGCGGTGTCCGAGAAACGTCAGCCAATCCTCAACCGGGCATTGCGACACATGGCGGGGTGCCTGTTTCGTGCCCACTGCCTCACCTCGCAGTCCCTGTTCTTCCCATTTGGATAGTTCAGTTGCCATCTGCTTTATCTGCCATCGGACCAATCGATTCGCCGGAACATAAATTTTTCGGCCTGACATGCAAAGGCGCGACACTAATGGGTGATAACACAACAATCCGACCGGGCGTCATGATCGTCGGCGGATATGGCCATGTCGGCAGCCAGATCGCTCGCCGTCTAAAGAAAGCCGGTCACTATGAGGTCTGCATCGCCGGCCGTGATGAAAACAAAGCCAATGCCATGGCCACGCGTTTGGGATGCAAAGCAACACAGCTTGATGTGCGCGATCCACAAACCTGGAGCAAAGCACTTGCCGCAATTAAGACGGTTGTTGTCTGCATTGACCAAACCGACACCGGCTTCATCGAACATGTTCTGACGAAGGGCTTGCGCTATATCGACATTACTGCCGACGATACGTTTTTCAGAGACGTCGAGCAGCTAGCCCAACTCGCCAGGGCATCAGGCGGAACGGCGCTTCTGTCCGTCGGTCTCGCGCCGGGCCTCACCAATCTGCTGGTCAAGGCCTGTGCCGAGAAACTGGATGACGCGACGGATGCGCGTATCGGTATCTTGCTCGGCCTTGGTGACACGCACGGACCAGCTGCCATCGACTGGACACTTCAGAATTTCAAACGCGCACCCATTGAAAAACTGCATTTCGGTAAAAATGACCGCCCGCACCCGGCAATGGAATTCAACTTCGCAGATCAACACGTGCTTCGCCGCACACGCGGTATCGGCAAGGTTAGAACATTGCTGACCTTTGATAGCGCGACTCTAAGTCGGATTTTATTCCACCTGCTGCCAGTCATGACAAAGATCGCGTTTCTCCGCCGCCTGGTCAGCAAGAGCATGATGCACATCAGGCTCGGTTCTGATCGCACGGCTCTTTCAGTGGTGGTGACGGGCTCACGTAGTGGCCGCGAGGCCACGGCCACCATGTCACTGGAAGGAAGAGAGGAAGCGGCGATCACTGCGTTGGTCGCTGCAAACACCGTGCAGTTACTTACTGACACACCCATCGCGCCCGGCGTATGGCATATCGATCAAGTCGCGTCGATCGAACACTACAGCAATTGCCTAGCCGCCGAGGGCGTAACTTTCTCAGTCGTTGCGTAACACAACGCAATCGGTTTTGGACGTTGAGTGTGAAAGCAGGGACAGATTCTGTCCAACAAGCATAGCTGTGGCACGGAGAGCTATGTGGAGTTTGATGCTGATCTACACCCAAAACCGCACGCCCCGTCGTCAGGTTCTTAATCGGCAAAAATAGCGGCTTTTGCTTCGATTGCGAAGCTCAACGTCCAAATCCATCCGAAATGGCTGGTTCAATCCCAGTTCCAGCCTGCGAGAATCCAGTGTCATCGGTGTAAAAGCCAGAGCGCAACATATTGAACACACGCAGATGTGCTCTGGCCTGTTCCGATCAGCGCTTAGCAGTATGCGCCGTGTATTCCCGCGACAGCAGATCGACGACCTTCTCGATAAATTCCGGATCAATTTTTCCGACAAAGTCGATCCGCGGCGCTTTGCCATCGACGCGCAGTGTCGCAAACACCTTCCCCTTACCGTCGCGGAGTTCACGTGGACGCTGGGTTTTCTGTTTGGCAGGCGGGCGGGCCGAAAGTCGTTTGAACAGCAATTCAAACCGCTGGTCGCTTTGCGATGTGCCGAAACGATCTGTGCCGATCTCGTCCATGGCGTTGCCCTGAGCGGTATCACTCTGCAGCATCTCACCCAACTTCATCCAACGATCACGGCCGGCCTTCGGAGCAGCCCCGATAATAGTGATGAACCGGGCTGGCACTTTTTCCACCACCTGCATGAGGCGGGAGAGCTCGCTTTTCTGAACCGAAAGCGCGTCACCGATCACCTTACGATCAAACCCGCGCTCCGCGAGGTTTCTGGCAAAAATTGCTCTCTCGATGAAGGAAAGATTACGGCGTTCGGCATTTTCCTTACCCTGCGCCAAAACCAGCTCATCATCGCTCAAAGAGCGAATGATTGCCTTGACCGGCTGCCCCAGTTTAAGCGCCGCACGAATACGACGGTGACCATAGGCCGTCTGGTAACGACCTTGTTTTTCCGGATGCGGACGCAGGAGAACCGGCACCTGCTGGCCACTTTCGCGGATACTTTCCAGCAGCACCGCAAAGTCTTCATCATCTACACCCGCCACACTCAGACGGTCCTCGACGAATGAGGCATCGATCTGCGCTGGATCAACGGCCAGAACGTGCTCGCCGTCGCTCATGGCCTGGCGCAGCGCCCTCGCCTCTTCGGCTTCACGGGTCATTGAACCAAGCGACAGGCCCATGGCACGAACTGCACCAGAGGCGCTGCGCGCCGGTGCATTTGTCTCTGTATTGCTGACCGGAGCCACTGGTGCGGGGCTGGCAGGTTTGACTTCCGGCGCAACAGCCGGTGTTGTCGTAACAGGCAGAGAGCCGCCAAACAAAGCCTTGAGTTCGGTTTTACGGGAGTTTCCAACCATCTTCGTCAGCCTCCTATCGGCCCCATGCGTCGTGAACGAGTTTCTCAATTTCCGCATTGACCGCATTCATCGCTTCCTGCGCGCGGTCGTAGGTGGTGCGGGTAAAGTTTTCGCGGCCCACTTCATACAGTGTCTGCTTGGTCAGGCCTGCATCGGAAACAGCTGTGGATTTCAGCATCGGCGCGGTCAGAACCCGATCCCCAAACAGCGAACGCATGAAGCCGACAATCTGTGTTTGCGGTCCATCGTTCGGTTCAAAACGGGTAACGAGATAGCGGAGGAAGTCGAAGTTTAACTCCCCGCCAGCCTCACGCACCACGCCCAGCAAATCCGAGGTCATGAACAGAAACTGGTTCATCGATGCCACATCCAGCATCTGCGGATGGACGGTAACGATAACGGATGTGGAGGCGCACAGCGCTGACAGGGTGAGATATCCGAGCTGCGGCGGGCAATCGATGACCACCACGTCGTAATTCAGCTCCACGCTGGCCAGAGCGGCCTGTATACGGGCAAAGAACAGCGGCCCGCTGTCTATGCCGCTGTGGCGGCGTGTCAGCGCCTGTGGCGTCTCGTGCTCGAATTCCTGCAGTTCGATATTTCCAGGGACCAGATCAAGCCCCGGGAAATATGTGCCGCGGATGATCTGCGAGAGTGGGCGGGCCTGATCGTCATAACGAATAGCGCCGTACAGCGTATCATTGCCGGTCAGATCCAGCTCCGGCTGATAACCGAACATCGCCGACAATGATGCCTGCGGATCGAGGTCGATGGCGAGAACCCGGTGACCGGTCAGCGCCAGATATTGCGCCAGATGAACAGCTGAAGTGGTCTTGCCAGAGCCGCCCTTGAAGTTGGTCACCGAGATGACCTGCATGTGTTCGCCGCGCGACAGATCACGCTGCGGCAGATAACTGCGTGCCTTCGCAGTGTTGCCTTTCGCCAAAGCCTGTTCAGCGAGGTGATGGCGCAGTGCATTGATGTCGTTCAACGTATAGAAACGTCGGCCGCCGGTCCCGGTTTCCGGTTGTGGCCCCTCGCCCGCCAGCGACAATTGGCGCAAGTAGCCATCCGAAACACCGATGAGCTTTGCAGCCTCACCTGAGGAAAACTGGCGCAGTGTCTTCTGTGCCATCGGTGGATACAGGCGTTCACGCATCGCCTTCAATTGCTCGGACAGCGCACGCGCGTCCGCCGCAATCGCGGCATCTGCCACGATGCTCGGCGTGCCCTGTGGCTTTTCATCGGTCGCCTGCACTACAGACACCATGGGTTCTATCTCCTGACTGGCGAGTATGAGGACTGTGGGTTCGACAGCGGTGAAATCATTCCTTGAGCGCCAGAAGGAGGACCAGGACAACTATCTCAAGCTGACGAACCATACCGAGATTTACAGAAATCTGGTCCAGTTACGACAAATACTCAAATTTTTGCGAATTTCCGTAACAGGATGACGGATTCAGTGATTCCCGTCAAGCACTCCGCGACCCAAAACATCTGAAATTTGGCACGAAACTCAGCACTGGTTGACAGCTGTCAACCGAATAATATGAAAGCATTTCAGTCATTTAACTTTATCGACGGCCCGCCAACCACCACTTACGTGGTCTAAATGTGGCATAAGGGCACAAACTATCCCATTTCATAAGGACAAAATAACAACCGCAAAATCTGGGATTCTGCGGTTTTGTTGACTGAGTTGACAGCTGTCAACTCGCGGGATGTCTTGGTCTTCAGCAGCTTATGCTAGCGTAAATCCAGAGAGACGGCTCTCCAGCTTGGCAATGGTTTCAACATCGGCATTGGCGAAAGCGAAGCGCAAATAGTCCTCTTGGCCCTCACCAAAATAGACGCCCGGCAAACACACCACCCCTGCCCTTTTCGCCAGCTGCTCCGAGACTGCTGCAGACGAAACGCCACGGAACGGATGGCGGATGAACGCAAAGTAAGCACCAACAGAAACCAGGTCCCAACCACTGATCTTCGGCATGACCTGACGCAGTGCATCGGCCCGTCTTTCAATCTCGAGCCGATTGTCATCGCGCCAATCGGCCAAAGCGGGAATAGCCTTTGCAACGGCGGCCTGCGGTGCACGCGCTGCACAGATCTGCAGATTGTCCATGATCTTGGCGATCTCGGTCACAGCCTGTGGGCCCGCTGTTATCGCGCCAAGTCGATGCCCGGGCACGCAGAAGGACTTCGAGAAGCTGTACAGCATGATGAGATTATCCTGCCATCCCTCGACATTCATCAATGTGTGTGGACGCGGCGTCTGGCCGGGAAGGAAGTCACGGTAGGTCTCGTCGAGGATGAGCCAGACGCCTTTTTCGCGGCAGGCGTGGAAAATCTCCAGCAACAATTCAGGCGGATAAACCGAACCGGTCGGATTGTTTGGCGTCACCAAAGCGAGAGCCTTCACACCGGTTTCCAGCACTCTTTTGACGTCAGCGACATCTGGCAAAAACGCATTATTGGGATCGCAGGATACAAGCACCCGGTTGATGCCGAGCATGGCAAGCGTCGTATCCTGATTGAAATAAAACGGATCCGTGAGTGCTACACTGTCACCAGCCTTGGCCACAGCCATTGCCGCACACATGAAGGCCTGATTGCAGCCCGACGTGATGTGGATATTGTCGATGCCAACACTCGCACCATAAAGCTCTGACACGTGCTGCGCATAGACATCCCGCAACTCGGTCTCACCCTCAATCGGACCGTATCCGCAATATTGTTTTGAGGATGCCGCCTCACCCAGCCAACGCAGAATATCGTCATGCGGCGCATAACCCGGTACGGCCTGAGACAGGTCGATCATCGGTCCGCGTGCGCCATCGTAAGCCCGTGCCCAGGCAAAAACGAAGGGAACAGGTGGTGGCGACAACTCAGCGACAAGAGAGTTGAATACAGGTTTGTTATCGGCGGATGGCATGGAATGTCCTTGAGCGTCTTGCAAAATCGTTATCGGGCAGGGGCCGTCTTATCTGGCGACAGACCATGAAATAGGAGCGGAAAGCGTGCAAGTGTTTTCATGCGGTTTGATAGCGTCACAGGGTTCGCAGAATAGCATTTCATCCAAAACCACACATTGCATCTAAATTGCTCTGCATCTCAAAAAAGCTGAAATGCAATTGCTGTCTTATCGTCCCTTTAAGATGGACACTCCTCTCACCGCAGGCATAAGATGCTGCATTGCGGCCCGCGAAGCATCTCATCTATCGGAGTGAAATCATGTCTTTCTCATCCTCACTGTCCCGACGTCTGCTCTTGAAAAGCAGCATTCTGCTGGCCGCTGCGACCACACTTGCGGGCAGGGGCTTTGCGCAGGAAGCAGCCTCCGGACGTCTGATTGTCGCCGCCGACTCCGAACCTAAAAACCTCAATCCTGCGATCGTCGCGTCAAACGGCGTGTTCTTTATTTCCAGCAAGGTCATCGAGCCGCTGGCCGAAGCCTCCTTTGATGGTAAGGATGGGCTTGCACCGCGTCTTGCCGTGGAATGGCAGGGGTCTGAAGATGGCCTGAGCGCCACGTTCAAACTGCGTGAGGGCGTCACTTGGCACGATGGCAAACCCTTCACTTCGGCTGACGTTGCTTTCTCGGCGCTGTCCGTCTGGAAGACATTGCAGAACCTCGGCCGTCTGGTTTTCGCGCATCTCGAAACCGTCGACACACCGGATGCCCATACCGCAATCTTCCGGTTCTCAAAGCCAACACCATTCCAGCTTATCCGTAACGCGCTTCCGGTCGTCACCAGCGTCCTGCCAAAACATGTCTATGAAGGCACCGACATTGCCACCAATCCGGCCAACAACAAGCTGGTTGGTACGGGCCCATTCGTGTTTGCGGAATATAAACCAGGTGAGTATTACCGTCTGACACGCAATGAAAAATACTGGAATGCCGGCCAACCGAAGCTGCAGGAAATCATCTACCGCATTCTGCCAGACAGGGCAGGGGCGGGTGCTACGCTTGAGGCGGAAGAAATCCACCTTGCGGCCTTCTCGGCGGTTCCGCTGGCAGACTTGTCGCGCATCTCCAAGGTGCCGGGCATAAAGGTGATTGCCGACGGTTACGAAGCGCTCACCTACCAGCTGGTCGTCGAAATCAATCACCGCCGCAAGGAGTTGGCCGACCTTAAGGTGCGCCAAGCGATTGCGCATGCTATCGACAAGAAGTTCGTGGTCGACACCATCTTCCTTGGTTATGCAACGGCCTCGAGCGGCCCTGTACCCAAGAATGCGCCTGAGTTCTACACGGACGACGTGGAGACCTATGATTTCGATGTTGCTAAGGCCAACGCCCTTCTTGATGAGGCTGGTTACAAGCGCGGGGAGGGCGGTAATCGCTTCTCGCTGAAGCTACTGCCGGCACCTTATTTTAATGAAACCAAACAGTTTGGTGCCTATCTGCGGCAGGCTTTGGCGGAAGTCGGCATTGATGCCGAGCTGGTCAACAATGATTCCGCCGCACATCAGAAGGCAGTCTACACCGATCATGCATTTGATCTGGCGATTGCTCCACCTGTGTTCCGTGGAGACCCGGCCATCTCCACCACCATTCTCGTCAAATCAGGCACACCGGCTGGTGTCGGCTTCTCCAATCAGGGTGGCTATGAAAACAAGGATCTGGATGCGCTGATCGACAAGGCTGCCGAGGCGGTCAATACAGAGACCCGTACGGAACTCTACAAGGAGTTCCAAAAAAAGGTCACCGAGGATCTGCCTCTCATCAATGTTGCTGAGTGGGGCTTCATCACCGTTGCCCGCGATACCGTGCAGAATGTGGCAAGCAACCCACGCTGGGCGGTTTCGAACTGGGCAGATACGGAACTGGTTTCCTGACACCTGACAGGGTTTGGCAGGGTGACAACTCTCCCAAACCCTAACTTCAACAACAGTCGGCCTCCATAAAAATCTGCTGCACTTTGCAGTATCGACGTTTTCGAGTTCAGCAATTATCGCCGTGGCTTTACCACCGGCCGAAGTTCGGGATGACAAATTTTCACAACAGGCTGGTCAATGCTTCCGAATACTGATTGGCTGCGCTCGCAAGAATATCGATAGTCGGGGATATCAGCTATGCGCCGGTCCATGACATTAGTGAAACGAAGAGCCGTCAGCGCCATTCCGGTCCTGCTGATCGTTTTGCTGTTTACTTTTGTTTTGCTTGAAAACGCCTCGGGAGACGCCGTTGATGCCTATCTAACCTCGATTGGTGGCGGCGATGCGAACCTTGTGCAGACACTGCGGGCGCAATACGGCCTGGACCAATCCATGCTTGCCCGTCTTTGGCTCTACGTTGGCTCCATAGCGCGTTTAGACCTTGGCTGGTCTCTGTCCTTCGATCGCCCCGTGCTTGCGCTCATACTCGAACGGCTGCCGAATACGCTACTACTCATGGGAAGCGCCACAGCCATTTCTTTCGCATTGGGCTCAGCGCTTGGCATTGTTGCCGGGGCGAAACCGGGAAGTGTGCGTGATCGGTTCCTGTCGGTCTCTTCACTGGCACTTTACGCCATGCCGGGTTTCTGGCTCGGCCTGGTGCTTGCCATTATATTCGCGGTTCAGCTTCGCTGGTTTCCGACATCCGGTATTGAAACCATCGCGTCGGGCAAACAGGGATGGGCGAGGGCACTGGACATCGCCAGACATCTCGTCTTGCCGGTTACCAGTCTCGGTCTGATCTATCTGGCACTTTTCCTGCGTGTCATGCGCACCTCCATGGCCGGCATCTGGAAACTCGACTTCGTACTGTTTGCCCGCTCGAAGGGACTTTCACGCAGCAGGATCGTTCTACGCCATGTCGCACGCAATGCCCTGTTACCACTCGTCACGGTGCTTGGTTTGCAGTCAGCGGCGATGCTGGGGGGCAGCGTAGTGATTGAAAGCGTATTTGCCATACCGGGGTTTGGACGTCTAGCGCAGGAAGCTGTGTCGGGACGAGATACGCCATTGTTGATGGGCATCATTCTTGTCAGCGCCGTGTTCGTGATTGTCGTCAACCTGCTTGTCGACATCCTCTATGCCACGCTTGATCCGCGCGTCGGGGCAGGGACCACCGGCACATGAAACAGCTCAGTTTTCTCATGGCTTCCGCATCGGGACTGGCCGGCGTGATCATCCTGCTCGCACTGAGCGCGATTGCGCTGGCTGCGCCCTATCTTTTTCCTGCCGATCCTCTGTCGATTGCCGGTGCGCCACTCATTCCGCCGTTCACTGACATGAGCTTTCCGCTCGGAACCGACAGGCTGGGCCGCGATGTTCTGGCCGGGCTGGTACATGGCACACGTGCGTCACTCGCCGTCGGACTGGCCGCAGCTATCGCCGCAATAACCCTCGGTACGATCATTGGCACCCTTGCCGGTTTCGCCAGTGGCCTGATTGATGAGGCACTGATGCGTGTCACTGACGCCTTTCAAATCGTGCCCAGCTTTCTCATGGCACTTGCCTTCGTCAGTACCATCGGTACCTCCATGCCAATTGTGGTCATCGCAATTGCACTCGGCGCATGGGCTGATCCCGCCCGTTTGACGCGCGCACAGGTGTTGTCCATTCGTGAAAGCGATTACGTCGCCTCTGCCCGCACGATCGGCATGCACCCGCTTGAAATCGCCTTCAGGCAGATATTGCCCAATGCCCTGCCACCGGTTCTGGCACTGGCTGCCATCATCGTCGCAGCAGCCGTGCTGACAGAAGCCGCTTTGTCGTTTCTGGGACTGGGAGACCCGAACATCGTCACCTGGGGATCGATGATTGCCGAGGGACGTAATGTGCTTCGCTCAGCACCATCGCTCTCCATCATACCGGGCCTTGGTTTGCTGACACTGGTGCTGGGTGTTTATCTTCTGGGCGAAGGTATCAATCAGGCTTTGTCGAAAAGCGACAGGGGAGGGGACCAATGACGCTTCCACTGTGCCATATCCAAAATCTCGGCATAACCTACCCCAAACAACGAACTCCGGCATTGACAGATATTAACCTTGAGATCTATGCAAGAGAGAGACTGGCAATCATCGGTGAAAGCGGTTCTGGCAAAACGACACTGGCCAGATCTCTCGCGGGACTTTTACCGCAGGGCGCTAAATCGAGCGGCTCAATTGATTGGGCCCTGCATGGAAAGCGCATAAAAGCCCGCCCACAAGCCGGTCGTGAACTGGCATATGTTTTTCAAGATCCTGGAAGTAGCCTCAATCCTGTGCTGAAAATAGGCGAGCAAGTCGCCGAAACTGCACATCAGCATCTCGATATCTCCTATCGACAGGCGTTGAGACAGGCTGTGGACCTGCTGGAACGGGTTCAATTGCCGGAACCTCAGCGCTTGGTGAATGCCTATCCACATCAGCTCTCAGGTGGCCAGAAACAACGTGTAGCAATTGCAGCAGCCATTGCGGCACAGCCATCCATATTGATAGCCGACGAGGCCACAAGTGCGCTTGATAGCGTCACTCAGGCGGCAATTGCCCGACTGCTCGATGGTCTGGTGCAAGAGGAAGGCATGACGCTGATCTTCATCACTCACGACATCGCTTTGGCCAGCAGTCTGGCGGACCGCATTGCTGTTTTGCAATCCGGACGGCTTGTAGAGCAGGGCAGGGCGAGTGAGGTCATAAACTCTCCCGAAGATCCCTACACGCGCGAACTGATTTCCGCGCATATTGATCTTTCCACGCCACCGCTGGTGCTGGAGCCCCGACAATGACCGAACCACTGCTGCAGGTAACAGGACTGTCAAAAACCTATGACGGCGGACCACGCCAGGTGACGGCACTGTCCAATATCACCTTCAGCGTCGAAAAAGGCGAAACGTTGGGTCTTGCCGGCGCTTCAGGTTGCGGAAAATCGACACTAGCCCGTATCTTAATGCGGCTTGTTCCACCGGATAGCGGGTCTATTCGTTTTCAAGGACAGGACTGGCTGGCTCTGCCGCAGGCAGCGCTTCGAAAACAGCGCAAGCACATGCAGATGGTGTTTCAGGACACTGTAGGGGCCTTCAATCCACACGCAACGGTCACAAGTGCGATTGGCGATCCGTTGCGCATCCACAATATTGTGCCAGCCACGGGACGTGAGCGTGAAATTCACCGATTGCTGGAACGTGTGGGTCTACCAGCCAGTTACGCCGTACGCCCGATCATGGCTCTATCAGGTGGGCAACGCCAACGTGTTGCGATCGCCCGGGCCCTGTCACTACGCCCCGATTTACTGGTGATGGATGAAGCCGTCTCTGCGCTTGATGTCTCCGTTCGCAGCAGAATTTTAGAACTTCTTGTTGAAATTCAGCGTGATACCGGCATCGCCTGCATCTTTGTATCACACGATCTTGCCGTTATTCGGGCTGTCTGCCATCGCATTGCGGTGATAGAAAAAGGGCATATCGTTGAAAGCGGTGTTACCGGCAAAGTCATTGCCGCACCGCAATCTGCCGCCGCCAAACAACTGATTGAGGCCGTTCCGCGGCTTAATATATTGCATGAGGACATCCACAATGCCGAACCGTGACTGGACTTTCCTGCTCGACACACCCCCTTTCCCGGCCGATGCCTATGCGCCATTGGCGGACCAGCTGGCAGCGATACTTGGCACTCGAAACGATGTTCTCCTAATTCAGGCAGAAGCGGTGCTGGCACTTGAAGCCGTTGCGACCAGTCTGGCACGACCAGATCTCACCGCACTCAACATCGTCACTAGCCCCTATGGCAGCTGGTTCGGCGGCTGGCTGTCGCGCGGCGGCGTGCAAGTGACCAACTTGCAGGCTGCCCCAGCCAAACCGATCACAATCGAAGCTGTCGAAGCCGCCCTTGATGCAGAACCTGACATCCAAATCCTTGCAGTGGTGCATGCGGAATCGGCCAGTGGCATTCTCAATCCATTGGAGGAGATCGTTGCCCTTGCAAAAAAACGCGGCATTGTCACCGTGGTGGATGCCGTTGCTTCCGTCGGCGGCCACGCATTGGAGGTCGACAGGCTGGGCATAGACATCGCCGTCATTGGCCCGCAAAAATCTTTGGCAGGTCCAGCCGGACTATCTGCGATCTCGATTAGCAAAGCGGCATGGGCATTTCTTGATCATGATAATCCCCCACGCGAGTCCATGTTGTCGCTGATTGACCAGAAAAAACAATGGCTTGAGAAAGGGAGAGGTGCACTCCCTGGCACACCGGCGCCACTGGAATTCTATGCCTTGAGAGCAGCTTTGCAGCGTGTGGAGCAAGAGGGAATTGCCGACATTGTGGCGCGCCATAAGCACGCGGCAAGCGCCACCCGCAGTGCATTGCAAGCCTTGGGCGCCACACTATGGGTAGAAAAAGACCAGGCATCCGCGCTTGTGACAACCGTCATATTACCAGAAAAAATCGCGTTGAATGACTTCGCAGCTCGATCATGGGGTGCAGGATCTGATCTCACATCGGGTGTAGGTCTTGGCGCGGAACGACTTGTCCGCTTCAACCACACGGGACATCGCGCCTCTCGAGACGCAGTCACCGCCAATATCGATGCCTATATCTCCCTACTCAAACATTTTGATGTCGCACGTGACGCGATCTCTGCCCACTCAGCTCTGGCAAAAACCTACGAAGACCCACATTAAGCCCGCATTTTCTCTCGCGTTCCATCAGTAAACATTCTTGCTATAGTCTACAGAAAAAATAGAAAATTGATTGCCTGACCAATCTTGACGAAAAAGTGGCAACAAAGCACACTTAACGGGACGTAAACGATTAGACAGGAGATACGTAAATGGTAGCAGGTATGAACATGCTTTCCTTTGACCTCTTCGGTCTCGGCCGCAGAATGCCCGAGAACAAGTCAGAAACGGGCAGTGAAAAAACTGCGGCACGCACTGCGCGCGACGAGGCATCTCGTAAGGATGTGGAGCAGGAACACGAACTGTTTTTCTGGTCCCTCTATCCGGTAATTTGACATCAGGTCGATATTTGTTGTGGCATTTTTTGAGCTAAAAAGTGCCACAACATAAGGCCACACCATGATCGAAGAAACGGGATTTATCTTTTTAGATCATGGCGTTAACGGCACCTTCAATATCCCGCCAATCTTTCAATCCATATTTCCAGAATACATTTCAGACGCTGGTTTTTAACGCGGCCACTTTACAGCTGTTGCATCATATTGCGGATTTTGAAGGTGCTGTCATACTCATGACCATGGTTACGCAGCCGCCACCAGACGGTCCTTCCATAGTCTCAACGCACGTTGATAGTATTCCAGAAAACTATCCGCCGATGCACATTCAATCGTCATCAGCGCCATGGCGGCCGTCGCGCAAATCACCATTTCCATGCGTTCATCACGCGCCGCACCTGTCCAAACCGCAAACCAGTATTCCCGCATCGTCATCAACGTGTCCGGTTCTGCACCTGGCTGCTTCATGCCCGGAATAGAAAAATCATAGGATGCACCATCCAGCAAACGATAGATTGTCGTCGTTCTGAACGGGCCAAATTCCGGAATATCCCTGATATTGCCGATGATGGACAGTTGCTGCACACCCAGCAACATCGCAATATCGCGGTGTAGATCCCGTCGCGCAGATCCCGACGCACCCATGATGCTGGCCTTTGCACCCAAGGGATTGATCAACTGCAGAATCGTATTGAGCGGCGAGCGCATTTCCATCAACGGATACAGACCGATAAGCCGGGTAATTTGTGCGTCGAGGGTTTCCATTGGAATAAAGACGCTCGCAGCCGTCTTCAGCGCATTTTTTGCATCTTTGATCGATGCGCAAACGGGAATGCCCGACATCTTCGCAGCGATAACAAATTTTGCTTCGTCCTGACCACCGCCGGCAGAACCGTGCATTGCCACGCGGTAACCAGCCATATTAACCAGTCGCACGGCATGCATGAACCAGGGAGAGGTGCGTAACTTCGGTGATAAATATACCGGCCAATCAAGATCGGCCGTCGTGGTCCCGACATCCGATACCTTGAGATGAGCACGAAGTGCCGTGACAAAACCTGCAAATTCCGATGTCGTTGCACCGCGGAACTGCATTGTCGCCAACAAAGCACCAATCTGGATCGGATCTGCCTCGCCGTCGAGAATGATGGACAAGGCGTCTTGCGCTTCTTCCTGGTTGAGCGAGCGGCTGCGACCTACGCCTGCGCCGGACAGAGCGATATATTTCGCAAGTCTCTGCATCGGCGGCGCGTTATCCCCTATCCGGGACAATTTATCGGCGATGTGCTCCGGTGATGGCTGTCCATCCAGAAGCATCGAGGGTCGAACCGCAAGCGGTGGTGCATCCAACAGGGCAGGGCCGCTCCAACCGGTTTCACCCGGCCTGGAGGAGGAGACAGTCTCTTTTTGCGGCGCTAACAATCGATCCGTTTCTGCCGCAAGTGCCCGAACACGAACCCGCAGGGAATCTGCAAGTGGCGTCGGCACCAACCCTCGGGCCGTTCGGTGGAATAGTGGATCGCCATAAATTTCCCGAAGTTGGCCGAGCATTCTGCTCATTGCAGGTGGCTGTATACCCATGCTTGCCGCAGCGCGGCTGACGCTCCCCTCTCGCAAAAGAGTGTCCAGCACGATCAAAAGACGCAACTGTCCTGATCGATCTTGTGCCTGATCAACGCCCCCGCGTCGCTTTTTTTCCCCTGTCACGACATCTCCGTTCTGCCCTGTAACTTCCTCATATTCAAATTTGGAATCATTCGAAAACAACAAGGTTGCTCTTACCAGAGCCGTTAATTATGTGGATACCATTACTCAAGTTAATTGTCTGGAGTGTCACATGAAGTTGATCGCTGACCGTCGAGGGGACGGGCAGGGGACGATGTTGCGCGCAAAAAAACGCCAGCATCCAAGCCAAAACCTGAAAGCCGGAAAGCACCGAATTGCCTTGGCGTGCCTCGCGAGTACAGCCATTTTCATTGCTCAAAACGCTTACGCGCAACAGTCAGCTGACACAGCCACAGATGAAGAAGCACTTATGCTTCAACAGATTGTCGTGACAGCCTCGTCGGTCGCAACCGATTTGCGCAACGCACCGGCCAGTGTATCGGTTATCAACTCTGATACATTTGAACGAAGAGCCGTCACTGATATTTCCGAGGCAATCCGCACTCAGCCGGGCGTTAATGTCGGATTTGGCAGTAATGGCACACGCGGTGTCAGTATACGTGGCCTCGGCTCCAGCTACACACTCATCCTCATAGACGGCAAGCGCGTAAACGCCGGCCTGACGACAATGCGCAAATATAACGGCGATCTTGATTGGGTGCCGATCGATGCAATCGAACGTATTGAAGTCGTGCGCGGCCCGATGTCGACACTTTATGGCTCCGATGCATTGGGCGGTGTCGTCAATATCATCACCAAGAAAAACAGTGATCGCTGGCGTGGATCGGTGACCGCAGAAACGCTGTTGCCCAGCAATGCCCTGACCGGCTCCAAACAGAAACTCAGCGGTTACGTCAGTGGTCCGATCATCCCTGATGTTCTGTCCTTCAGCGCATTTGGCAATGTCAGTAAACAAAAAGAAGCTGATGAAAGCTTGGGCGGCGGTGTGGAGACACCACGCGGCACACGTGATTTCGACCTGACAGGTCGTTTGACATGGACGCCATCAGCCGATCAAGTTATTGATCTCGAAGCGGGTTTTGGACGTGAGCGTTACATCCCGTATCTTGAACCGGGCGAGGCCGACACACCGACAACAATTGAGCGAACCTCAGTTTCGCTTCGCCATGTCGGCGAGTGGGACTTTGGTACCTCCACAGTCACAGGCTTTATGGAAAATGCCGAAAACAAACACACCATCACCGATCGTTTGGGCGATGTTCTCGGCAACAGCATCACCGTTCGCAGCTACACGCTGGACGGCAAGTTTGCCATGCCGCTGGATTACTTCTGGACGGATGGCCTGACGATTGGCAGCGAATTCCGCTACGAAGAACTGGACGATCCGGAAAATCTTGGCAAGGCCAATACCGTAACCGGCACAAGTGGTTCTCCACAAACCGACAACTGGACAGCTGCGCTGTTTGCCGAAAACAAGCTCGACATCATCGAAACTGTCCATCTGACAACCGGTCTGCGTTATGACTACCACGACATGTTTGGCAGTCATCTTTCTCCACGTGCCTACATCACCTGGGATGTCACTCCGGATTTGACGTTCAAAACCGGTTGGGCTCAGGCTTTCAAAGCGCCTGATCTTCGCCAGCTCAATCCGAATTGGGTGCAAACATCCCGCGGCCGTGGCTGCGGTGCTGTCGGCGGCCCTTGCGAAATGGTCGGTAATCCAGACCTCAAACCGGAAACCAGCAACAGTTTCGAAGGCGGTCTTTTCTACGAAAACTCCGCTGGATTGCAGGCAGGCCTGAATTATTTCTTCAATGAAATTGAAGACAAAATTACCTCTGCCCGCGTAGCTTCCCTAATCACTGCCGGCGGCACGAAATACGTTCAACAGATCAATGTTGACCGTGCCAGATCACAGGGGTTGGAAGGTAACTTCTCCATTCCATTACACGACACTTTGACCTGGACAAACTCGTTTACCTGGCTGTTTGAATCGAAGAATCTCGAAACTAACCTGCCATTGTCTGCGGATCCGGAAATGTCCGTCCATACGGAACTGGTTTGGCAGGCCCGTGAGAATTTGAGCTTCACACTCTCAGGTGACTATTACGGAAAACAGGTCGATTATGTCACAACACCTGAAACGCTCATCGCTCAGAACGTCGAGCCTTACGCTGTTGCCAATATTTCGACCAGATACAGCTTCAATGAGAATGTCGACTTCAAAGCCGGCATCAATAACATCTTCGATACGCAGCCAAAGAGCGAATCCAATTTTGTGGAAAATGGCCGTACATTCTTCCTTGGCGTAACCACGAAATTCTAAGAGTACAGGTGCGCTTCATCGCATCACGCTTCAAGATAACCCGGCCTCATCAAAGCCGGGTTATTTTTGTCGAAAATCTAGTATCCCCGTTGAATATCGACAGTCGGTGGCAAGGTGCCATTTTGCCGCCAGTTACGAATATTTCCAGCAACGATACGCGCGGAACTTTCACGACTGGTCGGTCCGGAAATGTGCGGTAGTACTGTCACTTTTTCATGATCCCAAAACGCCGAATTATCGGGTAGCGGCTCTACTTCGAAGACATCGAGTACAGCGTGTGAAAGCTGACCACTGTCCAAAGCGTCCAAGAGGTCATTAGTCACGATAATCGGTCCGCGTGCGAAGTTGATAAGGCTGGCGCCCTTTTTCATAATTCCAAACCGAGATGCATTGAGCAATCCACGGGTCTGCTCGGTGAGTGGCACGAGGCAGACAACAATATCGCTACGCTGCAACATGGTGTTCAACCCCTCATCACCGGCAACTGTTTCAATTCCGGCTAGCGATTTCATCGAGCGGCTCCAGCCAATCACGTTGAAACCCGCATCTTTCAGTTTTCGGGCAGAAGCTGCACCCAACTCGCCAAGGCCGATCAGACCAACGGCCATTTCGCTCGGTTGCCGATACTCCAGTTCCTGCCAGACACGATGCTGTTGCTGCTTCCGATAAGCGGGCATATCCCGTTGGAGGTAATAACTCCAGGCAAGAACAGCCTCAGACATAACCCGCGAAAGTTCTGGATCAGTCAGTCGAACCAAAGGTGGAGCCTTTGGACCCAACTCCGCAACCAAACGTTCAACGCCGGCCCAAAGACTATGAACCCACTTCAGGTTTGGCAGTGCTGCGATATGTTCGGGGTCGGGATTGGCGACAACAGCAATTTCTGCGCGCTGCTTTTCATCATCCGACATTGCCGAAAAAGAGATGATTGTCTCTTGAGGTAAAGCCGCACTCAAGGCACTGATCCAGACGGCTTCGGAGGCGGCATCACTCCGCGAGACAAATGCAATAGGCGGCAGTTGGGACATCTATCAAAAACACCTTTTTTGGAAATGAGTGTAACTGGGCAAACCGTATTCAACCGGCATTCGAAAGGAAAGCAATTCCCCATTAATTACACATGTTGTAGGACGGGTGAGCTTCAAAATTCATTAAAGGAAAAGCGAAATGAGCAGGACCGTTTATGTCAACGGTGAATGGGTCGCGGAAGAAAACGCCAAGGTCTCTGTCTTCGATCGCGGTTATCTTTTCGCCGATGCGATATATGAAGTAACCGCAGTCGCTAACGGCAGGCTGATCGACTTCACTGGCCATGCGGCACGTCTCGCCCGTTCACTCGAAGCGCTCGGTATCAAACCGCCGGTGACCAATGATGTTCTCAAGTCGCTCCATTTCGAAATCATTCGCCGAAATGAACTTACGAACGGTTTGATCTATCTGCAAATCTCGCGTGGTGCTGAAGATCGCGACTTTCTCTATAGTGCCAGTCTCGAGCCAACAATTGTGATGTTTACCCAGGCCCGCAATGTCTTGGCAAATCCACGATGGGAAACCGGAATTTCGGTCGCCACGGTCCCTGAAGGCCGTTGGTCCAATCGCCAGATCAAGACCGTACAATTGTTGTATTCGTCGATGGCGAAGATGGAAGTCCAACGCAAGGGCGCAGATGATGCTCTCTTTGTCGAGGATGGTTTCATCACCGAGGGCACATCCAACAATTTTCATATCGTGACCAGCGATGGCACACTTATCACCCGCGCATTATCAAATGCTCTGCTCCATGGAATTACCCGCGGATCAATTCTTGATATCGCAGATAAGGCCGGTATTCCGACGGAACAGCGGTCTTTTACACCTGATGAAGCAAAATCAGCCGCGGAAGCATTTATCACTTCGGCCGGGGTTTTCGTTATGCCCGTCATCGCTATCGACGGACAAAATATCGGCGACGGAAAGCCTGGTCCTATAAGCCAAAAATTGCGTGCACTTTATATTCAGCATAGCCTCGATACCAGCGAAGGCCCCTGATTCAGGCAAACAGAAACACCTAAAACCCTGTCAACTGACAGGGTTTTATTTTGCCCTAATGGGCGGTTTTACATTAGCCGTCACTGTCGTCCCATATCGCCAATAGATTGGCGTGTCCTTTTCCCCCTTTCCACCGACAATTAAAAACGTCACATCCACTTCAGTGGCTCATTGCCTTTTGTACAGTTGAGTTGATCGATGGTTGATAATCACTTCCGCTGCAAATCTCGCTAAGCGCGAGCTGACCTCACTATTTTCTCTCGGCCTGGAAATATGCCGAGCCATCGGGCCAAAATCTCACCAACAGTAGCAGTGGCATTTCGAAACAAATTTTGTTTCCATTTAATGCCACTTGCGAAATCGACTTTAAGTCCGCCGGTTCGCTGCAATCTTCCACACTCGGCTGCCAGCGATTAATGCTTCCGACATCAGTCGACTATCATCGTCTTGCTATGAACCACCGACCGATTTCGGAAATCAGACGTTGGACTTTTATAAAGACAAACCCCGACAAGCTCATTTGCACATGACACCACCGCGTCACCCCGCCTGGCGTTGATTAGTCCCAGCCACTCTCAGCAGAGCCATCAACATTGGTCCCAATGAGAATTCGCCAAGTGCTGTGCGTTTGGTAAAATCGCGCAGATCCCCGCCAGCTGAATTGATGTGCTGTGCTCTTTCCAGAATGCAGGCGATAGCAACCGCCGCATTTTCAGGGCCCATGACTTCGCACGCCGACTGATAGGCGGACGGGCTGACACCCAGCATTGAGCGAACAGTCACCGCGGCACTCATCAAATCGCGCCAATTCTCAATAACGCCGGACGGACCATAGGGCACAATCTCGGGGCAGGCGCGAAGCACCATACCCAAAGGAAATGCCTTCAGCTCCACATTCGGCTTGGCTGTTTTGACACCAAGTTTCGGGTCGAGCTCATTTTTTGAGCTAGCTTCAAGTTCATTAAGAGAGTTGGTATTTGAAGTCTGTTGGTGCCGCTCAAAATGATCTGCATTGCCGCTTATATTATTTGAATTAGCTAGTGTTTCCAGCAGATTGAGTACCTCTGCCCTGAGCATCAGCATCTCATCGAGCAGCGAATTCAGTTCATCGGTCGTCGGCGACCTTGGAATACGCGCAACCAGCTCGTTGTAAACTTCTTCAACAGCATGCCAATCGCCGTCTGCCTCTTCGTCGATCGCGGCCGAGATGAGCTTGCGAACATCGCGTCGGCATATCGTTAGAGCTTCTTTTGACCGTCTGAACTTCGCACGCTCTGCAGCCACCTCTTGCGCCAGGTGTGCAAATTCTTCTGCTCGTGCAAGTATTGGTGAAAGGTCAAAACCGAAAGCGTCCTGGACTTCCCCTGAACGACCTTTGCGGGCGAACCGCTTGCCATTAGCGCTGTCTTTGCGGACAATAAGCCCTGCTCCAACCAATGCTGCCAAATGCCGGCGTAATGTTGCATCCGCCATGCCATGGGCGCGAACTGAAAGACTTGCGTTTGATGGAAATACGATGAGCTGGTCACCCTGACGCAGTTCTGTTTCAGGATAAAAGCTCAAAAGCGCATCAAGCACTGCAAGTGATCTGTCCTGCACGCCGAGCATACCTCGAGCTTCGCACACATCACGAAACACTTTCCACTTATCGGCGGTTTTACCGGATTGAATCTGAGCCGAAGCGACTTGCCGTTTCATCAGGTCAAGCGTCATCGGCCGCCGCCCAAAGGGCGTCGTTACATTGACAGGTTGCATCTTCTTTTACCTCTTTTAAGGCAACAGAAATCCGCTCACCAAAAAGATGCCGAAAACTCTTGACTGTGAATCATGGAAATGCGATTCTCGAAGTGCTAAATCTGAGAGAGGCTTCCATGCGGCAACGTTTGGGGGCCTTTTTCTTTTGCGGTAAATACCTTTCTTCGTTTTCGATCAACAAGATAGCTTGTGCTATCAGTTGTTCTTTTTTGCGCGTTGAAGCGAAAACTGCTCGACGAGTGTCGGCAATTGCTCAGCAACAAACTTGATGAATTCCTTGCCAAGCTGATCCTCGGCAGAAATGCGAACTTCTTTTGCGGACGTATTCAGTGCCACGAGACGATCACCATTGGCGTCGAGTATCTCGGTCGGTGCCTTTTCGGTGACCGTCGGCTTGATGGCTTCCAGCACATTCTGGAACCGCTTGTCTGATGTCAGCAACTTACCGTTGCCATTGGCAAGAGTTTTCCGGATTACCTCCAGAGCATTCTTGTTGGCGCTGATGCGCTTAGCGAAATCGACCCAACGCGGTCGACCAATCTTTGGCGCCCGGCCGATGGCCTCAATCACGTCGGCTGGTACGGTGCGGTAAACGCCACGCATCCGCGCCAGTTCGGCGTCATCGATTGAAAGCGCCGCATAAATGTCGCGCGGCTTTATCCCGGCCATATCCATACGCGATGCAAACAATGCACGCTCGATCCAGCTCAAATCCTGTCGGCTGGCATTTTCAATACCCTGCGCGACAACAAGATCCAGGTCGGAAATATCCACTTCCATTGCCTGAACCGGCTTACCCAGTTCCTTGGCGGCAAGCCACCGGCGATGACCGTAGACAATTTGATAGCGGCCGGCTGCCGTTGGGTGTTTGCGAACCTGAATAGGTACCTTTTGTCCGTCAGTCTCAATCGACGTCTTGAAGGCCTGAAATGCATCCGGGTCATCTTCCGGCAAACGGTCCGGATAGGGCGAGGGGTCAACAACGGCGGTGTCGAGCATCAGCAGTGAACCACCACCAGCTTCTACCAAAGCTTTCAAACGGTCACGCTCGGCACGAATATCATCGATGGCACGATGTGCAGCACCAATGACACCAGCTCCCACACGATTGTTGGCAGCCTTAGGTGCCACTGCCGGTGCAGATACCTCACCCTTCAGGTGATTTTCCAACTCAGCCGAAAGCAGTCCGAAACTGGCCACGATCGATTTGCGAGATCCTTTGCTCATTTGCGCCCCCAACTGCTATTGATCAAATCAATGATCGCTTCGTTCACGGCATCGACGGCTTCGCGAGCACGTTTATGAGTATCCCGGCCGATCTGTCCCATCTCCAGTTCATAGAGGGAACGTTTGGCAAGTCCGGCCGCTTCCACGGCTGTGCTTTCAATCGATGTTGGCAACAGAACATCGGTGCCAAACAGGTGACGTAGCATTGCCACCACTTGGGACTGAGGCCCATCATTCGGGTCATGACGTGTAATCAAATACCGTATGAAATCTTGATCGAGCTGCGCGCCGCTCTCGTTGAGAACGCCGATCAAATCACCCATCATCAATAGAAACTGGCTCATCGACGCGACATCCAACATGGCAGGATGCACAGTGATGATCATGCTGGTGGCAGCGTAGATAGCGCTCAACGTCAGAAAGCCAAGAGATGGCGGCGTATCCAGGATAACGATATCATAGTCGTCCTGAACCTCATCAAGAGCCAACTTCAGTCGTTCGAAAAAGATCGCGCCGGAACTGGACTTATTGGCGAGTACACGCGGTGTCTCATGTTCATATTCCATGACCTCAAGATTGCCGGGTATCAGATCAATACCGTCAAAATAGGTCTTGCGGATAATGTCGCGAATTGGACGCCGCTCAGCATCTTCATAGCGCAGCGCCGCATATATTGTCTCGTTTGCACCAACATCCACTTCAGGCTGCGCACCAAACATCGCTGACAACGAAGCCTGTGGGTCCAGGTCAAGCGCCAGCACCCGATAGCCTTGCAGAGCGAGGTAGTGCGCGAGATGGACACAGGTTGTCGTCTTGGCACTACCGCCCTTGAAGTTAGCGATCGCCAACACCTGCAAATGTTCACCAGCACGCCGACGCGGCAGAAAACGAAGCGCGTCGGCGGGCTTCTGCTTGGCAAACAGTTCGCGCAGCTCATTAATTTGCGGAAGAGTGTAAACTCGGTGATTGTTCTCCAACCGACTCGGAACGGGTCCACGTCCTTCGCTGGACATCAGTTTCAGGGTGGAGTCAGGAATGGACGTCAATCTGGAAACCTCATTGGTCATAAAATGACGCAATGATTTTTCAGCCTTTGGGGGATACATACGAGTTCTGAGTTGCTGCAATTGACCAGACAAAACGGTAGCGTGACGCATGATTTTACTACCAGCGTCTTCCTTCACTACAGCTTTGGCGCCTGCACGCTCAACTATCGTCATATTCTCCCCTTGGCGGCATTTTGTCGGTTTGCCGACCTATGCCCGCCAAGACGTAGAACATGATTCTGACACTTCGTCCAGAAGTGAAGGTTAACAGTGCTTTTACACCACAGAAAACAACGCTCTAGCCGTTTACACTTAAGGCGGAAATCGGGAGGATTTTACAATAAAACTAAATTAGCAAAATCATCTTTCTATATATATTTCAATTATTTACCCATGTCACTCTTAAGTGACTTTATCTTGAAAACATAGGAACCTGCAGATACCCGCCTGTTGAGGGCAAAACCTCGAGCCGTTAGCCATTTCATCATCAGACTGACAAATTCAGACAGTTCATTCATCAAAAACCGCGAATCATTGCCGCCCCTGGCAGGGGTCAGCGGCAACAAGAATGCATTATATTTACACGTCAGCAGAACCCTGTTTCCGCACATATTGCCTGACTCAGTAATGGAGACGGCCATTCAAAGAGCCACATAACCGTCGTCCCTCCAACCGAGAAACCGGTATAGATTTGTGAAAATTTTCGTCCTTGAAAAGTGTAACAGTCGTTTGGTACATTGATGGCCAAACAGGTGGTGTGCCATCATCCCTGTAAGGACGCGGCATTCCAAGGGTGGAGGAAATCTGAAATGGCGCCATATACCGCACCGGTCGATGATATCGGGTTTCTGCTGGAGAGAATTTTCAACTTCGATGGTGTTATGCAAGACCTGCGGGGATTTGAGGAGGTCAATGCAGAACTTGCGGTTACCGTCATGGAAGAGGCCGGTAAGTTTGCAACGGGTGTGCTAGAACCGATAAATCGAGCCGGTGATGAGGAAGGTTCCACTCTGGAAAACGGCGTGGTCCGCACACCAAAAGGAATGGCGGACGCCTACAAGACATTCGTCGAAGCGGGTTGGGGCGGGCTATCTGGTGATCCGGAGTTTGGCGGCCAGGGGCTTCCTCGAGTACTGCAACTGTTGCTGGATGAAATGATGGCTTCGGCCAATCTGTCATTTGGGCTTTTCCCAGGCCTGACCCGGGGCGCCGCTGAAGCAATTGCCCACCATGCTGACGACACCTTGAAACAGACATACCTATCCAAAATGACCTCAGGTGAATGGACAGGCGCAATGGCTCTAACCGAGGCGTCGGCCGGCACAGACCTTGGTCTGCTGAGCACACGCGCCGAACCGGTTGGTGACGGCAGCTACAAGCTCAAAGGCACCAAAATATTCATTTCCTCAGGCGACCACGACTTTGGCGGCAATATCATCCACCTGGTATTGGCACGTTTGCCTGATGCACCGAAGGGCGTGAAAGGCATAAGCCTGTTTCTGGCACCGAAATTCCTTGTCAACGCTGATGGTAGCCTCGGTGATCGCAACACCATGTCCGTTGGCTCGCTGGAACACAAGATGGGTATCCACGCCCAACCAACCTGCGTCATGAATTATGACGGAGCGACGGCCTGGCTTGTTGGGGAGGCTGGTCGCGGACTGAACGCCATGTTCACGATGATGAATGCCGAGCGACTTATGGTCGGCATTCAAGGGTTGGGCATTGCTGAAGCGGCCGTTCAAAAAGCGAGCGATTACGCACGTCAGCGTTTACAAGGCCGCTCAGCAGATGGCGCGCACAGTCCGGTGCCAATTATCGAACATCCTGACGTGCGCAAGATGCTGTTGACCGGACGCAGTTTTATCGAAGCCGCGCGCGCCCTGGCGGTATGGACAGCCTTGCAAATGGACACCGCAGACCGGCATTCGGATGAAAAGACAAGGAATGAGGCCGGCAATCTGGTGGCGCTTTTGACACCTGTCGTGAAAGCGTCTTTCACCGACTTCGGCTTCGAAACTGCAGTGCTGGCCCAGCAGGTATTTGGCGGGCATGGTTACATCCGCGAATGGGGTATGGAGCAGTTTGTCAGAGATGCCAGAATTACCCAGATTTATGAGGGCACCAATGGCGTACAGGCGCTCGATCTCGTAAGCCGCAAGTTACCACTTGAGAACGGTGGAGTGGTGCGAGGTCTGTTCGAAACAATGCGCCAGGACATGCAAAGTGCTGCCAAGACAGACGCAGCGAAAACAATCGCTGAAAGTTCTCTTGCCGCGTTAAAGCAGTTTGAAGCCGTTACGGAAACCCTGCTTTCGCGCCAGAGTGACGCCGCCTTTACCGGCGGTGCGGCAACCGATTATCAGCGGATGTTTGCCCTTGTGTGCTTCGGCTGGATGTGGACAAAAATGGCGAAAGAAGCGGCCGGCAAAACAAACGATTTCGAACGTCGAAAAACTGTGCTTGCAGATTTTTTTTCCCATCGCATGCTGCCACAAACCGAGGCTTTGGCCAAAGCCATTGAGAACGGCGCGGTTTCAATCATGGCGCTTGATGCGGAGCTGTTTTAACATACAGCAGGCATCTGATCAGATCGGCACCGAAATTCAGGTGGGCCAGCTTTTCTGGCTCACTTCGGTTATCATCACCTATCGCTGCAAAAAACCGCTGACAATTTTTAGACATGGATAGTGACCGTTCGGTTGTATATTCAGTATGTAGCATTCTGTTACACTGCCACTGAACTGATGGCCTCCTACATCCAAGATGGATCATGCCCATGCCCCGCCAGCTTGCATCGCTGAAATTACCGAGCCTTTCGATATTTCTGGCAACGCTGGGCATTCTGGTCAGTGCGCCGGCAGAAAGCGCTGAAAAGAACACCGATGGCATGCTTCCGGTCTTGTTTGATACACGCGAGCGTCTTCCTAGCGCCAATATTTCTGACGTAAGCAGCATTCGTTTCCTGATGTCGGTTGATTTTCCGCCGTTTAATTTCACCGACCAGAATGGCCGCCTGACCGGCTTTAACGTCGATCTGGTGCGCGAAGTCTGTGCGCAGCTGAAAATGGACGCAAAGTGCCAGATGCAGGCCCTGCCGTTTGATGAGCTGGAAGCGGCTGTGGAGATGGGCGAGGGGGACGCAGTCGTTTCTGGCATGGCGGTCACCGGTTCGCTGCGCCAGCGTTTTTCGTTTTCCCGTCCTTATATGATGCTGCCAGCGCGTTTTGTCGCAAACAAGAATGCCAAGTTGCAAGGTAGTGCAGCAACTGCACTGGCCAAACGCAAGGTCGGTGTTGTCGTTGGCTCTCGCCACCAGGCGATGCTGAAAGCCTTTTTCCCTGATATTACCAGCACCGAATATAAAAATTACGACGAGCTGTTCGAGGCTGTCAAAACCGGTGCCGTTGATGCCATTTTTGCCGATGGATTGCGTTTGCCATTCTGGGTATCTGGCACAGCGTCAGCGGATTGTTGTGAGCTGTTTGACGGGCCCTATATGTCCGACAAATTCCTGGGTGAAGGTCTGACGATTATGGCGAATGATCCCGAAAATGTCCTCATCCCGGCTTTTGATCAGGCGCTGGCGACCTTGTCACGCAATGGCAAGCTGGACGAGATCTATCGCCGCTACTTTCCGCGTGGCCTTTACTGAGGCATCACGCTTCAAGCTCTTTCAATCGGCCTTACGTGCAATGAACAGGATACCCGTAATAGGTTTACCTGCATCCATTCGGATGGTGGTCCGCACGCTCTCCAACAGGTCGAAACCTTTTTTCGCCAAGAGATCACAGACATAATCGAAGGAATGAGCGTATCGCAGCGAAGGGCGAAGCGTGAAGCCAGTTTTATCGCCAGCATCCTCAACGGAAAAAGCGAATATGCCTTTTGGCATCAACAGGCTTTCGGTCAGGTCAAATACCGTCGCAAGGCTTCCGAGATACATCAACACGTCGGCCGCAGCGACAAGATCAGCACGATGTTGGACAAAACTTTCAGTAAATAAGGCGGATTCTTCTGGCCCCAACGCCAGATCGGCCTGTCCGAGATAGTCATATATCTCTTTTTCTTCTGCCTTGGACAGCATGTTGGCAGAGATATCAAAGCCTTCAAGCCTGCCTGCCATGGATTTGATTTCAACACCCAGCAGGCCAGTTCCACACCCAATATCAACAACACAGCGAAACGAAGGGGTGGGGATATTTTTTTCGATCAGGGCCGTAAGTTTGGCCGGAACGGAATATTCGAGTTTTTCAACCAGTGCCGTTTCAAACCGTACGGCATATTCATCGAATAATTCCTCGACATAACGGCTGGGGGGTTGATCGGGCACCTCCGCGGCCCCAAGAACAGCGAGCTTCAGGCTGGCTGCAAATATCCCCTCTGGGTCCAAGGATACCACCCTTTCGTAGGCAGATATTGCGCCTCCCTTATCTCCGGATTTCTCTTGATATTCCCCCAGTTTAAACCATCCCGCTGGCCAGTTGGGGGCCAGTTCCAGGGCTTGCGCCATAAGTTCGGTCGCGGCGAGGTGGTCGCCGCTTTCAGCAAGCATTCGGGCATAATCCGCCCGGCGGTCTACGATTACGTCACCGGAAGAAAATTGGGTTGAGGCCATAGCAATATCCTGAAGCGATGGCGCTAATTGCAGCAGTCATAAAAAAACTCAAGTCTTATTTCATTCACGCAGCGCTCATACATATAGAAATAGGGTTGCAGGCAGGCGTTGCCTTTCATATCTCTGTCCCAAAAGGAGAAAACAATGGCTGGTGATGTGAACAGGTTCCTCGGGGATAGTCCCGCTCGCACCGTACTGAAGCTGGTGGTCGTATCATTGATCGTCGGTTTTTTGATGGCGATCTTTGGCGTTGACCCATGGGATCTCGTCTACAGCATCCGCAATTTCATTCTCGATATCTGGCACAGTGGTTTTGCCGCACTCGGGAAAATTGGCGATTACCTGATACTGGGAGCGACCATCGTCATTCCTATTTTCATCATCCTGCGAATTTTCAACTACCGCCGTTGATATGACCTTGCAAAACATACCAAAAATCTCGCGCAGAAACATTCTTGCAGTCTCAGCAACTGTCTTGCTGTCGGCCTGCGTATCATCACGCGCACCAAAGCTCTCGGGTAATACCTCGGATGAAACCGGCGCCGCATTGGCGATGGTTAACAAGCTTCGTGAAGGGCGCGGACTTTCGCCCTTAAGCGCCAACACACGTGCGCGACAGGCGGCAGCAAGCCAGGCGGTTCGCATGGCAAAAGCCGACAAGATGTCCCATCTCATCGGTTTGGGCGACAGCTTCCTCAGCCGTATGAAAAGCCACTCTGTGCCACTTCCTGCTGCGGAAAATATTGCCAGCGGCCAGGCAGAGGTGCAGAGAGCGGTTCAGGCTTGGATTGATTCTCCAAAGCATCTGGAAAACATGCTGGGCAATTATCATGGTCTTGGCGTTGCCGTGGCACGGGATGCGTCTTCAGGAAATCGGCCTTATTGGGCGATGGTGCTTTCAAGCTAACCGCCCAATAGAGACAAATTCAAACCACCTGCAAAATCAGCAAATGGCTCAATCGAGCTGTTTGCTGGCCCATTTATCCACTGCGCTGTCGCGCAACTCCGTTATCGACGAGACCTTTTCTCGATCCATCAGGTTCGAGAGACCACGGATAATCCGTGACGGCAGCGTTGGACCTTCATAGACCATGCACGAATAAAGCTGCAGCAGGTCAGCGCCAGCGCGGACTTTCTCAATGGCTGTCTCAGCAGAGGAAATACCGCCTGCACCAATAATCGGCAGGGACTTGCCAACGCGCTGTCTAACCTTGGCCAGCACGGCGGTCGAACGCTCGAACAATGGTGTACCAGACAGGCCGCCAGCTTCGCCATTATGGGGGCCAGCCTTCAAACCCGCCCGAGATAGCGTGGTGTTGGACACGATCAAACCGTCGAGGTCATGTTCCAGCGCTTCGGCCGCAATGTCATCCAACCCTTCCTCCGTCAAATCGGGCGCGATCTTCAGAAAAACCGGAATACGTTTACCACTAGCTGCCGCCAGTGCATCTCGCTTGCTCAGCACGGCCGACAGAAGAACAGCAAGGCTTTCCCGTGCCTGCAAGTCACGCAACCCAGGTGTGTTCGGAGAAGAGATATTGGCTGTGAAATAAGAGGCAACCGAATAGAATTTGTCGATACCGGCAACATAATCGGCAACCCGGTCTGCACTGTCCTTGTTGGCGCCAATGTTAACGCCGACGAGGCCATTCAACCGCCCCGCTGACAGGCGTTCAAATGCCACCTCATGGCCCTCATTGTTGAAACCCAAGCGATTGATGACGGCATTATCCTGCGTCAATCTGAAAATGCGTGGTTTCGGGTTACCGTCCTGTGGTTTCGGCGTCAGAGTTCCAACTTCAGTGAAACCAAAACCCAGCTTCAACAGCGCATTTGGCACTTCAGCATTCTTGTCGTAACCGGCAGCCATGCCCAGCGGATTGGAAAATCGAATTCCGGCAACTGTCTGAACCAGACGGGGATCTGCCGCAGGCGCGCAGCTTGGCACGAGACCGCTTTTCAGCGCCTTGATCGACAAACCATGCGCTGTTTCAGGATCAAGCATAAACAGACCGCGACGGCCAATCGACGACAGAAAATCGTTCATTCTGATAGCTCCGGAAAAACATGAAGACCATCTGCACCAAGTGGCAGAGGTTTTTCCCACAAGACAGCATCAAGCGGTAAAGCAGCATAGAGATGCGGAAACAGATCGCCGCCCCTTGACGGTTCAAAGACGAGAGCCTCACCCAGTTTCGCCGCCTCTACTGCAATAAGCAGAAGATCGTTTTGACCGGAAAAGTGCCGTGCCGCTGTTTCCAAAGCCTGGGCAGCCGTCGAGAAATGAATGAAGCCATCCTGAAGGTCGATCGACGCTCCGTCAAAAACACCTTTCTGGCGGGCAAGCTGCCAGAGTGCTTGCGGCACAATCTTGTAAATGACGGAAGCCACCATGCCAGTAAATCTCTGTGTGGGGTCAATGATGCCAGCCGATTTGCCCCAAAGGGCTGCCCTTGTCCATCTTTCATCGGCAAGTTTTACCGATTTCCGTTGGAAATAGCCAAAGACCCGCTTTTCAAACGCGTCATACAGCAACATCATGCGCCATAGAGTCAGCAATCAGTTGTATCTACTGGCGGGCAAGATTAAACTTTCCCGTTATAGGGCAAGCGAAAGCGTGCCCGTGCCCTTGGGAGGGGGCTTCCCATGACACAACTCACGATCATCATCGCGGACGACCACCCGTTATTTCGAGGTGCGTTGAAACAAGCCGTCAACGGCATTGATGCAGACCAGACCATTGTGGAGGCCGGGGATTTCGAAACGGCACATGCCGCAGCGCAGGAGCAGAAAGATGCGGACCTTCTGCTGCTCGATCTCGCCATGCCGGGGGTCAGCGGCTTTTCAGGTCTGATGGCATTGCGCGCCGAGTTCTCAAGCCTGCCGATTGTCATCGTGTCTGCCACCGACGACGCGACAACAGTCCGCCGCGCCATTGAACTGGGCGCATCTGGTTTCATTTCGAAATCTGCCGGCATTGATGAGTTGCGCAAAAGCATTCAGACGGTTTTGAACGGGGGAATTTCAACACCGAACGGCTATCAAGACGGACGCGAACACGATCCTGACATTGCAGACCTCATCAACAGACTACGCACATTGACGCCACAACAGAGCCGCGTTCTCGGCATGCTTGGCGAAGGACTGCTTAACAAACAGATCGCTTATGCTCTGGGGGTGTCTGAAGCGACCATAAAGGCGCATGTCTCGGCAATCCTGCTCAAACTCAAGGTGGATAGCCGCACTCAGGCGGTCATACAGCTGTCGAAAATAAACAGCTCAGCCATGGTGGCATAGGGAGGAAAGGATTTTATTCCTTCTTCACTTTACTTTATCGTACCAATGTCTAACATGGGGCAGATGACAATAGGGGTGACTCACGTAACAACCCCACTCATGGGTCCATATGCCAATGCTTTCACACGATGCGATCTGGAGCGCTATCGACAACCTTGCTGAACGCAATCAGTTGACCCCTTCCGGACTTGCGCGGCGGGCAGGGCTTGATCCTACGTCATTTAACAAATCCAAACGGCTGGGCCCTGATGGTCGTCAGCGCTGGCCATCGACAGAGTCAGTATCCAAGGTGCTGGAAGCGACCGGCGCAAGTGTCGACGACTTTTTTGGCATTGTCATAACCAACAGTGATACAAACGCTGCATTTCAAAACACCGCATTTTCACAAGCTGAACTTAGGGCAATACCCTTGCTAGGCTTTGCGCAGGCTGGATCCGGCGGCTTTTTTGACGATGGTGGCTTTCCTGCTGGTCAGGGCTGGGACGTTGTTGAGTTTCCAACCTCTCCGGCCGACAAGGCAGGTGTGTACGCTCTGGAAGTACAGGGCGAAAGCATGATGCCGCTCTACAGAGATGGCGATATTCTAATTGTCGAACCCGGCGCCCAAGTCAGACGTGGTGACCGTGTGGTGGTTAAAAGCCGTGACGGCGAAGTCATGGCAAAACTTCTCGCCCGTCAAAGCCCGCGCTCTATTGAATTGCTGTCCTTGAACCCGGCACACCCCAACCGAACATTTGACATCAGCGAAGTTGAGTGGATCGCCCGTATCATTTGGGCAAGCCAATAACGTGTTCAAAAACGCGCCGATTTGCTGCTTGCTCCTGCAAGCAACACAACGCGTCGCCGTTTTTCATTTTTGCCGTTCTCACGGATATTAAAAAAGCCGTCTGCAACATTCTGTTTATTTCGCGCAAAGCCCTGTGACATAATGTTTTCTTGCATTTTTCATGATAGGTCAGCTTTGCTTACTTACCCTGCTTGATGAACCCTAGGGCGCAATGCAAAATAGCATGCATTAGCCCGAAAGGATGGGGAATGGTAAAGTCCAAAAGCGTCTATGGTATGTGGAAATCAGATCCGTCGCATCACTCTGCGGCCGAAGACATACAGGGCATATTTACCGGCAGCATGATCTCCGCTTTGGGCTTTTATTTCATGAATAAAGTCGGCCTATTGACCGGCGGCACCGCAGGCGTCGCCTTCCTCATGCACTATGCATGGGGCATAAGCTTCGGCCTGCTATTTTTTGTCGTCAACCTGCCATTCTACTACCTGTCGTTCAAACGTCTGGGTGCGGCTTTTTCTCTGAAAACATTCATTGCCATTGCGCTGGTATCGGTGATTACCGAACTGGAATCCCGGATGCTGGTGATTGAAAGCATCAACCCCATATGGGCGGCGCTGCTTGGCGGCCTGCTTTTGGGTTACGGCCTGTTGGCACTTTACCGACACAGGGCAAGTCTCGGGGGCATCGGCATTCTGGCAATATATATCCAGGACCGCTTCGGCATTCGCGCGGGCCTGATACAATTGGCATTCGATGCGGTTGTCATGCTGTGCGCCTTCACTGTGATCGATCCAATCACCGTTACCTATTCCATCCTTGGTGCGGTCGTGCTGAACATCTTCCTTGCCATCAATCACCGCGCCGATCGTTACATCGTGGTGCGGTGATGCTCATTCTTTCCTTTTCAGGCTAAACGAGATTATACTGCTTTGCATTGACCTTTTGAGACTGAAAGGGAAAGCAAAATGCCCATTCTGACCCCTGAACTCTGTCACGCAGCACGTGCCCTAGTTAAGGCCGATCAAGCCTTGCTCAGCGAGACATCTGGCGTTCCACTGAACCTGTTGAGACGGTTTGAAAGCGGCATCGAAACACCTCCCCAGAGCGTTCTGAGCGCCTTGAAATCCGCGCTTGAGGAACTCGGCGCTGTCTTTCTGCCTGAGGAAGGTAATGGCGCTGGCGTTCGCCTAAAGTTTGACCGCGAGGAAAGACAAGAAATCGTTGGTTGGGAAGGTGAGGGTGGAAGTGCTGCAGATGACAACGTCATCTAAAAAACAACCTGAAGGCAGAGATTTAAATCCTATAACAATCTCTTCCAAGCAGGTATCAATAATTCCCCCGGACGTGCAATGAATTCAAGCAAGATGAAATTTATACATGCACACCGATAATAAGTTGTAGATTGTAATTAATTCAATTTTTAGCGTTGTCATGCGAAAAGCCTGATATTCAGGGAGTATTCGGCGACATTGTCACCTCCTGTCACAGCCCGTATTGCTGTCGTGTGGAACGTGAAAACCCGAATACGACCTCATATCTCGGGGGAATCGCATGAAAATTTCAATAAAACACACTCTTGTGCTTGCCTTTGTCGGCTTAAGCCTCGCTGTTATTGGTTTGATGAGCAAAATGCTTGTCCAGGAAATTAAAACATACGATAATTCCTCCCGACTTTCAGAACTGGCACAATTGGACGCCAGCTTGTTTGATGGCCTGCTTGGCCTTCGAGGCGAACGTGGCGCCATATCCTCGGCAATCAAACTCGAAACTTCTGCCATGCAGTCAAGCCTCGTCAATCTCGAGACAGGCCGCAAGCAGGTCGATGGTGCCTTCAGCACAATTCGCACATTGGTCGACAATATCGGCTCCGGCGAAATTCAAAGCGCCACCACGCCGGTGCTGGATGCTTATGCCAAATGGACGTCCCAGCGCGCGGACATCGACAATGCGCTGAAGCAGGCTGTCGCAAGCCGTGATCCAGCATTGGGCAAACAAGTGCTGACTTTTGCTGACGGCATGTTGTCGGACCTGGAAAAGGCCGCCAACCGGGTAGAAGCGACAATCAACGGTCGGGAGCCCGGCATGATCATGTTCACGCAGTTGCGCTCGCTTGGATGGCAGGCTCGCACAAACGGTGGCGCGGCGAATTCGACGCTGGTCGGTGGATTGATTGCCAAAGAACCTCTGAGCGCTGCAAAGCTCGCGGAAATCTCCGTACAGGATGCCAAGGTTGACTTTGCACGCGACGTCATTGCCCAGATCGTCGCCAGCCCAACCGCACCTGAACAGCTCAAAAAGCTGTTCGACGTTGCGCAAAATTCATACTTCGGCGGCCCTTACGCGGCGCAAAAAGCCAAAGCCCTCGCAGCCTCCAAGGATGGTGTAGCCGTCGACATCAATGTCGATGATTGGCGCAAAGATGCAGCACCGGCACAGGCATCGCTTGCCGATATCGCATCCGCAGCGCTGGTCGAGATGACCGCCTTCACCGCTGCCAATGCAACATCGGCCACAAGATCAATCATCGCGTACTCCATCGCCACGCTCTTGATAACGGCCCTGTCACTGGTCGGCATTCTAACAATCATCTTCCGTATCACCAATCCGATCGCTGAGCTGACGGCCATCATGCGCAAGCTGGCCGGTGGCGATCTGTCTGTCACGGTTTCGGGTTCCAAACGCAGCGATGAAATCGGCGAAATGGCACGCGCAGTCGAAGTCTTCAAAGAGGCGGCCCTGCACAACAAGGCACTCGAGAGACAGGCAGACGAAAACCGTCGTGCGTCTGAGGCCGAACGCATCTCAATTCAGGAGCGTGCTGAACAGGAAGCAGAAGAGCGTCTCACAAAGGCAACATCCGGCCTTGCAAATGGTCTGAAGCGCCTTGCCTCCGGCGACATGCTTTGTGAGATCAATGAGAAATTCAGCGAGCAATTCGAAGCTCTGCGTGAAGATTTCAACAGATCCGTCCATCAGCTTCGCATTACGCTGGAGCAGGTCAACCAGACCGCGCAGAGCGTCAGCAATGGCAGTGGCGAAATCTCGACTGCGTCGGACCAGCTTTCCAAGCGGACAGAACAACAGGCGGCATCGCTTGAAGAAACCGCAGCCGCGCTTGAAGAGGTCACAACCAACGTTAAGCAGACCTCCGAGCGTGCGGGTGAAGCCCGTGAGATGGTACGTCACGCAAGCCAGCGAGCAGTTGCTTCAAGCACTGTTGTATCTAGCGCAGTCGAAGCCATGCAGAAGATAGAGATGGCCTCCGGGCAGATCAGCAATATCATCGGTGTCATTGATGAGATCGCTTTCCAAACCAACCTTCTGGCGTTGAATGCCGGTGTTGAAGCTGCGCGTGCCGGCGAAGCAGGCAAGGGCTTTGCGGTGGTTGCACAGGAAGTTCGCGAACTGGCACAGCGCTCTGCCAATGCGGCCAAAGAAATCAAAGCGCTGATCGGTAACTCCGAAGCTGCCGTCAATCAGGGCGTTACATTGGTGAATGATACCGGGAGCGGGTTGACCGAAATTGCCCAGCTTGTGACCGCTATCAATGAACACATGGACGCCATTGCGACAGCGGCCCGCGAGCAGGCTTCAGGCTTGGCGGAGATCAACACTTCCGTCAATCACATGGATCAAGTCACACAGCAGAACGCCGCAATGGTTGAGGAGATGAATGCCGCTGGCGCAAATCTCGCCGAAGAAAGTGGTCGTCTTTCCGACCTTCTTGCGCAGTTCAGAATGCAGGAGGGTAACCCCCAGCAAAACGGCTCGTATCGTCGCTATGCGGCGTAACGCTCCGCTCCATACCATCTGATGTCATCTAAACCGCTCCGCGAAAACGGAGCGGTTTAATTTTATCGCCTCATCAGGCTGCGACTTCCGTCACGGTGTTCTGCATGTAGGCAATCAGATCTTCGATCGTAACGAGCAGGATATTGTGCTGCTCCGCAAAGATCTCGAGCTGCGGCAGACGCGCCATGGTACCGTCATCATTGGCAATCTCGCAGATGACGCCCGAAGGCGACTTGCCGGCAAGTCTGCAAAGATCAACGGCAGCCTCGGTGTGCCCAGGACGACCCAAAACACCATTCGGATTGGCACGCAGTGGGAAAATATGGCCCGGACGCGCAAACTCATCCGGCTTTGCCGAAGGATCAAGCAAAGCCTTTACGGTCGCTGCGCGGTCCGCTGCAGAAATTCCGGTGGTCGTGCCGGGCAAATAGTCGACAGACACTGTGAATGCTGTTTTCAGAGACTCTGTATTGTTTGGCACCATCAATGGAATGTCGAGTTCATCAAGCCGTGAACCTTCCATAGACACGCAAATCAAGCCACGGGCCTTGTTCATCATGAAGGCGATCTTTTCAGCAGTCGCATCCTGCGATGCAAAAACGATATCACCTTCATTTTCGCGGTCCTGATCGTCAACAACGATCACCATTTCACCGCGAGCAATGGCCGAGATAGCATCTTCAATTTTAGAGATAGTCATTTCATAGTCTTTCAAGGGTTGAGCCAGAAGTCCGGCTTATGTTGCGCCAACCGTGCTTGGGGGCACTTCGGCAAAACTTCCCTTGGGCGAACAAACACTGCCCAACCACCCCGAAGGATGGCTGTCGTGACCTGCTCTCTTCTATCCGGACTATACCGTCGGCTCCGGCATCTCACCGGATCTGCTGACCTTCCGGCGGAACCGGAAGCGCTCGCGGGCTCCGGGATTACTCCCGATACCGCCGGTGGGGAATTGCACCCCGCCCTGAGAACAGGCTGAAGATAAGTGCATAGGCTGGCGAAATGCAAGGCGTGTTGATTTAAAAATCGATATTTAGATGATCGATACGCTGAACACTGTGTTGAATGAAAAAGATGTCTAAGCTTTGCAGCTAGCGTAGCAAATCATGTATGCAATCTGCCGATTTCTAATGGCAGTTACATGTCAGGCACCGCGCATCTTACGTTCAGGCGCTCTCTCTGGGAATCAGCTTGCCCAAAAACAGCCTGTCAAAATCCTTGTCTTCGGAACTGCCAAGCACCTCAACGAGATATTCGACCATATCGGTCAGTGGTTGGCGATAGGTCGTCAAACGATAATTCGGGCTATCTGCCTGTGGCACATCATCAAAACCGGCCACAGCGATGTCCTCCGGCACCCGCAGACCAAGTTTATGGCGGATGACATCAACAGCACCGAGCGCCAGAGCGTCGTTTTCGCAAACGATGATATCAGGCAGATTGGCCAAATCACGTCCAGTGAACGCCTTCATGATGACGTCAGCTGCCAGTTCAGGATCATAGGCGGGCACGCTTGCTGTTTCCGGTTCAACGCCAAAATAATCCCGCCAGCGGTCAACGAAGGTTTCCTTGCGCAACAAATGTGCGGAATAGGTGCGTGGTCCGGCCAGAAACATCGGACGTTTATAACCGCGATCACGGACGTAATTGGCAATTTCAGTCGTTGCATGCACGTCATCGACGGCAATAGAAATTGTATTCGGGTTACGAGATGTTCTGGCAAAAATGATCAGCTTACGAAACCGCCGGGCGTGCAGGGCGGTTTCCAGAACCTCGTCATCAAACTGAATACCAATCAGGATAACCGCATCAACCCGCCGCTGGCTGGCATTGAGCAAAGCATGTCCAGCATCGTCTTTGTTGAGGGTGTTGACGAGGAGAATGTCCCATCCCTCACGACGCAGGATCCGCGTCAATCGCTCCATCATCACCAGCTTATGAGGATTAGCGAAATCGTCAATGAGCAAAGCAACAAGATTGGTCCGATCAGAGGAGAGACTCGCTGCCCGGAGATCGGGAACATAACCAAGTCGTTCCGCCGCAGACATGACTTTTGCCAGGCTTTTCGGGGAAATAGAGGCGTCTTTGCGAAACGCACGGTTGACCGTCCACCGCGATACGCCAGCCTCAACCGCTACGTCATCCGCGGTAACGTTCGCGGCGAATAGAGGTTTCTTCTCTTGCGGCATAATCGTCTCCTCCTAACCTTATGTCGTGTATCGCGCTTCATTGATAGCTCCTTTTTGCACACGCTTCCATTTATTTTGCTCACGGGAGCAAATTGCTGTTGCTCACGGGAGCAAATGAGTGCTAGGTCTTGCTCACGGGAGCAGGAGGGCTTCCAATTCGGGAGGAATAGAGTGCTTAAAGTTGCATTGCTCGGCGCTGGCCGCATCGGTCGGGTTCACGCGGTCAATATTGCCGCAAACACCAGAAGCGAGCTGGTCGCTGTTGCGGACGTTAATACAGCGGCCGCAGATGAGTTAGCCGGACATTATGGTGCGCAGGCACGTTCGATTGAGGATATCCTGGCCGACAGAGCCATTAATGCAGTCCTTATCGCAACTTCGACCGATACCCACTCTGATCTTATCGAGAAAGCGACAGCAGCCGGAAAGGCTGTGCTGTGCGAAAAGCCGGTGGATCTGTCGCTCGAGCGTGCGAAAGCCTGCTTGGCGAAAACCGAATCCTCGGGCCTGCCGGTGATGATCGGTTTCAATCGCCGTTTCGATCCAAATTTTGCGGCTGTAAAAGCTGCGGTCAACGCCGGTGAAATCGGAAAACCGGAACTGCTGTCGATCACATCATTTGACCCGGCGCCGCCACCTGTCAGCTATGTGAAGGTTTCCGGCGGCCTGTTCCGCGACATGATGATCCATGACTTCGACATGGCTAACTTCATTATGGGCGACGCACCCAAGACCGTGCATGCTGTTGGCACATCGATTGTCGATCCTGAGATCGGCAAGGCTGGTGACGTCGACACTGCGGTGGTGACTTTGACCTACGCAAACGGCCGCATCGCAGTGATCAAGAACAGCCGCCGTGCCATTTATGGTTATGACCAGCGATTGGAACTGCTCGGTTCAGAAGGCCTGCTTTCGGCCGCCAACATTCTGGAAAACACAGTTTCCAAGGCCACCAAGGCCGGCGTGACGAGCGCGAAGCCAGAGCACTTCTTCCTTGAAAGATACATGCGTGCCTATGTTGCGGAATGGAATTCATTTGTCGCTGCAGTCCTTGATGGTGCGGCGATCCCAGTCACACTGAAAGATGGCGTTCAGGCGCTGGCACTTGCTGAAGCGGCAACGCAATCGGCGCAAACAGGTCGCTCAGTTGAACTGACGCTGTAGGCATCTGACCACTCGTCATGATGCATGAGTTTTTGACCGGAGTGCGTAGGGAGAACGCGCACCCGGTCTCGAAATCCGGCTTGGAGGGCCGGGAGGCAAGGGCGTTCAGACGGGGCGCCTTGCGAAACTTAACGGGAGGATATCATGAAGAAGTTATTTGCCGCGGTATCAACAGCCGCAATCATTGCTATGGCTGGTCCGGCCTTGTCCGCCAGCATTATTGTTGTTGCACATGGACAGGCGAACGACCCGTTCTGGTCGGTCGTCAAAAACGGCGTGGAAAAAGCCGGCAAGGACACAGGCGCGACCGTAGAATTCCGTTCGCCTGAAACCTTCGACATGGTTCAGATGAGCCAGATGATTGATGCGGCCGTTAACCAGAAGCCAGATGGCCTTGTCGTTTCCATCCCTGACGCCGATGCACTTGGCCCATCCATCAAGCGCGCTGTGGAAGCCGGTATTCCGGTCATTTCCATGAACTCTGGTTCCGATGTCGCTCACGAGCTCGGCGCCCTCCTTCACGTTGGCCAGTCTGAATTCGACGCTGGCAAGGCAGCTGGTGCCAAGCTCGCTGAACTGGGCGGCAAGAAAGGCATCTGCATTAACCAGGAAGTCGGCAACGTGTCCCTCGACCTGCGTTGCAAAGGCTTTGCTGAAGGCTTCGGGCAAGTCACCGTTATCCCAACCGGTAACGACCCAGCAGAAGTGCAGGCCAAGGTTCGCGCTGCTCTCGAATCCGACGCCGACGTTGACACGGTTCTGTCATTGAACGCCTCGCTGGTCGGTGAGCCCACAGTGCAGGCAGCGCAGGCAATCGGCCGCGACAAAGTCATGATCGCTACCTTCGACCTGTCGTCTGGCTTCCTACAGGACATTGTCGACGGCAAGGCAACCTTCGCCATCGATCAGCAGCAGTTCCTGCAGGGTTATCTACCTGTTTCCTTCTTGGCGCTTAATGCCGAATACGGCCTGATCCCGGGCGGTGACGTACCATCCGGCCCGAACCTTGTGATGAAAGATTCGGCCGCAAAGGTCATCGAGCTTTCCGCAAAGGGCATCCGCTAAGCAACAGCCGGGCCATGCACTGGTGTGGCCCGGCTTTCTATCGGGAGGAACAGCATGTCGACGGAGACGCTTGCTATGGTGGATGAACGCATTAAAGCTGAGTCCTTTGTGACCAGGCTCATGAAAAGACCAGAACTGGGAGCAATCGGAGGCGTCGTCCTCGTCACGATCTTTTTCCTGATTACCGCCGACAGCACCATGTTCACGCTGTCAGGCATCATGAATTTCATGACCCCTGCAGCTCAATTGGGTATTCTCGGCATCGCCGCTGCCATGTTGATGATTGGCGGTGAGTTCGACCTCTCCATCGGCTCGATGGTCGCTTTTGCCGGGATGTTGTTCGGTGCTTTTACCGTTAATATCGGCCTGCCGCTGATCGTTGCCATTCCCCTGACCATGGGCCTTGCCGGTGCTCTTGGCATTGCAAACGGACTCATCGTCCTTCGCACCAAGCTACCCTCTTTCATCGTCACGCTTGCTGGTCTTTTCATCCTGCGCGGCGCATCACTTGTTGGACTAAAAATCGTCACAGGGGGTTCGACACAGCTGCGTGGTGTCCGTGAAGCAGTCGGCGGCGACTTCATTGCACCAATCTTCTCCGGAGATGCATTCGGCTGGTTCTTCCAGTGGATGGCAGACAAGGGGCTGATCGACACATTGCGGACCGGCGCGCCCAAAGTACCGGGTGTGCCCGTTGAAATCCTGTGGTTCATTGGTTTTGCCATTATCGCTACCTACGTCCTTCTGCGCACGCCTTTCGGCAACTGGATTTTCGCGACAGGCGGTGACTCCGTGGCCGCACAGAACTCGGGCGTCCCAGTTCGTCGCGTCAAACTTTCTCTGTTCATGTTGACAGCAATGGCTGCAGCTCTGGTCGCTATCATCACTGTTATCGATGCTGGTTCCACCGATGCACGGCGCGGCTTCATGAAGGAATTCGAAGCCATCATCACAGCGGTTATCGGCGGGTGCTTGTTGACAGGCGGATATGGTTCGGCGGTCGGTGCATTCTTCGGCGCCATCATCTTCGGCATGGTCACCATTGGCCTCACCTACACCAAATTCGACCAAGACTGGTTCCAGATCTTCCTTGGCGCGATGCTGTTGCTGGCTGTGATCTTCAACAATGCAATCCGCAAACGCGTAACCGGGGAGCGTTGAGATGACTGCACCTATCATCCACATGGAAAACATCAAAAAGCACTATGGCAATGTCATTGCCCTGAACGGTGTGACCTTTGATGTCATGCCCGGAGAATGCCACTGCCTGCTGGGCGACAACGGTGCCGGTAAATCTACCTTCATCAAGACTATGTCGGGCGTACACAAACCCAATGAGGGCAGCATTACCTTCGAAGGACGCCCCATGTCTTTCGAAACGCCGCGTGACGCGATGGAAGCCGGAATTGCCACCGTATTCCAGGATCTCGCTATGATCCCGCTGATGTCAGTTACCCGCAACTTTTTCATGGGCCGCGAGCCGACAACGGGTAAGGGTATCTTCAAGCGCTTCGACATCGACCGTGCCAACGAGATCACTGTCCAGGAAATGCGCAAGATGGGCATCAATCTGCGCGGACCTGACCAGGCTGTGGGCACATTGTCTGGCGGTGAACGCCAGACAGTTGCCATTGCAAGAGCGGTCTATTTTGGTGCCAAGGTCTTGATCCTTGACGAACCGACTTCGGCGCTTGGTGTGCGGCAAACCTCCAATGTCCTGGCAACCATCATGAAGGTACGCGCACAGGGTGTTGGCGTCGTCTTCATCTCTCATAACGTCCGCCATGCCATGGCCGTCGGTGATCGCTTTACCGTCCTGAACCGCGGCCAGACGCTGGGTACGGCGAAAAAGGGCGAAATTACAGCACCGGAATTGCAGGATCTGATGGCCGGTGGCCAGCAGCTCGCCGAGCTTGAAGGGTCTCTTGGCGGCACGATCTGATCCGTCAACAGACGTGCCCGTATCTATCCATAGAAAGTGAACTGGTGACAGAGATGTCTTATCCAATGCCTGCAAAAGAACTCGGCATCGCCCTGATCGGCACCGGCTTTATGGGCAAGTGTCACGCCATGGCCTGGCGCAATGTGGCAGCAGTGTTTGGCGGAGTGCATCCCCGCTTGGAAATCCTGAATGATGTTACGGAAGAGGCAGCGCAGAATTACGCTCGTCAGTTCGGATTTGCACGCGCGACCTCCCGTTGGGAAGATGCAATCAATGACCCCAAAGTCGATGTCGTCTCAATCACTGCGCCAAACGGCATGCACCGCCCAATGGCGGAGGCGGCTCTAAGTGCAGGCAAACATGTCTGGCTTGAAAAGCCGATGGCGCTGACACTTGACGACGCCCGCGCCATGGCGGCTCTTGCCGCACAACATCCCGATCAGAAAACCATTCTTGGTTACAACTACCTGCGCAGCCCGGCATTCCAGTCCGCCAGAAAGATGATTACCAATGGCGTCATTGGCAAGCCCGTGGCATTTCGCGGCGTTTATGACGAAGACTATTCCGCTGACCCGCTCCTCCCTTGGTCATGGCGGATGACTCACGAAGGTGGTGGTCTGGGTGCTCTTGGGGATCTGGGCTGCCACCTCGTGAGCCAAATGATCGCATTGATGGGTCCTGTCACAGAAGTTGTGGCACAGACACAGATCGTTGTTTCAACCCGCAACTCTCCCGAAGGTCCAAAGCCGGTCGAGAACGAAGACAGCGCGCTCGCATTGTTGCGTTTCGCCTCTGGTGCACAAGGTTCGTTCGCCACGTCACGTGTCGCTCGTGGCCGCAAATGCCGTTTGCAGTGGGAAGTGCATGGCACGGATGGAACGCTCGTCTTCGATCAGGAAAACATGAACGAACTTTGGCTGCATCGCCATGGCGAAGCCGGTTTTACCCGTCATCTCACCGGACCGGACCAGCCTGATTTCGCAGCATTTTGCCCGGCACCGGGCCACAATTTCGGCTTCAACGAACAGAAGGTCGTTGAGGCACGCGATCTGTTGCGCGCGATCGCAGGTGGCGCTGCCTGTGGCCCTGATTTCATTCAGGGATTGGAAATCGAAAAGATAATTCACGCCATGGCAACGTCCCATGGAAGTGTCGTGCATATTGAAAGGTAAGGCTGTGACCAAAACACTCGATGTCATTACAATCGGTCGCGCAGGTGTGGACCTCTACGGTGCACAGGTCGGTGGCCGTCTGGAAGATATGGGGTCTTTCGAAAAATACATCGGAGGCTCTCCCACCAATATTGCCTGCGGAAGCGCACGTCTTGGTCTGAAAACAGCGCTTCTCAGCCGTGTTGGCAACGAACATATGGGCCGCTTCATTCTTGAACAGTTGGCGCGGGAAGGTGTCTCCACCAAGGGCGTCAAAATCGATCCTGAGAGACTGACTGCTCTCGTTATTCTCGGTATCCGCGACGACGAACAATTCCCGCTGATCTTCTACCGTGAAAACTGCGCAGACATGGCATTGTGCGAAGATGATGTTGACGAGGCCTTTATCGCCTCTGCACGCGCCGTCGTCGTGACCGGCACGCATCTCAGCAACACACGCACTGAAGCCGCCGTTATCAAGGCGCTGAAACTCGCGCGTAAACATGGTCTGCGGACAGCGCTTGATATTGATTATCGTCCAAACCTGTGGGGCGTCGCCGGTCATGGCGATGGTGAAAGCCGTTTCGTCGAAAGCCAGAAGGTCACCGCAAAACTGCAAGCATCCCTGCATTACTTCGACCTGATCGTCGGGACCGAAGAAGAATTTCATATCGCCGGTGGCAGCACCGACACACTGGCATGCCTGAGGGCTGTGCGGGCGCTGACGCCAGCCACCCTTGTCTGCAAACGCGGTGCACTCGGTGCCGTCGCATTTGAAAAGGATATTCCTGACAGTCTCGACAAGGGACAATCCGGCCAAGGTTTCCCGATTGAAGTCTTTAACGTCCTGGGTGCAGGCGACGGCTTTTTCTCCGGCCTGCTGCGCGGCTGGATGACCGACCAGGACTGGCCAACATCTCTCAAATACGCCAACGCTTGCGGCGCATTTGCGGTCAGCCGACATGGCTGCACGCCAGCCTATCCAAGCTGGGAAGAGCTGCAATTTTTCCTTGAGCGTGGCGTCGTACGACCTGACTTGCGCAATGATCCGGTTCTGGAACAATTGCACTGGTCAACCACAAGACACACGCGCGTTAATGGCGATTGGTCAACTATGCGGGTTTTTGCCTTTGACCACCGCATGCAGCTTGAGAATATGCCGAGCTACACCTTGGAAAAGGGCGGTGCTTTCAAGGAACTGTGCCTTGATGCGGCCCTCAAAGTGCAAAATGGCCAGGCTGGCTACGGCATTCTTTGCGACAACCGCATTGGCCGCTCCGCCTTGCAACGCGCCTCTGGAACAGGTCTCTGGATTGGCCGTCCGGCAGAACTGCCGGGATCAAGACCACTGAAGCTTGAACCAGAGCTTGGAACGGATTGCGGGACACTGATCGAATGGGCACGCGAAAACGTCGTGAAGGTTCTGTGCTTCTGCCATCCGCAAGATAGTGCAGAGGTATGGTCGGAACAGATAGCAACCGTAAAACGTCTGTTTGAATCTGCACGCCGTAACCGGCTGGAATTCCTTCTGGAAATCATTCCATCCAAGGTGGCAACAACCGATGACGACACGGTCGCGACCCTCGTGCACCGTTTCTATGAAGCTGGTATTTTCCCTGACTGGTGGAAACTGGAACCGCTGAAGACGCATGCGGCTTGGGCTAACGCGATCGACGCCATTGAGGCACACGATCGTCACACCAGAGGCATCGTTGTTCTGGGACTTGAAGCGCCCGAAGCAGAACTTTCACAAAGCTTCGAGGTCGCCGCGAGCTTCGATCTGGTCAAGGGCTTTGCAGTCGGTCGCACGATCTTTGCAGATGTCGCAACACGCTGGCTGGCAGGCGAGATCACAGACGCTGCCGCCACAGATGAAATGGTGTCGCGTTACGCCCGCTTGTGCCGGGTTTGGGACAATGCACGCGCCAAGGCCAAGGAGTATGCCGCATGACGACCATAAGATTGACAGCGGCACAAGCCATGGTGAAGTGGCTCTCTGCACAGTTGACGGAAGAAAACGAACGTTTCATCGACGGTATCTGGGCGATATTCGGCCACGGGAACGTTGCGGGACTTGGCGAAGCTTTGCAGAAGGCAGGCAACAGCCTGCCAACTTGGCGCGGGCAGAACGAGCAGACCATGGCACATGCGGCCATCGCGTATGCCAAGGCAAAAAAACGCACGCGTGCCCAGGCGGTGACATCATCCATCGGCCCCGGTGCGACGAACATGGTCACGGCTGCTGCTCTGGCACACGTAAACCGTCTGCCATTGTTGCTTATTCCCGGCGATGTTTTTGCCAATCGTCGTCCTGACCCGGTGTTGCAGCAAATCGAAGACTTCGATGACGGCACGGTATCGGCCAATGATTGCCTGCGTCCTGTCAGCCGTTATTTCGACCGCATTACCCGGCCGGAACAGTTGCTAACTGCTTTGCCACGCGCCATGCGCGTACTGACAGACCCGGCCAATTGCGGCCCGGTGACATTGTCATTCTGCCAGGATGTTCAGGCCGAAGCTTTTGATTGGCCGCAAGCATTCTTTGAAAGCCGCGTTTGGCGCATACGCCGTCCAGCGCCGGACACACGCGACCTTGCAGAGGTTGAAAAAGCCATCCGCGCAGCACGCAACCCGGTCATCGTCGCAGGTGGTGGTGTGATCTACAGCGGGGCAGAGCAAGAACTGGCCGATTTCGCAACGCGCCATAACATTCCGGTCATCGAAACGCAGGCAGGCAAATCCTCTTTGCCGCAAGCACACCCGATGAACTTCGGTGCCGCTGGCGTCGACGGATCAGCGGCAGCGAATGCTGTTGCGCGTAAGGCTGATGTAGTCATCGGCGTTGGCACCCGCTTTCAGGACTTCACGACAGGTTCCTGGACATTGTTTGAAGCAAAGGACCGCAAGCTCATCTCGATCAACGTGCAGGCATATGATGCCGACAAACACGGTGCCATTGGTCTTGTTGCCGATGCGAAAGTTGCGCTTGAAGCACTCAGCGCAGCCTTGGGCGGTCACAAGTCGGAACAGCAAGACGGCGCCTTGCGCTCGGAGTGGCTGGCGGCTGTTGATCTCCACTGTGCAGCGCCCAAGATTGACGGCTTGCCGACCGACGCACAGGTCATTGGCGCCGTACAACGCGCCACGAGCGATGATGCAATTGCCATGTGCGCGGCCGGCACAATGCCCGGCGCATTGAAATTGCTCTGGCAGCCAAGTCAGGGCGGCTACCACATGGAATACGGCTTCTCCTGCATGGGTTATGAAATCGCTGGTGCTATGGGCTTGAAGCTGGCGCGGCCGGAACGGGAAATCATCTGCTTTGTCGGCGATGGGTCTTACATGATGGCCAATTCTGAACTGGCGACTGCGGTTATGCGCAAGGTACCGTTTACGGTGGTTCTAACCGACAACAGAGGTTACGGCTGCATCAACCGTCTGCAACAGGCCAGCGGCGGTGCCGCATTCAACAACCTCTACGCCGATTGCAACATCGAGCAACAGCCGCAAATCGACTTTGTCGCCCACGCGGCGTCTATGGGTGCCGTTGCCATCAAGGCGAAGAACATTGCCGATCTTGAACAGCAGATTGCACAAGCCCGACAGCGCGATATCCCTACCGTCATCGTCATCGATACCGATCCGACCAATGGGCCTGGTTTTGGCGACGCAGGAAACTGGTGGGATGTTGCCGTGCCGCAAGTCGGAACGACCGAAAAATTGAAAGAAGCCTATGCACGCTACCTTGAAGGTATGGCACGGCAAACACTGGTAAATTGAGGAATGAGCATGATCCGCTTCGGAACAAATCCAATCGCCTGGGCCAATGACGACGACCAGACCCTTGGCGCAGATATACCGACAGAACAGATCCTCCGGGAAGCATCCGAGATCGGTTTCGACGGTATCGAAAACGGCCACCGCTGGCCCGATGAACCGGAGGCTTTGAAAAGCCTTCTTGGTTCTTACAGTCTTTCCTTCGTTTCCGGCTGGTATTCCCTCAACCTTCTGACTCAGTCTATCGAAGACGAAAAGAAGGCGATCCAGAAGCACCTCGACAAGCTGAAGCACAATGGCTGCAAAGTCTGCATCGTTTGCGAAACCTCCAATTCCATTCAAGGGCTGCAGACAGCACTTTCGGAAAGCCCGCAACTTTCAGCAGACGAGATGAAGGCTTTCGCTGCCAAGGTGGAAGAACTGGCCGCATTCACGGCGTCCCAAGGCATTACGCTGGTCTATCATCATCACATGGGCACTGTTGTCGAAACACCGGAAGAGATCGATGCCTTTATGGCCGCGACCGGCCCGGCAACACATCTGCTTTTTGACGCCGGACATTGCTATTTCGGTGCTAACGGCGCCGATCCGACACCCGTGCTTCGCAAATACGTAAAGCGCGTCGCGCACTTCCATGCCAAGAATGTCCGTCCTGCCATTATGCGACAGGTCCGCGAAAACGGCCTGTCATTTATGGATGGTGTGCGGGCAGGCGTATTCACCGTTCCGGGCGACAGCGAAGGTGGCGTCGATTTCCTGCCGCTTCTGCAAATACTCAAGGATGAAGGTTATCTGGGCTGGATCGTCATCGAAGCCGAACAGGATCCAAAGGTTCGCAATCCGCATCAATACCAGTCACTCGGCCTGAAAACCTTAAAAGAGGCAGCCGCAAAGACAGGTCTCGTCTGACATCCAACGACCACAAGAATGCTGCCCCGGCTAACCCGGATGCAGCGTTCTCTTATCAATAATTTATTGCATGCATCACCCAAGATCGCTCAAGCGGGTGATATTCCCAGGAGGAAACACGATGCCCAATCTTCTCCATCGGCCTTTTGGCACCCACGGAAAGGTGCACGAAATCACTCCCACTTCGGCTGGCTGGCGTTATGTCGGTTTTTCGCTCCATCGTTTGCGAGCAGGTGAAAAAGCAGCGGAGGCAACGGGTGATCGTGAAGTGATCCTTGTCCTGATCGAGGGTAAAGCCGCGATAAATTCGAACGGCCGGGATTGGGGTATCTTGGGCAACCGCATGAATGTATTTGAAAAGACAGCTCCCCATTCGCTCTATCTGCCAAATGGCTCGAACTGGCAGGCGACGGCCGAAACAGATTGCGTGATTGCCGTGTGTTCCGCTCCTGGCAAGAGTGGTCACGAAGCCCGCCTGATTGACCCAAACAGCATTACGCTTACACAGCGCGGCGAAGGTAGCAACACCCGCTACATCAACAATATCGCCATGGAAAACGAGGATTATTGTGACTCGCTGCTGGTCACCGAGGTCTTCACACCCGCTGGCAACTGGTCAAGCTATCCAAGCCATCGCCACGACGAAGATGATTTTCCCCGCATCACCTATCTCGAAGAGACCTATTATCACCGGCTGAACCCTGCGGACGGTTTTGGCGTGCACCGGGTCTATACCGATGACCTGCAATTGAATGAGACCATGGCAGTTCACGACGGCGACGTCGTCTGCGTGCCACGCGGCCACCATCCCTGCGGCGCGCCTTATGGCTTCGAGATGTATTATCTCAATGTGATGGCTGGCCCACTGCGCAAATGGCGGTTCGTTGCAGCACCCAATGTCGAACATCTGTTGAAGTAATCGCAGAACCTCAGAGTACTTATCATGACCCAACCGTTTACACTTGCCGTCTGCGCCGAAATGATCTGGCGGGACAAGCCGATTGAATGGCGTTGCGCACGTCTTGCCGAAATGGGGTTTGACGTCGGCCTTTGGAACTGGCCGGATCATGATCTGGAAGCCTTGGTACATTCCGGCGCCAGTTTTTCGATCATGAACGGTTACCTCACTGGCCGTTTGGCAGACGATGAAGGAGCCACTGAACTGCTGCGCTCAGCACGGGAAACCGCCCAAATTGGCAAGCGGCTTGGTGTCGCCCGGCTTAACCTGCATGGCACTGGCCTTGGCGAGGGCGGCCTGCCGGCTCAACCCACTGAGATCGTCACCGGCAAAATGTGGCTCAAGGCACGCGATACTCTGGCACGTATCGCCGAGATGGCGGAAGAGGAGGGTGTCGTCTACACGCTTGAGAACCTCAATCTTCCGGTCGATCACCCCGGCACACCTTTTGGTCGGGCAGAAGACACGCTTGCTCTGGTGTCATCCGTCAACCATTCCCGTCTGCGTCTCAATCTTGATCTCTATCACGTGCAGATCGGTGAGGGTAATCTGATTGAAACCTGCAAATCCTGCCTGCCATGGGTCGGCGAGATACAGGTGGCGGATGTACCTGGACGATGTGAACCCGGCACCGGCGAAATCAATTACCCGGTGATCGCAAGAGCATTAAACGACATGGGATATCGCGGACCGGTCGGCATGGAGGCATTTGCAAAAGGTGATCCTGAGCATGCACTTGAAGCCTTCCGCAATGCCTTCACCTTATAGGAAAGGTTTCTGAGCGACGCTCTTTTCGCGCATTGTCTACGTCCAGTCTTTGTCACAGCCACAAACCAGACAAGACAAGCCGTTTACAGCATCGGCTATTGACGACGTGAAACACCGCATGGTTCATGCATTTCAGAATATCGGCCAGTGTCTGGCATGACGGAAATGTGAGGAAAATGACCATGCGGCTTGGGTACATCAACCTGACAGACGGCGATGAGTTGGACAAATGCCTGTCGCGGCTCGTCAAGCTGTTTGAAGAAGCTGGCATGAAACCGTCAGGCGCACTTCATGCACCATACAAAGGTCCAAACCGCAGCAAATGCGACATGGACCTTCAGATTTTACCGGATGGGCCAGTGTTTCGGATCAGCCAGAACTTAGGTGAACTCGCAACCGGATGCCGGTTGGACAGTGCTGCTCTGGAGGCAGCGACAACAGAAGCTGCTGCACGCTCAGATGGCGCCTCCGTGTTGATCGTCAACAAGTTTGGCAAACATGAAGCCGAGGGTCGCGGCTTTGTTTCGATGATCATCGACGCCATGGAACGGGACATTCCCGTAGTCATCGGTGTCAACAAACTCAATCTCGAAGCCTTTCTCTCTTTCACGGATGGCTGCGCGGAAATCCTGCCAGCAGACCCGAATTACATTGTAAACTGGGTAACAGCTGAGGCAGTACACTAGACCACATGAGATAAAATACGGCACCATACCACAGGCAATTCACTTGTTTTTCTTAGCAAAATTCAAGTTCTCGCAATGGCCCGACGGACTGTTGGAAATTTATTCCGTGGATTAGGTCGAGAATAGAATTCACGGCCTTGTTTGCCGACAAAGGATGGCTACGAAATCCTGATAATATTCGCAGGTTTTCTTCCATCATGCCTCTTCTGGACGTTCAAAATATTTCGCGAGCATTTGGCTCGACGCAGGCCTTGAGGGATGCCTCTTTGCAGGTCGAGCGCGGCGAAATTGTAGCCCTCATGGGCGCCAATGGTGCGGGAAAATCCACGCTGGTAAAGATACTGTCGGGTCTCTACACGGCAGATTCCGGCAGAATCGTCTGGGAAGATACAGACTACAAACCGCAAAACCCGGCCGAGGCCGCCGCACGCGGCATTGTCACCGTTCATCAGTCCACTGACGTGGTCGGCATTCCCGGTCTGAGCGTTGCAGATGTGCTTTTGCTCAATCAATTCGTTGATCGCAGTCATCCGTTTTTCCTTTCTCACAGAACAGTACGGCGCGAAGCAGCACGCATTCTGCAGGAAGCGGGTTTTGATCTGCCCCTTGATCGCGACTTCGAGACGCTTGGCACTGCGGACCGACAGATGGTGGCTATAGCGCGCGCGCTCTCGCAAAACGCACGTCTACTGATTCTAGACGAACCGACTGCAAGTCTCTCGGTACGGGAAGCGGAGCGTCTCTATGAGATTTTGCGGCAACTGAAGGCACGCGGCATCGCCGTCCTTTATATCTCACACCGCACTGCAGATCTGGAGGCGTTGGCTGACCGGGTTGTCATCTTGCGTGGTGGTCGCAATGTCGGCGCCTTCAGCAGACCAATTGATTTTTCAGCCGCCATCGAGACAATGATCGGACGGTCGCTTGAATCGGCACGGCCCGACCAGCGGCGATTTGGACAGGCGGTTCTGGAGCTGAAAGGTATTCAGCTATTGCCCGATAGTCGGCCGTTCGATCTGACCGTTCACAAGGGTGAAGTCGTTGCGATAACCGGCGTGCTCGGTGCCGGCAAAAGTCGTCTTCTCTCCGGTCTGTTTGGTGTCGGTTCATTCGTCTCGGGTAACATCACATTGAACGGACAGCCGTTCAATGCGCGCAAGCCGGCAGACGCCATTGCCGCAGGCGTGGTCATGGCGGCTGAAGATCGACATACTTCGTCGCTGATACATGCAGGTTGGCCCGGCGAAAGCATCGCCTCCACCATCAGCCTACCGCATCTGAACCGTTGGTATCGCTCAGGTTTCATGTTCTCGAAACGCGAAGAAAATGAGGGCAATGCCGCCATCAAACGGCTTGGCATCAAGGCAGTCGACTCTCTCGCGTCAGTGTGGTCGCTGTCTGGCGGCAACCAACAGAAGACAGTGATTGCACGTTGGGAAGCGGAGCCAAGCCGGGTGCTGCTTTTGGACGAGCCATTTCAGGGTGTGGACGTCGGTGCGCGTCAGGACATCATTGCAACTATTCGCAGCCACACCGACCGCGCCACATTGATTGCAACCTCAGACGCGGAAGAAGCACATGAAGTTGCGGACCGCGTATTGGTGATGGACCACCATACGCTGCGCGAAGAAACCAAACATTCGGCCTTCACCGGCTATCAAGAGGACACTGTCTAATGACCAACAGCGCCCAACACACTTCTGAAAATCCACGCGGCGGCAATGGTCTGGAGACAGTTCGAGAAACCATTCGCCGTGGTGCGGTTTTCATTCTACTGATCGCGCTTGTTGTCGGCTTCTCGCTGGCGCAACCCGCATTCATCAACATCAACAATCTGATGAGCATTCTGCAGGCGGTATCCGTCGTCGCAATCATCGGCGCGGGTGTCACGGTCACGCTTGCCATTGGTGGCTTCGACCTTTCCGTCGGCGCAGTTGCTGCTTCAAGTGTGATGGCCGCGAGCTACGCCATGATCGTGCTTGGCCTGAATGCCTATCATACCGTACCACTGGTGCTGGCCTTCGGTGCGCTTGTCGGTTTCGCCAATGCATTTTTAATTGTGAAGCTGAAGGTACCAGACCTACTGGCAACCCTATCGACCATGTTCCTGCTGACCGGCTTGCAGCTTATTCCAACCGCCGGGCGCTCGATTTCGGTTGGCCTCATTCTGCCCGATGGTACGACGGCGACAGGAAAATACGATCCGGCGTTTCTGACGATTGGTCGTTCCAGCCTGTTTGGCACCATCCCGTTCTCGGTACTGATGATGTTGCTGGTCGCTCTAATCCTGTTTGTATTGACGGAACGGACGCGACTGGGACGCCTGCTTTATGCGACGGGTGGCAATGAAGTCGCAACACGACTGGCCGGTGCGAATGTCAACCGCATAAAGACCTTCGCTTATGTGCTTTCTGGCACTCTTGCTGCGTTGGGCGGCATTATCGTTGCCGCGCGCGTCGGCAGAGGCGACGTATCGTCAGGCGCATCGCTGTTGATGGATTCTGTTGCCGCGTCGCTGATCGGTTTTGCGGTTCTGGGCCTGCGACGTCCCAACGTCCTCGGCACCCTGATCGGCGCTGTGTTTGTTGGTGTGTTGCTGAATGGCCTGACCATGCTGAACGCCCCTTATTACACGCAGGACTTCATCAAGGGTGCTGTGCTCGTCGGAGCACTGGCGCTGACCTACGGCATTGGCCGCTCCCAAAACTAACCAGACATTCTCTCGAATTATTCTTAGCAACGAAATGGAAAAACCATGTTCAAGACACTGAAAAGGCTGGCAGCCGTTGTTATTGCCGGTTCGATTTTCACCGCACCGGCGTCCGCTGCTGGCATCGCCGGCGCACCAGCACCGTTCGACAGCAAGACCGTCAACATTGCCGTTGTCAGCTTTCTCGGTAGCGGCGACTGGTTGCAGGCATTTGAAGCAGGCGTGAAAAAGCAGGCTGATGCACTCGGCATCAATCTGACTGTCTCGCAGGCACGTAACGACAATGACACCCAGCGCAATCTGGTTGAGCAGGCCATCAATCTCGGCGTTGACGGCATCATCATCAATAACGGTCGCCCTGAGGTTCTGCAGGACGTAGCCCAGAAGGCGCTCGATGCCGGTATCAAGGTTGTCGCCTATGACATAGACCTCGACAACCCGCAAATCCCGCAGATTGAACAGAGCGACAAGGATATGGCGAAGCTTGTTCTTGAGCAGGCTGTGAAAGACAAGGGCGAAGCATTTGTCGGCGGCGCCGTTTATGTTGCAGGTTTTGCACCACTTGATCGCCGCTATGGCGTCTGGAAAGAATTTGTCGAAAAGCACAAGCTGACGGAAAAGGCCGTATGGGGCGTCGTGAACGATACGGTACCAGCATCAGTAGCTGACCAGACCAAGGCAATCCTGCGCGCCAACCCGGATATCTCCGTCATCTTCACGCCTTGGGACGAATTCGCCAAGGGCGTAAAGCTGGCTATCGATGAGCTGGGTCTTTCTCAGCAGGTCAAAATCTATGGCGTCGACATTTCGACCGCTGACATTCAGCTGATCACCGAGCCAGACAGCGCATGGGTTGCAACTGCCGCCACCAACGCCGCTGTTGTGGGTGAAGTCTCTGTTCGCGCCGTATCGCTGGCGATTGCCGGTCAGTTCCCTGGCCGTTCCGTCCTCCTTCAGCCAACCCTGATCACCCGTGACGATCTGGTCAACAACAACATCGGCACGATCGAGGAGCTTCAACAAAAGTTCCCGGCATTCCAGAAGAGCGACGCTGCCTCTGCCGAATGGATTCCTGCTGCAAAGCAGTAAGACCAAAGATGAAAATGACGCCGCCCGCAAGGCGGCGTTTTCCCTTTACCAAGCAATGAGAATGGCCATGACAGACCTGCCAAAACCGGATTTCGCCCGCAATATGAAACTGATTGGCCATAGCGATATTGGCGGTCGTGGTGATGGCCTGCAGCTTATGGTTCACCACAACCACGCGTATATTGCCCACCCCTGGTCGCAGGGCTTCTCAATCGTCGACGTCTCGGACGCCAAGAACCCGCGTACGGTCAATTATGTAGCGGCGCCTGCGAACACCTGGAACATCCATCTGCAGACACACGGCGATCTGCTTTTGGTCATCAATGCGCTTGACCTGTTTGCCGACGTCGAAACCTTCACCGATGAGAAGGCCTATTACACCAAGTCGGTAGGTGAAACCGTCGCGGCGACAAAACGCGAGCGTTCCTGGACGGCTGGAATGAGCGTCTACGATATTTCAAGCCCCGCTCAGCCCCGCAAAATCGGCCAACTGGATGTCGACGGCGTCGGTCTGCACCGCATCTGGTACGTCGGCGGCCGTTACGCCTATGCTTCAGCGCTTCTGGATGGTTTTTCGGATTATATTTTCGTGACTATCGACCTTGCCAATCCCGCGAAACCCGAACTTGTCGGTCGCTGGTGGTTGCCGGGCATGAACCTTGCGGCTGGCGAAACACCAAACTGGGGTGAGGGGCGTCGTTATGCACTTCACCACGCCCTTGTGCATGGCAACACAGCCTATGCCTGCTGGCGCGATGGCGGCCTGACCCTTCTTGATGTGTCGGATCATTCCGCACCAAAGCTGATCAAACACCACAACTGGTGCCCTCCCTATGGCGGTGGCACGCACTCTCCATTGCCATTGCCAGGACGCGATCTGCTTGTCGTCGCCGACGAGGCGGTACTTGATAACGAAGAAGACGGCCGCAAACATACGTGGGTATTCGACATCCGGGTTCCCGAAAACCCGATCAGTATTTCGACATTCCCGATCCCAAATGAGATCGACTACACCAAAAAGGCCGGCCATTTTGGTCCACACAATCTTCACGAAAACCGCCCCGGTTCGTTTGTGTCGGAAACTCTGATTTTTGCGACATGGCAGAATGCCGGTATCCGGGCATTCGATATATCCGACCCCTATCACCCCGTTGAAACGGGCGCGCTCGTACCGGCTGGCCCAACAACAATGACGGACCGGAGACCAAATCGGCCTAGGGTTATCCAGTCGGCTGACGTTTTTGTTGATGCCAATGGCCTGATCTATGCAACCGACTACAATGCTGGCCTTGAAATAATCGAATATGGCGGCTGATCGCAGACGCTAGCACCCCTATGGTCCGTTGATGATATCGGAGGACCATAGGTTTCGCTTTTAATCATTCGCCAAATACTCAGATTTTTTGTGAGATCAAACGAGATCAAACGTCGAATACCAGTGAACGCATTCGTTCGTGGAATTTTGAAAGTGACGTTATGATCTTTGTGCGCGCCGTGTTTGCCCTAGTTACCCTTTTTGCCGGACTTCAGTTTGCTCAGGCTAATGGTGTGGAGTGGGACAAGAAGCTGACGCACGGAAAGTTGGATAACGGCCTCTCCTACATTCTCTACGACAGCAAACGCGCAGATGAACCGTTCAACATCCGCCTTGTTGTGCACGCCGGATCTGTTGATGAAGAGATACCCCGTGGCACTGCCCACATCCTTGAACATATGGTGTTCCAGTCGACGCAGGCGCACCCCGAGACATTACACACCTACTTTCAGAAGCTTGGGTGGCGCACCGGCGTGCAGATCAATGCAGTCACGCGCGAAGCAGAGACCCAATATATGGTTCGTACCCGCCCGAATGATGCGCTCGATGTAGAAGGGTCCTTGGCGCTGGTTGCTGACATGGCCTTTGGCGCGAAACTGTTGGCCGAGGACTGGGACAAAGAACGTTTCGTCATTCTTGAAGAACTGCGCCATGATAACAAGGTGGCTGAACGCATCAACCGACAGAAAAAAGAGCTGCTGCGTGCAGGTTCGCGTTATGTTGATCGTCCGACTATTGGCACACGTGAGGGAATTGAAGCGACGACCATCGCTGACATCAAGGCGTTTTACGATTCCTATTATGTCGCGTCCAACATGACCCTGATCGTCTCTGGCAGGATAGATGCGGCAAGCACTGAGAAGGCGATTATCCGTCTGTTTGGCTCAGCACCGAACAAGCCACAACCATCCAGAGACTACGTGGCATTCCCGTTGAAAGATGAACTCTCCATCGGCCAGGTACAGGACCCACAGGGCACCACCTCGCAAGTAACCTATGCTTTCAGACTGGAAATGCCACCCCGTCAAAGCGATGACGGCAGACTTGCCTATCTCGAGAAATATTTCCTGACCCGCCTGATGCGCGACGCGATACAGACGCAGGGCGAACATTACGGTGAGATAGTCAATTCTCTCAGTTTCGTCATTCAAGAACCTGTAGAGCGGCGGCTTATTCTGGCCTTCAACGCCAGAAGCGAAAATCATGACAGAGCGAAAGACATTTTGCTTGAAAGTGTCGAGCGACTGCGGCGCACGGGCCTGTCTCGGGATGGCTTCGACGCTCTGATGAAAGATGCTGTCCGGATCAACAGTCGCAATCCTGACGCCGCAGCCCAGCGAACCTATGCGGAGTGGGAAGACCGTATTACCAGCGCGGTGATGATGGATTCCGTGCTGCAAGACGCAGCTGAAAAGGCGAGGGACACACAAGCCCTGCTAGAGCAGATCACCTTCGAAAGCCTGTCTGCCCGTATGCAAGACATGCTGCGCGCGCCCGACCAGGTGATGATGTATCAGGTTCCGGGCGACAAGACGGTAGAGCTTCCATCGGTCGACGATATCAGTGCCCAACGTCAGGCGTTGTCCACGGTTACAGCACTCCCCGATTTGCCCGCGATTGTAGCGAAGGCGCCGGTTGCGAAAGAGCAACCGCTGCCAATATGGCCAACAGACGCGACGGTTGATGAAACGGGAGAAATCGTTTCGGAAACCCGCCATGACAACCCAACGATACAGGAATGGGTCCTTTCGAACGGCGATCGCGTGGTCTGGCTGGCGCGCGACACGACGGATGGCAAGGTCTATCTATCAGGACAATCCAGACCGGGTTTCATGAATGCCGAGTTCGGCAGCACAGTTTCACAGGCTGCCATTCAACTCTGGGAACAAAGCGGTTTTAATTTCTGGTCACAGGACGAATATGAACTTTGGAAAAAAGCCCAGCCAGCGAGGTGGAGTTGGGCGCTGAAGGACAGCATGCTCGACGTTGCCGTGGCTGCAAAACCGGAACAACTCCCCGAATTGTTGCGTCAATATGCAGCGAGTATAAAATTTGGTCTGGTTCGTGAAGAGGCATCTGACGCTTTCCGCACCCAGATGGCCAGCAACCTCACCTCTGCCAATGAATATTCGCAGTTGCTCTACGGAGAGTCTGCCGATCACCCCGGCGATGCAAACATTGGAGTGATTGATGCACAGGCGTTGGAAAAAGCAGCTCGCGCGCTCGTCGCGGAACCGGTAACCTGGTTTGCGGTCGGTCCCGCCCCAACGCCTGAGACCAAAACCACATTTGCAAAAACAGTGAGTGCGTTGGCACGCGCTCCGTCTCTCACACCAGCACCCGCCAGGCAGCAAGACGGCATACACAAAAAGAGCATTCAAACATTTAGGGATCATCGGGCCCAGGTCGAAATATCTACGTTCACAGCCCTTGAATGGACGCCAGAAAAAGCCTTCCTCATTTCGACGCTGACACCACTCGCACAGCAAGCGCTGAAAAATGAACTGCGCAATCATCTTGGTGGCATCTACACGCTGCAGTTTGAGTTGCGCATGGACCCAGAGACCAACCGCAGCATCAGTACCTTGTCGTTCATTTGTGCGCCGGAGCGGGCAGAAGAGCTGGCAGACGCTGCCATAAATGTCCTGAAGAACATGCCGCAGAACATACAGGCTGTGGACTTCAAGCGATTGCAGGCAGACATCGACTTTGCCGAAAGCGGGCGTATGAGTGACGCCAACACTTGGCTGCGCCGACTGTCTTTGAGTTACCGCCGTTACGGCGACCCGACCTACCTCAGCAACATGCCAAAATTGAGCGAACAGTTGACGCCGATCGCGTTGCAGACCTATGCCGAGCAGGTGTTTAAAACAGATAATATAGCTGTGCTGACCCGCTTGCCTCTGGCCAAGGCGCAGTAATTGCAACGTTCAGATCGCTAGACGCAGCGTGTTGATAGTTGCTGCGTCTGCTCCGTAATTATACGGCCTTATCACCGACCATCTGATGCCTGCCCATCGGCAGCATCAGCGGCCGCCCTGAGGTAGGGTCGGTTATGATGCGGCTCTCAAGGCCAAACACCTGTCGCACATTGTCCTCTGTCAGAACCTCTTCCGGCTTTCCCGTGATGTGCAGTCGTCCACATGCCATGGCGACAAGATAGTCGGCATATCGTGCCGCCAGATTGAGGTCGTGGAGAACCATGACGATTGTCGTTCCCCGCGACTGATTGAGATCGGTCAACAGATCCAGCACCTCAATCTGATGGCTGATATCGAGGAAGGTCGTTGGTTCGTCCAGCAACAGGACTTCAGTCTGCTGCGCCAGTGCCATTGCAATCCAGACACGCTGCCTTTGTCCGCCGGAAAGTTCGTCGACCGGCCGTTCTGCCAGCTCAACAGTTTTGGTGGCAATAAGCGCTGTCGCGACAGCTTCATCATCCGCTGATGTCCAGCGCGTAAACATGCCCTGATGCGGATGCCTGCCACGGCTGACAAGGTCTGCCACCATGATACCTTCAGGCGCGATAGGGGATTGTGGCAAAAGCCCCATCACTTTCGCCAGTTCCCGTGATGGCATTTTGTGAATGGACTTGCCGTCAAGCAGCACGTGGCCTGCACGCGGCGTAATCAGCCGCGACATGGTGCGCAGCAGTGTCGACTTGCCACAGGCATTGGCGCCAACAATCACTGTGATTTTGCCATGTGGCACCACCAGATCGAGGTCATTCAGAATGACGCTATCGCCATACCCGGCTGAAAGTTTCGTGGCGGCAAGTGAATAGGTAGTCATAGTGAACCTCCGGCGCGATTGACGCGCACGATAAGGAAAATGAGGTAGGGGGCGCCGAGCGCACCCGTAACGACACCGACCGGATAACGGCTGGGCAACAGGAATTGCCCGCAATAATCGCCAACCAGAACGAGCGTTGCGCCGACCAGTGCCGAAGGCACAAGCAACGAACCATTGTTACCCATGATCCTTGCAGCGATCGGCCCGGAGAGGAAAGCAACAAATGCAATAGGCCCGGCCACTGCTGTGGCAAATGCGATCATTCCAACTGATGCGATGATAACGATGATCCGTGTCTTGGCGACACGCACGCCAAGTGCTGCGGCAGTATCATCGCCGAGCCGTAAGGCTTCCAGATCACGAACGCGGGTCAGCAGCAGTCCACCGAAGGCAGCCAAGGCGAGAATGAGCGGCAGTGTCTGCGACATCTGTGCACCGTTCACACTGCCCGTCAGCCAGCGCATCGCCTCCTGAAGGCTCCAGGCCGGCGCGACAGACAATATGTAAGCAATAAAACTCTGCAGCATGGCAGAGACACCAATGCCGACAAGGATCAATCGCGTCCCTGCAACACCGTTGCGAAACGACAGAGCATAGACCAACAGCGCAATACCAAGCCCGGAGACGACGGCGAAAACTGACACGATCGGCCCGCTGAGCGACAGGACAACAATGGCAAAAACCGCAGCGGCACTTGCGCCGGAACTGATGCCGATAATGTCAGGGCTGGCGAGTGGGTTGCGGAGCATGATCTGAAAGGCGACGCCACCCATGCCAAAACAAAGTCCCGCAACAATGGACAGGACAGCGCGCGGCAACCGCAACTGACCAACGGTGAAACTCAAACCCGGGATATTCTCACCAAGCAAAACACGGATAACGTCTTTCGGCGGCGTAAACGTCTGGCCGGACATCAGCGTCAGTGCACAGACGGCACATAACAACACCACCAGACCGGAGATAACAAGCCACCGGCCACTAGCGCGCTGACGCCGGTTTCCAGCGATCGAGGTGATGACAGGGGAAAGCATGCTCATAATTCACGCACCCTTTGCCGCCTGACAATCCAGATAAAAAACGGCGCCCCGACGAGTGCAGTGACAATGCCCACATCCAACTCGGCAGGCCGTGCCACGATGCGTCCCATAATGTCCGCGGCCAGTAGTAGGCAAGCTCCACTCAAGGCCGAGAAAGGCAATAGCCAACGGTGGTCTACCCCCACCAGCAGGCGGCACAGATGTGGAACGACGAGACCAAGGAAACCGATCGGACCACAAATCGCAGTCGTTGCACCACATAAGAGGATTGCCCCGAATGACGCTATGGCCCGGGCAGTCGCAACACGTTCGCCCAGACCAGCGGCCAATTCATCGCCGAGCGCCAATGAGTTCAACTTGCGAGCCGACAACAGGCTGATTGCAAAACCAACGATCAGAAACGGCAGCACATGAGAAATACGCTCAAATGTCGCCCCACCAACACCACCGATCTGCCAGGCGCGAATACCGCCCGCAATATCATTGCGTGGCAAGACTACAGCGATAACCAAAGAGGAAAAAGCGACCGATGTCGCGGCACCAGCCAGTGCCAATTTGAGCGGTGTCGCACCGCCGCGCCCCATCGAGCCGATGACGTAAACAAAAACAGCTGAAATGCCGGCACCTAAGATGGCGACCATGATGTAGGCGTATGCCGACGCGATACTGAACCACGCCACACCCACCACGACCGCCAAAGACGCACCCATATTGACGCCGAGAATGCCGGGATCAGCCAAAGGATTGCGGGTAACGCCCTGCATGATCGCACCTGCCAAACCGAGTGAAGCGCCCGCAAGCAATGCAAGCAGAGTCCTTGGCAGTCGGACTGCGACAGCAGCTTGGCTTATATTATCCGTATGGCCACGCAATGCCATTACGATATCGCTCCAAAACACGTCTCGTGTACCGATCGCGACCGACAAGGCGCACAAAAAAGCAAGTGCTGCCAGCACTAGAACCAAACCCAAGAACCGCGAACGGCGCATATTTCCCGGAAAAGCCTTCGCAGCCTGCGAGGACCCTTTATTCAATATCATTTGGACTTTCCCGCCGCCTCGGCAAGCAGATTGACGTAGTCTTTCAACACCCACGAAATCGACAATGGTGTTGGATTGGATGCAGTACCGAGTGGATTGCGGCCCAGCATGACGATTGCGCCATTCGCGACTGCGGGCATTCGCGAAAGCAGGGGATCAGCGTTCACCGCATCCAGCAAGGCCTGGCTGCCGTAAGTCACGACGATATCAACATCATCAAAGGCGTCGACACGTTCTGCACTGACGCCCGCAGCAAACTGGCCCTTGGTGGTTGCATCCAAAACGCTCTTGGGTGACTTAAGACCGAGATCGGTAAAAAACTTCACGCGAGTGTCATTGGCGGTATAAAAATTGACGATGCTGAGGTTCGTGGTGTCGAGATGCGTCACAAACATTGCCGACTTGCCCTCAAGCTGACGATGCCCAGCGACCGTATCAGCGATCTCCTTTTCAATCCGCTTAATCAGCGCATCGCCTTCTTTCGCCATGCCGAGCCCGGCGCTGTTAAAGCGGATCATATCGCGCCAATCAGTCGCCCAGGATGATTCCGGATAGGCAACAACCGGTGCAATCTGGCTCAACGTGTCGTAATCGGCCTGACTGAGGCCGGAATAGGCTGCGAGAATGACGTCCGGCTGGGTTGCAGCGACGGCCTCGAAGTCAATTCCATCCCCCTCATCAAACAGCACGGGCTTTTCAGTACCAAGCTCTTTCAGCTTTTCAGCGACCCATGGCAACAGACCGTCGCCATCGTCATCGCCAAAATTGGCTGCTGCAAAACCAACGGGAACAATGCCCAATGCCAACGGAACTTCATGATTGGCCCAAGCGACAGTCGCGACGCGCTCTGGCTTTTTGGCAATCGTGGTTGTTCCCAACGCATGTTTGATGACGATCGGATAAGACGTGTTTTCGTCTGCACGGACCTGTGTGAATGCCAGCAATGAAAGGCATGTCACAACCACCATTGCGTAAAAACCGAAGAACCTTGGCACGGCCAACCCTCCTTGATATTTAAAGTTGGCTTTCCAGTTCCAGTTTAATGGGGATGCGTCAAGGCTTACGCAAACGACCAACCGGCAGCGCGTCAAAGTTTCCGGAGTTTCATACAAAACCAGAGGAATCTACAATACCAGACTGTACGCCTCAAGTTAACAAGCGCGGAAGGTGAATACAGGGTATCGCCACAGTCCGTGCCATTCCGCATCAAAGCGACGCACAGAACCGCTTCGGCAAAGGACTAAGAAATGCACCCTGTTGGTGACCAGCAACAACAACGCCAACCTCTGGAATTTGGACATGCACAGCAAAAAAAACGGCAGCACAGGCAAACGGTCCGGTCTTCATTATCGCAATGCTGCCCTTCTTGGATGCACGGCACTGATCGCTTTTTCGCCGGTAACATCGCTGGCGCAAGATGCAGACAGTTCAGGTTCCAATACCGTCTTGCAAACCATTACTATTGATGGCGCCGGCGCGGATGATGACAGCAAATCCATTGTTGCTACCAAAACAACCAGTGGCGGCAAGATTGCTACGGACATCATGAACACGCCTGCCAGCGTTTCTGTGATCACGTCAAAAGAAATCCAGCAACGTGGCGCGCAGAACGTCGAAGAAGTGTTGCAATACACCACTGGCGTCACGACTGATTTTTATGGCTCAGACGACCGGTTTGATTATTTCAAGGTTCGCGGTTTCGATGCCTATATGTATCGAGACGGCCTTTTGATCGGTCGTCCCTTTGGTGGTCTCCGTGAAGAACCTTTCGCATACGAACGTGTAGAAGTGCTAAAAGGCGCCAACTCGGCAACATTCGGCGTTTCTGACCCAGGTGGCGCCGTCAACTACATGACGAAGCGACCCAAAAACGAAAGGTTTGGCGAAGCCTATGTGACCGGGGGATCTTACGACCGCGCCGAAACAGGGATCGATTTTGGTGACAACATCACTGAAGACGACACGCTATCGTATCGCATTACGGGCAAGGTCAAAAATGCAAAGGCCGAGTTCGATTTCTCGAATGATGACGAGAAGTTTTTTATGGGCGGCCTTACATGGCGTCCTACCGATGTCACCAGCCTGACCGTCGTTTACGATCATCTTAATACTGATGGCGTACCGGGAAGTGGTGGTCATCCTGTTGGGACGGATTTCAGCAGAAGTCGTTTCTTCGGCGAGCCGGATTTCAATTATCGCGGAGTCAACAGAAACTCCTTGAGCGTCATGTTCGATCATGATTTTGGCTCAGGTCTGAGCTTCAGTACAAATGCCCGATATAGTAAAGCAAACACCGATTTTGGTTACGCATATATTGCGTCGACGCCAACGAATGGCTCTACGACTGCTAAGCGTTCATTCTTCGCAGACGATTCATCAGATGAGAATTTCATCGTTGATTCACGTCTGCAATACGAGGCGAACTTTGACGCAGTCGAAAGTACGACCCTGTTTGGCGTCGAATACAATAACCTATCCTCTGATGGTCAGATCAACTTCGGTGACGCACCCGGCATTGATTGGACCAACCCGATATATTCGGGCGCGCCAACATCAGTTCCTCTGGGTGAAATAACGCGAAATCGCCAATACACTACGGCTATATATGCACAACAAGATTTGACGTTCTCCGAAAAACTCATAGCCACCGTCGCGCTTCGAAATGATTGGCTTGATTTGAAGCAACACTCCACTTCGTATTGGACAGGGTCCGAAGTGGTTAGCAATGATGAAGACCGCGTGAGTGAGCTTACTAAGCGCTTTGGCGTCACCTATCGATTTACTGATGCGTTTGCCGCCTATGCAAGCTACGCGGAGTCGGTGGCACCACCCACAGTAGGCGTTCAACCCGAGCGCGGCGACCAAATTGAATTGGGTGTAAAATATCAACCGACAGATTTTCCGGGTCTATTTACTGCCGCGATTTACGACCTGACCAAGTCAAATATTACTGTCACGAACCCAGTGACAAATCTTCCGTCGACCATCGGTGAAGTTAGGGTTCGGGGATTGGATCTTGAGGCAAAAACAGAGGTGACAAACAACTTCAGTTTGACAGCAGCCTACTCGTACCTGAAATCAGAGATCACTGAGAATGGCACTGGCGGGAACATTGGCAACGAACTGCAATTCGTACCCAATCATTCAGCTTCGTTGTGGGGTAATTATACTCTCGAGGGCAACGACACCATTGGCGACATGACTTTTGGCTTGGGTGCTCGTTACATTGGATCTTACTATTTCGACGATGCAAACACGCAAAAAACTGGAAACAACGTCGTTTTCGATGCGTCGTTCAACTACAAGATTCAGGAAAACACATCGCTGGATCTGAATGTCAGCAATCTGTTCGACAAGAAGTACGTCGCTTATGGCGGTTTTGGAGCTGACTTCTACAATCCGGGCCGGTCGTTCGCCGTCACACTGCGCCGGACTTGGTAACAAAATACCCCCACCTGACAAAACGTCGGGTGGGGGTAAACGTTTTAATACCTGCCTTGCCAGACATGGCGTAATCGATCAGGCTGACAGACGCTGTCCACTCGTCGTATCGAACAGATGCAGGTTTGCAGGATCAACGTCGAAGCCGATGTTTTGCCCCACATTCAGGCGCGTTTCAGCTGGAAGTGCGACGCTGAATTCATGGCGACCATTCTTCAGTGTTACCAGACGTGTTTCGCCATGAAACTCGTTGCGATCAACCTGTCCACGGAAGGTTCCGGCCGTTTCGTTCAGGCGAAAAGCGCCAGGACGAATACCAACTGTCACAGCACCGGGGCGGACATTGAAAGGTGCGCCCAGGTTGACTGTATCACCAGCCAAAACCCCATCTGATGCCTGTAGCTCCAGGAAGTTCATGTTCGGCGTACCAATGAAACCGGCTGCAAACAATGTGGCAGGCGTCTGATAGATCTCCTCTGGCGTACCCATCTGTTCGATATGACCATCCTTCATCAGCACGATGCGATCAGCCAACGTCATGGCCTCAAGCTGATCATGCGTCACATAGATGCTGGTGGTTTTCAGGTCATGGTGCAGACGGGCGATTTCAACTCGCAGGCTTCCGCGCAGCTTGGCGTCGAGGTTTGAAAGCGGCTCGTCAAACAGAAACACTTCCGGTGTCTTGATCATAGCACGCGCAATCGCCACGCGTTGCTGCTGACCACCGGAGAGCTCTGTCGGTTTGCGCGACAGATAGACGTTGAGACCCAGCGCTTCGACGACCGGTGCCAGACGTGCGTTGATGGCATCCTTTGCAACACCCGCACGTTCAAGACCGAATACGATGTTCTCGCGAACAGTCATATGCGGATAAAGCGCGTAGTTCTGGAACACCATGGCAATACCACGATCACCGGGATCGCGGTCATTCATACGCTGACCGCCGATGAGAAGATCGCCGCCAGAGATATCTTCCAGGCCGGCAATCATGCGAAGCATGGTGGATTTTCCGCAGCCCGATGGGCCGAGGAAAACCACGAATTCATGGTCATTGATCGACAGGTTGAAGTCTCGCATGACTTCAAGCGAACCATAAACCTTACGGATGGAACGGCATTCGACTGTAGCCATCAGCTCGTTTCCTTATCCAGCACGATTTGCAGCTTCACATCTTCAGGGCGCCCTTCGGCAGCCCGCTCAAAAGCGGCAATCGATTGATCGAAATTATATGTGTCCGAAACGAGCGGCTTGAGATTGACCTTGCCAGCAGCAATCAGCGCCAGCGCACGGTCAAAGACGTTTGCGTAGCGGAACACGGTCTCAATACGGCACTCACGGGCGCAGGCAGCAGCGATATCGAAAGGAACCGGCTCCGGTGGCAAACCAACCAGAACGACAGTGCCGCCCGGACGCACGACCTTGAACAGGTCCCTTATGGCAGCAGGTGCACCGGAGCACTCAAACACGATGTCTGCGCCCCAATTTTCTGTCGCCTCATTCACGGCGCTGACAATATCTGTTTCGCGCAGATTGATGCCGGTGATGCCTTCGTAGGTCTCCGCCAATTTCAGCTTGGTTTCGGACAAATCCGAAATCAATACGCGCGAGCAACCGCCAGCCAGTGCCGCCAGAGCAACCATGATGCCGATGGTGCCGCAGCCCATGACGACGGCTGTATCGCCGGGCGTGATGTGGGCGCGGGCAGCTGCCTGCATACCAACAGCAAAAGGCTCGACCATCGCACCTTCCGCGAAGGAAACATTGTCAGCCAGATTGTAAGTGAAACCGGCGGGATGCACGGTCTCAGGGCAAAGAATGCCGTGAACAGGTGGTGTGGCCCAGAATGTAACGGCAGGGTCGACGTTATAGATACCGAGACGCGAGGCGCGCGAGATCGGGTCAGGAATGCCAGGCTCCATGCAGACACGGTCCCCGACTTTGAGATGGGTGACATTGGCACCAGCCTCGATGACCGTACCGGCAGCTTCATGACCGAGCACCATTGGCTCGTTGACCACGAAATCACCAATACGACCATGTGTGTAGTAGTGCACATCGCTGCCGCACACACCAACCGTATGCAGGCGGATACGGACGTCATCCGGTCCCATGGTCTGGGGCAGATCGATATCGCGCAGGTTCAATTCGCCAACGCGTTCCAGGACAAGTGCTTTCATTGAATAATCAACCCTGATTTTGTTTTTTCGAGAATGCGGCATTCAGACCGCCCGCCAGCAATCCAAGCAGGATAAGAGGGGGCAGGGACAAAAGAACGACGGCTGCGTTTAGAATACCCCAGGGCACATTCATGCCGAGTTGGGACATTTCGGATGCGATGATTGGCAAAGTTTTCGCGTTTGATGTGGTCAGCATCATGGCCAGAAGGAACTCGTTCCAGACGAGCACGAAAGAAAAGGCGATCGCGCCGAAAATCTGGAACCGAGCGATTGGCAATGCCACGCGGAAGAATGTTGCATAAGGCCCAAGCCCATCAACCCGGGCCGCTTCTTCGACGTGAATGCTCACACGCTCAAAGGCAGGAACGGACAACCAGATCGTAATCGACGCCGTAACGATCAGATAGGTTACGATCAGCGACAGGCGTGAATCGTAAAGACCAAGGCCAAGCCAGATCACCAGCATCGGAATAGCAATCGCGACAGGCGGCAGGAAACGCAGCGACAGAACAAAGAACTGCGCTTCTGCGGTCAGTCGGTTCTTGAAACGGGCGATAACATAGGCCGCGGGAACGCCAATGATGGCACCGATCACCACGGCGGACGAGCAGATAATGACCGAGTTGGTCAAGGCCCGTGCCACCGAACGACGGTTCAACACGTAACTCATATTGTCCCAGACCGGCTGGAAAAACACCTTTGGTGTACTGACCAGCAGATCCGCATTGGTTTTGAACGCATTCAGTAGCGTCCAGAGAAGCGGCAGGACGACAAACGCCGCAGCAACGACCAGCACCAGCCGAAGGAGAATGGTGGAAATCTTCATCGGTTCAACCTCTTCCAGGTAAAGGTAAAGGTTACGACTGTCAGCACCATCATGATGACCGCCATTGAAGACGCATAGGAAATCTTACCGGATTCAATAAAGCCTTGCGAATAGGCGTACATATCGAGCGTTTCGGTTGAAATGCCCGGACCACCACGGGTCATGACGTAGACGAGATCGAAAGAGCGCAGGCTTTCAATCGCCTTCACCAGCAGAAGACTGATCAATGGCGCCTTCAACATCGGTAATGTCACGAAGCGGTGAATTTCCCAACGACTTGCCTTGTCAATGCGCGCAGCTTCCAGCGGTTGCGGCGGCAGAGATTCCAGCAGCTTCAAGATGATAACCGCGAAGAACAATCCCCATTGCCAAACATCAACGAAGGCAACAGCCAGAAGGGCACCCCAAGGTGTCGAGAGAATATCCGGGGTGCTGCCCGTCAATTCACGCACCGGCCAGGTCAACGCACCGTAAAGCGGATGAAAGCCGAATTTCCAGACGAATGCAGCACAAACGCGCGGCAGCAAAACCGGAATGATGAAAAGCAGACACAGCACATTGCGCATGCGCGGTCCAGCAGCTTCAAACATCGCAATACCAAGTCCGATGCCTGTCAACATGGTCAAGCTGACGCTGATGACTTCCCATTTTACCGATACCCAGAGGGCATTGAGAAAACGCGCATCCGAAAAGAGAGCAATGTAATTTGCAAACCAGATGTAGTCGGCCACCGGTTGGGAAAGTGTCCGGTTCTGCAAAGAAATATTGACCGCATAGACCGTGGGCACCAGTGCCAGCACGACCAGGATCAAAAGGGTCGGCCCCAGAAATACATAGGGCAGTGAACGTCCGCGTCGCATCACAGCAGATCCTAGGCTGAAAAGATGGGCGCGCATGAAAGCGCGCCCTGTTTTTGATTATGCAGCATCAGAGCTTGCGGGCGAAGGCTTCAAGTTCGTCCAGAGTGCCCTTGATGTCGGTGCGGCTGCCGGTGATCAGCTCTTCAAGCATGATGCCCCACTGATTGCCCAGCTCCTGCCAGCGAGCATCCTGCCAGAACGTCACCTGCGTGTGCTTGCCGGTCTCTGCCATCGCGTCAGAAAGGTTCTGACCGAATGTCTTGGCATATTCTGCACTCTGGTAGGTGCTGGTTCTGGTCAACTCACCCGGCTGACCGGCAGCGAGACGGCGAGCTTCCTGTTCCTTGGAGGTCGCCCATGCAACGAACAGACCGGCGCAAGCCTTTTCCTCATCCGTCGCATTTGCCTTGGAGGCCACTGCGAAACCATGCGCATAACCAGCGCCTGGCAGTGGAGATGGTGGAACGGAGAATGCAACCTTGTCGGCAACCTGGCTCTGCGCCTTGTCGACGGACATGCCGCCAAGTGGTGCGGATTCTACCAGGATAGCAACCTTGCCAGCGCGGAAGGCGCCGGTGGATTCATCCCACGAACCGGTCTGAGTGCCTGGAGCGGAATATTTGAACAGATCAAGATATGTCTGCGTGGCCTTTACAGCTGCTTCGGAGTTGAATGCAGGCTGACCATCCTTGAACCATTCACCGCCATTGGCCTTGAACAGTGGCATCCAGCGCCAGACATTGGCACCCGAACCGCGCTGACCACGCAGTGCTGTACCGTAGATACCATTCGCCGGATCATGCAGTTTTTTCACAGCGGCGAGATATTCGTCCCATGTCTTTGGTGGCTGGATGCCAGCCTTTTCAAGCAGGTCTGTGCGGTAAACCATCAGGTCGCCGCCCCCCTGTACCGGTGCAAACCACTGCTTGCCGTCATAGGACGCAGCAGCGCGCATACCTGCGTCGAAGTCGTTGTAGTCATATTCAGCCGGATAAAGGCCATCAAGCGGTACAATCCAGCCAGAAGATGCAAAGAGCGCAAGGTTTGCCTCATCAACGTAATAAACGTTGAAGCTACCAACAGTCGATGCATCGGCCTGCGACTTGGCGCGGCGGTCATTTTCATTCAGATAGCTGATTTCAAATCCTGCACCGGACAGCTTCTCGAACTCATCAACATAGTCCTCCAGCAGCGTCAGACCATCACGTGGCTGTGCAAGAATACGCACATCCGCGCTGCACTGAGCAGCAAAAGTGTTGGACGCAGCAAAAAGCGCAATCGCCGCACAACCAGTGCGGAGTAAAGTCTTAAACATGATTTCCTCCCTCAGAAGCTGCACTCCTGTACAGCCCACGCACCTATTTTCGAAAAACATTGGTTGGGAACTAGTTGGCTTTTTACCGTTAACTGATACTATTTTGACATTATTAAGCCAATGATGAGAGATACACATGCGTATATCATCAGATTTTCCCCACTCGGTGTCAGATACCTACACCGCGACGCGCGAACAAATCATCCTTCCGGACAACATGTCCTACCTCATCCGGCGGGATGATTATCCCAACCCAATCTGTATCTGGAACTATCATCCGGAGTGGGAAATTCACTACATCTCTGATGCAGCAGGCTTTGCCTATGTCGGCGATTATGTCGGTCCGTTCAAACCGGGTCACCTTGTTCTGACCGGGACCAACCTGCCGCATAACTGGATCACCCCCGGCGCCCCAAACCTGCCGGGTCGTGACCTCGTTTTGCAATTCGATGCGGATACGTTGATGCAGGCACGCGCTATCTGCCCGGAACTCGACGTGCTGCACCGTCTGAAACCGATGTCTCGCAGAGGCATAGAGATTCTGGGTCCGGAAGCCATTGATATTGGTGAGATGATTGTTGAGTTAAATGACCACAAGGGTGCCGTTGGTCTTGGATTGTTTCTGGAAATTCTGAATGCCATTGAAGCTGCACCGCGCAAGCGCGCGTTGGCGACAGAACATTTCATATCGCTCTATGGCGAGCTATCCGACAAACGCCATCGCCGCATTGACCAGGCAATTCAGATTTTACAATCCAGACCGGATACACAGATGCATGAGGTTGCCGAGACTGTGGGGCTAGACCCTTCGGCATTTTCCCGCGCATTCAGACGGCTGACCGGCATGACCTTCTCAACCTATATTCGCTCGGTGCGTGTCTGGCGCGCCCGCACCTTGCTTGCCGAAACCGAGATGCCGATTACAGACATCTGCTTTGAAGCAGGCTTCAATAACCTGTCCAACTTCAACCGTTATTTCCGCATGGAGACGGGCTTGACGCCGCGTGACTACAGGACGGCATCGCGCATTCGTAACAAGTCGATCGTACCTGCACCCGAGATACGGACAAGATAACAACTTGCCCCAAATCTGTGCGCGACACAGATTTTTCGTCAAATTATGGGGGTCGCACCTATTTGTTGTAACATGCTACAGAGCATTCAATAGAGTGGGCAATTCCGATTCCGGGTGCCAGACGGAACGAGAGAGCCAAAACAGATGGCAAAAAAAGCCAAGACTCCAGCGTCATCCAATGGGCCGGTCGAGCGTGCCGAGGATCCGCGCGAGCGTATTATCGCCGCAGCACGCGCCGTTTTCATCGAACAGGGCTTCGATCTGGCTACCGTGCGCGAAATCACTTTGCGCGCCGACGTTAATGTCGCCGCCATCAACTATTACTTCGGCTCCAAGGATGAGCTGATCAGCGAAGTGCTGAGTATCATGATGGAGCCTTATACCACTGCGCGTATCGCCGCACTGGAGGCCTGTCAGAAATCGGCGCATCCAAACCTGCCAACACTGCAGGATGTTGCGGAGGCGCTGGTGCGCCCGATGGTGCAGTTCAGCCGCGACGCCGTTGGTGATCGTCCGCTGATCCGAATGATCCAGCAGGTTCGCTCACGTCCAAGAGAAATCACCACACGGTTTTTCCTGCGCCGTGTCGACCCGGCGGTGTTTCGTTTTATCGATGCCTTCGGGCACGCTGTACCTTCGCTCGAGCGCCGCGACATCTTTTGGCGCTACAATTTTTCAATCGGCTCTGTCATGCAGGTGTTGACGGATTCAGACCACGCAACCTACCGTCTCAAGAACTTGTCCGGCGGCCTTTGTGACACTGACGATGATGAACAGATCATCGCGCAACTGACTGCGTTCGTCTGCGCCGGATTCCTGGCGCCAGCTGTCAAAACCAAGCAAAAAGACGCAGCTCTCTCTCAATCGGAATAGTTTTCTATTTCTGATAATATATTGAGCAAACCATGCTGCATTCATGGGCATTTTGACCATTTATAGTCGTTGACTGAATTGGAATTAAAACTATGTTTGAAACATTGTTTATTCTCCGATGGAGCAGCCTCAATGTCCGCAGCAGCCAAGAAAATTACCGGTTCTTTCGTCGCGCTTATCACGCCATTTGATCGCTCTGGCGCTGTCGATATCGGCGCATTCCGTGAACTGCTGCAGTTCCATGAGGCCAATGGCACCTCTGCCGTCCTCATCATGGGCTCGACCGGTGAAGTGTCGATGCTGTCGCAGGACGAAAAGCGCAAGATCATCGTCGAGACGTCCAAGATGAAGTCCGAGAAGATGCCAATTTTCTTTGGCTGCACGGGCAACAACACCGACACAACAATCGACAACGTCAAGTTCGCCAAGGATAACGGTGCCGATGGCGCGATCCTCGCGGCGCCGGCCTATATCTGCGCACCGGAAGCTGACATCGAGCGTTACTTCCTTGAAATTGCTGATGCAACAGACCTGCCACTTGGCCTTTACAACAACCCGCCACGCGTGAAGAGCGACCTGCATTGGGACCACCTGCTGCGCATCTTCAAGCACCCGAACTACGTCATTCACAAGGAATCGACGGCACGTGTTGGTCAGGTTGCCCAGGTTCTCGCGGCACGCCCAGACGTTTCTGTCATGTGCTGCGATAGCCCCAACCTCGGCCTCGTCGTTCCGACAATGAGCCTCGGCGGCCACGGCACCGCCAACATGGGTGGCAACATTGCGCCTGCTGAAGTGGCCGTCATGTCGCGTCCATGGACCAGCTACACTGAAGCAGAAGGTTTCCGTGACAATTACCTGCGCCTGCTGCCGCTGCTGCACTACAACTACTCGGCCATCAACCCGGTTGCCGTAAAGTCGCTGATGAAGGCTGTTGGTCTGCCTGCCGGTGAACTGCGCCGCCCGCTGACTGGCCTCGAAGGTGAAGCACTGGCACGCGGCGTTCGCATCGTGCAGGAACTTGGCCTCGACAAGGTGTACGGCTGGAAGATCAACACCGCAGCTCTCGCCGCCTAAGGAGAGACAGATGGACCTCGGGATTTCTGGCAGAAAAGCTCTCGTCACCGGTGCAAGCCGTGGCATGGGTAAAGCAGCCGCGATGACGCTTGCACATGAAAATGTGGATTTGACGATTGTTGCCCGCACTGCTGAAACGCTTGAGGAAACGGCTGCGGAAATCCGCTCCAAGACCGGCGCCCGCGTCACGACCGTTGCGTCCGACATAACAAGTGCTGAAGGACGGCAAGCCGCGCTCGCGGCATGCCCCAACCCGGATATTCTGGTCAACAATGCCGATGGGGAATTGCCTGGCGATTTTCGCAACTGGAAACGCGAAGATTGGCTGCGCGGCATGGACCGCATGATGCTGACGCCGATCGACATGATACGTCTGACTGTCGATGGCATGATGGACCGGGGTTTCGGTCGCATCGTCAATATCGTATCGCGCAGCGTCAAGATCGCACAGCCAGAACTTGGCCTATCGAATGCTGCGCGTTCTGGCTTGGTCGGCTTTGTCGCTGGCCTGGCGCGCCAGACCGTCAGTCACAATGTGACGATCAACAATGTTCTTCCCGGCATTATTGCCTCGGATGGCCAGCGCGAGCATGTCAGAGTACTGGCAGAGCAAAGTGGCCGCCCATTCGATGACATTTGGAAAGAACGCGCCTCACAGAACCCGGCCGGTCGTTACGGCGATCCGGACGAGATCGGTGCTTATATTGCATTCCTGTGTTCAACGAAGGCCGGTTTTGTTACCGCGCAAAACCTGCTCGTTGACGGAGGTCAATACCCCGGAACCTACTAGGGTTTCGGCACATCCCATTCTACGGTAGCTGACAAGCCACCGCACTGTTTAACGCTGCGCATTTCCGCGGCGAACGTACATCTGTATCCTGAATTCAGAAGGAGCCACCAGACATGAAAAATATTCGATCATTGCTTCTTGCCGCATCGCTCGCTGCCATCTCCGGTGGCGTTGCCGTTGCACAGGAATTCCCTGCACGCGCAATCAGCATCGTTGTGCCATATCCACCAGGCGGCGCCGTTGACGGTGTAGCCCGCGTGCTTGCCGCTGAACTGTCTGAATCAACAGGCAAGACATTTGTCGTTGATAACCGTGCCGGTGGTGCAGGTGGTGTTGTTGGCTCCGCAGAAGTCGCCAAGGCAGAGCCGGATGGCTACACGCTGCTTCTCAATGCATCGATCCATGTGGTCACGCCGCTGATCAACAAGAACGTGCCGTTTGACGTCCTCAACGACTTCACCCACATCGCCGGTATCGCCGCAGGTCCGCTGCTGGTCGTTACACCGACATCCACAAAAGCCAACACTCTCAAGGAATTCTTTGAAGAAGTGAAGGCTGATCCAGAAGGTTTCAACTTCGCAACATCGAGCTACGGCTCTGCTGGCCACCTTGCCGTCGAAGTGCTGAAGGCACAGGCTGGCGTTGATACTGATGTCGTGACCTATAAGGGCGCAGGTCCGGCTCTTACCGATCTGATGGGTGGTCAGGTTCAGCTGATGGCTGACCCCATGCTGTCGTCGCTGCCACACGTCAAGGCAGGTCGCCTGAAGGCTCTGGCTGTTACCAGCCTCAAGCGTTCGGCTCTTGCTCCAGAAATCCCGACCGTTGAAGAAAGTGGCATGCAGCCACTGGACATGGTGTCCTGGTACGGCGTGTGGGCGCCGAAGAACCTTGATCCGAAGGCTACCGAATACCTCGACGCCGCAGTGTCCAAGGTCGTCAACTCCGACAAGTTCAAGGAAAAACTCACTGTGTTCGGTTTCGAGCCGATGTATAAGAACAGTGCAGACCTGAAGGCTTTCGTTGTCGACGAAACCAAGCGTTATGGCGAAATCGTAGATTCGGCTGGCATCAAGGTCGAGTAAAATGAGCAAGGCTCCGGTAAACCCAATGAAAAATACGGATTTTTCGGAGCCCTCCCGACAGCGGAATCTTGTCGGGAGCCATTGGGGTTTTTACGAACATGACAGCAAGTCGGGAGACCTGAAGCCTTTTCGTGAAGATCCGGATCCGGCCATGTTCGGCACGGAACTGACGCAAGACCGGCTGTCGCCATCGCGTATCCTTAGGCCCGCAATACGGCGCTCCTATCTCGAACATGGCCCAGGAACGGATCATGGTCGACGGGGCGCCGAGCCATTCGTCGAAGTATCCTGGGACGAGGCTCTTGACCTCGTCGCCTCGGAGATAAGCCGTGTCCGGCAAACCTACGGCAATGGCGCGATTTTTTCAGGTTCCTACGGCTGGTCGAGTGCAGGACGTTTCCATCATGCGCAGAGCCAGCTCAAGCGTTTCTTCAACATGGCGGGCGGCTCGGTTCGCTCAGTTCAGACATACAGTTACGCAGCGGGTGAAGTCATTCTTCCGCATGTCATCGGCAATCTGAACGGCCTTGTCAGCGGCCATACGCCGTGGGAACAGATCGCCGGGCATTCCGAATTTATTGTGATGTTTGGCGGCACCCCGTTGCGCAATGCGCAGGTTAATGCCGGTGGCATCACACGCCATACCGCACGCAGTGCACTTCTTGCCTGCCGGGATTCCGGTGCACGTTTGCTGAATATCTCGCCGGTGCGCGATGATACAGAAGCCGAATTATCTGCCGAGTGGCAGCCACTTAGACCCGGTACCGACACGGCATTGCTGCTGGCATTGGCCCACACGCTGATCGCCGAGGATTTGCACGACCAGGATTTCCTTGCAAGCTACACAGAAGGCTTTGAGACATTTCGCGCCTATCTGATGGGTGAGCAGGATGGCATCGTAAAGAATGCCGTCTGGGCCAGCACGATAACCGATGTAGATGCAGCAGTGATTTCCGATCTGGCGCGGATGATGGCCAGAAAAAAGACCTTCATCATGATGTCGTGGTCGCTGCAACGCGCCGATTACGGCGAGCAGCCCTATTGGGCAGCAATTGCGCTCGCAAGTCTGTTGGGTGGCATTGGTTTGCCTGGTCAGGGTTTCGGTTTCGGTTACGCATCAGTCGGCAGCATCGGCCAGCCCGCATCGCCGATCAACTGGCCATCCCTGCCTCAGGGCAAAAACCCAATCACCGACTACATTCCGGTCGCCCGTATTGCAGACATGCTGCTTAATCCCGGCACCGAATACGACCATGATGGCACCCGCCGTACATATCCGGATATCAAGCTTGTCTATTGGGCTGGCGGCAATCCATTCCATCATCACCAGGACCTCAACCGTCTTGTCGAAGCTTGGCAAAAGCCTGACACGATCATTGCGCATGAGCACTGGTGGAACGCACATGCGCGCCATGCGGATATCGTTTTTCCGGCCTCGACGTTCATGGAACGCAATGACGTCATCGCCAGCGGTCGCGACAGCTTTATCGGCTGGTCTTCGAGTCTTGCAGCGCCGCCTGAGGGCATTGTGACCGACCACGAAATCCTGCGGCGCATTGCTGTCCGATTGGGAGTTGAGGCTGAGTTTACTGAGGGCCTGAGCGAGGACCAGTGGCTTGAGCGCCTGTATGGGCAAGCATGCGTGAACGCCGCCACACGTGGCATCAGCATGCCGGATATCCAGACATTCCAGAATACCGGCATCGTTGAAGTGGCAGCACAGTCCCCGGAACGCGCGCTGCTTGCAGATTTCAGAGCCGATCCGCAGGCGCATCCACTCCGCACACCGTCAGGCCGCATTGAACTGGGCTCACAGACAATTGCCAGCTTTGCTTATGATGATTGCCCCGGACATCCGGCATGGTTCGAACCGAAGGAGTGGCTGGGATCACCGGTTGCGAAGCAGTTCCCACTTCATCTTTTGTCATGCCAGCCGCATGACAAGCTGCATAGTCAGTGGGACCATGCCAAACCGTCGCGTCGTACTAAGGCTTCAGGTCGTCAACCGGTGCGCATCCACCCGAAAGATGCCGCCAAACGAAATCTGGCAGATGGCGACACAGTCACGATCACGAGCCCACGCGGGGCATGCCTTGCGAGCGTTTCGATAACGGACGCTGTGATGGAAGGGGTCGTGCAACTCGCAACTGGCGCATGGTTTGACCCGTCCGAGCCTTCCGTTGCCGGTTCACTAGAATTAAACGGCAACCCGAATGTCCTCACGGCTGATCACGGCACCTCACGTCTGGCACAGGGGCCAAGCCCCAATTCGTGCCTCGTCGAAATAGCACGTTTTGACGGTATCGCACCACCAGTCCGTGCTTACCGACCGGCGGATCTGGTCCCAGATCTGCGCAAGACCACCAGAAAAAACGAGGTAAGATAATGTCCTCACGTCTGAACACCGAATTACTCTCAGGTCTGCTGTTCATATTGATCGGCAGTCTGTTTCTGATTGGCAGCCTCGATTTGTCGTTTGGCACACTGCGCAGAATTGGCCCCGGTGGCTTTCCAGCGATGGTCGCAGTTGGCGTTATCATCATGGGGGTGATCGTTGCGTTGAAAGGCATCAGGATGGGCACGGCTGGTGAAGCCTTGCGCGTCAATCCTTCGCGCGTCGTCATCATCATCGCATCGATCGTGATATTCGGCCTTACGGTTCGCGGCGCTGGCCTGCTTATATCCGTCGCGCTTTGCAGTCTGATTGCATCCTTCGCTTCGCGTCCGTTTCGACCAATTGCCATGGGGCTATACGGCCTGTGTCTGGGTGCGGCGTGCAGTGCCGCATTCATCCTAGGTTTGGGCATGCCGGTACGCATTATCGGTCCGTGGTTCGGTTACTGAGGAAAGACCAATGGAAACAATCAACGCTCTTCTCCTCGGTCTTGATCAGGCTATCATGCCGGTCAACCTTTTCTGGTGTCTGATTGGCGCCTTGCTCGGCACACTGGTCGGCGTTTTGCCCGGCCTTGGACCTGCGGCGACCATGTCGATCCTTCTGCCATTCACCATCGGTCTCGAACCGGTGACATCGCTGATCATGCTGGCGGGCATCTATTACGGCGCGCAATATGGTGGCTCGACCACGGCAATCCTTTTGAACCTGCCGGGCGAAGCATCATCGGTGGTCACAGCCATTGATGGTTACAAGATGGCCCGGAAAGGCCGCGCTGGTGTGGCTTTGGCGACGGCTGCCATTGGTTCGTTCTTTGCCGGTACGGTTGCGACGTTGCTGCTGGCAATGTTTGCACCAGCGCTGGCTGAAGTTGGTCTGCTTTTTGGTCCGGCTGAATATTTCTCACTGATGATCCTCGGCCTTATCGCCTCAATCGTTCTTGCGCGCGGATCGTTGCCCAAAGCTCTTGCGATGGTATTCACCGGCATTCTGATCGGCATGATCGGGCAGGATGTGCAGACGGCTGCACCGCGTTTCATGCTGGGCTATGAAGAGCTGGCAACAGGCGTGAACTTCGTGGTGGTCGCCATGGGCCTCTTCGGCATAGGCGAACTGATCAAGGACCTTGAACACACAGAAAACCGAACCGCGATCAAGGCACCATTCTTTTCCATGTTGCCATCGCGTGAGGATTGGCGCCGCATGGCCGCTCCGATCTTGCGCGGCACGGGTATTGGCTCTCTGCTTGGTCTACTCCCCGGTAGTGGCGCACTGCTTGCAGCCTTTGCCGCGTACGCGATTGAAAAACGTGTTGCCAAACCACCGGAAGGGTTCGGTAACGGCGCTATCGAGGGTGTTGCCGCACCTGAAAGCGCCAACAATGCGGGTGCGCAAACATCCTTCGTACCACTTCTGACGCTTGGTCTTCCGGCAAATGCCGTGATGGCACTGATGTTCGGTGCGCTTATCATGCAGGGCATCGCACCGGGCCCGACCCTTATCAGCGATCACCCGCAAATCTTCTGGGGCGTTATAGTCTCCATGTGGGTCGGCAACTTCATGCTGCTGGTCTTGAACCTCCCACTGATCGGAATCTGGACAAAACTGCTGACGTTGCCGTTCCAATACCTCTATCCTGCGATTATCGTGTTCTGTGCCATCGGTGCGTTTTCGCTTGGTAACTCGGTGTTCGACCTGTGGCTTTTGGCGATCTTCAGCATTCTCGGATATATCTTCACCAAGCTGGATTGCGACGCTGCGCCGTTGGTCATGGGCCTTATTCTCGGACCGATGCTGGAGGAAAACTTCCGTCGCGCCATGTTCCTGTCACGCGGTAGTCTCAGCATTTTTGTCGACAAGCCAATCTCTGCTGGTCTTCTGGTGGCCGCCGTTGTCGTCCTGGCATTGATCGTGCTGCCGAAATTCGGCTCGGTGCGCAAGGAGGCGTTCCAGGAATGACCTCGCATGTCGTCGTTATCGGTGCAGGCATTGTTGGTGCAGCAACCGCTATTGAATTGCTGAGAGATGGGCATTCGGTCTCCATCATCGAACCGGAACAGCCGGGCGGGCGTCAGGCATCAAGTTATGGAAATAGCGGCTGGTTGAGCCCCGCCTCGATTATCCCCATGTCGATGCCCGGCCTGTGGAAAAAAGTACCCGGCCTCATCTCTGACCCCAACGGCCCGCTGATTATTCGCTGGCGCCATATCCTGCGTCTGGCGCCATGGCTTTTGCGCTTCGTATCGGCTGGCGCCACCATTGCCAAAGTCGAGCGAACAGCCCGCATTCTGTCATCGCTGCTGCATGACGCACCGGCACGACATGAAGCGCTTGCCAAGGAGGCTGGTCGTTCTGATCTGATTGTCCGCAAAGGACTTATCTACACATATCCAGACAGGTCGCGGTTTGAAGCAGAAGCGCTTGCATGGCGTTTGCGCCGCGACAATGGCGTAGTTTACCGCGAGCTTTCATCTGACGAATTGCATCGGTTGGAACCGGCACTGTCAAAAGCCTACTCTTTCGGCGTGCTGGTAAAACAGGGTGGGCATTGCATCGATCCCGGTGGATATGTCGGCTCCCTCGTTGACCATGCAGTTGCGCTCGGGGCCGTCAGGGTAAATGGCAAGGCAATCGGTTTTGATATATCGGCTGGTCGCTTGAAAGGTGTGAAAACAGACGCCGGCAGCATCGCCTGCGATCGAGCGGTGATCGCCGCTGGCATCCACTCCAAGACACTGGCTGCCGAAGCCGGTGACAAGGTTTCGCTGGAAAGCGAGCGCGGTTATCACGTTGTCATTCCGCATGACGTCGTAACGGGTGCTATGCCTATCATGCCTGGTGATGGGAAAATGGGAAACAACCCGACATTGGCGGGTCTTCGCATTGCCGGGCAGGTGGAATTGGCAAGTACAGCCACGTCACCAGACAAGAGCCGCGCCGACATTCTGCTTGGCCACGCCAAACGTGCCTATCCAGCTCTTACAAAAGCCTTTGATGAAAACCGTATCGACTGGTGGATGGGGCATCGCCCATCAACGCCGGACGGACTGCCGGTCATTGGCCCGTCCTCTGCTACCAGTGACATCATTTATGCATTCGGGCACGGCCATGTCGGTCTGGCAACAGGCCCGGCCAGTGGGCGCATCGTCGCTGATATCATATCGGGTAGACCAACCTCGCAGCATATCGCAGCCCTTGCGGCATCGCGTTTCAAACGTATTTTTGCCTGAGCGTAATAAACAAAAAATCCCGCACGACATTATCGTGCGGGACATGAATATTGGACACACCTGCTAAAAGGGCAGGATCAAGCGCCCCAAGTCCGTTCGAGCAACGCAATCCAGTTGCCATGCGCAATTTTGACAAGGCTTTCCTCGTCATAACCGGCATCACGCAATGCGGTCAGCAGGCGCGGCAGGCCCGTGGCGTCACCAATCTTCTGTGAGATCAACGTACCGTCAAAGTCAGACCCCAATGCGACGTGATCGATACCGACATGTTCGACCAGATAGTCGATGTGCCGCACCATCACGGAAATATCCATATTCGGGTCGGCCTTACCTTCCGGATGCAGGAATTTGACGCCGAAATTCAGGCCGATCAGACCACCGGTCTCACGAATGGCCGAAAGCTGCCAGTCAGTGGCATTGCGGCTGTGCGGGCAAACGGCAAATGCGTTTGAATGAGACGCAACAAGCGGCGCATCGGAAATTTTTGCGATATCACGGAAACCGGCATCATTCATGTGCGAAAGATCGACCATGATCTTTAGACGATTGCAGAGGCGAATGAGATCACGTCCAGCGTCCGTCAGACCAGGTCCGATATCGGGGTCGTGACCGAAGCGGAAAGGAACGCCGTGTGCAAATATGTTTGGCCGGCTCCAGACAGGTCCGAGCGTCCGCAGGCCTGCTGCGTGGAGAACGTGGACGATATCAAGGTCTGGGCCTGCGGCCTCGATGCCTTCGATATGGAACACCGCGGCGAAGCTGCCTTTTTCCATGGCCTTGCGGATATCTGCAGCTGTCCGGCAGATGGTGAAAGCACCCTCTGACTGCGCCTCTATCCGCCCGAGGAGTGCCGCCTGACTGATCGTCTGGTCGATCGCACTGTGCAGTTCTACACGTGGCAGATCACCATTGGCATCAAGACCGCCCGCAGGTGATGGAACGTAGATGGCACAAAGCCCGCCGACCAGACCGCCTTCACGAGCGCGTGGAATGTCGATATGGACATTGTTCTGCCCTTGCAGAAAGCGCTGTTCAGCCCCTTCGACACCCTCACGCATCAAGCGGGACAAGATATCATTGTGGCCGTCAAATACGGGCACACGTACGAGATCAGCAGTCATTCACAGCGTCCTTACAATGTAATCTCATAAACTTCTTCATGCGTGGCAACAAAGGCCTTGCCTTCCGTTGTCACCCAGCCACGAAACATGCCCGGCGTGTTGTATGGTGCAGTCACATTGCCTGTGGCATCAACAGCAACCAATCCGGCGCCAATATCGTGAGCGGCGAGATCGTCGTTTATCAGTCCACCGGCTGCGGTTTCAAGGTCCTGCCCTAGATAAGACACGCGCGCCGCCACTTCATGACCAACCACGTAGCGAATAAAAAATTCGCCCTTGCCGGTACCAGAAACAGCGCAGGCACCATCGCGGGCATAGGTGCCCGCACCGATAACTGGACTATCGCCCACACGGCCATCCGGTTTGTTGGTGTAACCACCTGTTGATGTGGCGGCGGCCAAATGCCCGTCAGCGTCCAGTGCCACGGCGCCGACGGTGCCGTGTTTTTCGTTTTCGGTTGCTTCAGTTCCAGCAGCCGCATGGGCCTTCATCGCTCTCAGGGCCTCAACGCGTTTCGGGGTTGTGAAGTAGGACTGTGGTTCAACGGCCAGACCCTTTTCTCCAGCAAAGGTGTCAGCCGCAGGACCGGTCAGGAAAACGGCGCGACCGTCTTCCATCAGCACGCGGGCCGCGCTGATCGGATTGCGAATGACGCGCGAAGCACTGATCGCTCCAGCTTCCAGCGTCTGCCCATCCATGATCGACGCATCGAGTTCATGTAGGCCATGTTCGTTGAGTGCCGCGCCATGCCCGGCATTAAAGTGCGGGCTGTCTTCCATCACGACGACGGCAGCTTCAACAGCGTCAACCGACCGTCCACCCGCCTTCAGCACGGCGTAGCCGGCACGCAAGGCATGTCCTAGATCCAGCCGCGCCTCAGCCCATTCCTGCGCCGTCATGCTATCCTGTGGCAGCACGCCACAACCACCATGTATGGCCAGTGCGATTTTAGTCATGTCATGCTCCGATCATACCCTGCTATCAGCGGGTGAAGAGGTTCAGGTGAAGTCGATATCGCCGATAACCCGCACTCGAACGCGACGTGCGCCGCCCGGCAGATAGGCAATCGGAATATCCTCAACTTCCAGTGTCTTGAGAGTACTGCGGCCAGCACCGGAGGCAACTGCGGCGTCCTGCGCTTCAGCTTCCGCTTTTGCCAGCGCTTCATCGCGGCTCATGCCGGAAAACACCTGATCGACTTCGCCAGATACCTGCGCCATAGCAGCGCCCAAGGCATTGGCCACACCGGCATTTTCAACACGCAACACTTCCGACGCACCAGGTATGCTTTCCGGGATCAGAAATGCACCGCCGCCAACGGCGATCAATGGCACATCTTCAGCAGAGGTTTTCATCTGATCGAAATTATCAGCGACCATGTCTCGGATGCGGCCAAGGCATGACTTGACGAAAGTCGGATCCAGATCCTTGACCCGATCCTTGTCACCCATTTCGATCAGACCTGCGGCAACGGCAATATCCGACGTGGTCAGCGTATTGCCGCCGAACACTCGTGCTTCTGTCAGGATACGGTAACCCACCGAACGAGGACCAATGGTTCCTGTTTCAGGGTCGATAATGGTGCCGCCACCAAGCGCCACCGGCAACAGGTCTGGCATGCGGAACAGCGTACGTACGCCACCGATATGAACGATGTTGTTCGCCTCGCGCGGGAAGCCGCCAATCAGGCAACCAATGTCCGATGTCGTGCCGCCGACATCCACCACCATCGCATCGGTCAATCCGGTCAGGAAAGCCGCGCCACGCATGGAATTGGTTGGCCCGGACGCAAAGCTGTGCACGGGGTTTGCCGAAGCGACATCTGCCAGAGCGACTGTGCCATCATTCTGCGTCAGGAAGAACGGAGCCGTTACGCCCGCTTCGCGTAATGCGTCCGAAAATGCCTGTACTGTCGTTTTCCCCAGGGTCTGCAACGCGGCATTCAAAAGTGCAACGTTCTCACGTTCCAGCAAGCCAATGCGACCCAGCGTGTGCGACAGCGTGATCCGCGCATCCGGAATAACCGAACGGACAATGTCTGCGGCCTTGATTTCACACTCGGTGGTCAACGGCGAAAATGTAGCCGAGATCGCAATGGAAGTGATGCCCGCGTCGCGGATCTTCATTGCCGCTTCACGTATTTCCTCAGGGATCATCGGCACAAGCGGGCTGCCATCATATTCATGGCCGCCATGCACCATGAAGATCATCGGATCAACAGCGCTGCGCAGATCATCCGGCCAATCGCACATCGGCGGTAAGGAACGGCCGGTTGGTAGCGCGATGCGAATAGCGGCAACTCGCTCAAGCCGCGCACGCTCGACCACCGCATTGGTAAAATGCGTTGTTCCGATCATTACGGCATCGATTGGCGTGCCGGCCGCCTGCTGATGCCCGGAGACATGTGCCAACGCCGCCTTCACACCCGAAAGCACGTCCTGTGTGGTTGGAACCTTGACGGAAGAGATAATTGTTTCGCCATCAATCAGCACGGCATCCGTGTTGGTGCCGCCTACGTCAATACCGATGCGTTTCATGGAAATACCGATCTGAAATCTATATCATAGCCAAAGGCGCGGGGACCAACCGCAGCAATACCAGCGGGTGTTGTCAGAAGTTCCGGTGCGGGCAGAGCAACGACCGTCACGCGCTGTCCATAGCGCACCGATTCAGTGCCGATAGCACTGCCGGAAACCGTATCGAGCAGGCAAAGCAGGTCAGGCGTCATGGCGACAGGCGAACCGTCGCGGAAGGCGACAGCCCATTCATTCTGGAAGGCCAGTTCCATACGCGAACCCTTGTCGGCATCCATGCCTTCAATCACCGTGCTACCGCGCAGGAAGCCACCGGTAGTTTCGCGCGCAACGTCAATTACCTTGCCGCGGAAAAGCTGTTTGCCACCTTCGTGGTCAAGAACCGCCTGTACCGGATCAGCATGCCGTGCACGCGCATCCATAACGGCACGTCCAAGTTCCACCGCCTTGGTGACGGTGTAGTGAATGCCCCACTCCTTGACTTCCTTGCCGGTGCGTGGCGCTTTGCAAGTCGCCGCCGTCGAGCCAACCTCGGTGCAGACTTTACGGGAAATCCGCTCCATCCACTTCCACGATGCGGCACGGGTAACAATCACCTCGTTATCGCGCACATCAACCAGTGACAGCGGAAACATCGGTAGATTGCCAATCGCAAATGACGTCATCTGCGCTTCGGGATAGGCACGTCCCATCGCATCGGCATTGACAACTGGTCGGTCCAGCATTGCAGCGGCGAGGAAGGACGACAAAGCATTGGAACCGCCAATTTCCACGCTCATGATGGCGCGGAACGGCTTACCCAGATAATCTTCCATCACCTCCACCGCACGGGCAAGATGGACAGGGTCTCCAAGACGCTCCTGACCAACCAGCGGCGCGCCCATCTTGGAGACAACTGCAACCATGTCGTCATCTTCAAGTGCCATCGGGTCCATGACCTGAACGCGGCGACCTTCGGCATAGAGACGTCTGAGGTTCAGGGTGGAGATGTAAGGATTGCCTCCGCCTCCAGTACCCAAAATCCATGCGCCGGTGGCCAACGGTTCAATGTTTTCTTCTGCGAATTCCTGAAGCATGTCTCACCCTAGAGCAATTCCGGCAAAATAGCGCAGCGCGCCTCGCATTCAGGAATTGCGTGAAAACAAGGAGATAGAGCGATTTTCGCAATCAAAACATGCGTAAATGCTCTGGGAAATTGTGTTTCCGACCCCGCATGTACGGGGCCGGATTTTCTGTATGCCTATCAGTTAGCCGAGCAATCCCAATGGAAATTGGAGAAGTTCAGATCCCAGCTCTGCATCGGCACGAACTCGTAACCCTGCAGGCACTTGTTCGCACCGTAACGGCGGTTAGGTGCAACAGCCCAGACATCCGGCTGCAGCTCAGCAATCTTCGTCTGCAGTTCCTTGTAGGTTGCATTTTGTTCAGCAACGTCGGTTGTCGCACGCGCCTTGTCGATCAGCGCATCGATTTCCGGGTTCTGCAACCATTCCATCGACATCCATGTGCCAGACGCTTTCGAGTGGTACTGGTTGTAGAACATTGCGTCCGGCGAAGGGTAGGTCGGCGAAATGTTGACCTGTGTTGAGGCTGGAGTGGTTTCCGGTTTCGAAGAGAGCTCAACAATACGGTTCCATGGCTCTGGCTTGATATCAAGCGTGATGCCGATCTGCTCCAGATTGGCCTGCAGCATCAAAGCCACTTCAGCTTCGAAAGCCAGAGAGGCAACATAGCTGTTGACGAGCGTGATTGGCTGACCGGCATATTTGGACTTTGCCAGTTCTTCCTTGGCCTTTTCCAGATCAAAAACGCCCGGCTCGATGCCATCATTATGGGCATCCTTGAAGGCGTCCGAAAGCGGACCCTGCATGTCGAAGCCCGGATAGATAACTTCCTGAATCGTCTTGTAATCCGTTGCATAGGCAATGGCGCGACGAACATGAACGTCATCAGTCGGGTATGCCTTGGTGTTCAGCTTGATGACAAATCCGCCAGCCGTGCGGGTCTGGATGATCTTGTAACCATCCATCTTGCCGATGGACTCGTAGGTGTCGTTACCGAGACCGTGCGACGTCAGGCCAAGTTCACCTTTCTCAGCCAGAGCTTTTACTGTGGCATCGTCGCTTGTCTGGACAAAACGAACTTCGTCGATCGGCTTGCCCTTGTTCCAGCCGCCGAAATAATCGGGGTTACGGGCAATGACCATGTCGGCTGAGCGGTTGTAGCTGACAAGGCTGTATGGGCCAGAGCCAGATGAATGCTCGCCGACATAGGCTTCGCCCCACTTGTCGTCAGGCTTGGCATTGGCAGTGATAAGCTTCTCGTTCAGCGCAACCATCAAGGGTGTGACCGACATGAAAGGAGAAAACTGGCGGTCAAGCTTCACGATGACGGTGGCGTCATCAGGCGCGGTCACGTTGTCAGGGTTTACCAGACCAACCAGCAGGTTCGATGGGCCCTTGTTGATGCCAATCAGCCGCTGGATGGACCAGACCAGATCGGATGCCTTAACGGCCGTGCCATCCTGGAATTTTACGTCATCACGCAAGTGGAATGTGTAGGTGAGGCCATCTTCCGAAATGTCCCAGGACTTCGCGAGATGCGGAACCACTTCACCCGATGGACTCACGGTGGTCAAACCGTCATACATGTTCACAACGGCCATGTAGCCGGTGTAGTCGGTGACCTTGGCAGGGTCGAGCGAGCTGAAGATTTGCATGGTGTTGACGGCAATCGACACCTTTGCATCGGCCGCCTGCGCGGAGAAGCCCAAAGGCAGGGCGATTGCCGTGCCAAGCGCTAATGCCGCAAAACGCGAATATCTGGAATGCAGTTTCATGGAAGTTCTCCTCTTTGTAATGCGGGAAAATCCCGCTTGTTATTCCGCAGCCTCACGAACCGGCGCAGGCAGGGGTGAATAGGCAATGTCCGGGTAGCCGAATGCAGCAGGACCAACGACCTCAAGGGCGCGGGCAGTCCGCAGCAAATCATGGCAAGGGATGGCAATAACCGCGACACGCTGGCCATAACGCAGCATTTCAGTGGTGATCGGATAACCGGTGTCGACGTCCAGCAGAACGATCAGGTCAGGCACGCAAACCTCGACCTCGCCGTTACGACGGAAAATCAGGAATTCGTTCTGGATTGCGACGCCAGCCGTCTGGCCACTAAAGTCGTCGAAACCTGCCAGTTCCAGTTCACCGACTGCAAAACCACCACGCAGGTGACGCTTCAAATCGGTGATCTTGCCGTTGAAGATGCGGCGACCGCCTTCCAGTTCACAAACGGCTTCGATCGGGTCTTCCTGTGCCTTGCGGGCACGGATAACCGCCTCACCAATGGCGATTGCCTTGGTGTAGCTTTTCGGAATGCCGTACTGGTGCACATAGTGCGCCTGCATCGGCGCGGTGGCCAACATGGCGCCGCCACCCTGCGCGACAACGCAGGCACGCGCCATACGTTCATGCCAGACTTCCGATACCGCGTGACTGAAGATCACTGCATTGCCATGCAGGTCACACATCACAGACGGCGTTGAGCTGTGGCCATAGATCGAGAAGGTTGTCATCTGCATTTCTGGGAAGGCGCGGCCCATACCGTCGCAGTCCAGAATAGGCAAACCGCCAAGTGCCGCTGTAACCAGCGGGTTCATGGAGTTCGCACCGCCGATTTCTTCACAGACGATTGCGTCGATTGGCGCACGGATAAGTTCTTCCATGGCCCGCAGGCAACGCAGACCTTCACGGCCTTCACGAATGCGCTCGACACCAACCACTGGTGCACCGATACCGCCAAGCGACATGCAGAGCGCGTCGGGCTCAATGGCGTCGGTCGCGAGAATTTTCATCTCATAACCGGCCTTCATCGCTTCAAGCACCAGCAGCTTGCCCTGATAAGGATTACCGCCGCCGCCCGTACCTAGAATGCCCGAGCCGATTTCAAGCGCGTCAAGATCTTCAACCGTCAGCGTGCGCAGGTTGGCCTCGTCATATTTCAACTTGCGCGTCTCAGCCATGATGGCCTCCCATTTCTCCAACTACTTTCACATGAATGCGGGTGGCGTTACCCGGCAGGTAGGCCAGCGGCATGTCTTCACGTTCGATAACCTCAAGCGTTTCTGGCAGGGCACCGGCAGCAATTGCCTTTTCACGGGCTTCAGCTTCCGCTTCTGCAAGTGCACTTTCGCGTGTACGGCCTTCAACCAGCGAGAAAACGCGGTCGGTTTCGCCGCTGATCTGCGCAATCGCTGCACCAACGGCATTGGCAACTGCGAAGTTGTCCGGGCGGATCACTTCAAGATCACCGATCCGCTCTGGCATCAGGATGGAACCGCCACCGACGGCGATAACCGGAACTGGAGAAGAGGAAATACGGCTGCGCTCAACGCAGGCTTCCAGCATGGAATTGATCTTGGCAGCAGCAGCCTTGACCAACTTGCTGTCGAGCGTTTCAACCAGTGCCTTTTCGCCAACATCGGCCTTGCCGGAAGCAACAGCGATATCGGTCGCGGTTAATATCGCACCGCCAAAGCACAGAGCTTCTTCACGGACACGGTAACCAACTGACTTCGGCCCTACGGTGATTTCAGAAGCACCGTTCAATACCAGCGAACCGCCACCCAAGCCGATGGAGAACACATCTGGCATACGGAAGTTGGTGCGTACGCCACCGATGTCCACAGTTGTCGAGGCCTGACGCGGGAAACCGTGCGACAGGGAGCCGACATCCGATGTTGTACCGCCAACGTCAACCACAACTGCATCCTTGAGACCAGTCAGGAATGCCGCACCACGCATCGAGTTGGTTGGGCCAGACGCAAATGTCAGAACAGGGAAAGCCCGGACAACGTCGGCAGCCATCAACGTGCCGTCGTTCTGTGTGATGTAAAACGGGCAGGTGATGCCAGCAGTGGCAAGCGCCTTGCCAAATGCCGCGACAGTCCGGTCTGCCAGAGAAAGCAGACTTGCGTTCATGATCGCGGCGCTTTCACGCGCCAGCAGGCCATGGCGACCGATGTCCTTCGACATCACAACAGGAAGACCTGGGCAATGCTGTTGCAGAATTTCCTTGGTGCGCAGTTCCATGGCATCGTTGATACCACTGAACACACAAGTCACGGCAGCAGCCTTCAGGCCCTTGACGCGAATGTCGCTGGCGATCCGCACGATGGCATCTTCGTCCAACGGCGAGATTTCGCGGCCATCGAACTCATAACCACCCTTGACCTGATAGCCATGATTGCCAACGATCTTGCGCAGATCTTCTGGCCAATCCACCATCGGTGGCAAACCTGCGCCCGATGGCAGGCCAAGACGGATAGCGGCCACCTCTTCCATATGACGTCGCTCAATGACGGCATTGGTGAAGTGTGTCGTGCCGATCATCACAGCGGAGATCACACTGCGATCAATACCCGACGCCTCGATAACCTTTTCGAGCGCCTCGAGAACGCCGGATGTCACATCCTCCGTGGTGGAAGCCTTAACTCCCGCCAGTACAGTTTTATCCTTCAGGACTACAGCATCCGTATTGGTGCCGCCTACATCAATTCCAACGCGATACACGTCAGCTCCTCTCATCAGTCCGTTGTTTTCACCAGAAAGCGCAAGCGCTCTTCTTCGGTGACGGTGGGTTTTTCGCGCTCTTCCTCATCGGTAACGACAGGGATCGCGGCAATTAGTGCGCGGGTGTAAGGGTGTTGCGGATCGGCAAAGACCTCGCGCGTTGAACCTTCTTCGACGATTTCACCACGCAGCATGATTGCGATGCGCGAACAGAAGTTGCGCATGAGCGAAAGGTCATGGGAAATCATCAGGTAGGTCAGTCCGAGTTCCTGTCGCAGTTGCTCCAGCAATTCGATGACCGTTTTCTGAACAGACACATCAAGAGCGGCCGTCGGCTCGTCCAGAATGAGTATCTTCGGTTCGGCCGCCAAAGCGCGTGCAATCGCGACACGCTGTTTCTGGCCACCCGACAATTCGTGAGGATACTTGGCGAGATAAGATTGTGGCAGACGGACCAGATCCATCAACTCCAGCATCCGTGCTTCGCGGGCGGTCTTGTCCATGCCAATCGATTTCAAAGGCAAGGTCAGCGTCTGTCGGACAGACCGTTTGGGGTTCAGCGATGTGCCCGGGTTCTGATAAACAATCTGGGTCAGGCGTTTACCGCGCGCCGGTGCTGGCGCATCAATGGACAGGCTGCCAGACGTCGGTGACGACAGGCCCATGATCATTCTGGCAACGGTCGTCTTGCCGGAACCGGATTCACCGGCAAGGCCAAAAATCTCACCTTCACGCAATGTCAGGGTGACGTCACGAACGGCGTGATAACCATTGCGCTTGCCGAAAATCTTGTTGAGATCATTGAGCCGGACAATCGGCTCGCGATCACTTTCCGGCGCATCAACAACACGTGGGCCGTAAAGCGGCGGTACAGCATTCAGTAGAGAGTTGGTATAGGGCTCGCGCGGCGCATGAAGAATTTCCGAGCATGGGCCGGTTTCGACAATATCGCCATGGTGCATGACCACCACGCGGTCTGCCACCTTGCGAACCACGCCAAGATTGTGGGTGATCATCAGCAGGGCCATATTCTCTTCAATGACCAGGCGATTGATCAGATTGAGAATTTCATCCTGCGTGGTCACATCGAGAGCCGTACCCGGCTCATCGGCGATCAGCAGCTTTGGACGGTGCAGCAAGGCAAGACCGATCAGAACACGCTGGCGCATGCCGCCGGACAGTTCCGACGGATAGGCATTCATGACACGTTCGGTGTCTGCCAGCTGCACGCGACGCAACACCTCGGCGATACGGTTGCGACGCTCTGACTTCGATGACGAGATGCCATTGCGTTTGTCTGCAAAACGCATGACGTCATCTAGGTGCGTACCAATCCTGAAAACCGGATTGAAGGACGACAACGGGTCCTGCATGATCAGGGAAAATGCCGTACCCTTCAGTGCCTCACGTTCTGCTTTTGGCAGGGTAAGAACATCTTTTCCACCCACCACAATCGAGCCGGATGTGATCGAAGCATTTTTCGGCAAGGTACCGATGATTGCCTTGGCGGTTACGGATTTTCCCGAACCTGTCTCACCAATCAGTGCAACACGTTCACCAGCAGCAACGGTAAAGCCCACATTGCGCAACACCTGACGCGAACGACCATATGTCGTGAAGGAAACGTTGAGGTTCTCAACCTGAAGAAGCGGTTCAGTCATCAATCAATTCTCCACGTCGAACATGTCGCGCAGGCCATCGCCCAGCAGGTTGAAACCAAGAGTAACGTAGAGAACAGCGGCACCGGGGCAGAGCACTTCCCACCAGAATTCAGGCATGAACTGACGACCATCGGCCACCATCGAACCAAGGTCAGGGATAGGTGGTTTTACGCCGAAACCGAGGAAGCTGAGCGTCGCGCCGAACAGGATGACGAATGCCGCATCAAGCGTAGTCTTGACCGAGATAACCGACACGCAATTCGGCAATATTTCCCGGAAAAGAATGTGCATGGGACCGGCGCCGGCAAGGCGTGCCGCCTCAATGTAATCCTCAGAGGCAATCGACTTCGATACCGAATAGATGAGGCGCGCGTGCCATGTCCACCACAACAGCGTAATGGCAATCATCGCGTTCATCAGTGTCGGTTCGAGAAGGTTAGACACGGCAAGCGCCATTACCAAAGGTGGCATCGCCAGCATGACGTTGGTAAGGCCGGTGATGAATTTCTCTGTCCAGCCACCGACGTAGCCAGCCACCAACCCGAGAATTGTGCCCACTGGTACGGAGATACCCAGCACGCCGATAACCAGCAGCAACGAGATGCGCAGACCAAAAACAGTGCGCGAAAAGATGTCGCGGCCCGCCTTGTCCGTGCCAAACCAGTGCAGGGCATCGGGAGGCAGGTGTCTGGCGCGAAAATCAACCACTGCGCCAACATGCTTCGGATAAGGCGTCAAAAATGGTGCAAAGACAGCAAGAATAACGACCGAGAGCAGGATGAGCGCGCCGATAACGGCAGCCGGGTTGCGGCTAAACCTGTACCACAGAATGTAACCGGCACTCAGCGCCTTGTCGGATGTGTCGAGCATTTTCATATCGGCCATCAGCGTGCCTCCTTGTGACGCAGGCGTGGGTCGATGATCGAGATCAGAACGTCGACGATCATGTTTGCAACGATGAAGAACAGACCGGCGACCAGAACCACGGCGGTAACGGCATTGAGGTCCTTCTGAAGGATCGAGTTCAGGCCGTAGGAAGCAAAACCGCCCCAGGCAAAAACCATTTCAATAACAAAGGCGTTGCCGATCAGCGAGGCGAATTCCAGGCCCATGATTGTCAAGGGTGCGATGGATGACAGCTTCAAGAGGTAACGGAAGATGATGACCCGTTCAGGCACGCCGAAGCTCTGCAGCGTCAGCACGTGATCCTTGCGCTGATTTTCGATCATCGAGGAGCGGGTAATGCGGGTGATCTGTCCGATACCGGCCATGGACAGCGCAAATGCTGGCAGTGCGAGATGTTTGAGAGCATCGCCGACCACATCAAAACGACCGGCCAGTAGACCATCGACCAGAATGAAACCGGTTGGTCCACCTTGCCAGCCAAGTGAATGGTCCAGCCGCCCAATGATTGGCCAGCCACTGATGTACCTGGCAGCCAGCAGCTGCAGGGTAATGGCAAACAGAAAGCTCGGAATGGTGACCCCGGTCAGGGACAGAATGCGTCCGAGATGATCGAGCCCTCTATCGCGATAATGCGCGGTGATGACCCCAAGGGGTATTGCGACCAGAAACATGAATATGACGGATACCAGCACCAGTTCAACGGTCGCGGGAACAGTCTGAGCAAGGTCCGTCGTGACCGGGCGCTGCGACACCAGCGACATGCCGAGATCCCCGTGCAGAGCATTTTTGACATAATCGACATATTGCAGGGCTAGAGGCTTATCCAGACCCATCTGCAGGCGTAGCGCCTCAACCTGTTCCTGCGTGGCAGCAGGGCCGAGAGCCATACGGGCTGGATCGCCCGGCACCACACGCGCCAATGCAAAAATCATGATGGACAGGGCAATCATGACAAGCACGAATGTACCAAGCCGGGTCATAATTGCGATCAACGGATGTTGCTGCATCAGCGGGTGTTTCCTTGTGCATCGGCTTTTTGATGCATCAACATCACCAGATAACAAGGGATCAGCAACCTTAAAAAAGTATAGTTTTTTGTCGTTATGGTATAGGTTTTTGCATGCCTATAGCCTATCCATTCGGCATGAATGTCATGCTTCCACGCCCTCATCTGTGCCAACGCATCCTGCAGGAAACTGCAAGCGTCATCTTTTTGCGGGCACCGGCAGGAGCGGGGAAAACCAGCCTGTTAAAACTGTTCGCCGGCTTGACGGAACGTTCTGTTTGCACGTCAACACATCCCAAAACTGAGGATGTAAAAGACGGTTGGCTTTTATGGGATGTCCCGGTCGCTGCACGAACAGCCAAGATACCGGCCGCAACCCTTCAAACCGTGACCACGGTCATTATCGCCTGTCGCCCCGAACAACGTATCAGCGGTCTTGGTCGGCAGATATTGCATCATGGCTCGACAACGATCGGCGCTGAAGACCTGACCTTTTCCGATGAAGAGCTTAATGCGCTACCAGCGGCGAGCGCAGCATCGATGCGGGAAGGTTACGCCGGTTGGCCAGCCTTTTTGCCACTTCAGGGCAACATCGATGATGACACCTGTTGCGACTATTTGCGCGAAACCTTCTTAAGCCATCTCTCGCCGGAACAGACCATGGCGCTTTCGATATGGCTTGAAGCGCCTGATGGCGCCGCGCATCAACCCTGGGCAAGTCAGTTACCGCCGTTTCTGACACGTCATCCGCAACAGCACAAAGACCTGATACGACTGTTGACGATTGCAGTGCAGGAACGTCTCCAAGTTCTGGAAAACAGCATCGCAGTCGTCGAATTGGCTTCCGCATTGGAAAAGGCGGGCCGCGCGCTACAAGCCATGGCTCTGCTGCTGGACAAGGGATACGAAACACATGCCGCGCAAATTCTAGCGCGCGCTCATGGGCGTGAACTTATCTATCGCAGCAGTGTCAATGCGTTTCAAAACATCATCATGCACTTCTCGCATGACATGATTGCCTCTAACGAAACGGTATTGTTTGCGGTATGCAGAGCACTGCTCAAGCAGGGTGAGTTGCAGCGCGTGCGCCATCTCGTCGGTAAGCATCTTGGTTCAGATTACCTTGATCCATTCAAGGCTCTGGCAAACGGTTCGCGCTTTTCCTTTGCTGCCCGCACTTTCCGTCTGAATCTGATGATTACGGAAGACCTGACACCCAACGATGCGATGATTACCCGCCTTGGTGAATTCATGGCGGATTACCCAATGGGTGACCATGGCAAATGGGCCGGCTACTACAACGCCCTTCTTGAGTTCGAAATCCGCCGCCGTAACTTCCGTGAGGCGGAAGCTGCGGCTGCCCGAGCGCTTATCTATCTGCGCAAAATGGGCGGTCAACCACTTCTCGAATTCTTCATCCACCTGCACCAGATCGTGCTGCGATTGATGAGCGGCGATGCGCTGATGGCACGGCGGGCAGCGCAAGATGCACGTGAACGATTGGAGCAGGTCACGCACGAGGTCCCGCAAGAAAGGCGCATGTTGCGGCTGGCGGAAGCCTGCATAAACTACGAATCAGGCCGCCCACGCGATCTGCTGGAATTCATCCAGAAAGACTTTGAGCACTTCGCGGCCGCTGAGATCTGGCCGAGCCTCATGCAGTTTGCTCTGCATTATGCGACCCAGATCGTCATGGACCATTTCCCGATGACCATAAGGCCGGGATTTCTGGATGGCTTGTGGATACACCTGTCTGAAGGATTGCAGTTTCATGCGATGATGGAAATCCGCACCGCGATAGCCTACCAAAATACCAACCGCTGGTCGGAAGCTGCTGCGACACTGACTTCCATCCGTATGCCGATGGGTAAAAACTGGGTCGAAAGTGCCGAAGAAGAACTGACCCGACTGACGCGGCGTGACGAGATCACCTACGTCATGGCCTGGCTTAGAGATGCGGTTCACGTCTGGACGCCCCGCAACTATCTGCCACGACAGATCGATGCACTAATTGCCAATCCGAAAGTCACCAATCGCGAGAGGGTGGCGCTGCTGATCTGGCAAAGCTATACGGCCCATCAACGCCGTGACAATGCCGCGGCACGCGCCAATATCTTGCTGGCACTGGAAACTGCAACGCGCCTCGGCTGCAATGGCGTTCTTTCCGAAGAACGAATCTTTCTGTCGCCGCTTCTCGAAAATCGTCGAATACGCAGCTTCATCGAAACCTCGTCTGATGTGCGCGCTGCTTTGGCGATTTTTGCAGCTTCAGTGAACTCCCCGCAAGCCCGCGCAATCCATGGCGGATTGTCTCAACGCGAAGTACAGATGCTGCAATTTCTGGCTGGCGGCATGTCCAACAAAAAAATCGCTCAAGCCCTTAATATTTCGGAAGTCACCGTCAAGTTCCACCTTGGAAACCTGTTTCGAAAGCTCGACTGCAGCCGCCGCGCCGAAGCAATCAGAGCCGCCACCGCACTCGGCTGGCTCTGAAATGGCGCCCTCACTGCCTTATCCTCGGTAAGCGACCAGTACCGCGCCGCACGCGATGAGAGCAACGCCAAGCCAGTTCGGCAGCGACAATCGTTCCCCCAGAAACATAACTGCAAATACGGCTACAAACACGACGCTGAGTTTGTCGATCGGTCCCACACGAGCGGCATCACCGAGCTTCAGTGCACGAAAATAACAAATCCACGAGGCTCCGGTCGCAAGGCCGGAAAGCACCAAAAACAGCTAGGTCCGTCCGGAAATGCCGGATGGTTGCTGCCAGTTACCGGTGATGTACACCATCAGACCGGCGGCACAAAAAATGACAATGGTGCGAATGAATGTTGCAAAGTCGGAATTGACATTCTCGACACCAATCTTGGCAAAAATCGCCGTCAAGGCGGCGAAAGCAGCCGACAGCAATGCACAGAAAGGCCATGAAGCAAAAACACTTTTCATTTTTTGATCTCGGAAACAGCAGAAGGTTCGGGTTCAGTCATTGCACCGCAACGCAGCCGCCGCAAGTCTGTTTTCAGGGCAAAGAAAAACCCGGCCACCTGAGGAAGCCGGGTTCTGTTCTTTCGCCTTGCGCGATTTTATTCGGCAGGCTGCGGCATCGGCGTGCTGTCGATCACATCGATGCTGGCAATTTCTTCACCGTTCAGAACCCGCTGAAGCTGAGCCTGATCAAGTTCACCTTCCCAACGAGCAACGACGATAGTGGCAACGGCATTACCAACGAAGTTGGTCAGTGCGCGGCACTCGGACATGAAGCGGTCGATACCGAGAATGAGCGCCATGCCAGCGACCGGAACGGAAGGAACAACGGACAGCGTTGCAGCAAGCGTGATGAAACCGGCACCGGTGATACCAGCAGCACCCTTCGAGCTGAGCATCGCAACCAGCAACAGCAGGATCTGCTCACCGAACGACAGGTGAATACCTGTTGCCTGCGCAATGAACAGAGCCGCAAGCGTCATGTAGATGTTGGTACCGTCAAGGTTGAAGGAATAACCGGTCGGGATAACCAGACCGACAACCGAGCGTTTGCAGCCGGCCTTTTCCATCTTGCTCATCAGGCCCGGAAGCGCAGCTTCCGAAGACGATGTACCGAGAACCAGCAGCAGCTCTTCCTTGATGTAGCGAATAAGCGCCAGAATGGAGAAGCCATTGTAACGGGCGACAGCGCCAAGGATAACCAGCACGAAGATCAGCGATGTCAGATAGAAGGTACCAATGAGCATCGCCAGATTGGTGACCGACGAAATGCCATATTTTCCGATTGTGAAAGCCATGGCGCCGAATGCACCGATAGGAGCAGCCTTCATCAGGATCGCGACCAGCTTGAAGATCGGGTACATCATGGCATGCATGAAGTCGACGACCGGCTTGCCTTTCTCACCAACGACACCAAGTGAAATACCGAAGAGCACCGAGAAGAACAGCACCTGGAGAATGTCACCGCTGGCAAATGCGCCGACAATGGTGGTCGGGATGATGTTCATCAAAAAGCCGGTGATCGTCTGCTCATGCGCCTTGTCGGCATAGGTCGCAACCGCCGTCGCATCGAGAGACGCAGGGTCGATATTCATGCCGGCACCCGGCTGAACAACGTTTGCAACAATCAGACCAACGACCAGCGCAAGCGTGGAAAAGGTCAGGAAGTAGATCATCGCCTTGCCGGCAACACGTCCGACCTTCTTCATGTCGTTCATACCGGCAATACCGGTCGCAACGGTCAAGAAAATAACAGGTGCAATGATCATCTTGACCAGACGAATGAAACCATCACCCAATGGCTTCAGCTGCTCACCGATGGACGGCCAAAAATGGCCCAGAAGAATACCGGCCAGAATGGCAACCAGCACCTGGAAATACAGGTGACGGTAAAATGGCATGCGGACATGGCTTGCAGCCACAGCTGTACTATCAATCATGATTTTCTCCTCCTCGGCTGGACCTGCCTTTTATAGGGGCCTCCCGGTCAGCCTTGTTTGGTCTGGGGCCTCGCGACCGCTTGATGACGCTTCTGCAAACACCGTGCCAAGACAGAAAAAATCAGATAAACAACTGAAATAAATCGATTTAATTTCTTGAAGCAGCTTCACGAAATTTGGAATCGTGTAGAATCCCGCGCAGAAATATTGCCTTTTGTGTGAAAATACGCACAAGGTAAACGATGACTATATTCACCGCATCCCGGTTCAAACATATCGATGCCGCTCAAAGGCCGTGGTGGCTGTTTGCGTTTATCTGGGCTGTAATTGTGGTGGTGGCGATTTATGTCGCAGGCGAACTTGGCCGAACAGAAACCATCAAGGCCTTACAGCAGGACGCCTCAACTGACGGGCAATTGAAAGTCGCGCTTCTGAATGTTGCATTGGAGCGGCCCCGCGCCCTGCCGCTTGTGTTATCAGGCGACAGGGACCTCGTTGCCGCTCTGGAAACTGGCGGTGCCGCAGTAGATCGGCTTAACCGCAAACTGGAGGGACTGATCGAAGGCACACAGGCCTCGGTGATTTACGTGACAGGCCCGAATGGCGTCGCAATAGCATCCAGCAATTGGCGTGCCGCAGACAGTTTTGTCGGCACCAGCTATTCCTTCCGGGACTACTTCAGCCTTGCAATGCGCACAGGCATGGCCGAGCACTACGCCCTGGGAAATGTCAGCCGCAAACCCGGCCTATACATATCACGACGTGTGGATTCTGAAGACGGCAAAGCACTTGGTGTTGTCATCGCGAAGGTCGAATTCAACCGTCTGGAGGCTGACTGGAGAATAGGTGGCAAACCGGTTTATGTCGCTGATGCCAACGGCGTTGTGCTGATGACGAGTATTTCGGCATGGCGCTTTGACACAATCAAACCCATAGACCAACAGACCCGCCGCACCATTGCCGACAGCCTGCAATTTGGTAATGAGACACTTGATCTGCTGCCATTTTCCTCGTTGCGCTTTATCGACAATTCGACGGAGCTGATCCACATCAATTCACCCGCCGTCAACAGTGGTGACTATCTACGTTTCATCCTGCCGGTACCCACCACCTCATGGCACTTGCATTATCTTTTGCCGGTTGAACCTACCTTGATGGTAGAGGTGCAGAGGATGCGTCTCCTGATGCTGGCCGGCATGATGCCGCTTATCGTATTGTCTGGTTTGTGGTTGCGACGGCGCCAAAAAGCCCGACAAGCGGAAGAAGTTGCCGCCAAGGCCCGCGCTGAGCTGGAACGCCGGGTGGATGAACGAACACGTGACCTGCAAAGTGCCATGGACCAGCTGGAAACAGAAATCAGCGGCCACCAGCAGACCGGCCGAGAATTGCAAACTGTCCAGCAGGAACTTGTAAAGGCAAACCGGCTGGCCATTCTCGGACAGGTGGCAGCTGGCGTCGCTCATGAAATCAACCAGCCTGTCGCGACGATCCGCGCCTTTGCGGATAATGCACGCACTCTCATGAACCGCCAGCGGCTGGAAGAAGCCGACGAAAACATGAAAGACATTGCTGCGTTGACGGAGCGCATTGGTGTCATCACCAGTGATCTTAAGATATTGGCCCGCAAGGGCAGGGCGGCTGCACAGCCTGTCAGAGTCAAGGCTGTCATCGAAGGTGCAGTCGTGCTGCTGCGCAGCCGTTTCGCAGGTCATATGGAGGCGCTGAATATCGCTCTTCCCGCTGAAACCTTGATGGTGTCTGGCAGCCCGATCCGGCTGGAGCAGATCGTGATCAACCTTCTCCAGAATGCGCTCGAAGCAGTTGAAGACAAGGCCGGTGGTCAGGTGACGATCAGCGTGCGCGAAGCTGCCGATCAGGTGGTCTTGAGCGTTGCAGACAACGGACCGGGCATTGCGCCAGACATTCTTGAGGCCCTGTTCACGCCCTTCAACACATCGAAAGACGGCGGACTTGGGCTTGGGCTGGTTATCTCCCGCGAAATTGCCGCTGACTATGGCGGACGTATCGAGGTGGAAAGCAATCCGAGTGGAACCTGCTTCTCCGTCTATCTCAAAAAGGCATGATCATGGGCATTTCAGGCAAGGTATTTCTCGTCGATGACGACTCCGCATTGCGCAAGGCAATGCGCCAAACACTGGAGCTGGCAGGCCTTGAGGTAACGTCCTTTCCCGGTGCAAAACTGGCATTGGATGCGTTATCTGCCGAGTTTGACGGTGTCATTATCAGTGACGTGCGTATGCCTGGAATGGATGGACTGGAATTTTTCGAGCGAGTCCGCATTGTCGATGCCGATCTGCCCGTCATCCTGATGACGGGCCACGGCGATATCCCGATGGCCGTCGAAGCGTTGCGTAACGGCGCTTATGATTTCATGACCAAACCATTTGCCGCCGAGCGCATGGTGGAAAGCGCAATGCGGGCGCTGGAAAAACGTCAACTCATCATGGAAAACCGCGCCTTGAAGATGGCCGCCGAACAGGCGGAAGGCGACCTGCCGCTGATTGGCCAAACGCCTGCCATGCAGCGTCTTCGCGACACCATCCGCCATATCGCCGATGCCGACGTCGACGTGCTCGTGGCGGGAGAGACCGGTAGCGGTAAAGAAGTGGTCGCGACGGCCCTGCACCGCTGGAGCAAAAAGCGCTCGAAAGGCAACTTCGTCGCGTTGAACTGCGGTGCACTGCCGGAAAGCGTCATTGAAAGCGAGCTTTTCGGTCATGAGGCAGGGGCTTTCACCGGCGCGCAGAAAAAACGCGTCGGCCGCATTGAGCACTCGAGTGGTGGTACGCTGTTCCTGGATGAAATTGAGAGCATGCCGCTAGCGGTGCAGGTGAAGATGCTGCGTGTCCTTGAAATGCGGGAGGTTTCTCCGCTAGGCTCCAATGACGAAAGATCCGTAGACATCCGTGTTGTTGCAGCCGCCAAGGTCGATCTTGGCGATCCGGCACGCCGCGACCAGTTTCGGGACGACCTCTATTACCGATTGAACGTTGTCACATTGTCCATCCCGCCGTTACGGGAGCGTCGGGAGGATATTCCGATGTTGTTTTCCCATTTTCTGTCGCGCGCCACCAAACGCTTCAACATGCCGGTTCCGCAAATCTCCGCCAGCGTCTCGCGTCATCTGGCAGATCACGACTGGCCGGGCAATGTCCGGGAACTTGGCCATTTCGCCGAACGCGTCGCTCTTGGGCTGGAAAGTGGAACACTGTCTGGCATCCCTCCGAAAGAAGAAGCCAAAGCGTCTGGCACGCTAACAGAGCGCATTGATCGGCATGAGGCACAGATCATTCATGAAACTCTCGTGCAAAATGATGGTGACGTCGCTTCAACCATCGCCGCGCTCGGCATTGCGCGCAAGACATTCTACGACAAGCTGCAACGGCATGGCATAAATCGCGCCGATTACACGGCCAAAAAAAATGTCTCTGCCTGATTACACCGGCAAGCGAACCTGTTCGTTCATGAACCGGGCACGATATTCCGCCGGACTGATGCCCATGGTTTGCCGGAAGTGATGACGAAGTGTGTGCGCACTTCCAAACCCGACCGCCATGGCAATGTCTTCCATGTGCTCGCGCCCCTGACAAAGGCGTTGTTTTGCTGCATCAACCTTCACATGTGTCAGCCATTGGCCTGGTGCAGCACCCGTTGCTTCAGTAAAACGCCTGAGAAACGTCCGCTCGCTCATTCGGCAGAAACGCGCCATCTCGGTGATGGTCCACGAGCGGGAGAGATCGGACCGCACGGCGTCCAAAAGCGGAGAAATCTCAACACCGTCACGTCTCGCAACCGGGCGTTCGAGAAACTGTGCTTGCCCTCCGGTACGGTGTGCCGGCATCACCAGACGCCTTGCCACTGAATTGGCCGCAACGGCACCAAAATCCTGACGTACAATTTCAATCATCAAATCGATACCAGCGGCACTGCCGGCCGAAGTATAGATGCGGTCATGGGAACGATAGAGGGACGCATCATCCACGGACACGTCCGGATAACGCGATCGCAGCGCCTCCGCGTAACGCCAATGGGTGGTCGCGACCCCGCCGTCCAGCAAGCCCGTTGCAGCAAGCACAAATGCACCCGAACATATTGATGCCAAACGCGCTCCCCGCGCATGCGCCGCTCGCAAACGATCACACAACTCCGGCGGGACAGCAGCATCAGCCCCCTTCCAGCCCGGCACAATGATGATGTCGGCGATGTCCAGCAGCTCGGGACCCGCATCCGCCGTTACACGTAGCCCGCCATGGGCACGCATCGGCCCGTCCTCCACCGCGCAACTGGCGAACCGATACCAGTTCTCCCCCATCTCCGGGCGCGACAGACCAAAAACTTCGGCAACGATACCAAATTCGAACGTGCAAAGCTGGTCATAGAGCAAGGCTACAACGAGAGGGCCGTTTGGAGGCTGCAGACTATCTGTTACATTTGGCATGATTTTTACGTTTATTGGCATTTACGCCAATTTGCAATCAGAGCCATCTTTGCAAAATGGGCCATGCAAAGGAGACAGATCAATGACCACTGCCGTTACCATCGTAAAACCCGCGCCCAGCCATCTGGCCGTTGAACATTTCGCAGCCGAATTCAGCTTTGAAACCGATTGCTGGGATGTCCACGACTCGCTGTCAAAGGGCGCAGATTTTGTGCTCCTCGATGTGCGCGGGCCAGCGCTCTACGCCAAGGGACATGTTCCCGGTGCCATTAGCCTGCCTCATGGCAAAATGACTGCATCGAAAATGGCAGCTTGGCCTGAAGACACTATTTTCGTGACATATTGTGCGGGGCCGCATTGCAACGGCGCAGCAAAAGGTGCCTTGCGACTTGCTCAACTGGGGCGGCCGGTAAAGATCATGGCTGGCGGCATTACCGGCTGGCTGGATGAGGGTTTCGAATTGGCAGTGCTTTAATCGCAAGGAAGGCCCGCAGACGTCAGCCTGCGGGCCTTTTGACATGTTTGAGACCGCTGTTTAGCCAGCAGTACAGAAGTGACGCTGGCCACTATAGTCGGTGTAGGTACCGGTGCGAGCGTTGAAGCTTCTGTAACGCTGCGAGCAATAGTCATACCAAGACTGCGACCATGGTTCGATCGTGCGGTAAACTGTCCGCGGTTGATAGGCAGGACGCGTTTCGTAAACCGGGCGTGTCTCGTAAACTGGGCGCGGGCGCTGGTAAACGGTCCGCGGAGGCTCAGGATAATAACCGTCGTTCGCGTATGGGTCTTGATACACATATTCAGGTTCGGCATAAACCGGACCACGGCGCGGCGGGTCAATGTAAACAGGACCATCCGGTTCAGATGGACGTGCGAGCGCTGAACCGACGGCCAAGCCAGCCGCAAGACCAATCACGCCGAGGGCAGCTGCCTCGTTGCGGTGACGGCGGTTCCAGTCACCGGCATTCGCTGACTGCAGCGGAACAATCACTGTGGCAGCGACCGCGAGTGCCAGGACTGTTTTCTTTGCAACTGTGAACATTGTCTTCGTCCATCCAGAGGGTGTTTTGTCACCCGTTAAAACATCATGGCATAAGAAATAGTTCCCTCTGCCTGAATGGATGCTGAATGAATTAAGGCACAAGCACGACGTTTGATGCGGCTTGCGAAGTATCAATCTAAACCAAGTGGCAACCCGAAATCGTCACAGCGTCACAGCGGCTCCATGAGGTCTAGATAGGGAAGCTCATCTGGCGTCATTGAATGAGTCACCGCCTGAATACGCATCATGGCTCTTTCGCGGGAAATCTGCAGATGTGCCGTCATCGCGTCCTTGGCGCCGACGATATTTCCGTCCTGAATATGGGTGAGTATCTCCAGATGCTCCGGCAGAAACGGCTCCGTCTCGAACAGATCGGTGGTGCGGGGATAGAGGAAGTGGTGGGCAATCAGCAGTGACTGCGGCAGGCTGATCGCCCGCATCAGTGAACTGTTGCCACAATACCCCAAAAGCTCGACATGAAGTTCCTGCTCAAACCTGTCCAGCGTGCTGCCGACTTGCGGCACTTGGCAATTTATTGCTGATTCGATATTGCCGCGAACCCGGGTGAGAAACCCCTCAGGCAAATTGGGTACGGCTTTTTCCAACGCCAGTGGCTCCAGAACCCATCTTAACTCGTAGAGCTCATCAATATGTTGCATGGTCAGCGCGGGTGCAAACCACCGCGCACTGTCATCTTTCTGAACAATGCCACGCTGCTGCAGGCGGGCCACCACATCGCGTGCAACCGTTCGGCTGACACCGTAATGTTTCGCCAGGATCGCTTCATTGATGCGCCAGCTGGCAAAGGTTGTCCGTGAGACAATCTCCATTTCGATTTCAGAGTAGATCAACTCCCAACTTGGCAGGAAATGTATCTTGGGATCATCATTGGCCGCAGCTTTGGGGGCCGTACTGACAGCCGCTGGATTGGCGAGTGCCAATACATCATAACCACGCGAAGAGGCTTTTTGTATCAGCCCCATGCGCTCAAGTTCCATCAACGACTGCCGGGCAGGTGCGCGGCTGATTCCGAAGCGTTCAGCCACCCCTGTCTCCGTCAGTCGACTGCCAACCTTGATGGCGCCATTACTGATATCCAAGGCCAAAACCTCGCAAGCGCGCTGGTAGAGTTTGGGAGCTGTGCCGGAACCGGTGGTGGACATGGATGATATTGCTCTGGTTTTTCTGGTTCGAAGATGCGGGAAGCGGCTTTGCCTTGCAACAGCTTTGACAACAGATTTTTGCAGATAGCGGCATTGCGTGACTCAAAAATAATGTCTAGTGTACACATCGTACATTTTGGAGGGGAGGAACCGGGATGTTGCAAACCAACGCACAGAACAATGTGTCGCTGGACGAGCTCGACCGGTTTTGTCGTGCCGTGTTTGTCGCCGCTGGCGCAAACACGGCAACGGCAGACGCTGCAACGCGAGCCATGATGCATGGCACCCGTCACGGCGTCGACAGCCACGGTGTCCGCCTTCTTGCCCACTACATCACAGCGCTGAACGGCGGCCGCATCAACGGCGCACCTGATATCAAAAAAATAACAAGCTTTGGCGCCATCGAAACGCTGGATGCAGATGACGCGCACGGTGCCCTTGCCACATATACGGCAATGGACAACGCGATCGACCTCGCCAGTAAGTTCGGAATTGGCGCAGTTGCTATCCGCAACACCTCACATTTTGGTCCGGCTGGCGCCTACTCCATCGAAGCGGCCCGCAAAGGTTATATCGGCATCACATTCTGCAACTCGGACAGCTTTGTCCGCCTGCATGACGGTGCGATGCGTTTCCACGGCACAAACCCGATTTCAGTTGGCGTGCCAGTTTCCGGGGATGATCCGTGGTTGCTCGACATGGCAACCAGTTCCGTCCCCTATAACCGTGTTCTGCTGTATCGCAGCCTCGGCCAAGCTCTACCAAACGCTACTGCATCTGATGAAACGGGCGTTGACACCACGGATGCCAATGCTGCTGACATGCTCGCGCCGCTCGGTGGCGAATTCGGCTTCAAGGGCGCTGCTTTGGCAGGCGTCGCAGAAATTTTCAGCGCGGTGTTGACCGGAATGAAACTGAGTTTCGATATTGCCCCGATGGGTGGCCCTGATTTTTCCAAGCCACGCGGCATGGGCGCATTCGTACTGGCTATCAAGCCGGAAGCATTCGTCGACCGGCAGACATTTGAGTCGGGCATGCAGCGCTATCTGCAGGTGCTGCGCACGTCACCAACCCGTGAAGACTGCAAGGTCATGGCGCCCGGCGACCGGGAATGGCTTGTCGCAGCGCAAAGAGAACGAGAAGGGGTTACTGTTGACCCCGCCACAAGGCAGGCTTTCGAAGAGCTTGCCGAAAAATATGGCTTGGAAATGCCTCTGATCTGAGAGGCAACCATAGCTCCATCGCTGGAAAATACCGGCGGCAACCAGTTTGCCGCCAAGAATTTTTGCGTTTAAAAACACATACTTAATTGTAATATTTATTTACTTTATCGCTTGACTTATCGACTGAAGCAGCTTTAATAAAAAAATTGGTAAGGCCATCTTACCAGGTGTGCGCCAGGGGAGTGGCGCATGGGAGGATCTAAATGTTTGTGGCATTGGAACCGCGCCGCCTTTATCGGCAGGTCGCGGACCAGATACGTATGCTTATCGAAACGGGCGAGCTTTCCGATGGAGCCCGCCTGCCTGCCGAGCGCGAGCTTGCAGAGAGATTTTCGGTATCGCGCCCGACCGTTCGCGAGGCTTTGATAGTTCTGGAAGTGGAGGGATACATCCAGATCCGCATGGGTTCAGGCGTTTATATCAGCCGCAAGACAAGCCCAACGAAGGTTGTCTTGCCCGCAGATGACAGTGACGGCCCATTCGAAATTTTGCAGGCGCGTTGCATCATCGAAAGTGCAATTGCTGAAGAAGCCGCACGCCTGGCGACCCCACAGCATGTGGCGATACTCGACGACAATCTGAAGCGCATGCAGCAGTCGCTTCATGATGCAAAACGTGCCTTGGCCGTGGACCGGGAGTTCCATACGGCCATCGCCGACATCATCGGCAACGCGACACTGAACCGCTTCACGGGCCTGATCTACGATCAGCGGATGACGCCTTACTTCGAGAAGCTGGCAGGTTACTTTGAGGGCCCGCATACCTGGCAGCTGGCAATGGAAGAACATGTGGCGATCCGCAACGCAATTGCGACCAATGACCCATCTGCCGCGCGTGAGGCCATGCGCCTGCACATGATACGGGCGCAAAAGAGATTCTCTGAGAGCTTCGGTGAGGAGTTGGGAGGAGAAGAATAACCCTGTCGTGCTTCTTGCGACGGGATCATGAACATACGAAATCTGAAATCAATTTGGGAGGATTTGAGGATGAAATTCGGATTAAAAACGTTGCTGGGTGCAACTGCTCTGATCATGGCATCGGCACTCGCGGCGCAGGCACAGACGGCCCTGAAGTGGGCGCATGTGTATGAAACAACAGAGCCTTTCCATACGGAGTCGGTATGGGCCGCTGAGGAAATCGCAAAACGCACCGACGGACGTTACAAGATCGACGTGTTCCCAGCTTCACAGCTCGGTAAGGAAGCCGACATCAACCAAGGCCTGAAGCTCGGCACTGTTGATATGATCATCTCCGGCTCAAGCTTTGCAGCCCGTGATTACAAGCCAATTGGCGTGACGTATTTCCCTTATATTTTCCGCGACCCAGCGCATCTCATTGCCTACACGAAAAGCGATGTGTTCAAGCGTCTGGCAAAGGGCTACGAAGACAAGACCGGGAACATCATCGCCGCTGTAAGCTACTACGGCACACGCCACACCACATCCAATACGCCTATTGAAAAATGCGGTGACATGGCTGGCCTGAAAATGCGCGTGCCTGATGTTCCCGCTTACCTCGCCATGCCACGTGCATGCGGTGCCAACACTACGCCGATTGCTTTTGCGGAAGTCTATCTTGCGCTCCAGAACGGCACAGTGGACGCCCAGGAAAATCCGCTGACAACCATAGATGCCAAGAAGTTCTACGAAGTTCAGAAAAACATCGTATTGACCGGCCATATCGTTGACCACCTCAACACCCTGATTTCCAAGAGCCGTTGGGCCAGCCTGTCGGACGAAGACAAGAAAATCTTCGTGGAAGTCATGCAGCAGGCGGCAGAACGCACAACCAAAATCATCGAAGAACGTGAAAACGCCCTCGTCGAAGACTTCAAAAAGCGTGGCCTCACCGTGACTGAAGTTGACAAGGCCGACTTTGAAAAGAACGTGCTGGACAAAGTGACTTTCGAAGAGTTCGGTTACGAAAAAGCTGACTGGGAAGCCATTCGCGCCATCCAGTAATTGCACCGTCCGGTGCCCACCCGGCACCGGACATCCCTTTGGCCTAGTCCACTGGAGCTTTCCAAATGACAGATCAAAAAAACGCGCCCATCAGCGTGGAAGAGATGGCGCATGCCTTCGAGGACGAGGTCAGCGATGTCGACCTGTCTCCTTACGCATTTGAAGACTGGCTGACCATGCTGGTGTTCTGGGGCATGGCAACCAGTGTCTTCCTGCAGTTTTTCACACGGTACGCCCTGAATAACAGCCTTGCCTGGACAGAAGAGATTGCCGCCAACTGCCTTGTGGTCGTGGTGTTTCTCGGCTCCGTCATGTGTGTACGCCAGGTTCGGCACATTCAGGTCGACCTGATTTATCGTTTTCTTTCGAAAAAAACTGGCCGGGTGCTGGAGGTCGTTGTCGACCTCATCAACATCGGATTCTTTGCCTACATCACCTGGTTGATGTGGCGTTACCTCGAAATCGTTGGCGACGAACGTATGGTCACCGTCGATCTGCCACGCGGCATTGTCTTCTACACCGTATTTGCCGCCTACGTGCTGATGTTCCTGCGTTCGCTTCAGAACTTCATCAAGGACATGACAAGCAAAAAAACCGTCCGCGAGCAGGCTGATGAAGCCATCAATACACAGGGAATTTAATCAATGCTGCTTCTGATTGGCTCATTTCTGCTGCTCATGATCATCGGCACACCTGTAGCCGTATCCATGGCAGTCTCCTCGCTTTTGTATCTTGTCCTCTATGGCGTTGCACCTGATATCATCGCCGCCCAGCGCATGATCGCCGGCGTGGAAAGTTTTCCGCTTATCGCCGTGCCTTTTTTCATTCTGGCTGGCAACCTCATGAACAGCGCTGGCGTCACCGGTCGTATCTATCACTTCGCCCTGTCGCTCGTCGGCTGGATGAAGGGTGGTCTGGCGCAGGTCAATATCATCGGTTCTGTGGTGTTCTCCGGCATGTCCGGCACAGCACTCGCTGATGCGGCCGGTATTGGTACCATCGAAATCAAGGCGATGAAGGACCATGGTTACCCCGTCGAAGCCGCCGTCGGCGTAACTGCAGCATCTGCAACGCTTGGCCCTATCTTTCCACCATCACTGCCTTTCGTGATCTATGGCATGATGGCCAATGCCTCGATTGGCGCATTGTTCATGGCCGGTATTGTGCCTGGCATCGTCATGACTGTGTTGATGATGCTGACCGTTTATGTCTTTGCACGCCGCAAGGGCTGGGGTTCGGACACGCCTTTCGAGTTGAAGCAGCTTATGGGTGCATCACTCGAGGTCGTGATAGTCCTTTCCTTCCCGGCAGCAGTCTATCTCCTTGTTCTTGCCGGTCTGTCTGTCAATCTTGCTGTTCTTATCGGTCTCGTAGCTCTGGTTGCACTCGACTGGTACTTCGACTTCTCGGCGGTTATGGCTTTGATGACGCCAGTACTGCTGATCGGTGGCATGACCATGGGCTGGTTCACTCCGACTGAAGCGGCTGTTGCGGCCGTGATGTGGTCTATGTTCCTCGGACTTGTCCGTTATCGCACAATGACGTTCAGAACCCTTGCCAAGGCATCCTTCGACACGATTGAAACCACCGCGTCCGTATTGTTCATCGTGACTGCGGCGTCGATCTTTGCATGGTTGCTCACCGTTAGCCAGGCAGCGCAGATTTTTTCGGATTTCATCTTCAGCCTGACAGACAACTGGTGGACATTCCTCATTCTTGTCAACGTATTGCTGCTGATTGTTGGTGCATTTCTTGATACAATTGCCGCCATCAGTATCCTTGTTCCGATCCTGATGCCTGTTGCAGCACGGTACGGAATTGATCCGGTTCATCTTGGTATCATCGTAACGCTGAACCTGATGATTGGTCTGCTTACCCCACCTGTCGGCATGGTGCTGTTCGTTCTGGCACGCATATCAAAAATGTCTATCGAACGAACTACCTTAGCTATCCTTCCCTGGATGATCCCACTGTTTATCGCCCTTCTGCTGATTACCTTCATACCCGCAATCACATTGTGGCTGCCGACCCAGATGGGCCTGATCCGCTAACACACCATCCGCGCGGTGAAAGCCGCGCGGCATTTCCTTTTTTAAGATTAAAGGCAGATTGAATGCTCACTCGCGTTGCGCGTCTTTACGGCAAACAGGATCTCAAGGTCGAAACCCAGGAGTTCAGCGAACCCGGACCCGGCAACGTGCTGCTTCGTATGGCCGTCGGCGGCATTTGTGGTTCGGATCTGCATTATTATCAGGATGGTGGCTTTGGACCCATTCAGGTGCGAGAACCCATCATATCAGGCCACGAAGCTTCCGGTTACGTAGACAAACTGGGAGATGGCGTAAGCGAACTGACGATTGGCGCCCTGGTCGCCGTCAATCCATCCCAACCATGTGGAACATGCCAGTATTGCGATAATGGCGAACCTATTCATTGCCTCGACATGCGTTTCATGGGCAGCGCCATGCGCCTGCCGCACGAACAGGGCATGTTCCGGGATTGGCTGGTCGTTCCCACAAAACAATGCTTCGCTTTTCCAAGTGACATCACGCCAGCAGAAGCAGCTTGCGCCGAACCGCTGGCCGTTTGCCTGCATGCGGTCGCCCAGGCCGGAGATCTCACTGGCAAAAAAGTACTGGTGACCGGTGCCGGCCCCATCGGGCTGCTGACTGTCGCAGCCGCAAAACACGCCGGCGCAAGTGAAATTTTCGTGACAGATCTTGCCGACGCAGCACTGTCCCGCGCGCCTGCCATGGGCGCCACCCAGACAATAAACGTCATCTCCAATCCGCAGGGCCTTGCACCTTATCAGGAAGGCAAGGGCACATTCGACGTGGTGTTTGATTGCTCAGCCGCTGGCCCGGCGTTGCGTTCCGCATTCGCCGTTATCAAACCGCGTGGGACAATTGTGCAGGTCGGCGTTACTGGAGACATGACCATTCCACTCAATGCACTTGTCGGCAAGGAGGTCATCTGGCGTGGCTCACAGCGGTTTGACCAAGAGTTCGCGCAAGCCGTTCAGGCCATTTCATCGCGTTCCATCGACGTTCGGCCGATTATCTCGCACCACTTTCGGCTGGAAAACGCTGTTGAAGCGTTTGAACAGGCTGGCGACCGTTCCGTTGCCTGCAAGGTGCAGATCACCTTCAGCTGACCTCACTGATTTCTAAAGGAATATTGCAATGAAACATACATGGCGTTGGTTTGGCCCCGTTGACAAGGTAACCGTTCGGGATGCGGCTCAGGCCGGTGCAGAAGGCATTGTCAGTGCTTTGCACCACATTGCAACCGGTTCCGTCTGGCCAATCGATGAAATCCGCAAACGGCACGAAGAAATCAAGGCTGGCGGCCTCTATTGGGACGTCGTGGAAAGCGTGCCAGTGTCGGAAGAAATCAAGACACAGACAGGTGACTGGAAAGATCATATCGCCAATTGGCAGGAAACACTGCGTCGACTTTCTACCACCGGCATCCGTACCGTTTGCTACAACTTCATGCCCGTACTCGACTGGACACGCACCGACCTGCGTTGGGAAACCCGTCATGGCGCGAAGGCCATGCGTTTTGACCTGACCGATTTTGCAGCATTTGACATCCATATCCTCAAACGCCCAAGCGCCAAGAATGACTATCCGGAATGGTTGATCGACGATGCGGCAAAACGTTTTGCAGATATGCCCGACACCAAGATTACTGCACTTGGCAAGAACATCGGCGCGGGCCTTCCGGGGTCTGCCGATGGCTACACGCTTGAGCAATTGCTGGAGAAGTTGCGGACCTATCAGGGCATTGATCGCACCAAGCTGCAATCCAATCTGATCGATTTCCTGTCACAAGTGGTTCCTGTGGCTGAAGAAGTCGGCATCAACATTTGTGCCCATGGCGACGACCCACCTTGGCCACTTCTGGGGCTGCCACGCATTCTCTCTACTGAAGACGATTACGCGCATATGCTGAAACAGGTCGACAGCCGCGCCAACGGCGTAACCCTGTGCACGGGATCGCTGGGAGCAAGAGCGGATAATGACCTGCCGTTTATCGCCAAACGTTTTGCAGACCGTATCCATTTCGTTCACCTGCGCAATGTGACACGCGACACTGACACTGTGCCTTGCTCGTTCTTTGAAGACGAACATCTTGAGGGTGGCACGGATATGGTCGCCGTCATTGCAGCGCTGCTGGCGGAGGAAAAGAAACGCAAGCAGGAGGGGCGTGAAGACCACCGGATCGCTATGCGCCCTGACCACGGCCAGGAAATTCTCGATGACCTAACACGCGGTGCGCAACCGGGTTATCCAGCGATTGGCCGCCTGAAGGGATTGGCCGAATTGCGCGGCATCGAGCGGACCTTGCTTCACTCGCAGTATGGGCGTGTATGACAATGGAGACACTCTCGTCATCCAGCCTTCTACCGGACAACGTCTCGCAACCAACTTACAATCGAAAATTGCTCAAGCCGGGCATCGTCCACATTGGCCTTGGCGCATTTCACCGCGCCCATCAGGCGGTTTTCACCCAGAAAGCCATTGAGAAGACATTTGGCCCCTGGGGTATCGTCGCAGTCAATTTGCGGTCGCCTGAGCCGGTCAAGGCACTACAACAACAGGAAGGCCTTTACTCGGTCATCACCCGTAGCGCAGATGGCGACAAGGCTGACATCATTGGCGTGACGGTTGACTGGATTTGTGCGGCAGAACGGGGAGGCGATGTTATCGCTTACCTATCAAGCCCGGACACCCGTATCGTAACATTCACCGTCAGTGAAAAGGCCTACGGACTTGATCCTGTAACGGGCGGTCTGGACCTGCAACATCCTGCAATCAAAGCCGATATGGCCAACCCGCATACACCAGTTGGCGTGGTCGGTTTTCTGGTTGAAGGCCTCGTCAGACGCCGGGAGCGCGGCCATTTGCCTTTCACGATCCTGTGCTGCGACAACCTGCCATCCAACGGCCATGTGGTGCGTCGCTTGGTGCTGGAAATGGCTGAGCAACGAGATCCAGAGCTCGCGCGCTGGATTACAGAAGAAGGCAAATTCCCCTGCAGCATGGTTGACCGTATTGTGCCCGCGGCAACAGCAGAAACACGGCAGCGGGCGATCTCTCTGCTTGGTGTCGATGATCGGTTGGCCATTGAAACCGAACCCTTCATGCAGTGGATCATCGAAGATGATTTCATTTCCGGACGCCCGGCATGGGAGGCCGGCGGTGCAGTATTTGCCACCCATGTTGAACCATATGAAAAAATGAAGCTGCGGTTACTCAACGGCTCTCACACGCTGATTGCCCATCTGGGCATTTTGCATGACCTGGAATTTGTCCGCGACGTGATGGCCGTGCCGGAATTCGTTGCAAAGGTTGAACGGCATATGGAGGCTGTTGTCGCCACGCTCGATCCGGTTCCCGGCATCGACCTGCCGTTCTACCGCAAACAACTGTTAGACCGTTTTGCCAATCCAACCATCGCCCACCGCACCGAACAGATTGCGCTGGACACCAGCCAGAAACTGCCACAACGCATTTTGTCAGCTACATCTGAAACACTGGCAGCAGGCAGAGATGCAACCACCTTTGCCTATGTGATCGCCCTCTGGATCAAATCAATCCAGAAACGTGGTGATCTCGATGATCCACGCGGCCAAGAAATTCTCGCCGCGGCTGCGATTACTGATCCGACAGATGCCAGCGCACTATACTTCGCGATACCGGGATTGTTCCCGCCGGAATTGGTGAATGCCCGTTCCTGGCGGGATCAGGTGAATGCCGAACTGGCAAAACTTTAACCGGCTCGTTCCGCACAATCGATGAGGTTTGAAAGCAGCTTGGCGCGCGTCAACGCGCCAACAGAACCGTGTCGGGGCGTAACCCAACCGGCAACATCGGCCACATCATTAGCAATATCTGAAACTGCTTCGGAATTGGCATTATAAGAAATGCCGACACCGACAACAGCAGCGCCCGGTTTGATCATATCAGCGGTCACCAGATCAGGCTTTCCGGCCGCCGAAATCACCACATCTGCGCGTTTCGTGTGGCTGCCAATGTCCGCCGATTTGCTGTGCAACAGCGTGACCGAAGCATCAATGCCCGGAAGCGACAGCAACATGGCAAGCGGTCGTCCGGTTAACATGCCACGGCCGATGATTGTGATGTTTTTCCCCACCAACGGCACCTGATAGTGACGAAGAAGTGTCAGAATACCGGAGGGTGTGCAGGCGGTGATTTTCGGAAAACCGGCACATAGCGCACCGAGATTGACTGGATGCAGACCATCAATGTCTTTTGAAGGATCAACAGCTGCAAGAATTGCCTCCCCATCCAGGTGGGATGGCAATGGAAGCTGTACCAGAAAACCGTGAACGCTTTTATCCCGGTTGAGATCGGACACCTGAGCAAGCAAACCGGACATGTCGACGTCGCCGGGCATCCTCAAATCGATGGATTCAATGCCCAAGTCAATGCAATCGGCATGTTTGCGGGCGATATAGCTGTGGCTGGCGGGATCATCCCCCACCAGCACAGTGGCGATCTTTGGTGTCACTCCGGCAGTTCGCAAAGCCGCAACGCGGCTCCTCATCTCCCGTCGCAGTTCAATGGCAAGAAGATCACCATCAAGGACGATTGCTCTGCCAGCCATCTGCAAAACCTTACTTCAGACCAATGGACGGATCGATAAAGCGATTTGTAACGATCTGCTCCGGTGTAACATCTGGATTGGCACGCTCATCCAGCCGTGACTTGACGATCTTCAACATTTCCGCAACGCGCTCCATGTCGAAATCCCCAATGGTCGCATTTTGGCCGTTGCCGATGACACCGGTTTCCACCATGACCTTGGACGCGTTATCAATCAGGTCCATAGGTGTTTTCCACCAGCTGGCGGCAAGCCCAGCCTGGTTGAATTCAAAGATCAGATTGTTTACTTCGGCCGGATCTTTCACGTAGTCGACATGGGCCTGCTGGATCAAAGGAACCAGTTTTTCGAGGCATGGCGCCAGCTCTTCCAGACGGTTTGTCGCGACCGACAGCATTCCGGTATAATTGCGGTAACCGAGACTATCGATCAGCAGATAGTCAAGCGGCTTGCCCCAGTTATTGCCGTGGCTGAACTTGTAGACCTCGTTGGTCACAAAACCCTGATTGAGCCATGTACCGTTGTTCGTAACGAAGTTTTCGCCGTCACCTCGATAGCCCTCAACAAAAACATCGCTCGGCACGCCCTGTTCGACAAGGTAGAGCCCGAATGTCCGCTTGATGGTGGATACATAGATCTTGCCCTTGTCGCTTTCTGCAAAGGCCTTCAGATCGGCGATCGACTTGAAGCCGTCTGGATAGGTTGCCTTATCCCAGAAGAGCGCGGTCGGGGAGTTATCAAGCGGCGCCATCACACCGACGACAGGAAAACGCTTGGAAAAAATGAACGCGTTGTCCAGTTCCTGAAAACCGATCTGCGGTGTCACGCCGGCTTTTGAGTTGCCGTTGTAAAGCGCGGAATAGGCGGTCTCGCCATCGCCAAGACCAACACCGCTGCCGCCTTCCAGCAGCACGAGTTCGATGCCCGTTGCGCCGAGTGGACCGGAATAACGACCGGTTTCCATTTTACCACCGGCACCGATCAACTGGTAAAGCCCGCCATGTTCGGCCTGCGCCAGCCAGTCCTTCTGAATGTAAAGCGGGCTGGGGCACACGTCCTTCAGCGAGGTCGTGTAATGTTCTCTGGCAAATGCGCCGGGCTCCTGCGCCCGCAGCGATGTGGCTGCGGTCGCCGCAATCACAGTTGACAGAAAAAATGCGCTTGTTTTATTCATGGTCGTTTCCCTCATCCCGTTCGCCTCCGCAGCGGCCAGTCTATTTATTGCGGCGCGCCGATTCATGCCACTGTGAAAACAGCCGGTTTCCCAGCCAGTTGAAGAACACATACACGCAGATCGACAGGATCGACGCTACGATAAGCGCCGCATACATCTGTTCGTATTTGAAGTCGATCTTGGTGTTCATCAGCATCTGGCCCAGTCCACCGCGTCCAGACAGGAAGAACAGCTCTGAAACGATTGCCGCAATAACCGCCAGACTGCCCGAAATACGCAACCCCGCAAACAGGGCAGGGGCCGCTGACGGCAGTCCAGCCTTGCGCAACATGACAAACCAGCTGGCGCCCTGAAGGCGAAACAGATCGATGATACCACGGTCAACGCTTTTCAGCCCCAGAAGAAGCGTGGTTGGAATGGCAAAGAAAGTAAACAGCGCAACAATCAGCACTTTCGGAAAAAAGCCGAACCCCAGCGCGCTTTGAATGAGCGGGATGATTGCCATGATCGGAATGGACTGCAAGGCAACAAGGTAAGGGAAAACCGCTCGTTCCATCACATAGAACCGGAACATGATGATGCCGAGGAAAATACCTGTCGGTATCGAAATACCCAATCCTGCAAGCGCAATCGACATGGTGGTGATGGAACGCTCCAGCAGCTCTTCGCGCACAGCGGCAATTCCAAATGCCTGTGACCAGAGTTCGCTGACACCTGGCATCAGGAACTGTCGATGCGGCTCAAGATTGCCACGCACAAAAACGTATAGACAGAACAGGACGCCACCCATGATCAGGGGCGGCAAGAAGGCCTTCAGCAATTGACGTGCAAAGCCCGACGGTCTGGCCGGTGATATGGCCGATTGGCGTTCCAACAAAGGTTTTTGGGGCTTCATCACGCTTCCATCACCTTGCGCAGGGATTTGGAAATCTCGCCACACAAAGCTGAAAATTCAGGCGTGTAACGCAAATCCGGTTCGCGTGGATAGGCGAAGTCCACATCGAAAACTTCGACAATGCGGCCGGGTCTATTCGACATCACCGCAACCTTGCTGGAGAGATAGACGGCCTCCGCAATGGAATGTGTAATGAACAGACCACTGAAACCTTGATTGAGGTAAAGGGCCATCACCTCATCGTTCAGGCGTTCGCGGGTGATCTCATCCAATGCACCAAAGGGCTCATCGAACAAGAAGACATTGGGGTTGAGTGCAAGCGATCTGGCCAGTGAAACGCGCATACGCATGCCGCCGGAAAGACTTTTGGGGTAATAATCCTCAAAACCGGAAAGGCCAACCATATCAATTTGTTCACGGGAAATCTTCTGGCGATCCGTCAGGGAATAGCCCCTCAGTTCCATCAGCAATTCGACATTGGCCTGAACTTTTCGCCAAGGCAAAAGTGTAGCATCCTGGAAGGTGTAACCCAGTTGTTGCCTGTCCACCCAAACATCGCCAGCCGTCTGCCGGATTAAACCGGACGCCAAGCGCAACAATGTCGATTTTCCGCAACCCGATGGTCCGACAATCGAAACGAACTCACCGGTCTTTACGGACAATGTGACATCTTGCAGCGCCTGCACACCATCAGGGAAGCGCAGCGAGACCTTATCGAAGGCGAGAGCGGTATTGGCCTGTGGCAAATGTGACGGGAAGGTGCTGTCTCCTGTCGTCATGGCATTGATGGGTTCATGGGTGGATAGCCTTGTTATCGCTTAGAACCGTGACATGTCCCTGCGTATTTTTTCAATGAATGCTTCTACCCGTTCAGGCTTGGCGTTGTTCATGTTGTAAAGGGCATTATAACTCACCTTTACGCGGGGATTACACACAACACGTAGAAAACGGGTCGCATTGCGACGCGGTGTATCACCGAGAAAAATTGCCCGCCAGCGCGGTGATCCGTAGGTCGTCACCGTCGCCAGTTTCTTGATATTGGCAAGACCGGGACCGAGTTTTCCATCCTTCAATACAAAGGACACATCCGGCAGAAACACACGATCAAAATAGCCTTTCAAAATGGCAGGCCAGCCAAAATTCCAGATTGGATGACAGAGTACCAGCGCATCGGCATTTTTCAGCCGGTCAACATAAGGTGCCACGCGGCTGCGATTGATGGTGACATCATGATAGTCCCGACGATCGGCTTCCGATAAAACGGGGTCGAAGCCTTCAGCATAGAGATCGAGGTCGTCAACCTCATGGCCGGCGGCCTTGAGACTTTCGACAACGACTTGATGCAGCCTGGCATTCAGGCTGTCTTTCAGCGGGTGAGCATAGATGACATGTACTTTCATTGCCGAAGCTTTAAGAAATTATCCCGGAAAAAGAAATGTCCCTCTGAGGGCTGATATAAATTTTGTTGCGCGAGAGATTAAAACCGCGTCAGAAGCCGTGGCAGGCATAAAGTGGGGCCCAATTTCATGACCAGTATTGTCACCGGTTTCGAAATCGCTACAGGGATCAATGCGGAAACGCTAAAGCGCTCATCTGCAATGGCAAGGCCACCGTGCTGCACGATCCTGCTGGATCAGACAAATGCCGGCATGAATGCCTATACAGAACGCTTACGTTCGATGGCACTGCAAGCGGGCATAAAGCTGGAAACCGAAACATATCCGGCAAATGCGGTGGACCTCTTTGAACGCATCACCGTTTTAAGGGACGACCCTGTTGTTGATGCCGTTGCCACTCTCTATCCACTGCCATCAGGCGTTGAACCTGTCGATCTGGCATTGGCCCTTGGTCCCGACAAGGACATAGACGGTCTGCACCCACTTCATGCGGGCAGACTCGCACTTGGGGTTCCATCCCGCGCTCCTGCAACAGCGCAAGCTTGCCTGCTTATGGCGCAGGAACTGGCGGGCTCTCTAAAAGGGAAAAACGTCACCATCATCGGTGCGTCTCGCATTGTCGGGCGGCCACTTGCACAGATGTTGCTCGATCAGGAAGCAACCGTCAGCATCACACATGCAGCGACCCGGGATTTACCGTCTTACACACTCCGGTCTGACATCATCATAACGGCCGCTGGCGTTCCAAAATTGCTTGATGCAAACCACGTTGCCAAAGGCGCCATTGTCATCGACGTTGCGATCAATCGCACCGCAATAGGGCTCGTCGGAGATGCGGATCAGGCAGCACTCAGTGGCATCGCCTCCGTCATCACACATGTGCCTGATGGCATTGGTCCCGTCACCACTGCATGCCTGTTTCGAAATATTCTGGAAGCCGCCGAAACAGCTTCGAGTATCGTTTGATTTGTAGCGAAGAAACGTATTCTTATGTCGAGCATATCCCGGCTCGCGGGTGAGGCTGGAAGGAATACGACATGTTTGGGACAATAAAAACAATGGCAGCGGCTACGGTCGTATGCCTGCTTATGCCTGCAATGGGCATTGCCGCTGAAGTGCGCACTGGTGTTACATATGCCGGAGAGGTCGAGAAGAATGCGGGCCGCGCTGCCATGCAGAACCTCATTTTCGACCTAGCCGCAGCCTGGGCATCCTGCAACGCAAGTCTGATGAAAAACACGGTGGCCGAGGATGTGGAGTTTTCCTACCCGACCAATCATGTTTCCGGCCGTGACAAGATGTTGGAGGATCTCGCACAGTTCTGCAAAAATGCCAAGGATACCAGTATCTACCTTCCGGCTGATGCATTCTTCATCGACATGGAAAAGGGTCGTATCGCAGCCGAATTGCAGTTCCGCACGTTTCAGCGTGGCAACCGCCAGGTGGTGAATGATGTCTGGATCGCCCACGTCAAGAACGGCAAGATCAGCGTCATCAAGGAATATCTCGACGGACGGGTCAAAGACCTGCAGGCGCAGGGCGTTTTGCAGCTTGAAGAAAGCCCTGAAACTTTGACGCCATGGCCACCTCGTACCGAGCGATGGAAAGGCTGTTTTCCGCTGGTTAAGGCTGCGCCAACCAACACTTGTCCTTAAAAAATCCCCGGACAGTTTCTGGAACTGTCCGGGGATATTCATTTACATCAGATCGCGCTTGAAACTCTCGTCCCACTCGCGAGTTTTCACCGCAGCTCCATTTTCATAAGCCGTCAGTGTGCCTGTCAGATAGAAATTGTCTCTATCGGAGGTCATTGCTGTGCGGCTTTCAACCTTGACGCGCCAACCATCACGACCCATTTCATAGGTCTGTGTCAGCACATATTTTGCAGTCAGCGGGTCGTTATCCTGAATGGTCAACTCGCGGCGCAAGCTATGGCTCAACTCGGTGTCGATCTCGTCGAACCGCAGCACACCTTCTCCGAACAGACCACCAACACCCTCAGTAATGTAGGTATTGATGCCGGTTTCATGGTCCTGCTCGGTCCAACGGCGAACCGTGCCAGCATCTGTTTGTGTGACCGGTGTGAAGGGTCCATGGGCTGGAGCTTCAAACTGCACAGGCAGGCCGTCTCCTACAGCACGCTGCGGCAGTTCCAGCGCGCTTTCGGCAACCGAAATGCTCAAGGTGGCATCATAAGGAGCGGTCCAGACCATCGGCCAATAGGCCGTTGCAATTGCCAGCTGGATCTTGTGCCCCTTGGCGAAACGATAACCGCAATCATTCAGCTTGATAGCAACGTCATAAAACTGACCTGGGACAAGCGCTTCCGGATTTTCATGGCTGTCACGGTGGGTCAGGTTGAACACCTGATAGCTGGTGCGGGAGACGCGCCCATCCGGCAGGACATCGTTAAGACGCAGGTTGATCTGCGCAACAGGGCAATCTGCAGCAATGCGCAGGCGCACAACAGGCGCTCCAAGCACGTGGAGATCGTCCTGCAATGTCGCGGTTTCAAAAACAAGCGCGCCGCCATTGTCGAGGCGCTGATCCGTAGGGTGTTCACCCGGGCAACCGGTCGACATCCACTCGCCAGCAGCCTTGCCGTGGCTCTGCGGTGAACGAATGGACAGAACACCTTCTGTTGTCGCCGCTTCGGTCAGGCTGCGATCTGCACCAAGATGCAGTTTTTTGGGTGAAATCGCTGGCGACGGCCATTCGGCTTCACCAACCCAACGACCATTGGTTGTGGTGCGGGTGCCGGTCGGCTCAATGGTGTCGCACACAAAGGCGCGCATCATCGGCTCATTCATGATGCCGGTTTCTTTGCCCTTCAGCCAATGATCCCACCAGCGTGTCGCTTCCTGCAGGAAACCGATTGCCGGGCCAGGCACCCCGTCCTGTGGATAGATGTGACCCCATGGACCGATGATGCCGCGGCGCGGAACTGTGAGGTTTTCAAGCAGGCGAGATACCGGGTTTGTATAGCTGTCCGCCCACGCACCGATTGCCAGAACAGGGCACTGGATATCGTTCCAGTCTTCGCAAACCGAACCATGCTTCCAGTAGTCATCGTAGCGCTGATGCTCGAGCCACAAAGCCGGGAAAAACGGCAGCTTTTCAAGCCGTTCCAGCCAGCTGTCACGCCAGCTGTCACCAACGATTTTTGGATCAAGCGGACGGCTTTGGTAGGCAAGCATGATCGTGCCCCACCACAGATTGTCGTTGAGCAACAGACCACCCATGTAGTGGATGTCGTCGGTGTAACGGTTATCCGTCGAATAGGCCGTAATTATTGCCTTCAATGCCGGTGGACGGCGGGAGGCAACCTGAAGGCTGTTGAAGCCACCCCAGCTTTTGCCCATCATGCCGACATTGCCGCTGCACCATGGCTGACGCGAAATCCAGTCGATCACCTCAAGAGCGTCATCCTGTTCCTGCTTCAGATACTCGTCCGCCATGTGGCCGTCGGATTCACCCGTTCCGCGCATATCAACACGAATGGCGGCATAACCCTGTGCTGCAAAATAGCCATGCATCGGCTCATCACGACCGCGGGTGCCGTCACGCTTTCGGTAAGGGATATATTCGAGAACTGCCGGAACGGGCGACGTTTCTGCATCTTCGGGCAGCCAGAGGCGGGCACCAAGGCGCGCACCATCGCTCATCGTGATCCAGATATGTTCTTCAACACGTACTGTCATGGGATATTCCAATTGAAGCTGTTGCGGTCAGGCGCTTGCCACCGCGAAAGGAGAGCAGAAGTGGCGGCCGATCCTCAGATCAGCCGCCACTTAAAATCAGGCCGCAGTGACGCCGTCACGTTTTGCCAGCACGTCATCGAGCCAGTCGCGGCGCAGTTCCGGAACAGAGGTAATCAACTGTTCGGTGTAAGGCTGGTAAGGAGGCTTGAAGATTTCCTCCGTCGTACCGGTTTCAACGATGCGGCCATGCTGCATCACCATGGTGCGATCAGCCAGACGGCGAACAACACCAAGGTCATGGGTGATGAACAGGTACGAAACGCCCAACTCGTCCTGCAGGGATCGCAGAAGTCTCAGAATTTCTTCAGCCACCAGAGGGTCAAGGGCCGACGTAACCTCATCGCAGATGATGAGGTCAGGCCGTGCAGCAAGAGCACGTGCAATACACACACGTTGCTTCTGGCCACCCGACAGCGCCTTTGGCAGTCTCTCGGCAAAATCCTGCGGCAGACCGATCAGGTCGAGTATGCGCGCCACTTCTGCTTTGCGCTGCTCTTCATTCATGCCGAAGTAGAACGACATTGGACGACCAATGATTTCACCAACAGTCTGACGCGGGTTCAGCGCAACATCCGGAAGCTGGTAAACCAGCTGGATGCGACGCAATTCTTCACGGCTGCGCTTGGTGTAGTTGTCGGCAAGTCGTTGGCCAGCGAGAGAGATAACACCTGAGGAGTGTGGAGGCAGGCCAGCAATGACACGGGCGAGGGTCGATTTACCCGATCCGGATTCACCCACGACCGCAAGCGTTTCGCCCTTGCGAAGTTGACAATTTACGTCAGTCAGCACTTTCTTCTTGCCGTAGTAGGCTGTGACGTCACGCACATCAAGCAGCACTTCACCGCCCTTGTGGTGCGCACCACTGCCGGCAATGCTGGCTTCACGCTCCGAGACAAGACGACGCGTGTAGTCCTCCTGCGGATGCTCTAGGATTTGTTCGGCAGAACCTGCTTCAACCTGTTTTCCATGACGAAGAACAGTAATGCTGTCGGCAATCTGCGCAACAACAGCCAGATCGTGCGTAATGTAAAGTGCCGCGGTGTTGTACCGCTGGATCAGACTACGTAGCAGCGCGAGAACCTCGATCTGCGTCGTTACATCAAGCGCTGTGGTCGGCTCGTCCAGAACCAGAATATCCGGGCGGCAGGACATGGCCATGGCAACCATGGCACGCTGCAACTGACCACCGGACACCTGGTGCGGATACCGGTTACCAAAGTTCTGGTAATCCGGCAGTTGCAGCGTCTGCAACAGTTCCAGCATCCAGGCCTGCGCCTCCTGCCGGTTCATGATACCGTGATAAAGCGGACCTTCCATGATCTGCTCGCCAATTTTCATGGCCGGATTAAAAGCCGCAGCAGCACTCTGTGCCACGTAAGCGATCCGTGCACCGCGCACAGCCTCGCGGCCTGCACGCGTTACCCTCATCAGCGACACGCCGTCGACGAGAATTTCGCCGTCTGCGATACGGCAACCGTTACGGCCATAACCCATGGCCGCAAGGCCAATGGTGGATTTACCCGCACCGGATTCACCGATCAGTCCCTTTACCTCGCCGCGTTTCAGGTCGAGATCGACATTGTCGACGAGAATGGCGCCATTCGGAGCCGCAACCTTGAGGCCACGGATCTGCAGAACATTGCTATCGCTCATCTGTCTGCTCCCTGAACTGAACTGCGGCCAGCCAGCAACCAGTCAACCACGAGGTTGACGCCAATCGTCAGAATGGCAATGGCAGCAGCCGGATAGAGCGGCGCGTAAAGACCATAAAGAATAGCCTGCTGGTTATCCTTCACCATACCGCCCCAGTCGGCGAATGGTGGCTGCACGCCAAGTCCAAGGAAGGACAGACCCGCAACGAACAGGAAGGTAAAGCAGAAACGCAGACCGAATTCAGCAATCAATGGAGGCAAGGCATTGGGCAGGATTTCCTTGAAAACCAGCCACAACAGACCTTCACCACGAAGACGCGCCGTTTCGGCATATTCAAGCACGTTAACACCCTGCGCCACGATGCGGGCCAGACGGAACACACGGGTCGAATCCAGCAGAGCGATCGTGATGATCAACACCGGAATGGATGAACCAAGCGCCTGAAGAACCACCAGTGCCGAAATCAGAACCGGTATACACATGACCGTATCGACAATGCGCGAAAGCACGGTATCCAGCCAGCCACCGAAAATCGCAGCAATAAAACCGAAGGTGATGCCAATGGTGAAGGACAGAAGTGAAGCCGCCAGGGAAACACCGATCGAAATCTGTGCACCGGCGAGCAGACGCGACAGCATGTCACGACCGTTCTGATCAAGGCCGAACCAGTGGGCAGCCGACGGAGCGTCAAACGGTGCGCCGACAATTTCTTCCTGTCCAAATGGTGCAATGCTTGGCCCCAGAACAAACAGGATGATGTTGACGGAAATGATAAACAGACCGACCCATGCGGTCGGAGTGATGGAACGAATGGTTTTCATCGTGGATGCCTCAAACGCGGGTTGAGGGCGATTGCCGAAACATCGGCGATGATGTTCAGAATGACGTAAGCGGCACCAAAGACCAATGCAGCCGCCTGAACCAGAGGCAAATCGCGTTTCGAAACAGCGTCAACCATGAACCGGCCAAGGCCGTTATAGTTGAACACCGCTTCCACCAGCACAACACCGGTAATGAGATAGGCAATGTTGAACGAGACAACATTGACGATGGGAGCCGCAGCATTGGGAAGTGCGTGACGCATCACAGCACGTTTGGTACGCAAACCCTTGAGGTATGCCGTTTCCACGTAGGCCTGATCCATAACCGCCAGAACGGCAGTACGGGTCATACGCAGCATCTGGGCAACCGTAACCAGGACCAGCGTCAAGGCTGGCAATGTTGTCGCCTTCAACCAATCGGTAAAGCTCATGCCAGGATAGATATCAGCGAGACTTGGCAGCAGGTTGTAATGCACCGATACGAACAGGATCAACAACAGGCCGAGGAAATATTCCGGCAGGGAAACAAACCCCAGCGCAACAACATTGACGATCCGGTCGAAAAGGCTACCGCGCCAGATAGCGCTGAGGAGGCCGAGAAGGATGGCAACAGGTACACTGACGAGAGCGGCATAAAGCGCCAGCGCCATGGTGTTCCAAAAGCGTGGCCACAGAAGATCCGCGACAGGCTGACGGTTGGCCAAAGAGTTTCCGAGATCGCCGGTTACAAAACCGCCGAGCCAAGTGAAATAGCGTTGCAGGAGAGGCTGGTCCAGACCGAGATCGGCGCGAAGGACGGCAAGGGATTCAGGCGTAGCGTTCTGGCCGAGTATCGCTGACGCCACATCACCGGGCAGAAGCTGAGTGCCGGCGAAAATAAGCGCCGACACCAGCAGTAGCGTCAAAATACCCAAAGCAACGCGCTTCAGGATAAGTTTTGTCATTATTCTTCCAACCAGACCTTTTCAGCAAGGCGTGCGCCCATGAAGTTGAACATGGGGTGGGTGGTCACGCCCTTCAGTTTCTTGGAAGCAGCGTCAAGGTAATCGCCGAACATCGGGATAACCGCGCCACCGTCATCGGAAATCAGGCCCTGAAGTTCGGCGTAGATTTCCTTGCGCTTTGCATCATCGAGCAATGCGCGCGCTTCGACCAGCTTCTTGTCGAAGCTGTCATTTTTCCAATGCGTATCGTTCTGTGCCGAGGTCGAGGCATAGGCGATGGTCAGCATCTGGTCTGCAGTCGGACGGCCGCCCCAATAGGACATGCAGAACGGCGCCTTCATCCAGACGTTATCCCAGTAACCATCAGCCGGTTCGCGCTTGAGCGAAATTTCGATTCCGCTTGCAGCAGCAGCTGTGCGGAAGATCGCAGCCGCATCAACAGCACCAGAGAAGGCAGCTTCAGACGCAGAAAGCTCAACCTTCAGGCTGTCGAGACCTGCCTGCTTGAGGTAGAACTTCGCCTTTTCAGGATCGTAAGGGCGCTGTGGCAGGTCCGCCGCATAAAAACGGTCCGAGCTTGGGATCGGATGGTCGTTACCGATGCGGCCGTACCCACGCAGCGCGGTTTTCAGCAACTGCTCACGGTCGATCGAGTGCTTCAGTGCCAGACGGACGTTGTTGTCCTTGTAAGGCGCCTGTGTGCAATCCATCAAAAATGTGAAGTGCTGGCCACCGGCCGACTGAACGATATTGAGGTTCGGGTTGCGGCGCAGCAGGTCAACGGTCTTGAAGTCGAGCTGGTTGATCGCATGAACCTGACCGGACATCATGGCGTTGGTACGGGCCGAAATGTCATTGATAACGATAACTTCTACCGCATCGACGTGGGCAGCATTCGGCTTCCAGTAGTTTGGGTTGCGGGTGAAGCGCGAACGGACGCCTGGATCATAGCTCTCGTAAACGAACGGTCCAGTGCCAACAGGCTTGCTGAAATCCGTCCAGCCATCGGGAACGACCAGGAAGTGGTAATCGGACAGAATGTAAGGCAGGTCAGCGTTGCCGCTTTCCAGCACGATCTTCACTTCGCTTTCGGAAACCTTCTCGACTGCCTTCAAGGCTGCCGCAACCGAGCGAGCAGCTGATGTGGTTTCACCACGGTGCAGGTTGATCGAGTAGATGACGTCTTCAACTGTCAGGGCCTTGCCGTTGTGGAACGTGACACCTTGACGCAGTTTGAAGGTCCACTCAACCGCACCAGGTTGCGCTTCCCAGCTTTCAAACAGTTCAGGAACAGCCTGATTGTTGGCATCGATTTCGACAAGGCCGTTCATGATCATGAAGGCCTGGTTGACGGGAACCCAGTCTTTCAGAATGCGCGGATCGAGGTTGTCAGTCGTGCTGCCACCGCCGATACCAAGCTTCAAAACACCGCCTTTTTTCGGGGTTTCGGCACCTTGGGCGCGCGCATCGGTGATGAAACCGGCAGAAAGCGCAGTCAAACCGGCGGCACCAGCAAGGAAGCCTCGCCGATTTATTGCAAAGGAAAAGGGTGAAGACGTCATACTATGGGTTCCCTGTTTTTATCCAAGCCGCAGCAAGGCTCGGCCGAGGCCATTGCCCTATCGTACTCCATCGTTCGGTACTAGCTAAACGACGCTCCGAGGGGGTATGATTTTTATGCATGGGGGCATGAAATCTCAATGTATTGGTTTCTTTTTCAAGCGGAGTAGATGAGCAACGCCGGAGCCTGTCCGGTGTCATTATTCCCCTGAGACACAGGGGTTATCGCGTATGGAGTGAACCATGGGGCTTGCTGATTTTGTTGGCCTTGCAGGAGCTTTTTTCTATCTCTTCGCCTATGCTCTGTTGCAGCTGCGTTTCCTGACGATTGAAGACGGGCGTTACACGCTTCTCAACGTTCTGGGCGGTGTTGCACTCATCTATTCGCTGATGTGGAACTTCAATATCGGCTCACTCATCTCGCAGGTAGCGTGGCTGATTTTTACGATTATCGGCTACACGCGTTTCCTGATGGAAAAGCGTCGTAAAGCCCGTGTTGTGCCTGTCTAGGATTGATCGTTGACGTATGTCAACCGCCACCAAAGCGCGTCAAAGACATGGTGCGCTTTGGTTTCTACGTATGGTTTTAGCAAACAGCGCAACTGTGCCGTATTACAAATTTTCCCGTGTAGTTTCCTGATTATTGGCGATAAGCCAATCTGAAACCTCGCGCACAATTTTGCGCTGATGGCGATCTGACGGACGCATAAGATAGAACTTTCCCTCAGAGCGCATCGTGTGCGAATGCATGGGAACAAGCGCGCCGCTATCCAGCTGATCGCGGATAAGCCATGTCCAGCCAAAGGTTACTCCAAGCCCTTGCGATGCCGCAGCAACGCAAAGACCATAGTCGCCAAGCCGCCATTGAATAGCGTCCTGCGGTGGGGTGATCTGTGATGAATGCCACCAGTCGCGCCAGTCCTGCCATTCGCGCATCGAATCTTCAATCGAGATCAGAACGGGCGCTTTCTGGTCCATGAGGTCAGGCATCCCCCCCTTGGAAACCGGCACCACTTCCTCCCGCCCAAGTTCGGACAACCAGACACCGATCGGGCGTTCCTTGCGGTAGAAAATTGCCAAATCAAATTCATCAAGACGCAGATGCGCGACATCATCGGTCACCCGCAGTCTAAGTTCGACACCGGCGATGTCCTGCTTCAGTTTCGAGAGGCGGGGTAAAAACCACTGGTCAGCAATACCGCGTGAACAGGCAATGGTGATCTGTCGTGCGCCAGACCATGAGCGCACACTATCCGTCACACTGGCTATTTCGGAAATGAGCCGTGAGACGTCGATCGAATAGTTTTCACCCATCGTCGTCAGACGGACACCAGTCGGTACGCGATCAAACAACTTGGAACCAATGAATGCCTCCAGTTTGCTGATCTGGCGACTGACGGCACTCTGCGTCAGGCCCAATTCAATGCCCGCACGGGAAAAGCTGCCGAGCCGCGAAGCGGTTTCAAAAACCACCAGAGCCTCCAGCGGCGGAAGCCGAGTTGCCGTTCCCATGTGCCATCTCCAGATTTGAAGCAAATCATGGCCTGGGTTGCCTTTTTAGCCCTTATTCAGCACCCCGCTCATGCATTCAGCCTTATACGGCTGGACGGCCTTAATTTTCAACTGTCAAGAGTAAGGGCCTGCAACGGGAACGTTACCTATCAGGCATGCGCTGCTGCAGTCAGCTTGCGGTTGGAGTACCAGACAATTCCTCGCTGCAAGACAATGAAGACAAACAGCAGAATGCCGATGACAATCTTTGTCCACCACGACGACAGCGTCCCTTCGAACACGATATAAGTCTGGATCAATCCCTGAATGAGCAGGCCAATGAAGGTGCCCGCCACCAGACCGGCCCCGCCTGTCAAAAGTGTGCCACCAATCACTACGGCCGCAATAGCATCCAGCTCAACACCAACGGTTGCCAGTGAATAACCGGACGATGTGTAAAGCGTGTAGGCAATTCCTGCCAAACCCGACAGGAAGCCGGACAGAGCGTAGATGCCAATGGTGGTAGCGCCAACCGGCACACCCATCAATTCCGCCGACTGTTGATTGCCGCCCAGCGCATAAACGTTGGCGCCAAAGCGGGTTCTGCTGGCAATGATGATGCCAGCTGCAAACACCAGCAACATGACGATTGCCAGTGCAGTCAGCCGGCCGCCACCAGGAAAACGGAAATAGAAGCCCTGAATGGCATCAATAACCGGGTGTGAGATCGGCACCGACTGGGTGGAGATGAGATAGGCAGCACCACGCGCCAGAAACATGCCAGCCAGCGTTACAACAAACGGGGGAATGCCGAGAAAGCGGATCATGCCGCCCATCAAGCATCCGAACAGCGTCGAGATAACCAGAACCGCTGCGAAAGCGACCAGCGGATGAACGCCATACGATCCAACCAGCACCGCGACAAAGACACTGGCAAAGGCAATGACAGAGCCGATGGACAGGTCGATACCGCCGGACAGAATGACAAAGGTCATGCCAACAGCGGCAATGCCGAGAAACGCATTATCCGTCAGAAGATTACCGATAACTCGGGTCGACAACATATTGGGGAACTGCGCCACGCAAAGCGCGTAAGCGATGAGAAAGATTACCAGAGCAGCCAGAAAGGGCAGATTGCGGGTGTGGATCATTGTGCCGGCCCTTCTCTGGTAACATTTGATGTCGTTGTCTTTTGTTTTGGCTTTTCAGGTCTCAGAAAACTGATGAAAGTCGAGATCGCCGGCGACTGCAGCGTCAGGACGATGATGATGATCCCGGCCTTGATGATCAGGTTGAATTCCGGCGGGAAACCGGAAACCAGAATGCCGGTGTTGATCGCCTGAATAATCAAGGCGCCGATCAATGACGCAGCGATAGAAAAACGACCGCCATTCAGTGAGGTGCCACCAATAACCACGGCAAGGATTGCATCCAATTCCAGCCACAGGCCGGCATTGTTAGCGTCCGCACCTCTGATATCGGCGGTCACAATCAGTCCTGCCAGTGCCGCACAAAGCCCGGAAATAGCATAGACAAAAAACAACAACACACGCGCTTTGACGCCAGCAAGTGAAGCAGCCCGGCGATTGATGCCGGTCGCTTCAATCAACAAGCCAAGCGCACTTCGCCGCACAAGAATGCCGATGATGAGCGCCGCACCGATCCAGATCAACACGGGCAGTGGAACGCCTGCAAATGACCCGGATCCGATGGCTGCAAAAGTGTCGTTGTTGAAGGTTAGAATAACACCCTCGGTAATCAGCTGTGCAATGCCACGCCCGGCAACCATCAGGATGAGGGTGGCGATGATCGGCTGGATGTCGAAAACCGCCACGAGTAGACCGTTCCAGAGACCGCAAGCAATGCCGACCGCCAATGAAACGATGATAACCACAGGCAACGAGTGGCCATCACTGATCAGCGTGGCGGCAACTGCGCCGCAGATCGCGATCACTGCCCCAATCGAAAGATCGATACCACGCGTCGCAATCACGAGCGTCATGCCAATGGTGAGAAGTGCGACAGGCGCAGCACGCACCAGAATATCGATCAAGCTGCCATAAAGGCGGCCCTGCTGAAATGAGATCGTCAGGAAACCAGGTGATAGGACCGCAATGACTGCGAGGATAATGGCAAGCGCACAAAGCTGCGGCGCAAGACGCTTGAAGCGCGAAACGATCATGGTCATCACGCGGCCTCCGTTCTAGATGCGGCAGCGGCATCTGCAATCGCCTGCATGATGGCATCCGCATTGACAGCATCACCGCTCAATTCGGCGACGTGCTTGCGATCAGAGAGAACGATGACACGATGCGCAATCGCCGTCAGCTCCTCCAGCTCGGAGGAAATGACGACCAGAGACATGCCCTGCTCACAGAGTCTCTCGATCATTTTCAGGATTTCCGCATGCGCACCAATATCGATGCCGCGTGTCGGCTCATCCAGAATCAGCAGCCGTGGATTGGTGGCAAGCCACCGTGCCAGAATGGCTTTTTGCTGGTTGCCACCGGACAAAAACTTGATCGGGCGCTCACGGTCAGCAGGGCGGATGTCCAGTGACTTGATAAAATCATCTGCCAAGGCAGCCTTCTGGCGTCGCGACAATGGTTTTGCCCAACCCTGCCGTGCCTGCAAGGCAAGCGCGATGTTATCAGCCACTGAAAAATCGCCAATAATGCCGTCGGTCTTGCGCTCTTCGGGACAGAAGCCAAAGCCATGTGTAATCGCCGTTTCCGGTGTCGAAAGGGTGATCTGCTGTCCGTCAACCGTGGCAGTGCCACTATCGGGTCTATCCACGCCAAATAGTAGAAATGCCGTTTCAGTACGGCCTGATCCTAGCAAACCGGCAATGCCAACAACCTCGCCGGGGCGAATGGACAGATTGAACGGCGCAACACTGCCGCGCTTTCCATATCCTTCAAACCGGATCGGCGCCGTGCCATCCGCAACGGTTTCTTCCGTCGCATGGCTGTGATGTGTGACCTGCTGCAACTCGCGGCCCAGCATCATGGAAATAAGTTCCGAGCGCGGCAGACTGGCAATCTCGCGAGAGCCAACCAGACGACCATTGCGCAAAACGGTCACACGGTTAGCAATGTCATATACCTGATTAAGAAAATGGGTGATGATAACGATACCAAGGCCCTCATCACGCAACTGGCGAAGCACAGCAAACAGCATCTCGACCTCATGGCTGTCGAGACTGGCAGTCGGTTCATCAAGCACCAACACTTTCCCTGAGAGGTCAACAGCACGTGCAATGGCTATAATCTGCTGTACGGCGACAGAATAGCTGGAAAGCAATGACGTGACATCAATCGACAGACCGTAGCGGGCCAGCAAAACAGTCGCTCTGCGGTTCATTTCCTTGCGGTCAACCAGACCGAAACGTCGTGGCTGGCGTCCGAGAAACAGGTTTTCGGCGACAGTCAAGTTCTCAAGAAGGTTTACCTCTTGATAGACCGTACCGATCCCCAGAAGCTGGGCCTCACCGACATTGGAGGGGGAGATTTCATCGCCATCCAAAAAAATCGCACCGCGATCACGCGTGTAAACACCAGTCAGAATTTTGATGAGAGTGGATTTTCCTGCACCGTTTTCACCCAGAAGGGCATGGACTTCACCTTCGTTCAGCGTGAAGTCAACTCCATCCAGCGCGGGAATACCAAGGAATGATTTTCCAATGGTGCGCGCTTCAAGAAGTGGGGCCTTTACTGCCATATATCAGGTTCCTGCCAACTGCCTGCATCAAACCCTTGGGAACGCGGATAACCAGGGATTACGCAGCATTTCGAACACGTTACAGAGTCAGGACTGCGGCACGCACAAACGGCGCGGCATTGTCCTCGCACTGTAGGGAAGACGCGGTGAGCTGACCCACCGCATCTCTCTCGATTGCAGGTAGGGCACTCCCGCTCAAAACCGTATCACGGGGAATGCCCTATCTTTTGTCTTGTGTTTCGACGGGAAGGTCCTGCGACTTAGTAGCCGAGGCCCTTCTTCGCTTCATAGACCTTCATGGGATCATCAGCAGCGGTGTACAATTTGGATTCCGTCTGGATCCACTTTGCAGGCTCTTTCTTGTCCTTCAGGTACGCATCCAGCGCATCAAAGGCAGGGCCAGCCATGTCAGGCGTCAACTCGACTGTCGCGTTGGCTTCACCATCAGCCATTGCCTTGAAGATATCAGGCACGGCATCGATCGACACGACCTTGATGTCCGTGCCCGGCTTGAGGCCAGCTTCCTTGATTGCCTGGATGGCACCGACAGCCATGTCATCATTGTGCGCATAAACGGCACAGATGTCCTTGCCGCCGCCTTCAGCCTTGATGAAGCTTTCCATGACTTCCTTACCCTTGGTACGGGTAAAGTCACCTGTCTGCGAACGCACGATCTTTATGTTTGCCTGCGAAGCAATGGCTTCTTCAAAGCCTTTTTTACGGTTGATGGCAGGGGACGAACCGGTTGTGCCCTGAAGCTCCACCACCTTGCAGTCCTTGGAGCCAACATCCTTGACCAGCCATTCACCGGCGACCTTGCCTTCATGAACCTGATCCGAGGTGACGGCAGTCAGATAAAGGTCATCCGGAGCTTCGATCTGACGGTCAAGAAGGATTACCGGAATCTTTTCTTCCTTGGCTTCCTTCAAAACAGCATCCCAACCAGTTGCAACAACCGGCGCAATAAGGATGGCATCAACGCCCTGCGCGATAAAGCCACGCACGGCCTTGATCTGGTTTTCCTGCTTTTGCTGGGCATCAGCGAACTTCAGTGTGATGCCACGCTTTTCCGCTTGCTGCTTGGTGACGGTAGTTTCTGCAGCACGCCAACCGGATTCAGATCCGATCTGCGAGAAGCCAACTGTAAGCGATTGAGCCGAAACGCCTGATGCAAGGCACGCGGAAAAAGCGACAGTAAATGCCGCAAGTGCTTTTCTCACCTTAAATCCTCCCAGAGATGATAGTAGCAATGACACAACCATATGAGCATATAGTATTACTCTTGGGAAGAAGTTTTTATGTGCCTCCAAACAATTCCTGCGACAATTCAAAGAAATGCAAAACAAAACAACATAAAAACAGATATTTAGTATGACTTTTGTAACAAAAACCTTCAACGACAACAGCACGAAAACCTACGCGGTCACGAATTAAAAGTATGATAAATAGGCAAAAAAACGCCGGTTCTTCACCGGCGTTTTGTATAGATTGCTATTGTGTGACGAACAGTAGGGTTAGCTGGCTATACGTGCTGTCTGTTCCGAGACACCAACCATTGCAAGCAAACGCTCCGCATGTGCCATCATTAGCGGAGCAACACCCTTGATATCGTCATCCCTCAGGGTTTCAGAAACATAGTAGGCAGGCGTCCCGTCACGGTAGTTGCCTTCGAAACCACCAAGACCCGCCACACAACATATATCCTGAAGAACAATACGGCCGCTGGCATTTGGCTTCAGGGCATTCTCTTCCAGACTTGTGAGTGCCTTTATCCCAACCGCCGCGTCACCATTCTTGACGCCCAGGCGTGCCGCCTTGATGAAGGCATAGGCGAACATTGCCGTTGCGGAACTCTCGGCATAATTGCCGTCAAGTTGCGGTTGATCGATAACCTGCAGCCAACGACCATCGACTGTCCGCAATGCCTCAAGCCGCACCAAAAGGCTTGCAAACCACTGAGACAAGGCATCGCGCTTTTCACTGGGCGGCGCAACCTCGATCGTGTCGGCAAGCGCCATACAGAGCCAGCCAATCGACCGCGCCCAATGGGTCGGCGAAAGTCCGCTTTGCGGGTTTGCCCATGCTTGCAGACGTTCCTCATCATAGCCGTGACGGAAAAGACCACTCTGCGCATCGAAGGTCAATTCGAGCCCTGTCAACATTTCATCCAGCGCCTCATCCACCAAGGCATTGTCACCTATAAGCCCGGCATATTCGACCTTGAAGGGCAGGGCCATATAAAGGCCGTCCAACCAGATCTGATGCGGATAACGCAGCTTGTGCCAATGCGGACCGGCGGATGTGCGCGGATGACTTTGCAACTGGCGAAGTAGGTGGTCCAGCGCCGTACGGTAGCGGGGCTGCGGATCTGCCTTGTAGAGTGTATTCAGGGCGCGGCCTGGCAGAATGTGATCGATATTATATTCGGGAATGGAATAGCCACGCAGTTCTCCATTGTCAGTAATCTGACCGTCGACCAGACGTTTCATATGGCTGAACCATTGCCGGTTTCCGCTTGCCCCATAAAGGGCGATCAGCCCGCGATAGAGGCAACCATCCTCGTAGCACCAGCTTCCGCCTTTGTAATAGCTGTAGTCACTGGCATAGGCGTTGAAATATTCATCAAGATTGAGGGTCATACGGCAATACTCTGGCTGATAGTCGACAAGACGATGCCTTCCTTTTTCAGGAATGCAGCGTTTTCACTAATGATGCCCGCATGGCGGACAGGCTCCATATGGCAAGCCATGTCGGGGGCGTCGGCGACCGCGTGAGGGTCAAACGTCACGCGATAATTTTCGATGGTGATATTCTCCACCGGCGCCTCTGGCAGGCCGTAGAAAGCGGCGGCGGCAATTGCAACACGATCGGCCACGACGTTGCGCACGGTAACTCCAGAAATACGCGGGGTCGCATCATTGATCGGCAAAGCCTCCCGGCTCTGTACGTAGTCCGATCGTCCATCCTCATCACAGAAATAAAATGCATTGATGACCAGCGGCGACTGAACACCGCGCATGGCACAGTCCTCAACGCTGATATTCTCAACAAGGCCGCCACGCCCGCGGCGCGTCTTAATGCGCAGACCGCGGTCAGTATCGACCATCTCACAGCGCCGAACCTGAACGTTGCGGACCGTACCGCTCATTTCGCTCCCTATGACGACACCGCCGTGCCCACGTTCCATAAGGCAGTTCTCAATGCAGATATCCTCGCACGGCTGGTCCAGTCCACCTTTTGGGTCACGTTTGCCAGCCTTGATGGCGATGCAATCATCACCGACCGAGAAACGAATCCCCTGCAGCAGAACATTGGTGCAGCATTCCGGGTTAAGACCATCGGTATTGGGTGAGTTGGGATCATTCTGTATCGTCAGCCCGATGGCTCTGACATCCCGGCTCAACACCGGATGAACCGTCCATGCAGGGGAATTGCGCACCACGATGCCCGAAATCGTTACGCGGGTGCTGCCGGAGACAAAAATGGTGCGTGGACGGCGTGCGCCATCACGGGTTTCCTTGGGCCATGTCCACCAGTCGCCGCTATCCCCGCCGCCATCGATCACACCGGCACCGGTAATTGTCAGGTCTTCACAATCGATGGCCGTAACAAGGCTTGCGTAACAGGCTTCGGAAACACCTTCCCATGTGCCAAGCACACGTCCATCATCATGTCTTGGTGGCAGGATTGGATAGGTTGAGCGGTCAGAAACCCCTTTGAGAACAGCACCATCGTCGATCATAAACGTCATGCGACTTTTCAGGAACAATGGTCCGCTTTGCCATTCTCCAGCTGGAATTCGTAAAGTACCATAATCCGGCAGAGCATCGATTGCTGCCTGGATGGCTGCTGTATTGTCGGGCGAGTGGGGTGAGGCGCCGAATTTGGAGATATCGATCACACGGCTTTCCGCAGCCGTGTCAAAGGTGATTTTCTCTCCGCCCATCTCCAGCCAGTATGTCGATTTCGGCTCAAGATCGCACAGAGTGAATACAACGGTATTGCTTTCGCCCTTCGCGAGCGGTTGACCATCACCACCCAGCAAAGACCAGACCACCGGTTGGGTCAGCGCATGCAGATACTGGCCAGCACCAAAGGCGAAACTGGCGGTGCGTGCCGTTGCGGTTAACAGATCGATGCGCGCCATGCTGTTTAAATTCCTTTTCATTCAATGCGGTGGGCTATCTCAGCCCACCGCAATTTCTGCATTAGATGCCGCCAAGGGCGTCATCGACGCTTGCAATAATTTCTGCCGCCGTGTCTTCCGCAGACTGCTGGCCATAGGCGAAGGCTTCGAGGTTGGTATCGAAGGCATCCGTCACGCGCGGATGTTCATTGAGAGGTGAAACGTTCGGGCCTTCCGATTCCATCACGATCTTGTAGGCATCGGCCTGCACGGGCTTGATCTTACCCGCATCGGTCAGCGTCTTGATTGCAACCTTGCTGGAAGGAATACCACGTGTCGCGCCAAGGATAGTGACCGCTTCAGGATCGTTGAGCAGGCAATTGATGATCTCTGCAGCGGCCTTTGGTTCCTTGCTGTTCTTGGAAATGGCAAGCAGCATGGACGGCTTACGGTAGATACCCTCGGTCTTGCCGCCCTCTGAGGTCAGCGACTTGGTTGGGACCAGTTCCTGACCCGCTTCAAGCGGACCGGCAATTTTGCCGTAGGTGCTGTCCCACTGGTAGGAACTGGCATAACGACCATCCGCCCATTTCGGGTTTTCAAACAGCGGGCGGTTGCCCCCAGCCGATGAACTCTTCCAGGACTCGATAACACCCTTGTCGACCATCGACTGGTAGAAGTTCAGCGCTTCGGTCAGTTCTTCAGGCGACCATGCGACCTTGTTGGTTTCAGGGTCGATGAAGCTCTTGCCGGTCATCTGTGTTGCGCGCAGGATAACGACGATACGGGCATTCAGACCGTTTCCTTCAGAAGGAGCAGCCTCAAACGGATAATAGTCCGCTCCCAACTTTTCCTTCATGACAGGGGCGGCAGCAAACAGCTCATCCCAAGTTGTCGGCAGGGTAACACCGGCTTTTTCATAGGTGGTCTTGTTGAACATGAAGATGCGGGCGGTGGTAGAAACCGGCACGCCGTTGAGCTTGCCCTTGACGGTACCACTTTCCAGATCGGCATCGGTCCACTGGCTAAGGTCGATTACATCCTTGTACTGGTTGAGGTCCGTAAAACCTTCACCGCCCTTGGAGAAAATCGGTAACCATGGCCAGTTGATCTGCATGATGTCAGCTTCAGTGCGTCCAGCTAGCTGAGTTGCAATCTTTTCCTGGTGCCCGCCCCAACCGGTAAACTCCGGCGAAATCGTGTGACCGAACTTCGCGCCGCAAACCTTCAGCGCTTCCTGCGTCGCAAGATGGCGGTCATCACTGCCCCACCACGACATGCGCAGATTGGCAGCATAGGCGCTACTCAGGCTCGTGGCAGCAAACAGCACCGCTGTAATAAGTACTCTTTTCATAATAACTCCTCCCAAGGAATGACTGTTGAGTGATGGATGGGTCAGTCCAGGCTAATGTTGTCACCGGACTGGCGATTGAAAATGTGGGCAGATGCAGCATCGGCGCTCAGCCAAACCTGATCATCGCGAAGGCTTTTGCGGTCATAGGCATGAGACGGAACAACCGCGATCAGACGATTTTTACCGGCCTGCACATGCAGATAGACTTCATGACCCATGAATTCGACATGGCTGATCTTGCCGGACAACGCGTTGGCGGTATCTGGTGCAGCAAGGCTGAAATGCTGCGGACGTATGCCCAGAATGATGTCCTTTGGCGCATTTGCTGCCAGGCGATCCATCAACTGCGGACCAAGCTGCAGTTTTTGACCGGCAATATTGATCGACCTGTCACTATCAAGCGTCGCTTCGATCAGGTTCATCTCCGGGCTACCGATGAAACCTGCCACGAATGAGTTGGCCGGTTTGTTGTACAGCGTCACCGGATCAGCCACCTGCATGATGTGGCCTTCCTTCATGACGCAGATCCGGTCACCCATCGTCATGGCTTCGGTCTGATCATGGGTCACGTAAACAACGGTTGCCTGCTGCCCCTCAGCCTTCAGACGCTTGTGCAGATCGGTAATACGAACCCGCATCGAGGCACGCAGCTTCGCGTCCAGATTGGACAAAGGCTCATCGAACAAGAAGACCTGCGGTTTTTTGATCAATGCGCGGCCCACCGCCACGCGCTGCGCCTGACCGCCGGAAAGCTGTTTGGGCAGGCGATCCAGCAAAGCTTCGATTTCCAGCGTTTTGGAAACATCCTGCGTTGCTTCTTCGATTTCGTCCTTCGGGCGACGCTTCAAACGCATGCTGAACGACAGGTTCTTCCGCACCTTCATATGCGGATAAAGCGCGTAGTTCTGAAACACCATCGAAATGCCACGCTCGCCCGGTGGCTTGTCGTTGACAAGTTCACCACCGATCCGAATTTCCCCGCCGGTAATGCGTTCCAGACCGGCAATCATCCGCAAGGTCGTCGACTTGGCACAGCCGGAAGGACCCACCAGCACCATAAATTCACCGTCCTCGATGTCGAGGTTGATGCCATGCACGGCGCGGAAAGAAGCGTAGTCTTTTTCGAGATTTCTGAGTTGAAGACGAGCCATTTTGTTATCCTTTGATGCCGCCAGCAGAGATGCCGTCGATGAAGTATTTCTGCGCGACGAAGAACACGACGAGTGCAGGGGTGATGGCCAGGACCGACATGGCCAAGATACGGTTCCAGTCAAACGCCTCTGTCGTATCGATCGATAGTTTAAGGGCTAGCGAGACGGGGTATTTTTCGACCGATGACAGATAGATCAGCGGACCGAGGAAGTCGTTCATTGTCCACATGAACTGGAACAGGCACACCGATATCAGCGCCGGCATCAGAAGTGGTACGACGATGAACAGCAATGTCTGCATGGTGGACGCACCATCAACACGCGCAGCCTCTTCCATATCGCGCGGGATGGCGCGCAGGAACTGCACCAGCATGAACACAAAGAATGCGTCGCCAGCAAAAGCGGATGGCACCCAAAGCGGCAGGTAAGTGTCGAGCCAGCCGAGGTCACGAAACAGCAGGTATTGCGGAATGCGCGTGACGACATTCGGCAAAAGCAGTGTCGCGATCAGCGTTGCGAAGAGGATTTTCTTGAACGGAAAATCAAACCGGGCAAAGCCGTAAGCCACCGCCGTGCAGGAGATCGCGGTACCAATCATCTTTGGCAATACGATCCACAGCGTATTCAGGAAGAACGTGCCAAATGTGTACGGCGTCGATGTCTTCCAGCCATTGATATAGCCATCAAGGGTTGGGTTTTCTGGCCAAAAACCTGGATTATTGAAAATCTCGGCATTGGTCTTGAAGGATGCACCAACCAGCCAGATCAGCGGGTAAAGCATAAGCAAACCAACGCCACCCAACATGGCATAACGAAGGACTGCACCGATGCGCTGGCGACGGACTTCCTTATCGCGAATGCGTTCTGCTTCCGTGACACCCTGAATATTTGAAACAGTCTGATCGACCATAATCAGCTCCTCTTGTCGCCGGCGTAGTAGACCCAGTGGCGCGAGGACCAGAAGGCAACAACCGTAAGAACCATGATGATGACGAACAACACCCATGCGATTGCCGAGGCATACCCCATATCGAACCGCTTGAAGGCTTCGTCATAGATGTACAGCGGCAGAAGATAAGTCGACTTCAACGGGCCGCCCTGTGTGATGATGTAGGGGCCGTTGAACTCCTGGAATGCCTGAACCATCTGCATTATTAGATTGAAGAAAATGACCGGCGTGATCAGTGGAAGGGTAATGTGGACAAAGGTTTTCCACTTGCCCGCTCCATCAATCGATGCCGCCTCGTAAAGCGAATTATCAACGCTCTGAAGGGCAGCAAGGAAGATCACCATGGCTGAACCAAATTGCCAGATGCGCAGCATGGTGATGGTGAACAACGCATTTGTGGGGTCACCGAACCAATTGATCGGCTCCATACCAAATACCGCAAGGCCCATATTAACCAGACCGGTGTCGGCAAAGATGTAACGCCACAGAACGGCGATAGCTATGGAGCCGCCGAGGATAGACGGCACATAATAGGCCGTACGGAAGAAATTGATGAACTTCAGCTTGTAGTTCAGGATCACCGCAATGAAGAGCGCAAACGCCAGCTTAAGCGGGACCGTGGTGAACACATAAATGAGTGTCACCCACAGCGACTTGCGGAACGTGCGGTCACTGGTGAACAGCTTGATGTAGTTGGCAAGTCCGGTGAACGTCGGCGAGTCCAGCAGGTTGTAGTTGGTAAAGCTCAAATAGAGCGATGCAACGAAGGGCAGGGTCGTGAAGACCAGCAACCCGATGATGTAGGGCGTCAGATAGAACAGCCCGAGAAAACGGTTGTCTCCACTCATGCAGCAACTCCGGAGGTCAGTTCTTCCGGCAGGTAGTGACGTGTAGCGTCCACCCTTTCCCGGAACATTGTAGTGGTCTTGTCTAGCCCGACAGGCTGGGCAAGCTGATCGGAAAGAGCATCTGCCGCACGAATGTCCTCGGCACGCTCTGCGTGATATCCGACCTTCGCGCCGTCCGACGCCGCAGAATATCGCATGCCGATTGCCGCGTTTCGCCCAGCTGCCGCGTGATCGATGTCATAGAGTTTGATTGTTGCCGGGACAGTACCGTCATGGGCGAGGTCGCCCATCAGTTTCGTCGCCCAGTTGAGAGATCCGCCGCCTACATAGACGATACGGACAGGTTTTTTATATTCCGAATTGTGCATCCTCACATCGATGGCTGAACAAGGAGAATCACCCAACACAGGGCAATTTCCCAGAACAGCCTCGCTCCTCCCATTGAAAAGGCCGTCAATCTGGTCAATCTGACACTTGGCGGGTAATATCAGCCGATGTTTTGCGAAAAAGAATAGATTCTTCAGGACAAAAAGATGGACAAAAGCGAACAAGGCATTCTCGGCAGCATTCCTGTTCAGGCGCTCAGCCTTTCCCTGACGCGCTCCGCCATCAAGATGGAGCACTCATCAAGCTGGCGGATCGATAAAACCAATAGTGTTCATGACCTTGTCATCTGCCTGACCGGTCGTGCGGAGTATGAAATCGAGGGCGAAAGAGTGGTGATGGAGCCCGGCTGCGCCATGTTGATTGAGGCCAATACCCGTTTCGTCGGTCAAACCTTGTCGCGGGAATTGTACACCGGCGTCGCGCAGCATTTCACGCTGGATGTGTTTGGCCGCATCGATATGATTTCACAGATGGAAAAGCGCCGCTGGGTGATGATGCCACGCTGGCACATGCTGGAACCGCTGGTCCGGCACTTTCGCGAAACCGTTCCACTGTCATCGACCACACTTGTTCAGCATCACCAGTTTATGGTTTTTCTGATCGACTTTCTCGAAACAGCATTTACCGGCTGGCGACAGCAGAAACAGGCTCCCGTAGACAATCCGGATGCATTGTCACTGGCGATCATGGTGGCTGCCAGCCAGATCGCAGCTGAGCCACTCGACGATGAGATCGTGGAAAAATCGCTGACGGCAACGCCATACAATCCCGACTATTTCCGCCGAATGTTCAGGAAACAAGTAGGGCTAACGCCGGCAAAATATCAGGAATTCAAGCGCATGGAACGTGCCATGGGGCTTCTGGCGGGTGGCAGTTCGGTCAAAAAAACCGCAGAACTGGTTGGCTATAGCGATAGCTATTATTTCTCACGCATGTTCCGCCAATATATCGGTGTCAGTCCAGCCGGCTACAAGGCCGCAGAACGACGCAACAGGGACGGACAGTTCCCGCGCGGCGAAGAAGATGGGCAGGTCAATTACCCCAAAATAAATCGAACACAGCCATCGCTACAGGATTTGCAAATGGCCGATAAATTTAGTCACGATTGAAATCCCAAAGGCAAAGGTGCTCGAGACTGGGCACGCACGCCGAAAGCGGCGGGCCGTGCAAAATGCGTTCAACCGCAGTTGCATGGTATTGTCGTTCATTGTATGGAAGTGTCGTCAATTATTGATGGCCTCATCGAAAGCGAACGCCATGAGCGGAAAAACAGCGTCAGAAAGCATGGCTCACAAGGTGGAGCGGCAATTGCGTGGAGATATTCTTTCGCTTGCCCTGCCGCCGGGCTCCCGTATTTCCGAACAGGAAATCGGCGAGCGGTACGGCTCCTCACGCCAACCGGGGCGTGAAGCGCTGATTGCACTTACCAAAAGCCGCTTGGTCGAGGTTTTGCCGCAGCGTGGCGCTGTTATCGCGAAAATCTCGGTCGCCAAGCTGATGCAAGCCGCCTTCATTCGCGAAACGATAGAGACAGCCGTCGCAAAGACCGCCAGCCGTACCTTTCACTTCCATGCCCGTTCACGAATCGAAGACTGTCTGCGGGAGCAAGAAAGGGCGGCCGAGATTGGCGACCATGTCGAATTTCGCCGATACGACGATCTGTTTCACAAAATTCTAGCCGAGGGCGCCGGTATTCCAATGGCCTGGCCGGTCGTCGAGGATTTGAAGGCACATATCGACCGGGCCTGCAGCCTGTCGATCCACGATGCGTCCTCCTTCACGCGGCTCATCGGCGAACATCGCGCCATTCTCACCGCAATTGATGCGCGAGACGAAATGGCTGCAGAAAAAGCGATGACAGCCCACCTTTCCGAACTGCTTCGTGACCTGCCAAGGCTGGAAGCAAAACATCCTGATCTTTTTGAGTAAACCAAGGGAGGTTCAAAACCCATGACAACGAAAATCGAAACACTTCACGCCGTTCACTACACCCAGTCGGAACGCATGACGAGCGGCGAACTACGCGAAAACTTCCTGATGGAAAGCCTGTTTGTCGCCGGTGAAGTCAATGCCGTCTACACCCATTACGACCGCCTTCTGTTGGCTGGTGTCATTCCGCTTGCCTCGTCCTTGAGCTTTGGCGAAGAGATTGCCAAAACGGTTGGCACCTCGTTCCTGCTCGAACGCCGTGAGCTTGGCCTAATCAACATCGGTGGCGCAGGCCGCGTGATTGCCGACGGAAAGACCTACGATATCGGTTTCCAGGATGCGCTTTATCTGGGCATGGGCACCAAGGAAATCAGCTTCGAAAGCGTTGACGCAGCAGCACCCGCAAAGTTCTACATCAACAGCGCACCAGCCCATGCAACGTATCCATCGCGGACCGTCAGCGTAACGGAAGCCATCGAAAACAATCTCGGCGATAGCGCGACATCCAATAAGCGCAAACTTTACCAGTACTTGCACCCGGATGTTCTCCCAACCTGCCAATTGCTGATGGGTCTGACACGTCTTGAAGGTGGTAGCGTCTGGAACACAATGCCAGCCCACCTGCACGACCGCCGCATGGAAGCCTATCTCTATTTCGAAATTCCGAAAGAATCGTTTGTTGTACATCTGATGGGGCGCCCACAGGCGACCAACCACCTGATCGTTCGCAGTGAGCAGGCTGTCGTTTCTCCGTCCTGGTCCATCCATTGTGGCGCCGGCACCGGCTCTTACGCCTTCATTTGGAGCATGGCCGGTGACAACCAGTCCTTCAAGGACATGGACTTCGTGCCCATGGGCGACCTAAAGTAAGGAGCGTCGAATGACCCTGTTTGATTTCACCGGAAAGCGTGCGCTTGTGACGGGCGCGCGCAAGGGATTGGGCCAGGGCTTGGCTCTTGCCCTGGCTTCAGCTGGCGCTGACATCATTGCGCTTGGCTCACAGGAAATGCCTGAAACCCGTAAAAAAGTTGAGGCACTCGGGCGCAAGTTTGAGGAGGTCGTTTACGACCTCACGAACCCGTCGGGACTGGCGGATGTGGTCACATCTCTCACCACGGACGGCCGCAATATCGACATCCTGGTCAACAATGCAGGCCAAATCCGCCGCGCCGACTTTACGGAATTTTCCGAACAGGATTGGGATGATGTGATGAACATCAATCTCAAAAGCATCTTCATGCTCTCGCAGGCGGTCGTGCGTCATATGACGGATCAGAAAATTGCTGGCCGTATCGTCAACATTGCTTCGCTGCTGTCATTTCAGGGCGGCATTCGAGTCGCCTCCTACACATCGAGCAAACATGCGGTTGCCGGTCTTACACGCCTGATGGCCAACGAACTGGCTGTCAAAGGCATCACCGTCAACGCCATTGCACCGGGTTATATGGAAACAGACAACACGGAAGCACTGCGTAACGACCCTGACAGAAACCGCAGCATCATGGAGCGTATCCCCGCCGCACGTTGGGGCACCCCTTCTGATCTCGATACTGCACTGTTGTTCTTTGCTGCACCAGCAAGCAGCTACGTCACAGGCCAAATTCTTGCCGTTGATGGCGGGTGGATGGCACGTTAAGTTGTAAAAAACACTTTCAATCGCGGTGATTGAAGGTATGTATGGAATTCCTGCCACTTAAGGGGGGCGGGAAGGTGATGAGGGGCATATCCAGCCATGTTGGGCAATATGGCTGGAGTTGGAGTGGGGGCTTTATGCCTCTCATCATCATGATTTCATAGAAGATGGCGGATATTCACGCCATCAGTGATGGCTGACCCATTCCGCCAGTTCTTTTTCTGCTTTTTCCAAGGCGTTGTAATTCAACAGCTTGCGCAGGATTGCGATGGTGACAGCACGTGTGCGCAAATTATAGCGACCGTCGGGCTCATCCTCACCGGTTGCCTGATAGACGTTCAACTTCTCATACAGCGCCTGAAGACGGTTCTGCACACTGCGAAGCGAGAGATTACGCCGCCGCGCTATCGTCTTGTCGGTCAGACCCAGCGCGATATCGATCAGAATTTCATATTCGGAATCACTGACGCCATTGACCTTGCCAAGGCTCTTTTCCTGCAGGCCACGCACCTCACGGTCGATGACACATTGTGCTTCGATGAAGATACCGCGCAATGCCAAACGTAAACGTTCGTCAGATGCGGATTTAAGAACATATCCGTAAGCCGCACCTTCCGGAACGATACGGGAGACGCCGCGAACATAGGCCTCATCGGCATAGTTCGACCAGAACAGGATGCGGGTATCGGGGCGTTCCTTCCAGATTGTGCGGGCAGCTTCGATCCCATTGCGTTCATTCATCTGCAAATCCATGACAATATGGGCTGTACGGTTTTCCCGCGCCAGTTTTTCGCCCACCTTACCGTTCTCCGCCTCCAGCACCCTGGCGCATTCCGGCAGGGCATTGCGCACGACTTCATTCAAGTAAGCACGGTGCAGAACATCATCCTCAACGATCAGCACGTCCATTTAACTCTCCTCCGCCGTTTTTCCCGCCAAACCAGGTTTTACGCTGACACTGACGCAAGTCCCCGGGCCATTGCGATTCTTTCCAATCCCGAAACGGGCCGATATCAGCCTCGCTCGGGTTTTCATGTTGCCAATGCCATGGCCAGTTGAGTTGCCAGATGCATCTAGACCGGCTCCGTCATCGTTTATCTCAACCGTCAGCCAGTCCTCGCGACGGCGAAGCGTCACCACAATACGATCCGGCTGCCCATGTCGTATGGCATTATTGATGGCTTCCTGCACGATCCGGAACAATGAGGTCGCGACACCTTGCTCCAGCTCATCCACCATGCCCTTGCTGTCATCGACAATTTCCCAATGGATTGACGCACCGCTATCGCGGACGGAGCGATCCAAATATGTTTCTATCGCCTGGACCATTCCAAAAAGTTGCAAGATCGAAGGTTTTGCCTCTTCGATGATCTGACGCAGATCATGCATGCAAAATTGCAGACTGCGCGCCAGCGGCTCCAGCATTTCACCGCTTACTTCAGGCAGATGGGTCATGCGCTCGACACGCCGGGTGAGCCGTGTCAAATCCGCCAGCGTCTGGTCATGCAAATCCATGCCGATGCGCTGCCTTTCCGCTTCCAATGCCTGGGTAAGTTTCAAGGCACCGGAGCGCAGTCCTTCTTCACGTGCGGTCGCTTCTGCCTCTTCAATGGCAGACCGTTTTGCCTGTTCGGCAGCGCGAATTGCAAAGAAATAGGGCGCCAACAGGTCTGCCACCGCACGGGCGTTAAACACATCATCCATCGTGTAAGCGTCTGTCGTGTGAGACGAACAACTCAACGCACCGATGATGTCGCCATGCACTTTCAAGGGAACATGCAATCGGCTGTGCAGCGACAGCGTAATGATCGGGCTGGAAAACGCTCCTTCGAAATGAAAGCGCGGATCGACACAAGCATTGCCACTCAGCAGAAACTCTACCTCGCCAGCCAGCAACGAACGGATTGGACTCCCGGTCAACAGCGCGGGCGGATGTTTGCTCCAGTCGCTTTCCAGACCGCTTTCATAGGCAATGTGATATTTATCATCGACCAGCTTGATACAGACGTCGAGATGATCATGCGGAATGATATGGGATATTTCCGTCGCAACAGCCTGAATGATGGAGTTGAACTCCAACTGCCCCGCCAGCAAACGGGAAATACCGAGATAATGCTCGAATAACGAACTACGTAGGGAATTAAGCATTCTCGGCGCCCTCCCAAGCACCTGCGGCACAGTTTTCAACACATGCGAAGAACCATGCTTCTATCCGTCATTGTGCGCCTTGTAACGAGCCTCGTCCTGCATTTTTGCGCACATTATGTGCGGGTTCCCGCAAATGGTTTGCCAAGATCAGCCTATACAACTGCGCCTTTGTTGGTCATGCTGGCGTTTACTGGGGGAGGAGCCTCAGGGCCATAAAAATCCGTTGAAAATCCGCGACTTTTGCGGAGGGATCTCTATGCCCCGGTTATAGTTTTGTGAGCCATCAGGGAGGAAATCAATGGCTATCAAAAAAATGCTTGTGGCTTCAGTCACGCTTGTATGCGCTGCCTTGCCGATGGTGGCACAGGCGGACACATCCGCCAAGAAAATCGCACTGTCCAACAACTACGCCGGCAACTCCTGGCGTCAGGCCATGTTGACCAGCTGGGACAAGATCACCAAAGAGGCTGTATCCAAGGGAACGGTTGCTGCTGCAGACGCTTTCACAACAGCTGAAAACCAGGCGACCGAACAGGCCGCGCAAATTCAGAACCTTATTCTTCAGGGCTATGACGCAATCGTCATCAACGCGGCTTCGCCAACTGCGCTCAACGGTGCCGTAAAAGAAGCCTGTGATGCCGGCATTACCGTCGTTTCCTTTGACGGTGTGGTGACCGAGCCTTGCGCATGGCGCATCGCCGTTGACTTCAAGTCCATGGGCGAAAGCCAGGTCGACTTCCTGGCAAAAAAGTACCCTAATGGCGGTAACCTCCTCGAAATCCGCGGTCTGGCCGGGGTGTTCGTGGACGATGAAATCCACGCAGGTATCCAGGCCGGCATTGCCAAGCATCCAAACTTCAAAATTGCCGGTTCTGTAAACGGTGACTGGGCGCAGGACGTTGCACAGCGTGCCGTTGCTGGCATTCTGCCAAGCCTGCCGGAAATCACCGCTGTGGTGACACAGGGTGGTGATGGTTACGGTGCAGCACAGGCATTTGCAGCAGCAAAACGCCCGACACCAACCATCGTCATGGGTAACCGTGAAGACGAGCTGGTCTGGTGGAAACAGCAGAAGGATGCCAGCGGTTATGAAACCATGTCCGTTTCGATCGCACCGGGCGTTTCCACACTTGCTTTCTGGGTTGCACAGCAAATCCTCGACGGCAAGGACGTGAAGAAGGATCTGGTTGTTCCGGTTCTGCGGATCGATCAGGCAAACCTTGAAGACGGTCTGGCAAAGACCGAAAAGGGCGGCGTTTCCAACATCGAATATTCGCAGGAAGACGCCCAGAAAGTTATCGCTCAATAACTTTTTCGATACCGCGATATCACCGCACGGCGCCGCTTGAAGGCGCCGTGTACCGCCTATCCCAATAAATCTGTGTCGTGCTGATGAACGAAATCCTGTCGAGAGAAGAGGTTGTCGCCGCACGTGGCGTCAAGGTGACCTTTGGTGCCGTAAAGGCACTGGATGGTGCCGACCTCGTTATTCATTCTGGCGAATGTCTTGGTCTCGTCGGTCACAACGGTGCCGGCAAGTCCACCATCGTCAACGTCATCAACGGCAATCTTACGCCTCATGAAGGCACCCTGTCTTATCGTGGTGGTCAGGGAGAACACGGTATCGCCGTGGCACGAGCCAATGGCGTACGCTGCGTGTTTCAGGAATTGTCTCTTTGTCCCAATCTGACGATTGGCGAGAATGTCCGCATCATGCATGCCGATATGAAAGGCAGCAGATGGCGCGGTCGCGCGACCAACCTCATTCAGCAGCAACTCGACGATATTTTCCCCGGCAGCGGCATTGACTGCACGGCAACCATTAGCGAACTTTCCATTGCCGAACGGCAGATGGTCGAAATCGCCATCAATTTCGCAGGTGTCGAAAACAAGCCAAGGCTGGTCATTCTCGATGAACCGACCTCGTCACTTGATGCCGGCCTTGCAGAACAGCTTATGGATTATGTCCGTCGTTTTGTGCGCTCCGGCGGCTCTGTTCTGCTGATCTCCCATATCCTTGGAGAAATCCTCTCAACCGCCACCCGCATCGTTGTGATGAAGGACGGCAAGGTCGTTGCCGATCGTCCAGCACCAGAATTCAGCACCCGCAGCCTTGTCGAAACCATGGGCAGCGTGGTGAAGGAAAGCGGCTGGGAGCGATCGACAATTCAAAGAACCGGACAACCTGTTCTATCCATGCCTGCCCGCAAGGGAGAGGGGCATATGTTCGAAGCCTATAGAGGTGAAATCATTGGTCTCGCAGGATTGGGCGGCCACGGCCAGACCGAAGCACTGCTCGATCTTTATTTGTCGCGCAACAGCAACTGGTTTCCGACCAGACAGCAGGACATTGCCTTTGTTGCCGGCGATCGCAGCCTGAATGGCACGTTCCCGCTGTGGAGCATTCTGAAAAACCTTAGCATTGCATCGCTACGCGACCTCTCCAGTCTCAGTCTCGTCAACCACAAGCGTGAGGACGAACTTGGCGACAACTGGAAAAAGCGCATCGAAATTCGCACGCCCAACATGGGCAACAAGATCCTGTCGCTGTCCGGCGGCAACCAGCAGAAAGTGCTCTTTGCCCGCGCGCTAGCCACGACAGCCGAAACCGTTTTGATGGATGACCCGATGCGTGGTGTCGATATCGGCACCAAACAGGAAGTCTATGAAATCCTGCGTACCGAAGCGCGCCATGGCCGTACCTTCGTCTGGTACTCGACCGAGATGGACGAAATCCGGCTTTGTGATCGCGTCTACGTCTTCCGCGACGGCGTCATCCACGCGGAACTCGTCGGTGACGACATCACTGAACAGAACGTGCTTGCAGCGTCCTTTGCAGGGGAAGGCCACTGATGAAAATTTCTGCCAATACCATGCGTCTTGTCATTCCGGCGGCATCCCTTGCCGTGCTGCTGGCCGCAGTCTTTTACATGCAGCCGCGGGCCATGAGCTACACAGGCCTGAACCTGCTGTTCAATCTGGCCGTTCCAATCATTCTGGCGACCATCGCCCAGATGCTGATCATGTCGGTTAATGACCTTGATTTGTCGATGGGCACATTTGTCAGCTTCTGCGCCTGCGTCACCGCGACCTTTTTGCAAACATCACCTGTGGTCGGCATTCTGATTTTCGCAGGCGCAATCGCGGTTTACGCGGCAATCGGCGCCATCATTCACATACGCTCGCTGCCATCCATCGTGGTGACACTCGGTATGAGTTTCGTCTGGGGTGGCCTTGCTGTTCTTATCCTCCCGTCTCCCGGCGGCACGGCACCGGGCTGGATCCGCTGGCTGATGACGTCAAAGCCACCGCTCATTCCAGTGGCGATGGTTGCCAGTATTCTGATCGCCATCATTGCCCATCTGATCGTCAGCCGATCGTCCTTCGGCGTGCTGATGCGCGGTGTGGGCGGCAATTTCCGCTCGGTGGAACGGGCAGGTTGGTCCGTGGTTGGTATTCGCGCTGCAACCTTCGCGCTTGCCGGTTTTTTCGCAGTGTTGGCCGGTATCGCACTTGTCGGTCTGACGACGTCGGCCGATGCCAATATCGCACTTCGTTATACGCTGTTGTCGATTGCCGGTGTGATCCTCGGAGGCGGTGAATTTGTGGGCGGCCGCGTGTCGCCGGTTGGTGCGGTTATTGGCGCGCTGACCCTGACACTTGCCGGCTCCTTCCTGTCCTTCATGCGCATTTCGCCGGACTGGCAGATCGGTGCACAGGGCGCCATCCTGATCGTTGTCCTGGCGCTGCGTATTCTGCTCAACCGGCTTGAAAAGCGGGAGAAAAATCAATGAGTGCTTTTCAAACCATCTCACGCAAACCCTGGATCTGGTCTTTTGCGGCAACAATCGTGGTTTGGCTGGCAACGGTCATGTTCACTGGCGGTGCTAGTTCATTCGGCCTGTCGCACGCGGCTCTGACATTTGCTGCATTTTCGGTGATTGTCGGTATTGGCCAGATGTTTGTTATCACGCTCGGTCCCGGCAATATCGACCTCTGCGTGCCCGCGACTATGACACTGTCAGGCACGCTTGCCCTGAAATTCATGGATGTTTCCGACAGTCTGATCCTCCCAGGTCTGCTGATCGCCGTGCTGATCGGCATCGGCGTTGGCATTGGCAACTACCTGCTCATCAAGGCGCTGCGCATTCCGCCAATCATTGCGACACTGTCCATGAGCTTTATCGTGCAGTCGATTGCCATCTGGTCAAACCGGGGCCTTCGCATCAAGCCGCCGGAAAGCCTTGCCAGCTTTGCAACAGGAAGCACGATTGCCATTCCGAATGTCGCGCTTGTTGCGCTTCTGCTTTCCATCATTGCGTGGCTGTTGCTAGATCGCAGCTTCTATGGCCGCTGGATTTCTGCCATTGGTCAAAGCACCTTTGCAGCGCGCATGACCGGCATTCCCGTCGATGGCGCACGTTTTGTCACCTATGTGCTTTGCGCCGTTCTGGCCGCTGTCGCCGGTTACCTGCTTGCCAGCTTTTCCGGTGGCGCGGCCCTCAATATGGGCTCGGAATATCTGCTGATGTCGATTGCCGTCGTGGTGATTGGTGGCACTGCCGTGGCAGGTGGAGATTCCAACGTGCCGGGCATCTGGGGAGCCTCGCTGTTTATGTTCCTCGTGGTCTCGATGCTCAACACCTATGGTTTCGGGGCTGGCATACGCCTCATTCTGACAGGTCTCATCATCATCTCCGTCATCCTGCTGGCCGGCGGGCCCAAACCTAACCGCTGATCAGGCGACCCTGCGCGACTGACTGCGAAAGACAATATGGATAAAGCCATGCAATTCGACCCTTCGTTCCCCTATGACATCCGTGACGAGCGTTTCCGCCAGTACATTGTTGGAAATGCCGGACTGGAAGAACTCTACTCCGGCTGCCGCTGGGCAGAAGGCCCTGTCTGGTTTGCCGACATGGATTGCCTGTTGTGGAGCGATATTCCCAACCAGCGCATTCTGCGCTGGGTTCCAGATGGACATGTCTCGGTTTTCCGCCAGCCGTCCAATTTCACCAACGGCAACACCCGTGATCGCCAGGGCAGGCTCGTATCCTGCGAACATGGCGGCCGACGTGTCACACGCACCGAAATAGACGGATCGATTACCGTTCTGGCTGATAGCTATAACGGCAAGCGGCTCAACTCACCCAACGACGTCGTCGTCCGCTCAGATGACACGATCTGGTTTACCGATCCGACCTACGGCATCCTCTCCGACTACGAGGGTTACAAGGCAGAACCCGAACAGCAGACACGTAATGTCTACCGCCTCGACCCGGCGTCCGGTGAAATCACCATCGTGGTGGATGACTTTGGCCAGCCGAACGGCCTGGCCTTCTCGCCAGATGAAACAAAGCTTTATGTCGCGGATTCATCATCCAGCCACGACATCACTCGCCCGCGCCATATCCGCGTCTTTGACGTTGTTGACGGCAAGACCCTGGCGAATGGCCGGGAATTCTGCGCACTGGACAATGGTCTGCCAGACGGGTTCCGCCTCGATACGCTCGGCAATGTCTGGACGAGCGCTGCCGATGGCGTGCACTGCTTCTCGCCAGAAGGAAAACTGCTCGGCAAGGTTTTGGTGCCGCAGACGGTTGCCAATGTCACTTTCGGCGGCCCCCGCAAGAACCGCCTGTTCATCACCGCAACCAAATCGCTTTATTCGGTTTATGTTGCGGTGACCGGAGCCGTTTGACGCCTGAAATTTCAGGTAACCGCAGGCTCACGCAGCCTGCGGACGCCCCCAGATCGGGAACGGGTCGGGCAGGTCGCGATACATCTCGGCTTCAAAATGCTGCAGATCCGTTCCGACAAGGCAGGCGTCAAGCGCAGCACGAATGGCCTGTTCATCCATACCCGAACCAATAAATACCAATTCCTGTCGGCGATCACCCCAAACCGGATGCCAGCGCTTCTCCATTGCATCGAGAAAATCGGGATGGTCCGGCCAGCGGTTTTTTGGCACCGACACCCACCAACGCCCCATGGGCGACACGCGGGCAATGGCGCCGGCCAACGAAAAGTCGCCAGCCCATTCCGGGCGGGTCGCCAGCCAGAAATGTCCTTTGGCACGGATCAAACCGGGCCATGTCTTGTCGACAAATTCTTGAAATTTCTCCGGGTGAAAGGGCTGTTGTGCACGATAGACGAAACTCTGAATGCCATATTCTTCAGTCTCAGGCACATGATCGGCAAAGCCATACAGCTCCTTGAACCACAAAGGATGTGTCTCGGCCTTTTCCTCGTTGAACAAGCCGGTGTCGAGAACGTCGCTCAATGCGACTTTGCTGAAGTCGGTTTCAATAATCCGTGCATCAGCATTAAGGGCCATGATGATCTTGCGCACGACATCGCGTTGCTCTTCGCTGATATCGGAAACTTTGTTGAGGACGATAACATCGGCAAATTCGATTTGCTCAACCAGCAAATCCACAATCGTCCGTTCATCAGCATCGCCGTTGGATTCACCGCGTTCGCGCAGAAAATCATTCGATCCGTAGTCTTTCAGCAGGTTGATCGCATCAACAACCGTAACCATGGTGTCCAGCCGCGCAATATCCGATAGGCTGGAGTCATTTTCGTCGCGGAATGAAAAGGTTGCAGCAACCGGCAAAGGCTCTGCAATCCCTGTCCCTTCGATTAGAAGATAGTCGAAACGTTTTTCCTCTGACAAGCGACGAACTTCAACAAGCAAATCGTCACGCAATGTGCAACAGATGCAGCCATTCGTCATCTCGACCAGCTTTTCTTCCGAACGCGACAGGTTGCCACCGCCTTCACGAACCAGTTCAGCGTCGATGTTTACCTCACTCATATCATTCACAATAACCGCAACGCGCTTTCCTTCACGGTTGTTGAGAATGTGATTAAGCAGTGTCGTCTTTCCCGCACCAAGAAAGCCGGAGAGCACTGTCACCGGCAGTCTGCGATCAATGATATTTGCTGTGGGCATCGGCTATCTCGCTAAAATGTTATAACGTTACATTTAATTATTCGAACCTGACGAACTGTCAAGTTGCAAACGTATATCGATTGGAAAATTGGCCTTGATGACCAGACAAGAGGGCAGTTTGTCACGGTGCCCAGAACGGGCAAGGTATGTTCTTTGCCATCACCCTGTGCAGCTAACAGTCCATCAGGAAATCAAGAATAAGTTGTAATTCGTAAGCCATATATCGTACCGATCAAACTTTTTGTCACTTTTGCTATCATTGCGTGTTTTTCCGCAAAACGTCACTTGTGCATCATGAATGTTCAAAATCGATACAAACTATAGAATTTTATAACTTCAACCTGCACCATGTTTCATCGATGCTTTGGAGGACTGACCAATCACACCACGCACATTGAGGAGACACCATGACAACAATTACGAAGCCGAGCATCATCGCAACGACAACTCTTGCCGCGCTCTTGCTGGCTGGACAGGCTTCCGCATCAGACGCACTGGTTGACGCCGACTGGCTACAGAAAAACCTCGACAATCCAAAGGTGCGTGTCTTCGAAGTAAGTGTTGATACCGGCGTTTATGAACGTGGTCACATCCCCGGTGCTTTGAATATCAATTGGCATACAGATTTGGTCGACAAGGAACGTCGTGACATCGCCAAGAAAGAGGACTTTGAAAAGCTTCTGCAAGCATCCGGGGTCGACAAGGACACAACGATCATCCTCTACGGCGACAACAACAATTGGTTTGCAGCCTGGGGCGCATGGATATTCGAAACCTACGGTCTTGGTCAGCAGGTAAAATTGCTCGATGGTGGTCGCAAACTCTGGGAAGCCAAGGGCCTGCCTCTAGATACTGCAGCGACGGAACAGACACCAACGACATTGGCACTGCCGGAGCGTGACACCGCAATTCGTGCCCGCTTTACAGACGTCGTCGCCGTGGCCGAAGGAAAGCACGACATCAAGCTCATCGATATCCGCTCGGCGGATGAGTATTCCGGGAAGATTTTCGCCCCCGAAGGCGTTAAAGAGTTGTCCGTACGTGCCGGTCATATTCCCGGCGCGGTCAACGTGCCTTGGGGCAGCATCGTCAATCAGGACGGCACCTTCAAAAGCATTGATGAAATCAAAAAGATTTACGCAGACAAAGGTGTTGATGGCAGTGCGCCCATCATTACCTATTGCCGCATTGGTGAGCGTTCCAGCCACACATGGTTCGCGCTGAAAAAGATCCTCGGTTACGACGTCAAAAACTACGACGGCTCCTGGACGGAATATGGCAATGCCGTTGGCGTTCCCATCAGCAATCCATCCGGCACCGTCTGGACTGGCAAATAAACACATTTCGGCCTGAGCTTTTTACGGACGTTTCAATACGACGAGCGGAGTGATCTCTGCGCCGCTCGTCAATGTGTAAATTCGATTGATCAGAGCGGTCTACGCGGACCTGATGCAGTAAAGTGGCTCTGAAAGCATAATGAGAGTGTTTATGAGCCCATCAATCGGCCGGGCGGCCATTTCTCTGTTGCTGATCGCTATGGTCAGTTGGTGGTCCATTTCTCTTGCAACAGATGCCACTGGCCGAATACTCTCGCTGTCTCTTATTCTTGGCTTGCTTTTTGGCATCGTCCTTCAGCGCGGACGTTTCTGCTTTCTCTGCAATTTCAGAGACTTTATCGAGCGCCGTAAAATAGATGGTGTTCTATCCATTCTGATCGCCCTCGGTTTTGGCATCGTTTTTTACACTGTGATCATCATGGCCTGGGTGCCTGTGCCTCAGCCAGATCGTCTACCTCCTAACGCCCACATCAGTCCGGTTGGCTGGGTTATGGCACTTGCGTCTACTGCCTTTGGTTTCGGCGCAGGATTGTCAGGCTCTTGCCTGTCAGGACATCTCTACCGGATTGGCGAGGGTGCTTTCGGCTCCATTATTGCCATCCTTGGCGCTGCCTTGGGTTTTCTGATCGGCTTCCTGACATGGAACAGTCTGTTCACATTGGCGGTGTATGATGATCCTCCTCTGTGGCTACCCCATATATTCGGGCATGGCGGCGCACTCATCGCCGGACTTATCGGCGTGGTTGCACTCATCATCATCACCTTGTGGATTGGCAAACGGCAACCAGAGCCTCCTTCCGATGACAACAAAAACTACGTGTCATTAGCAGGACAGGCGGTCTTCTCACGCCGATGGCCGCCGGTCCTGACAGGCATCCTCGTTGCCGCAATCGGCGCGTTCGCCTATCTCAGAATTGCGCCTATCGGCGTCACCGCAGAACTCGGCAGCCTGGTCCGCACAGCCGCAACACCTGCCGGTTTCGTGCCGGAAACACTCAGCGGTCTCGATACATTACGAGGCTGTGTTTCGGCCGTTAAAAGCACACTCCTGTCTCCCAATGGCGTGTTTGTCATCGGTCTGGTCATCGGTGCTTTTGCAAGCGCAGTAAATGCCAGACAGTTCCAACCGTCCTGGCCGGATGCAAAGGGCTTGGCGCGTCGGCTCATTGGTGGGGTGCTGATGGGTTGGGGGGCGATGACCGGACTGGGTTGCACAATCGGCGTTCTGCTTTCCGGCATTCAGGCAGGCGCTGTCTCTGGCTGGGTTTTCCTTGTCTTTTGTTCGCTCGGCGCGGCTGTTGGCCTATTCACCCTCAGACGCGGTTGGCTTTGATCCCCAGAAGTTGTCATTCAGACCTATGTCTCGGTCTAAAGCTGCAGTCATCACTGAATATGCTGGCATGGCCACAAGTCATAACGATCTTTGTCGTCATTCTTGCCACCGTGGTTGTGTCTGAATCGATTTCTGCCGGGGTGAGAAAGGCAATCTCTTGATGCATCAGGCGTCAAATCCCGAAAAAATATAACAGTCCAAACACCCATCGCCAGAAGGAAAACCGTGACAACTGACGTTGGCGCGGTCTTTTAACGACTTTAGATCCGCATTAGCGACATAGGCAATTATGTGATCATCTGGCACAGCTCAAAATAGGTCGGCGCATTGAAAATTGGGAGCAACCGTGGCCCACTGGAATGCAACTTTGAGCAACGAGCGACCAAAAAATGTGCTCAAGCCATCTTAATGATTATCCCTTGAAACTCAGTGTGTAGAGCCGATTTTCTGTACAACGTCGGCTCCCGGTCTATGAGCCAAGAACTGATAAACCAAAATTTGTAGATTGACACATGTATGAAACCGGTTACATTTATTGATGTAAACGGTTTCATTGGAAAATCCGTTGCTTGGAGGAGCAAAATTTTCATGTCTATTCACTTGAGGTTTGCTGCAACGAAAGTTTGTGCAGACTAACGTCCGCTTTTGACATTGTTGTCCCAACTTCTTCCATTTCGTCCTCGATGTAATGGCAGCTGGGGCAGACGTTTGTTCATTGATGCGGCAGTACGATCCAGCCAGACCACGTCTTGGGTCGGGATCGACATCTAACCCGGAGTCTATCTGAAACAGACGACACCACACATTCGAGGCTGCTTTTGCACCTCCGGCTGCAGGGCCGGGGAGGGTGGCGCTTGCGTGTCGTTTATCGCTCAAACGAAAAGGGAGTTACGCGTTTGAAATCCTTGAAATCAACATTCACAGGTATGGCACTGGTCGCAGCAATGGCGGCAGGTATCGCAAACCCTGTTCTGGCTGAAGACAATAAAACCCTGCCAATCGCAGCGCAGATGTACACATTGCGCGACGCAGGCACGCTCGAAGAGCAGTTTGCCATTCTCAATCGCGCCGGTGTCTCAGCTGTGGAAACCGTCGACATGCAGAAGGTCAGCGCAGAAGAACTGTCTGCACTGCTTGAGAAACACAAGATCAAGGTGATCTCGTCACATGTGCCGATCGACAAGCTGCGCGGCAATCTGGACGACGTCATTGCCGAGCAGAAGGCCGTTGGTAACCCGGTTGTGACCGTGCCTTTCCTCAAACCAGAAGATCGCCCGACTGATGCTGCTGCATGGACGGCATTTGGCAAGGAGCTTGGCGGTTACGCAGACAAGTTGGCTGCTGCCGGTTTGGCCATGTCCTACCACAATCATGACTTTGAACTGGTCAAGTTTGACGGCAAGACAGCACTTGAGCTTCTGCTCGATGCTGCCGGTCCAAAGCTGCAGAGCGAGCTTGATGTCGCCTGGGTAGCACGTAGCGGCACGGATCCGGCAGAGTTTCTCGGCACGTTGAATGGCCGAGTATTTGCGATCCATGCAAAGGATAATGCACCTGCGGGGACCGCGGAAAATGAGCGTGGTTTTGCCACCCTCGGCACCGGCGTCCTGGATTGGAAAACAATCTTGCCAGCGGCCAAAAAGGCCGGCGCGAAATGGTTCATCCTTGAGCATGACATGCCGCTTGATGCCGAAGCCGTCCTGACCAAGGGCAATGCCTTCCTCAACGAACACCTGCCAACAATTCAGTAATGCAACAACCATTCCCCGGTGGTGACACTGCCGGGGAATAACAGGCGCTTTTGATCAACATAATGTTTCCCGTCGATATCTCGGCCGGACCGGTGAGTTGCGCCTTTTTTCCAAACAACAGTTAGAGGGATTATCATGGCTAACAATCATTACGACGCGATTGTTGTCGGTTCGGGGATCAGCGGAGGCTGGGCCGCAAAAGAACTCACACAAAAGGGTCTAAAAGTTCTTCTTCTTGAACGTGGCAGAAACATTGAACACATCACCGATTACCAGAATGCAGACAAGGAAGCGTGGGACTACCCTCACCGCAATCGTGCCACGCAGGAAATGAAGGCAAAGTATCCGGTTCTGAGCCGCGATTATCTGTTGGAAGAAGCCACACTCGGCATGTGGGCTGACGAACAAGAAACGCCTTACGTCGAAGAAAAACGTTTCGATTGGTTCCGTGGGTACCACGTGGGTGGTCGTTCTCTCCTTTGGGGCCGTCAAACCTATCGTTGGTCACAGACCGATTTTGAGGCCAATGCAAAAGAAGGCATCGCTGTTGATTGGCCTATTCGTTACCAGGATGTTGCGCCATGGTACGACTACGTTGAACGGTTTGCTGGCATTTCCGGCAGCAAAGAAGGGCTCGATATCCTTCCTGATGGTGAATTCCTTCCACCAATCCCTTTGAACTGCGTCGAAGAAGATGTGGCGCGTCGTCTGAAGGACAGGTTCAAGGGCACGCGTCACCTGATCAATTCCCGCTGCGCCAACATCACACAGGAACTTCCTGACCAGGATCGCACACGCTGTCAGTTCAGAAACAAGTGTCGGTTGGGCTGTCCGTTCGGCGGTTATTTCAGCACACAATCATCAACCCTGCCTGCGGCCGTCGCGACCGGCAATCTCACCCTGCGGCCGTTCTCAATCGTCAAGGAGATCCTTTACGACAAGGACAAGAAGAAGGCCCGCGGTGTCGAGATCATCGATGCCGAAACCAACATGACCTATGAATATACCGCAGACATTATCTTCCTGAATGCCTCGACGTTGAATTCGACCTGGGTCCTGATGAACTCAGCCACCGACGTGTGGGAAGGGGGATTGGGAAGCAGTTCCGGCGAACTCGGCCACAATGTCATGGACCATCATTTCCGCATGGGTGCGACGGGTGAAGTCGAAGGATTTGACGAGTTCTATTTCAAGGGACGCCGCCCGGCAGGTTTCTACATTCCTCGCTTCCGTAACATCGGCGATGAAAAGCGTAAATATCTGCGTGGTTTTGGTTATCAGGGTTCGGCAAGCCGCTCCCGCTGGGAGCGCGAAATCGCCGAGATGAATATTGGAGCAGATTATAAAGACGCATTGACCGAACCAGGCGGCTGGACAATCGGCATGACAGCCTTTGGCGAGATGCTGCCCTACCACGAAAATCGCGTGAAGCTTGATCAAAACAAAAAGGATAAATGGGGGCTGCCGGTCCTTTCAATGAATGTCGAGTTGAAACAAAACGAACTCGATATGCGTGAAGACATGGTGAATGACGCTGTCGAAATGTTTGAGGCCGTCGGCATCAAGAACGTCAAACCGACCCGAGGCAGCTACGCACCCGGTATGGGTATTCACGAAATGGGAACGGCGCGCATGGGCCGCGATGCAAAGTCGTCGGTTCTGAATGGCAACAACCAGGTGTGGGATGCCCCTAACGTGTTCGTGACGGATGGTGCCTGCATGACGTCTGCCGCCTGTGTAAATCCGTCTCTCACCTACATGGCACTGACGGCACGTGCTGCCGATTTTGCGGTGTCAGAGCTCAAGAAGGGAAATCTGTAATGAACAGACGTGAACTGCTAAGACTTATCACGGTTGCGACAGGCATCTCCCTGGTCGGCGCTGATGTCGCCTTCAGTCTGGATAAAGCCGCTGCGGCAAAGCCCGACCAACTGTTTACTCCGGAAGACATCCGTTTTCTGGATGAGGTTGCTGAAACCATCATTCCTCGGACATCCACCCCCGGCGCGAAAGACGCCGAGGTCGGCGCCTTCATGGCTGTTTATGCTGCCGATTGTTATACGGAAGACCAAAAGAAGCTCTTCCATTCTGCAATTTCCCAGATTGAAGGCAGCAGCCAGGAAAAACATAAAAAGCCATTCCTCAGCCTGACAGCTAAAGAGCGGGAGGATGTCATTCTGGCTTTGGACAAAAAGGCCAGGGCAGAACAGACCCCAACCAATCCACAGGCATTCACCCTCGTCAAACAGCTGACATTGTTCGGCTTTTTCACATCGAAAATCGGTGCAACCGAAGTTCTTGTCTATGACGAAATCCCGGGAGAATACGAAACCTGCGTCCCTTATAAAAAGGGTACGCCCGCCTGGGGCACAACCTGAGTTTATGTCCGTTCGTCCCGCGCGCCCCCGCGTGCGGGACTTTTTATTTGCAAGACAAGGATGAAAAAATGCGTATTTCAATATTGTTGGCAGCGGTGTTGATGGCTGCGAGCGCTATGCCGGCGCGATCCGAGGGCGATGTTGCCAAGGGTGAAACAGTATTCAAACGCTGTTCCGCCTGTCATGCCATCGGGGAGGGCGCCAAAAACAAAGTTGGCCCCCAACTCAATGCTATCATTGGCCGTACTGCTGGCAGCTTGCCGGACTTCAATTATTCCAACGCCATGAAAAAGGCGGGTGAAGAAGGCCAGATCTGGACCTCGGAAGAATTGAAGGCGTTTCTCAGCGCTCCCAAAAAGAAAATACCTGGCAACAAAATGTCTTCAGCCGGGGTGAGCAAACCGGCAGACCTCGACAATCTCATCGCTTACATTGAAAGCGCATCGCAGTCCTCCGCAGACTAATCATGCCAGGATTTGATAAAAATCCGCCTGGGAACGCATGGAACAAAATGTCGAAACGAAAGTTTGGACACAGCCAAACCTCGTCTTCCCCCCGGGGTTTGGCACTCGATGCGACCTCGGCACGTCTTTCAACAGGACGTGCCTCTTTTTTTTCGCTCGACCTTAACTGAGCGGCAGCGGTGTAGGACGACGGAAACGTTGTTGCAGAAAACTTGCCGTCTTGTACCGCACTCCCGCAGGTCTTTCCGGATCCGCAAATTCTGATTCAGCAAACACCTCATCGGCAGCGGTGAGTTCTCGGATAGGCACAGGGATCAGGCCGCGGCCTGCAGGCTGATTGAGGGTCTCGACAGCCTTGATCAATGAGCCTGAGGCTTTGATCTCCTCAGACACCCTTTCAACCGCGCATCCGAGGTGTTCGGCAATAAGCGTGTCTCTTATTCTGGAGATTGTTGCACGCGTTGCGAGATCATTTGCTTCAATCGCGATGTCACATTCCGTATCAAAACCCATTGAACGATTGTTGAGATTGGCTGAACCAAGTTTCAGAATATTCTCATCGGCAATCATGATCTTTGCATGGACGTAGATCGGCGAGCGATTTTCATTCACCGGGTACAACACCCGGAAGCGGTCGAAAATATCGGCATCCGTAACAAGCTTCATCAACCGAACGCGAGCAGAATCCATCGTTTTTGCCTCGAGCCAACCTCCTGCGCCTTCAGGATTGATGACCAGTACCTCCGGGCCGTCTTGCTCTCCCAGACGCGCAGCAATCGCCTCTGCTATGCGCCTCGATGCAAAATACTGGCTTTCGATGTACAGAGATTTTCTCGCCGACGCGATCATTGCAAGTTTGACTGTCTCAACTTCGCTGATCTGCGGTCTGCTTTCGTACTGCGGCGCGGTTCTGGAAATGGCGATCTCGACACCACGCAAGTCAACATCGAGACCATCCGGCCAGATTTGATCTGCACCTTCGCTTTTCGAAAGCTTTTCACCTGTCGCATAATACCAACGAGTTCGAGCCAATTCACCCAGCGCTGCCGCCGCCGGGCCTGACACGCACGTCGTGGCGTCATGCCAAGGACCTTGCGCGAAGCCCATGGGTGATCGACGTCGAGGTTCATTATCGCGGTGGTCAGTTGTGTCCCAACGCCCAACAGTCATATCGATCCCGCCACAAAATGCGAGCTCATCGTCAATGACAAGAAGTTTCATGTGATGAGCCGACATTGCGGGATGCGCACCGTCGAGCTTCAGGTGGATCTGATTGGAAAACATCCATTTCAAAACGTAGAAGGGCGTCTCTCCTCGGGCCAGCGAATTGATCACGCCGAGGTCCCACTTCAGAATCCGTATTTCGAGATCGGAATTGCGCGCCGCCAGCCAATCCAGCAACGGCCCTACTTTCACAGGCGCTTCATCATCCTTGCCGTCATGTGCAAGCTCGATCCGGGTATCGAAATCCCAACCGATCAACATGATGTTGCGTTTGGCTTTCAGCATCGCATTGCGTGCATGCCTGAAGAATTTGTCCGCATCGACGATCACCGAAGCGCGATCTGCCTTATCCAAGCGCCAACATGTTTCGCCAGCCACCAAAATCGACACTTTGCCACCTTTTTAAAATGCTAACACATAAACTGCTCGTCACGACCGGAATGACACTTCGACTTCAATCTCGATTAGAGACCTTCCGTGCGTGAATACCCCACGCGCGTACGACCGCGATGTGAACGGGAGAATAGCAAAATCGTTCCCTCTTCCGATCAGTGATCACATGCAAATCTCAATATTACAGGATAACCAGTCGCATGCCTTGCGACAAAAGAGAGAATGGCTGCTTACAAGCAGGTTAAACTGGCAAAGTTGAGAAAACTTCCAGACGTCTTGAATATCGCTACTTCCTTGTTTTTGAAATTTTTTTTGAAGATGATCGGCTGCTGCTTTCGAGTCCAAACCTAAAATAATCGGAACAAAACGCCGCTGGCATGGTTTGGTTTTTGAGAGAAGGAGACCACAATGCAAAAAATCATTATTCCAGTTCTTGTTGCTCTGTCGCTGGCAGCATGTTCCTCAACTGAACGCGGTGCAACCGTCGGCGCAGCAGGCGGAGCCATTATAGGTGGCGCAGCAACTGGCAATCTGCGCGGTGCGGCTGTCGGTGCGGCAGTCGGCGGTGTTTCGGGCGCATTGATCGGTAGCGTCGCGGACCAGCCAGGCCAGTGCTACTACCGCGACCGCAACGGAAATCGTTACATCGATCGTTGCTAATCATCTTTCAACACCGCCACAATGGTATAGCCACCCGCAGATAAGCTTGTGCGGGTGGCTATATCTATATCGGCGTGTATTGCACTATTGTGTGTAATGAGAGATCAAAGCCACAGTGCATCCCTTGAATCCAATATCAACAACGAGATTATCAGCTTGTCTCGACAACAGGACAATCGACAAGGCAACAGCCAATTATGAGCCGGTTTGAAGATACTGAGATCGCCATTTCCCAGCGACTTAAAGCACTGAAGGCAAAGCCTGACAAAACGCTCAATCGGCCTGATATTGCTGAGCCATTAAAGGCCGATGGGTTCACCGACGACGAAATTACGGCTGTCCTGAATGCACTCGAACAAGATAAAGTCCTTGCCTTTTTACCGGGTAACAGGCTGTCGGTGCTTAAGGCACTTCCATAATTTGTCGAATTAAAAGGCCTAGCATTGACAGGTTTGGGTTGTCGAATGTCAATACTGCGCCCCGAGGTACTACTTTGTGACATTCGAAGTCGATGGTGACCGCTTCGGCTGCCTGCCCTTCATCGGCGTCCAGTTGCTCCGGCTTGACTTTGCGTGAAAATAGAACAAAATGAGAACATTCGCGGAAGTTATTCTCGGGAGTTCACCATGTCTCAACAACTCGCTTTTAATATCTATCCTGATGACGTCACCAGGCCCGTCTCCGGCGAAGTCGATCTAGCTGCAGCCGTGCTGGCGGCCCATGACGGCGATGCGCTGTCTGCAATCAGAAACCTTATGGCAGATGCCGACTTCTTGCGCGATCAATTATATCGAGCCTCTAAGGTCATGAGCCATGGAATGGTTCGCGGGTGGAGGCCACGTTACGAGCGCCCGGCGTAAAGCATAAGGATGATCGCAGCCAATTGCCGCGATTGCGGCATTCCCCTCAATTCTTGGCATACTGCCAGTCGATTGTCCTTTGACGTACCGAGACCGATTGAGATGATCCGTGCCTTGCAAATGTTTCCGGGCCATTCATACTCATCTCTAAAACACCGCGGTAAAGCGGATCCGTGGAGAGGAAACAGGTTGAACAGAAAGATTTTTCAGAACCGAACGGAATGGTATAATGCAGATGGCCAGATCCATAACGAGAATGGGCCTGCCATCAGTTACAATAATGGCAAACAGGAATGGCTGGTAAACGGCCGACATCACCGTGTTGATGGTCCAGCCCTATCTTCTCCAAATGGCTATTGTGAATGGTGGCTTGATGGAAAACGCCATCGCAAGGACGGGCCTGCAATAGAGTGGCCTAACGGTGATCAACAATGGTACTTGAATGGCGAGCTTCACCGCCTTGATGGACCAGCTATCATGATCCAAAGCACCAGATATTATTACATCTCGGGCGAGGGCCGTGCCGAGGAAGAATTTCAGGCTTGAGTTCGGGCTGATGGGTGAGCCACAGATCGAACGTATCCTCAGCTGATCTCGTCTGGTTATAACGTTCTTGGCCAATAATCCGTGAGAAATGTGGAGCAGGGGTCAATCCACCAAAATATTTGAAAGCAATAATAGGGTGCCGGCTGTGGATAACGGACAAACGATGAGATTGTTCGTATTTTATTAAGTTTGTTCCCAAAGACTACCTCATGGGGGCGATCTTAATCTGAACACGCACGTTGTATGCGTGATCACAATGGAGCCGACCCATGTTTCTGCGTACCGTGCTTATCGTCGATGACGAGCCTCTGATTAGAATAATGCTCACTGAAGTCCTCGAAGACGAGGGCTACCAAGTAATCCAAGCCAAAAACGCTCTTGAAGCGATCGTCGCCCTTGAAGCGCGCCAAGTCGATGCTGTTATTACTGATGTAGAAATGCCCTGCGGCATCAATGGCGTCGATCTCGCCCGACATATAAGGTCCACCAAAGCCAGCATATCCGTTATCGTGACTTCGGGTGGCCGATCTATCGGCGCTGACGAGCTGCCAAACGGTGTGAAATTTATTCCAAAACCTTACGACGTAGGTTTTCTTATCGACACGCTGAGTGAGTTGCTTTCCCACTGGGGTGAAAATCAACCGTCACGCGTGGTCGGTCGAGGAGCCTGAGGTTCGCCACCTTCTCCAGCGGTATCCTGGCGAACGAGTTTGCGACCATGAAGTAACGATTGTCGGCGCTGAGGCGCCGTAGTCGACCCCGTACTTTCCGCTGTAAGCTAGATTTCACCGGAGCCCATGACAGCCCCCTATTAGGTCTATACAAGCCCATCGGCAATTTTGACCAGTTGTGCCACCGATGTCGCTTTCATCTTCCGCATCATGTGCCCTCGGTGAAGTTTCACCGTAGGCTCGGCGAGCTCCAGCTCCGCCGCGATCTGCTTGTTCAGCTTACCGGCAATGACAAATGTCATGATCTGGCGCTCACGTTCCGTCAGCGTCATATATCTTGAATGGGTCAAAGCTTTTGCTTTTCTTTCGTCGCGGCGCGCAGCATCGTTGGCGATCGCACGGTTTACCGCCTCCAAAAGATCCTGTTCTCGAACCGGCTTACTGAGAACGTCTATGGCGCCAGCTTTCATGGCCCGCACTGCCATGGGCACATCAACATGGGCGCTAATCAGGACGATCGACCGCGGAAGGTTGCTCTTCGCCAACGCTTCCTGAAATTCCAGGCCGCTTTGCCCGGGAAGCCGGATGTCGAGAACGATACAACCGGCTTTTTCAGGATCATCTGCCGCCATGAACTCCGTGACGGAACCATGCGTCTCGGCAGCAAGCCCCACGGATTCGAACAGCCCTTTCAGCGCTTCGCGTACGCTTTGATCGTCATCGATGATGATGACGGTGGGTTGCCGGTTCTTCCGGTCATCGATCAACGGGTGTTTCCTTAAAATGAGAGAGCGTGAAGGTGAACGTGCTTCCACACGGATCGTTAGGGGTTGCCCAGATACGTCCTCCATGCGCTTCAACTATTGAGCGGCAGATGGAAAGGCCCATCCCAATCCCATCGGATTTTGTCGTATAAAACGGCTCGAATATTCTATCGAGTTCGTCAGTAGGTATTCCATTGCCGAAATCAGAAACACTGACCTCAACGTCACCGATCTGGCCCACGTTACAACTGATTTTGATAACAGCTTCCGGACGTTGTGATGTCGCCTCAGCGCCGTTCATGATCAAATTTACCAGGACCTGCTGAAGCTGAGTACGATCGCCGAGAACCTCAATAGGTTCAGCCGGCAGTTCTACAATGACGCCCAAGCCACGCGACCGCAATTCGCCGTGTAAGAGATCCAAAACATCCCTTAGCGCGAGGCTGAAATCCGTGCGTTGTATTTGTGCTGGCGTCTTCTGCGCCATGGAGCGAATGCTTGTTACGATTTCGCCGGCACGATGACCGTCATGAACGATCCGTCCGGCGGCCAATCGCGCTTGTTCAAGATCGGTGTGTCCCTCCTGAAGCCATCTGAGACAGGTGCCTGCATTCGTTACAATTGCCATGAGCGGCTGATTGATCTCATGAGCAATCGATACGGCAAGCTCTCCGATCGTCGTCACTCTGGTAACATGTGCGAGTTGACTTTGACTCTGACGAAGCGAGTCCTCTGCACGTTTGCGGTCTTCAATGTCGACAACGATGCCATACCAGCGAACGACGTTGCCGTGAGTATCCAGAAGTGGGCTTTGTCGCAGATTAAACCACCTGTACTGGCCGTCGAATCTTCTGATCCGGGCGTCAACAGGTTTGGGTTTTTTTGTCGTGACAACCTCTTCCCAACTCTCACGCATCCGTTCGACATCATCGGGATGAAACATGCGGTAGAAACCGAATCCGACAATCTCTTCGAATGGCAGGCCCACAAAATCGATCAGATTCTGGTTCCAGTATTCAAGTCGGCCATCCGGCGTACAGGACCAGGCCATGGCAGGAATGGTGTTGATGATGAGGCTGAGCTTATGTTCACTTTCCCTAAGCGCCGCTTCGCTTTTTCGAAGGGCATCTTCGGCGCATTGCAGGTTTTCAATGTCAATATTGACACCAAACCAGCGCACGACACCGTTTGCATCTATCAGCTTTCTTCCCGCAAAATAAAACCAGCGATAGGTTCCATCTGCCCCACGAATGCGACCTTTCAATCGGGTATGATCTGAATGTTCGAGGTCTCGTTTCCAGATTTCCACCATCTCTGGAATATCGTCGGGATGATAGAGGTCCAGAAAGCCCCATTCGAGAATTTCGGCGGCTGGTAATCCGGCATAATCAAGCCAATTCTGGTTCACGAAATCCGCACTTCCATCCGGGCGTGCGGACCAGACAAGGACTGGAAGCGAATTGATGATAAGCCTCAGGTTCTCTTCACTTGCAGCAAGCGCAGATTTGGTCTCTCGGAGAGAGTCTTCAGCCTGTTTCCGATCTTCTATATCGAGAACGACACCGTACCATTTGATGACACCTCCGTCAGAATCGAACCGGGGTTTTTGCCGAAGCGAACACCAGCGATATTCGCCGTCGGCACGCCTCAACCTGCCTTCGACTTCCCTCCCTATTTTGGAGATCATGATAGCGCGCCACTCGGAAGCAAGCCGAGTTGTGTCATCGGGGTGGAATAGCCGGTAAAAATTTTCACCAGCAATGTCTGCAAGCGGCAAACCGACATATTCGAGAAAATGCTGATTGGCAAAATCGAGCATGCCGTCAGACGTCGTCGACCACGCCATTGCCGGGATAAGGTCGATGATCGCATCGGTGTCCTTATGCTTGTCCAACTTGGTCCCCTACCATTTCGCTGAGCGTAAACGCCCCATCTCAGGTTACGCTGTTTCTGGCCGCCGTGTTAGGCGAGATTGATAGACGATGGTCTATTTTCGCACTGCCTTGGTCTAGTTTGCTGGGACCTAGATCGCAATTGAGGGCGGGCTTGAACCGACCTATTCATAAAAAAGGATGGTTGAACCTGGCGCCGAACAATGACGGCTTGGGCGAAAACCAGTTTGCCAATAGCAGCCAATATACCGGCACATTTGCCGACGCCACGACATCATTTAATCGATATGAAGGAAGACGCCATGCCGCAACTTTCACGCCGTGCATTTGCCAGTGCCTTGCCTCTTGGCCTCGTTGGAGGAAGTCTCCTCAGCGGGGGATTGGTTAGTGCTTCATCTGTGCAAGCCGCGACGCAGGCAGCCGACAAAACTCCTGTTGCAATAACCCCATTCGCACAGATACGGATCGGTCGCTTCACTGTTACAGCGCTGACGGATGGATATGCCGACATGCCCTATGACTACTTCCCGGGACGATCAGCCCCGGAGGTCGAGAAGGCGGCAAGCGCACAATTTACCGCCAGGCCAAGTGGCGTACGTTTCCTGTTCAATCAATATCTCGTCGAGGATGGTGAGCGCCGCATCCTGATTGACGCCGGTGCGGCAGGCTCTATCGGCCAGACAGGAAAACTGCCACAAGCACTCGCCAACTATGGTCTTCGACCCGATCAGATCGACGCAATCATCGTGACGCATATGCACCAGGATCATATGGGCGGGTTGGTACTGGCAGGCAAGAACAACTACCCTGACGCCGAACTCTTTATAGATCGTCGCGACGTTACCCACTGGACCGACCCAGCCAAGAAAAACGGTGCTCCTGATTTTCTGCAGCCAAGTTTCAACATGGCAGAAGAAGTGGTGCGGCTATATCCGAAACTCCAGGCAATAGATGGAGAGCGCGAGATCACACCGGGCGTTTCGATTGTTGACCTGACCGGCCACACGCCGGGCCACATCGGCGTGCGGATCGAAGATGGCGGCAGGAGCCTGATCATGGTTTCAGACATGATTTTCCCGGTTGTACATCCCGCCGCTACCGATGTGTTCTTCCTGTTTGAGCAGGACCGTGTCGCAGCAAAAGCCATGCGCGATCGTTTCTTTCCGCTTGCGGCATCGGAGGGTGCGCTTATCGCCGCCACCCACATGCCTTTTCCCGGTCTCGGTCGCGTCGTGGCTGATCGTGGGGAGATGCGTTGGGAGGTAGCAGACTGGGCCTTGCAGGAGTAATCTTTGTTTTCGGAGCCTCGGAGGACAGAAAGTACCTGACGAAAGGGGTTGCCGAAAGACATATCCAGGCACGAATCGTTCTAAATCGATATGTGCCTGGCTGAACAGGGAGATCAGGCATGCCATATCATTTCCTTGAGGTTGCCGTGACACCGAGTGTCAGGGCAGTTCAGGCTGACATGGGCGCGGATCAGATCTGGCTGGGGTCTCATGACCGCCCTTCAGATATCCTGACAGACGCCGAAATCGCTTTCATCGCGACACGAGACAGCTTCTATATGGCATCCGTCTCCGAAACGGGCTGGCCATATGTTCAGCATCGAGGAGGCAAAGCTGGTTTCCTAAAGGTCGTCGACCAGCAGACCATGGCATTCGCAGACTATCGCGGAAATCGCCAGTACATCAGTGCTGGCAATTTTGCAGCCAATGATCGCACCTGCCTGTTTCTAATGGACTATGTCCGGAAAGCCCGGCTCAAAATTTATGCCTATGTGGAGCAAGTGGAACTGGATGCGGACCAGCAACTCACAAAACTTGTGTCCGATCCGGATTACAGGGGTAGGGCAGAGCGTATCTTCAAGCTGCGACTTGAGGCGTTTGATTGGAACTGCCCGCAGCACATCACCCCGCGCTACACCGAGCACGAGGTCGGACAAGCCGTCGCTCCACTTCGCGACCGACTGCAGCAACTGGAAGCGGAGAACGCCGCCTTGCGGGCACGTCTGGAGGACCTTTGAGATGAGCGACGTTGAACGACCACCTGTCCCTCCTTTTACTTCAGAGAGTGCGGCCCAGAAAGTCAGGTTGGCTGAAGACGGTTGGAACAGCAGAGACCCTATCAGGGTCTCACTGGCTTATACCGTAGACTGCCGGTGGCGGAACCGTGCGGAGTTTGTGACTGGCCGGGATGCAATCCAGACGTTTTTAGCGGCGAAGTGGCGGAGAGAGCTTGATTACAGATTGATCAAGGAACTCTGGTCTTTCGACAATAATCGTATCGCGGTTAGATTTGCGTACGAGTGGCATGACGACAGTGGCAACTGGTTCCGATCATTCGGCAACGAGAACTGGGAATTCGATGATCGTGGCCTGATGCGAAAGCGCTATGCCAGCATCAACGACCTGCCGATCAGCATCCAGAACCGCAGGTTTCACTGGCCACTGGGCCGAAGACCCGATGACCATCCCAGTCTCAGTGAACTTGGCTTTTAATCGAAGTACCCTGCTAACGCTCATATGACCCCAATCGTTACGGCTTAAGGAGCCTGTCTTGAATTTTCAGTCTTCAGAAAGCTTTGTCCCAACGGCTGAAGAGGCTATCGAGGCCGCGGCCTTCTTGAGCCTGCACAAGCTCTCACCGAACAGTTTCCGTGCCAGGGAAGTTTTTGACTGCATCACCATCAACGGCGGATGCGCAATCTCTCTGCCAAATGCCCCTGCAATAGGTCTCAATCGTATTCTCGGCTTGGGTACGGTCAATGATCTGGATAAGGCATATGACTGGATGCAGGGCAGGGCCGGCAACAGGTATCTGCAATTGAACCTTGAAGCCGTTGCGGATGATGTGAGAAGCTGGATGAGCACAAAGGGACTTCATGAACATGGTCCCGGCTGGTCGAAGCTTACCCTAGACGCGTCATTACACAGCATCGATATGCCAGTTCGTGTCAGCACCCGAACGGTGCGCGCCGCCGAAGCTCCGCAGTTCGGATCAATGATGTGTAGCGGGTTCAGCTTTCCACCGACTTTGTCGGCCTTTTGGTCGGCCATCGTCGGGAAAGAAGGATGGTTGTGTTTTTTTGCCCTGGACGGTGAAACGCCTGTCGGCACCGGCGCCATCTATGTGTCAGGTTCATATGCATGGTTGGGAGGAGGTACGACAGTGCCTGAGTTTCGAAATCGCGGCGCTCAAAAGGCGCTCATCGCGGCTCGCATTAACAAGGGTATCGCGAATGGCGTGTCTACGTTTGTGGTTGAAACAGAGGCGCCATCAATCGGCAGACCCAACATTTCCTACGAAAACCTGAGAAAAATTGGATTTCGACACGCATACGACCGTAAGAATTTCAAGCTGTAGTTCAGGACTGACCGTCCTGACAGAACACGTCAGTCTTGAAGCACAACGACAAAGACACCTTCATGCCACGATAGAAGACGGTGTGACTCTATTGCCAGCTGTTGCTTGTGCGTAAAGCCCAATTTGCCTGACTAAGGCGTGGTGAACCATTTACCGCTGCGCTTCCCGCAACTGGCCGGTTCTGCGCATCCGGGCGTGCTGCCGGCAATGGAACGCGAGCTCCGCTCTGTAGGCTGACCTGCCGAAGACCACCTGAATTATAGGAGGAATTCTGCGGCACTGCGTGATCGGTCGCAAAAGTCTCTTCTATGCCTGAACGTATAATTTCTTCGGTAATGACTGGCGCCGCCGCTGGATTCGGTGCTGCAGAAGCAACCTGCACAGCATCAGCGGAAGCATTGTTTTCCAATGATGTCACAGCCTGTGTCTGTGTCTGTATCGGCGACGCACTGGCCACTTCTGTCCCTGTCGTCGCTCCAGCTGCCGCCTCTGCAATGATCGATGAAGATAGGGCAGGGTTCTGCTCTGGATCATTGGACGAGTAGGCAAGTATGTAGCTGTTGGCAGGCTTGGGCGCCACGGTTTGCAGATTGCCGTCTTCGTCTCGCTTCTCGTAGAATACATTACCGCCTGCTGCAGCAACGTAATGCATGTTGTTATAGGGGAAAGTGTACCCCTCGGTATGGAAGAACATGGCATTCTTCACGTCAGGATGGCGGGCGCCCTTAAGAACAGCATCTGCAGCAATGTTGAGGCTGGGTGCGGTGGACTCATCCATTTTGCGTGTCATCACACCAGGTGCAAACTGATTCTTCTGGCTGACAACGCCACAGATGCTCTCAGGATAGATGCCGGAAGTGAGCCGGTTCATAATGACGCTACCGACAGCAAGGAACCCGTTCTCGCTTGACCGTTTCGACTCGAAGTACATCGCGCGCTTCAAACATTCACGATCTTTGTTCGTATAGCTGTAAACCGTCTTTTGACCCTCAACGGGCAGCTTGGTCGACTGGTGACTGGTGTCCACAGAAACGGTCTGTGCGCTCGTGCATGCAGAAAGCAGCATTGCTGTCGAAAGGCATAAAGCTGCCCTGCTAACAGCCGTCTGTAACTTTATCATCGTGCCGCCCAAAAATTTCAGAATATACACGTGGTAGGAATAACATACCTAAAAGCTAAAACTTTATCAATGCCCTACCAGAAACGCAAAAATATCTGAAATTCCATTCCCTTAAGAAGGTCGCCCGACTTATGGAGATCGAACAGCGTCATCATACTCCAGCTATTTGACGAGTCTATAAATGCGCGCAACGACCCCGTCGTGTGCACACTATTGCTGCCCAAACGTGGCCTAACCATTTGGACAAGTGTGACATGCCCTGAAGATGCAAAACCACGAATTACGTGTTTTTTTTACCTCACGTGGTAGGCTGCCTTACTTGCGGGGTAGGCGTGGGGCTGGCCATCTTGCAAAATAAAGCCCTTGCGCGACATGCACCGGCGTATTTCGGCAGAACCATAGTCTCCACCATAAAAACCAACCCGTTGGTGTCCGTAATATCCCTCATAGCTGCAGTGGTCGAGGGCGGCGCGGTAGGCGGCCTCAAGCACGGTATCACCCGCCACCGGAACAGCACCGTAGAGATGCCAGTTGTTGTGCGCCTGCGCCGCTGCTGCCGAAAAGCCAACACCCAATACCACGCTTAAAACAAGCTTCAGTTTCATCTGATGTCTCCAAAGGAATTATCGCCAAACAGAACGGCAATTTCGACCAATTTGTTCCACCGGTTGTACAGCTGCAGCGTTGTTTGCGCAGGAGCACCAATGCTTTGTTATCAAAACAGGTCGATGACAGCTGTTTGCGGTTTTATTTGCCTCAAATTGCGCCAAAACCTAAAATCATATGCGATGAATGCAGCTGGGAGCTGCGTGGCTTTTTGCCATAGTCACAGTCGGGGAGTTTTTATGATCACCACCAAACGCGTTCTTCCAGCCGTCTTTTTCGCACTTGTTTCAACCACAGCCTTTGCTGCAGTCAATGGACCCGTCAAGTCAGTGACGCTGTCGTCCGGGGGACTGGCGGAAATTGTCCGGTCCGCAGAGGTGGGGCAGGATTCTGAGATCACCATTGAGGTGCCGCTCGACCAGATCGATGATGTTCTCAAAAGCCTTGTGGTTCGGGACAAGGAGGGCAGGGTCAAGAACCTGTCGCTGGCTGGCCCAAACCCGCTGGAAGAGACATTCCGCACATTGCCGTTCAAGGCATCCGATCTCTCCTCCATGCCGAAGCTTTTGGATGCCATCAAGGGAACGCGGGTGAAGGCGGGCGACAAACACGGCGTTGTTCTTGGAGTCACGGCAAGTGAAAATGAAAAGACGGCAAAGAGCTGGCAACTATCACTGATGACCGATGACGGCGAAATCGCCATGGCGGCGATACCCGGCACCAAGGTTGAAATTCTCGATGCTGCCGTCAAAGACAAACTCAAGACCGCAATGGATGTGATTGCCAAGGGCAAAACGGATGGCGCGCGAACCGTGACCCTGAAACTGGATGGCGCAGCCCAAAGGGAGGTTGATATCTCCTATGTCGTGCCAGCGCCCATCTGGAAGACATCTTATCGCCTTGTCACCAGCAAGGAAGGTGAGGTGCGCCTACAGGCGTGGGCGGTTTTTGAAAATGCCTCTGGAGAGGACTGGAACAGTGTTGGCGTCACGCTGTCGTCCGGCAAGCCGGTCACTCTCAAACAGGCGCTCCATCAGCACTTCATGCGTGAGCGCATAGAGGTGCCGGTTGATACTGCCGCAGCTGGCCTGCCAGCGGGTTCGATGGCAAAACCCACGGTGGCGCGAAACAGCATGGGCGGTGCAGATTTTCTGGCATCCGCCCCCATGGCAGAGGCAATGGCTGCTGAAGCGCCGGCACCGTTTGCCATGGCAAGCGGCCAAGAGGCCAGTGCTGCCGAGCAGGATGTAACATCGACTTTCTCGCTGCAAGGCAGCTATGACATCAAGAATGGCGACACGATCTCTGTGCCGATCCTTGATCAGGGCGTGAAGGCAGAAATGGTTTCGCTTTACCGGGCCAGCATGGCCGGTGAACATCCGGTGGCAGCGGCACTGATTGAAAACAATGCCGGCATCAGCCTGCCGCCCGGCATCATGACGGTTTATGACGACAGTGTCGGTTATGTTGGGGACGCCCAAATCAATGGCCTCCCACGCGACCAGAAGCAATCGGTCAGCTTTGCCGTGGACCAGAAGGTCAATATCGGTACTGCGGTGAAAACAAGCCAGAACATTGTCAGCCTGAAAGTTGTCGATGGCATGATCCACACTAAGTCCTCGACTGTTGAGGTAGCGACCTACGACATAACAGGTGCGCAAGACGGTGAGCGCATAGTCGTGGTCGAGGTTCCAAAACGCAGCGGCTGGACGTTTAGCGCTGAGGGACAGGACGAAGCGACAGCCAGTGACTACCGCATCAAAACCAGCCTGAAGGCCGGGGAAAAAAAGACGGTCGAAACCCGCTATGAGTTGGTCAATGACGAGACAGTCTCACTGATTGATGCTGACGCCTTTACGCTGGTTGCTTGGCAGGAGGCTGCCGCAGATGACGAGACAAAGGCCAAACTGATCGAACTTGCCGATGCTCGCCGCAGCCAGAATGACGCGCAATTGAAGCTGCAGGTGCTTGATGAGGATTATAGCCGCACGTCAGACGAACAGGCGAGGGTGCGTGAGAATCTGCAGGCCGTCGGCGATGGCGATACGAAAAACCGCTTCGACAAACAGCTCAACGTGCTGGAGGACAAATTGACTGCCATCGAGGGTCAACGGATCGAACAACGCAAGGTGCTGGAAGATTTCACCGCGAAAGTTGGTGACATTATCAGGACGTTCTGAAGCGATTTACCGCAAAGTGAGTGGATGCGGCGCAAGCGCTTCATATGCATGCCTGACTAACTGGACCAGAGAGCAAGTGAGTGCCGACAGGGCGTTCGGCACAACTTGGCTCTTTAAAACCTCAGGCTCCGCGCCTGTCGACGCCAGTTGAACTGGAGCCCGCCAAAACATGGCTGGCTTCCCGACGTTGCAAGACATGGTGACTTTCGGCCAGTATCTCGCGATATCTCTGAATCTTGGTCGTTTTCATTCTGATTAGATCATCCTTCGATACGGAGGACTGATGCATCGGTAACACCGCTTCGTTCTCCAAAAGGTCCAGTAACAGGTTTCGCATCACAGCGTTTTCCTCACGGATTTTTGCAAGTTCAATAGCTTTGCCACTCGAGGCAAATTTGCTTGCGATGACCTTCTCGATATCCTTTTCGGCAACGAGGGTCTTGGCGGCGTAGTAGCGACAGACAAAGAATGTTGTGACCAGTGCGCAAATCGCAACGATAACGTAGAACATTTCGACCTCCAGGTTATCCTGAATGTCGATATTCACGAGGCAATTTTCAATACACGGCTACCGGCCTAATATCGATCAGCGATCTCCGAGAGGCTGCACAGCTTGGTGATGACCGCCGTAAGCTCTCTTGATCGCGATCTGGCGGAGACGACAAGACAGTCGTGCGACATCAACGAATAAGGCGCGCTTTAAACTCGTTTCTCGTTAGTCTTCTTTGGGCTTCGGACGTTGAGTGTAACTGACGTTCTTATTGATTGGAGCATGACAGGTTTCGTCTCTCCGATACTAGCAAGCCGCCTTACAAACTTAAGAAGAACAAAATGCATAAACGAAACAGCACGCCTCAAGACTGAAAACATCTGGCTGGATTCAAGCCACCGTTACGGATTGATCAGCCGGGCGCTGCATTGGATCATGGCGTACCTGCTGTTCTTTATTGCATGTCGCACTTGGAAATAGAATGTACCCCGGCTACATGCATTGTCAAAACTGATTAGAGATGCGACGCCGCTGGCCCGTTAGAAATGCGACACCGGCTCCAACAATCAGCCCCCGACCGGACCGGCTGGCCCGGGTTGCAAGGGTAGGGAGGGGGCGGGTTAAGGAACACCACTTCGGCTTTAGCTTCCTCAGTCGTCACGACTGCTGTGCGCCAAAAGGAGACATTCGCAATAAGCCGTCGGCTCCACGGGACCGTTCGATATTCATTAATTTGGAAGGTCGTCGCACAGATAGTCGTGTGTTCTTGTGTTTGGATACGCAGCAGAGGAAAGAGAAAGCCACCACTGATGCGATGGTGCCTGCACAAGGCTGAGCGGGAACATCAGAGTTTCGCTCTTCAAAAAGAACGATATTTTCTGCCTTTCATCGAAGAAAGAAATTTGGACCTGCTGAAGGACAAAGGGAGTAGTTTTTTGGCCTGGCATAACGAATTCCGGCCAAAGCCCTCCGGTGGATACTCCGTCCCTGCTTTTGCTGGATGGGTTAATTCTCATTTCGATGGTAGGCGGAACATGCGACTTATTATCTTCATTTTGCTGAATTATTTGACGTGAAGTGATGCTCCGAACGGTGTCGAGAGACGAAAGAAAGTTCGTAAGGCTATCGAGACGATCGCTAGATCGGGCAGACGTAACTGGTAGATATGTGAGGATTAAAGATGGCCGAAGATGCCGGCGTAATAGCTGTGGACCACACGGGATTCTCCGTCGCCTCGTTGGAGGAGGCGATCCAGTTCTGGACTGAGGCGATGGGTTTCGACCTTGCTCGCCGAGGAGAGATGGGTGGGGAGTTTCTACGGGAGGCTACGGGGGTTGACGACCCCCGTTGCCGAATGGCGCTGGTGACGGCTCCAAATGGCTACCCTATCGAGCTTCTCGAGTATTCGACAGGCCGTACGCTGGGCCAGACACCTCGTAGCGCGGGTGCGATCGGAGCCGCTCATATCGCCTTCACGGTTAAGGATATCCGCACGGCGATCGCGCGGGTTGAGACGGCGGGGTGGGCAGTGAACGGTTCGCCGCAGCCGATACCAGCCGGCCCCCGATGCGGAACAATGGTCGCGTACATCTCCGGCCCGGATGGTATCACCATAGAGCTAATGCAGCCGCCTGCTTAGTGGAGGATTGCTAATACTTTACTCCAGCGGCTGGGGCTCAAGGCTATTCGCATCAGCACCACCTATGCAAACCTGCCACCTGCAAGCGTATATCGCATCATGAGGACGACAGTCGCCGCATGAATCGGACAGCTTGCACACCCTGGCTTGTCCGCTTTGGGCCAAAAGCGGCCTTATTCAGCCGCCTCCATTCGAGCGAGCGCCCTCTGTCGTCTCGCGATAACCTCCGGATCATTCATGAAATCCGTCCGCCTCCCAGGCTTGCGCCCGCGCTTCTGATAACCGTTGCTCTGGCTACCATCGGGTATCTCGAACATACTGTTGGTCTGTCCGGTTCGGCGTGGACCACGTTTGCTCCGCTGTAGATCGCGGCCTTCCTGCATCTGAGCAACGAGTGACAGCATGTCATCCAGTTGCTTGTTCTCAACCACAGGCGAGCGGTGAACCGACCGTAGCGTGTCAAATGTCCTGTAGGGCAGGGTGAAACTCTCGTGCATGATCTCGAGCCGGCCGTCGGGATAATCGCATACAATGACTTTCTGGCCTGCGAGCGACGTTGCCCGTTCTGTTGGATCTAGGATGAATATCACCTTGTCATAGCGCAGCGTCAGAGACTGAGACAGCGTGCGGACTTCTTTGCGGCACATGGCGCCGTCGAGGTTCTCATGTGCGGCGAGGGGACGATGCATGTCCTTCGGATTGCGTGGTTGCTTGCCGAAACGCGCGTTGAAATCCGCAATGAACTGAGGTGCATAGGCATTAGCAGCCTCGATCGTGTCGATGCCACGAAGCCGCATCTCTTTCACCAACCGATCCTGCAGCGTCTGATTGGCACGCTCCACCCGGCCTTTGGCCTGCGGGGTGTTGGCACAAATGATGTCGATGTTCAGCTCATAGAGTGCGCGTCCAAACTGCGTCAGCCCACTCGTTCGATCTTTCTGCGACGCATGCGTAGAACGAAACACGCCGTGCTTGTCGCTGTAAAATGCCAGCGGCTTACCCCATTGCTGCAAATACGCTTTTGTCGCATGCAGATAGTCGAATGTGTTCTCAGATCCGGCAAAACGCAGATGCAGCAGCTTACCGGTGGCGTCATCGATGTAGACGAGAAGGGCGCATTTTGGTCCTCGGTTCTCGAACCACCAGTGGTGCGATCCATCGATCTGCACCAGCTCGCCAAAGCAGTCGCGTCGGCCGCGTGGTTGGAAGACGCGCTTCTTGCCTTCTTTCCGAGAAATCCAGATGCCGGCCTCGGTCATCCATTGGCGCAACGTTTCCTTACCTATCGCCAGTTGGTGCAGCTCAATCAGCTTCTCGCGCGCCAGCGTGGGACCGAAATCAACATATCGTTCTCTGACTAGATCAAGAACTGCATTGCGAAGATCCTCGTTGTGACGCCGGTTGCTTGGGCGTTGGCGTTTTTTTGAAACAAGTCCAGGTGTGCCGTCTGTCTCATATGATTTTAACAGCCGGTGCATCTGGCTTCGGCTGATGCCCAGAACACTAGCGGCCTGGACGACGCTTAGGCGTTGATCATGAATCTTTTGGATGACTTCGAGGCGATGCAATTCTTTCTGCGACATGGTGATCAAAAAGGACATGGCAACTCCGAACGCTTCTGACCGTAGTCAGGCTGAACATCGTCGCATCCTTGCTCCCGACGTTGATATTGACCAGCGTCGTCATGCGAGGAGAGTGTCGCATTTCTATCCGGCCCAACTGTCGCATTACTAAATGGGCGTGTTGGTTCCAGATTGAATGCAACGTTGGTCGGAAATCTACACCCCGTTCCGTTCAAGTGCCAATATATGTCGGCTGAACATCTCTTTTGGCGTCTGAAACCCCAGGCATTTGCGTGGCGTGTTATTTAGTCGATCACACAGGGAGCGAATTTCTTGGTTGGTAACCTCAAGCACGATCGTCTCTG
>NZ_JABAEG010000007.1:26623-316379 GCF_023701965.1 Rhizobium sp. CG4 | reverse complement strand
ATGGTCAGTGTGATACGGGCGCCCCAGATCAGGCGGCTGAAAATATCACGTCCCAACTCGTCCGTACCGAACAGATGTCCATTGCCAGGTGCCTGCAGGGTGTTGACCAGATCCTGAGCATAGGGGTTATGCGTTGCAATGAATGGCGCAAAAACCGCCGCCAGAATAAGCAGTCCCAGAACAATCAGACCAAAGGTCGAGGTCGGACTTTTCAGCAGGAAAACAAAGATGTTTTTCAGGGCATTCAACCAGGCGGGAAGACGCACTGTGCTTTGTGTTTGCGGGGTCATCAGCGTGTCCTTGGATCAAAGAAGCGGTAGAGAACGTCAGACAACAGGTTAAGCCCGATGAAGATGACGCCCACGATCAGAACGCAGGTCATCACCGCGTTCATATCGCCGATAATCAGGTTGCTGGTGAGGTACTGGCCAAAACCGGGCCAAGCGAAAACCGTTTCAATCAGCACGGCGCCTTCAAGCAGTGAGCCATAGGCCAGCGCCACGATGGTAACGAGCTGGACGCGGATGTTGCCAAAGGCGTGCAGCCAGACGGTCTGTCGGCTGGAAAGGCCTTTCACTCGTGCCGTCGTCACATATTCCTGACCCAGTTGATCCAGCATGAAGCTGCGGGTCATACGGGTAATATAGGCCGATGACGAATACCCAAGCAGGCTGGCGGGAAGAATGAGGTGGTTTACCGCCGACCAGAACACATCCATGTCACCGGCAAGCAGGCTGTCGATCAGCAGGAAGCCGGTGCGTTCATCGACCAGGCCGATATAGAACTGGTCCATACGGCCACTACCGCCGACAAGACCGAGATGGGCGTAAAACACGATCAGCGCGATCATACCGGTCCAGAAAATCGGCATGGAATGGCCGAACAGACTGACGACACGAACGGCATGATCCTGCCAGCGATCCTTGTTCACAGCCGCAAACACGCCAAGCGGCACACCAAGGCCAGCACCAATGATGATGGCAAAGGTTGCCAGCTCAATCGTCGCCGGCATGACATGCAGGATATCCTGGATGACCGGCTGACCGGTGCGGATAGACGTGCCGAAATTACCCGTCAGCACATCGCGAAGATATAAGAAGAACTGCTCCCACACGGGGCGGTCGAGACCGAGCGAACGAAAGACCTGCTCATAGGTCTCCCGTGTCGCATCTTCACCGACAATAGCCCGCACCGGGTCGGCAGGCATCATACGGCCGATAAAGAAAGTAAGCATAAGCAAGCCGAGCAGGGTGACCGCTATCGTACCGAACTGGTCGGCAAATCGCATAAACCGCAGCCTCCACATGGACATGTTTCCTCCCGCCTGCCTCCCGAGCAGGTTCTTGATAGAATTATGGTGAGTTGACGATGCCTGAGCGCATCGACTTTGCCTTGCTACATCGCGATGCGAGCCAGGAGCAGATTTTTGTAACGTTCGAGACTGCCTTCCAGGTGAGCTCGCATGGCGGCACGTGCATCTTCGGACGATCCACGCAATATGGCATTGACGATCCGCCCGTGTTCTTCCTGAAGATGGGGATTTTTAGGAAGCAGCGAGGCGGAATCCTCCGATATGGCCTTCGGCCCTGCCGCCACCATTCCTGCTTTGACTAGTAACATCAATTCAGGAAACCGGCTGTTTTGCGTGGCTTCGGCAATCTTCAGGTGGAGATTGAAATCTGTGTAACGTGTCGGCTGCTCCTGTTCGATATCTTCAGCCACTCGGCGATGCGCATCGAAAATTGCTTCAAGCTGGGTCGCCGAGCGTCGCGTAGCAGCGAGCGATGCCGCCTCCGTTTCAAACCCAAGCCGCAACTCGATCAACTCAATGACCGACGAAATTCGCTCCAATGACAGGTCAGCAAACGGGACTGGTTCTTGAACACGCTCCGCTACGAACGCGCCAACGCCTCGCCTGACTTCGACGAGACCCTTTGATCTCAGGATTGCGATAGCTTCTCTGACGACTGCACGGCTGACTGAATGCTGTCGAGCGAGTTCAGTTTCGCTCGACAGGCGGTCACCAGCCTCAAGATCACCGTGCTCAATGCCTTCGCGCAAAGTATCCGTGATGCGGGCAACAAGAGGGCGTGCATCGGTGGCGGCCAATGACAGGCTGTCGAGCGATGTCGTTTTGTTCATTCCGGTCCTCCTGATCTCCTGAATTCTTCATACTACGAGACAATCTGTATGACAAGTGATGGCTGTTGTTCAGTTGTGGTAGGACAGCAAAAAAATTATTTTCGTTTTCGTTTAACGGATTAAAGATAGAAAAAACAGCATTATAGATGTCGTATTAGAATCCGAAGAAGTGTCCATCTTTTCGATGCATTGAAAAAAAGCACTGAAATCATGTTTACATGTCCTACTACGCTGTGGAATTGTTGTGCACGTGAAATCTGTGCCGGTTGTCTCCAGCCGCCAAGGACGAATGATTGCTAGGGAGTTGAAGAATGAAGATTGTCGATGTGCATGTCCGCACGTTTTGGCACACCACCCATCTGCAAAAGGATACGGATGGTCACGATCACCCGGGGCCGGCAAAGCGGGTGAGAAAGTCCATTTTGACACTGGTCGCCGAAAACGGCATGGAGGGACACGCGTTTGGCAGCCCTGAACAGGTTCGTTCGCATTTGCTCGACAACTTCATCAGGCCAGTGCTGTTACATCAGGACGCATTTGCACGCGAACGGTTGTGGCAGGATCTGGCACACTGGCAACGGGGCAGTGGTGGCCAGTTGAGTGACAGAACACTTGGCGTTGTGGATGTGGCACTTTGGGATCTTTGCGGGAAACTGGCGAACATACCGTCCTACAAGCTGGCAGGATCGTACAGGGACAAGGTGCCGACCTATGGTTCGATCATGTGCGGTGACGAGATTGAAGGCGGACTGGCGACGCCTGAGGATTACGGTCGCTTTGCTGAATGGCTCGTTAAACGCGGTTACCGTGCCATCAAGCTGCACACTTGGATGCCCCCTGTAAGCTGGTCTCCCAATATCGACATGGATCTGAAAGCCTGTGCTGCTGTGCGTGAAGCTGTCGGACCTTCGATACCGCTCATGCTGGACGCATATCACTGGTATTCGCGTGAGGAGGCATACACGCTCGGTAAAGGTCTTGAGAAGTTGAACTTTACATGGATTGAGGAAGTAATGGACGAGCAGTCCATGTCCTCGTACGCATGGCTTGCCGCCGAACTGAAAATCCCCGTGATTGGTCCTGAGTCCATGGGTGGCAAGTACAAGCACCGGGCAGAATGGGTAAAGGCGGGTGCCTGCGATATTCTGCGCACCGGCGTTGAGGATGTCGGAGGTATTACGCCTGCGTTGAAGACGATGCATCTGGCGGAGAGTTTTGGCATGAATTGCGAGGTTCATGGTCACGGCGCTGAAAATCTTCTGATATCTGCAGTCAGCAAAAACTGCCGCTGGTACGAGCGTGGCCTCCTGCATCCCATGCTGGATTATGATGCATGCCCCGAATACCTCAACTCCATTGATGATCCGATGGATTCTGAAGGCTATGTGTCGCTGTCTCAACAGCCGGGGATCGGCGTCGACATCAACCTTGATTACATCAACGACAACCTGGTGAAGTGAGAGAGTCTTTGCCACGCAGGCGCCCTGAGGAGGAAACGCCATGGGAGGAAATATTATGAAAAAGTTGAACCGGCGAGGTTTTATCGCAACCACGACGGCGATGGTTCTTCTGGCTTTGCAGCCATGGACGGCAGTCGCTAAAACACCGGAAAACCAACTGGTCGTCGGGTTTTCGATGGCTAACGTTCTGACGCTTGATCCGGCTGGCGCAGGTGGCAAAGAACGTGTCCAGATCATCACCAATCTTTATGACAATCTCATTGCTATTGACCCGGCCGACCGTACCGCACTCAAACCAGAACTTGCGGAGAGCTGGACTGTTGCGCAGGACGGAACATCCATACGTCTTAACTTACGACCCGGGGCCGCTTTCGCTTCTGGAAACCCTGTTACCAGCGAAGATGTCGTCTGGTCCTTCAAGCGCGTCCTGAAACTCAACCTTGCCCAAGCCACGAATTTCAAGATCAGGGGTTACACCGCGCAAAATGCTGACGAAAACTTCATAGCAATAGACCCGCAGACAGTTGAAATTCGCATTCCGCAAAAGACCGACCCGAAAATTATTCTCCTGACGATCGCAATGACCGGTCCAGGATCCATCCTGGATATGAAAACGGTGCTTGAAAACGAAAAGAACGGCGATCTCGGCAGCGCTTGGCTTGCAACACATGCAGCAGGGTCCGGTGCATTCGACCTGCAGGTCATGACGCCGAACGAGATGGTGGTCCTGAAGCGCAATGAGAACTACTGGGGAGCACCCGCGACTATGGACAGGGTGATAATGCGGCATCTGCCGGAATCTCAGTCTCAGAGATTGCTTCTTGGCAAAGGTGATCTGGACATCGCCTATTCACTGAGCGCTGGAGACCTCAGTGCACTGGAAAAGGACAAGGACGTCAAGATAATCAACGAGGTCGGGAACGGTCTCTATTATCTGGCCATGTCAGTAAAGGATAAGGCGCTGTCAGACCCCAAGGTCAGGCAAGCAATAATCAAGCTCATTGATTTCAAAGCGATCAATGATGCCGTTATGAAATATTACGGCGTCCTTCATGTCGACCCGATCCAGATTGGTCTGGGTGGTGAAAACAATGACACTCCGCCTGAGCGGGACGTCGAAGGCGCCAAGTTGCTCTTGAAAGAAGCAGGATATCCAGACGGACTGCAACTGTCCTTACACGCTCTGTCGGAGCCACCGTTTGACAATCTATCAGTCGCCATTCAGGGCGCGTTGTCAGATGGGGGCGTGGATGTAAAATTGATCACAGGCGGTGGAGAGACTGTTTATGGACCAATGCGCAAACGCGAATTCCAGCTGTTGGTAGGGCGAAGTGGCGGCCAGGTTTCTCATCCAGACGGTGACCTGCGCAGTATTGTCCATAATCCTGACAATAGTGACGAAGCGCAATTGTCAGGTCTGTTGAGCTGGCGGGTTTCTTACCGCGACGAAGAACTCAACAATAAGATTGATAAGGCGCTGTTCATGGCACCCGAGCAGCAAAAAGCCGAATATGCCAAAATCCAGCAAATCTATCGTGATCGAGTGCCCGCGATCCAGGCAATCTCACAGGTCACTGACTCCGTTGCCATACGCGGGGACATCACCGGACTGACCATAAGCCCTGTCTGGCAGACACGACTCTCGACTGTCGGGAAAGCAAGGTAAGGGTGACGGCGATCCCGGTGTATAATTGATATATTGGCACGGAGCGCTCAAAAACATTGACCCGGTTGGCAGGTACAAGTCCTGCAGCCGGGCAAAATCCCACCTCGTTACAACAGCTGTTTTCTTGGCTTGATATTCGACAAAGCGCATTTCTATCGATTTGTTGAAATCTTCGCAGCGCAACTCCGGTCCCGTCTGTCGGCGCGTTTCCCGATCAGTTCATATTTGCGTCGACCAGATATCCGCTTTTGCGGGTGAAAGCAGTGTTTGATTTTATCATTGAAGCGGTGCGCTCCGATGCGATGATGGGACCGTGACGGCTAAGCGTCCGCCTGGTCTCGGTGCAGGCTGCGGTAGCGCGCAGGAGACTGTCCAACAACGCGCCGGAATGTGGCGGCAAAGGCACTGTCTGAGCTGTAACCGAAGGATTGAGCGATCCGTGACAATGACTCATTGCCACGACGCAGCCTTGCTGCCGCAAGCCGCATCCGCCAGTTGGCAAGATAATCTATCGGTGAGGATCCAACAGTAGCGCGAAATCGCTCGGCGAAGGCCGAGCGTGACAGTCCTGCAAGTTCGGCCAGTGCATCTACTGTCCATCTGCGCGCCGGTTGCGAATGGATCGCCCGCATGGATGGCGCAAGGCGTGCGTCGGCAAGTCCAGCAAGCCAACCCGGATGCTGCGAGGTCTGGCGTGCCAGGTAGGCGCGCAGAACGTGGATGAATACCAACCGAAGCAGATCGTTGCAGGCTATGCGCGAGCCAGGCGCTGCACCGTTCCATTCGAGATCAAGCTGTTCGAGCAGGAAAGTGATGGGACCAGTCTCCTCGCGCTCGATCACGACGACCGGTGGAAGGGCATCAGTCAACAGGGAGCCGTCGACCGTGTCGAGACTGACACTGCCGCCAAGAAGCACGAAATCTCGACCATCTCCGACACAAACGTCCAAAGCACCACCCGCGAACACTTCGCTCGCGGGGATCGACTTCGCCTTCGGATCGCCACAGAGTGTAAAGGCCCTGCCGCTCACCACGAGACAATCTCCGGCTTTTACCCACATGGGTGCCTCACCGTCTGAGAGCAACCATGCGCCGCCCTGGCGGATAGCATTGAACTTGACATATCCGGGTGGTGGGAAGGCAACTGACCAGTTGCCACCTGCGGCAAATCGTACCGTAAACAGGGCTTGCGCATCGATCACGCTTAGCACATCGGACAAAGCATCCTGATTATATTGGACGATCACGACAAAAATCCGGCGTTTGCGAACTGGAGGCTCCGATATCTTATCCGATATAAAAATCAGCACAAACAAAAAAGGAGTGCCGATATGTCCGAGCAAAAACCGATTGGATCCCGTTTTAACGCGGCAAGCACAGCGCATGATGTGGTGGCGGAGATGGACCTGTCCGGCAAGACGGCGGTTGTCACGGGCGGTTATTCGGGTCTGGGAATCGAGACCACAAGAGCGCTTGCCGGTGCTGGTGCCACCGTCATTGTGCCGGCCCGAAACGGCGAGAAGGCGCAGCGCACGCTTGCTGGCATCGAGAGAGTGATCATCGAAACCATGGACCTCGCAGATCCGGCATCCGTCGCGGCATTCGCAAACAGAATGGTCGCGAACGACACGCCGATCTCGATCCTGGTTAACAGTGCGGGTGTCATGGCGACGCCGCTGGCCCGAGATGCGGATGGACATGAGAGCCAGTTCGCGACAAACCATCTCGGGCATTTCCGGCTAGTGGCAGGGTTATGGCCCGCACTCCTTAAGGCGAAAGGTGCTCGTGTGATTTCCGTATCTTCTAGAGGCCATCAGATTGCGCCTGTTGATTTCGACGATGTCGACTTCACAAAACGCGCCTACGATAAGTGGCAGGCTTACGGACAGGCGAAAACAGCCAATGCGCTCTTTGCTGTCGGACTCGACCGGCGCGGTGAACAACATGGTGTGCGGGCATTCTCTCTCCACCCCGGTGTCATTCTAACAGATCTTGCCCGGCATCTGAGCGAAGACGAGATTAACTCGTTCGATGTCTATGACGAGAACGGTAACCGTCGCGTTGACCCATCACGCGATCTCAAGAGCCCGGAACAAGGCGCTGCTACTAGTGTCTGGGCGGCAACCCGTCCTGAGCTTAATGGCATTGGCGGCGTTTATTGCGAGGATTGCGAGATTGCTTTGCCGCAGAGCCAAGCTGACGGGAACAAGGGCGTTGCGTCTTGGGCCATGGATGTTGAGGCGGCAGAGCGGCTTTGGACACTGTCGGAGCAACTGACGGGGCAGTTGCTAGACACGCGTAAGTGACGCGTGACCCTTGGCCCACAGTACGAAGCCCAGCTGCGCGCGTCGGACCCGACGAAATGCGCGGTAGAATTTCACTCGATGGGTCAAGATTGCGCATTATGGATTTTCACGCAGCGGCAAAGTCTTTTCGGATCAAGGCTGGTTTCGGTCGAGCGTTTTTTTGGCAGACATTAAGGATTTCAGACTAATCATCTCGACGGTTCCGGCACATGTCGTGCTTAAGGTAATTCCGGTCTCCAATATTGCGAGGTACGCCTTGTCCATAATTAACATTCCACTGCCCCTGGACAAGTCGAGCCGCGTTATGTTGATCGAGTTGCTTGACGAGGCAGAGGCATTCCTGTGTCAACTCGTTGTGTCCGGCGAGGATAGTCTGGGTGTGCGGTTATTCGCGTCCAACCTGTATGATGCTATGATCAATGCATGGCGTGGGGATCCAGCTGTCCCTGGTAGTAGCGCCCAAGAGAGATTTCGCGCCGCGCGCTTAAAGGTCGCATCTACGAGCGATGCGGCTTTAATCGCAGCCGGACTAAGTGGAATTCAGTTGCAAGCCGAGCTATTCGCGTTGATGAAACGCGCTGACGACTACAACGAGTTCGGGGGAAGACAGCATCTGGCAAAAGTCGTCCGTCATCTGGATGGATTGTTGAAATCGGCCGGGCTTGAGAATGTAATGGGTAAGGTGAGGGACTATCTATGGGCTTCGCTTTTTGACAGTAATCGTCCTAACCGACGAATGTATCACTAGCTCGTGCCATCTGCGTTGCTCTGTCATGAGTGAATGAGAACTGACAAAGCTTGATCTTGTCTTTTGTCAGTGGCTTTATGCAGGCAACCGCGTTTTAGCCAAAGCCATTTCGTTGAATGTTCTCAGTAGGTAACAGAAACCGTAGGACAAAATCCCGAAAGGCCGGTCCGCCGATTGACCCGATTCCGTCGGCCTGTTTCACTTCACCCAGATGGCCAAGGAAAGCGTCAAGGCCATTTGTTTTGAACGAGCGTGTGCACGTGCATTCGCTCCTCAGCATCAGGTGCTCGCTGTCAGCGCAGGACGTCCGCAGTCTTATATCAGTCGTGATAACAAATGTCGCAAATACGCTGAACACGTTCAGGCACGCACAATTTCCAGTCTCCGGGCATTCGGTGGATGCTGGGAATATGGCCGCGGCTCTAACGCACTAAACGCTGTACTAAAAAATGTGCCAGATGAGGCGGGAAATACCTGCTCAGTAGAGATCTCGCTTTAAGGTCTCTCGCGCTCTGTTTACGCGGCTTTTTATTGTACCGATCTTACAGCCACAAATCTCGGCTGCGGCGGCATAGCTTGTCCCTTCCGCAACGAGCATCAGGGCCTGTCGTTGTCTTACGTCCAGATCCCGGATCGCGAGCATTACCTGATCGTGTTCTAATTTCCATTCTTGTTCTGGTGTGGTTGTCATGCATTGATGAACCGATAGTGGGAGGCCCACGTGTTCCCGCTTTGCGACTTTGTAGCGACTGCAAAAGCTATTTCGTAGAATGGTAAAAAGCCAGGATTTGAGCGACGTACCGGGAGTAAAAAGATGCGCGGAACGAAGCGCCCTGAAAATTGCTTCCTGTACCAGATCTTCAGCGTCTTGATCCGTTCGCACAAACCGGCGGGCGAACACCAGAAGTGTAGTGGTGAATCCCGCGATCTGGTCCTTGAGTAAACTGATCTCGTTTTCGTTCGAAACCCGTAGCGTAGCGCCGATTATTTTAGGATTACTCATCTTGGCTTCCTCACATGGGATAGGAATGCCTTTACGTGTATCTGGTTGCCGTACGGCACCGTACGATGAGAAGTCTGGGGGGTTAGCCCAGTAAAGAGACTAGCTTCTCTGCGGGTGACTAAAAACCGCTAAACTTTTGCTTTCGTTTGCAGTTGGGGGCTGACGGCTCTCATACATGTTCATTCTGTTTCCGTCGTCCGTGGTCACTGAAAAGGTGGGTTACTTAGGATCTGCGCTTATTTCAGGCGTGTGCGAAGAAAATCAGGAACAACGTCAAACGATCAGAGTTAGGAGGCGAGTGGAGGAAGTACACATGACGAAAAAAGACAATATTGAGCAGATCCATCAGGACAGCAAACCGCAGTTTGCCCGGGGCAAAAAATCATCCAGAAACAACGGAGTGTCTAGTGCCAAGCCCCGCGTTATCACGGGGTCAGATGATGCGACTATAAATAAGGCGCCGCCTGGGGCCAAAAAGCCAAGCAAGGACTGGGATATAAATTACGATCCGTAACGCGGGTGGAAAACTTTTGGCTTGTTTACGTATAAACGCGGAATTCAATGTTCCCCAAGCCCCACAACGTCACGTCATGACCGGAAAATAACGGTACGTAAAGGACCATCAAGATACTGCGAGGCGGCAGTCGGGTGACCCTTGTACTCCCCTGCTAAATCTACGCTATTTTGAGATCCCAGAAAACCATGCGGCATAAGGTGTTTTTCTTACAAGCTGCCTATTGAAATCCGGTTCCTCGTCGTTCCACCACACAGGACCGCGCTCGCCCAGCGCCACCTTTGCAGTGTCGACGCGGCTGCGTGCAGCAGCCACACGGTCAGGATCACCCTCAGCCTGCCGAACCGCACGACGCGCTGACATTAACTGTTTGACCAAATGCCGTTTCGTCTGCTCATCGAGAAATGGATTGCTTGCTCGCCACAAACGTCCGCGCACGACAAAGTATCTTCCGTCCGGCGTGTGGGGATATTTTGATGAAGGCGACTGCTCGTTCATAACAAAGTTCGCTGCACTGGTTCCGACACCACGGTCGGCTGCAGTTCGCTTCTTCGTGTAAGCTCTGTCTGCGCACTGAAACGCACATCGACATCTCTGTCGTGGAGGAATTCAGCCAGCGTTTCGACACTGAGACGGTCCCAGCTCTTGCCTCGGTTACTACCGGTGGGCACCCGTGGCAAAAGGCCAGGTTCATTGCTCCACGCGAGCAACTGTTCGAGCGATGTGGCGTTCAACTGGTCTCGCAGGTGGTGAGCCGTGACATAGGCGTCCGGCATGGCCCGGTGCGCTGGAAGTCCAAGCTCGTGGATAAGGCCCTGAGGCATACGTTGGTAACGCAGCATCTGATTGGAAAATCGTGGAAGTTCCGGCCACATTCGGAGCGCGCATTTCCATGTGCAGATCCAGGGCAGGCCACCGGTCATGTGCGGCGTGCAATATCTCTGTTCGAAGGTCGCGCGATGCGCAGCTAAAGCATCAATGTTGCCGTCAGGACGCAGTATCGATCGCGCTATTTCTTTCCAGTAGGGCGCATCGGCAACCTCACAGTCGAGAATGTGATGAACAGCCATCGTATCAGGAGATATAGGCCTACCCGGATTAACCAACTGCGATCCCCGTTCGCTCGACACGACCCAGCCATCGGCGCTGTCGAAAACCACGTCCTGCCAGCCAATCTCGCACACGTCGCTTTGGCCGTTTCCTGCCGTCTCAAGGTCAATCACGCGAATTCGAAATGTTGACATCGCACTGTTCCTGCCGATCAGCCTGACCACTGAACCATCTTATGAAGCGTTTGGATTATTGAGGCGGCTGGCCATTGGAGGCCGACATGCCACCATCTACGGGTAAGTTCACTCCCGTCACAAATCTCGCGTCCTCGCTCGCAAGAAACGCGATGACCCCTGCCACATCCTCCGGCTTTCCTGGCCCATCTAATGCGAACCGCTCATTAAATCTGGCGAGAAGCTTTTCATCGCCCATTATATCCTCGGTCATTCCAGTGCTTGTGAGGCTTGGGCAAACCGCGTTTATCCCCACGCCGTCCTTGCCATGATCCATCGCCATTGCTCGCGTCAGGTTCGTGACACCGCCTTTGGCTGCGTTATAGGCAGCCATGCCCCAGTCACCACCTGTCCCGGAAACCGAACTGACATTCACTATCGAACCCTTTGACGATTTGAGATGTGGCATCGCCGAACGCGACGCGAAGAAGACGCCATCGAGATCAGTAGCCATCACCTTGCGCCAGTCATCAGTAGAGAGGGTCTCGACGTCGCCCTCGGCGACTACGCCTGCATTGTTCACAAGAATATCTATGCGGCCGAACTTCTCTTTGGTTCCCGCAACAAATGCGGCTACTTCAGCTTCATTCGATACGTCTGCTTCAACGATCAACACCTGATCGGGCGAATATCGCTTCGCCACCTCTTCCAGCTTTGACATGGTGCGGCCAACGAGTGTGACTTGGCCCCCCTCACTCAGAAATCTCTCTGCTGTTGCCTTGCCAATTCCGGATCCCGCTCCGGTGATGATGATAACCTTATCGTGGAAGCGCTGCATGAAATTTTCCTGACATGTGTGATGACTTCTTGTTCGATAACGATGGTCTAAATCGAATGTTCCGAACACCATCAGGCCTGCATCGTCGTGACAACTAAAATAAGCGATATGTAATCACGCAGTTGTTAGCGATGGTGACGGCTGAACAGGGGAACAAAGGCAAGTCAGACTGGTTTCGATAATTCCACTGGGCCCCTTATGATGTCATCACAACTCGCCGTATTCACCTTCGTCACTTGCATGATCTTTTCAGTCGTTTTCTTGGTGGTGGGTTCATCCAACGCAAGCGCGTTGGAGCGTCCCGGACGAGTTGCAGTCCAGGGTCAAGTTGCCCAGCCAACCGCTTTTCGAACCCATGAGCTGTTCACTGCACAGATCGCTCAAAGACCGGCCAACGCGCAGAAAAGCCGACACTTGGTTATCTTTTTCCACGGCATCAGAGGAGGGGGGACTCAGTTTACCACGATCGGAAAATCGTGGGAAAAGACCTTGGCGAATACGAGCTTCGTGTATCCCGATGCGCCTTTCGCTCACAGATCGGGTGGGAGGCAGTGGTTCGTAGTGGATGACCAAGTTATGCGTCCCGATCGCATCCAGGGAGCGCGACGTGCTTTTGACGAACTGGTATCTGAGATCGTGAGACGAGAAGGTTTCGAAGGTAACTTGCGTAACGTTGCTTTCGTGGGTGTGTCGCAAGGCGCAATCATGGCTTTGGACGCAGTCGCCAATGGGAGATGGAAAGTAGGCGCCGTCGTTAGTTTTGCCGGCATGCTGCCATTGGCGATCTCTGCCAGTAATGACGCACGCGTTCTGTTGATCCATGGTCGCGCAGACAAGACTATTCCGTCGGCTGCCTCGGTGGCTGCCGGCACGCAATTGAAGGCTGCTGGGTTTGATGTGACAGTGACATTGCTTCCAGATGTTGGTCACACGATCTCCTCATCCGGAGCGCAGAAGGCGTCTATATTTCTCCAGAACTATTTCAATCGCTAACCCGACAACAAAGCCGATGAACATCGGTTATGGCAATGAGTTGAGCTCAGTTGATCGGCCTTTCGTTCAGCGACTGAATTTGCAGGTTGACTGCTGCTCCCAACTCGATCGATCCTGAGATCATCACGTCGCAGTAGACACCGAGTGTCCTGCGATTTTTTCGGACGATATTTCGCAATATTTCTGGTTCTTCCTCAAGACCGGGCTGACCAATGAAGGTCATTCCACAACGTTTCGTGGGCTCTGAGACATTCAATGTGGTGGGACCAATACTCAACTTCGCGCCGAGCCAATCTGTCTCTGCAAAGCTTGCTTCACAATCCGTTTCTATCAAAATATTTGGCCGAAAGCGCCGCGGATCCTTAGCACTTTCTGGAGCTGTTTTTACAATCTCACAAAGCGAGGCAGTGGTCAGCAGGTGGAGGGGTGCCAGATCATATCGATTACTCACCTGTGGGAGCGAAACATTTTGGGCGGTTGGTTCACCATACTGGCCTACAGCCACGTCAAATCCGAAATGATCCCTCAGGTATGGCAGCAACCCTCGTTCATTGACGTCCATCCGACGCCCGTCGGGAAAGCAAATCTGCGTAATGTCATTATCACAGATGCGGCTGCTCAAGAACAAGGCAGGTCGCCACCGGCTGTCCTTCTCGGGCGCAGCCACTGCCCCTGAGAAAGCATCGAATAGAGCATACTGACGGTCGCCGCAAATCCCTGAGCCATTCACCTGCGCCCGACGACACCGCTCTCCGCCCAGTGAACTGACCGGGTAGCGCCAAATCTCTTTTACTATTCCGATTTTTTTCATTATCAGCCAACGCTTGACGAATTCAGCTGTTCCACAGCCTCTGTTATGCCATGCGAAGTACGGGCGGCTGATCCACCGCAATGTCCGCCAATATGGCGTTTGCTGCCGTCTTTCCCAGTTCAGCAGCACTTGTGATGCCCTGAACGAAGGGACGCTTGTGCAAGAGGAATGGGATTGCCACACAGTAAAGTCGGTTTGAAAGTGCCGTTGCTCCCCGTGGTCGGTACGCCTCGTCGATCTCGATGCCACCTGTCTTTTTAAAGTTGGCACTTTCGCCATCCATGAAACGACGTGCTGGCTCAGGCGTGTTTGCCGCCTGGATCCCGCGTTGCTTTAACAGGGTGGGGAAAGGCAGTTCACGAACAGACAAGCTGCTTTGTCCGGTCGCGTCGATGAAACTGCTGAACTGTTGTTCTCTATCGCCTGTCCGGATTCGTGCTCCGCGTTCGAGCCCCTCGGTCTCAATGTCATAGTCCGATCCGAGCTTAATAATGTCTAATCGGCCAGCGTTACGCAGTGCCAAAAGCCGACGAATAGAAAGATGTGGAACCGTCGCGTACTGATCGATAAAAATACCCTTGAATGACCGGTTAAAACGCGTGAGATCGGTTGTGTCGAGGTGTGGTATCGCTTTCTCTATAATCTCATGCGTAATGAGAATGGCGTATCGCCAAGGAATGGTGAACTGCAGCTCGAAATTGAGGTGCGCTTCCGCAAGGTTTGTCGCGGCCCATACGAATGGATCAGTGTCTGAACGCCGCCCATAGTAAGCGTCCGCGAATGTGTCTACCGACAGGTGACTGAGACCGATTTCAGCCGAATAGTCAGGATCAGCTGCCAACAACTCTCGCTGGAAAAGATCAAACACCCGATCCAGCAGGCCCTGAGAACCGATATTGACTTCGTTTTGGATGGCTTCATACGTACAAATTTGTGGTTCTATATAGGGAAGTGGGCAATAGAAGTCAGCTTCGGGCAATAAGCCCTTCCGGGACATCATTGTTGCGTGAAAGTCCTGGTGTCCTGCACTTGTTACGTACTGCAATGTTCCCCCGTCGTCACAAACGAATGAACCACAAGAGGTCGCAACTGTTAGAAGTGCATCGATGCCGCTGAGCGACGTGCCAAGAATGCCAAGTCTGCCATGGCCGATCTCTTGCAGTTCTGTAGCGGGCCACGGCGACGCAAAATATCCGGGTTTGACCTGAGTGTTTTCAGGCCAGTTGTGACCCGTGGCCATAACGACATGGTCGAACACGGCGTCAAAATCCCCGTCGAAGCTGGAGACTTTAACACGGATATCAGTTGTGCCGAGCTCGATGTCGGTAACCCTATGGCCGGGATAAACCTCAACGCGATGGCGGTTGATTTTTCCAACAGATAGGATCGCCTGAAATTGATCGTGAAAATAGTCTCCGATCACTAGGCGCGGATAAAATTCGCGATCGTTTATTGATGATCGGCTTATGCTGAATGTGCTCAGATAGTCGTCGGACTGACGGTTAAGCCAATCTACGAGCGTTTCCATCAACAGCGGTATCTCGATGCTGGGAATATTTGACAACATAACCGGATCATTTGCCCCCGGCAGGTAGGGTGTTCCCTTGCCCGCGACAAGTTCGGCATCAAACACGCTAATTATCAGCGGAACTGGAGAGGCAACCAGCGTCTTAAGTGTAAAAATGCCGGTTGGGCCTGAACCGATGATGCAAATTCTGGTATTCATGCAATTTACTCCACATCGCCCACTGCGGCGGCAGTGTGTAATGGTAACGGTCGCTATTGTGTTCCGCTAACAAGCTCTGTGTACGTTGACGGACTAAGCCATTCACTAGGTTAGACAGCACCATGTCGAAGCCCGCGGATTTCTCAAGTTAGTGCCCGTTCAGTCGCAGTAGTTACGCCGCGTGACTTTCGAGCCCTTATTGTGGTCGAAACGAAGAGGTTTCCACCCGTGTCACCCGTCACTCAGCTCTATTTTCTGATAGCCAAGGCGGATGTTTTGAGTGCCAGCTGTAGACTCGGCTCAGGGCGATCCATCCGGGGAAACTCAAGAATATTGAACGAGGTCGTTCAACCCCGCTATCCACCATCTGGATGCAGATAGGCAAATTTTTTAAATAAATTGCGTTTCCGCTACAGATTTGATTCTTATCACTATTCGCTTAAATTCCATCAAAAAGGATAATATTCCCAAATTTTGAGCCGCTTGACTCATGATTACGATTGGAACAAACAATGAACACATCAATTCTTGCGACATTATGTCGACCTGCAAACACATGTCCAAAGGGAGCTGTGAACGATGACTGTTGCCTGCCAGCATGTGATTTCAGATCTGCGCCAGCGTATCGCTTCTTTGGAAAGAAACTCGGCGCGCAACGCCGGAACCTTGCCGTTTGGCGTCGCCGACATTGACCGGGTTTTGCCGGGCGGTGGCCTTTCCTACGGCGCACTGCACGAATTTGCAGGCGGCGGGGCAGGGACGGTTGATGGTGCAGCGGCTGCGCTTTTTGCAGCCGGCATTGCGGCGCGAACCAAAGGACCGGTCGTCTGGTGCCTGACGCGGCCAGATCTGTTTTTTCCAGCTCTCGCGCAGGTGGGCCTTCATCCGGACCGGGTGATCTTTGTGGAATCCGACCGTGAAGAAGACGTGCTTGCCAACATGGAAGAGGGGTTGGCCTTTGGCGGATTGGGTGCCGTTGTCGGCGAGCTCGTACGCCTGCCAATGGTTGGCTCGCGTCGCCTCCAGCTTGCTGCAGAACGGACAGGCACCATGGCACTGGCGGTCAGGCGATGGCGACGACAGACGGAGGCCAATGATTTCGGGCAACCGACCGCTTCGACAACCAGATGGCGCGTCAGTGTAATGCCATCGGAACAACTTCCAGTACCGGGCGTGGGCAGTGCCCAGTGGTTTCTGGAATTGATGCGCGTGAAAGCGGGTGAGTGTGCTGAGTTTCTCGTGAGGGCGTGCGATGACACGGGTCGTATCGATCTACCTACCGGATCTGCCGACGGATCGCATTCGTCGCGCCGATCCCTCCATTTTGCCTGAACAGGCGATCGCAGTCATCAGCAGAAGCGGGTCCAAACGCTGGGTATCTGCCGCTGATCTGGCTGCCTGCAAGGCCGGTGTTCATGTCGGCATGCCAGCAGCTAAGGCACAGGCACTGTTTCGCGGTCTCATGCTTGTTGATGCTGACCTTGCTGCCGATGCCTCTGCCTTGGAGCGCATAGCCCTTTGGGCTCTGACCATCTATTCGCCGATCGTCGCGGTTGATGGTCGCGATGGCATTGTCATGGATACGGAAGGGGCAGATCACCTGCAGGGTGGTGAGATGCCGATGGTGACCAAGATTGCCAACCAGTTTCTGGCAAAAAAGCTGACCGCCCGCGTGGCGGTGGCCGATACCTGGGGTGCCGCCCATGCCTGCGCACGCACCATCAATCGCGATACGGTCATAGTGCCATCAGGGGAAACTGTGCGTGCGGTGGAAAAGCTCTCCATCGCCCTGTTACGTCTGCCGTCAGCTGTTATCACGGATCTGCGGACGCTCGGTTTCCAGACAATTGGTGAATTGGCCAATACACCTCGCGCACCACTGGCGTTGCGGTTCGGTCCCGAGATTGGCCGCCGGCTTGATCAGATGTTCGGTCGGGTTGCTGAACCGATTGATCCTATCCGCACAGCTGAACTGATCGAGGTCAGCAGATCCTTCGCTGAGCCGATCGGTGCGGCAGAAACCATCGACAAATATGTCGGCAGGCTGGTCATCCAACTAATTGAGGAACTGCAGAAAAAGGGGCTCGGCGTAAGACGAGCCGACCTCATCGTAGAAAAGGTCGACGGCACGCGACAGGCGATCCGTGCCGGCACTGCCAAACCTGCCCGCGATGTTGCCTGGCTGACCAAACTGTTTCGTGACCGCACGGAAAAGATCGAGCCGGGATTTGGTATCGAAAAGCTGAGCCTTATCGCCGTCATGGCCGAACCGCTGGAGGAGGCCCAGAAATCATCCGCCTTGGTCGAAGACGAGATGACGGATGTCACCCCGCTGATCGATATCTACGGCAATCGCGGCAACCGGGTTTATCGTGTAGCACCGGTTGCTTCTGACGTGCCGGAGCGCTCTGTCAAACGCATATCTGCGGCGGCTGATCCGGTCAGTACTGTCTGGGTGAGCCACTGGCTTCGGCCGGTAAGACTATTGCCGCGACCTGAACTGATCGAAGCGATTGCATTGCTGCCAGACCGTCCTCCAGTATCGATTGTCTGGCGTGGCAAACGCCGCAAGGTCAAACGGGCTGATGGGCCGGAGCGCATCTTCGGAGAGTGGTGGCAACGCAATGCGGAAATGGAAGCGGTCCGGGATTATTTCCTGATCGAGGATGAAGCTGGTGAGCGTCTTTGGGTGTTTCGCTCGGGCGACGGTGTTGATCCTCAAACCGGCTCCCATCGCTGGTTCGTGCATGGGATATTCGCATGAGCTATGCAGAGCTGCAGGTCACCACCCACTTTTCCTTCCTGCGCGGTGCGAGCTCGGCGCAGGAACTGTTCGAGACCGCAAAGCTCCTCGGCATCGAAGCGGTCGGTGTTGTGGATCGCAATTCGCTTGCCGGCATTGTCCGCGCGCTGGAAGCATCCCGATCCACCGGTGTGAGGCTGGTGGTCGGCTGTCGGCTTGACCTGCAAGACGGCATGTCGCTTTTGGTTTACCCCACAAACCGTGCCGCCTATTCGCGGCTGACGCGTCTGATTACGCTGGGCAAATCGCGTGGCGGCAAGAACAACTGCATTTTGACCTGGGATGACGTGATCACCTATTCCGCCGGCATGATTGGCATTCTGGTGCCTGATCTGCCGGATGATCGCTGTGCGGTGCAGATGAGAAAAATGGCAGAGGTCTTCGCAGATCGTGCCTATGTTTCGCTCTGTTTGCGGCGCCGGCCAAATGATCAAATGCGGTTGCACAAGCTTGTCGGCCTCGCGGCTCGTTCAGGTGTCAAAACCGTCGTTACCAATGATGTGCTGTTTCATGAACCTGGCCGTCGACAGTTGCAAGACATCGTCACTTGTATCCGCAACAATACTACCATTGATGAGATTGGCTTCGAGCGCGAGCGCCATGCAGATCGCTATATGAAACCGCCAGAGGAAATATCACGCCTGTTCCCGCGTTATCCCGAAGCGGTGGCACGCAGCATGGAAATTGTCCGGCGCTGCACCTTCTCGCTTGAGGAGCTCACCTATCAATACCCAGAGGAAGCGATCGTGCCGGGCAAGGATGCGCAGGCCTCGCTTGAACACTATGTCTGGGAGTGTGTGCCAGATCGATATCCCGAGGGCCTGCCGCCGGAGGTTCTCAAAACCATACGGCATGAGCTCAACCTCATCCGCACCATGAAATATGCCCCATACTTCCTGACGGTGTTTTCGATCGTCAGATTTGCGCGCGGGCAGGGCATTCTCTGTCAGGGGCGTGGGTCAGCCGCCAACAGTGCGGTCTGTTACGTTCTCGGCATCACCTCGATTGATCCTTCAACCAACGATCTGCTGTTCGAGCGTTTTGTGAGCCAGGAACGTGATGAGCCGCCTGACATCGATGTGGATTTCGAGCACGAGCGGCGTGAGGAAGTGATCCAGTGGATTTACAAAACTTATACCCGTGAGAAAGCGGCTCTCTGCGCAACCGTGACCAGATACCGGGCGAAGGGCGCGATCCGCGATGTCGGAAAGGCACTTGGCCTGCCCGAGGATGTTATCAAGGCGCTGTCGTCAGGCATGTGGTCCTGGTCGGAGGAGGTTTGTGATCGCAATGTACGGGAACTCAATCTCAATCCGGATGATCGCCGGCTGGTCCTGACACTGAAACTGGCGCAGGAGCTGATGGGCGCACCGCGGCATCTCGGCCAGCATCCTGGTGGTTTTGTGCTGACCCATGACCGCCTTGATGATCTGGTGCCGATTGAGCCAGCCACCATGAAGGACCGGCAGATCATCGAATGGGACAAGGATGATGTCGAGGCACTGAAGTTCATGAAAGTCGACGTGCTGGCGCTTGGCATGTTGACCTGCATGGCAAAGGCCTTCGATCTGATCCGCGAGCACAAGGACAACGACCTCGATCTTTCAAATATCACACAGGAGGACCCGGCAACCTACGCAATGATCCGCAAGGCCGACACGCTTGGCACTTTCCAGATCGAGAGCCGCGCTCAGATGGCAATGCTGCCGCGCCTGAAACCACGGACATTCTACGATCTCGTTGTGCAGGTTGCGATCGTTCGGCCCGGCCCGATCCAGGGCGACATGGTGCATCCATATTTGCGAAGGCGAGAGGGCAAGGAACCGGTTGAATATCCCACACCAGAGCTTGAAGCCGTGCTTGGCAAGACGCTGGGCGTGCCGTTGTTCCAGGAAAGTGCGATGCGGGTGGCGATGGTGTGCGCCGGGTTCACAGGCGGCGAAGCCGATCAGTTACGCAAGTCGATGGCAACCTTCAAGTTCACCGGCGGGGTGTCGCGGTTCAAGGAAAAGCTTGTGTCCGGTATGGTGGAGAACGGTTACACGCCGGAATTTGCCGAGAAGACGTTCTCCCAGCTCGAGGGCTTCGGCAGCTACGGCTTCCCGGAAAGTCATGCCGCGTCTTTTGCCCTTATTGCATATGCCTCAAACTACATCAAATGCCACTATCCGGATGCATTCTGTGCCGCCCTGTTAAATGCGCAGCCGATGGGCTTTTATGCGCCGGCCCAGATAGTTGGCGATGCGATAGCGCACGGTGTCGAGGTGCGGCCGGTCTGTATCAACCGGTCACGTTGGGATTGCACACTGGAGAAAGCAGGCAACAACGGCCGCCATGCGGTTCGGCTCGGTTTTCGGCAGGTCAAGGGGTTGGCAAGTGTCGATGCTGGGCGGATCGTTGCGGCGAGAATGAATGTGGCGTTTACATCCATCGACGACATGTGGCGCCGATCAGGCGTACCGTCGGAGGTATTGGTACAACTCGCCAAGGCTGACGCGTTCCTGCCGTCATTGAAACTCGAACGTCGTGATGCGCTCTGGGCCATCAAGGCGCTGCGCGATGAACCTCTGCCCCTATTCGCTGCGGCAGCAGAGAAACAGATGACAGCCATAGCGGAACAGCAGGAGCCTGAGGTGGCATTGCGGCAAATGACTGAGGGACACAATGTGGTGCAGGATTACAGCCACGTCGGACTGACCCTGCGGCAGCATCCGGTCAGTTTTTTGCGCAAGGACCTGTCTCATCGCAATATCATCACCTGCGCCGATGCGATGAATGCCAGGGACGGGCGCTGGGTCTACACGGCAGGACTTGTGCTTGTCCGGCAAAAACCCGGATCTGCCAAAGGTGTGATGTTCATCACTATTGAGGACGAGACCGGCCCCGCCAACCTCGTTGTCTGGCCGACACTGTTTGAAAAACGACGACGCGTTGTGCTGGGTTCTTCAATGATGGCTGTAAACGGTCGCATCCAGCGGGAAGGTGAGGTCGTGCATCTGGTGGCGCAGCAGCTGTTTGACCTGACAGCTGATCTGTCCGGATTGGCTGATCGCGATGGTGAATTCAGGCTACCAACCGGACGAGGCGATGAGTTTGCCCATGGTGGTGGACCGGACTCGCGAGACCGGCCAAAAGTCGTGCGGCCGAGAGACATGTTCGTGCCCGACCTGCATATCGATACGCTAAAGGTGAAAAGCCGGAATTTTCATTGACGTCAGCTTCAGTTTTCCCGCTCCGAGACGAATGGGACCTCCTCGGAGCTGACATCCATTGCGTCCTTTGTCCTTCCCCAAAACCACGCGGTGTCGTTCACCCTGATTGCTTAAGCTTCAAGCTTCGTTCAAGCAGCCAGGGTGATTGAGGAAAGGATCGTCGGAGGCGTTGCGCCTATCAACGTTTAGGCGTTCTTGGGCTCTGCTTCCGATGTTTTCAGATGCGGCACTGACAGGCATGCAGGCACGATCAGGACCGCGATGAGCATCATTACGATGAAGGTGGCGTGAAGGGCATGCTGCAGCGCCAGGCGGATTTCCTCACCGCCGCCAAGAGCCATACCCGTACCGTTCAGCAAGGCCCGCAATTGTTCAGGCGTGATCGCCTGCCCGTTGTTGGCATGTGCCAGAACGTAGGTCAGAACCGCGCCCAGCACCGCAGCGCCGAGCGTGCTGCCGAGATTGCGCGAAAATACGTTCGAGGCTGTCGCGCTGCCTCGGTCGGATGCACTCACGCTTTCCTGGGTCAGGATGAGAGCACTAATGTTCAGCAAACCCATGCCGAAGCCCATAATGAGCGAGCCAGTCGCCGCAAGCACGGGAGAACTGGAAGGTGTCAGCAGCACGAGCAGGCAGGTACCAACCGGGATGAACAGGCTGCCCACGATCATGATCGGGCGCAGTCCGAAGCGGGTAAACTGGCGCGAAGCGATTGTCGCACCGCAAGGCCAGCCGAACAACAGCATGGTCAATGCGAAGCCGGCGACGAGCGGCGATTGGTTAAGCACGGTCTGTACATACATGGGCAGGAAGGTAGTCAGGCCCATGATCGCCATGCTGGCGAAAAAGACTGCAAGATTGGCGAAGGCGATCGGTCGCCTAAGCCATAGGTCGGGAGCCACCATAGGCGCGTCAACCCGACGTTCCTGCCAGATGAAAGCAACCAGAGAAAACAGGAAAATGACGAAGGCCGCAACGGTGCTGTTGGAGAAGCCGGCTTCCACCTCGGTGAGCGCGATCATCAGGGCTGAAATTGAGACGGCAAAAAAAGCTGCACCAAGGACATCTATGGAGACGACGCGCGGCCGCTTTTCCTCATGCAAGAACAAAATGAAGCACAGCGCCGCCAGTAAACCCACAGGTACGTTGATCCAGAAAATCCAGGCCCATGGCAGATTATGAATGATGATACTGCCAAGAAGCGGCCCGACGACGGCGGACAGCGCCCACACACTTGCAAGATATCCCTGCACCTTGCCACGCTGGCTGCCTGGGAAAAGATCTGCAACCACGGTCATCGCGACAGGCTGGAGAGCGCCGGCGCCGATCCCTTGCAGCAAGCGAAACGCAATCATCGAAGGCATGGACCATGCAAAGCCGGCGAGAATGGAGGCCAGTAGAAACAGTGCGATGCCAAGCAGCAGTACTGGTTTACGGCCGTAAATATCCGCCAGCTTACCGAAAATTACAGTGGTAGCGGTCTGGGTTAGCAGAAAGGACGAGAAGACCCAGGAATAGAGATTGATTTGGCCGAGCTGGGCGGCGATCTGTGGCATTGCCGTGGAGACGATCGTCGCTTCGATGGCGATCATCGCCATCGTTGCCATGATCGCGACAACGACGAGCCCGCGATGCGAAGTTTTATGTGTCATAGGAAGCTTTCGAGACCTCATCGGCGTAGACGATGTAGTATGCGGCGCCGGCGGATATTGACTAGGGCATTTACGTGTCCTCGTAGCTGCCGCGTTGAGGAAATTTAGCGTTGAGCTTGTCCAGAGTGGGATCCGATTGGGAGTCGGTTGATTTCGTAGAAACTTAAAGCAACCGCAGTTGATCGCAAGAGTCTTCGAGACGTATTGTCTGAATTGCCTGACCCTTGGATCTTCTCCCGCATACGCTTCCGCGACCGTGTTCAACCTGCTGCACTAAAAGCATAAACGACAAGCGAACAGGTAAATAATAATAATATTTTCAATAATTTAAATCACAATCACGCCAGCACGATAAATCGATGAACGCACATATTTGATAATAATAGCTGCAGATCGAGCGCGATTTTTTGCAAAACAGATCCAGCCGAGCGGCCTCGCCGCTAATAGTTTTGGTAGTAGACCTCGTTTCAAGAGCGCTGCAAATCTCTCCACGTCACCAAAGTCAGGGGGATATCAGCAATGCGCGTTGTCGCCATAAAGAATGCGAAAACTGAAAGCGAAATCCGGATCGTTGAAGAGATGTATCGACTTCGCAGTCGCATTTTTCATGGTCGCCTGGCATGGGACGTGGACTGCACTGCAGGCCTCGAAATCGATCAATATGATGACTTAAATCCAACCTACATTCTCTGCCTGGCTGGTACTGGAGCGGTTGTCGGTTGCGCCCGGCTGTTGCCCGCAATGCAACGGAACATGCTCAAGGAAGTTTTCCCACAGCTTCTGGAGACCGGCCACCTGATTGCACATAACAGGATGATCGAAAGCTCTCGCTTCTGCGTCGATACAGTTGTTTCGGCAGCTCGAGAGCAGGGAGGGCTCCATTCAGCAACACTCGCGCTGTTTGCAGGGATTGTCGAGTGGAGCATCCTCCACGGTTATAGAGAGATAGTAACGGCGACGGACGTTCGTCTTGAAAGAATATTTCGTCGCACCGGATGGTCACTCACTCGGCTTGGCCCGCCAATTCAAATCAATGAGACGAAGAGTGTCGCTGGTGTGTTGCCGGCTGACTGGTCAAGCTTTGATCTACTGCGCCCAAGCAACTACTCATCGAACTTTATGACGCCGACTGAGGAGCTTTCTTGCCGATGATCAGCACTTCAAACCGATCACTACCCCGGCTTGTTAGCAAGCTGCAAAACGCTTTGGGGGACCACCTGTGCTCAGCCCTCGACGACCCCGATGTCGTCGAGATCATGCTCAACCCCAACGGAAAGCTGTTCATCGAACGGCTCGGCCATGGAATGACTGCAGCTGGCGAGATGACACGCTCCGCCGCCGAAACTGTTATCGGGAGCGTTGCCCACGTTCTGAACTCGGAGGTCGATGATGATCGGCCGATTGTCTCGGGAGAATTGCCGATCGGCGGGCACCGTTTCGAGGGACTACTACCACCAGTCGTCTCGGGCCCATCGTTCACGATCCGTCGGCGCGCTTCGCGCCTTATCCCGCTCGATGACTATGTGTCGAGCAAGGTGATGTCGGCAAAGCATGCCGAAGTCATTCGTAGCGCAATTGTTTCGAAGCTCAACATCTTGGTTGCCGGTGGCACAGGCTCGGGCAAGACAACCCTGACCAATGCGATCCTCGCGGAAATCGTATCATGCTCTCCCGACGATCGCCTCGTCATTCTGGAGGACACAGCCGAGATCCAGTGCACAGCAGACAATGCCGTCAGTCTGCATACCAGCGACGCTGTTGACATGTCGCGTCTCCTGAAGAGCACCATGCGCCTTCGTCCAGATCGCATCATCGTCGGAGAGGTCCGAGACGGCGCAGCGCTCACGATGCTGAAGGCCTGGAACACCGGGCATCCCGGAGGCGTCGCAACGATACATTCGAACAGCGCACGCTCCGCACTTCAGCGCCTCGAGCAGCTGACTGCCGAGGCCAGCCATCAGCCGATGCAAGCGGTCATCGGAGATGCAGTCGACCTGATTATCTCGATCGAGCGAACGGCCAAGGGCCGGCGCATCAGCGAAATCCTTCACGTCACCCGCTTTGCAGGCGGCCAGTACCAGACGGAGCCCTACGCAGAGGAGAGCCGCGATGCAGCATAAGAAATCCTTCCTGAGACTGGCCGTGATCGTCTTCTCTGCCACCGCCGCCGCGTCGCCCGTCTTCGCAAGTTCCGGCGGAAGTCTTCCTTGGGAAGGGCCACTCGAACAGATCCAGGAATCCATCACTGGTCCGGTCGCGGGCTACATCGCACTGGCCGCTGTGGCGATTGCCGGCGGCATGCTGATCTTCGGTGGTGAGCTCAACGATTTCGCTCGCAGGCTGATGTATGTCGTCCTGGTTGCCGGCATTCTGCTCGGCGCGACGACGATTGTCGGTCTTTTTGGTGCCACCGGCGCGTCTATCGGCCTGCCAAGGGATCAGGTCACGCAAGTTGTTTCGGACGGAGCGGTGGAGGGGGCGTCGTGAGCCTCCACCGCAATCGCATTCATCGCGCGCTGTCGCGTCCGAACCTCCTGATGGGTGCCGACCGCGAGCTGGTACTGATCACCGGGCTTGCGGCAGCCATTCTGATCTTCGTCGTGTTGACGATCTACTCGGCACTTTTTGGCGCGGCCGTCTGGATCGTCATCGTCGGCCTGCTTCGCATGATGGCGAAGTCCGATCCGCTGATGCGGCAGGTCTATATCAGGCACATTTCCTACAGACTCCACTATCGGCCAACGGCCGCGCCGTGGCGTAAATACTAGAGGTGTCCTGATGGCTGCCCTCAAACGTTTTCGCGCAACCGGTCCTTCGTTTGCTGACCTCGTTCCCTATGCTGGCTTGGTCGACAACGGCGTCCTGCTCCTGAAGGACGGAAGCTTGATGGCCGGCTGGTATTTCGCGGGTCCTGACTCTGAAAGCGCTACCGATCTCGAACGTAATGAGCTCTCTCGGCAGATCAATGCGATCCTGTCGCGTCTAGGGACGGGGTGGATGATCCAGGTTGAGGCCATCCGGGTACCGACGATCGACTACCCCACGCCGGGCCAGTGCCATTTCCCTGACCCTGTCACCCGTGCGATCGATGCCGAGCGCCGGACCCATTTCGGACGGGAGCAGGGGCATTTCGAGAGCAAACATGCGATCATTCTGACCTACCGACCGCTCGAGTCAAAGAAGGCGGCGCTCAGCAAATACATATATTCTGACGAGGAGAGCCGCAAAAAATCCTATGCGGACACGGTTCTGTTTGTGTTTCGCGACGCGATCCGGGAGATCGAACAGTATCTGGCCAACACCCTGTCGATTGCCCGCATGCAGACCCGCGAGGTCCGCGAGAGGGGAGGGGAACGGGTCGCACGCTATGACGAGCTCATGCAGTTCGTTCGATTTTGCATTACGGGAGAGAGCCATCCGGTCCGGCTGCAGGAAGTTCCCATGTATCTCGACTGGCTGGCGACGGCAGAGCTGGCGCATGGCCTGACGCCGAAGGTGGAGAACCGGTTCCTCGCGGTTGTCGCCATCGATGGCCTGCCGGCCGAGAGCTGGCCCGGCATCCTCAACAATCTCGACCTGATGCCGCTGACCTACCGCTGGTCTTCGCGTTTTATCTTCCTCGACGCGGAAGAGGCGCGCCAGAAGCTCGAACGCACGCGGAAGAAATGGCTGCAGAAGGTTCGGCCATTTTTCGATCAGCTTTTCAAGACGCAGAGCAGATCGGTTGATCAGGATGCCATGAAGATGGTCGCCGAGACCGAAGACGCCATCGCCCAGGCCTCGTCCCAGCTTGTCGCCTATGGCTACTATACGCCGGTGGTCATCCTGTTCGATGAGGACCGTGAAGCGTTGCAGGAGAAGGCGGAAGCCATCCGCCGACTCGTCCAGGCCGAGGGGTTCGGGGCTCGCGTCGAGACCCTGAACGCGACAGATGCGTTTCTCGGCAGCCTGCCGGGTAACTGGTACGCCAATATCCGCGAGCCGCTGATCAATACAAGCAATCTGGCGGACCTCGTCCCGCTGAACTCAGTGTGGTCGGGCAATCCGGTGGCGCCGTGCCCATTCTATCCGCCGAACTCACCGCCGCTGATGCAGGTTGCCTCGGGATCGACGCCGTTTCGGCTGAACCTGCATGTCGACGATGTCGGCCATACTCTGATTTTCGGGCCGACGGGATCGGGGAAATCGACCCTCCTGGCTCTGATCGCAGCTCAATTCCGTCGCTACGAGTTCGCACAGATCTTTGCCTTCGACAAAGGCAACTCACTTCTTCCCCTGACGCTTGCTGCCGGCGGCGATCACTACGAAATTGGCAACGATCAGCACGGGGAGGGGAGAGCGCTGGCATTTTGCCCGCTGTCCGATCTTTCGACAGATGGCGATCGAGCCTGGGCGACCGAATGGACCGAAATGCTCGTCGCCCTGCAGGGCGTCAACATCACGCCGGACCATCGCAATGCAATCTCACGCCAGATCGGGCTGATGGCGACGGCGCCCGGAAAATCGCTGTCCGACTTTGTTAGCGGCGTACAGATGCGTGAGATCAAGGATGCACTCCTCCATTATACTGTCGATGGGCCGATGGGTCAGCTTCTCGACGCGGAAGAAGACGGCCTGACGCTTCGGGCGTTCCAGTGCTTCGAGATTGAGCAGCTCATGAATTTGGGCGAGCGTAATCTGGTGCCCGTTCTGACCTACCTGTTCCATCGGATCGAGAAGCGGCTGGACGGCTCGCCTAGCCTGATTCTCCTCGACGAGGCCTGGCTGATGCTCGGGCATCCGGTGTTTCGCGACAAGATACGGGAGTGGCTGAAGGTTCTCCGCAAAGCCAACTGCGCCGTTGTTCTGGCGACCCAATCGATCTCCGACGCCGAGCGTTCCGGCATTATCGACGTGCTGAAAGAATCCTGCCCGACCAAGATCTGCTTGCCGAATGGCGCCGCACGCGAGCCGGGGACGCGCGAGTTCTATGAGCGGATCGGGTTTAACGACCGCCAGATCGAGATCGTCTCGAGTTCCATCCCGAAGCGCGAATATTATGTCGCCACAACAGACGGACGACGGCTCTTCGATATGTCGCTAGGGCCGGTAGCGCTGAGCTTTGTGGGCGCATCCGGAAAAGAAGATCTGAAGCGGATCCGTGCGCTGAAGGCGGAACACGGCCAGGAATGGCCTACCCATTGGCTTGAATCGAGAGGAGTTCACGATGCCACGTCGCACCTCAACGCCCAGTAACTGGATCGTCGCAACAATGACCGCGGCAATCGCGCTGTCGGCGATTGCTCCCGCACATGCGGGATCTGCAACGGGCGCTGCAACCGAATGGACACAGCTTGCCAACAATGCCCAGCTCATCGATCTTCTTAAAAGCTCCGGCTTGCAGGTCGATAACCAGCTGACCCAGATAGGGCAGCTCGCAGAACAGATTCAGAACCAGCTCAAGATCTACGAAAACATGCTGCAAAACACGGCACGGCTCCCTGACCACATCTGGGGCGAGGTCGAAAGCGATCTCAACCGTCTGCGCAGCATCGTAGACCAAGGGCAGAGCATTTCGTTTTCGATGGGCAATGCTGACGACGTCCTCCAGCAGCGCTTCAAGAGCTATGCGGACCTGAAAACTGACCTACCAAACGCTGAGACAGTCTCGAGCACCTACCAATCCTGGTCGGACACGAACCGAGACACGATCGGCAGCACGCTGAAGGCAGCGAGCCTGACAGCGGATCAGTTCGACACGGAAGAAGGTACGATGAGTTCGCTGCGATCAATGTCGGAATCGGCCGACGGTCAGATGAAGGCCCTCCAGGTCGGACACCAGATCGCAGCTCAGCAGGTTTCTCAGATGCAGAAGCTACGCGGCCTGGTTTCCCAGCACATGACTATGATGGGAACATGGTTGCAGACCGAGCAGACGGACAAGGATCTCGCGCAGGCCCGTCGAGAGAAGTTCTTTAACGCCGACGTTACCACGATCCCGAGCGGCCAGAAGATGGAGCCACGCTGGTGAAGCGAAATCTTGAGTGGGCTTTCGTACTCGGCGGCATAGCCTGCGTAATCCTCGCCACTCCCGCGTTCGCGCAGCAGGGACATGTCCTGACAGAACTCGAGAACCAGGTCTCCGCTGCCGCGAAGGAGTGGGAAACCACGATCATGGACGCGGCAAGGTCGCTGTTCTGGATCCTTGCCGGGATCGAGGTCGGCATCGCCGCCGTCTGGCTCGCCATACAGGCAGCATCAATTGAAAGCTGGTTCGCAGAACTCGTCCGTCGGATCATGTTTATAGGCTTCTTCGCATTCGTTCTCTCTCAGGGACCAACGCTTGCGCGGGACGTCGTCAACACTCTCTACCAGATCGGCGCGGGCGGCGGATCCGCCTCGCCGGCCGAGGTGTTCGATGCCGGTATCCGGGTGGCATCGCAGATGTCCGAGCAGGCCAAGTTCGGAGTGTTTGAGGACAATGCCCTTGCGATCGCGGCCGTCCTTGCGATGGGCGTAGTCGTCATCTGCTTCTCTTTGGTCGCGGCAATCTTCGTCGCGGTGATGGTAGAGATGTATGTCGGATTGCTCGCCGGCATGATCATGCTCGGGCTTGGCGGCTCGTCCTTCACCAAGGATTTTGCCGTCCGCTATCTGGTCTATGCCTTCGGCGTCGGCATGAAGCTCATGGCGCTAGTCATGATCGCGAAAATCGGCTCGGAGGTCCTCCTCGGCCTAGCGCAAGCGCCGACAGCCGAGTCTGACCAGTTCATCACCACATTGGCGATCGCAGGCATATCGGTGGTCGTATTTATTATCTCCATGTACGTGCCGACGATAATCCAAGGCGTCGTTCAAGGGGCGTCTGTCTCTGGCGGCATGGAAGCCATCCGGCATGGCGGACAGGCCGCTTCATTTGCGCTCGGCGCAACGTCGCTCGCAACGGGCGCCGTTGGAGCCGGAGCTGCGGCAGCACAATCCGCGCGAGCGGCCGGATCCTCTGTTGCCGGCGCAGCGCTTCGCGGCATGGGCGCCGGGATCGGGTCGGCTGGGAAGGCCGCCGGCTCGGCCGCCCGGGAAAAGGCGATCGGTTCGCCCGGAGCCTACGCCGCCTCGATCATGGGGCTCGCCAATGCCAAGCTCGAGCAGAGCCGCACCGGGCAGCCCGGCTCTAAGACGCCGCCAGAACGCAACGACGAATAATCATCAGGAAGGCAGAAAGCGATGGCATCAAACCGGCCCCCCGATAGCCCTTACCTTGCCGCGCGGCAGGAATGGACGGAACGATATGGATCTTATATCCAGGCTGCGCGCGCATGGCGGATCGTCGGCATTCTTGGACTATCAATGGCCGTGATCGGCTTCACCTACGCCATGTACCTCAGCACGCAGGTCAAGCTCGTGCCGTACATTGTCGAGGTCGACAAGCTCGGTACCTCGGTGACCGTCGGCTTCCCCCAGCAGATCGAATATGCAGATGCCCGCGTTGTCCGCGCGACACTCGGCAACTTCATCACCAGCTTGAAGTCCATTACGCCGGATGCGGTTGTGCAGAAGCAGTATATCGACCGAACCTATGCGCTTCTCAGGACATCCGATCCCTCGACCCAGAAAATCAACGCCTGGTTTCGTGGCAACTCGCCGTTCGAGAAGGCCAAGACGTCGACCGTCGCCATCGAGGTCAACAACATCGTCGCACTCTCCAATCAGACCTACCAGATCGACTGGACAGAATACGAACGCGACCGCAAGGGCAAAGAAACCGACACGCGCCGGTTTCGCGGCATCGCGACCGTCGCGCTGACCGCACCACAGGACGAGGCGATCATCCGCCTCAACCCGATTGGTCTTTATGTCCAGGACTTCGACTGGACCGCACAGCTTTAAGGGCAGGGGAATTCACATGCACAGAACAGGATTGATCGCGGCCGTCGGCTGCATGGCCGGACTTGTCCTTGGCGAATGCGCAATGGCGCAGAGCATGACAGCGAATGAGGTGAAGGGGACCAACATCTCGCGAAAGTGGCGCGGGACGCCCGGTCTCGTTACGACTGGGCCCGATGGAAAGGTTATCTTCCTGTTCGGCGAGACCCAGCCCTCGGTGGTGTGCTCGCCGCTTCAGGTCTGCGATATAGAGCTGCAAGGCGGCGAGATCGTCCGTGATGTGCTTGTCGGTGACACCGTCCGTTGGAAGGTCGAGCCGGCGACGTCAGGGGCGACTGGCGGGCAGGCGATCCACCTGATCGTCAAGCCATCCGAGCCCGGCCTTGTCACATCGATGGTCGTCACGACCTCGCGGCGAACCTACCATATCCAGCTTAAATCCCACCCTAGCCAATACATGGCCCGCATCGGCTTTGAATATCCAGAAGATGTCTCGACAACGCTGGCCGACATCAATGCCCGTTTGGAGACCGGCGGCATTCCGGGAACCGCCCCCGACAAGCTGAATTTCTCCTACGCGATCAGCGGTAGCGCCTCATGGCGGCCGAAGCGCGTCTATTCCGATGGTGCGAAGACCTACATTCAGTTTCCCCGGTCCATCTCAGGGCAGGACGCACCTGTGCTGTTCGTCGTCAGCGGTGGCCAGAACCGCATCGTCAATTATCGCATGAAGAACGACATGATGATCGTCGACTACGCTGTAGACAAGGGAGTATTGGTTTCCGGGGTCGGCTGGCGACAGCAGAAAATCACAATCCGGCGGGGAGGCTGACGAATGAGAAAGACCCTCGCCGCCATCACCTTCACGGCTATCCTCTCCGGTTGTCAGACTGCCGATGAAACGCTGACCATCAGTTCCACCCCGATTGCCGTCACTGGCGCCACCGCCAGCGCCATCGCCGACGACATGGCAAGCCGCCTCGCCGAACACGTTGGCCCGGCCGGCACCACGATCCTCAAGATGGATAAGGACACCTCAGAATACGCCGCCGCTCTCGAGGCCGCGGTGAAGGGATGGGGATACACCGTTGTCACCGACGGCAAGATCGGCAAGGACCAGAAGGCCGTCGAGGTTGCATGGTCGATCGACAGCTTCGACGGACAGGTCCTGGCGCGTGTTAGCACACCGGTCATCGCGCTCGGCCGTGCCTACACGACGACGTCAGCGGGTGCGACGCCCGCCAGTCCGCTTACCATCAAGCAGCCTAACTGAGGGGAGGGGAAACCATGGTTCAATCGCTCCAGCTCGGCACGGCGGGCAATTCCGACGACCAACAGAATATGCGACGCCTCAATCGCCTGCCGATCATCGTCGCGATCGTCATCATCGTTCTATTCTTCGGCGTCGTCATCGTCGGCCTGTCGTGGCGCGGTCTTTCCTTCAACCGTGGGAACGAGCTCGACACCACCTCCGCGTCGTCGGCGACCACATTCGGCGATCAACTGAAACGAGGCGTGACTGACGGGATCATAGGCGAACCGGAGCAACGCGAAGTGTTTCAGCCGACGCCCGTCGTTGTCGAACGCGAGCCTACGAGAGAGGCCGTCGTGGAGCGGCAGAACGAGGTCCGGGCTGGACGTCGATCGCAACTCGAGCCGGAAGCCGAGTGGAAGGCTCGGCTGCAGCGGGAGCAGGAGGAGCAGATCCTTCGCGAAGGGCAGCGTCAGAGGATGGCGAGACTTCAGGCACGGGCAACAGCGCTTGACTCCCCGCTCAAAGTTGATGTCTCCGAGTTACAGAAGAGCGCCTCCGAAACCAGGGCCGACGTCCGCCAACCGCTCAATGCCACGACGAACAGCACGTCTGATCTTTACAGCGCAGCGATGAAGTCCGGTTTGCTCGGACAGAACGCAGATCAAAACGGTCAGATCTCGAAGGAGGACTTTTTCAACCAGGACATCAAAGAACTTGGCTATTTGCCGAACCGGGTGGTGCCGCAGATCTCGCACAACGAGTTGAAGCGGGGATCGGTCATTCCCGCCACCATGATCACGGGTTTGAACTCCGACCTTCCGGGCAGGATTTCGGCGCAAGTCAGCCAGAACGTATATGACAGTGCCACCGGCTCCCGACTGCTCATCCCCCAGGGATCGAAGCTATTTGGCCGCTACGATTCCAAAGTATCCTTTGGCCAAGAGCGCGTGCTGGTCGTCTGGACTGATCTGGTATTCCCGAACGGCTCAACGCTTCATATAGGAGGGATGTCCGGCACGGATGCGGGGGGCTATGGCGGTTTCAGGGACAAGGTCGACCGCCATCTCTGGCGCACATTTGGCTCTGCGGCACTTGTCGCTATCATCGGCACAGGGATCGATATGTCGATGCCGGAGAGTTCGACCCTGACTACTCAGGACACGGCTTCTGATGCAGCGCGCCGGAATTTTGCCGAGAGCTTCGGAAGAGTGGCCGAGCAGACAATCTCAAAAAATCTGAACGTCCAACCAACCATCAGTATCCGCCCGGGCTACCAGTTCAACGTGCTCGTGGATCAGGACATAATCTTCCCTTCACGAAGCCGTTACTAGAATAAAAACGCCGCTTCAAATGGTTGCAATTACGGAAGTGAAGTGGTGCAATAAAACACAATCTTGCGTTGCTTATTTTATTATAGATACTGACATTCCGCGTAGACCAAGCTGCGTTGCGCGATTTTCTGGAGTTTCCGCGCCCTCAAAAAAGGGCATGCTGTCTGTGATTGCAACTTTGTTGCGCTCATACGCTCACTTATGGAGGCCGTGAATTGAACCAATGGTTTGAACGTTTGACCGACCAAGTCGCCCTGGTACACGATGAAGCCACGATGAAGGCTACCTTAGAAAAACTCAGTCGGGAACGGGGTTTTAAGGCGTACGCCTACCTCAATCTAAAAGCGGAATTGCAGTCGGCGATCTCCAATTATGACGTTGAATGGCAGCAAAGGTACTTCAACAAGTGCTACGCCTCGATTGACCCGGTTGTGCAACACGCCCGAGGGCGGCACGAGGCTTTCACTTGGTCAAATGTCACGTCTCTGAAAATGTCCAAAACGCGCCGGAAGTTTTATGGCGAGGCTGCCGAATTTGGGATCCGCTCCGGCATTACAATCCCGATTAAGATCGCATTCGGGCACACTGTCATGCTGACCCTAGCTTCTGACTGCGTAAATTTCCCCTGCGAGCCAGCAATCAATCCTGCCTTGGCAGCAGCGGCTGTTGCCCAACTTCACTCCCGTTTAGAACGACTCGGTGTTGAGCCGACACACCGGACGCCCATTCGAATGAAAGCAAACGAATTAACCTGCCTACGCTGGTCAGCCGAGGGGAAATCCATGAAGGCGATCGCGATCATTGAGAACACGAGCTATTCCAATGTTACTTTTTTTCTTCGTAACGCAAAGGCAGCTCTGGGCGCTACGACATTGCCTCAAGCAACCGCAATGGCGAAAGAACTACGTCTGATTTGATTTAGTGAATTTCACTCTTTGGTGTCGCGGGCAAGTAGCCCAGTATGTCCAGCAAAGTCGACACAACAGTTTGCTGCGCGTGAACAGCGATCATTGCCGTGATATATGCAGCGTCAGCCTGACCCCCATCATCCTCCGCGCTGGTTTCATCTGCATGGGCTTCCAGCACAACAGCTTCGTCGCGAAGGCGCCTGTGCTTTTCCATTTCCCTTACAAGATGCTGCTCGACTTGTTCCGGGGTCTGTCGGTCCATCAGACCGATGAGCGGTCGTAAAATGAGTTTTGTGTCAGTCACGGGTCCATCGGAATGGTTTGAGGCTGGGATCAATAATACCCTTTTACTCTAATATACGGCAGTTGTGGCTGCTGAAAGACAGTAAATGCATTGAGCACCTATTACATATTGATAAACGGGTGCAAATGGCGATCTTTCCGCGCATGGGTATGCGTAAACTGGTTTGCTGGAGTTGTGCCCGTTTCCGTCGGAAAAGGCGTGACTTAGAAATGGGCGGAAGCGCGTTCCGGCTACAGTCAACAGTACCTTAGTGGCCTCGAACGTGAACGCCGAAATCCTTCGAACATAACCCTTCACGGAATCGCGCAGGCGAGGAGATTGTTGAGGGGTATCCTTCGCGAACCGTACGTTTCGTCGAACTTGCCGAGATCTAGACTTCTGCTCAGCCAGCACGGGGTCGACCTCGCAAGCTTTCCGACCTTGGCGCCACCGTGAAATCGTCAACGCGGCTTTCGCTGCTAAAGGCTGACGACGGTTCGACCGGCAGCTGATATTGTGAAGTTAATCATCGACCAATGCCTGCACACGTCTCTCTTGGCCATTGCTCGGGACAATGGCCAAGACGGTTTTCATATAATTGGCTAGGCTTGTGCGGAGAAAAGGATTGGGATCTGATGGGGCGCAATGTTGCGTAGGACTACACTTTCGTCACCAACAACGCGCGTGACTTTAGGAAGCTCTACAGTAGCAAGGAAATCCACGCCGGATTGATCATATCGGACCTCAAGTCGTTCCTGCGTTGCAGCGTAACCTATTAACACCTATCGTCGAGGAGGTTGCCGGCGGTGACGAACTCCTGAATGAGGTGATTGAGATCAGCGTCGAAGGCGAGGCGGCGGTCCTCATCCGCTGTTCGCCGCCAGCCAGTTGAGAAAAAGGTGTAGATTCGCTCCACGCGCTGAGCGGGGTTCAGCCCTCTATTTCTGACTCCCCGATCCTTGGGAGATCAATCGGTATACCCGCGTTGTCGGGCTTGATCGGAGCTTCATCCGGTATGTCAGCAATTCCGTCCGTCTCAACCTCGTCAGCAGTATCACTTTCAACAACCGACCGCTGAACGACCATGCCACCCGCATTTTCGGCATGAAAAACGTTCTCGCCTTCAAACTCGCCCGTCTGCCAAGCGTGAAGCGCATCGCGGAAATGACTCCTCGCTGGTCGGATTTCCATACCAGCGCGTCACTATATGCAGGCTCTTCGCAAACATCGCCGTGCCCACACGAAGATTGTTACAAGGTTCCACTAGATCGGCTTTCAGTTCAGACGCAACCTTTACGCCTATCCCAGCCGGAAACTGTGTCAGACCTACACGAACAACAGAGGTTCCTGCATTGTCTCGGACTAACTCCACGGCCTCCTCAGCTGTACGAGGTTTGGTAACAGGTATAAGGCGACCTGCCGATTTCACCGTGATCGACAACGGATCGGTAGAGCCGACCGTTTGAATGAACTGCTCAATAATCGGTGGCTCCAATGACGGGTCGGCACATTCTCTGATGAAGGTAACTTCCAGCATACAATTCTCCCTCTCATATGTTGAACGACAAAACGAGTGGCAAGGTAAACAAGCGAGCCCAGGCAGCGGCGCTGGCGCGCTGCACCTCTGGGATAGAAGTGCCTTTGGTCCACCAACCATTGCCGACAGCGATGATGACATCAGGGCCGTGAAGAACCGACTGTAGAACGGGCCAGATAAGAAGCAGCTCGTAACAGATAAGCGGACCAATTTTCAGGCCATCGACATCGACGACTGGATTCGCGAAGAAATGCGCGCGTGCGCCATCAGATGAGTGGAGCCATGGCCGCCACATTGACACGGGGACCGGCATGCGTTCACGATAAACGATCTCACTGCTGTTCGAGGAAATATGAACAAGCACATTGTCGTAGCCGACTTCATTTATGATCGTCGCGCCAGCAATCACCTTGATTTCGGTGTCCGCTAGTTTTGATTGCCAGAAACGGGCGATTGTCGGCGTCCAGAATCCAAGCGTGCTCTCGGGAAGAACAACTGTTGTACCCGGTTGCTGATGGCGAGCGATTTCGATCAGGTCATGTTGCCGCGTTAAGCCAAAATCGCGTCCCAGAGATGCTCCCATTTCCAGATCGACACCAATCAAGGATGCAATTTGAATAGGAATCGTCCACTGAGCGGCGGACCATAGCCATAAGCCAATCATGACCACGGCCGCGGTAGGTCGATGGCGCGTTGTCATGACGCCAAGACCTGCTGCCATTGCTGCCAGCCCCCACCAACCCCAGCCTGGGAAGATAACGCCTGCGGCGGTAAGTGGGTGAGCCCATCCCGTAATGCCTAATGGTGGAACAGCAATGGCAACTGAAGCGATGAGGTAGTGTGCAGGCTTTCGCCAGCCGCGTTGGTCGGTCCAAGCCACCGTGTAAGAGATCACGAACGCCGACGACGCGATCAGCCATAAAAGAATGCCTTGCCAGATATCCTGACGATAGAAATTCGCAACGCCCAACGGCAATCCGCGCGACGCGGCAAGAAAGTAGGCAGCAGCGACAAGCCCTGCCTGCCAGCGTGTCTCGGCAAACGACCACAGAATGGGAAAAGCGACTGCGACTGGAACGAGAAAAATATGTCCACTCCAACCGATCCATCCGGTCATTACTGAAGCAACGACGAGTAGGACAACGTGCAGATGCTCAAGGCGCATAGGTCCAAACCTCGTGCGCATAACCAAGGACCCCCTCGACTGGGAGTGGACCAAAGTACCTAGAGTCGAACGAACTCGAAAACGCAGAATGCAGATAGATAGCACAGAGCGGCACAACGCCACCTTCGTAAGGTTTCATCGCACGACTTTGTCCGTCAATCTTCGCTACCCGCGAATGAGACAGCCGTTGCCCGTCTATGAACACTTCCTCACTGACCTTAACTGTCTGACCTGATACTGCGGCAACGGTCTTGATCAGCGGGGCAAAGCCACCAGCACAAAGACCACGCCGCAAATAGCCCCTGTCTCGTGCTTCGAGCATCGAGTCGGTTAGCGGCGGGCAAATGAAGACGAGATCACCGATCCGGAGTTTTCCGTCAAGCTCGACAATCCGCCAGAGGCCGAGGGGTTCACTGGGTGTAAAATTGACACGGAAACCGGCCATGCCTAATCCGACTGTTGTCGCGAATGCGATCAACGCGGGGATGCCGAACCAGAACAACGCCCAGTACCGCTTATGTGCAAGTGAGCAAACAGCAGGTACCCGTATTATCATCTTAGCACCATTCCCTGACTCTTTGTCTGCCGGAGTGTCTCTGCTTCCTTGAGTGCTGTGGCTGTCCGCTCATGGGCGGCTAGTTGCTGCGCGGTCCTCATGGTGTTCCAGGACTGGGCGACCTCTTTTTTCTGAGCGGTGTTCATGCCTAACGTCACACGCCGGTACGTCGCGCCATCGCTGTCTTTAGCTGCGAGCGGCAGGAACGTCCGATCACCGAAACGCTCCGAGACTGCTTTGGCAAAACCATCAAGCTCGGCTTTGATCATCTTGTTGGCCAGCGCATAGTCTAGACCTGCCGACAGATCGTTTCTCTCGATGGCCTCACGAACACGTTCAAGGACAGCTTTGGCATTCTCAGAAAGTGCAGGTATTGCAATCGCGACCCTGTCGCGGCGAGTGGTCTCGTTGGCAATATGACGCTGTTCCGCCTCACTACGCTGACGCAGGTAGTCACTGATGCTGGCTGCAAGTGCTGTGACATTGTTCAACGCCCGATCACGGTTGGCCTTGTCAGCTCGGCTGGCAAACCAGCCTGTCTTGCCCTTGAGTGCGCCGAACGTCTCAGGCCTACTGGCGATTTTGGCAAGCTTCTCTGTCGCTATCGCCTGATCGCGCACCATCGCATTGATGTCGATGGCTGCAAACGCTGCCTGTGGCTCGGCATAGACAAGATGGAAACGCATCGACACTTCCTCCCACAGTGTCTTCAGGCCAGTGTCGGCCGCAACCCTGTCATCAACCACCTGCTCGATCTTCCTGGGATAAAGGGTGATACCGGACACCATTGGCTTGACCTCTCTTTTCGGATTGATTGCAGTGTAGGGATGAGTGGTGTTGCTGGCGCCTTTCACGCCCATCGCAAGGTCGATCTCACGCCACATCCTTGCGCCAATGGTTGCAAGCCGATCTCCCAGATCCTGCAACCGATGTTTTTGCAGAATGGTCGATGCGTGCCGGTCTCTGGCGATCGTGCGGGCGACATTCATCAGGTTGAGGCCGCGCGTCTGCGCAAATCGCAGCGCGGCGCGATAGGAAGACGCCCGCTGATAATCGAGTGTGGTTTCCTTGGATCCGTCACGGGAAAGGCGCTGCTTCAACCGCCCCATGGCAATCTCATGCAGCGGTACAACATGCCAGCTGTTGCGCTCGGCTGTTGTACCATCTGGCAGTGTGACCGGCTGTGAACCCTTGTGCTCAAGTGCGATGTGGTCACCGATATTTGCCTTGGCATCCGTGATCGCACGGGCCAGATCAACACCCCATAGGGTGTGCTGCTGGCCATCACGCTGTTCGAGCGTCACGAAGTAGCTTTTGCGGTTGTCCGGTTGGTGCTCATAGGGTGCAGCACCATGGTCGACGAGAATGCCACCGCGTTTGCCGATGAACTCTTCCGTGCCGACGTAGAGCTCGGCTGTCTGACGGTGCCGCGTCATCGCGACATAGGTCAGATGACGGTCCAGCGTGTTTGAGGCTAGGACCTTTACACAATCAACCGTGGCACCCTGGGATTTATGGATTGTGGTCGCATAGCCATGGTCGATGTTGTTATAGAAACGCTGTTCGATAGTGACCTGGCTCCGGTTCGTACCGTCACCGATCTTTGCCACGACACGGCCCGGGCCTGCTTCCACGACCCTGGCCAGCATCCCGTTTTTGACCCCTAGGCTGCCCTCGTTTTTGAGGAAGACGATCCTGTCGCCGACATCAAAATGACGAACCCCATCCTCGGTACGGAACGCAAAACCTTCCCTGACAATGCCACGGTCGACCAATTTGGCACGGGCCAGTTCGTTCAATTCACGAACATCACGACGGCGATGGGCGAGGATCAGGGAGGATGACTGATCTTTAAACTCCTGGTTCCAGGTTTCGATCAGCGCCTCAATTGCATCCTGACGTGTCAAAGCAGTCTGGACCAGCCCGGCCTGGTCATAGGCTCGCAGTGCGGCCTCCACATTGCCACGCGCCAGATCAAGTGATGCATTGCGCATCCATTGTGTCTGCTGGCGATAGATCGTCTCAAGTTCTGCATATCCAATACGATCGGCAATGGCGCGGAATGCAGCACCTGCTTCGATCGGCTGAAGCTGATCGGGATCACCAACCAGCACGAGTTTGGCGCCAGCCTTCGTTACCGCCTCGACGAACATCGCCATCTGCCGTGACGACACCATGCCAGCCTCGTCGAGAACAAAGATCGTTTTGTCATCAAGCTGATCACGACCCTCATTCCAGCGAAGTTCCCAGGAGGAAAGCGTGCGCGAGACAATGCCGGCTTCCTTCTCCAGACCATCGGCAGCCTTGCCAGCCAGTGCGCCACCGACCACGCGGTAACCGGCTGCCTGCCATGCCTGACGAGCGGCCTTCATCATGGTTGTCTTTCCCGCACCTGCGCGCCCGACAACGGCTGCGATCCGTTCCCGCCCGGCAATATGGGCAATGGCGGTCTTCTGCTCCTGGGAGAGTCTGGTGTGTTGGGTAAAGGCAGTGTCGAGCACTGACTGACGAACGCCGTGCGATGATCGTCGTGACAGCCAGAGCGCCTGGGCTGCCATGCCCGCTTCCAACCGGATCAGCTCTTGCGTCGTGTACTTCTCGAGCGACCGCGCACCACTCTCAAAGTCGATCCTCTCGCGATCAAGCCGTAGGATCTGCGGGCTTTGCAGAATGCGTGCCATCAGGCTCTGGAAGAGGGCGGCATCATCGATATAGCGATGCAGGATTTTTGCAATGTCGTGACTATCGAAGACGCTTTTCTCGCGACTGATCAGGTCAAGCACAAGATCGGGATGACGCTCGATACGGCGGGCATTCTCCGCACGACGCTCCTGCTGCAGCTCGAGCCGCTCAAGCTCGGCTGCCTTTCCATCCCCGTTCGCTTTGCGCTCGATGGCCCTGGCGCCGACGCCCAGATGAATGGTCGGGGGGAGATCGATGCCTTGCTTTCCAAATGAGCGGCCATCAACGGTGATATCAAGACCGGCACGTGCAAGGTGACGGTTCTGGCAGGCGAACCAGCCATCGCGTAGCGCATTGAAGTGGTCGATGCCACCGGCCCAGAGGTCATAGACAATCCTGCCGGCATCATTGCGAAGCGGCTTGCCATCCGGACCTGTCACCGCAATCTTTTTTGGCCCGAACCCGTCTTCGGTCAGCGGTCGCAATGTGGTCATCAGATGGATATGCGGATTATCAGGTGCATCATGATAGACCCAGTCAGCGACCATGCCACGCGTCGTGATGTGATCTGCCACGAAGTCCCTTGTCAGTTCGATGTTCTGTTCCCGTGACAACTCGATCGGCAGGGCGATCGTTATGTCCTTGGCAAGCTGTGCGTCGGAACGCTTCTCAAAATCCTCGACCCTGTTCCAGAAGACTTCAGCCGCAGTTGAGACGGAGTGATCGGCGATCATCTCGCGCAGCCATTCAGGGGCATCGGCGGGAATGGCGAACTCCTCATGCAGGAGGTCCTGCTTGCGGGTGTAGTCGATTGTTCGGGCTTCGCGCCCATATTCCATCTTTGCACAGTGGCGATAGGCCGCCGACAACACGGCACTGCGGCCGGAGCCACGTGCAACGATGCTGACTGAGAAGTGCGGGACGGCCATAACGACAAAAGATCCTTTGCTCGAACATCATCAGAGGTGTTCGACAGGATCGGATGGCCCCGCCAGGGTCTAAAGCAACACGTCGCATAGCGACGTATAATTGCGCCCTTCGGATCCGTCCTTCGAACGGTCGGGATGGTGCGCAAAAGCGTAGGCTGCGCCTACTCGCATTTCTGTCAGTGGATCGGCGCGCCGATCTGACGGAGCATGATGGCATAAATTACGATCAATGCCGTCAAGGGACAATCGGAAATGAAGAAACCATCATCAAGGATCCGGCAGGAAATCGCCAAGCTGCAGGACCAGCTAAAGGCAGCCGAGACGAGAGAGGCCGAGCGCATTGGGCGCATTGCACTAAAGGCTGGGATTGGCGACATCGAGATTGACGAGACACACCTGCAGGAGGCCTTCGAGGAATTGGGCAGACGCTTTCGCGCGGGAAAGCCCGTTACGAGCGGACGGAAACGAGAAGGGACAGACGGTAAGGGCAGCGAGTATCCCGAAGCGGACACGCCTGGCGCGTCTGAGGGCAGCACTGGTGAGGTTTGAGCGGATGAGGAGAAACGCGATCTCGCATGCGCGCAAGAAAGACACCCGTGACAAGATCGAGCTTGGCGGCCTGATCGTCAAAGCCGGTCTGCGTTTTGAGAAACGGGCTCTGCTGCTTGGCGCTCTGATCGAGTTGCGGCAGAGATTGGCGGTCGATGAAGGTGAGCGTACTCGCCTGACGGTAGTCGGTGCAAAGGCGTTTGGTCATGAAAGCGACTAAGATGTTGCTCGCTGGACTTCCCGTCACAATGATGATCGTCACAGTGTTGTTCCTGACGGGGATCGAGGTGTGGCTTGTCGGCTTTGGCAAAACCGAAGCGGCGAGGCTTACTCTGGGGCGGATCGGTATCGCAGCACCCTATGTGGTGGCAGCAGCAACCGGCGTGATCCTCCTGTTTGCAACAGCCGGTTCATCAAGCATTCGCGCTGCCGCCTGGGGAGTGATCATCGCAAACATCGGGACCATTGTGATTGCGGCCGCGCGAGAGACCATGCGGCTTGCGAGCATCTCAACGCAGCTCTATCCAGGGACATCGGCGATAACGTATCTCGACCCGGCCACGGTGATCGGTGCGGTCGCGGCAATGATGTCCGGCTGTTTTGCCATCCGCGTCGCAATGCTTGGCAATGCTGCCTTTGCGCGGGCAACACCAAGACGGATCATCGGCAGACGTGCCCTGCACGGGGAGGCCGATTGGATGACGCTTACTCAAGCTGCAACGCTGTTGCCTGATACCGGCGGTATTGTGGTTGGCGAACAATACAGGGTCGATCTTGACAGTGTTGCGGCGGTGCCATTCCGGAACGATAACAAAGAAACCTGGGGGGCAGGGGGGAGATCACCACTGCTTTGTTTTGATGGCTCCTTCGGTTCATCTCACGGCATCGTGTTTGCCGGATCAGGCGGGTTCAAGACGAGCTCGGTAACGGTTCCAACCGCACTCAAATGGGGAGGCTCACTCGTCATCCTGGATCCATCGAACGAGGTCGCACCGATGGTGTCAAAACACCGTGAACGCGCCGGTCGGCGGATCAGGATACTCGATCCGCGCAATCCCACGACCGGATTTAACGCGCTCGATTGGGTCGGCCAGTACGGAGGAACCAGAGAGGAGGATATTGCATCGGTTGCATCATGGATCATGAGTGACAGCGCAAGAGCTACCGGTTTACGGGACGACTTTTTCCGAGCGTCCGCCCAGCAGCTTCTGACGGCAATCATCGCCGACGTTTGCTTGTCGGGCCACACACCAAGAGAGCAACAGACGCTTCGTCAGGTGCGCACAAATCTCTCAGAACCTGAGCCAAAACTTCGCCAGCGGCTGCAAGACATTCACGCGAGTTCCGGTTCGGAGTTCGTGAAGGAAAACGTCGCAGCCTTCGTCAACATGACTGCGGAAACCTTCTCCGGGGTCTATGCCAACGCCATCAAGGAAACACACTGGCTTTCCTACAAGAACTACGCGGCACTTGTGTCAGGTGCGACATTTCGCACGCACGACATTGCGGAGGGAAAGACCGATATATTCGTCAATATAGACCTGAAGACACTGGAAACCCATTCCGGTCTTGCGCGCGTTGTGATCGGATCATTGCTCAACGCCATTTACAATAGAGACGGCCACATGGATGGCCGCGCCCTGTTCCTTCTCGATGAGGTCGCCCGGCTTGGTTACATGCGCATTCTGGAGACGGCACGTGACGCAGGTCGCAAATACGGCATAGTGCTGACGATGATTTATCAATCGATAGGGCAGTTGCGCGAAACCTATGGCGGGCGTGATGCATCAAGCAAGTGGTTCGAAAGCGCCAGCTGGATCTCGTTTGCAGCGATCAATGATCCAGAAACCGCCGAGTATATTTCCAGGCGTTGCGGTATGACCACGGTGGAGATCGACCAGCTCAGTCGCAGCTTCCAATCCCGCGGATCATCTCGCACCCGCTCGAAGCAACTTGCCGCCCGGTCACTTATCCAGCCGCACGAAGTCCTGCGCATGCGTGCCGACGAACAGATAGTGTTTACCGCCGGCAACCCGCCGCTTAGATGCGGTCGCGCGATCTGGTTCAGGCGCAAGGATATGATGGCATGTGTTTCGCAAAGAGGGTTGAGCCGTGAGACCAGAGCGATCGGATTGCCTACGAAGGTGCGGAGTGATGATGAGGAGAGATCGTAACCCAAATGAGCGAGAACCAATACGGCCCTTGCTCATATTGCGCATGGATCTGTCTACCCAAGGTGGAACAACGGACTAGTGACTTCAATAAACGGGCGGATTGTTCACATAGAACTCTCTTTGGACGAATATCCACGACGACAACTATCGTTTCGCCCTGTCCACCGAGCCGGACTGGTTTGGCAAATGTCTCTAATACGGAGTTTGGACCTATCGGAACCAGCGGCACTTAAAGGTTCATCACATCGCAGTCGAAAGCGATGCGGTCAGCCCGTTTGCCCACCAGCTCTCACGAAAGCGTCGTCACGGCTGTTCATTCGTCTTGCCTGCCACAGGAGAGGCAGTTCAAAACAACTGTTGAATGGTGACATGGGATTACAACACCGAGGTAATAGTCTTAGTTGGTCTTTTACCAACTTGCGGTCCAAAGCGGTGCCGGTGACGGTGATGACTGCATTAGCTGTCATTAGCTTGATCGTTAACAATGCAGCAGCGCACACGACCAAGGTCAAACCTTCCCAGCTCATCCGAAACTGCGAGACCGGCAACCGTGCAACATGTGTCGTCGATGGTGATACGATCCGGCTGGAGGGCCAGAAGATCCGTATCGCCGACATAGATACGCCTGAGGTAAGAGGACCAAAATGTGCCTCCGAACTTTCACTCGGTATCAAGGCCACGGGACGATTGATGGAACTCATCAACGATGGTCCGTTCGAGCTTCAGGCGTGGCCCGGTAGAGATAAGGATCGATACGGTCGCAATCTTCGCGTGCTGGTTCGGGATGGCCGCAGCCTCGGTGACATCCTTTTCTCCGAAGGCCTTGCGAGAACCTGGAGTGGCACGCGTGAACCTTGGTGCTAAACTGCGACATGTGCCCGGCGGGTGATGTAGCGATAGACCCAATCTTCTTATTGTATGGAAGGCATAAACTCACGATGGGAAGGGTCACGTCCGACTGCAATGCTTTTGTCGTCACGATAAAGACCGAAAGCGACCTCAGTTTCGGTTAAGCGTAAGTATGCCGACGTGTTTTCGGTTTTCGACCAAAAGCTGACATGAGGCTCCGCCATTGACGGAGCCCCTTGATCTCGTCAGTCGCGTCCCGGACGGGACCAAATGAGCTGGAGGTCATCCTCACCTTCGACCTCGGCCAGTGTTGCGTAGATCGGAGCCGGGAAGCTAGGATCATCGAGCTTGACCGACAGGTAATCGCGGCCTTCGCCGGAGGTCTTCTGCCAAGCGGCACCTAGTTCAGCGCTACCTACGTAAACCCGGAACTGAGGGCCCTTATCGGAGGGGTTCTCGACGCGGGTGATGCGTGCCTTGACATTGACGGCCAGAGTATGGATGGAGCCGGTGAAGCCGTTCTCGGTGGAGGCGAATTTACCGATGGTTGCCATGTTCATATTCCTTCTGGTTATTCGGGCCGCGCCCATCGCGGCCTCGATGGCTGTCGCTAAGACCGGTGACGATCGGACCGCACCCAGCCGGGGCCCCATCGCGTGCGATGGGGTGGCAATTGGGCCGTAATATAATGGAGGACGGCAAGTCGCAGATTTGTTAGTGGGAGAGGAGGAGACCGGAGGTCTCTGGGGTAAGAAATCTGAGCTGCCGTTGCGGGAAGACGATCGAGGCGAGGCCGGTCTCCGGTCAGACATGCCTCATCGAGCCCGCAGACGGGCTGCCGGAAATGAAGAGCAAGGGATATGAAAACCAGCCTATCGGAATGTTAGCGGCTTGAGCAAACCGCACCTATCCTGTCACGTCTCTGTGAAGGTTCACTGTGATATGCATCAATCACTGACAGAGGTGTAACTCAGCAGTAGTGGGATCGCGAGCCATCCGCAAAGCTCTGTCCGACGGTAAGATGGCGTTGAACTGGGACGGCTCGATGCTGATAGTTCGCTGCAACTTAATGGTAAGCGGTAAGAGGATTATGCGACTGTAACCCGTCTCGACAACTGCGCCTGGAAGCGAGCCTGTGATGGGCGCATCGGGGTTTTCAACCGCCCGAACGAACGGCCTCCAGGGTTTGCCAACGACTTGATCATAGGCGGCCCGCACCCTCTGCTGCCATGCGAAGTGCGTGGGACTGGACGCCTATATCGGCCGCGAACTCGCTCTTTCCCCGTGCGGTGCTGTCATAGCCGACAGGACCGCCAAGATATTCGTCGCGCGCGCAGTTCGACGGGTTGGCCGTTGCGTCACGCGAGACGGTGACGGCGCAAGAGTGGAACAGACCGGAGTCGTGCGCCGATCCAACGGAGGCACCTACGATGCGCTGCAGATGGATCTGCATTGCCTTCGCGCCGAGGTTTTCGGCGGTTTTGACGAGTAATCGCTCATGGAGATGGCCGATGCCATCACTGTCGACAACTGGCGTGCTGAAGCTTTCTGCGATCTTGTTGGCTTGGGTGGAGGCCAACCACTTCGAGGATGGTGCCGCGGCGAGATTTCACTGGGCCCGTGTTAAAGCGGTTGCCTTGACCATCTCTGTTCCTTCCTTAGCTGCCAAAGCCGTTAAACCCATGCTGGTCTGCGCTTCGTTGCCGACGACGAGAACCGGCAAATGACGAGCGCTGCACAGGTTCGATCCGTCTGAACCGGCAGGGCAGGTTTGCGTGCTTGCGGGTTTGGAACTGTTCGGGAGTGCGGACCTGCCTTGCGCAGGCAGGCTAAGTCGGCCTCACCGCGGCCTTGAAACGATCGGCCGACCGTTCCCAACGCTGCGAACAAGAAGGGCAGTGCGGCACAGATCGCGCCCACGAGAAGGCAGACTGGTCAAGCCCCCCATGCAGTTAACACCAAAACCAGACAAGTCCAGCACGCGCTTGGCTACAGCTTGGAAACACTTGACGACGGCGGGCTATTGAGTTCATCACCTTGACCCTTTCAAGGGCTGGAAGTTTGGGCTAAAATGTCATTTAAACGTGACTATCGATCGCAGCCTAGCACCCCTCGCGCGTTGCCGACGTGGTGTCGGGACGGGTCAATGATGGGCATCTGCCGGAGGAAGCCTGTCCTGATGCGGCAGGCCCCAGCTTTTTATTTGCCTTACTATCTTTCATGTTCTGGAGAACGTCGTTCCAGTCGTCCGCAGGTGGGCGGAGCCGTTGCCAGTCGCTTCCCGTACTTTGAGCAATGAGACGCAGACGTTCCGCATAGACATCCCCCTGTGGATCGGAATCGGTCGCGGCGATAATTTGACAGCCCGGCCTCGAGGCGATTACGTTAAGTGCGGCTTCTGTTGCCGGAGACCAGCCGCCGCCTGTGCTGACGTAAAGCGTTTGATCCCGCAGACCTTCAAGTGCGGCCAAGCTCAGCGCGTCGACTGCAGCCTCCGTTACGCAGAGACGGGAAGCGCGGCTTGAGCCAATGCGAAAAAGGACCTTCGAGCCCCCTTTGGAAAAACCTCGCCACTCTGGACCACGCTCTTCCCAGCCGACGGTGCGGCATTCGTTGTCGAGATGTGCTGCCCAGATACTGCCGCACGGTCCTTCCCGAAGGACGCCCGCCTGTATGGCCGTGAGGGCGATGGCTGTTGGGATTTTGCGCACCGAGCATAGATAGTGCCATGCGCTGGAGCCCCTCGATGGCGCGCGACGACTTTGCCAGCGCTCCACGATGCCTTTGATTTGCTGCTTCGGGTGCGATGCCTTCCATTGCAGCCGTGAAGGTTCAAACCCGACCAATGACGCAATCATGTCCACGGCAGTCGGGAACGGGATCCTTTCGAGAAACATTACAAGTTCGAAGACATCACCCTTGTTGTCACTAAGCGGATCGAACCATCCTCGTCCATCATGGGTTACGATGGCGATGTTGCTGCCATGCCGGTACTTTACAGCCCGTCGCGTGCTCTGTTTATGGTCTATCTCGTATCCGGCATTCTCGAGCGCAGCTTCGCAACTGACCTTGGCGCGCAGCGCCTCTAAGTCTTCTCTTTTCATGCTATCTCCGGCCGTGTCGCGGCCGCCCCTTTTTCCTTTTCGTCAATTTGCAGAACGTTTTGCAATCAGCCGCGAAGAGCGGAGGGTAGAAGAGCGCTGCTTGCAACTGGTAAAAGTTGCAGGGCGGTGCTGCGGCGAAGTTGCCTTGAGGCCAACTGCTTGCCAGCGGCACGGATAAGTGGGTTTCATTGAGACCAGTGCGGAAAATATTCACGGCTTCTAGCAAGTCTTCGCCATCGAGTTCGTTGGACCAAGGACGCCAAATTTGAAAGGCGTGATGGGCACCATCAGATCGCGAGAAAGCTGGAAAGCATGGGACTGTGCGAGAGAAAGTTTGTGCAGGCCAGTTCCCGCTCGATCATTCCACTGTAGACTTAGGAACGGGCGAGATCACCGCCCGATGGTCTCGACTCCGAGCGCAACTGAGGCGATTATGAGGGTGGTAGTCAAACTCCTAACCCAAAGTGACAGATATTTCGATCAGCACCTCGGGAAGCATTTAAGTGCGCGAAGGTAGGTGGTTGCGCAAATTCAAGACTGTCCAAGCCCTATTTTAAGGATCCGGTTTAATGGGGAAATATGAACAATCTAAGCTTTCCCGGTCTCTCAGAAAGCTACAGTCAGCAAAAAGCTGGAACGGGCTCGAACAAGCGTTCTCCGGCATCAGGGATATCTACGAGTTTAATCATTTGACATTCCTTTCTGTACGTAATCCAGGCACTGGAAATTCTTCGCCCGTGTACTGCACTACCTATCCCGAAGAGTGGACTGCACACTATGTCGTAAACGACTACTTTTCCGTGGATCCCGTTGTTCAAGTCCACAAAACTGATCTACTGCCAGTCGACTGGTCTTCACTTGACCGGACATCCAAGCCGATAAAAAACCTGTTTCGCGAGGCGAATAGTCTGGGCGTCGGACGCCACGGCCTTACTGTCCCAGTGAGGGGGCCGTCAGGTGAGCGAAGTTTGTTTTCAGCGACATCAGACAGATCACGGCGAGAGTGGACATATCTCAAAACGCGATCCAAACCCGACCTTATCCTCATTTCGCACTATATGCATGAACGTTTTGTAGATGTACTGGAAGCGCGAAATCATGATTTTCGCCACCTCTCCAGACGCGAACGCCAATGCCTACAGATGTTGGCTCAAGGCGTTGTTCCCAAGCGGATCGCGTCGAGTTTACACCTATCAGAAAGCGCGGTACGCCTCTATATCAGCACCGCCAGAAGGAAACTGCGGGCAGCGACGGTGTATCAGGCGATCGCGCGAGCGACCTGTTGCGACATGATCGATATCTAGTATCCAAGCTTTGGCTGGGACCGGCAGGTGTCCAATAAGGCTTGGCGTTCATTAATGCATCGCCAGTACAGCTGTCATTATCGGAATTTCCGATACTCCCTCAATCGTACAGTTTAACGCTTTTATTACCGCCTCGGGTGCCGGGTGCACTTAACTGGATGATGCCCGCCTATGCCCGCGGCAAGACCCAAACGTCATCCCGCTCGTCATTTAAGGGGGCAAATTATGGTCCAACGCTAGGTTTCTGCAGTGCGAAAGTGTGAACTCTGTCGACGTCATCCACGCCAACGGCGACAGATCCTGTAGTACAGGTTCGTGACAGTGGCCGCGCTTGACATTGCATCGGCAGCCAGTTGTCGATTAGATCATGATCTCGCCACCGGTAACTGGAACCACGGCCCCCGTCATGTAACTGCCCAGCGCAGAGGCAAGCAGGACGTAAGCGCCGACCAGTTCTGCTGGTTGCCCGGCTCGACCGATAAGGGTGTTCTCACCAAATCTGGCTGCTTTTTCAGCCGACATTGTCGAGGGAATAAGCGGAGTCCAAATTGGCCCGGGCGCAACCGCATTTACACGTATGCCTTTGTCTGCAAGCATTTGGGCCAGACCCGCGGTGAAGTTAGAGATGGCGCCTTTGGTGGACGCATAGGCCAAAAGCTGCGGCGATGGCTGCCTTGACTGGATCGAGGTCGTGTTAATGATTGAACTGCCCGGCTTCATGTGAGGAGTAGCAGCCTTCGAGAGAAAGAATGGCGCGTAGATGTTGGTTCGGAAGGTTTCATCCCACTCATCACCCGTAATATCGGCGATGTCATCATAGGTTCGTTGGAAAGCGGCGTTGTTTACAAGGATGTCGATGCCACCGAGCTCGTCGACGGTGCGTTGTATAATGTCGGTGCAGTGTTCCTCGGATTTGATGTCGCCAGGAATGACAAGGACCTTCCGGCCGGCGTCCTCCACCCATTTTGCGGTGTCGCGGGCATCATCGTCCTCGTTGAGGTAGGAAATAACGATGTCGGCACCTTCCCGGGCGAAAGCGATGGCGACGGCCTTGCCAATCCCCGAGTCGGCTCCGGTAATGAGCGCGACTTTCCTTGTGAGTTTGCCATCCCCTTTATAGGAATGCTCGCCATGGTCTGGGACAGGTTGCATCAAGGCAGTTTTGCCCGGCGGCTCCTGCTGCTGGTTAGCATATGGTGGATTAGGGCGTCGTGTTTCGTCGATCATTACTTTCTCCTTTGGGCTCAACTATTCAACCCTGGAGTATGGTGTGGGTTCCATAAAGATGATGTGCTGCCAGGGAAGCGCAATCGCTGGCCCATATTTTCTTATGTAAGTGCGATGACGCAGAAGCTCACCCATGAAATTGCACGGGTCCCCAACATATGCGCCTGCGGACACAGCGTCGTTGTGTCCTGTCCTCTTTACTCTGACGCATCCTGCTCGGCCTTGAAGGCGGGGATTGTGCACGTCAACGGCAAGCCGTGAACGGTGGCCAGTATGTTTGAAATCCTTCAAGCCGAACCATCCGCAGGTGCAGCGCAGTGAAAAGCTGTGGGCTAATAAGCCGCCTGTTATCGAAATCAAATTTTTCAAATTCTGCTTTGTGGTGAAACTTGCGACCCTCTTACTTCTGGCATCTTGAATTAGCCTTGGATTTCTCTTGCAATCCTCGGCGCTGGTCGCCCACTCGAAATATCCATCTGCAGGAAGTGCAGGGCGTTACGATTTGAACGGCTCACAAAACGCGCCCGACGTATCGACGGTTTCAATACTGGCATTGAACATCGCCGCTTTCGGCGGTACTTTTTTGTGAAGAACGGCACCAGCCAACAGCGATCATAATCGACTATCAAATGACCTGTCCCGTCCTTGGACGCGGTGCTTCAAGTGAACGCGGTGTTATAACGCGGCGGTATGTCTAAGAAAGCCTTTCTATGCGATAGCAAGAGGAGGCCGCGCCAAGTCGGTTCACGGGTACAGCCACGGCAAATGGTGCCTCCTGACCTCGACTTACGCGCAATTGATATCTGTTTTGGAGATGTGACCACCATAGAATGCGAGGAGACTGCCCCCTTATTGTCCTCGTTCGTCAGGATCGAAGCCGTGGCTGGAGCATCATCACGCTACATGTTGCAGACTTCATCAGAGATATTCTTCAAATCGATAGGTTTCGGGGTTGGTCCACGTTTCGCAGTGACGGCTTCTTGAAGCTTGCGCATACCCTCTCGCAAAGGCACGGTTTCCCGTGCGCGTTGCGACTGACGAACAACCTCCGTTTTGTTATTGTCGCCGGTAGCCTTCATCACAGCCATAGCCAATTCACGTATATATTTGTTCCTGATACAGAGTTGGCCCATCTAAGCATCTCAAAAACTGGATACCGTCCTGCATACCGGGATGTTTAAAAACTTGCCAGAGCTTTCGTGCATGACGATCGCGGTGACGACTCAAGGCAAACTTGCCACATCCGAAAGGATGTTACTGAGGCCTTCAATTGAAAACATCTACCCAAGGTGCGCCAACGCATCATGCTCCCTCTTCCACGCTACTCCAGAAATTTACGGTATGTAGAGATAGGGATTTCAGAATGGAAATTTTGGATCGTTCCAATAATATCGGGGGTTTTTGTTCGTCTCGAGCACAGCGTCGCAGAGATTAGATTGATTTAAAGCAATGTGATGTGGGGGCGCTTGTGGTTTTTAAGATAAGACCAATGATATTTAAGTTGATTTATTGGAACGTTCCAATTAATGATCGCTTGCGGCTGAAGATTTTGGGAGGGTCTGATGGCAAAGTCACGTGTTACCGTCATCGATATCGCGAGGGCTGCGGGCGTTTCGAAGTCGACAGTGTCGCTTGTGCTGCAGGGCTCTTCGCTTGTTGGTGATGCCACTCGCGCCAAGGTTAGTACGGTTATGCGCGAGCTTGGTTATGTCTATAACCGTGGCGCCGCGAACCTTAGGCAGTCAGGTTCGAAATCGATGATCGTTGGCGTCGTTGTCAACGACCTGACAAACAGCTTCTTTGCTGAGCTTGCAGTCGGCGTCGATGTGGTTGTCCAATCCGCCGGGTTTGTTCAGTTTCTTTCGAATACGAGCGAAAGCCTTGATCGCCAACGCGAGGTCATCGCCTCCATGCGAGAGCATGGGATCTCAGGTCTCATTCTGTCTCCATCGCGCGGAACGGAAGCTGCAGATTTGAAGCCACTGGTTGCTGCAGGCATTCCTGTTGTGGTCGCTGTACGAAACGTGCCGGGTGCAAAGGTCTCGTCTGTCGCCTCCGACAACCGCGAAGGTATATTTGCCGCCGTAAAGCACCTTGTGTCGCTTGGTCATCGCCGGATTGCTTTTCTCGGAGGGTTTCGCGACACGGCGGTGTTCAGTGAACGTCTGGAGGGATATCGCGCTGCTGCTGTTGCCTGTGGCCTCAATCTGGATGACGAACTAATCGTCGATTCTGCGCCGTCCAGGGCAGGGGGGGCGGAAGCCATAAATCGCGCGCTTGCAATTTCAAATGGGCCGACCGGTGCTGTGTGTTTCAACGACGCCGTTGCCTTTGGTGCATGTGATGGTCTTCGCGCCAAAGGTCTGGAGCCTGGGCGCGACTTTGCCGTGGTTGGTTTCGATGATGTGATTGAGGCAAAAACCGCTGTACCAGCCCTCACGACAATATCAGTGGATCCGCAGGGCATGGGACGCAGGGCCGCGCAATTACTGTTGAAGCAGATAAGTGCCGGCAAGGCAGAAGCCGAGACGATTGTTTCATCGGTCAGACTGGTGGTGCGTGAAAGCTGCGGCGCTTCAAAGGACGCGAATGCAGGGGAGGGCCGGGTATGACAATTCGCTGGGGATTGGTCGGCGCAAGTACGATCGCAAAGGAATGGGTTATCGGTGCGATCCGCGCAGCTGATGGCGTCATCGTGTCTGTCATGAGTTCTGATGAGGATCGTGCACGCAGTTACGCAGCAGCCAACGGTATTGAGGGTTATACCACGAGCCTCGAGCAACTTTTGTCGAATGCCAATATCGACGCCGTCTATATATCAACAACAAATGAACTGCACCGCGATCAGGCCATTGCGGCGGCAGGTGCTGGGAAGCACGTCCTGTGCGAGAAGCCTCTGGCTCTTTCCGTCGAGGATGCCCGAGCGATGGCTGACGCCGCCAAAAAGGCAGGTGTTGTTTTTGCGACAAATCATCATCTGCGCAATTCTGCGACCCATAAGGCAATCCGTGACGCAATTGCAGCTGGCAAGATTGGTCGCCCGCTTTCAGCGCGCGTGTTTCACGCAGGATATCTGCCCAAACACCTGCAAGGCTGGCGTCTCGACAAGCCAACAGCCGGCGGTGGCGCCATTCTCGATCTCACCGTTCATGATGTTGATGCCTTGCGGTTCGTCCTCGGGCGCAACCCAATAGAAGTCGTGGCATTCGCGCAGTCTGCGGGGATGACGAGTTCCGGTCTCGAGGATGCGGTGATGTCAGTCGTTCGGTTCGATGACGATATCATTGCCCAGTTGCACGATGGCTTTACAACAAGCTTTGCCGAGACCGGCCTTGAAGTGCACGGGACTGAAGGTTCGCTTATCGGGCGCAATGTCATGACCCAGCGTCCCGTCGGTAGCGTTGTGCTGCGCACAGCGGCCGGAGACCAGGAACTCTCTACCGTCGGCGGCAATCTTTACGAGGGCGTGATCCGCACATTCCATGCAGCAATCAAGAACGGCTCTCCCACGGCAACTGCCGAGGACGGGATCTGGTCGTTGGCCACTGCGCTCTCCGTGAAAAAGGCGGTGGAAACGCGAATGGCTGTAAAAGTTGAAACAGGGCTTTAATCGCACATGAGCAAGCACATTACTCCGGCCGAGGCCGCAGCTCTTATACCGGACGGCGCAGTCGTTTCCGTCTCATCTTCGAGTGGCCTTGGCTGCCCCGATTTGATGTTGAAGGCAATTGGTGAACGTTTCGATGCGACCGGTCATCCGCGCGAGTTGACGACCCTGCATCCGATCGCTGCTGGCGATATGAGCGGTATCAAGGGCATCGACCACATCGCCAAGAAGGGGCTGCTGAAGAAGATTATCGGCGGATCGTATCCTTCGGGACCATCGAGTGCAGAGCCGCCACTTATCTGGCAGATGATCACAAACAACGAAATTCCTGCCTACAATATTCCGTCCGGCATCATGTTCGACATTCATCGTGAGGCCGCTGCAAAACGGCCGGGTGTCCTCACCAAAGTCGGACTCGATACCTTCGTGGATCCAAGCCGGCAGGGTTGCGCAATGAACGCGCTCGGCTCCGCAGAGCCGGTCGTGAAGCATGTTTCATTCGAGGGTGAAAACTATCTCTATTTCGCAGCCATGGCGCCACAGGTGACGATTATTCGCGCCACGACCGCTGATGAGCGTGGCAATCTCACCTACGAGCACGAAGGTGCATATCTCGGTGGTCTGGATCAGGCGCTCGCCGCGCGCAACAATGGCGGGATCGTCATTGCCCAGGTCAAACGCATAACCAAAGAAGGGTCGTTGAAACCCCATGACGTTCGTGTCCCCGGCATGCTCGTCGATTACATCATTGTCGATCCGGACCAGAAGCAGACAACGCAAACAATTTATGACCCTGCCATCTCCGGCGAAATCATGAGGCCGTTGGACACCTTCACGGTGCCTGAATTCAATATTCAGAAGGTTATTGCCCGTCGCGTCGCACAGGAATTGCAGGCAAACAGCTGTGTGAACCTTGGCTTCGGCATCTCGGCGAATGTTCCGCGTATTCTCATGGAAGAAGGTTTGCACGGCGCTGTGACCTGGGTCATCGAACAAGGCGCGGTCGGCGGCGTTCCGCTACTTGATTTTGCATTCGGCTGCGCGTCGAACGCCGATGCATATATGCCCTCGCCGTATCAGTTCACCTATTTTCAGGGCGCCGGGTTTGACGCCTCGCTTCTCTCATTCCTTGAGATCGGCAGAGATGGGTCGGTAAATGTGTCGAAGCTGTCATTTCGCCCGCACGTGACCGCAGGGGCAGGCGGCTTCGTCGACATTACGGCTCGCGCCAGAAAGATTGTTTTCTCAGGCATGTTCAATGCCGGTGCCAAACTTGCAATGACAGATGGAAAGCTGGTCATCGAAAAGGAAGGCAAGCTCAAGAAACTTGTCGAGGAGGTCGAACACGTGACGTTCTCCGGCAAACGCGCTGTCGAGCAGGGCCAGGACATCACCTATGTCACTGAACGCTGCGTCATGAAGCTGACGCCGAAAGGTATCGTACTGACCGAGATTGCTCCGGGTGTTGATCTCCAGGAGCACATTCTGAACCAGTCCGAGTTTCCATTGATCGTCTCCGAAAACCTCAAGACGATGGATGCGAACCTCTTCGCCGAGACAAATATCGGTCTTACGCTTTCAACGAAACCCGTCCGGATTCTGGAGGGCGTGTTTAATGGCTAGCGGCACTGTAAAAGTCGATGTCGAGGGGCACGTCGCGATTGTGACACTCTCACGACCTGAAAAGTTGAATGCACTTGATCTGGACATGCTGAAAGCGCTGGTCACTGCTTTCGATGAGGTTGAAGCCAATACCCATGTGCGGGTCGCGATTTTGACCGGCGAAGGCAAAGGATTTTCAGCCGGCGGCGATATCAAGGCATGGGGAGGTATGCGGCCGGAAGAATTTGGTCACGCATGGGTTCGTCACGGCCACCGGGTTTTCGAGAGATTGGCCACTTTGCGAGTTCCCCTTGTTGCTGCGCTGAATGGCCACGCCTTGGGCGGCGGTCTTGAACTCGCTGGTGTTGCCGACATTCGAATTGCGGAAGAGCAGATCAAGATCGGTTTGCCTGAAACGGGACTTGGCATGGTGCCGGGCTGGTCAGGCTCGCAGCGTCTGGTCAAGCGTTTTGGCGCACAGGTTGTGCGCCGCATGGCGCTCGGCGGCGAGATTTTCACAGCTCACGAAGCGACCAACCTTGGCCTGGTCGATGCCGTGACCTCAACAGGCAATGCTGTGAATGCGGCCATGGAATATGCGCAAAGAATTTCGGCGCGGGGCCCGGCAGCACTCGAAGTCGTGAAACTGATGATCGCTTCCGCGAACGGCGAGGATAACGGTACGGCCGTCGAGGCACTGGGCTCAATTCTTGTCGCGAAAACAGGTGATCTCAAGGAGGGCGTCTCATCCTTCTCGGAGAAGCGCCCAGCACAATTCAAAGGAGAATGGTAATGACGGTTCTGGTTACTCCCAAGGCTCTTGCCGATCACAAAACCCGCGACTTCAAAATGTTGATCGATGGGAAGTGGGAAGCCGGTGGCGCACAGCCGATTGAGCGCGTGGCACCGAGCCACGGCGTCGTTGTCAGCCGTTATCCCAAAGGCAAAAAGGCCGACGCGGAGCGCGCCATTGCAGCAGCACGCAAGGCTTTCGATCACGGCCCATGGCCACGGATGACGGCGTCGGAGCGCTCAACTGTTCTGTTGAAGGCGGCTGATTTGATCTCCGCTCGCGCCGAGGAGCTCGCTTATCTCGACGCGATTGAGGCCGGCAAGCCAATTTCGCAGGTTCGCGGAGAAATCGCAGGCTCCATCGATATCTGGCGTTATGCTGCCGCACTCGCCCGTGATCTCCACGGCGAAAGCTACAACACGCTTGGTGAAGGAACGCTTGGTGTCGTTCTTCGTGAAGCCATTGGTGTTGTTTCCATTATCACGCCGTGGAATTTCCCGTTCCTGATCGTCGGACAGAAGTTGCCATTTGCAATCGCTGCTGGTTGCACCACAGTCGTAAAGCCTTCCGAGCTGACGTCCGGATCGACGCTCTTGCTCGGCGAAATTCTCCAGGAGGCTGGCGTTCCGGATGGTGTCGTTAACATCGTCACCGGTACTGGTCCGGAGGTCGGTGCAATCATGACGACGCATCCGGATGTCGATATGGTGTCTTTCACGGGCTCGACAGGCGTTGGCAAGCTGACCATGACCAATGCTGCGCAGACCTTGAAAAAAGTTTCGCTGGAACTCGGCGGAAAAAACCCGCAGATTGTCTTTCCAGACGCGGATCTCGATGCCTTCATCGATGCGGCCGTGTTTGGAGCCTATTTCAACGCAGGTGAATGCTGCAATGCAGGCTCACGACTGATCCTTCACAAGAGCATTGCTTCGGATGTTGTAAAACGCGTCGCTGAACTCGCCAAAAACGTCAAGGTCGGTGATCCGCTTGACCCAATGACGCAGGTCGGCGCGATTATCACGCCCCAGCATCTCGAAAAGATCAATGCTTATGTCGCCGGTGCGACCAGCAATGGCGCCAACGTTGCCCATGGCGGTGAAACGCTCGATTTCGGCATGGGCCAATTTATGGCACCGACGATCCTCGACGCGGTCACACCGGAGATGGCGGTCGCTCGTGAAGAGGTTTTTGGCCCTGTCCTTTCCGTTTTGACTTTCGAGACGACTGCACAGGCCATCGAGATTGCCAACTCCATCGACTACGGCCTGTCGGCGGGCGTCTGGAGCCGCGATTTCGATACGTGCCTAACCATCGGCAGGAAAGTTCGTGCAGGCACGGTGTGGATGAATACCTTTATGGACGGCGCCTCCGAGCTTCCGTTCGGTGGCTACAAACAATCCGGCCTTGGTCGTGAGCTGGGTCGTCATGCGGTCGAAGATTACACCGAGACCAAAACACTCAACATGCACATTGGAGCACGTACGGGCTGGTGGATGCCGCAGAAATAAGCCGGTCCATCCGGTAATGAGACTGCCCGAGGAGGGCGGGTAATCGGTGCGGGAATGGTCCTGCATCTGGCAAGTCGAACTGGGAGGTTCTCATGCGCAAGTTTTTGACAATGACTGCAATTGCCGCAGTGATGGTGGGTACAGGTGGCATGGCCGCCAAGGCCGCAGAGAATGTGGAAGTTCTGCACTGGTGGACATCTGGTGGTGAAGCGAGCGCACTGGATGTTTTGAAAAAAGACCTGGAAACCAAAGGCATATCCTGGACCGACATGCCGGTAGCAGGTGGCGGCGGTACCGAAGCGATGACGGTTCTTCGTGCACGCGTTACCGGTGGTAACGCACCGACGGCTGTTCAAATGCTTGGTTTCGATATTGTCGACTGGGCAAAAGAAGGCGCATTGGGCAATCTGGACGAGGTTGCCGCCAAGGAAGGTTGGGATAAGGTCATCCCATCTGCGCTGCAGAAATTCTCCAAATATGACGGCCACTGGATTGCTGCGCCTGTCAACGTACACTCCACCAACTGGGTCTGGATCAACAAAGCTGCCCTCGACAAGGCAGGCGGCAAGCAGCCGGAAAGCTGGGAGGAACTGATTGCGCTGCTCGACAAGTTCAAGGAGCAGGGCATTACCCCTATCGCCCATGGTGGTCAGCCTTGGCAGGACGCGACCATCTTTGACGCCGTCGTGTTGTCGCTCGGCAATGATTTCTACAATCAGGCTTTTATCGAGCTCAATCCGGATGCGCTTGGCGGTGCCAAGATGAAGGAAGCCTTCGATCGTATGACGAAGCTTCGCTCATATGTGGACGATAACTTCTCCGGCCGCGACTGGAACCTTGCCTCGGCAATGGTCATCGAAGGCAAGGCCGGCGTACAGTTCATGGGAGACTGGGCAAAGGGTGAGTTCGTAAAGGCGGGCAAAAAGCCAGGCACCGATTTTGTCTGCATGCGTTTCCCTGGCACTCAGGGCACTGTCACCTTCAACTCCGACCAGTTCGCGATGTTCAAGGTTTCCGCAGAAAAGACCGCCGCCCAGCTTGTGATGGCATCAGCCATCGAAAACCCGGCCTTCCAGTCTGCCTTCAACGTGGTCAAGGGCTCGGCTCCAGCCCGCACCGACGTGTCTGATGCGGCTTTTGACGATTGCGGCAAGAAGGCCATCAAGGATCTCGCGGAAGCCGATAAAAATGGCACGCTGTTCGGTTCCATGGCGCATGGCCATGCCAATCCTGCATCCGTGAAGAACGCGATTTATGACGTTGTGACACGTCAGTTCAACGGCGAGCTTTCCTCAGACGAAGCTGTCGAGGAACTGAAGGCTGCCGTTGAAGCGGCAAAATAACGACTGCACAACCGGCTCTCTCCTTGCGGGGAGAGAGCCTCTGGGGGCAGCGGATGCGTCTCTTTCACAGGAAAGAGAGCGATCAGGCCAGAGTAGGGGGTGACGCGCCCTCAACCAAGATTCAACGGTGGTATCGACCATGGATAGCCGAAGCCGGCTGCAAGAGCTTCTGCCGAAGCTTGTGTTAGCTCCAAGTTTTCTCATTGTACTCGTTTTCGTTTATGGCTTCATCGCCTACACGGGTATTTTGTCGCTGACGGACAGCAAGATGCTGCCGTCCTATAATTTCGTCGGCCTCAGTAATTATTCCAAGCTGTGGGCTCTCCCGCACTGGTGGCGGTCGATCAGCAACCTTGCAATATTTGCAACGCTTTACATCATCATCTCTTCGGTGCTTGGTCTTGGCCTTGCTATTTTGCTGGACCAGAAAATTCGGGCAGAAGGGTTGCTGCGGCCGATTTACCTCTACCCAATGGCACTGTCGTTCATCGTGACAGGTACGGCTTGGAAATGGTTCCTCGATCCGGGCATCGGACTTGAGAACACCATGCATCTGTGGGGTTGGGAAAGCTTCAGCTTCACCTGGATCAAGGATCGAAACTACGCCATTTATTGCGTTGTAATTGCTGCAGTGTGGCAATCGTCTGGATTTGTCATGGCGATGTTCCTTGCAGGTCTCCGCGGTGTCGATAACGAGATCATCAAAGCGGCCCAGATTGACGGCGCATCGACCCCGACGATTTATCGCCGCATCATCATTCCTCTGATGCGCCCCGTGTTCCTGTCAGCCTTCGTGGTTCTCGCCCACCTCGCTATCAAGGCGTACGACCTTATCGTCGCGTTGACCGGTGGCGGCCCTGGTCAGGCGACCGAAGTTCCCGCCACCTTCATGTACTCCTACACCTTCACCCGCAATCAGATGGGAATAGGTGCGTCGTCAGCAATCATCATGCTGATCATGATCTTCTCGATCATCGTTCCCTATCTCTATTCTGAAGTTCGCGGAGGCAAAAGCCGATGAGCGTATCCAGCCCCGACAATGCCATATCGCATAACCGACTGACACGCGCACTGATCTACTCGGCGCTTCTGCTGTTTGCGATCTACTACCTGCTGCCACTCTACGTGATGCTGGTGAACTCACTGAAGCCACTGGATGAAATCCGCCAGGGCGGCATGCTTAACCTGCCACAACAGTGGACGATCGAACCGTGGATTACCGCCTGGTCGTCCGCCCAGATCGGTGTGCAACCAACCGGTTTACGTCCGTTTTTCATCAATTCGATCATGATGGTGGTTCCAGCCGTTGCCATCTCGACGATCATGGGCGCTTTGAACGGTTATGTACTCACGAAATGGCAATTCAGGGGATCGAATATCTTTTTCGGCCTGTTGTTGCTGTCGTGCTTTATTCCGTTCCAGATCGTTCTCATTCCGATGGCACGCATCTTGGGCATGATGGGACTGGCTGGCTCGATTTGGGGGCTGACCTTCGTCCATATCATTTACGGTATCGGCTTCACGACGCTCTATTTCCGGAATTACTACGAGTCTTTTCCGACGGAACTGGTCCGGGCGGCACAGATCGATGGTGCCAGTTTTTTCCAGATATTTTACCGCATCCTGCTGCCCTCATCGGGTCCGATCATCGTTGTTTCCGTCATTTGGCAGTTCACCAATATCTGGAACGACTTCCTGTTTGGTGCCACGTTCTCGGGTGCATCCACGACACCGATGACTGTTGCTCTTAACAATCTCGTTCAGTCTTCGACGGGCGTGAAGGAATACAACGTCCATTTTGCAGGCGCGATTCTCGCCGCTCTGCCCACCCTCATCGTCTACGTCGTCTCAGGACGATATTTCGTGCGCGGCCTGATGTCCGGCGCAGTGAAAGGATAATGCCACATGTCGTTCCTCAAGATCAGCAATCTGCGCAAGTCCTATGGCGCACTCGAAATCCTCAAGGACATCAATATAGAGATCGAGCAGGGAGGTTTCCTGGTTCTCGTCGGCCCGTCCGGTTGCGGTAAATCCACGTTGTTGAACACCATCGCCGGTCTTGAGCCGATCACCTCAGGTGATATCGCCATCGACGGCCGTTCGGTGTCGGACTTGCACCCATCCAAGCGCGACATCGCCATGGTTTTTCAGTCTTACGCACTTTATCCCAATATGACGGTTGCCGGTAACATCGCTTTCGGCATGGAGATTCGCGGCATCGCAAAGGATGAACGGGAAAAATCCATCAAGCAGGTGGCCGAGATGTTGCAGATTTCGCATCTGCTCGATCGTAAGCCCGGTCAGCTGTCTGGTGGGCAACGTCAGCGCGTTGCCATGGGGCGGGCACTCGTTCGCGACCCCAAACTCTTTCTGTTTGATGAACCTCTGTCGAACCTAGACGCAAAACTGCGTGTCGACATGAGAACGGAAATCAAACGACTGCATCAGCGCATGAAGACAACCATCGTCTATGTCACGCACGATCAGATCGAAGCTATGACACTTGCGACCAAGATCGCCGTGCTGAAAGACGGCGTGCTTCAGCAGTTTGGCTCACCCGCAGAAATCTACAACAACCCGGCCAACACTTTTGTCGCTGATTTCATGGGTTCGCCAGCCATGAACCTATTGAAGGCCAAGGTTACGGCCAATGGCTCGGGTCTTGCCGTTTCGCTTGCTCGCCATCAGGCTGAACCATTGGTGCTGGCGGTGCCGAATGCACCGGAAAGCCTTGCTGCATATCAGGGTAAGGACGTCATTTTTGGAATTCGCCCGGAGGCGCTGACCGATCCCGACGGTGCTGACCGAAATGCACGCACCGTTGCGGAAGGTGATTGCCTGATCGAGGTCGTGGAACCCGCTGGTGCCGATACATTTGCCGTGACCCATCTTGGTGGCAAGGAAATCGTCGCACGACTGCGCGCCGACGTCAGGATATCCGCCGGCCAAAACGCGCGTCTTGCCTTCAATCTGGACAAGGCAGTGTTTTTCGACCCTGCAAACCAGCTTCGCATCGCGTGAGAGTTAACGAGATCCTTGAAATGACACAGGCTCCTGACATCGTCATCATAGGCTCGGGTATTGGCGGCGCAACGATTGCGGCCGGGCTTGCTGGGTCTGGCGCGCGTATCACCATTCTCGAGCGTGGTGAACGCCTGCCCGACACGCCGGAGGCGCGCAGTTACCGCTCGATTTTCGTCGATGGCCATTTCAGGCCAAAGGAAACCTGGCGCGAAACAGACGGTACAGAATTCAATCCCGGCAACTTTTATTACGTCGGTGGCAATTCCAAACTTTTCGGTGCCGTTCTTCTGCGCTACCGCTCGCAAGATTTTACGGAGATGCAGCACCTCGGTGGTGTCTCGCCTGCCTGGCCATTTCCTTATGAAGAATTGGAGCCTTGGTACGGCAAGGCCGAGCATTTGTTCGAGGCCCGTGGCCGGTTGGGGGAAGACCCAACGGAACCGGTCCACTCTACACCCTATCCTCACGCTGCCGTGCCGGATGAACCGGTAATCGCGCGTGTTAGAGCGGAGTTGAAGGCACAGGGATTACACCCGGCAACATTGCCGCTTGGCGTTGATATCGACGCCTGGCTGGGTGGCGGACGCACACCCTGGGACGGCTTTCCCAACACGGGAAAGGGCAAGAAGGATGCTGAAACGGCATCCCTCGAGGTGGCGTTGAAAGACCCCAACATCGAACTCGTGACGTCCGCCCATGTCGATACGCTGGAAGCTGGACGGGACGGCCGGATTGAGGCGATCCACTACACGCATCGAGGTGAGCGAAAGCGCCTGGTGGCGAAACTTGTCATCCTGTCTGCCGGCGCAATCAACTCTGCAGCCATTCTTCTCCGCTCAGGGGAGGGCAAGGGCCTGGCAAATCGCTCCGATCAGGTCGGGCGAAACTTCATGAACCATAACTGCAGCGCGATGCTGGCTATCAATCCGTTCAAGCGCAATGACAGCATTTATCAAAAGACCTTGATGGTGAATGACTATTATCTGTCAGGGGGGCGCGATAACCTGCCGCTCGGCAATGTTCAACTGCTCGGCAAAATCAACAGCGACATCCTCAGGGCAAATGCGCCGCGTTATGCGCCGCGTTTTGCTCTCGACTTCATGGCTGGACACGCCGTGGATTGGTACATGATGACAGAGGATCTACCGAACCCGGAAAGCCGCATCATGGTCGACGGCAAAGGCATCATCATGCAGTGGCGGCGGTCGAACATGGAGGCGCTATCGGGCCTTGAAAACAAGATGCGAGAGCATTTCAAGGCGGCCGGATATCCTGTGGTCCTCTCGCAAGCCTTCGACAAACGCACCCCCTCCCATCAATGCGGCACGGTGTGCATGGGTCTTGACCCTGCAACATCGGTTCTTGATCCGTGGTGCCGTGCCTGGGATCACTCCAATCTTTACGTGGTCGATGGCGGATTTCTTCCAACATCGGCCGCCGTCAATCCTGCCTTGACGATTGCCGCTCAGGCACTGCGCGTCGCCGACCACCTGGTGAAGACAGGATTGAGTTCATGAATTTCGCAGCCGTTTGTCAGATCTCCGTCGCGCCCGTCGGATTCGGCCTCTTTATTTCAAGGAGCTAAATATGAGCTTTGATTACATCATCACAGGCGCCGGTCCGGCTGGCTGCGTGTTGGCAAATCGTCTGTCAGAGGATCCGGACGTTCGTGTTCTTTTGCTTGAAGCGGGCGGCGGGGATTGGAACCCTCTCTTCCATATGCCAGCGGGCTTTGCGAAGATGACGAAGGGCGTCGCCAGCTGGGGCTGGTCCACCGTGCCGCAGAAACACATGAAGGGGCGGGTACTTCGCTATACCCAGGCAAAGGTTATCGGTGGCGGGTCTTCCATCAATGCGCAGCTTTATGCGCGCGGCAATGCAGCCGACTATGACATGTGGGCCAATGAAGATGGCTGCAAAGGCTGGGATTACCGTTCTATCCTGCCTTATTTCAAGCGCGCCGAGGACAATCAGCGCTTCGCGGATGATTATCACTCCTATGGCGGCCCACTTGGCGTCTCCATGCCAGTTTCAGCGCTGCCGATTTGCGATGCCTATATCCGGGCGGGGCAAGAGCTCGGCATCCCCTACAACCATGACTTCAACGGTCGGCAACAGGCTGGTGTTGGCTTCTATCAGCTGACGCAGCGCGACAGGCGTCGTTCGTCGGCATCTCTTGCCTATCTGTCTCCGATCAAGGATCGTAAGAACCTGACAGTGCGCATAAATGCTCCCGTTTCGCGCATTGTGTTGGAAGGTAACCGTGCTGTCGGTGTCGAAATCATCGGTAAAAATGGTCCTCAAATCATCCGTGCGGAACGTGATGTCGTTATATCTTCAGGTGCAATCGGCTCCCCCAAACTTCTGTTGCAATCCGGGATCGGACCGGCTGACCATCTCAACTCCGTCGGTGTGAAGGTGCAGCACGATCTGCCGGGAGTTGGCGGAAACCTGCAGGATCATCTCGATCTTTTTGTTATCGCCGAATGCACCGGAGACCATACGTATGATGGTGTCGCAAAACTCCATCGAACGCTTTGGGCAGGTCTTCAGTATGTCCTCTTCAGGTCCGGGCCCGTCGCGTCTTCGCTTTTTGAGACGGGTGGTTTCTGGTATGCAGACCCGAATGCCCGCTCACCGGACGTCCAGTTTCATCTGGGGCTCGGCTCTGGCATTGAGGCGGGTGTTGAGCGCCTCAAGAATGCCGGCGTCACCCTCAACTCGGCCTATCTCCATCCGAGATCGCGCGGTACGATCCGTCTATCATCGTCAGATCCGTCAGCCGCGCCGCTCATCGATCCCAATTATTGGGCTGATCCTCACGACAGGAAAATGTCGTTGGAAGGCCTCAAGCTGGCGCGCGAAATCATGCAGCAGGCGGCTCTCAAGCCGTTTGTCCTTGCAGAGCGTTTGCCCGGTCCGAAAGTGATGAGTGACGATGAACTATTCGAATATGGCTGCGCTAATGCCAAAACAGATCATCACCCCGTCGGCACGTGCAAAATGGGGACAGGGCCTGAGGCTGTTGTTGGGCTCGATCTGCGAGTTCACGGGTTGGAGGGATTGCGGGTCTGCGATTCCTCGGTCATGCCACGAGTCCCGTCAAGCAATACCAATGCACCTACAATCATGGTCGGTGAAAAAGGGGCGGACATCATCCGAAATCTGCCCCCTCTGCCCTCTGCAGTCTTCTCTTACGAACGCAACGATGCACGACCAAGAGCGCGCGCCGATATTCGTTAACGGAAACACTTTTCCCAGCCCAAGATTGCTTTCATAGGAGTGCTCGTAATGACTGAAGTAAGAGTGGCTGTTCTCGGTGGCTCGGGCTGGATGGGCAAGGTACACACCATGGCCTACCAGACCTTTCCACACTTTATCGGCACGTCTGGCGGGACTGCTCGCGTCGTTGCAATCGTCGAGGCTAATCCGGCTGCTGAAGACGATCTTTCCCGCCGTGCCCCCGGTGCGAAGATACTGCGGCACTGGAAAGAGGCGATAAGTGATCCTGAGGTCGATCTCATCGATATCTGCCTGCCGGACAGCCTTCACTACGAGGTCGCAAAGGCAGCACTTCTTGCCGGCAAGCATGTCTATTGCGAAAAGCCTCTTGCGGATACCGCGGCAGAAGCCCGCGAGCTTGCCGACATCGCCAAGGAAAAGGGGCTGATTACCAGAGTGGGGCACGCCTTTCCGCGAAACCCCGTGCATGATCTCGCCAAGGAGATCATTGACGCTGGTGAGATCGGCGACATTAAGATGTTCAAGGGGTGTCAGCATATCGACATGTATGGAGATCCCTTGGCTCCATACATGTGGCGGGCTGACGGCAAGTTGGCTCCCACAGGCATTGTTGGGGACACCGGCTCGCATGTTTTCAGCTTCATGGAGTTTCTGGTTGGCCGCGTTACCGCGCTGGTCGCCGACAATTTGATCCTCACTCCCAAGCGTCCAGTTGTCGAAGGTCTTGGTTATGGTGAGAAGGTAGCTTTGACGGGTGACGAAAAATGGGCCGAGATTACCAATCCGGATGCAACCCATCTGATATGCCGTTTTCAGAACGGAGCGGCTGGTATCGTAGACTTCAGCCGTGTTGCCACAGGCCGCAAGTTCATGCAGACCTACGAGATTTATGGCACCAAGGGTAGCATCGTCTACAACTACGATGAGGTTAATCGCCTGCGGTTTTATTCAGGCGATGACAAAACAGGCCGCGCAGGATTTCGCGAAATTGACGTAGGTCCCGAGAATGCGACGTTCCGCGCCTTCCTACCGCTGCCGAACTTTGCGCTTGGTTACAACGAGAGCAAAATTATCGAAGCTTCAGAGGTCGTGAGAGCAATTACCACGAGAACACCGATGTGGCCGACGTTCGAAAACGGTCATCATATTTGCCAGATTGTCGATGCCTGCATGGAATCGTCCCGCACCAGGCGCTGGGTCGACATCCCGTTCGCCTGAATAGCCTCTAAGGACCAGTCCCATGACGATCAAAGTTCCTCAACATATTCTGGACGCGTTGACAGATGTAGAGATGCCCAAGCTTGCTCCAGAGGCATTGTCGGCAGAAAAAATCCGCATTGGTGGCGTTGAAATGCCCGTGTACCGGCCGGGATGTGTGGTCGTTGGATCCGGGGCGGCGGGGCTGCGCGCTGCTGTCGAACTCAGCCGCCGCGGCGTTGACGCGGTGATCATCAGTCAGAGTGCATGGGGCGGGACATCGGCCTGCTCTGGGTCTGACAAACAGACCTTGCATACGGCCAACACGGCTGATCAGGGAGACAATTTCAAAGCAATGGCGCGTGCCATCCGCGCTGGTGGCGCAATGGACGAGGATACCGCATATGTCGAGGCCGTTGGTTCTCCTCGAATGATGGCCTCACTGCAGTATCTCGGCTTGCCGTTGCCGCAGGATCCACTGGGAGGCACCCTACGCTATCAGACTGATCATGACGAGGTTGGTCGTGCGACAAGTTGTGGGCCGAGAACATCGCGATTGATGGTCAAGGTACTTGCCGAAGAGGCGCTAAGGCTTGAAATTCCATTCTATAACCAGACAACTGCTGTAAAACTTCTAAGCGACGGTCAGCCCGGCATGTCGCGTGTGACTGGCGTACTCGTTATGATGGCCGCCGCGCGCAGCGATGAAAATCCAATGGGGTGGGCCCTTTTCGTCTGCAACGTTGTGGTGCTTGCTGCAGGTGGCCCTGGGGAACTCTATCGCGATAGCGTTTACCCGAATGGGTGTTTTGGTTCGCTCGGCCTAGCATTGGAGGCAGGTATCCAGCTCGTCAATCTCACTGAAAGTCAGTTTGGAATTGGCACCCGCCGCGAAGGGTTTCCCTGGAATCTTTCGGGTACTTATGTGCAGGCAATGCCTCACATCTATTCGGTCGACGCAGACGGAAACGAGCGCCATTTCCTTGGCGACTATTATCGTACCACGCAAGAATTGGCATCCAATATCTTCCGGAAAGGGTACCAGTGGCCCTTCCACTCGACCCGAATGCTCGACTTCGGCTCCAGCCTCGTTGATTTGGCAATTTATCGCGAAAGCGCGGCAGGTCGCCGCGTATTCATGGATTTCAATCGTAATCCTCAGCAGGTTCCGGGAGATGTCCCATTCTCGCTGGAGCGGCTCGACCGTGATGCCAGCGAATATCTGTCCAACGCTGGTGCTGTTCAGGACATGCCGATTGACCGCCTTCGGCAAATGAACCCTCTGTCGATAGAATTGTATCGTCGCTACAAGGTCGACATCGCATCACGGCCGCTCGAGTTTGCTGTCAACAATCAGCATATGAACGGTGGTGTGATGGTCGATACCTGGGGTCGCAGCAATCTCGCCGGCTGCTATGCGGTCGGTGAGGCGGCAGGCACGCACGGTGTGACACGGCCAGGCGGCGCTGCCTTGAATTCCGGCCAGGTGTTCGGCACACGCGTCGCTGAACATATTTCAGCCAATGGGAAAGCGAAAGCCGTCGAAGACAAAAACGTGCCTGCGTCCGCTGCCGATGCCTTAGACCAGTTCGTTGGTTTGCTCCGACCAGACAGCCCGCTTACGGTCAGGCATATCCGCTCCGAAGTACAGACTAGGATGAGTGAGAAAGCGGGAATGATCTGCGACGCGGAAAGCGTTGCCGGCGCGCTACAGGATGCCAGACATCTTAATGCCCGTATTCGTTCGGAAGGAATTGGGTACGAACGAGCCGCAGAAGCGGGAAGGGCGCTACAGTGGGCGCAGATGGCAGCAGCGTCAGAAGCCGTCCTCACAGCGCTGCATTATTTTATCTCTGCTGGTGGTGGAAGTCGTGGCGCGCGAGCCATCTGTGATCAAGACGGCGAGGCACTGCCTCAGTCGCGATCTGGTGCTTTGGAAGAATTTCGCTTCCGCAAGGAAAGAGATGAGCACCGCGATGAACAGATCATCATCCAAAAGGTCGATCAGAGCATGGAAGTTCAGGTGCGGCTGAACAGGTCCTTTGATGAAAATGCAAAGTCCTTTTTTGAAAGGGACTGGCCAGCCTGGCTGACCGCCGAGGTCTATCATTTCGATGAGAATTGAGTAGATAACGGATACTCTGACCGTAAATCTCATCACCACCGAGAAGACTCTACACGCTCACCACAAAGCCGCAAACTGGGCCTGCTAGCGTCCACAAAACAACGAGGAACTGTACGGGCATCCGGTCTGTGTAAACGGGTCGCTCGTTTGAAGAGTTCGAGAGAAGTCATGAACAGTCACACTGTGAGCCTCATCGTAGCAGATCCCGCCGATCTCCCGGACTTTAAAAGGGAACTCCAGGAGGCGTTCGCCGTCGCGGTTATAGAAAAGTACGGGGAGCTCCCCGATGGTCCCATTCCTTCCGACGAGGACATCGACAATTCTATCAATGCTCCGAACGCGGTCGCCCTGCGGATTCTCTCAGACGGCAAGAAGGTTGGTGGCGCGGTTGTGACCATCGATGAGGAGACCCACCACAACACGCTCGACCTGTTTTTCCTTAAGGTCGGGGAGCATGGCAATGGTCTCGGTCACAAGGCTTGGCTTGCCATTGAAGCGCGCTATCGGGAGACCGCCACCTGGCGAACGCACACGCCATACTTTGAGAGGAGAAACATCCACTTCTATGTCAATAAGTGTGGCTTCAAGATCATCGCGTTCTTTCATTCAAAGCACCCCGATCCAAACCATCCCGGTCCTAACGATTTACCGGACGACGAAGGGTTTCTGTTCGAGAAGATGATGAGATAGCGGATGTTTGTTTTCACGGCTGGCTCTCGCGTGCAAAGCATGCGCTCACAGCTTCGTACGTTCTAAGGTCTTTACTGTTTGCGTTGGCTTCTTTAGGCAAGTCTAACGGTTTAGATGAGGCTTGATAAGCATGAATACGTCCGCGGGTGCCGACACGGCGTGGGTTCAAGAAATGCTAGGTGGACTTCCCACCGCCCACATCAGCGCTTTTGAGCAATGGCCAGCGGATTTGAGAACTACGTTTCGGACGATAGCGGCGTCCCCACACCAGATTATTTTGTTTTGGGGTAGGGAATATGTCGCTCTCTACAATGAAGCATACGCTCCATCCATTGGCCTGAAGCATCCAGATGCTTTCGGCCGTCCCGCGCGGGATTATTGGAGTGAGCTATGGGAAGATCTCAAGCCGCTCCTCGATCAGGTGATGGAGAGGGGCTTGCCTGTTTTTCTCAAGGATAGACCCTTTTATATCGAGCGTCATGGTCATCCGGAAACGGTAACCTTCGACATTGCTTACTCAGCCGTAACCATCGCCGATGGTTCGGTTGGGGGTGTATTATGTATCGTGAGCGAGACGACAGAGCGCACGAGAGGCGAACAGCAGCTTAGGGAAAGCGAAGCGCGTTTTCGCAATATGGCAGATCACGCACCGGTTATGATGTGGGTCGTCGATGAGGCGGGTGCATGCACTTACCTCAATACCAAATGGTACGATTTTACGGGGCAATCCCAGGAGCAAGCCGAAGGTTTCGGTTGGCTCGACGCCACGCATCCTGACGATAAGGAACTGGCGACCCGAACGTTCATGGAGGCGTTGGCTCGTCGGGAAGGCTTTCGACTCGAGTACCGTCTTCGCCGTCACGACGGCATTTACAGGTGGGCTATCGACGCGGCGGAACCCCGCTTTTCTGCGGATGGAACATTCCTTGGTTATATTGGCTCGGTCATCGATATTGATGAGCGACACGATATGGAACAAAAGCTCTGGGCAAGCGAGAGCGGCCTGAAAGCCCTGACCAACTCGATTGACCAAATGGTTTGGTCGACCCGGCCTGACGGTTTTCACGACTTCTACAACGAGCGTTGGTATGAGTTCACTGGCGTCGAGCGTGGTTCCACGGACGGCGTTGGGTGGAATGAGATTTTCCACCCGGATGATCGCGAAAGAGCATGGGCTGTATGGCGCGAATGTTTGCGAACTGGCGAGCCCTATCACATCGAGTATCGTTTGCGACATCATACCGGACATTATCGCTGGGTTATTGGTCGAGCAAACCCGGTCGTTGACGCCCAAGGTAAAATCACGCGCTGGTATGGCACTTGCACGGATGTTCACGAACTCAAAATTGCCGAGATACAGCGAACGGCGATTATCGAATTTAATGAGCACGTTGCAACGCTGCGTGATCCCGGCGATATCGTGAAAGCAGCACTGCAGACGATTGGAAGTCTGCTGAAAGTCAGTCGCGCAGGTTATGGGACAATCGATGAGGCCCGCGAGACAATATTAATCGAACACGACTGGACGAGTGGCCGCACTGGTAGCCTAAGCGGACTACGACGTTTTCGCGACTACGGCATGTTTGTTGACGACCTCAAGAAGGGTGAAATCGTTGTTATATCCGACGCCGAGGTCGATCCTCGAACACGGGAGCGCGCCGCAGCATTAGACGTGATTTCCGCGCGTGCAAGCGTCAATGTTCCGTTGAGGGAGCAAAGTGGGCTTGTCGCCGTCCTGTTCGTCAATAACTCGAAGGCAACAGCATGGCGCAACGAGGAGCTGACATTTTTAAAGGAGATGGCGCTGAGACTGCGCAATGCCGTGGAGCGCCGCCGCGCGGAGAACGACCTTTTACAGCTCACTGAGGGTCTTGAACAGAAAGTCATTCAGAGAACAGAAGAATTGCGGGCCTCAGAGGAGCGACTGCGTCACAGTCAAAAGCTTGAGACCATTGGTAAGCTAACGGGCGGGGTTGCACATGACTTCAACAATTTGCTGCAAGTTGTCTCGGGCAACCTCCAGCTTTTGCAAAAAGACCTCTCTGGAAACGAGAAAGCACAGCGTCGCCTGACAAATGCAATGGCTGGGGTCACTCGCGGTGCCAAATTGGCAAGTCAGCTGTTGGCGTTTGGGCGACGCCAGGCCCTTGATCCAAAGGTCATTAACATTGGGCGGTTCCTGCGCGACATGGACGACATGCTGCGGCGGTCGATTGGCGAGGCCGTCGAAATTGAGACAATTATAACTGGGGGGCTCTGGAACTGCCTTGCGGACCCGGCTCAAGTGGAAAATGCCGTTCTGAACCTGGCGATCAATGCGCGTGACGCGATGAATGGGCAGGGTAAGTTAACAATTGAGGTTGGAAACGCCTTTCTAGATGACGACTATGCAGCCAAGCATGACGAAGTCGAAGTCGGCCAATATGTTATGGTCTCGGTGACCGACACGGGCACGGGTATTCCGGCCGATATGATTGAACAGGTATTTGAACCATTTTTCTCCACGAAGCCGGAGGGCAAAGGAACAGGACTTGGCCTGTCCATGGTGTTTGGTTTCGTGAAGCAGTCAGGTGGCCACGTAAAAATATATTCTGAAGTGGGCCACGGAACGACTGTTCGCATGTATCTGCCGCGGGCGCTTGCGAGTGAAGATCGCGAAACTCCCATTGCCTTAGGGCCGATTATGGGAGGCTCGGAAACCATCCTGGTCGCTGAAGACGACGATGAGGTCCGTGCCACCGTGGTCGAGACGCTCAGTGACTTGGGATACAGTGTCTTGAAGGCGTCCAGTGCGGAAGCGGCACTAGTGATTGTCGAATCTGGAATTTTGATCGACGTTCTATTCACTGATGTTGTCATGCCTGGCGGCATGAAAAGCACCGAACTGGCAAAGCGGGCCAAAGAGCGTCAACCGGATATCGCCGTACTTTACACGTCCGGATACACTGAAAATTCGATCGTCCACGGCGGTAGACTTGATGCCGGCGTCGAACTTTTATCGAAACCGTACACCCGTGAAGCCCTGGCACGAAAGATGAGACACGTCCTTGGCAATCGAGCTCAACGTATACAAGTTCGGACACAGAAGACAACAGTTACCAAAGTTCCAGAACATCCCAACCCTACTCTCAACGTTCTATTGGTCGAAGACGACGCTTTGATACGCATGAACACGGCGGAGATGCTTACGGATTTAGGGCACAGTGTCTTGGAGGCGGGCTCAGCAAAAGAAGCACTCATGTTGGCCCAGAAAAGCTTCGATCTTCTTGTGACCGATATCGGCTTACCCGATTTATCCGGTTATGAGCTTGTTCGGGAGCTTGGAAACGCAGGTCGAGTCTTCAAAGTTATATTTGCGAGCGGTCAATCGCGCCAAATTGAAGAAACATTACCTGGCGCTTTCCTAGTGACAAAGCCTTACAGCCAAGAGGATTTGACCAACGCGATTAAGGAGATTTTCCGTCAGTGAAGCTCATTGTCGCGGAAGCAACTCGTCGCGCTTGATGGGCAGCAGGCCAACTGCAGAATGCCGCAATTCGTTGACGTCATCGCGCGTCAACGGTTCTGAGGCGCGGACAACCGCGACGACAAAGTCACGTGTCTAGCAGGACTTGCGGTCATGTCGGGTCTTCATTGATTTCTCAGTGATAAGACCACGGCGAGCAGACTGGTTCGTCCAATTCGCGTGCTAGTTGAAGCCGAAGATTTGATACCGCATTTCCCTTCAGTAGCGAGCCGATGCGCTGTTGTTTCGCGCCGTACCAGGTGTCTGGTATTGAACCGGCTTGGGTGCCACTGCGTTTGATTTTCGTTTCCACAAGATTGGGAGGTCTCAAGCCGGAACCGGCCTGCTTTCCGACTTACTCCGCCGACTCAGGGCCAAGGGCGCTGTGCCTTCATTGAAAACCAAGGCGTCACGAGCGCTGCGATGATCTACCACAGACGGCCCATCATCGATCATTTTTGCAAATTCGATGACGGACGCATAATGGGAGCAATGGTCGTTAACGGCGACGACCGCTTTTATTTCTTCGAGCTGGAGTGCGGTCAAGAAGTGTGATCCCCGCAACGCACTGGTCATAATCCGCTCAACGAATATGGGGGTCGCTGTTGCCCTTTTTACTCTGCGCCACCAGACTGTCAACGTCCGGCGCAAGGAGATCATGTCGTTCGGCAAAGGCCACAAAAACGGCTCGTGCGGTCTGGGCATCGATTTCCCCCTTGATCGCAGTCTTGCACGCTTTGAGCGCTAGCTCGCGCTCAAGATCCGCAGGGTTTCGCCAATCCAAGAGTATCTGGTAGGCATGCATGACCGATCTGACTTTTGTTGGCATGCCTAGACCCAAAAGAATGGTAACGGGTTCCTCGAACATATCGGGTTTCATCAGCTTTTCCTTTCCATCTGCCCCGATTGTGTCTGTATGAGAGATGAATGCGGGAAGCGTGGTCCGCTTCCCGCTTATGCTCAAGTTCTTACAAGCCGCGTCTTCATGTCGGGCGCCTTATGCGACCTGTCGTTCCGCTTCGATTTGTAGCGGGGCTGCCTGATTACCAGCCGGGCCGATCGTGATTTTGCGCGGTTTCAGGGCCTCGGGAATCTCTCGCCGCAATGCAATGCGTAGAAGTCCATTCACCAAAGAGGCTTCTTCTACCTTCACATGGTCGGCAAGTTCAAAACGGCGCTCAAACGGACGACCGGCAATGCCGCGATGGAGATATTCGCCGTCTCTGTCCTCGGCCCTTTGGCCTTTTACAACCAGTACGTTGCGCTCCTGCATGATGTCGAGATCGGCTTCGCCGAAGCCCGCGACCGCCATTTCGATACGGTAATCGTCGTCACTCGTTTTGACGATGTCATAAGGAGGCCAAGGGTCAACTGCCTGTAGACGCTGAGCGTTGGTCAACAGATTGAACACGTGGTCGAAACCGACGCTGGAGCGATAGAGAGGTGCAAAATCGAGTTCGGTTCTCATAGCCAAATCCTCCTTGAAGCGAGATGGAATGGGGACGCGGAAACTCGCGTCCCCGGTTCTGTCAGCCCCTGTCGGCGACTGACGAGAATGATCTAATTTTGGGAAAAACAGTTTCAAGATTTTCGTCAAAATTTTTTTCGTGGCGTTGAAGATGCCCGCATTCCGGCGAAGGGCCCGACATCGCGTAGCTTACACACGCTGGACGTTCAATGGACCCGGGCAAACGTGACATACTATCAAATTCACCGCGTCCGGTTGCGTACCGTTAAAGCCTGACTGGGAACAAGACGAGCCAGTCGACGTTTTCGAGGTCCCATAACAACAGGAGCCCTGAAAATGGTTACACTGGTTGGCAACGAAGGCAATATTGAAAAGCTCGTCAAAGACCTTCTCTATTTGGAGCATGATGCAATCGCCGCATACGATTCCTGCATCGAGCGGCTGGATGACAAAGCACTCAGTGCGAAAATTGCCGAGTTTAAACAGGACCACCTCCAGCATGTTTCCGTCTTGAACGACATGGCTCGAGAGCTCGGCATCGAAGCCCCGACCGAAGGCGACATGAAACAGATGCTTACGACAGGCAAGATCGCACTTGCAGACCTGATTGGCGACTCAGCTATCCTGAAAGCCATGAAGACGAATGAAGATGATACCGTGACTGCTTACGAGCGAGCATCGCGTCACGAGGATGCGGTTCCCCAGTCGAAGGCATTTTTCATGAAGGCTCACGAAGATGAGGCCCGACATCGTGCCTGGATGGAAACGACGGCCAGCGCCATGTGATGTGATCTTGAATATCCGTTTCGACATCCTCATCTAAGGATAACCTCCCGAACAAACTCAGCCTGCAGCGATCGACGGTCGCGCTTGTGCTGTTGACGGGATGGCGAGGGCGCTCCCCGTAAGCGGGTCGAGCGCCCTCATTTCTATCCCTTGCCAGGAGGGTGTACCAAAAGCTGGATTCTTTTATGCATCGATATGCAGAGAATGTTTTCGAAAGAAACGCTGTGGCATATTTCGTAGATGCTAACGTCATTGACCAAGTGCGTGAAATAGCGGAATTTCACTCGAAACAGACGATGTTTGCCAGCTTGTCCCATCTCAGCATCCCACGGATGTGCCAGAGTTGTGGGAAACCTATTACGAGAATGGCACGAGAGCCTCAATCCTGGCATTAAACATTGCCGCTTCCGGCAGCTCTGCTTTGCTGAACCGCATCCCCCTTTGGCCATAATGGACCACAACATCCATTGCCGTCCTTGTGCGCGAGATGAAAACTTTGGGTAGGCGCGATATTACAGCATGTGGCCTGTTTGGGGCGAGGGGCGTTTCTCCCGCATGCCTGCCAAAACAATAAAGCCCCGCCATCCGGCGGGGCCATTTTGGGTCAGGCGCTTGCCCGGATACTGGTATCTCCTATGCCTCGGGGGGCGGTCATTACCAGCGGCATGCCAGCCTCAAGGCATGCGGAAATAAAAGCCTCGCGGGCAACCTCGACTGGCGCGAACCAGGAGAGTGCTGCGCGACACTTGTCTACCGCTTTCTTATAGCGTTCGCCGCGCCGCAGGGGCCACTCATTTTCAAGATAGTCCAGCGCGTCATAGACACTTAGAAATGTTCTTTCGAGCCCGCACTGCAGACGGACACGAACAGGTGAACGAAATAACACGTCTTGGCTGTCCATTTCATACCTCCAATCTAAACAACCAGATCTAGAAGCGAAAATGATATTGGGATGGACGCGACATCGTTCAAGACTAGGGGAATATTTTTGGCGCCGATTAGGTCCTAACGAGCGAGCTATGCCTGCTCAATATCGTTTTCGGTAAAGTCTCGGTAAAGTCATTGACCTTTAGCCGCAGCGGCAAATGATATTCCGTTGCCAGCGCATACACAGAGCAATCGGACATGTTCGATCGGACCAGTTCAGTAAAAACTCTGGAAATGGCCTTCCGGTGACTGGGAGCCTTCCATGATCCGCTCACGTTTTAGCAGAGGCACATGATAATGCTCGACCCGGTTGTTCAAAGCCATCGGGATCGGAGTTCGAAGTGCGTCATGAACTGTCGCCGGGCTGCTCGATAAGAGCGCAACGTGTCAGTGATCATCCGCTTCCAGTACGATACCCTGCTTTTTTCAGTAGGTGCGTCACCGATGTCCTAGCAGCTTAAGTGGTGCGGCAGTTATGGACGATCTCGTCTAGCACATACCCATCTTGATCGCCGCCCCGCCATGGCCAGTGTTTCCGTCCAACAATTGTGATGACGATCTCGTCGAGTTGCCAAAGATCGTTACCACTGGGAGTTTTGCGCCGAAGGCGCATATAATACGGGTTCCCTCTACTCCTGTGCATGCCCATGTTACAATTGCAACCTGTGGTGCGGTGACTGTAACCAGTGAGCAATGCGGGGTCTGCAAACAGGGTCTCCTGATACGCAGGCATAATCTACACAGAGGTCAATCCGCATGAACATCAATGCTACGCCCAGAACCAGAACTCCTCTCAATGAGTGGTGGGAGGTCACCCCCGGAGAAAACTTTACAGTCCGTGCGTCCGTCGAGGACACGGGCGGTTTCTGCACCATCATCGAAATGACTGTCGAGCCACGTAACGCTGTGCCGGTTCACACTCATGCCAACGAGGAAGAACACTTCATCGTTCTAGAGGGCACGTTTCAGATGGTGAATGGTAACGAGAGCGTGACGCTAACACCTGGCGATTCCGTAACTGTAAAGAGGGGCACTCCCCACAGCTGGGCTAATCTCTCCGACGCGCTGGTGAGGGTTCTGATTATCTTCACTCCAGGCGAAATGGAGGAAACTTTCAGATTGATCGGTTTCAGTGACGGCGGCAATCTGGCCGAAATCGCGGAAATGGCCAAGAATGGCGGCTCGGTGATGGTTGGTCCTCCACCGTTTGAAAATGTCTATTCTGTCATGTCCCCCCGGCCGAAATTCTGAGTCCGGGAACTCTCTCGCTCAAGACCGCCCGCAAGCGCAGCGGTGCCACCACGCAGCAAGAACCGTCACAAGAGACCCAACGCCGTCTGGAGGATGAAACAGTGCTGCTGGTCGCCTCGAGTGGGGCTTACGTCGTGCAAGACGCATTCTCCGAGCCGGAGAAGCAACGTGAGGTAAAAGAGATGTCCGATACGTTTATGCCGAAGATCCAAGAGCTCGCGAAGTCTGCGAGAATGCTGTCGCTTGTTGGCGCCTCAATCAGACTGAGATCCGACGCTTCAGTCATGTCGGCAATTCGTGAGCAGATCGAACTTGGTGCGCGGATGGCCTTGGGTGACGGTTTGGATGAAGCCAATGAAGAGGAGGCATCCGTGGCCCTGACGATGGTCGAAATGGCGCTGAGCGAGGCTGGCGAACTTTTTCGCAATCCGGACCGAGGTTCGAACTGGGAAATTACGGATGCGGCGGCAATGCAGGCTATGGGTCGTTCGTCCAAAAGCGCCTTCATAAGGATGAAATCAATTGCCGAAATGTATCCAGCAATGCGTGAAACGTTTAGCGGCACATTTCTGGATGTTGGCACCGGGGTCGCAGGCATCGCCCTCGAGGCAGCCAGATCCTGCCCTGAAATCAAGGTTGAAGGGATCGACATCTGGGAGCCGGCACTGGAACTAGCCCGGAAAAACATCGCCGAAAGCGGTTACTCGGACCGCGTGAGTGCGCGCAATCTTGATGTCTGTGCATTAGACGAGCAGGACAGGTATTCGCTAGTCTGGTTGCCGACGATGTTTCTGAAACGTCCGATCGTCGAGGCAGCGTTTGACAGGATTGTACGCGCTTCGGTTCACAATGCCTATCTCGTCGCGGGGATATATACCCAGCCAGCAGATCCATTTCTGGCGCTCATGGCAAATCTAAGAACGCTCCGAAGCGGAGGTGAAATCACCGACCCTCTTGAAATCAAAACGATGATGGAAGCGCGAGGATATGTCGAAGTCGAATTGAGCGTGACGCCGATTGCAACCTTTGTTTTCGGACGGCTACCCTGACGCATTGCAGGGAGGTGTGGCAGCCTCGTGGCATCATCGGACACGGGGCATACCACGTGCGCCCGGTGTGCTAAGTAGATACTGATCTCCCTTCGAAGGAATACCTCAAGGAGTTGCCTGATGAAAGCTATCGTAGCGATCCGCCCTGGCGGTACCGAAGTGATGGAAATGGTCGACCTGCCAGAGCCTGTAGCAGGCCCTGGCCAAGTGGTCGTTGAGGTTGCGGCTGCCGGTGTCAATTTCTCGGACATCGGCGTGCGCCGCGGGATTATTGGGCACGATATCCAGTTCCCGCACACACTGGGCGTCGAGGGGGCAGGCCGTGTTATCGAGATCGGTGGGGGTACGTGTGATTTTGTGATTGGCCAACGTGTCGCCTAGGCCTATGGACCGGGCAGTTATGCCGAGCGCGTTGCAATCTCCGCCGACGCACTTGTCCCCGTGCCTGACGAAATAGACGATCAGCAAGCCGCAGCAATCATGATGCAGGGGCTGACCGCCAGCCACTTCGCCACCGATTTCTATCCTATCCAGCCTGGCGACATTGCGCTGGTTCATGCCGCAGCCGGCGGGCTCGGTCAGTTACTCACCCGGATTATCAAGCTGCGAGGGGGGACAGTCATCGGACGCGTCTCCAAGGCCTCCAAGGTCGATGCCGCACGTGCCGCCGGTGCGGACTATGTCGTTGTCGATGATGGAAGCAATTTCGCCGACGAAGTCATCCGTATCACTGGAGGAGAGGGCGTTCATGTCGTTTATGATGGATCGGGTCCAGCGACTTTTACGGGCTCGGTCGCAGCGCTGCGTAGATCCGGAACATTTTGTTGGTACGGTCCGGTTCTGGGTCGTCCAGCGCCCATTACCTCGCACATCAGGATTATATCCTGTGTGGGATCAGCACCATCGAGGCTCGACATTTCCAGCGTAAGCTGATCACCGAGTATGAAAATCAAATTTCTGGCAGCAGTCATGATGGCATTCTCTGCTAAAAGACATTCGCTCTTATTACGCATTGAAAGGTCTGATGGATCGCTGGAAGATATTTACACAAGCAACGGGCCTTTAGGGGACAGGGCACGACTTATCGTCTCATCCTCGATGTCTTGCCCACCAATGTCTCAATGCGTAAATCGAAGATTGCTCAACGTTAGGTGATTGTGGCAAAGCCAGCAAAGTCGTTCACATGGGTTGGCGAGCGTTGTAGAAAGAGCCTCGCCACCGCCCGTGTCACCCGCACTTCGGTTTCGATATCGGTTAAGCCGGAAATACCGATGCGGGGCAGATTGATCCAGTCTCCGCATTGCAGTTGGGCAGACATGAAGCGTACCTCACGAATGCCGTCACATGACATGCGAAGTCGCGCCAGATCTACCGGAGTCATTGAGGCCGTCGGAGTGCAAGGAAAGAACGGACCACTATCCCGACGGTCTTGATGACCCCGAATACACATTCGCCTCGTTGCCAGAATGGAAAACGCTCGCGATCCACTGCAAAAGTTGCGACCGGGTTGCGCCTGTCAACCGCTGGGAGATGGCCCGAAAACACGGAAAACAGTGTGTCATCACTATGTTGCTTCCCAAGCTACGATGCGAATGTGGCGTGAGAGGCAACAGCGAATGGCTGATTGGTAAAATGCCTCGTTGACGTAAAAGATAGCTAGGTCGCAGCGGGCCAGTCGTTGGCTGGTTCATCGACCAGGCTATCGTCGTCCGCGGGATCTGGATCCTGCTGGTAGGCTTTATGCAGATTTCCTATCTCTTCGCTGACCGCCTTGAGAACTTCCTTTTGGTCGACGCCATCCGTAACGAACCTGTCGACCAAATCTTCGAGTTTGAGCCGGAGTTCATCTCGCCATTGCGCTGTCATCTCTTTCTCCTTTTGATGGGCTTTTCTGCAAGTTTAATTCGGACAGGAGCATGATCACTCGTGTGGTCCCACCCGCGGACATGCTTGTCCACTTCTGCCGCCACTAACCGTTCGGCAAGATCGGGGCTGAGAAGGAAATGATCCAGACGGAGCCCGGCATTTCTGGCATAGGCATTCCGGAAGTAATCCCAGAAAGTGTAAATTGTTTCATCGGGATGAAGTTCACGGATGGCATCCGTCCATCCTTGAGCGATGAGCTCGCGAAATGCATCTCTGACCTCAATGCGGAAGAGTGCATCGTTCTTCCATCTTTCTGGCTTATATACGTCGAGCTCGGTCGGCATAACATTGTAGTCGCCGGCGAGAATGACGGGTACCTCGAGTTCGAGAAGCCCCGCCGCATAATTCCGCAAACGTTGAAACCAGCGGAGTTTGTATTCGAACTTCGGGCCAGGATATGGATTACCGTTCGGAAGATAGAGACCGCCGATTACGATGCCATCTACTATAGCCTCAATGTAGCGGCTCTGTTCATCCTCTGGTTCCCCAGGTAGCCCCTTACGGGTGAGTAATGGCATCTGTCCTCTAGCGAGTATCGCGACACCGTTCCACGATTTCTGACCATGCCAAACCGCGCCGTACCCAGCCTTTCCGATTGCGTCTTCGGGAAACCGGATGTCAGGTGCTTTCAGTTCCTGAAGTATGGCAATATCGGGCTGCGCCTCTTCGAGCCATTTCAGCAAAACCTCAAGGCGGCCGTTTACGCCATTGACATTGTAGGTCGCGACTATCACTTCGACTTGCGGTCGCCCTTGTCTCCTTCCCCCGGTTTTGCATCGTGTTTGGCGTCATGCCGCTTGTCTGCTGAGAGAGACCTGCCCACATCAACGGATTCTTTGAAGCGGCCGTCCTCATCTCGGCGGACGTAACGCTTGTCGGTTCCCGTATCAATCAGTTCGCGCTTGCTCATGGTATTCTCCTTCGTTAGCGATACCTCACTAACTCGCAACCTCATGAAAAAGATGCATCAACGGTGGATGGCGTCAGTCAATTGGAAGCGTAAAACGACAATAAGGTTTGGCGCCCGTTTGGAAAAAGGGCCGCCCATTGGCGACCCTGCACGAAATCCAAAACACGAGTGAAGGTGAGGGGCGGTCAGTGGTGCGTCTCCACGACACTGTCGTCATCATCAAAATTACCGTTACTGAGAGCATCATAGGAATTTACGCTTTCTCCACCGCCGCGAGTACCAAATGCAGTTAATTGCACCATCACGGCGCGAGCCCGCTCGACAACATTGATCTCGTCAAGATCGTTGTCACCAGCGACTTTGACGATCACTTCATCGCCATCATCTCCAATGAATTCGATCTTCCAGCCATCATTTGAGTGTTCAATGTGTGTTTCAGTCAAATGCATATCAGCCAGCCTTTCTTCCGCCGTTAAGCTCTTTGGCCAACGACTTCTTCAGTGCATCCATAATGTTGACGACGTTGTTAGGTTCCGCGGGGGCACTCCCTTTTCGACCGCCGTTCCTTGGTTTCAGTGATTTCTTTTTCGTCGCAATCAGTTGCAGCAGCGTTTCCTGAACAGGGTCGCTCACCATCTCACGCGACCACTTCTCGGTTTTTTGCTTGATGAGTTGCTGCATCAGTGGGATTAGTTCAGGGTCAGAATCGTCCTCGATATTCTCGAAGTATTCTTTCTCAGGCCTGACCTCATCACCGAAACGAAGAGTCCAGAGTACGATGCCATCGTCGCGAGGTTCCTGCACCACGGCTCGCTCACGGCGGCTCCTGACGGGTTTCGAAACACCAACGACTTAGTCAGATTTCATGGCATCGCGGATAACGGCGAATGCCTCGTTGCCAACTGAGCTTTCAGGCATCAGATAATGCGGTTTTTCGAGATAAACCCATTCGATGCTATCGGCTGGTACGAACTTCTCAACGTCGATGGTTTTCACCGTGTCGAGCTCGACAGCATCGAGATCATCGTCCGTAAGGATGACGTAGTCGTCTTCTCCCCGCGCGTAACCGCGAACATCGTCGCCCTCTTTCACCCACCTACCCGTCACGGAGTCGATGTACTGGGAAATGACACGGTTGCCGGTTTCGGAGTTTAAAGTGTGAAAGCGAACCTTGTCACTCTCCGACGTAGCCGGTGACACCGTAACAGGGCAGGTCACAAAGCGGAGTTTAAGATAACCGCGCCAATAAGGTCTAGGCATGATCAACCAGCCTTTCTGCGTGCCGAGGACGATGACGAACTTTTAGCGGCCCCTCGGGCTGCGGGTTTTCTAGCCGTTGTCCTGTTGGCGTTGGCCGCAGCGCGTTTCGGTTTCGCTTCACCACCTTTCGACATGACAGCACTTTGACGAAGCGCTTCCAGCAGGTCATTCGGTTTTGAAACCTCGACGGCCTTTCGCCTGGGAAGCGCCTTACAGGAGACCTTCGCTTCAACGAGTTCAGTGAGGGCAGCTTCGTAGCGATCATCGAATGTCGCCGGATCGAATGTGCCTTTCTTGGTTGAGATGATATGTCGGGCGAGATCAAACATTTCGGCCTCAAGCTTAATCTTCGGCATTTCCTCGAATGCTTTCTTCGAAGACTGAACCTGGTAGTCATAGTTCAATGTGGTGACGCCGCTGTGTAGAGCGCGATCCCACAACTCACTTCACCAACCTTCAAGAAGCCTTTCCACTGTGCTCGATGCGCGGCCACACGAGATACTCCGAGTGACGCTTGACAGCGAATCAACCGTCACGCACCCGTTTCGTTCCGATCGAGAACGAAACGGTCCTCCCTTGTTCCAAACAACTCGGGCGATCGTGGAAGCTCGCCTGGGGGAAAGGTCGTTGATGGTGGTTTGGCAATCTCGGAAAAGGTCTCCTGAAAGCAAACATGTAATGAAGCGTCGGCAATTTCGACCTGGCTCTTAGACGCGCTGATAGCTTCGGATGGCGGTTTCTCCCTCCAGCGGAACCAAGCATTTCGACAATGGACAGGGCAATATCCCCAAATTGAAACTTTCTGAACGAAGTTCAGAGTCAAACGTTCTTTAATCTGTCAGATAAAGGCGAGAATCCGCTGACGAATCGGCAAAGCTATTAGCAGCAGGATCACACACATGCGTCGCGCTTCTGTCATTGATTCAAGGATTTCTGGGAAGCTTGCAAGCGGAGCGATGCCCATCACTGCCACAGTCGTTGGGCTTGTTCTTTGCGTCGCAATATTCCTATCGGTTTGGATAGCCTCAGAAGACTCGGAGGCAGATCAGGCTTTCCGAGTAACCGTTGCATACCAGAACGGTGTCGCTGATCTGATGTCATCCATTCAAGACGCGGAGATAGGGCAACGAGGGTATCTTCTTACGGGTGATGAACTCTATTTAAATCCTTACAACGTCGCTATGGCGTCGTTGGACAACATCATCGACAAACTCGCAGAGGTAGATAGCACCCCTGTGCAGACATCAAATATCGCAGCGCTCCGAAGTCTCGTTGCGCAGAAGAAATCTGAGCTCCAGCAAAGCGTCGAGCTTCGTCGCTTGGACGAGGCAGCATCGATTGCACTCATGAGGTCCGGTCAGGGTAAAATCCTGATGGATGGCATACGGGCTGTCATCCTCCAAATGAAAGAAGATGGTGTCGCGCAGTTAGCCACGCGGCTGGAAGCGGTCGCTCTCGGAAAGAGGCGAATGCAAATCCTGCTCGTACTATTCGCAACTCTCGCAGGGGGCTTGAGTATCCTTGTGGTGCGCGCGACGGTCACGCGCGCAAAAGCGGCCGAGAAGACGAGAGATGAGCTTCTGGGGCACGCCGATCGACGCCTGATGGCCGTCATGGCGGCGGACTTGGTCGGCTACAGCAGAATGATGGAAATTGACGAAGCAGACACACTCAATCGGCTCAAGTCGGCCAGACACGGCATTGATGCGATCATTGAGGACTACAGTGGCGTCATCATCACGACTGCCGGAGACAGCATCGTAGCGGCTTTTTCGAGTGCCCTGTCAGCAATCGATTGCGCTATTGAAATCCAAAAGCATTTGGGAATTCAAAACATCGACAGATCAGAAAATGATCAGCTTCGGTTCAGAATCGGGATGAATGTTGGCGACGTGATTATCGACAATGGGGATATTTTTGGCGACACGGTGAACATAGCGGCGCGGTTGGAAAGCATTTCAGAGCCTGGTGGAATATGCGTTTCACGATCAGTGAGAGATCATGTCAGAAAGCACCGAAAGCTAAAGTTTGAGGATGCGGGATTTCAACGGGTAAAGAACATTTCCAAACCCATCAGCACCTTCAGAGTCTACGCTGAAGATTGATGTCCTTTTCCTTCCGTACAACCTTGCAAGGTCGGCCACTTTGTATAGTATCGAGTGCGAAGCCGGATAGGTGGGTCGCTCGTCTGCCGTTTCGTTGGCCATCGCGAGAAACCGGAAAAACCGCGATGTTCACCATCCCTGTCGCGTCCGGTTGACACGGCCCGCGCTCTGTAGGTGAACTCAATCAGTTGCAGTTTGTTCCGAAGTGATCGGTACCCAAGGGCCTGTGTTCGATTAAGGCCGTACGGTTACGATCTGAGCGTGCTTTGGTTTGCGAACCTGAGATGGTCCTTACCTCTGAGGGGAAGGTTCACCCTTGCGTGCGCAGACAGCCGAAAAACATAAGCTGCTGTTTCAGACAATTCTTGGGCTTTCCCCTATGGCATCTAACGCCTAATTTAGGAGCTTGGTAGAATGTACTCAAATGCATCAAAAGCCCGGTTGCTGACCAATCTTTCAAACGCTACGCGGCTCGAAATGCTCTCGCTCATGACTAAACGAGAAGTGTCTGTTGGTGAGCTTTGTTCAAAAATGACCATAAGCCAGTCTGCTGTATCCCAGCACCTGGCAAAACTGAGGTCGGACGGTTTGGTCAGCACACGCCGTAAATCTCAAATTGTCTACTACACCTGCACAAACGTAGGAGTGCACCGTGTTTTGAATTTGCTTGACGAAATTTTCAGTCCAGAATTTGCGGCTAAGAACATGTATGTATTTAAAGACACCACTACGAAAGTTGAAGCAAAACTCGACAGTCGGCACTTGGCTCGCGACCGATAACAGGCCAGTTTGCGATAATCAGTTCTTCGCGGATCTTGCCGCTGACCAGACGGCGTAAATCCTTGTGCGTTGGTAGCGGATTGAACAGATAAAGCCGTCTCGATGGCAAGTTGCGGATGCGCAGAACGACGCGATAGTCGAGTTTGGCACTGGTCCAGGAAACCAAACCCCCGCAGTAATCGGCGTATTGTGATCTGACCGCCCGCAAGAGTAACATGAGAGCCAAGGTGGGCTGAAGCAACGAACCGGGCAAGTTGCTGCACATCATCATCCCGACCTAGATCAACGGGTTTGCACCCCCTCTCGAAGGGACTACTGCGCGGTAAAGAAAGTAAGAAGCACCTTGCCCTTATCTCCAATAAGGCAAACAAAGCGGTCCGGCTTACCAGTCTGACCACCGCGAGCGATGTATGCATCGCCCATAATTACAGTCTTCACAGCAACGTCTTCAACTTTCGTGTCGGCCGCGCTAACTGCGAGCGTTTCCATATCGAAAACAAGGTCTGTTATCTCGGGCGCTCTCTGTTTGAGCGCAATGAGCCCTGTGGACTGGCAGGCTTGCACGGCAGCGTCATTGCTCGTCTGTGCGTAGCTTGTTAACGCGGTCATGCTGACGACGCTATAGACTGTGAGAGCTAGAATAATCTTCATAGTGATAACCCCAAACCACAAAACTGTATGTGGTCACAAGTCATTGGTCCGTTGTTGGTTCCCTAACCAATTGAACTTTACAGCGATACGCAAATTTGGAGAGCGGTGTAGTTGGGAAGCAATTAATACCGCCAGCCCTATCTCGCTTTATGCCTGCTCGATATCGGTTTTCGTAAAGTCATCACCTTTGAACAGCAGCGGCAAACGATATTCCTTTGCCATCGCGTAAACGAAGCAATCGCCCATGTTCAGCCGTGCAGGACTGGCGACAACCTTGCCATACTCTCTCGCCGCTGCGATCGACTTGACGTGGATCGACGCGTTCATGCTCATCTCTTTGACGTTGAGGGTTTCGAGCAAAGAGGCGACGTCGACCTGTGCGTCATCGATACACTGTTGGGGAATAGGCGACTGGGCGCCGACAGTCTTGGTCGCCTCGTTGCGAGCCAGGCTTATTACGGCTTCATAGACAGTCAGGGGTGAGCAGAAAATCTGACGTTTGCTGTCCTCCAACTTGGCGATGTAATATCCCGCGTCTTCTTCTTCGGCCAGAATAGCTACGATAGCGGATGCGTCCAGGTACATTAGATTTCCCACTGCTCATCTAAGAACGCCTTCATATCGAAAGGCTCTGATTTTGGATTAGGGCCAAGTCGGCTGCGTACCCGATCCTGAATTTCCTTGATCCTCTCTCTCAAAGGCACCGTTTCCTTTGCGCGATCAAGTTCATGCTGAAGCGCTCGGCGCACAGCCTCGGTTTTGTTCGGGGCCTTCGTGATTTTCATGACTTCGACGGCCAGATCGTTCACACTTTCATCTTTTATGTAGAGTTGGGCCATGCCAATCACTCCTGAATTTGTCGATAGGGATATATAGTGTAGGATATCCGTATATACAATAATGGATTGCGAAAGTAGGCCAATTTGCCGTTTTTTCAACGGCATAATCCTGCGTTTGTAGGTCGTTGGTCGTGAGGGACACAAGCGACACAGGCGCAGGAACGGACGAACAAAGCTCTTTCATCTTGTCGATCTGATCCCACAGCTTAAACTTTGCGTCCCGGCGGGACGTAGGAGGCGGGTTAGTCAATCGCCTTCATAATATTGCGGAGACTTTTCAAGCTCCTGCGCGATGAACACGACCGCGAACAGGGGAAACTTGACCGTCACGCGTCGTTCAAGGTTCTTACGACGCACCCTTCCTCTTGCTTCCTTGCTCCAGCGCCGAATAGGCCGCTGCGTCACCAGTTCCCACGTCACCGCATAACCACAACCCGGCGACCAAAGATCGAGGATTTCTTGAGGGCACTTTTCGCCCCGCGTAACGAGTGCCGCATGCAAAACACGTGGTCCCGGTGGCTGTGCATGGGGATTTCTCCAGGCCAGCGAGTAGCGGACCATTTCGGGTGTCGGACTAGATTTCATAGGTACGATCGCCATTTGGCAGATCACAGGCTATGTCGATGTGCATGTTCTTGACCTCAAAATCGGTATAGCGATCCGTAGCCACTTCGCCGCGACCCTAAAATCAGGGTGGCTGAAGACATCCTGCTCACCCTGATAACCTGCATGTTCGACCACAACATATTTCAAAGAAGGCTGAGGCCTCACAAAAGACTCCTATTTTCCCCGTTGGCGCTCCCTCTCAAATTTGATTGGGAATAGGTATGTATTCCCGGGCAAAGGGGGGAGGATGAAGCCAGCCCACTGGCGGATTGGTCCGGCGTCACAGGGGGCATGGAGGCAACAAAAAACGGAAGGTTCGGCCGAAGGGTGAAAGCCTTTTTTTGACGGAGTGACAGCGCACAGCGCGCTTGCCCCATGATCGCCGGAACGATCCGAATGCAGGGGGGAAACCAGACAAACAGGAGAATGTGCGCCGCGCGATTTATCGCATGCGGGCGCGCCCTACTTTCTTCAGTCGTGCCGACTGACTGCACCAGTGACTACTACATTTGATAATTGTTCGTGAGGAGTGGAAGTGGTCTGTTTGCTGAGTTGATACAAAACTCGAAGATCTTAAATTGCGACCGGATCTGCTGTGGGAACTGCACGCCAGTGGTTAAGCAAGCGCCGCGACATCACGAATGCTGAATGAAGGCTGTCACGATGGGACTATTATCATACCATTCAGAACAGAGAGAATATCATCATGCTGGCGAAGGCTATAAGCAGTATTATGTAAAACGGACGAAATAGATAGAAGCGCTGCCAATTCGTGAGGCCGAGAGCATTGATATAAACACGCTCATCAAGCTTAACATTGTCCGCGCCGCTATCGACGGAAAAGTCACCGCCGTTACTCTTATAAAATCGGTATTCCTTGATCTGCGCGACAATTTGGTGAGCCGCCAGAAGAATGACCGCCAAAAACGCTGCTGAAAAAATCAAGATCTCCAATAACATAACTAGATAACGCCTCTCTAATTCGCAGGGCAGGGATAAATAGTAGCCAGCGTCTCAATCACCAATGTCGATCCTCTCCCTTTAAGACGCTCTGGCGTGACGCTTCGAAGATGCGTGTATACGCGGTCTGTAAGCTCATGGGGGAGAACCGATCCTGCCCCACACCACCCCGTCCCGCTGGTGGCATCAGCCACCCCAGCTATATAAGCACTACCGCGCGCGCCTGACATGATACGATCAGCCTCACTGTGCAGAGCGCCATCATCGGACTTTCCTTCGAGCGCCTTGAGCAGTTCAGTTCCGCTGATTGCCCAGTCGCGGCCCTGGTCGTTGCCTGATTGTGCTGATGCAACATTGATCGCCAAACCTATCGACAGTATCGCCGCCGGAAAGGTTGTCCGGAATTGGTACGCTGCTGTCATCTTCCGCTCCGTTGATCTGGCTGCTCCGGCGTTACTTCGACGCAGGCGGTTATTCGACGTGAATGACCCAATGCACGCTGGAACGGGCAACATCAGATCGTGTATCGCTCATAGGCTTCGAGCAGGAATTTCTTGCCTTTCTCGGTCGAGCGCGACGCGTCGACGAATGCGGAAAACGAGCCGGCCTGATCCCGCATACTGTCGAGTTGGGCGATCATTTCCTTGCTCCCAAATACGACGTGAAAGCGCTCGCCAGCGGGCAGCCAGACAAAAAGCGGACTTGGTGAGAATTCCAGAATGACGTCCTCATGGAAAACTTGAAAAAGACTGTCCCATGCGCGAACCGGATCGATACTGGTGGTTTTCTCCGGCTGCTTGCCGAACTCGGCATGATAGATAAAGACAGACCCTCCAGAAATTCCAGCAATCCTCGCCAGGCCAAGGAACGCGGCCTTGTCGAGAACATCAGGCAATATCTGAGCTTTGAACCCAAAGGCCTGAAGGAATTCAGGACGTAGAAGCCGATTTTCATCAAGCGCGTTATCAAACAGTGTAGCCACTATACTTCACCATACATTTTTGACAGGGCTTGTCGCCCCCCGTCGGGGGTAGAATAGTGAAATTTTGCAACGATTCATAGGAGCAGGCCGTGCGCGATATGGCCCGCCTCTGCATCGTTGAATCTATTCGAATACTAGGCATCGGGGCGTGTACTGTAGGCGCATAGCCAAAGCGCAGGTCAGGGGATCTTATTCAACGAAAGGGTAGCGCATGAATGCAACGAACGAAGTCCAGCCGCGCAGTTAGAATTTCAGATCGTAGATCGCTTAACGCTGTTGGAAATCTACGTTTCAGGTTAGTAGAAATCGCAGCAGAAGCAAATTGATTTCGAACGCTTCGCCCTTCTGGTGGAGAAACCCGGGCTGGCGGGCATATGCACTTAAACCACTTTCATAGGTTTACGGCAGGATCTCTGGTAAAACGATGCGGCGCGAGAACCGTCCATCAGTAGATGTTCCGGTAATCTGTGCCGGTAACTTCACAGTCGGGGGAGCTGGTAAAACCATGATCCCGAGTACACATTTGCCTCGTTGCCAGAATGGAAAACGCTCGCGATCCACTGCAAGAGCTGCGACCGGGTTGCGCCTGTCAACCGCTGGGAGATGGCCCGAAAACACCGAAAACAGTGTGTCATCACGATGCTGCTTCCCAAGCTACGATGCGAATGTGGCGTGAGAGGCAACAGCGAATGGCTCGTTGGGAAGAACCCTCGATAGGTGATGGGGTAGGCTGGGCAGCGCGGTCCGGGGTCCTGGTCGGTCCCGAGGCAACAGGCACAGTGCGAAGAGAGGAGTGTGAAACAAAATGCATGTAGGATCAAGAACGACTGAAAAACTCCGAGGCTTGGGGATTAACACTGTCGCCCAACTTCGCGATATGCCGTTGCCTCTAGCTCGGCAGATCGGAACCGCTGTGCTTTAGCGCACTGTCGCGGAACTTCGCGGAATACCTTGCATGGAGCTTCAGGACGTCGAGCCGACCCGCAAGGGGATGGCTGTGACCCGTTCTGCAGGATCTCCGATGACATCTCTGGCTGTCCTTCAGCAGGCTATCACTGCACATGCAACAAGGGCGGCCGAAAAGCTGCGTAGTCATGGCCTCGTTGCTGCTCATATGACGGTTTTCTTCCACACAAACCCGCACAACGGATCCGCCCGGGATAGCTCATCCAGAACCGCCAAGTTATCCCCTCCGTCAAATACGACCATGGCGCTGGTGCAGACAGCCCTCCGTTGTACCGAAAAGGCATGGAAGGGAAACCAAGAGAACAACGGGTTTGCGTATACGAAGGCTGGCGTGATGCTCGATGACCTGGTGCCAGAGGAGCTGGCCCCGGTAGACCTGTTTGCACATGAGCAAGCCAAGTCCGTGAAATTGTCGGCCGCACTGGATGCCGTCAACGACAAGTGGGGCAAGAAGACACTAATTCTCGCAAGTGAAGGGTTCAGACGATCTTTCGAAACGAAGGCAAGTATGAGGTCGCCCAGATATACGACGCGGCTTGCTGATCTGCCGGTCGTGCGGGCTTAGTCGGTCATGGAAACCAGCCACACTTTCCGCGTTGAAGTATGGGACGATCCGCCCGACGCAGGCGGCTCGATCATCGAAATTATTTCATCATCATCAAGCTTTGCAGTCTCTATCGCTGCCTACAAGGCTGCGATCCGTGAGCGCCCCAGCAAATACTTAACTCATATGAATGGTCGAAACCGCATGACATGCGAACTCGCGCCTGATCCGCCAAGTCCATTGAAGCCGTCGAAGGGCACGGAAAGAACGGACCAATATCCCGACATTCTTGATGATCCTGAGTATACATTCGCCTCGTTGCCAGAATGGAAAACTCTCGCGATCTATTGCAAGAGCTGCGACCAGGTTGCGCCTGTCAACCGCTGGGAGATGGCGCGAAAGCACGGAAAACAATGCGTCATCACTATGTTGTTGCCCAAACTACGTTGCCAGTGCGGAGCTAAAGGAAACAGTGAATGGCGAATGGGAATGTTACCGCGATGATTTCCATCGCCGGATTTCTCCTGATTTGTGGCTTGCATCCGAACGGCCGACAATGAGGGTGCGGTCAATTCAACCGCACAACTCAGGAGACTACTTTGAAAACTCAACTCTTCTACGACTTCGCGCCCTACATCACAGCTGCCAGCACCTACCTTGTTGGGGTATTACTTCTAGGTGTCCATCCACTCTTAGCCATTCCTGTCGCCGTGGCTTGTGGTTACGCCTACAACTGGATTGATAATCGCTTGCCATAAGTTAATGCGGGGCAGGTGAAAGCCTACCCTTCACTTTTCCGGGGAATAGCCTTGGTCGTGTGACAGTAAATGAGGGCGAAAAAGTACGATGGCGCAGCGGATATTAAAAGCCGAGCTAATGACAACCTCAAGAAAGGCAAAGCCGTTGACCACCCCTATTGATGTTTGGAACCTCACAACCTTTGACGAAGAGCTTTTGGCGCTTCTACAAGCCCACGCCGAAGTGCTGCGTAACTATGAACTGACCAACCGTGAAAACTACGAGGATCAACAAGCGACCGACGGGTGGGTGCCCCTGAAAGACAATCCCTTTGCGTCTGACCGGATGCACATCCTCGAACAGATCATCATGCCAGTGATGGCGCAACGTACGATCCGCGCCTGGCACTACACGCGTCTGACGGACGCGGAAGTAGAGCTTCTCAAGGCGAATGGCATCTATATGTCAGACTTGGCTGGCATTCGCCGCAGGCTCGATGCGCAGGTAGCGGCAGGTACCATCAAAGCTGAGATAGCCGATGCGATTTATGAAAAAAGCCCCTTCTATGCGCAGGCGAATGCCCGTTCTGGCAAGTTCTGGATGGTGTCGCACCCCTTTGACATCAAAGATGGCGGGGTTGAGCTGCTGCTTCAACATTGGGGCGGTGAGGGGGTCTATTTCTGGCTGGAAGATAAAGCTCATATCGAGCTGGTGCAGGGTATCGGCCGCCCACGTATCATTGAGGTCGCAGTGCCGCTATCCGTCACGACAAGCGCCTATATGGCCGCCAAAGCCGTTGTTGCTACCTACGTTGCCTCGCTCGGTGCCAAGCCGGAATGGTCTGCTTTCGACCTGTACGCGACAAGTGCGCTCGGCGCCGACGCGGTGCTGGATGTCCATACGGAGGGCGATCCGAATTTCTCTGCTATGGCGCGCGGTTATCCGGCTGAATTTGTGAATCGGGACTAATTAGGGTCGGTTCAGGCTGAGGGCGAAATGACACTCTAAGCCTTCGCTCCGCTGTCCCAACTGAACCTTGTGATTAGTGCCGGAAAGCCTTGGTTTGCATGGCCTTGTTACCGTCCCAAACAGTCTTCAGTTCATCTGGGACAGCTCGTATTTGGCCGCTTCGCGCCGATACTGTTGAAAAAGGGCTGGCTCAACCCGTTTAAGCGGGAAAACTGCAGGAATGAAATTCCTGTATCTTGCTCGACCTCAGACGAAATTGGCTTAACCCGTCGCCAAAAAATGCCGCCGTCGCAAATCGATTTCAAAACGCTCCACCTCGGAATGAGGTCGAGGACTTTTTCAACAGTATCCGCCATTAGCAGCCATAGCGTCGTCGCAGCGAAACCGTATGGCAACCATCCCTGAGTGGAATGATAGGTAGGTCATCCTATGCGCAGTGAATTTACAAAATTGACCACGCTCACGATCAGAAGAACGCAAGCGTGGTCCTCATCCAAATTACTTACGGACGCGCCTTAACCGTATCTCGGACAACCGGGGCTGCCGAGAACGCGTTCGGCCAGCCTGCGTAGAAGGCGAGGTGCGTGACGACTTCACCCGCCTCTTCCGCCGTGAGGCCGTTATCCATCGCCCGATTGAGGTGGTAGGGTATCTGCATGCTTTGCCCCAGCGAAATCAGCGATGTGACAGTCACAAGGCTGCGGTCGCGTGGTTTAAGATCGGGTCGAAGCCATAGATCCAAGAACAGGGGGTTGGTCGTGAAATGCTCCAGCCCTGGAGAAGCTGACCCTGTCAGATTTTCGACAGCCTTGGTCCGCACAGCTTCCGTTTCAGGATTAACGGGGTTCAACTCGACCTTTGCGGCCGGAAGGCTGCTGATGTCGATGTTGCGGGCGGTAAACGCCTTGGCAATCTCTGGAGCAGCAGCCTGCGCGTTACCCCACCCCGCATAGAAAGCGAGATGGGTAAGAATTTCTGAAATCTCGGAAGGCTTGACGCCGTTGTCAAGCGCCAGCTCCACTTGGTCGGATAAGACGGTCGGCTGGTTGCGGGCAATCAAGGCGGCGACGGTCACAATGCTACGATCTCGTGGCGAAAGCTGCGGACGCTGCCACAGTTCTCCCTTAACGATGGCCTTGTCATAATTGTCGAGGGCCGGAGCCGTTGTTTGAAACATGGTAGTCTCCTGTGCGAGTGCCGGTGTGATGCCAAAGGCGATCAGTGCAAGAGCGGTTATGGTTTTCATGATGCCTCCCATCTCAGTTCGCGACGTACTGAGCGTCTGACACGTGCTCCAGCCAAGTGGCGAATGATGTTCCATCGGTAGGCGTAATGGCAACGTGCGTCATGGATGTTGAATCAGTCGCGCCGTGCCAATGGCGAACATTGGGTGGGATGAATACGACATCGCCTGGCCGAACTTCGCGTTTCGTGGCTCCGTCTTCCTGCACCCAACCAATTCCAGACGTGATGACGAGCGTCTGACCAGCAGGATGTGTGTGCCAGGCACTGCGGGCTCTTGGCGCGAACTCCACGTTTGCACCACCGGCATTGCTGAACTTGCTTGGGGAAAACAGCGTGGTTACCGCCGCGTGGCCGGTGAAGTTTTCTTTAGGGGCAATAGCGGTCTTTCTATCACCGCTGGGCGAGTGCTGTATATTTTGCGCGACCGCCGGGTTGACGATCAGCAGTGCGACCGAAACGGCAGTCGTGATGAGGGCTTTCATGATTTCCTCCTTCGCTTGCATCAAGATTGAGTTGGCGTTGCATGCCGAAACTTTGATTTTGAGGGAACGACATGCTGACGGACAAAGCTGCTAGCTGCGGGCTCACCCGGCTACGTATTGTCCGTTGGTCACTGGGTCGAGCCATGTCGCACTTTGGCCGTCCAAGGCCTCGGTGATAGCGATATGCGACATTGCGGTGGTCGCGGTGGCTCCGTGCCAGTGCTTTTCACCGGGCGGGCACCAGATCACGTCGCCGACGCGAATTTCCACCTTCTCCTCACCTTCTGACTGGGTCCAGCCACAACCTGAGACGACGATGAGCGTTTGCCCAAATGGATGCGTGTGCCAGTTGTTACGCGCACCTGGCTCGAACGTCACAAGCGCGGCGGAGGCGCGGGCCGGTTCAGTCGGTGTATAGAGCATCTCAACGCGAGCGGTGCCAATGAAGTATTCAGCCGGTCCTTTCTGGGATGGTCGGCTTCCTGCTGGAGATATGTTCATCTCGATCTTCCTTAATCGTTAGATTGCTGCCAACAATTTAGCATCTCGACAATTCCGCGATTAGGGGAGGTCAATGGCATGCAGCCATGAGCAATGCTCATCAATGCCGGTTGCTGATGGACTGACTTTTGGCTACGAGGGCTGGTTTGCCGGCCCTACGGGCGTCGTCCTGAAGCCTCGTACCAATTTCGTCGATCAGCCTCGGTTTGGCTTTTGGAACTATTCGCGCATTTCGCATTTAGTGATAAGGTTAAAAGAAATAGGGTCTGCCATGAGAGATTTTCATTAGTGCCTAAGGCCAGTATTGATGAATTGACCGCGTTTGTCGCGATCGCGCGCGAACACAGCTTCACTCGTGCTGCGGCAAAGCTGAACGTATCGCAATCCGCGCTCAGCCACGTCATGCGAGGTTTGGAGACAAAACTCGGCGTTCGACTGCTGATCCGCACAACCCGTAGCGTTGGCACGACGGAAGCGGGCGAGCGGCTACTGCTGGGTATCGCATCGAAGCTCGATGACATCGAAACGGAATTGAACGCGGTCGCAGAACTGCGAGAGAAGCCCGTGGGAACTATTCGACTTACTGCCACCGAAAACGCTGCGAGCTCTGTACTGATGCCCGCGCTTAGGAGCTTCGCCCAAGACTATCCCGAGATCCGGGTAGAGATCGCGACGGAGTATGGGCTGACTGACATAGCTGCCGAACGATTCGATGCAGGCGTTCGACCAGGTGATATCGTGTCGAAAGATATGATCGCTGTTCGGATCGGTCCTGATCACCGAATGGCTGTAGCAGGCTCTCCGTCCTATTTTGCGAACCGAAGCAAGGTGCGTACGCCACGGGACTTGACCGACCATAACTGCATCAATCTTCGAACTCCTACCCATGGAGGAGTGTATATCTGGGAGTTTCAGAAGGGACGAGATGAACTAAACATTCGGGTTGATGGTCAGTTCGTATTCACCACTAGCACCATGATCTTGGAGGCAGGGCTGTTGGGCCTCGGCCTCGTCTACATGATGGAGGGCCAGATCCAGCCTTACCTCGACACAGGCAGACTGGTCCGTGTCTTGGAGGATTGGTGCCCGCCTTTCCCCGGTTATCATCTTTATTACCCGAGCAGACGACAACCAACGGCCGCCTTTGCTCTTTTGGTCAAAACTTTGCGATACTCGGAGTAGCGGTGACATCTGCACGCAGTCTGCCTTGCGGGATCGGACCAACCGGGCAAAGCAGTTTTAATAGGACGGCCAGTTTGTTAACTGGCCGTCATTGTGGGTCTCGCTACTTGGCGCTTTTCGGAAAAGCCGGCAGCTTGGCGATATCATTGGCATCATGCTGCACAACTAGCGTAGCACGCAGTGCCTTGGCTATCCCGGTCAACCGATCCATCGACGCCAACGTTTTGGCACGATCGAAGTTAGAACCCGGTACGCCACGGTTGTCGAACTGTTCTTCGAAATGTGCTTCGTTGCCAGAATGGAAAACGCTCGCGATCCACTGCAAGAGCTGCGACCGGGTTGCGCCTGTCGACCGCTGGGAGATGGCCCGAAAACACGGAAAACAGTGTGTCATCACTATGTTGCTTCCCAAGCTACGATGCGAATGTGGCGTGAGAGGCAACAGCGAATGGCTCATTGGTAAAATGCCTCGTTGACGTATAAGATAGTTACGTCGCAGCGGGCCAGTCGTTGGCTGGTTCATTGACCATGCTATCGTCCTCAGCGGGATCTGGATCCTGCTGGTAGGCTTTCTGCAGATTTCCTATCTCTTCGCTGACCGCCCCGAGAACTTCCTTTTGGTCGACACCTTCCGTAACGAACCTGTCGACCAAATCTTCGAGTTTGAGCCGGAGTTCATCTCGCCATTGCGCTGTCATCTCTTTCTCCTTTTGACGGGCTTTTCTGCAAGTTCAATTCGGACTGGAGCATGATCACTCGTGTGGTCCCACCCGCGGACATGCTTGTCCACTTCTGCCTCCACTAACCGTTCGGCGAGATAGGGGCTGACCAGAATATGATCCAGACGGAGCCCAGCATTTCTTGCAAATGCGTTCGGAAAGTAATCCCAGAAGGTGTAAATTGTTTCATGGGGGTGAAGTTCACGGATGGCATCTGTCCATCCTTGAGCGACCAGCTTGCGATATGCATCCCTGACTTCTATCCGGAAGAGCGCATCGTTCTTCCAGCGGTCTGGCTTGTATACGTCGAGCTCGGTCGGCATAACGTTGTAGTCGCCAGCGAGAATAACGGGTACCTCAAGTTCAAGGAGCCCCGCTGCATAATCATGCAAGCGCTGAAACCAGCGCAGCTTGTAACCGAACTTCGGTCCAGGATATGGATTACCGTTCGGAAGATAGAGGCAGCCGATTACGATGCCATCCACTATAGCCTCAATATAGCGGCTCTGTTCATCCTCTGGTTCACCTGGGAGCCCTTTGCGTGTCAACAACGGCGTCTGTCCTCGAGCGAGTATCGGGACTCCGTTCCAAGATTTCTGACCATGCCAAACCGCGCCGTACCCAGCCCTTTCGATATCCCCCACGGGAAAGCGTGCATCAGGCGCTTTCAGTTCCTGAAGTATGGCTACATCGGGTTGAGCCTCTTCGAGCCATTTCAGCAAAACCTCAAGGCGGCCGTTTACGCCATTGACGTTATAGGTCGCGACTATCACTTCGACTTGCGATCGCCCTTGTCACCTTCACCAGGCTTTGCTTCGTGTTTCGCATCGTGGCGTTTATCTGCCGAAAGGGATTTACCGACATCGACAGATTCGCTGAATTGGCCCTTCTCGTCTCGACGGACGTAGCGTTTGTCAGTTCCAGTATCGATCAGTTCGCGCTTGCTCATGGCACTCTCCTCCGTTTGCGTGACCTAACGAATTCGCAACTTGTTGATTGACCCACTGAGGGTTGTGGAAAGCCCCCCCGGTGCACGGCCATTGAGTTGCCTATGGGCGAACCATATCGACAGGTGGTTCTAGATTGCAGCAAGACCGTGACGACGAGTTGTTGCAACCTGAATAGCGTGGCGCTGGAAACCTTAGACAGACGACGTTCTCAGGGCGATCAACCTGCCTTTCGGGATTTCAGCTCCTTTGCAACCGACTTCTTCAACGCGTCCATAATATTTACGACGTTACTCTTTTTCTCGTCATCATCCTTCGCAGATTTCGAAGCCTTAGCCTTTGTCGGCTTCTTGGCCTTTTTCTTATCCGCTATCAGCTTCAGCAAGCTCTCCTGGATCGGGTCCGACACCATCGTCGGCGACCAATCTTTCAGTCGCTTTTTGATGACAGTCTCCAGTGCTGATGAGCCTTCGGTATCCGACTTTTTCTCTATGCCTTTAAAATACTCGCTCTCCGATCGCACTTCATCACCGAAGCGAAGGGTCCACACCACGATACCCTCTCCACGCGGCTCCAGTAATACTGCCCGTTCACGGCGACCGAGGACCACGCGAGATATGCCGACGACATCCTCTGCTTCCATGGCTTGTCGGATGACCGAAAATGCCTCATCACCGATCTTTTCATTTGCCGTCAAGTAGAATGGGGTGTCCAGATAGACCCATTCGATACTTCCACGCGGCACGAATGTCTCAATGTCGATAGTGCGAACCGTCTCCAATTCAACGGTTTCAAGATCTTCATCCGTCAGAAGCACGTAATCGTTTTCGCCACGCTCAAAGCCTTTTGCCTCTTGGTCATCCGTCACTGGCTTGCCCGTGACGCTGTCGATGTACTGGGAAACCACCCGGTTGCCGGTGTCTCTGTTAAGTGTGTGGAAACGGACCTTTTCGGATTCGGATGTCGCCGGTGTCATAGCGACAGGGCACGTGACCAGCGAAAGTTTGAGATAGCCTCTCCAGTATGGGCGACGTGGTGCCATCGATCAGCTCGCTTTCTTCTGTGCCGGTTTAGCCCGTTCTTTGCTCGACTTGGAAGCCGTCGCTTTCTTTCGCCCGGACGCGTTGGCAGCTTTCGTTTTTTTTGTCGATGCCTTTGCTGAGCCCACACTCTCGCGTAAGGCCTTCAGCAGGTCGTTGGGACTGGATACCTTGATGGGCTTCGGCTTCGGGAGACTTTTCCCTTCGGCTTTTGCCTTTACCAGTGCGGCAAGGGCGTCCTCATAACGGTCATCGAACTTGGTCGGGTCGAACTCGCCCTTCTTCGTGCCGATGATGTGCTTAGCCAGATCGAGCATTTCACCTTCGATCTTCATCTTTTTCACATCGCTGAACGCTTCTTTTGAGGAACGGACTTCGTAATCAAAGTTGAGGGTGGTCGCAACGATGCCCTTACCGTGTGCCCTGATCAGGACAGTTCGCATCCGGCGGAAAAGGACGGTTCGAGCGATGGCAGTGGCGCTGGTCTTGCTCAAGGCGTCGCGCATGCTCGTGAAGGCGTCATGATCCGCATCGTCTACCGGCACAACGTAATAAGGTTTGTCAAAATAGACGTCATCGATCTTGTCGCAGGAGATGAAGGCTTCAGCCTCGAGCATCTTGTCTGAGTCCGGCACGACCGCTGCGACCTCATCAGGATCGATCATGACATAGTCGCCATTGCCCGTCTCAAAGCCCTTTACCTGTTGGTCACGTTCCACGACCTCCTCGGTTTCACTATCGATGAACTCTCGTTTCAGGCGGTTACCGGTGCTCTTGTTGATCATATGGAAGCTGATCCGTTCAGCGGTCGACGTTGCCGTATAGAGGCCAACGGCACAACTGACTTCACCAATTTTCAGGTGACCTTTCCACTGAGCGCGATGTGATGCCATCTTTGTCCCTCCACGCAGTCCTCCGTGAAACTGCGACGCCGCCCACTTAGTTCCGTTGCTGGCGAAACCACCAGGGCGCTCATGGCGTTTGTGCAGACGGGAAAAGGAGAATTACCGATGGCCGACAATCTCTCTAAATACCGGGCGAAGCGCGATTTCAAGCAGACGCAGGAACCGACCGGCGAGGCGCAGGTCAAGCCGTCCAATCGTCGGAGGTTCGTGATCCAGAAACATGACGCGACGCGGCTCCACTACGATCTTCGGCTGGAACTGGACGGAGTATTCAAGTCCTGGGCGGTTACAAGAGGGCCGTCTCTTGATCCGGGCGATAAACGACTCGCGGTTGAAGTTGAAGACCACCCTCTCGACTACGGCGACTTTGAAGGCACAATCCCGAAAGGCCAATATGGGGGCGGCACGGTGATGTTGTGGGATCGCGGCTACTGGGAGCCGGAAGGAAAAAAGACCCCGGAAGAGGCGCTGGCCAAAGGTGACTTCAAGTTCACGCTTGAGGGTGATCGTCTGCATGGCAGTTTTGTGCTCGTCCGCATGCGGCATGATCGCGACGGCGGCAAACGTACCAACTGGCTGCTGATCAAACACCATGACCAGTTCTCCGTCGAGGAAAATGGTGCCGCCGTGCTTGAGGAAAACGATACCTCGGTGGCGTCCGGCCGGACGATGGAGGCTATCGCGTCTGGCAAAGGCAAAAAGCCGAAGTCGTTCATGCTTGAAAGTGGAGCTGTGGAAGCCAACGCCGTCTGGGACAGCAATCATGGTCTTGCCGCCGACGAGCGCAAGGCGGGGACAAAGAAGACAGCCACCAAATCAGCGAAGAGGTCGGCTACCTCAAAAGCTGCGACTACACCTGACTTTATCGCGCCGCAGCTTTGCGAAACCCTGGCGCGGCCGCCGACCGCGAGCGGCTGGATACATGAGATCAAGTTCGATGGCTATCGCATCCAGATGCGCGTCGAAAACCGTGAGGTCACCCTGAAGACCCGCAAGGGATTGGACTGGACGAAGAAATGGTCAGCAATTGCTCAGTCCGCTTCCACGCTGCCGAGGTGCATCATCGATGGTGAGATTTGCGCCCTCGACGAAAACGGTGCACCTGACTTCGCCGCGCTGCAGGCGTCACTGTCGGAAGGCAAGACGGACGACCTCGTCTTTTTCGCTTTCGATCTGCTTTTCGTCGGAAGTGAAGACGTTCGGGAGCTGCCTCTGACCGAACGGAAGGAGAGACTGCTGACGCTACTATCGGACGCCGGAGACGATCCCAGAATTCGCTTCGTTGAGCATTTTGAAACCGGTGGCGATGCGGTGCTCAAGTCAGCCTGTCGTCTTTCCCTCGAAGGCATTGTCTCGAAGCAGGCAAACGCGCCCTATCAGTCAGGCCGGACAAAGACCTGGGCCAAGTCAAAGTGCCGTGCCGGTCATGAGGTTGTTATTGGCGCATATGCCACGACGAATGGCAAATTCCGCTCGCTTCTGGTCGGGGTTAATCGCGGCGAGAATTTCGTGTATGTCGGTCGTGTTGGTACGGGATATGGCGCGAAGGTGGTCCAGACACTCTTGCCAAAGCTGCAGGAAATGGAAACGTCAAAGTCGCCGTTCACCGGTATAGGTGCGCCCAAGAAGTCAGCTGATATCGTCTGGCTTAAACCAGAACTCGTGGCGGAGATAGAATTTGCAGGCTGGACGGGAGATCGCCAGGTTCGGCAGGCGGCTTTTAAGGGCCTGAGAGAAGACAAGCCGGCCGACGAGGTCGAGGCCGAAACACCGGCGTCTCCGGTCGAAAACGAACTGCCTGATCCTGAGGCCGCCAAGTCGCCGCCCAAACGCATGCGCAAGGGGGCGAAGGTAGAGGTGATGGGTGTGATGGTCTCGAGCCCGGACAAGCCGCTCTGGCCGGATGCTGGCGACAACGAGCCGGTGACCAAACTCGATCTGGCCCGATATCATGAGGCTGTTGGATCCTGGTTGATCGATCATATCAAGGGCAGACCCTGTTCGATCATCCGCACGCCCGACGGCATTAGTGGCGAACAGTTCTTCCAGCGCCATGCCATGCCGGGCACATCCAACCTGCTGGAACTCGTCACCGTCTTCGGCGACAAAAAGCCCTATCTACAGATCGACCGAGTCGAAGGACTGGCTGCCGTCGCCCAGATTGGTGGCGTCGAGCTACATCCCTGGAACTGCGAGCCCAACCAGCCGGAAGTGCCGGGTCGGTTGGTGTTCGACCTCGATCCAGGTCCGGATGTGGAATTTTCGGCAGTCGTCGAAGCGGCGCGGGAAATTCGCGATCGGTTGCAAGACCTAGGGCTCGTTAGCTTCTGCAAGACGACTGGCGGTAAAGGCCTTCATGTCGTCACCCCCTTGGCTGTGCCGAAGGGCAAGAAGCTGAGCTGGGATTTGGCGAAAGGTTTTGCTCATGACGTTTGCCAGGATATGGCCCGCGACAATCCGGATCTTTACCTGATCAAGATGGCCAAGAACCAACGGGAAGGTCGCATATTCCTGGATTATCTGCGCAACGACAGGATGGCGACAGCGGTCGCACCTTTATCGCCTCGCGCGCGCGCCGGCGCAACCGTATCGATGCCCCTGAACTGGAGCCAAGTGAAAACCGATTTGGATCCCAAGCGATTTACAATCCGCACCGTGCCTGACCTGCTGGAAAATAGTACCGCGTGGCAGGACTACTGCGATGAGCAGCGACCACTGGAACAAGCCATCATACGGTTGGCGAAATCTCGAAAGGTGTCAGCGTGAGAGTACGATGAACCAGATGGAGCGGTTTCAGCGGCTTCCACCTGTCGACTTGCAAGAGATGATCGGCTTGTGGGAGGGCAGGGGTATTCCATCCGGACACCCCTTAGACGGCGTGCTCGAGAATCTTGGCTGGTTTGGCAAACGGTTCTCGGCTGAGATGCGTGCCGATGCGCTGTTGTTTCGTGCAGGGCAAAAACGCTTGATACCCATAGACCCCGCGTGGGTACCGCTCCGTTTTGCACTTCGTGTCCACAGGCTCGGGAGAACACAAGTTTCAAGCCACCTATTTTCCTATCTGCTGCCTTGGATGCGAGCCAGAGGCTCCGTAGCGTCGTTAAAGTCGCAGCCATTTCAGGGGGTAATGAGCGCTGCGATGATCTACGACAGGCAGCCCATCGTCGATCATTTTCGCAAAATCGACGATGGAATTATAATGGGAGCAATGGTGGTCAACGGTGACGACCGCGTTTATTTCTTCGAACTGGAGCGCGTTGAACAGGTGTGATCCCTACAACGCACCTGCCATAAGCCGCTCAACGAATATGGGGGTCGCTGTTGCGCTTTTTATTTTGTGCCACCAGACTGCCAACATCCGGTGCGAGGAGATCGTGCCTCTCAGCAAATGCAATGAAAATGGATCGTGCGGTCTGCGCATCGATTTCCCATTTAATTGCAGCTTTACAAGCTTTGAGCGCTAGTTCGCGCGCAGGATCTCCAGCGTTTGGCCAATCCGAGAGAATCTGGTAGGCGTGCATGACCGATCTGACTTCTGTTGGTATGCCTAGACCCAAAAGAACGGTGACGGGTTCCTCGAACATATCGGGTTTCATCGGTTTCTCCTCTCCATCTGCCCCGATTGTGGTCTGTATGAAAGATGAAGGCGGGAAGCGTGGTCCGCTCCCCGCTTATGCTCAAGTTCGCACAAGCTACTTCTTCATGTCGGATGCCTTACGCGACCTGTCGTTCTGCTTCGATTTGTAGCGGAACTGCCTGATTGACCGCCGGGCCGATAGTAATTTTGCGCGGTTTCAGGGCCTCGGGAATCTCGCGTCGCAACGCAATGCGTAGAAGACCATTCACCAACGAGGCATCTTCCACCTTCACATGGTCGGCAAGTTCAAAACGGCGCTCAAACGGACGACCGGCAATGCCGCGATGGAGATATTCGCCGTCTCGGGCCTCGGCCTTCTGGCCTTTTACAACCAGTACGTTGCGCTCCTGCATGATGTCGAGATCGGATTCGTCGAAGCCCGCGACCGCCATTTCGATATGGTAGTCGTCGTCAGTCGTCTTGACGATGTCGTAAGGAGGCCAAGGGTCGACTGCCTGTAGACGCTGCGCGTTGGTCAAAAGATTGAACACGCGGTCGAAGCCGACGCTGGAGCGATAGAGAGGTGCAAAATCAAGTTCGGTTCTCATAGCCAAATCCTCCGTAAAGCGAGATGGAAGTGAGACGCGGAAACTCGCGTCCCCGGTTCTGTCAGCCCCTGTCGGCGGCTGACGAGACTGATTTAATTTTGGGAAAAACAGGTTTCAAGATTTTCGTCAAAATTTTTTTAGACCCGTTGAAGGCCCTCGTATGCGGTTGCGAGCGTCGGTCGGCAGCCAGTTGCCTTTCAGATCATGATTTCGCCGCCGGTAACAGGAATGATGGCCCCCGTCATGTAGCTTCCCAGCGCAGAGGCAAGCAGAACGTAAGCCCCGGCCAGTTCGGCTGGTTGCCCGGCTCGACCGATAAGGGTGTTCTCACCAAACTTGGCTGCTTTTTCAGCCGACATTGTTGAGGGAATGAGCGGCGTCCAGATGGGACCGGGAGCAACCGCGTTCACACGTATACCTTTTTCTGCCAGCATTTCGGCCAAACCTGCGGTGAAGTTAGAGATTGCGCCCTTGGTGGATGCATAGGCCAAAAGCTGCGGCGATGGCTGCCTCGACTGGATCGAGGTAGTGTTGATGATCGAACTGCCCGGCTTCATGTGAGGAGCAGCAGCCTTCGAAAGAAAGAAAGGCGCGTAGATGTTGGTTCGGAAAGTCTCATCCCACTCCTCACCCGTGATATCGGCAATGTCGGAGTAGGTTCGTTGAAATGCGGCGTTGTTCACAAGGATGTCGATGCCGCCGAGTTCGTCAACAGCGCGCTGCACAACGTCGTTGCAGTGTCCCTCAGATTTGATGTCTCCGGGAACGACAAGAACTTTGCGGCCTGCATCCTCCACCCACTTAGCGGTGTCGCGGGCATCCTCGTCCTCGTTGAGGTAAGAAATGACAATGTCGGCACCTTCTCGGGCGAAAGCGATTGCGACGGCCTTGCCAATCCCGGAGTCCGCTCCGGTAATGAGAGCGACTTTTCCTACAAGTTTGCCGTTACCTTTATAGGACTTCTCGCCATGATCTGGGACAGGCTGCATTATGGCAGTCTTACCAGGCGGCTCCTGCTGCTGTTCAGGATATGGTGGATTAGGGTATCGCGTGTCGTCCATCATCGCTCTCCTTTGGGCTTGGCGATTAAACCCTGGAGTGTGATCTGGGTTCCATACTCTTTCTGTTGGATTCAGCCGCCAACATATTAGCAAACCGTACCCTTCAGTCAATTTCGACCGAACCTGGCTCCTATCTAAGCCACTGCGTCCGGTCGCGTACCCTCCTGCCCTTCAGGGAACAACCTGAGGCAGTCGACGTTTTCGATGTCCCATACAATCGGAGAATTTGAAATGGTCACTATGGTTGGCAACGAAGGCAACATCGAAAAGCTCGTCAAAGACCTTCTTTATCTAGAGCATGACGCAATCGCCGCATACGATTCCTGCATCGCGCGGCTGGACGACAAAGCACTCAGTGCGAAAATCGCCGAGTTCAAGCAGGATCATCTTCAGCATGTTTCCGTCTTGAACGACATGGCTCGAGAGCTTGGCATCGAAGCCCCGACTGAAGGCGACATGAAACAGATGCTGACGACGGGCAAGATCGCACTTGCAGACCTCATGGGCGACTCAGCGATCCTGAAAGCCATGAAGACGAATGAAGATGATACCGTCACTGCTTATGAGCGAGCATCGCGTCACGAAGATGCCATCCCCCAGTCGAAAGCATTCTTCATGAAGGCCCATGAAGATGAGCTTCGCCATCGTGCCTGGATGGAATCGACGGCCAAGGCCATTTGATCTTGATAATCGTCGGGAGGACCCTCATCGAAGGATAACCTCCCGAACCAACCATAGACTGCAGCGACCGACAGTTGCGCGTCCCCTGTGGACGGGATGACGAGGGCGCTCCCCGTAAAAGGGTGAGCGCCTTTGCTTTATCGTCACTGGCCAACCACCTGCGATCCTTACTCTGACGCTCCACCTTCCGACACAAAACATGCCCTGTTTTTTTGACAATAGCTGGAACATATCAGGTAGCGCATTGTTACCGGCTTTTGGAGGAACGAATATGTCAGCAGTCAGTTGGAGCATACCAGTAGAACTAAGAATGCCTCACAGTGGCATGCAGACTGTGCATGGACCCTTTGCGGCCCTTATTTTACTCATGGATGAATGGCCTGTCAGGAGCGGTCCTGCCTACGTGTCGGCACGGAGCTCATGCAGGGCGGCTATTGATGGGCGTGAAGCGCCCGAAGAGACGCGAGAGCGGTTTGTTTTAGCTGCGCGTGAAGCGGGACTGCTCCCGTCAGAGATGCGCCGCGAGGGGAAGCTCCCATTCGCCACTGGGGGGAAGTTACATCAGTCGATCAATGCCAGTGCTGAGAGCCCACCGGTTGTGAATAGGCCCTAGGCATGACAGATGATCAGAAGAATATTATCTGTGCTCTTGGTGTAACAGATACCTTCGACGCTAGCGATGAGGTTGCGCGGCGAACTGCCTTCCTGACAGATTATGTGAAATCATCAGGTGCCAGAGCACTTGTTCTAGGTATTAGCGGCGGCGTGGATTCTCTCACTGCCGGGCTTTTATCGCAATTGGCCGCTCAGACGCTGCGATCCATCGGGCATGAGGCCCGCTTCATCGCGGTGAGACTTCCATATGGACGGCAAGTGGATGAAGAAGATGCTCAAAAATGCTTGTCAATCATCCAACCGGATGAAGCCGTTACAGTCAATATACAGCCCGCAGCTGATGCGATGCTGAGTGAAGTAAGACGCGATGCTGACAAGCTGGTTTCTGGGCCCCGTCTTCATTTCCACCTCGGTAATATCAAGGCAAGGCAGCGAATGATCGCTCAATACGCACTAGCAGCAGGTGCAAATGGACTGGTTGTTGGGACAGATCACGCCGCCGAAGCTTTAATGGGTTTCTTCACAAAGTTCGGTGATGGAGCTGCCGACATACTTCCTTTAGCGGGCTTGAATAAACGCCGGGTGCGAGCTATCGCGCGTTGTCTCGGTGCTCCAGACGATTTGATTTACAAAATCCCGACCGCAGATTTGGAAACTGATGCACCGCTGAAGCCCGATGAGGAAGTATATGGCGTCTCGTATGATGAGATTGACGACTTCCTCGAAGGTAAGCAGATCCGGCCTGAGGCGGTTCAAAAGATTTTGACGGCCTATCGCCGTTCTGGGCACAAACGCGCGTTGGCTGTCGCGCCTAACTGAGTTTCCGGATACATCGGGGTGTTGTCGGGAGATTTCGTAGGTAACATTCAGACAGAAGGCTTGCTTTACTCAACCTAGCGAGGAGGGCTCATGAGCAACTGGGTTCATTTATGCATCGATATGCAGAGAATGTTTTCAGACCAAACGCCTTGGCATGTTTCGTGGATGCCTCGGATCGTCGACGAGGTTCTTGAGGTCGCGCAATATCACCCCGAGCGCACGATATTTACCCGCTTTGTGCCGCCTCGGCATCCGTCCGATCTGCCCGGTATGTGGCAAACGTATTACGAAAAGTGGCACGAGATGACGCTCCCGGCCCTTGCACCGGGAATGATTGATTTGATACCTGAGCTAATGAGCCTCGTCCCTCCTGCGAGAGTGTTCGACAAAAGTACATACTCACCGTGGACTAGCGGACATCTGCATTCGCTACTGGACCAAGAAAAAGTGACCACGTTAGTTATCACCGGGGGCGAAACTGATATATGTGTGCTCGCGAGCGTCCTTGGCGCTGTTGACTTGGGCTATAAAGTTATCCTGCTTAGGGATGCCGTCTGCAGTGGCGCGGATGATACGCACGATGCGTCTCTCGAGCTTTTAGCTAGCCGATTTTCCGTCCAGGTCGAGGTTCTCACTACTGAGAAATTTCTGATGCAATCGTCAACCTTGTGATAATTGGTTGTGTTTCATTTGCGCCCCCGCGTCTGCCGTAACAGCTGCGAAAGCAGTCAGAGCTGTGGGGCAGCATCCCAATCACATTTCAAGAATTGGTTGCTATAGTCCACGTTTGGCAGAAAACTCTGGCTGTCGTTGTATCGAAAATCACTGCGGGCACATCTACAGATCGGCAAAAAGACGGTCGATATTATATTCTCCGGATCGAAATCTCTGCAAAATGACGTCCCGTTTTGGCAAGAGCCCTGATGGATCGCGCTTGTTTTTACGGCACCATATGATCAGCATATCAGTGAGCAATTCGATAGCATCAGCATCCAAAAGCGCGGTGAATCTGTCTAGATCAGACTTCATGCCGAAATCGCTCCTCGGTCCGGGCGCGCAGCGTTGCCTCACTGCGAGTTTACTGTGATCTCATTCTATCAGTTCCGTCATAGGACGATGGACTCACGCCTCGATCGAAAAAGAAACCCTGCCACTCCAGATCCTTCTCGCGCACGTAAAGGGTCATAGCAGCCTATTGATACTTCCAGTGTGACAGGCAGCACTTCGAACGACTGTAGGTTTGGAAACCTGCACCACAAGGACTTAACTCATGCCCTGACTAGGTTCGTTTGGCCTAAACCTGTTGTCTAATGTGCTAGCACGTCAGCCTCGAGCGCAGCCGCAATAAACTCCTCGCGAGCGACATGGGGCGAGCTGTTCCTTGCTGCGGCCAGTATGCACGCGTTTTTCGCTCGATCGTAGTGAAGTCCACGTCGACTAGGCCAGCGATGCTGAAGCATCTCAATCGCGCGCTCCGGTCCTTCCACCACCTCAGATGAACCATATCCAATCCGAACCAAAACCGGCTGCGGCCAGACCACACTGACAGACTCTGCTTGCTGCTTCATTGTCTCCTCCTACGTCGATCTCTCGTCGACCTAGCGGAAGATTAGCATACTGAGTTGAGGTTGAGCTAGCGTCATAATAATTAGGGAATAGAGCTACACGGTATAGGTGGCGGTATCACTTCGACTTACGATCACCCTTATCACCAGCAGGATTTGCATCGTGTTTAGCTGACGCTAGCCGTCTCTCAATAACTCGCGATCTGCTGAAAAGATGCATCAGCGGTTTGTTCTGGTTCCTGGTGAACGCTCGACCGGGTTCACTCATGTTTGCCGTATTCATAATTGATTTCGCTGCACCTTCCCGGGTGCTACCCATTGCACCAGCCTCAAAAACAAATATCTTAGGGGGGAACGGGGGATCCATTTCTCTGCCAGAAAATATTCCACTTCGCATTGCGGGGTATTTGAAGAATGGAAGATGATCGTGTCGGCGGGGAAGGCACAATAAAAAGTGGCCCGCACCTGATCAAAGTAGACGATAGAGAAGGGCAATCGGCGCATGAAGCAGCGGCGTTCCTTGCCGCAATTGTCGAATCGTCCGATGACGCCATCATTAGCAAATCCCTTCAAGGGATCATCACCACTTGGAACCTGAGCGCGGAACGTCTCTTTGGCTATACGGCAGCCGAAGCGGTTGGACGACCAATATCAATTCTTATTCCCGAGGATAGACTGGACGAAGAGCCCGCGATCCTGGCACGGATCAATGCGGGGGAGCGGGTCGATCATTTTGAGACGATCCGCCGTCGCAAGGACGGCACGCTCTTTGATATCTCCCTCACGATCTCCCCCATCCGGGGCTGTGATGGCAAGATCATTGGAGCCTCCAAAATTGCCCGCGATATCTCGGAGCGGAAACACGCGGCCGAACATCAGAATATGCTGCTTCGGGAAATGCATCATCGCGTCAAAAATCTTTTTGCTATTACCAGCAGCATCATAACGCTCGCCGCACGCTCGGCGCAGACACCTGCCGAACTCGCCAGCAACATGAAGACCCGCTTGGTTGCATTGTCGCGTGCCCACGAAATGACATTAACCAGCGTTAGCGGCGGCGAAACCTCCACTGAACAGCCCACCACGTTCTTTGCACTGCTGTCGAAACTCCTCTCACCTTTTGCAGACAAGGAAGACGGGAGATGGCGTCTTCACGGTGAAGACACGCCAATTACCGCCGACCGGGTGACAAGCCTTGCACTGCTTTTTCACGAGTATGCAACCAATTCAGTAAAGTACGGCGCTCTTTCCGTAAGAGAGGGGCGGCTGAATGTTACCTTGGTAAGACAGCCGAACGGTTTCGAAATAGAATGGCGGGAATCGATGGGAATAGGCGTGACTGTCGGACCAACTGACAACAGGGGCTTTGGGACAACCCTCGAGGCAATGTTGATCAGGACTCTGAATGCACAGGTTTCGAAGGATTGGCATGCAGATGGACTTGTAATTCGGCTCACGCTCTCCTGTGACGCGCGTGGCGTTTGATGAAGAAGTAGTCTGGCATCATTTTCCCTCTGCCGCCCCGAACCGTAGAGGCACCTGATGGTTCCTTGATTTTCGAATACTGGTGATTATTTTTTCTGCGAGATATCGAAATCGATGGCTGGCGAGGAACAAAGTGTCGAAACTCTACGGAAATGTTCTCCTGGACCAACTTCCGTCCCACGTGACTGAGGAACTGGCACCGAATCTGGAGCCGGTTCGCCTTGAGGCACTCCAATTGCTCGCTACTCCCTCTGAGACACCTCCCCATGTCTATTTCCCGCAGAGCGCCATTATCAGTGTGCTAGCGCCGCTCGCGACCGAAGACCATCAACTGGGACTGATCGGACGGGAAGGAGTGATCAACCACGTTTCCCCCTCGACACACGATCGGATGCCTTGGAAGAAGCAGGTTCAGGTAGAGGGGAGCGCCTGGCGCATCCGTGCAGAGAAGCTGGCCCTATCAGCCGAGCGTCATAACCGCCTGCAACTGATGCTTCTTCGCGCAGGCCAGGTTGAGCAGATCCAACTGGTATCGACGGGTTGGCCCGCTCCTCGCCGGGGCGTTGAAGCGCGCCTGGCAAGGTGGCTTCTTATGTATTTCGACAGGCTGGATTGCGAGGAACTTCGTGTAACTCATGACGCCTTGGCTGTTGTTCTGGGCGTCCGGCGACCAACCATAACAACCGCTTTACATATAATGGAAGGTGAAGGCGTGGTCGCCTGCAAGCGAAGCAGTATTGTTCTGCGAAACCGGCAGGATCTCATAAAGATTTCCGCTCCACTATACGGGCTGGCGGAAGCTGAATATCAGCGCCTTCTGGGCGTTGACTTTCGGCGGGTTGAGGCTCGCGAAACGATTTCTCCGGCTCCCGAGATTGTTGTGGCTGGCGCAAAATAAGAAGCCTGCGGAGGGCGCCGCCGGTTCGTCACTCAGTCCATCACGTTGTTATACTTCACTTCCCGCGAGGGCATGCTGCGGCGGCTGCCCGATACGAGGAGACGCGTAGCGGCAATCTCTTCGTTACGGACAAAGGCCGCGCCTCCTGCATTTTAGATGGCGGGAAGGCGTCGCCGCGTGGAACATTTTTGTAAATGCGACGTTACTTTGGCCTAACTATTTCCCTTCCGGAGGAGAATACAATGGCCGAGAAGACATTGGACGACCTTTTCCTTGATACGCTCAAGGACATCTATTTTGCCGAAAAGCAAATCCTCAAGGCATTGCCGAAAATGGCCCGCGCCGCCCAGTCGGAAGAAGGCAAGGCCGGCTTCCTGCAGCACCGGGATGAAACACAGGGCCAGATAGACCGCCTTGAGCAAATCTTCGAACTGCTCGGCAAAGCGGCGCGTGGCAAGACCTGCGAAGCCATCCAGGGCATCATCGCCGAAGGCGAAGAGATTATGGAGGAGTACAAGGGTTCGGTGGCTCTCGACGCGGGCCTGATTTCCTCGGCGCAAGCTGTTGAGCACTATGAGATTGCCCGTTACGGCACGCTTATCGCTTGGGCCAAGCAGCTCGGGCTCGCCGACGCAATCCCTCTCCTTCAGGCGAACCTTGCAGAAGAAGAGGCGACTGATAAGAAACTGACGCAGCTCGCCGAAGCCTCGGCAAATGCCAAGGGCAAGAAAGCTGCCTGATCAATCTACCGTCTCCCAAGAGGCCGCCCACACGGGGCGGCCTTTTCTCTATGTGCATCAACCCTCATGAGGAGAGACCGATGGTCAAGAAGTCCACACCGTCGAAAACAGAGGCACCTTCGTCCAAAACGTCAGTGTCCAGGGATGCTTCCACACTGAAACAACCGATGGGCAATACCGTAACGATCCATGACCAGCAGCTCCATCGCGGGGAAGGCGGGGAGCTCCACCAGTTTGCTGAGGACGGGCACGACGTGTTGACGACGGCCCAGGGTGGCCCAGTGGCTGACGATCAGAACACGCTGCGGGTAGGCGCCCGCGGACCGGCGCTCATAGATGACTTTCACTTTCGTGAGAAAATCTTCCACTTCGACCACGAGCGTATCCCGGAGCGGGTGGTACACGCGCGAGGCTACGGCGCCCATGGCTTCTTCGAAACCTATGAGTCGCTTGCGGCCTATACAAGGGCCGACCTTTTTCAACGGCCGGGGGAACGGACGCCGGCATTTGTGCGGTTTTCGACTGTCGCCGGCAACAAAGGCTCCGCCGATCTTGCGCGCGATGTACGCGGCTTCGCGGTTAAGTTTTATACGCAGGAGGGCAACTGGGATTTGGTCGGCAACAATATTCCAGTGTTCTTTATTCAGGACCCAATCAAGTTTCCAGATGTCGTCCACGCCGCAAAGCAGGAGCCGGACCGTGCGTTCCCGCAAGCGCAAACTGCCCATGATAATTTCTGGGACTTTATTTCGCTCACGCCAGAGAGCATGCACATGGTCATGTGGATCATGTCCGACCGCACTATTCCGCGCTCCTTCCGCTTCATGGAAGGATTTGGTGTACACACCTTCCGGTTCGTCAATGCCAAGGATGAGCCCACTTTCGTCAAGTTTCACTGGAAACCGAAGCTTGGGCTGCAGTCGGTCGCCTGGAATGAGGCGGTCAAAATCAATGGCGCCGATCCAGACTTCCATCGTCGCGACCTTTGGCAAGCCATCCAGTCCGGTAATTTCCCAGAATGGGAACTGTGCGTCCAACTGTTCGACCAGGCATTCGCCGACAGCTTCGACTTTGACATCCTGGATCCGACAAAGATCATTCCCGAGGAAATCTTGCCGGTCCAGCCGATCGGCCGACTTGTTCTTGATCGGATGCCGGACAACTTCTTTGCCGAAACCGAGCAGGTGGCGTTCATGACCCAGAACGTACCGCCAGGCATCGACTTCAGCAACGATCCGCTGCTGCAGGGGCGCAATTTCTCCTACCTTGATACGCAGTTGAAGCGACTTGGGGGACCAAATTTCACGCATCTTCCGATCAATGCGCCCAAGTGTCCGTTCCACAATTTCCAACAGGACGGCCACATGGCCATGCGCAATCCGGTTGGCCGAACGAACTATCAGCCAAATTCGCGTAACGAAGGACCGCGGGAATCTCCGGTGAAAGGCTACAGGCATTTCCCATCGGAAGAACAAGGCGCGAAAGTACGGCTTCGTCCGGAGAGTTTCGCCGATCATTACAGTCAGGCTCGCCAGTTCTATATTAGCCAGACCGCGCCCGAGCAGCGCCACATCGCCATGGCGCTAACCTTTGAGCTCAGCAAGGTGGAAGCGCAAGTCATTCGCGAACGCATGGTATCGCATCTGATAAACATCGACGAGACGCTCGCAACGACCGTTGCACAAAAGCTCGGTTTCCAGTCCATGCCCCAGCCGGCTGATGCGGCCATGCCGACACGCCAGGACCTTGACCCGTCGCCAGCGCTTAGCATCGTGGAACGCGGTCCTAAGCGTTTCGAAGGTCGCAAGCTTGGAATTCTGGTTACGGATGGTGTCGATGCCAAGCTTTTGAAAGGCCTGACTACGGCAATCACTAAAGAGAAAGCCGTTTTCGAGCTGATCGCTCCGAAAGTCGGTGGCGTGACGGCATCCGATGGTTCGTGGATCGAGGCGCACCACATGATCGACGGCGGACCGTCGGTCCTCTTCGATGCCGTGGCAATACTCACGTCGGCTGCCGCGATTGACGATCTGACAAAAGAGGCCACTGCCCGGGACTTTGTCGCCGACGCTTTCCAGCACTGCAAGTTCATCGGTTACGATCAATCGGCGCAGCCGCTGCTTGAAAAAGCGGGGATTGCAGGTGATCTCGATGAAGGCGTTCTGGCTTTGCCCGGAGAAGAGGGCTTGTCGGCTTTCGTTTCGGAACTTGGCAAGCTTCGTGTCTGGGGCCGCGAGCCGTCGGTGAAACTTGGTAAGGCTTCTCCGCCAATCAAGTAGTCTCGATGGGCGCGGTTATCCGCGCCCATCAATGCCGACGCGGCAACTGACGGACATACTACTGTCTCGTTGTCGTATCATCTCGGCAGTGTGCAGTTTTGGTTCAAATCGTTGCAGGACTGGCAGTCGGAGTCCCTATCAACGGCGGTTCTAGTTGTCCTGTCGATCTTTCTTCGTTTGAAGGAATCGCTGGAGTCAAACCAGTGGCGGGCACCTCACTCGGAAGCGGCGATATTGTTGTCCTGCCTCCGGGCATCAATGTGACCCATTCGCGTTAGTATGGCGGCGTATAAGCTTGGCGCAATGAGGGTTCACAATAGCTGGGTTTTGCAGGACCTTTGTTTCCCGGCGCACTGGAACGCACTAGGGCTGTAGGTAGTCATTGATAAGGCGTGTCAGAGCTTCTTCAGAATAAGGTTTTTGCAACCAGCCGATCGGCAAAGCCAAAGCAGCGCGTTCCTGTGTTTTGGCATCGGCGTGTGCCGAAGCGAAGATTGATCGGATGCCAAACGCAGTGAACAATTCGATTGCGGCCTCAACGCCGTCACTCCTGTCTGCAAGCCGGATATCCATTATGGCAAAGGTCGGCCTTTCCCTTTCGGCCATCGAAATCGCTTCTGTCGCTGTAATTGCAATGCCGGTAACTTCGAACCCCGCATCGATCAGCCGATTTTCGAGTTCGAGCGCGATAAGAAAGTCATCCTCAACGATCAAGATACGAGCTTGCATCTGGTCGGACGAACTTGAACTTCCTGAGGTCATAGTTTTATTCTTCTTGTCATTATGGTGCGGTAAAGCGAACCATGCAACGAGCCCCGGGCCCGGGAGCAACTGAGAATGACCCTCGCAGCTGCCGCACCAAACCCGACAAAAGGCAGATCCCAGAGGAGCGGCGACCGGTGTTTTCAATGCTGAAGCCGGGTCCCTCGTCGCGTACGGTAAGGACGAGCTCAGTTTCCTCGCGCTCCAAGGACACCCAGATAACGCACTTGCCTTCGTGGTCACATCCGTGTTTTGCCGCATTGGTCAGAAGTTCGTTCACCACCAGAGCAAGCGGCATAGTAATATCGTTGGGCAGTGCTTCAGCGGTGACCTCGACATGCAGATCTACGTCCTTTGAAAAGGCTTGAGTAGCGCTGTCGCACACGGCTTTTATAAAATCCGCGGCATTCACACTGCTGCGATCAGTCTCCGAATACAGACTTTGCTGAGCTGCTGCCATCGCGCCGACGCGCTGAGCTGCGTCCCCCAGTACACGTGTCGCTTCCACGCTTTTGCTTTCTCGGGCGGCCGAGCGGATCAGCCCATAGAGCATGGCCATATTATTTTTGACTCGATGATTGAGTTCGTCGAGGAAAACTTTCTGATTTGTTTCGGCGGATTTCCTGTCACTGATGTCCACAAGCATGTTGACTGCGCCCAAGAGCTCACCGTCCTCGTCCAACATCGGGGTCGGGAATGGCAGGAACGGCACCATCGTGCCATTTGGACGCTGGGCTATCGCCTCAACCCCGCGAACTGGGCGTTTCTCTCTTAGCGCGATTGCCATCGGGCATTCATTGTGGGGAAGGGGCTGCCCGTCGGCGGTGAACAAGCGAAAGGTAACGCACCATTCATCCTCACCGATCACTGGCTCCTTGCCTGAAAATTCGACTGCTGCCCGGTTGAAATATGTGATCTTGCCGTTTTTGTCGGTGGTGTAGACAGCGGCGGGGAGGGCTTCCATGAGCTGGTGCATCTCCTGCTCCTTGCGCACAAGCTGTCGTCTCATTTCTACAACTTCAGTAACATCAGTCGTGAAGCAACGCGTATTGCGGAATTTGCCATCTCGAAATTTAACGCTGGAGGTGATCTCCACGTGTTTTGATGGAACCATCCTTTGCCCGTAGCCTCGCTGGGAACCGTTTTAACTTTTCTCCAGCAGACAAGCGACGAAGTATCTCAGTGATCGTTTCAGCATCAGCGTGGAAGGTCGAGATTGGTCGGCCGATATACTCCTCAACAGAGTAGCCAAGTAAATCCAACTCCGCCTGATTTGCACGCAGGATTGTTCCGTCGGCGCCGACCAGATGGAGGGGCAGCGCACCGTTCTCAAAGAAATCTTCGTAATCACTCAAAGCAAATTCTTCAGCACCGGTGATGTGCTTATTCCGTTCCATCGGGTTCGTACTCATCATGCCTCTGTGGTCGGGTGATGTTCGTTGTTTAACATCGGATAGCGCGATGGCGCTCGTTTGGTTCCTCACGCTACCATGCCACCTACTGCGGCCATACTGGGCACGACCTCGCTGACGTCAATATCAGCATACCCACTATGCCCCGCCCTCTGGCCGATACGGCAGGAAGTTATGGTCTAAACTCCATAGTACATATGGGTATACCTCAACGTTACATATAGATGTGACACTGTAAGAACGTCACATAAGCGTGGTATTTTCTCAAAAGTGACGTTACATAATGCAAACCACCCTAATGTTACGGAATCGCCATGGCTCGCATTGGTTACGCACGCGTCAGCACACACGATCAGGATTTAGCCATTCAAAACGAACGGCTGAAGCAGGCAGGCTGCGAAATCATTCGATCCGAAACCGGATCGGGGTCGACCCGCAAAGGGCGCTCTGAGCTGGAAACGATTATGGATTTTCTGCACGCCGGCGACGAACTGATTGTTGTCCGCCTGGATCGGCTTGGCAGATCTACTCGCGACGTTCTCAACCTCGCTCACGAGTTGGAAGAGAAAGGTGCATCGCTACGCGTGCTCGAACCTGAAATTTCAACGAACGGTTCAATGGGCAAAATGGTGATTACGATCCTGGGCATGGTAGCCGACATGGAGCTCCAGTTTATCAAAGATCGGCAGAGAGCGGGTATAGAGGCCGCTAAAACGCTTGGTACCTACAAGGGCCGAAAGAAGCAGATCGATGATAATGATATTCGGCGCCGCTTCGCGGAAGGAATGACCAAATCCGCTATCGCGCGTGAGTTGAATGTGTCAAGAATGACAATCTATCGTGCAATCAATTCCACCGGAATGAAAAAATACAATGTCTGAATGGATTCAACCCGACACCTTCCAAGTCGGCAAATTATTACAAACCTATAGCTTAGCCACTCCAGTTTTTGTTCGTTATGAGCGGCTCGATTTCAAGCCGGGGCACCCTTATGAAGCCGTCCAATGCCACATCAATGCAAAGCACGTTGCAAAAGCTCATGGCGGCGACCGGATCCACGGTTGGGCCTTGTGGATCCACACGAAGACCGGTGCGGTTATGGGTGATTTTCACAGTGTCTGGAAGAAGGAAGATGGGACACTGGTCGATGTCACACCACCTAGAGATGGCGGCCAGCGTATTTTGTTTGTTGAGGATAAGACTGCAACCATTGCTCGGAAAGCAAATCAGCTAGAAGTTCGTTCCAATCTCATCGATTTTGAATCTTACCAACATGATGGCCAAGGGACTAATAATGGAAAGACTTTCCTGAAAGGTGGTCAACCATCCAGAAAACGGACATTCAACTTACCTCAGCGGGAAAAAAAGGAAGCCTACTCCTACGCCCAAAAAATAGGCTTCGACATAGACGAGTACCCAACAGATTAATCAGATTTTGGTCGCCCTAATTTCCGCAAGCCGTTTAATCGCACTTGGCGGCAAGGGCAGGTCTGGATTGTTGGTCGCGGTTTCTATCAGCAATTCGTCGCTTGCCCGCTCAGTGACCTCGATCAACTTCTTGAAAAATAGATCCGGATCAAGGCCCGGTTCAATCGGCGGCAGAATACGAACCTTGAAATGACCTGGATAACGCATCGTGGAACGACGGGGCCAGAATAGGCCCGGGTGCATAGCAACGGGAACGACCGGAACATTTAGGTCGCGGTAGAGGCGGGCAATTCCGTTGCGATACTGAGGCTCTGCACCAGGTGGTAGGCGAGTGCCTTCCGGATAGATGATCAGCTCACGGCCGTTTGCCATTTCCTCTTTCGCGCGCTCCATTACCTTCAGCATAACTTTGCCACGCGCGGCACGGTTTACCGGGATCATGCGCTGCTTCGCGGCATACCAGCCGAATAGCGGAATCCACATTAATTCACGCTTCAGAATGTAGACTGGATCATTGAGGCTTGGCAGCAGCGCGTAGGTGTCCCAGAAGGACTGATGCTTCGGCGCAAATATGCAGCCGGTCGTTGGAATGTTTTCCAGACCCTCGATTTCAAAGGTGGTGCCAACGATGGTTTTCATCAGCCAGTGATTAGACCGGGCCCAGTTCTTCGGAATTTCATAGGCAATTTTGCGCGGCAGAATGAAGTAGATTGGCGTAAGCACAATCATTCTGGCAATCAAATTGGCATAAAAAAGAACGTTAAACAAAGCGGAACGCAAGCCAAGCATGAACGATTAATCTCCGACCGCATTGCGCCGGCGCGGTGAAACATCCAGCCTTGAAATTTCGGTGCGGTTAGCGAACGCCTACACGAAAATACGCTAATTCGGCAAGAAACCTTTTGGTGCGGCACTCTACAGTTCTGTAGCAGCTTCAACCGTAAGCCTTCGACCGGTGAGCACCGGAACGACAGTGCATTTAATTATCGAGTGATAATGTGGACCGCGCTCAATAATGTCGGGTAGTTCGACTATATCGTCAAAGAAGTATTCAACATCGACTGGACCACTCTCGGCCAGATATTCAATCGTCGCACGCCAGTTCACCAAAGACCTCACTGCGAATTTACAATCGGTTTCTTCGTTACGGTGAGTTCATCGGAGAAACGATCCGAAGTTGGTCTCACACTTAAATTGTGGCCGATGCTGTTGCATAGCTACTTAATCTCATAAGACCGGCATTAAACTGATCAATATTATCACAAATCTCAAGGGCCATGCGTTTTTGATCGTCTACCGTATAACTTTCAGATCGCATTATAAAATGCTCGATCCGAAGGCGTATACCGTCTTTACCGAGAGTTCCGAACACTTCCTCGTACAAGATTTTGATGAAGTCATTGTTCTTTGGATCATCACTCATGTTCCGCAACGCTACCATCAACCCGTCAAGAAGCTCCTCAACACCGCTAGCAGTGGACTCCAGCTTCTCCTCGAGTTCGGTCTTGTTCGCCTGAGTAAGGCCCTCACGACTAATTTTTTCCAATGTGGAAACCATTCCGCCACGTAGAAACGAGAGTCGTTGAGCATTACCGACTTGCTGATGATTGGCAGTCATTCGCAGGAAGGCAGCTATTACGCTCTTGAGTTGCTCATCCTGTGCATTGCTCCGTTTCGTGATGTCCACTTCCCATCTTTGACGTTCCTTCTGCTCAATGGGCGGGTGAGTAACGGCATAGATGTTCGTGAGAAGATTGGCCCCTGGAATTAATTCAACCACTGCTTCACCTGTCGTTCGCGCCAACGTACGAACCGGATGAGCTTTGGGCAGGGTTATCGGTTTGTCGTCATCGTTCATGAATGAGATATGTCCTATGTTTGAGCACGCAAACAACCAAATGCGCCGGTCTGGTAACGGTATCACTTATTGTGAATTTACAATCGGTTTCTTGGTATCGGTTCCATCGTAGCGTGATGAATTTACACCGCGGCCGACGCGATAGAATTCCAGATTGTCATTGAGGTGGTGGCTCCGCAATAGGGCCTTTGCGTCATCGCCCTTGATATCCGTATCAAGCCAATCGTCGTAAGCAGCAGGATCAAGTATCACCGGCATACGATCATGGATTTCTTCTATCTTCGGCGTAGCCGGCGCAGTGATGATCGTGCAGCTCGTCACGTTCAATTTGTCATTGTGCGCCCACAAGCCCGCAAACGAAAAACCTTTTGCCTCTGGCATCTGAAACAGCCAAGGGTCTTTCTTGCCGTCCTCGGTGCTGGTCGTCCACTCGAAATATCCGTCTGCAGGAATAAGGCAGCGTTTCGATTTGAACGGCTCCCGAAACGCACCTGATGTATCGACGGTTTCAATCCTGGCATTGAACATTGCCGCTTTCGGTAGTTCCTTTGCGAAGAAAGGCACCAGCCACCAGCGGCCATAATCGACCATCAAATGACCGTCGCTATCGTTGTGCGCGAAATGAACGTTTTGAGTGGGCGCTATATTATAGCGTGGCGGCATGTTCGAGGGCGGCGGGCCTTTATCCAGAATGCTGTAGAGCGCGTGGATCTCGCTCCAGGTCATTTCGTTGGTAAAGCGACCGCACATAATGCCTCCCTATCTCGCTCTATGCCCGCTCAATATCGGTTTTCGTAAAGTCATCACCTTTGAACAGCAGCGGCAAACGATATTCCTTTGCCAGCGCATAAACAAAGCAGTCGCCCATGTTCAATCGGGCAGGGCTGGCAACGACCTTCCCGTATTCACGGTTTGCCGCCAGCGCCTTGCGGTGGGTGGTTCCACTGATGGAAATGTCACGCGCATTGATGAGGGAAAGAAACTGTTCAACAGCTTCCTGCGCATCGTCCAAAAACTCTTTCGGGATGGGCTTATTACTCCCGATCCTGTCTTCCGTGTATATGCGCGCAAGACTGACAACTGCTTCATACGCAGTAAGCGACGAGTACATAATCGGCTTATTGGTCATCTCGATTTTTGCCAAGAGGTAGCCGCTGTCGTCCTCGTTTGCCAGGATCGAGATTATAGCTGAAGCATCCAGATACATTACATGTCCCACAAGTCGTCAGAGATTTTCTTCAAATCAATAGGTTTCGGGTTTGGCCCACGTTTCGCGGCGACGGCATCCTGAAGCTCACGCACGCGGTCCCGTAAAGGCACGGTTTGTTGCGCCCGCTGCAATTCATGCTGCAGCGCCTGGCGAACAGCATCCGTCTTGCTCTTGGCGTTGGTAGCCTTCATCACAGCTACAGCCAGATCATATACTGCTTCGTCTTTGATATAGAGTTGGCCCATCTCAAAACCCTCTTATTGGATATCCTTCTTTATATCACAAGGATATCCAATCTACAACAAAAAACACTAGAACAACCGGATTTGTCCCGTTTTTTCAACTGCATAAGTCTGCGTTGGCAATTCAGAAGTCTCGCTTGAAGGAACAGGGGTAAGCATACGAACCGACGAACAAAGCTCTTTCATCTTGTCGATTTGATCCCACAGCCTGAATTTTGCATCCCATTGGTCAAGGATATGTGCCGGGGTTTTCCATTCATCGCGAAACTCAAGCGAAAGCGTGTTGCCCTCAAGGATCACAGCCGGAATATGGAGAAATGAAAACTGAATATAGGCCATGTGGACAGCACGACGATCAATATCAATCGCGGTCACGTGCAAACATTCCTGATAGTTATGGCCGACATCTTTCATAGCCTCGGCAAGTGCAATGACCATCGCACCTGAACCGCAGGCCGGTTCTTGCGCACGGATATAGCCTCGGCGCTTCAGCTTGGCCGCAACATCATCGCCCGAACCGATATTGATTTTCGCCATCATTTCACAAAGGGCGTAGGGCGTAAAAAACTGACCTCGGGCGGTGTTGTGCAACTCCAGCGCATGAAACACTTGCCCCAGGATATCCGTTGGCTTTTCATCCAGCGCCTTCATAACCGCGCCCAGGATGTCGGGGAAAACCTGCAGCGTTGCAGGGTCATACCGACGCACCACTTCCAGATATTGTTTCTCGCGCTCATCGCGCTTGCGCAGATCGACGGCATTGCTCAACGAGATCGCCGCGCACTGGCACCAGTCAGAAAACACCGTGTAAAGATCGTGCTTATACCGGCATTTTTCGAACAGCTTGACGATGGTGGACACATGAGAACTGGACATAGAAATACCCATAGGAAAAGGCGCGACTGAACCTTTGAGAGTTCAGGCGGGATGGATTGTCATTGATGGCGGGACGTAGGACGCGGGTTAGTAGTCACCCTCGTAATATTGTGGGCGCTTCTCCAGCTCCTGCGCGATGAACACGACCGCGAACAGTGGAAACTTGGCCGTCATGCGCCGTTCGAGGTTCTGACGACGCACCCTTGCTCTCGCTTCCTTGCTCCAGCGCCGCATAGGCCGCTGCGTCACCAGTTCCCACGTGACGGCATAACCACAACCCGGCGACCACAGATCGAGGATTTCTTGAGGGCACTTTTCACCACACGTAACGAGTACGGCATGCAAAACGCGCGGTCCCGGTGGCTGCGTGTGTGGATTTCTCCAAGCCAGCGAATAGCGCACCATTTCTGGTGTTGGGCTAGATTTCATAGGTACGGTCGCCATTGGGCAGATCGCAGGCGATGTCGATGTGCATGTTCTTGACCTCAAAATCGGTATACCAATCCGTCAGCCACTTCGCAGCCACGTTAAAGTCAGTATGGCTGAACACATCCTGCTCACCCTGATAACCCGCATGTTCGACCACGACATATTTCAAAGAAGGCTCAGGGCTCACGGCACACTCCTATTTTCCCCGTTGGCGCTCCCTCTCAAATTTGATTGGGAATACGTATGTATTCCCGGGCAAAGGGGGGAGGGCGAAGCCAGCCCACTGGCGGATTGGTCCGGCGTCACAGGGGTCACGGAGGCAACAAAAAACGGAAGGTTCGGCCGAAGGGTGAAAGCCGTTTTTTTTGCCGGAGTGACAGCGCACAGCGCGCTTGCCCCTTGATCGCCGGAGCGATCCGATTGCAGGGGGGGAAACCATACAAACAGGAGAATGTGCGCCGCACCGCGATCTCTCGCGTGCGACGCTCTTCATCGATCTTCAGCCGTGCCGACTGACCACTCTAAGTCATGCAATGACACACCTTGGATCAACCGCCTTGGCGTGATCCAAGAAAGACAATGTAGAGTATCGGAGAAATCAGCAAAGCGGCCGCCCTTCAGGCGGGACCGACTACGCCCGGATCATGGCGTGCAACTTGAACAAGGGTTCCGCACTCACGAAAGCTTCCAGCCAAGCAGTCAATCTGTTGATATCGTCAGATTGCGCCACTCGCTCATGCGAAGTCTCCTGAGCGCAGACCTTAAAGCGCTATTTGGTGGTCCGTTTTTTTACGCGCGCTCGGTGCAACGGACTCAAGAGGGAGACAATGCTATGGTTGATCAGCAGGTAATCAACCGGTGGCGCCTCGCGCCAAGGCTCAATGCCTTCACGGAGTTTTTTGAACGGACTGCGAGCGGTCTGGAAGGTGCGCCCGATTTCGGGCCCCCGCTACACGACCCGGCTCTTCTGTCTCATGATGTCGACTGCCTGAGCTTTGCCGATACACATCGGCGATTGTGGGGAAAATTCGAGAACCACTATTTTGCCAGTATTCCCTATCGCCTTGAAGAGGAATGCCGACTTGGAGCTGCGATATTCCGTTTCTGCCTGAAGGCCTGGGCCAAGAGCAACCGACCGGCAACTTTCTATACACTTGGAGCCGGTGCCGGCAGTCTGACACGCTCGCTGGCCAAACTTGGTGATGGACGGATCAAGACGCTCAATTGCAGCCCGACAGATGGTAATCGTGTGTGTTTTTTTGAAAAACGTGGCAGTCATCACGCGCATTTCTTCCACGGGCCGTTCTTCGAACTGACCAGCGAGCGCTATGCGGAAGATAAACGTCTCACACACTTCCGTGAGGGATACGACGTATTGCTCGAAGATACCACTTTCCAGATGTATGGCTCCGACCGGATCAATCAAAATCATTTTGTCGCGCAAACAATTAAACCGGATGGTCTTCTGATCCAGGTCCAGAAACTGTTGCACCGGGACGCAGCGACCTATGTCGAGCGTGAACGTCAGAAAGACGATCACTTCAAGTCACGGTTCTTTTCCAATAAGCAAATCGCCGAAAAAAAACGGGATGTTTTGAACAGGATGATTGATTTTCAGGTTGATCAGGCGACTTCAATCTCGGCCCTGAAACCCTACTTCCGCTACAGCGTCATCACCTGGAACAGCGGAAATTTCTACACGATTGTTTCATCCAATGCCCGGACCTCGATCACGGATTTCATATCTTCTCTGGTGAAGCCAGCCATTCCGGCCGCGTATAATTACGAGCAGCTTCCCATGGTCATCGTCGAAGACGTCGATGACCCGCTTCCCGTGGAGTTGTTGTGGCGTAGTGCAGTGTCAGCTGCGGCTTCGATGATAAACTAACCGGTCGATGGGAGGCGTCGCACATGGCAGTCAAGGGTGGACGAAGTGACGATGCTCTCGTGTCCGCGTCTCAGGTCAGGCGCGCCTTAACATTACTGATGCCTGAACTTTCTGATTTCTGGACGCGACCGCTGATCGACTACGCGCATGCGGTTTACGGTGAGATTGAACGTGGAGGCTGCGCTGTTCGCAACGATGCGATGGGACGTTTACAGCAACTTGTTGCTTGTGTCGCGCTTCAGTCGGGAGCCGACCAAGAGCAGGCAAATGATGCCGCAAAACAAATAGCGGAACTGCCAGTCATTCAAAGCGGACCACACTGCTTCCTGATGATTGATCCAGACGCATTTTACACGCACCTGTTCAGCGCGCTTGGCTTAAGCTCCCACAGGCGGCGATGGCACATATATTTTGGCTGCTCGACCGTTAAATTTATCGAAAGAGGACGTAAAGGGCCGGGCTTTCTTGCTACAGGTGCCGGAGCAGCCAATATTTTCGGCCTTTCACGCAAACGAATGGGATCGACCAACCTGTGCGCAACGGGAAACTCTTTCAGCTTCAGGTTCGAATGCAACGATCCCGTTGCCGAAACTGGCGCCGCAGCCTTGCTGAAAGACGCCCTGCCGAGTGCGGCATTTCCAACGGCGGCAGATGCAATAATCGCTGGCAACAAGGCTCTTTGGCAGCAGACGTTCCCGCCTTTGCTGCAGCTTGTTCAGTTTGATGACAGGGATGTCGGAGATCTCGTGGCGGAACATTTTGAAGATCACGATTCCTGGTTGTCCAGACGTTTCATCGGGCAGGGCAACGTTGCAGAGAAACTGTTGCACGCAATCGAACATCTGAACAATGGCCCATGGGCAGGATGGGTCAGGCGCACGACTGACTTTTTCTGGGGACTTGGCCAAGGACGGATTTTTCCGCTGCGGCTGGATGGCAATGTACTTGTGAGTGTTAATGGATCGGGCTTCAGCGTTCCCTTCGATCCACAACACGTCGCTCAAGCTCTGCGGGAGCGGCGACTGGTGCCCAACCTGCTGATGATGGCAATCGTGACATCGATACTTCCGGGTGTCCGCCTGCTCGGCGGCAGCAGACAGGTCATTTACCTTCCGCTGATGCGCCAACTCTTCACAGAGGCGCTAGATCCGGATCATGATCATGCTCTTTTGACGGCGATCAGAGGCGATCGACAGGCGAGCATGTGGGGGCACCGGGTGCTTAAACCTCTTCACGCCGACCCGCTGTGCGAAACGGAAAAGTCCAGACATGGTCTGGCCATTGCCGCGGCCTATGGACAACAACCACTTGAGTTGACTGCGGGCGATCTATCGTTCTTCACAGGGGATCCATTCTGGGCTCACTTGTGCGACGAGCTATCGCGGGGAACGATAGCGGCTACGCCAGATCCTTGGAGCGGTACCTAGACCAGAAGCCGAGAGGTGACCTATGCCAAAGGATAGTTGGATGATCCGAAAGGTATCGTTGCAAGACCTTGATGCATTTAGGCAGATCCGGCTTGAGGCGCTCCAGCGTGCCGCTCATTCGTTCGCGAGTACCTATGATGAATGGAGCGCTTTTGAGGATGTTGAATGGCGGAAAAGGATGGATATCGCGATATTCGTAGCCTTCGCCCAGGGCGTGCCTGTTGGCCTTATGGGCTTGAAACGATCACAACCAGCCAAGATGCGTCATCGCGCTACGCTTGTCATGGTTTATGTGCGGCAATCCTTGCGGGGATCAGGTCTTGCGTCCGCCCTGTTGCAAGCGGTCGAGGCTTACGCTCGGACAGAGGATATCTCGCAGATCGAGCTGGTGCTCCGCGAGGATAACGAACCGGCACGGCGCTTTTATCGTAAAAGAGGTTTTGCGGAGGTCGGTTTTATCCCGGATGGTTTTCGAGACCATGACAAAAGGTTTCATGAGGTCCTGATGACCAGATCGCTTGAGCAACCGCAATAATGGATGTCGATGGCCATAAAACGCCGTAGGTGGCAGATGTCGCTCCCAAGAGCTTCACTTTGTGTCAAACTGCGCGCAGTTGTGGTTTGGAAAAACACCGCTAGCCACGATCCGGGCTCGAAGCGGCCCGGTAGTTTGTAGGCGTATCACCGAAGGCGCGACGAAACTCACGAGAAAAATGTGCGGTGTCGGCAAAGCCGGTAATGTTCGCTATCTCCATGACAGAGAGCGAGCCGCCTGAAAGAAGGTATCGCCCGTAGTTCAACCGCATGTTCCGAAACGTTTGTCCGATCGTCTGCCCCAAATTGGCGCGGAATAATCTTTCCAGCTGGCGGCTTGAGATCGCGCAATAGCGTGCTATTGCGGGGCCGTTGGGCGGTTGATCGAGCTGTTGCTCCATGAAGTAGAGAGCTTTGCGCACACGGCTATCCGTTCCATCGGGTGGCATCTGGAAAAAGTGCGCTTGCGGGACACTGGCCGGGCGCATCGATGTGAGCATCATGTGTCGCATCACCTGCTGGGCGCGTTCACGACCACAATGTCGAACGATAAGATAAAGGGCGAGGTCGATTGCAGCAGTAGAGCCTGCGCAAGTTATTACGTCGCCTTCGTCTGCGAAAATTCGGTCGAGCGATATCTGTGCACGCGGAAAGCGGCTCTTAAACGCTTCAAGAACATTCCAGTGAATACAGTAGCGACGTGACGCGACCAATCCCGCCCGTGCCAGAGCGAAACTCCCCGTACAGATACCGAGCAGTCCGACACCTTGTGCATGGGCAGAACGGATAAAACTCATCAAGGCAGGGGCAGGTCTGTCATCATCAAAACTGTTACCGCCACAGACAGCAACATAATCGAACCCTGCTGCATCACGTGGGATCGGCAAGGTGGCAATTGCCACGCCACAACTGGCATGGACTGCACCACCGGCCAGTGAATAGACCTCCCAGCCGACGCGGATCTGTCGGCTTTTGGCGGCATCATCGGCTGCGAGCCTCAGTGCGTCAATGAACCCGGAAAACGCTGCCAGCGTGAATTTGTTCTGCAATATGAACGCTATGCGCAGTTCGAAACTGTTTTCCTGAACTTTCATCATGGCTGATCCAACTCATCAATTCGTCGGTTATGTTCAATCATGTGTCCGGATTATTCAACAGGTATGTTGACGTCTTTGCTATGGTCGTGGCTGGACAACGATCCCAAGCGCACAACGCGTTACCCCAGAGACGGAGCTATCAGATGAAGAAGAGCATTTTTCTCGGCACGATCGCCAGCATCGCATTCACTTCGCAGGTTGCAGTTGCGCAGACGGCGCCGCAGGCGATTACGGTTGCCTATTACGGTGGCAACTGGGGAGAGGCTTTCGATGCCTGTGTTGCGAAACCTTTCACCAAGGCAACCGGGATCCAGGTCATCGCGGAGATTGGAAACTCGACCACGACACTGTCAAAGCTCCAACAGCAGACGGGCGACACGGTCATTGATGTTGCTTACATGGATGGTGGCGTCAGCGAGATCGCAGAGGCAGCAGGGGTCCTTGCGCCAATCGATCTGGCCAAGCTTGCCAATGCCGGTGCACTTCAACCCGAGGCAGCGTACAAGAACGGAGATCATGTCTTTGCCGTCAGCGCCGGCTATTACTCACTAGGCCTAATCTACAATACTTCCGAGGTGACTGAGGCACCCCAAAGCTGGGAAGAGTTGTGGAACCAGGCTTATGCGGGCGCGGTGGCCATTCCCTCGCCTAACAATTCTGCCGGCGTTCCGTTCGTAATATTCCTTGCTGGTGCCTTCGGTGACTCGACCGAAACACTCGATGCGACCTTCTCGAAGCTTAAATCGTTGGACTCGGGACTTCTCTACGATACGTCAGGCGCAGCATCGAACGCTTTTCAGAGCAATGAGGTCGTCATCGGCGCTCATTTCAATGTCGGTGCCTGGGATCTGATCGACGCCGGCTTGCCGATCGGCTTCACCGTTCCCAGGGAAGGGGTATGGGCGACTGATGCACGAATGCATATCGTCAAGGGCACAAAGAATGAAGAGGCTGCGCAGAAGTTCATCGACACGGCTCTGACAAGCGAAGCCGCAACCTGCCTGGCGGAAAAACTCTATCTTGGTCCGGCCATTACAGGTGTGACGCTGTCTGATGATGTCGAGCGCAAGCTGCCATGGGGCGCCGGCGGATCGATCAAGAACCTGCGGCTTTTCGATTGGACTGAAGTCAATGCCAAGCGACCTGCCATCACTGATCGCTGGAACCGCGAAATAGCGAACTGATCCAATGACGCTGCTCGCAATTACAGACATCACCAAGTCCTTTGGTCATCATCGTGCGCTCGATCACGTGTCGCTGGAGGTGACCCAGGGCGAGTTCATCTCTCTGCTTGGGCCATCGGGTTGTGGAAAGACGACGCTTCTGCGGATCATCGGAGGTTTCATGTCCGCAAACGGCGGGCGTGTCATGATTGACGGAGAAGACGTGACGGGGCTTGCGCCTGAACGGCGACCACTAAACACGGTTTTCCAGAACTACGCCCTGTTTCCTCACATGACGGTTTTACAAAACGTTGCCTACGGTCCACTACGCGGCGGCTCATCCCGCAAGGAGGCGGAAGTCCGCGCGCTGGAAGCTCTTGATATGGTCGGGCTCGCCGCAATGGCGCCCCGCAGCCCGCGCGCGATGTCTGGAGGACAACAACAGCGTGTGGCGCTCGCACGTGCCATCGTCAACAAACCAAAACTGTTGCTTCTGGACGAGCCATTGTCAGCGCTGGATCTGCAGCTTCGCAAACGCATGCAGATCGAGTTGAAACAGTTGCAGGTCCAGTTGGGTATCACGTTTATCTTCGTGACCCATGATCAGGACGAAGCCATGGCGATGTCAGATCGTATCGCTGTGATGTCGTCAGGCAGTATCGAGCAGATCGACACACCTGAGACAATATATCGCCAGCCAAAGACACGCTTCGTGGCTGATTTTATCGGTGAAGCCACCGTTCTGCCCATGAGTTCCAACGGTCGCTCATTTGCCGAGGGACAGTCAGAGGGCATTCTTCGCCCGGAAAATCTACGTGTATTCCGGCACCTGGACGATGTGCCGGTCGGCTGGCTGTCACTGCCCGGGCGTGTCACAGCGACCACCTATGTTGGCGGCACGTCCAACATTTACATGCAGTCGGGTGCACGCACACTGCACGCCCGCCAATACCGTGCGTTACCGGACGGCGTTACCGAAGGCGCCGAGGTTATCGCGTCTTTCGATCCCTCAGACCTTCATATTCTGGAGGGCTAGGGCGATGTTTACCTCTCGCCTGACCCTTTGTTGGCTGCTGGCACTACCGGTCTGTGTGTTCACGGCATTTTTCCTGATGCCACTCGGCGTGGTACTCGTTGCCTCACTGACCGCTCCGGATGGCCAGTTCGGTTTTGCCCAATATGGCCGGATCCTTATGGATGGCTACCATTGGCAGGTGATTGGCGTCACCTTCCGGCTCGCTATACTGTCGACATTGATCTGCGCAATCCTCGGCTACCCGCTTGCGTGGTACCTCGTGCGTATCGTCAAGTGGCGCAGTTGGCGCAGGGCCTGTGTGATCCTGCTGATCCTTCCACTTTTTACCTCAAACATTGTCCGGTCGTTCGGCTGGATGGTTCTTCTGGGGCGTACAGGTCTCGTGAACGACGCGTTAATGGGCGCCGGTCTGATTGATCGTCCGATCCGTTTCCTAGGAACGGAAACGGGGATCCTGATCGGACTGGTCTATATTTTGCTGCCGTTCATGGTTCTGACGATCGGAAACGCACTGGCGAGGGTCGAGCCTGCCTTGGAACACGCATCGCGCGATCTGGGTGCAGGTCCCGTGCGAACGTTCTTCAGTGTGACATTCCCGCTCACGATGCACGGCGTCATGGCTGGAGGGATCATCGTCTTTTCAATGGCAATAAGTGCCTATGTCACACCGGCGCTTCTGTCTGGAGGGAAGGTGACTGTCCTGGCGATGCTGGCTTTCCAGCAGTATTCGACGGTTTTTGACTTCAATTATGGTGGCGCGCTGTCGATCACGCTCCTGACTTTCACCATGGCCCTTATCGGCTTCTCGTCATGGTTGGCGCGTTACGGCGCGCGTGACGTGAAAGGAAACTGACATGATCATTCGACTTATCGCGCTGACCACGCTTGCCTATCTGGTGTTGCCGCTGGTCGTGGTGATCGGCGTCTCGCTGACCGAAACAAAGTTTCTGGCCTTTCCACCCCAGGGATTGACGCTGTCATGGTATGCGGTCGTGCTCGAAAACCCTACCTATGTGCGTTCATTCCTGACAAGTGCCGGTCTTGCCGGCGTGGCAACTCTGGCTGCGATAGTGGTCGCACTGCCTGCCTCGATTGCAATGGCACGCTATTCCTTTCCCGGGAAGTCGGTGCTGTCAGCGGTGCTGCTGTCACCGCTGGTCCTGCCACATATCGTCATCGGCGCAGCGTTATTGCAGTATGGTGCTTCAATCGGGCTGGTTCGCAATTTCCCGGCATTATTGGTCGGCCATGTTGTCATCATCACTCCCTTCGTGCTGCGCACGCTACTACCGCTGTTTTCACATGAGCAACTGTCGCTGGAGGAGGCATCGCGCGATCTTGGTGCTTCTGCATGGTCGACCTTCTTTCTCATCACGCTTCCGCAAATAAGAGCCGGGCTTGTCTCGGGTGGAATCTTTGCGTTCATCACCTCGTTCATCAATGTCGAGCTATCGATTTTTAATACAACGTCGACGCTGAATACCATCCCGGTACAGTTGTTCAATTACGTGCAGTATTCGGTCGACCCATCCATTGCGGCGGTCTCGTCGCTGACAATCTTGGCCGCAGCTATCGCGATCATTCTGATCGACTGGTTGATCGGTCTGGACTTCCTGTCTGGAAGTTAAACCCTTCCCATCCCCCAACATTCTCAGGAGACATAAAATGCGCGTTCAGGACGTGTACAACGTAATCTATACCCATACGGAAGGCGAACCGCTGTGCATCATCTATAGCGGCGTGCCCTATCCGGCTAACTCGAGCATCCTCGAAAAGCGTGCTTTTCTCGAGGAAAACTACGACTGGCTGCGCAAGGCTTTGATGCGCGAACCGCGTGGACATGCGGACATGTTCGGCGTTTTTCTCACACCGCCATCATCTTCTGAATTCGATGCCGGGCTGATTTACATCGACGGCAAGGAATATTCGCACATGTGCGGTCACGGTACGATCGCGGTCGCCATGGCTATGGTCGCCAATGGCCTGGTGAGACGCTCTGCGGACGGGTTGACAAAGATCCGCTTCGAAACGACGGCTGGTCTGGTCGTTGCCGAGGTCGCACACGAGGGTGATCGCGTATTATGGACCCGGTTCGAAAACGTTCCAGCCTACGTCGCCGAACAGAATATCGAGTTCGAATTGCCCGGCTACGGCGCCCTCAAGGCCGACCTTGTGTGGGGTGGTAACTACTTCGGCATCATCGACCTTCGCAATACCACAGTGCGCATCGCGCCGGAGAACGGTTCCGAGCTTTCACGCATGGGCCTGATAGCGCGAGAGGCGATCCGTGAAAAGGTCAAGGTGCAGCATCCCACGCAATCCCACATCAACAACCTGAACTTCGTCACCTTCTGGCACGAACCAACAATCGAGGGATGCCTTTACAAAAACGTGCACGTCTTCTCTGCTGGCCAGCTGGACCGTTCACCCGGCGGAACAGGTACATCTGCGATGATGGCCTATTTCGAGAAACGTGGCGTCATTTCCCTCAACCAGACGATCACCTCCGAAGGTCTCCTCGGATCAGGTGTGTTCGAAGGCTGCCTGATCGGCGAAACGACGCTTGGTTCTGTGCGTGCCGTGCGTCCGACGGTCAAGGGCACGGCCGGAATGCTGGGCACCGCGGCCTGGACCATCAATCGTGACGATCCAGTCGATGCCGGCTTCATGGTTCTCTGAAGAAGCTTTCTGGCGGACGCACCACATTTTGTGCGTCCGCTGTCCCGCCATGGCAAAGCGGTACCTTCGATCCCTGACCCAGCGAGATTAAGAATTCAGCTTCAGCGCTGTTGGCTGACCATTTGTTGCGACGCGATGACACAATCTTGGATCGGAACCGCTGTGGCGTGATCCAAGACTAGAATGAAGAGTATCGGAGAAATCAGCATAGCGGCCGCCTTCAGGCGGGATTTCGGGAATTCTCGACACGCCAGGACCGGAAAAGCGTCGCCGCAGGAGCCCAACATAGTGGCCGCGCAGCGGAAGGCGGGACCGACTACGCCCGGATCATGGCGTTCCGCTTTGGCAGCAATAGGAAATCCCGCTTAGCGGCCTTTTTCTATGATCGTTCTGTTGCGCGACAAAAATCGGAAACGATCTGCTCTCCAAGGGCTCGTGGAAGCTTGGTCCAGTTTTATGTCCTTGAGGCTGTCGTTTGCCGCGCGGCACTTCAAGCGGCGTGACGTGCCGAGTTGAGTGAGCCGTTGGCCGCCAGCTGCACGGCGACACGAAGGAGAAACATGTGATGTGAGACAACGGGTGCTCCCGCCTCGCAAGAGGGTAATCCGGGTGTCACCTTCGCCATAGGACTGTTGCAGAGCGTTGAGGGCCAACAGTGCCGTTGCAATATTGCTGTTTGGTTTTTCATTACAGCGAGTTTTTAACCGGTTTCTCCCTGTCGCTTTCATTGTCGCGCGATGCGTCCACGCTTCTGGAATTTCAGACTGTCACTGAGGTTTTGCCTTCGCAACAGGGTTTTAGCGTCGGCGAGCTTTGTACGATTAAATAGCCACGGATGCCACCAGTGGCAAATAGTGATGCGGCTGACGCATGAGGACGAGGTCTTTCCTGCGCACGACGTTTGTCGGATATGTCGGGCTTGTGCTTGAGGTATCAATTTCCGTGGTCTGGATATCGTCGTTGGCAATGTCAGTGCGCTGGCGATCGGCAATGACGAAGAGAGCTGGAGACAGGGTTTCAACGTCGACATGTTGGGTACGGTCAGGCTTGTCAACGCAGCGATGCCGTATCTGGAAAAAAGCCAGTCCGCGTCTATCGTTACCATTGCCTCGGTGTCCGGCCGCGAAATTGATTTTGCTGCCGGCCCCTACGGCTCCTTCAAGGCTGCACTGACGCATTACACGCAAGGCCTAGCCTTCTCTCTGGCACCTAAAGGCATCCGTGCCAACACGGTCTCTCCCGGCAATACCTACTTTGCTGGGGGCGTCTGGGAAAATATAGAAAAGAACAATCCGGAGTTGTTTGCAGCTTCGCTTGCATTAAACCCCACGGGCCGCATGGCCACCCCCCAGGAAATTGCCAATGCTGCCGTATTTCTGGCAAGCCCGGCCGCAAGTTTCGTCTACGGTACCAACCTGGTCGTTGATGGCGCGCTGACCCGCGGCGTACAGCTCTAGATTATGCGGGTCGCGACTTCTGATCAGAGACGTGATGATCTGGTGTGCCGTCGCCACCTCGACGCCCTATAGCATGCAGACGGCGCAAGCCCTGACAGGAAATCCGTCGATCAGCGCCGTCACGAATTCACTACGCAGCCAGTCTCGTGACGAGGAAGACAGCCACCAATATCAGGCAAAGCCATCCAAAGAAAAGCAAGCCTACAGCCCACTCATCCATCTTGCTTCTGTTTCTGGATCCATCCCAGTCGTAAGCCATGTCCAACCTCCATTGTTGAATGGCCTGAGCTTTGGCTAATATGGTTACCCAAACATTAACAGGTACCACCCGATTTGTTGGGGGGGAGCTTGTCGATCTAAGCTTACTGTGGCGATGGTATCATTGATACCGCACTTGCACGCGCATTTGGGCACTACCGACAGTTGGCGCCGCTAGAAGGTTGCTGGTGCAACTACCGGTTTGATAGACTTTGCAAACGACTTCTACGGAAAGGAGCCAACGAGAATGCGCATTACGACACCGCGGCTGATTTTGCGCCCTTGGGCCGATACCGATGCGTTGGATTTTGCCAGCATGAATTCTGATCCAGAGGTCATGAACGATCAGGGCGGGCCAGTTTCGCGGTCCGAGAGCGACCGCCGACTGGAGCGGTACAAACAGGCATTCGAATTGCACGGGTTCACGCGATGGGCCATCGAGTGTGGGAGTACAGCCAGTTTTCTTGGCTGCGCGGGCCTCATGTCCGCCGGCAGCGAGCATCCTTTAGGTGTCCACGTTGAAATTGGGTGGCGCCTTGTCCGCAAAGCTTGGGGACGCGGAATTGCGACCGAGGCCGCACAAGCGGCACTTGCTAATGGGTTTTCACGTCTCCGGCTTGATGAAATCCTTGCCTATACCTCAAGCGAAAACCTCCGATCTCAGGCGGTCATGGGGCGGTTGAAGCTCAGACGCCTTGAGCAGCGCGATTTCGTTCGAAAACTGGCAGGTGTTGATCGCCATATCCTGGTATGGGCGGCCCAGCGTAAATAGGTGGACGTTTTCAACCTGATAATTTGTCTTGGTGGCCTGCGCCGCGTTAAAGGTTGTTGAATTGTGCCTCTGCCGATTGAAAGATTGCTTTTGAAGTTCGTCGACCAAACGCGTGATGCGCCTTGGTCTCACACGGCAGCATCGAAGCGTGAATAGGCGCCGGGTGACATGCCGACATGGCGCCTGAAGGCCACGCTAAAGGCACTGGCTGAACCGTATCCCACGCGCTCTGAGACTTCAGCCGGTGCGATATTCTCCCGCAAGAGCTGTTTTGCCAGCGCCATGCGCCAGCCTGTTACATATTCCATCGGTGTCACGCCGACCTCACTTTGAAAACGGGCGTAGAAGGTGGAGCGCGACATAGCGGCTTCCCGGGCAAGACTTTCAGCGCTGATGCTGTGGGCCGGATCCTCGTGTATGCGCCGAAGTATCGGCGCCAGTTGCGGATCGGCCATTGCGCGCAAAAGCCCCGGCGTGGCATGGCTGCCTCCGACCGATCTCAGTGCCTCTATGAAGAGGACCTCGAGCAGATGGGAAAGAACGATCTCGCGTGCAGTCCGTCTGTCACCAGTTTCATCATTGATCATTCGCACAAGTTGCATCAGCCTTTCCTCGCCGCGGACATGAACGAGATCGGGCAACAGCGATGCAAGGAGCGCCTTGTCGTTTGATCCGAAGGTGCAGTGACCGACCATGGCCCTGATTTCGGCTGGTGCATAGGGATCACCAAGCCTGAATACTCCAGGACTTGTCTCAAGACGTTGGGGGAGCGATCCGCGCGGCGGTGGCTGCAGGCTGCTCATGGTAAAGGAGAAAGCCTCAGGGACAAGGACGAAGTCGCCAGCTTCAAGCCGTATTGGCTTTCGACGAGCGATAGTCAAAAGGCATTCACCTTCCAGCAGCGCACAATAGAACGGACTACCGAGCTCAGTTCGCTCGACGAGCCATTGCCGCGAGCCGTTCACCTGCTTGGCGATGGAGGGCCTGGGCTTTAAGAGCGAAACGACATCTGCAACAGGGTCGGTCATAAATTCGGACTTACGCTAAATGAAACTGGACAACCAGATATAGAATGTCCGGGCGGGTAAGTCCATCTTCGCGCTAGCACATCATGAGGAGATAGGATTTCGACATGAACAATCTGATTGAGCTGGCGCGACATATACCCACGACGGATGCAGCGCTGACGGTTGCCTATACACCGATCCGTTTGCCGATGAAGGGACGACAGCCGCTGGAGTTGCGTCTGACAGCGCCGTTGAAGGGCGAGAGGCTTCCCGTGGTGATTTTTTCCCACGGCTTCGGACCATCCAACTATATCCCCTCCAAAGACGGTTATGCGCCGCTTGTCCAGTTCTGGGCGGAGCGGGGATTTGCGGTGATCCAGCCGACCCATGCCAGCTCGCGTGTTGGCGGACTGCCTTCCGACGCTCCCGGCGCGCCTTTCTTCTGGCGCGAACGCGTTGAAGAGCTGCGAGCAATTCTTGATCGTCTGGACGAGGTGGAACAACAGGCAGGCGGTATCGCTGGCCGACTGGACAAGGATCGTATCGCTGCGGTGGGTCATTCCTTCGGCGGACACACCGTTGGCCTGCTGATCGGAGCGCAACTGAATGGCGAGGACTTTTCCGATCCGCGGATCGGTGCAGGCATGCTGCTCACGACGCCTGGACGGGGAGGAAGCGACATGACGGAGGAAAGCGCTGCCAGATTTCCGTTCTTCGATGTCGATTTTTCAACCATTTCAACGCAAAACCTCGTCGTTTGTGGTGACGAAGACAATCCGCATTTTACGACGCGCGGCCCTGAATGGCATGCCGACGCGTTTCACGATGCTACTGGAGTAAACCGCGACATGCTGACGCTGCATGGTGTCGGTCACGGACTTGGCGGCATTGCGGGTCTGGATGCGAAAGAGACCGAGACGGAAGCGCCCGATGTTCTGGAGGCGGCGAGACGCTTGACGCTTGCCTGGCTTTTGACAGCGCTTGACGTTGACCCGGAAGCCTGGGCAAAGAGCCGTGCTGCACTCGAACAATCTGCACCTTCGCTCGGACATGTCATCTCGCTGCAATCCGCAAGGAAATGAGGCAAGATCTCGTGAGCCGCTGACGTCCTATATCCGTTTGCCACATTGTAACGGTATCGTAAAAAACTACTCGGCCCCATTCGACGTGGGGCCGTCACGCTGAGAAAAGGGGCGGCTTGTTCTCAAACCGTTATCCCAGCCGGAAATACCGTCAGCATTTGTTTCGAAAATGAGCCTGACGCTTGCCGAAACTACGATAGCCCGAGGTGTGCACACGCGATACCCGGATCTCAAGGCCGTCGTTTTCGTCCAACCGACATTACTAACAACTACCCGATCAGGTTGATTGCAGTGCCAAGTCTTCCGCCTATTAACCTCGATCAAAGGTTGCAGGCTATTAGCGTTCGCGCATCTTGCACGCCCGCAGTCAGTCATGCTTGATATGGTTGGGTAAAGGGTAATCTGTTCATGCGTGGTTTGTTTCGCTTTCTTTTCGCCAGCGTGCTTTCATCGGCGTTGCTTTCCAGCGCGTTCGCCAGTGAAAAAACGTTTGGTCCTTTCATTGTCGATGACACAAAGCCAGAGATCATTGCTCTGAATGGTGAGATCGACATCAACTCGGGCCTGAACTTTCGCCGCGCGCTTCAGGCTGCGCCCAATGCAAAACTGGTGACACTCAACAGTCCCGGTGGCAATGTGCAGATGGGTTTGCTCATCGCTGACGATATCCACCAGCAGAAGCTCGCGACCTACATTTCGAAAGGCAGTGAATGCCTTTCAGCGTGCTCCTTTGTTTTCCTCGCCGGAGATGAACGAAAGGTCGACGGAGCGCTTGGCGTTCATCAGTTGTCATCGGATGCACCCGATCTGATTGGAGCACAACTTGCTATCTCCGACATCATCGAGGTCCTGAACAGATTTGGGACCCCAATGGATGTCATGCGCGTGATGTTCAAAACACCACCGGACGACATGCATATCTTCAGCCAGGAAGAAATCGAGCGTTACAAACTCAACCGCAAGAGTGGAGAACAGTTATCTACGCCGGCTGTTATCGATGTTCCGATTTCGACGTCGAAGGCAATCCCAGACGAACGAACCGACCAGTTCGAACTTTCTGAGGAGGACGCTGCCGCTGCGTTCGAGCCAACGCAACAGGCTAAACTATCGACCCTTGATCAGTTTACACGACGCCCAAATCGAATCGCGGTCTACACAGGCCTTGATCTCTTCGGTGACGACATCTCGTCTATAAGGGTAGAGAGAGCTGGCGAATGTGCGCAACGTTGTCTGGTGATGGATGGCCAGTGCAAGGCTTTCACATTCAACGCCAACCCGAAAATCAAGCGTGGTCCGAACTGTTTTCTGAAGTCGAGCACCGGTCGCGCTGACGGCAACAGCGTCGCATTCTCCGGGCGCTTCTTGAGTGGTGCCGACGCTGATCCGTCCTCCATCACGCTTGGGACAATCGATCCGCAATCAGCGTTGTTTGAGAATGTCGATTTGCCTGGCGGAGATTTAACAGGACGCCCGCATCATGCCGCCAAAACCCCTCTGGATTGCCGCCTTGCCTGCATAGATGAAAAACAATGTGTGGCTTTCACCTACGTCAAGCCAAAGAAGGAATGTTGGCTGAAAGATGCCGTGGGAACACCGATGCAGGGTAAGGGAATGGTGTCAGGGCTGAAAAAAATCCAACGCTTTGAGGCAGCCAGTATTATCAGCCTGGATTAACACCTGCCGTCGTGAGTGCGCATCAGCTGGTGGCGGGCGCTCAGGTATTACTCAATCAATATGTCCGGCAGCCCGTAACAGAGCGGCCTCGTCAAGCGTTCTTGGCGTGAAGGACACGAACTCTTCAGACGTTACCGGACCGAGGCCAAGCTGATCGATAAGAGCGCGGTCGCCCTGTCCCCATAAGAGCGCTATGCCTTTCGGCGCCAGAATGTCCCTTGCTCCGCCATTGCGACGAATTCGCTTCATGTAGTCATGTTGCTGTGCCAGCGCACTGACCTGCTGACGCGAGATAGGCTTGTTCTGGATTTTCTCAAACAGCGCCGCCAGCCGTTTTGCGCCACCCTTGGATGACATAATCTCTTGACGGTCCGCCAGGGAGAGAACCTCCCAGAAGTTTGGCGGATACGGGTGTTGCCGAATCATCCACCAGATGTTGACGTGCTGGGCGGCCAGCAACTGGCCCTTACCATCCTGATTTGTGCTCAGGCGCAGATATTCGGGTCTGCAAACAACCACACCGATGTCACAGAGTGCGGTCTTTTCCGACGATCTCACCAGCAGCGCCGGTCGCCCGATGACCTCTCGGGGAAGCATCCAGTCGCGTGCCGTAGTGTTCTTGATGTCAATCTCTGTTCCGTCGACCAGCATGTCGAGGGTTGTTCCCTTGGGAACACGCAGGTGGTTGCGTATCAGGATTTCAACCTTGGTGCCGACATAGGTCTTTTCGGTCTTTTCCGTCTCGCTGAGAGTGAAGCGGCCTGTTCGCGGTGCATCGATGACCTCGTCAAAAGCCTGACGCAGAAGGGCAGGAAGATCGACCGCAAGCTTTTCGAAGCCTCCGGCATGGCGAATGATCGCGCTGACGAGGCGCGACACGAGATCATAGTCGGGATGGGACGAATCGAGCGGAAGCTGTGACATGATGGCGATCATCGCCGCCGAGGGTTAGCCGCTCGTTAACGGCTCAACCCGCGATCGCGGTTACCGGATGGCTTGCTCGTGTTGCCATGGCTTCGCGCAGCTTTGAGGCCACGGCCATGGCGACAGGTGGCGGAAAGGCGTTTCCGACCTGGCGGTAGGCGGCTGTTTTCTTGCCGTGGAACTGCCACTCATCGTCGAACCCCTGAATTCTCGCAGCCATGCGGACGGTCAGGCGCGGCATTCCCACGAAATCCTTCTCAGGCGCCTCTTCGGCAATGGATTTTCCATTTACACCAAGGGTTGCCCAGGCCGCTTTTGCACGTGTGGGCCCAAGATCCGGTCCGCCGTGCTTTTTGGAACCGCCAACCAGGGTCGGGGCGACATCATTGGCTCGTTTTGCCCAGGCTTTTGCGCCTTTCCAGCCATTGGCCGACATAAGATCGAGAAGCGTGTCTCCGACGGTCGGTGCATCGAAACGTGAAGGGGTTGGCCACTCGAAGTGATCCTTGATGTCATCACGAAGCGCCACAATGATCACGCGTGGACGCAACTGCGGAACGCCGTAATCGGATGCATTGAACAGGCGCCAGTGAGCATCATAACCGAGCTTCTTCAGTTCGCCCTTGATGAAACCGCGGTAATCTTCGAACACGGCACTCAGAAAGCCGCGAACATTTTCGATCATGATCGCCTTGGGGCGCGTCTCATCAACCAGGCGGATTGCGGTGGGAAACAGATTGCGCTCGTCTTTTTCACCCAGCTGTTTTCCAGCAATGGAAAACGGGGGGCAGGGCAGTCCACCGGCAAGCAGGTCGATACCTTTATAAGGATGACCATCAAACTGCGTCAGGTCCTCTTCGTGGACCGTCCATTCCTTGCGGTTCAGCCGCAGGGTAGCGCAGCAGTCACGATCAATCTCCACGACGCCTGCGTGATCGAAACCTGCAAGTTCCAGGCCTCGCGCCTGACCACCAGCACCAGCACACATCTCAAGCGAGGTGATAGACAAAGGGAGGCCTCCTTTGGAACATAGTAAGAACATCGAAATAGCATGGCGAATTGGCCGACGCAACGGTAATCCGGTCCGTGTACGTCTACATTATTTACCCTCAGATGAGCGCATGGCCGCCGACCATCCACAGATAAACGTTCACTTACAAATGCGTATCGTTCAGCGTTTCAGCAGGTAGGCTGCTGGCTCTTGGTGCGTCGGCCGCTCATAGGAGCATCACCCAATTTGAACGGCGCGCCACCGCCAAGCGGCCACATGTTTTTCTCGTCGCATTTGGTCGTGTTGCCCCGCGCGCGTCCTCATTAAAAACTTTGAGCAAGTAGCAACTGGGAAAAGTTGTCACTCACATCACGGACACATGGTCCAATGCATCCGTCTCAATTTTCCAAATTCTCAAGTAGGTGGGTGGGTGCGCAAGCGGGCGTTATCAACTTCCTTCGCCCAGTTGGTGTCGGATCAACAGGCCGATAATCATCGCGTTCCTGAGTGGGGAAGTGAGACTGAAACTCCGGCTCAGTAGTACTCGATCCGCGTCTCATTCAGCACGACACGCAAAACCCTATAGACGTAGAGGAAGCCCGCGAGCCCGAGGGTTATGAGAATGAGTATGCCCCACACGATAACATGGCCTATCGAGTGCCCGATATTGAATGTGCAGTTCAAACGACCGACAGTCCTACCGGAAACGTCTAGTACCTCGGTTTTGTTAATGACAGCTTTGTTCAGATAATAGGGGAATACGAGGAGGGCCAAGCCGAACGTGACAACAGTGAGGACCACCCATAGGATGACGGTGCCAATTGCCTCGATCGTGCCAAACGAGCATTTCAATCTTCCCAACCGGGAGCTTACAGTCATTTCATTCACGTGTTTTTCCTTGTCGGGCTGTAAATCTGTTCGGTGCGTGTATAAGGCTTCACCACCCGCCAGGCCGCGACATCGCGCTCCGATGACCGCAACGGCTGCCATCTGCGGCTCTGTCGTAGTATGAGTAGCAATTGCCCGGGTAGCGGGCTGGTGCATAGCCACCGCCGCAATTGTTATTGGCACAGACAGCCACAGCTGTCCCCACCAGCGCGACAGCCAGTAACGCCGCTGCTGCAGCTTCTTGTTGCTGCACAAGCTCAGGACATTGATAGAAGGGTACATTCCGTCGGCTTAGTTCTTTTTCTAAGTCCTGTTGGAATGTTGGTTCTGTGCTTTTCAGGTACGTCCTGCACAGCGTGACTTTATCTATCGACTTTGGATTGCTCCGGAATGCATCTTGAGAGGTTGTGCAGGCGGCAAGCGCGCAGGACAACGCGAGCGCAGTAAGCGCACGAAATAACGACCGTTTCTCCAAGATTGCCCCCAAAGTTTCCCCAAACGCAGATAAGCATGGACTCAATCTGGAGTCGAGCAGCATTGGTCCCCACTTTTGCAACTTTCCGGGTTCAACCTTTGTCTAGAGGGAAAAATTATCAGGCCGTGTCAATTCAGGATATCGGCATGCTTAGCCCCTCGTTCACCTCATTACAGACGTCAGATTGATTAGCTGGTCGTACTCGTTGACGTCGACGATATGCGAGCTCATGACGACGGAGCACGTCGATCCGCTGGATTTCCTGGACTGCACCGCGCTTCGTGGGGGAGATCTCGCGCTGGTAGCGCCCTAGCAGCTGTCCGAGCGTCGTGTTTTCAAGGATCTTCGTGTCGGGCGCGGCGCCAAAGCGATCGACCTGAGCTTGCAGATCGCGGGCCCATTTCTCCGCTTCGAGCTTGCTGTCGAAAGACTTGCAACGAGGCTTCATGCCCCTCCGACGCACTTGTGCTTGCCAGCGTCCTCTGAGTTTTCTGATTGTCGCCATGATGATCTCCAACGGTTGTTGTCGGTCACGCTAGGACGCCTCTGGAGGGGTGCCAAGGGTTATCCCGGCACGATTAAGGCTCTGGCTTCGTCAAGACCCATCCATCTCGCTTTCAGCACCATCGCCCGATGAATAAGACGGTGACAGCAGGCGCACAGCAAAGCCAGGTCAGCCAACTTCGTCTTACGCTCACCTGCCTCAGCAATTGGCACCAGGTGATGTGCCTCAAACATCGCTTCCTGAAGCGACATTTCCAAATCCGGCCGGGCGAGATTGCAAATCTCGCAACGAAATCCGGACGCACGACGATTGTTTAGTAACATCATGCGAACCTTAGGATTTCGTTCGCGTCGAACGTGAAGCGCAGTTAGGAGTCGGCCTTCGGGAAGCTCTTGCTCTACGTCCGGTAATTGCTCTGATCCGACGACCGTGATCCCGGCTTTAATCGCATCGGCGATCCGGCGCACTTCGTCCGGCCGCTGCCCGAACTCGGCCCATACCTGGCGGTCCATATTAGAGACGTTACCGAGCCCCTTACCGGTGGCCACCTGGCGGATATTCATCAGCTTGAAACCGACGCCGTCCGGATTCCGGAACGTAGGCTGCTTCGCAGCTTCGGCGTGATAAGGGAGAGAGCGAAGGATTTCGGAAAGCCCCTTGACCTCTTTCGACTTCGGGGAAGGAACCTTGCCATCAAGCTGCTTGAACAAATCAAGAGCGAGGATCGTCTCGTCACGGGTCCAGTTCGGGTTGCCATGTCCGTGGGTTTTAGCCATCAACATTAACCGGAGCGGCAGGATCGACCTTTTCAATTAGATGCAACTCGACCCCAAAACCATATTTTGCGAGCAGCGAAGCTGGCGCTTGCAGACTAACTTTACTGAAAAATGGCAAGTCCATCATGTTCGACCTTCGATTCCTGCGCCGCAGGATGCCGTAGACGACCGTATAGGACGCTGTATTCAGACGACCTTGTCGCCCCGTCGGCAAGAGCTGCTCAAAACCTGCTTTGACAGGGATCTCTCCCTGGCGCCTGCGTGCTTGCCGCCTAACGCCGTTTCTAAATGCCGCATCTGACATCAGGGAATCACAGCTTGTAACAGCCTGCATCCAAAGATGGCTTATCGAGGACGAGGAGTGACCATCTTTCAAATGTATAAGCTGGCGCTGTCGTGAGAAGAAATCGCATACCTCGATATTGCCGTTGTTAACGCCCCGAGGATTCACTTTCGTCCTATCCATCATCAAGAGATCGGGCTGTTGATTCAGTTCAAATATAAGTTCCTGCTCATTCCTTGCCGTGCTTTGGATAACGAAGGACGGCTTGATCAGAGATCGGACAAAGTTTTCGATACGGTTTTTGTAAGCTTGGCTGATACGATACCAGGTGCCGCTAAAGATAACATATGTCTGCTGATTGAGCTGGCATTCGAAAACGAAGCAGTCATAGACTTTCCATTTCGGTTTTGCTCTTGTCTCCTCATCCTCGTGCATATGCACGAAATGGTCGGTCTTAATGGCACCAAATGGTTCAGCAAAATTTATGGCGTTCAACTCGGATACATAATCTTCAATGTCGAGCTCTGAATACCAGTTTTTTTCGCGAGAGAACCCCCTGCCGTAGTAGGCTAAATCTTGCCCCTCCATGTAGTCGACGATTTCCGGCGGGCACATATGCAAATCGCTCTGCTCCCCCGTTCTCAGCGCCTCAATCTGTTGGCTCAGTTCGTCGTCTAACTGTTCGACTTCGTCCGCGTCAGTGACGATCTGGACGTTATCTATCCATTCATAATCCCGCTGATATTGGGTGTCTTCGAATGCTTGAAGGCATTGGGTAAGCTTAGCTTTAATCGCAGTCGGCTCAACCGTGCAAGTGATAGTCAAGCTATCACGGCCAGCAACAAACTTTGCAAAGGCCTTGTCAGTGGGAGACCCCGCCGCAACTCGCAATAAATCACGCTGCACATCGATTCCGAACCCAGCCAGGTCGGAATTTCGGCTAGCCTGTGTCCGCCTCTGGAACACAGTTGCGTCGAGCGTGGCGCTGTCCAGGCTTCTGAGGTTGCGCCTGGATACTGTGTTAAGCACAACCTTCAGGCCGAAGTTTCGCTCTAACTTAGACGGATTTATAAGGAAGTGCCCACCTCCGAAACACAATATGAAAATCCTCGGCTGTCCCTCTCCGTCATCAACGGGAACCGCGAGCACTGCGGAGGATGATTGTGTCCAGAAATCAGGCTCATAGGTAGTTAATTCCGAAAGAAGCGACATCCAACTGGGACGACTCCGTGAAACTTCGACAAATAGTCGACTTCCAATTGGGGTTTCAGTCGCAACTTCGTTACGATTGGCAGTATCTCTGAATGCATCTTCAATCTGAACACCAGGCTTCAAAAGCCTGAGATTTATTGTCGCTGATCCTGCCCGCGGATGTATCACCATGAAAAATCCCCCAATTCAAAGGAGATGTTCGGGTGATTCTGAGATGCAGTCAACTCCCGGTAGAATGCATCCAATATTCCAACGTTACCGCGAGTGTGTTATCCTCGTGACACATATCGATTAGATGAGTTAAGCAGTGCGGCCCGCCACGCGCATCCAAGGGAAGAACCAAAGAGTTGATACCCACGGGGAACAGGCAATAGAATTTTCAACCGGAATTTAAACGAATTCTCCAAAGCCTTATCAATGCTGGAATGTAGACAAATGGCGACTTACAAAAGAATTCAGACTTGGGTCAAAGAACAACACGGATTTATGCCGAAGAGTTGTTGGATCGCCGACGTTAAGGCCTCCTACGGAAAAACGCGTCGGATCGCCGCCAATAGGCTTAGCGCCAGTGACAGAAAATATCCATGTCCGGAAGAAAGGCGTGAGATATTAGTGAATGCACTCAGGCATTTTTCAATTATTTAGACGTCGAAGTGGCTTGAATGTGGCCCCAGTTATGAGTTGCAAGTTCGGTATGGATATCAAGGCGGGGGAAGCACAGTATATCTTAGGGAAACACCTTATAGCTCAAAGGCTTTTATGGCGGAGAGGGTGGCATTCGAACCACGTTACCCTAGCAGGTATGCCGCATTTCGAGCGCAATATCCGGCGACTCACGGCCGACGCTGGAAGGCCATTATAGTTTCAGTGAGAGCCAGCGCTTTGAGGCCACAGTTAGGCGCAACTATTAAGTCGGATTTTTGAACCGTACTCCGACACCACCGCCGTTGGCCTCTATAAACTCAATACCCGCTGCCTCAAATGCCATCTGGATCACTTTTAGATTGGCAGCGGTTATCGGTGGAACTCCGTCTTCACTTTCTGCGCGTCTAATTGTCGATAGGCCAACTGATGCATGACCAGCCAATTCTTCCGCGGTCCATCGCCTCAATGCTCTTGCAGCACGAATTTGGGCACCAGTGATTTTCTTCATTCTTTTACAGTTTTTGGTTGAACTTTTGCAGTCGATATGAAACATTATGTTTCAATGCGGTTGTGCCTGGTGCTGGAACACCAGACGCAACCTGACCACAATCAAGCTGTTAGGGAGCTCGGATCATGGCTGATTCCGACAATAGCAGAACTTTGTCTGCAATCGCGAGACCTGATTTCATATCAAGCACCTTTGTGCAACTTTTTGCAACTGCCTGGCGGGCAGGGTGCAACGCATGGTCGCGTCTTCCGTCGTCGACTTTTCCAATAAAACGGACCTATCCGGCCAGTTAGCGCAGCTGCGTAACCTGGCAAGAGCGGCGCTCGTGATTTCCTGAGCCGGACAGGAATGTGACCCGCGTTCGGCTTTTGTGGCCCCAGAATTTCAGAACAGCAACCGCAAACCTCTCGATGTGGGCAACCACAGCGCGGAGTGCGGTCGCCTTTATTCCAATAACAAAGAGGGAACTATCTCATGAACTTCGCATATGCATTCCGACCCGTCGCCATCACGGCGGCCATCCTGTCCATGACAGCGTTCAGCGGGCCAGCAGCCGTTGCCCAGACCGGGACGCAGGCAGAACTGCGGATCGCAACATCCTACAAGCTGATGACGCTTGACCCGCATCACGCCAACCTCAACGAGAACACATCGCTGTTGTCGCATATCTATGAGCGGCTGGTGTACCAGGACGAACAGCTTGCCCTCAAACCTGGCCTTGCCGTTGCATGGTCGATGGTGTCGGACACGCAGTGGGAGTTCAAGCTGCGTGACGGTGTGAAGTTTCAGGATGGATCGGTTTTTACCGCCGATGATGTCGTTTATTCCATCGAGCGCATCCGGGATTTTCTGCAATCGCCGAGCGGGGGCTATCGTTCCTACGTGACCGGCATCAAGACAGTCACGGCAACTGACCCGCTAACGGTGATCATCGAGACAAATGGCCCGATACCCAACCTGCCGCTTTTGATGTCGTCGGTGTTTATCATGCACAAGCCGGACGAGGGTTTTCAGACCACGGAAGAACTCAATGGTGGCCAGGCATCCAATGGCACCGGGCCCTACAGGTTCGAGCGATGGAGTTCCGGCGAGACCCTGCAACTGACCCGTTATGACGGCTACTGGGGTGATCGTCCTGCATGGCCGTCGGTAAGCTTCCGGGTGATGGAAAGCCCGGCTGCCCGTGTGGCAGCCCTGTCGACCGGTGATGTCGATATCGCCGATGCCATTCCGGCCCGCGATGTCGGCTCTCTCAAACAGCGTGGCGCCGATGTCGCCAGTATCAGTGCGGCCCGGATCAACTTCCTGCAGTTTGATGTCGAGAAAGAAGCGGTTGCAGGCGTTACCGACAAGTCGGGGGCCGCTATCAAAAACCCGTTCCGGGATGTGCAGGTCAGACGCGCTCTTGCCATGGCAACCGACCGCGACGTGATCGTGGAAAAAATCCTCTCGGGGTATGGCACGGCCGCCTCGCAGGTGTTTCCGGAGGGGCTGCCCGGCACCTCGGCGAAGCTGAAGGCCGCAGCACCGGATTATGACGCTGCAAAGGAGCTTCTGACCAAGGCCGGTTATCCAGATGGCTTTAATGTCATCCTTGCCGGTCCTGCCGGGCGTTATCCCGGTGATGGTGACAGTCTGCAGGCGGTGGCGCAAAGCTGGGCACGCATTGGTGTGTCTGTGCGCCCGCAGGCCTCGCCATTCTCGGTGTTCAACACCAAACGTGCTGCCGGTGACTATGCCGTCTGGTATGGCGGCACCTCAGGTGAGGCGGTCGATATCATCCTGCATGCGCTGGTGGCAACCCAGGACAAGGAGCGCGGTACCGGTGCGCTGAACTTCGGCCACTACAGCAATCCCGAGTTTGATGCGCTGCTCACCAAGGCGCAAGGCATTGAGGCAGGGGAGGTTCGCAATCAGGCACTGGCAGACGCAACCGAGCTTGTCATGCAGGACCAGCCGATCATCCCGCTCTACCACTTCCACCACATTGTCGGCTTTGGTCCCAAGGTCGGCTCCTATGTGATGCATCCGCGCGGCTGGACCACTGCGATGCAGACCAAGGCAGCGACGGAGTAAGCGGATGGCCATTTTCTCTGCCGTATCAGGAAGACTGACCCAGGCTCTGCTGTTGCTGCTGGCCATGTCGCTGATCGGCTTCATCGGCATTCACAGCGTCGGCAATCCGGTGTTCAACGTCGTCAATATCGAAACCGCCACGCCAGAGGACATCAGGCGTGCCACGATCGCGCTTGGTCTTGATCTGCCGATCTGGCAGCAATACGGGCTGTTCCTCAAAAATGTGCTGAGCGGTCAGTTCGGCACCTCCTACATCTACCACCAGCCGACCTTTGATCTGGTGATGAGCAAACTGCCAGCGACGCTCGAGCTTGCCTCGCTTGCCATGCTGGTTGCAGCAACCGCCGGGGTGGGGCTTGGTCTTGTTGCCGGACGTCGCAAAGGCTCAACTCTCGACCGGATCGTGCTGCGGGGCAGCGTCTTTGCCCTCAGCATTCCCTCCTTCTGGCTCAGCATGATGCTGATCCTGACCGGCGCCATCCTGACGGGATGGTTTCCGTCGGGGGGTAGGGGACCGACCACCACTGTCATGGGCACCGAGTGGAGCATGTTTACCGGTGATGGCCTCAGGCACATGGTGCTACCAATGCTGGCGCTGGCCATTCCCAATATTGCATTGATTGCCCGCCTGACACGCTCAGGCACGATCGAGATCGAAAGACAGGAGTTCACGCGCTTCAGCCGGGCCCGTGGTCTGTCACCACGCCGTATCCTGTTTGCCCATACGCTGCCCAATATCAGCGTGCCACTGGTGACAATCATCGGGCTGCAGTTCGGAGGCATGCTGGCCTTTGCGGTTGTCGTCGAAACCATCTTCGCATGGCCGGGCATCGGCAAGCTGCTGATCGATTCCATCCAGCTGCTCGACCGGCCGGTGGTCATGGCAACGCTGACCTTCACCGCCGTTGCCTTCGTCCTGCTCAACGCACTGGTCGATCTCTACTACGTCGTGATCGATCCACGCGTGCGAACGTCATCATAAGGGAGGATGATATGAAACCGCTCATCTTGCGGGCACTTGGCATGCGCAGCAGCTCGGGGCACGGACCCTTGTTGCCAACCTGGCTGTCAGCCTATCTGCACCTATCCACTGTGCTGCTTGGCCTGTTTATCGTGGCGGCCATTGCCGCTCCGCTGATCTCGCCGCAAAACCCCTATGATCCGCTCCAGATCTACGCCTGGGAGGCGTCATCACCACCGGGAACGGTTGGCAGTGGCGGGTTTACCTATCTGCTGGGCACGGATGGCCTTGGCCGGGATATCTTCAGTACCATTCTCTATGGCTTGCAGATCAGCCTGGTCGTGTCGTTCTCCAGTGCGGCCCTTGCCGCCATCATCGGGCTGACGGCCGGTGTGACGGCGGCGTATTTTAAAGGATGGGTCGATGTCGTCATCATGCGCATCGTCGACCTGCAGCTTAGCCTGCCGACCATTCTGGTGGCGCTGATTGCCATCGTGGCGCTCGGACCGGGTGTTGACCGTATCATCCTTGCGCTGGTCATTGCCCAATGGGCGGCCTATGCGCGACTGGTGCGCGGTGTGGCACTCAGCGAGACACAAAAGCCCTATATGGACGCCGCACGGCTGATGCGCCTGCCAACCCGCCGGGTGATTTTCCGCCACCTTTTGCCCAACAGCATTGCACCGGCCATCAGTCTCATCCCCATTGAAGTCGGGCATGCCGTGGCCCTTGAGGCCACGCTGTCATTCCTCGGTCTGGGTGTGCCGCTGGACAAACCGTCGCTTGGTTCGGCAGTTGCCAACGGCTTCCAGTATCTTCTGACTGGCCAGTATTGGATCAGCCTGTTTCCGGGGCTTGCACTGTTTTGCCTGATCGCCACCATCAATTTTACCGGTGAACACGTCCGTCTTCGCCTTGATCCCGGGAGTAATCTGCGATGACACCAGCCCTGTCCAATCATATGTCGTCAACGCATGCACGAACAACGCAATCAGCACCGTTGCTTGAGGTCAAGAACCTTGGCCTGCGCCACCGATCGCCGGGTGGAACACACACCATCCTCAGCGATGTCAGCTTTACCCTTGGGCGAGGGGAGATCCTGGGCATCATCGGAGAATCCGGGGCTGGCAAATCCTCCATTGGCAATGCCGTTCTCGGCCTGATGGCCCCAGGCATGCAGCAGGTCTCCGGAACCATCATGCTTGACGGGTTGGCGATCGATGCCATCGAGAGTTCACATCACGCCAACAGGCGCCAGAAGATCTCGGCGGTGTTCCAGGATCATACCGCCTCACTGGATCCGCTGATGTCGGTCGGGGCGCAACTGCTCGAGACGGTGATTGCCCATAATCCGCAGATGTCTGCGCGACAGGCACATGAGCGGTCACTGGACCTGCTGGAACAGGTTGGCATCCCGCAGCCGGGCGAGCGTTATCGCAACTTCCCGCATCAGTTCTCGGGCGGACAAAGACAGCGCGCCGTGATCGCCATGGCGCTGGCTGGCTCACCCGATATCATCATCGCCGATGAACCGACCTCTGCACTCGATGCCACGGTCCAAAAGCAGATCCTGCATCTTCTGCGCAGCATCGTCGACCAGACCGGTGTATCGGTCATCCTCGTCACCCACGATATGGGTGTGGTGTCCGAGGTCACTGACCATGTGCTGGTTATGCGCAACGGCAAGGTGGTCGAGTTCGACAGAACCGACAGGGTCCTCGACAATCCAAGAGAAGACTATACGCGCGAGCTGCTGGCGGCAGTGCCACGCCTCCAGCTGACACCCAATGACCCGCCATTGCACAATCAAATCGCCAGAGAGCAAAGCGACATCGGTAAAAACGACAGTGCAATGAGAGACCCGATTGTTCTGGTCTCCGGCATCACCAAAACCTTTGGCCCAACCAACGTGGTGTCATTCGACAGACGGGGCAGGGACGGTTCCCGGCCCGCCCTTGATGACATCTCCTTCGTTCTGCCACGCGGCGAGATCACCGGCATTGTTGGCGAAAGCGGTAGTGGCAAGTCAACGATCGGACGTATTCTGGCCGGTCTTGTGACGGCGTCATCCGGGACACTCACGCTGGACGGGCAACGCTATGATGTGACCAGGCCTGGCCATCGCAGCGGCCTCATCGGTCAGGTGCAGATGATTTTTCAGGATCCGGCGGTCTCGCTCAATCCACGCATGCGCATTGGAGAGACATTGCGCGAAGCCATCCGCTTCGGGGCCGGTGCCAAAGGCCGGGAAGGTCAACACGAGGCGGAGGTGATGATGGAATGGTTGGGACTACCCGTCTCGTTGCTCACCCGTTTTCCGCATCAACTCTCAGGCGGACAGAAACAGCGCGTGTGTATTGCAAGGGCGCTTCTGGCCCAACCGCGTATCATCATCGCCGACGAGCCGACCTCGGCACTCGACGTCTCTGTTCAGGCACAGATCATCACGCTTTTGCGCGACACCGTCAAAGCCCGTGATCTTTCGATGCTGTTCATCTCCCATGATCTGGCCGTCGTGCAACAGCTTTGCCAATCGGTGATGATTTTCAAGGACGGCAGGATCGAAGACCGGGGAAGCTGTGACGCGGTGTTTTCCAGCTCACAGAACCCATACACCCGCAGCCTGATCGACGCCCGGCCAAGGCGATTTTCGCGTTGAACGAACAGACCGCACTCTGAGTGCTGTCCCCCAAAACCCTTTCCATGAATTCGATGCCGCATCTTTGGCAGTAACTGATGTGATGACCCATGACCAATCGATTTACAGTGGCCGTGACCGGCCAGTCCCTCATCAAACACGATATCCGTGATATCAAGAGCCCGGGTTTCGAGGCCGTCAAACAGGTGCTGCGACAGGCTGATCTGTCATTCACCAACTTCGAAAGCACCATCCTCGGCAGCCATGGTGGCTGGCCGCTCAAAGGATCATATTTCGGGTGCAGTGAACCGGCGGTGCTCGATGCCCTTGATGACCTCGGCATCGGTGCGCTGGCGCTCTCCAACAATCATGCCTTTGATCTTGGCCCATCCGGTGTGCTGTCCACACTGCAAGAAGCGGACCGACGCGGTTTCCTGCGTGCAGGTGCCGGTCGCAATCACGCCGAGGCGGCGCGGGCCGGGCAGGGGATCGTCGGCAACTGGCGAGTTGCCATGGTTGCCATGGATGGCGGGCCTGGACCGGATATCATGTATGCAGCCGATGGCGGACTGTTGCGGCCAGACCGTCCCGGCATCAATCGCCTTAAACTCACCCAGCTGCTTGAGGTCGATGATGCTGCCTTTGCTCAGCTGACTGCCATTCGCGACAGGGTCGGTTATACCTCGACGGATCTTGCCAATGACAGCCAGCCCAATGACCCGCCTTACGTCGACCCTCACGACGAACTGGCAATCGGCCGGACAATATTCAAACGAGCCGGTCGTTTTGGCCGCAACGTCCGCATCGATATCGCCGATTTCGAACGAAACCTGCAGGCCATCACCGTTGCTGCCGAAGACGGGGCACTTGTGGTTGCCTATCTGCATCATCATCATTGGGCGTCCGACTGGTACCAGGTGCCGGACTGGGTTGGATCAGTTGCCCGTCGTTGCATCGATGCCGGTGCTGCGATGTTTTTGAGCCATGGCGCGCCAGTGCTGCAGCCGCTGGAGATTTATCGCGGCCGTCCGATCTTCTACAGCCTTGGCAACTTCATCTTCCACGTGCCGGCAACCGCAAACTGGCAGGCGCCGGAGGTGTGGGAGAGCGTGATTGCGTCCTGCGCTTTCGATCATGACAATACACTCACGGATATCGTGTTTCGTCCGGTGGTGATTGGCGGTGAAGACGCCATGTCCAACCCCGACCTGTCGTTGCGCCGTGCGCCCCATCTGGCCACCAGGGATCGGGCGACACGTATTCTCACAAGGTTTCAGGAGCAGTCGCACCGGCTGGGAACAGAGATTGATGTGTCAGACGGTATCGGTTCTCTACGGCTGGACACCAGGGATATCGACGTGGTCGCCGCAAAAGAGCATACCAACTCCGGTTATACCAGGCAGCGCACATCATGATCGTAAAAACCAGCGGACGACTAAAGCCGAGAAAGGGACCAAAGGCCATTGTCGACCGCGCTTCGCCCTTTCTCGTCATTGGCGGATGCTCAAAAAGTGCACCTGGCCTGCAGCCTCAAGCAGATCTTGAGCGGTAGACAGTCAACAGCAATGCCTAGAATGCGGATGATAACATGACACCAGAAACACAGGCTGCAACGGATATTCGTGACGAACTCGTTGCGCGGTTCTTCCGCTACGTCGCTGTCACCAGCCAAAGCAATGCCGCGTCACAAACCCTGCCGTCCACGCCGGGACAACTTGACCTCGCCCGGCTACTGGCCGACGAACTGCGTCAACTTGGCCTTTGCGATGTTGTGGTTGATAACAGTGCAATCGTCACGGCAGTCAGGCGGGGCAACAATCCTGACGCGCCCTGCATCGGCTTTATCGCCCATCTCGATACAGTCGATGTCGGCCTGTCTCCCGACATTCACCCGCAGATCAAACGCTTCGAAGGTCTCGATCTATGCCTCAATCCGGAGCAGGACATCTGGCTGCGGGTCAGTGATCACCCGGAGATCAAACGCTGGGCGGGCGAGGACATCATTTTCAGCGACGGTACCAGTGTGCTCGGCGCCGACAACAAGGCGGCCATTGCCACCATCATGACCTTGCTGGCACGCCTGGATACTGAACAGACACTTGGTGATATCGCCATTGCCTTTGTTCCCGATGAGGAAATCGGACTGCGGGGTGCCAAGGCACTCGACCTCAACCGCTTCCCTTGCGACTTCGCCTATACCATTGATTGCTGTGAGCAGGGCGAAGTTGTCATCGAGAACTTCAATGCTGCAACGGCCGAGATCATCTTTACCGGGGTCACTGCCCATCCGATGTCCGCCAAGGGTGTTCTGGTCAATCCGCTGCTGATGGCTATGGATTTCGTGTCGCATTTCGATCCGGCCGACACGCCAGAACATACCGAGGGCAGGCAGGGCTACTTCTGGTTCAAGGACCTCGATGCCAATGACAGCAAAGCGTGCCTCAAGGTGATGATCCGTGATTTCGACCGGGAACGCTTTGAAGAGCGCAAGGCCCGTATCACGGAGGTTGTCGAACTGATCGAGGCCGATTACCCCACGGGTACTGTCCAGGCCATCATCACCGACACCTATGCCAATATTGGCGATCATCTGGCCAGCGACCCGCGCGCCGCCACCCTACTGTTTGAAGCCTTCGAACATGTCGGAATTGAACCGAATGTCATTCCCATGCGCGGTGGCACCGATGGGGCTGCATTATCGGTACGCGGCATTCCGACACCGAACTTCTTCACGGGTGCCCACAATTTTCATTCGCGCTACGAGTTTCTGCCGATCAGTGCCTTCGTGAAGTCCTTTGAGACCGCAGCGACAATCTGCAAACTGGCTGGACTGTCCTCTGTCTCAGACAATGCGCAACACCCATTCAATCCCATCGATCAGAAGGCGTGACCCGATGTTTCATTCTCCACAGGCACCGGCAGCCGTCGTGATGGTTCGACCACGTCATTTTACCGTCAACGCTCAGACGGCAAAGGACAACAGTTTTCAGGCGCAATGCACCAACACAAGGGACATCGCCGGGAAAGCCTGGCAGGAAATCACCATGGCCGCCCAGACGCTGCGCAGCCACGGCGTTACTGTCCACCTGTATGAAGACGAGGGGACAAAGACACCGGATTCGGCGTTTCCCAATAACTGGTTTTCTACCCATGCCGGTGGACACATTGCCATATATCCGATGAAAGCAAAAAACCGTCGGCTGGAGCGCCGGTTCGATATCATCGAGATGCTCAAATCCACCTACCGCGTTCAGGAAGTCATCGACTATTCCGGACTTGAACAGGACGGGCTGTTTCTCGAAGGCACCGGCGCCATGGTGCTCGACCACATCGATCGTGTCGCCTATGCGGTAAGGTCAGATCGTACAGATCCGGTTATTCTCGAGCGCTTTGCCACGAAGTTCGGCTTTGAGCCCATGGTGTTTGATGCCTTCGATAACAACGGGGTTCCTGTCTATCACACCAACGTTTTGATGTGCATCGGCACGGATATCGCCATGATTGGCACGAGCCTTATTCCTGACGTCGAGCGATCCAACGAAATTGAAATGCGGTTACAACGCTCAGGCCGACACATCGTCGAGTTACGACACGAGCAGATCGGTAAATTTGCAGGGAACGCTCTTGAGCTCCAGAGCAAATCGGGACGGATGATCGCCATGTCGACAACGGCTCTCGCGTCACTTGATCAAGCACAGCGCAAGGCAATCGAAGAACGGACACCCATCGTTGCGCTCAACATCCCGACCATAGAAATGGCCGGTGGTTCAGTGCGGTGTACTCTTGCGGGGGTTCATCTGGCGCCGCGACACCCCGAGTGAGCTTCATAAGCAGCCATCTCATGTCATGGCTCTCATTCCGGAAGTCGTTGCACCATTGGCACGGATGATCATTTATCGAAATGCCCATCGTACAATGGAGATGTCGGAAATTGTCGATGCGTTAAAATGGAAGGTCGCGTTATCACGGCACGTACTTGGGTTGTACGCTGTGGGGCATAACGAAAGAGTCGACGCAATTTCATGAAACCGGTCAACGCAGGAAAGCCTGGTTCCGGTCCTCGGAAGCTGCCGCTTTGGTGGTGGAACCGGAACTTCGTGAGTTGCTGACGTCGCTGACCGCGTTGGAAATACTCGCGTCTCAGCACAAAGGTCTCGCCGGAAAACTGGCTTTGAGTGTTCCGCCCGTTGCGACGGTACCCGCGATCATTCGAGTTCAGTCGCAAGTGATAAGGCACCAGCCTATCATTTGGTAATAAGGGGTTATGCCGAAACAGGTACATCAGCAACCTGTTACGGAATGTTCGAATCTGGTTCGCGTATGGTTCGCCATAATATTAGAAACATCTAAATTCATACCGGTGACGATAGCTGCTCGACTAAAATGAATTTCAAGTGTGGCTGACTGATGTCATGGCTGGTTTTGACGAGCTCTGTCTGTGCCCACGAAAACAGGCTCTCCCGTAGGCCGCAAAAGGGGACTCTTGTCGCGTTTTCCGAAAGTCGGCCATGGCATGACGCGGTTTCAGCAATCGTATATCATGTCATAACGGCCTGTTTTGATGGGATATTCAGTTGCTTGCCCCAGTATGCGGGACTTTACCAACCCTGAAAGATCCAAGGGCAACAGCAAGACCCCGAGGGCGGAAAAGGATCTTCTGTATGCGGGTTCATACGTCTCAGTTCACAAATCACGCAATCGCTAACGAATATCGAAAATAATGCGTCGGGAGCGGGAACATTTTCCGGGACGGGTGGTTAGGTACGCTGTTCTAAAACAGCAGTCCAAATCGCATCACCGGTTTTCTCTTTATCCGAATAGGTTGAACACAATGACTGACGCCAAAAATGACTGGATTAGCGCCCGAGCCTATGCTCTTTGGGAACTAGATGGGCAAGCACACGGCAAGGATGTCCAGCACTGGCAACAGGCCGCGGCGGAATACGAGCGCCGTGCCAGAACCCGCGCATCGGTTGATGGTGCTGACGTGAAACTGATGCGCGCGAAGTCGAAAAACGTGTCCAAAGGGGTAACGGGTGGCCGAAAGCTAAAAGCCTCGCTGGTCAGCAAGGAGGCAGTCCAGCCGGTCGTGCGGGCTGAAATTTAAAGCCGTGTTAACAGACGGGTGCCCGGTTGGTAAGCAGCCGGGCGTGCCCCATTTTCAAAACTTGTTTCATTGTGCGCATGAAAAGTCCAAGCGTTTCGTCGGCTGATGGCCAAGATGCGGATTTCAACGACCGGAATGCAGTCCATTGAGACAAGATGAACGACACTGGCCGGGATCCGTTTGGGCCGCGATCGTTGACCATGGAGATTGGTGACACGTGTTTGCACGGCTTGCGCGTCTTGTCCGTCCGGAAATTTTCGTTTCGCCTTACACAATGGCAGTTGCGTCGTGTATCCATGTCGGCGACCGATAATGGAAAGGCGATCTCTAACTGCATTTCCTCAAGACATATATGATCCCATGTCTTACAAGCTGTCGGCGCTGGTCGCGGGTCGACGTGATTAGTTCGATGATGGAGTGCTCCGCTTCCCCTGACAGTCAACAGGCCAGGCGAAATCTCAAAATAAGTTACAACCATTGCCCAGCCGCGGTTCGGCGTGAGCTATATCCGTGGCTGTCACAGCACCAGTACGTTTGCTTTGAGCGCGGCGGTTACAAATGCTTCGCGCGCATCATCGCAACGTGCCTGTCTTTTCAACATCCTCATGCAACTCAGCCACGCTGACTCAAACTCGGTTCCCTGTTTAGCAGGCCAACTGTGGGCCAGACACTGCAGCGCATCTTCCGGTCCTCTCACTTGCGCGCTGGAACCCGTTGCTGTTTTAATACGAACTGGAACCGGCCAGACCGGTTTAAAAGTGGTGTCGATAACCATCATCACGTCATTCCTCCAAAAAAGTCCTAACTGCGACAAGCTCAGAGTGTTCCGCAGAGACAATCAACTGCATCACTTTTTGTAGTGTCCAGAGGCACTGTTTAACGGTTCATCCCCTCCGTCATCCTAAACGGACCCTTGCAAAGGGGCCGTTCGATGGAACCGTTTCCAGTATTCAAGGTTGGGGATGCTTAAAAGGGAGGAGCGTGGTCATGAGCAATGTCGGCTATAGTATCAGACCGCACGAAAACGGATGGGCTGTCATGCAGGGCGGCTTGATCAAAGGTGTCTATCCAAGCGAGCTCCTGGCAGAAAAGTCCATAGAGGAAGGATCCGACCAGGACACGCCAAGAAAGACAGATGAACACCATACAAAGCAGACGTCTCGAGGTTCCGCGCATTCGCAGAAGAGCGACCAACCGGTCGTGTCTGTGCCAGACAATGTATCGTTGCCGTTAAAGGATGACGTGCAGGAGGTCAGAGTTCCGGCCGACATTTCAGGGCGCGACCTGTCCACCGGAAAGCTCTAGCAATCGCGGTCCTAGCCGATACCAAAGTGTGAACAGGATGAGAGCCCGGGCTCTGTTTCTGCAAGACGGTGCATCTCCCGGGGTAAGCGGGGTCAATACTGGCTGCGACGATGGCGAGAGATCACGACCGGGGGCTAAGCGGAACCTTCAATGAAAGCTGACCGATACCGGGTGATCCTGCTACTTCCACATCAGTCTTGCTGGTGGCTTCTGTTGAGCTCGCAAGGCTCTCTCGAGCTCAGGCGTTGTCTGCTTTTGTTTTTTTGAAAAAGTCCGCCTGATCATTCGCGGCCTCCTGCGATCCGTAAAACAGTTCAACAAAGCCGCTGAGTGCGAGGAAATTGCTGATCAGACCGCCTGAACTCGATAGGCGGTCCATAAGGCGGTATTTGGCGCGGGCGGCGTCTGGGGTGGTGGCCGTCAGTCCGAATGGACAAACGACTCAAGCAGGCTTCACCCGCGTTCGCCACTCTCTTTAGGCCTGCTGAGGCAATTCGCTTCCCGCCCAAAGAGCAATCAAAGGCATGCCATCGATACACACGATGTCGAGACGTTCATCGACTTCGACCGGGTTGCCGCTCCAGATATTTCGATAATGCCTGTTTGACAGTTCTTCCGGCAATCTGACGGTGCAGGTGCCTTTTTTACAGGATGAGTTCGCGAACGGTCCGCGGCCGACTTTTTCAAGCACCAGCCGGGGCGCTATGATAATGATCACGTTGGTGTTGTCCGCGCGAGCAAAGGCGACATAGTCGTCCCGATTCTCACCGGTTATCTGCAGCGGGATATATTGCCCAGCTTTGAAGAGTCCGGGCGCGTGCTGTCTTATTGCGAGTAAGGTGCGGGTCACAAACTGCTTGACCAGGCCGCTTTTCCAGTTCTGGTCGTCACTGACATCAATGCGCTGACCGGACAATAGCGCGTGCTGGAGCGCTTCAAAGTCGGGCTGACGGCGGTTATCCGGATCAACCAGGCTGAAGTCGAGACTTTCGCATCCCTGATAGATGTCGGGAATTCCAGGCGCGGTCAGCTTGATCGCGACCTGCGTCAATGAATTGACGAGACCCGCCCGGACAAAGGGTGTAACTGTTGCCACGAAATCCCTCAAAAACGACTGGTTGTCGACGGACAGCAGATTTTTCGCATAGGACAAGACAGCGTCCTCGTAGGGCTTGTTCACCTGGCCCCAATTCGTCCGTAACTTTGCTTCTCTCAGGGCCTTTTCCACATAACCGGAAAACCGCTCGTTAAGTCCCTGAAGCCCAACTTTGTCCTCTGGCTGCAAATCCGCTGGCCACACACCGGCGAGTGCCTGATACAACATCCATTCTACGGCCGGTTCAGGGGCAGGCCCGTCTGGCAGGAACCGGACATGCTCCTGATTGGTCACCTGCCATCTCTGAACGGCGCTTTTCCAGGTCTCGGGTGCCTCAAGAAGGGAATATAGCCTGGCTCGGGCATCCTCGCCGCGTTTCGTGTCATGGGTTGATGTACCAGAAAGTCCATCCGGTTGTCGCACAAGGCGCTTTTGCATGTCGGCATGAAAGCGGTGTAGCGAAAAGGTTCTGGCTAGAGGCTCGCCACCCACCTCATTGAGGGCAAGAATGGCGTTGCGCCGGTAAAACAATGTGTCTTCAACCGCCTTGGCCATCAGGGGGCCGGTCAGCTGCTGGAGGCGTCTGCGGAATTCAGACGCGTCCGGGTCCGGGGGCGTGCCAAGCTTTGTCAAAAGGATCTGCTCGATGAATGTCAAAGCATCCGATGTCGGCGCGTTTGGCATGGATCTGGCACGGGCCAGTACGAGGTCGAGTATTTCGAGGTCCTGAGACGCAAAGCCCTGATCAGTGCCGTATGTCCGGTACACCGGAAAGTGGAGAAGAACGGCCCTTATCGCATCCTTAATCGTTTCCGACGAAAACCCGCGAGACTGACGGATACTGATGTTTTGCGCGAGATCGCAAAGAGTGCCTGTCTCGCCCTCGAAGTTGACGTCAATCATTTGTAATCGAGCCAGTTCGAGCTCATTGGTCGCATCCGATACATGGTCTGCAACCTCATCACAGGATGAGTACATCAAGTCAGCTTTATCAGAAGGCACAAAGACATTGGAAATGGTTTCGATGAACTCGTAGCCGGTCGTGCCGGACACGGGCCACGTCTGCGGGATCTGCTCACCCGTTGCGAGAATTTTCTCAATAATGATGTAGCAGTCCGGCCCAGTTTTTTCCCCAAGTCGTCCAAGATAGCCCGACGGATCCGATAGCCCGTCGACATGGTCTACGCGCAAGCCATCTACGGCGCCATTTTCCACGAGCTCCAGGATCAACCGATGGGTTGTCTCAAAGACAGCTTCGTCCTCAACCCGCATTCCGATCAAGCCGGTTACCTCAAAAAATCGCCGATATGACAGGATGCTCGACGCATCGCGCCATGACGTCAATCGATACGGCTGTTGCTCATGCAGTTGACGCAGCCGGTTCTTGTCGGGAGAGATACAGATGTCGTCGCCTGCATAGGACGAAGGATTGAGAGGGTAAAACGTACCGAGATATTCTATCGAGGGCTGTGCCGTCTCAGGATGCAGTTTGACAGTAAGGTCACCACTTTCGAGGACTTTTTCAAACGTATCGGACAGAAACGGAAGCGTGATCGGCCGGGACCAGTCAACATCGAAAAATCGCGCATATTTGCTCTCCCGACCAAATTTGACCACGTCACGCCACCACTCGTTTTCCATGGACGCAGCCATGTGATTGGGAACGATATCGAGGATCAACCCGATATCGTGCTTTTTGAGCACGTCGACCATACCGTCAAAACCCTTGCGTCCCCCCAGAGTCGGATCAATTTCGTTCGGATCGATGATGTCGTAGCCGTGGGTGGAGCCCGGTACAGCCGTGAAGACGGGAGAAGCGTATAGATGGCTGATACCCAGCTGCTTTAAATACGGAACAAGGGCGCTTGCTCGCGCGAACGTCATGCCATTGCGAAACTGCAGGCGATAGGTTGCTGTTGGAACCATTGCTGTCATGGATGCTCTATCCTCCATAGAATACCCCATGGCGGCAGCTGCTCATTTGCAACGCCACCAAGGGAGAAAATCGTCTCTGCCTTATCGCTCCTTGGGACGAACGCGCCGGGAGCTGGTGAAAGGTTTGCCATCAAACGGAGCTTCGCTTCACGCGCCAGCTTCCATTCAACGACCACTGTTGTGCCCTCCTGGTGCGTTGTTCCAACTCCCTCGATGCCCTGATCGAGAAGAGGAATGATCCACTGTCGCCGGGTCATCAACAAGGACTGATAAAATGCCAGCCACTGGACAGCAGGGTCACCTCGAAGACCTGCCCAATCCAGTTTTCCCGAGAGAAACGTCGACAACGCTGTCGGATCTGGGATGTCCTCGCCCTCGAAGCCGGGAAGAGGTGAAAGCTCCTTGCGTCGGCCCTCGCGTACGATATCGTTCAGGTCTTCGTCGAGATCGCAAAAGAACGGAAACGGGGTGGACGCTCCCCATTCTTCCCCCATGAATAACATCGGTATCTGTGGTAGAAGAAGGTATATCGCCGTGATGGCTTTGAGGGCCTGCGGATCGGTATAGGTGATCATCCGATCGCCAAAGGCGCGGTTTCCGATCTGATCATGGTTTTGGATGAACGAGACAAATGCGCTCGGCGGCAGGTCGGCAGTTGGCTTGCCGCGCGCCTCGCCCCGATAGGGCATGATCTCTCCCTGGAACACAAACCCTTCCGCGAGCGCTCTTCCAAGACCATTTTGACCAGCAGGGTAGTCCCCGTAATATCCGAAGGTTTCATGAGTGGCCGCGACGTGAAGGACATGGTGGAGGTCGTCGTTCCACTGAGCGGTGTAGTGGAGAACATGGCCGTCATGGTCGCGCTCCAGCAACGCGCTGTCGTTGTTTTCGTTTTCAACGATGAGATGCACATGCCGGTCGGTCACTGCTTCTCGAACACGTCTTGCGATTTCCACCAGAAGGTGCTCTTGAGAGTCGTCGATTATCGCGTGCACCGCGTCCAGTCTCAGGCCGTCGACATTGTACTCTCTGATCCAGTACAACGCGTTTTCAACGATGAACTTCCTGACCATGCCACTGTCGGCGCCGTCGTAATTGAGGCCGTTTCCCCACGTCGTTTTGTGACGCTGCGAGAACAACGGTGCATAAAGTGGAATGTAATTGCCGTCAGACCCGAAGTGATTGTAAACGACATCGAGGAAAACACAGATGCCGCGCTCATGGGCGGCATCAACCAGCGCCATGAGATCCTGCGGCCGTCCGTAACTGCTGTCGGGGGCATAGGGTAAAACGCCGTCGTATCCCCAGTTGTAACCGCCAGGAAAATCAGCGATGGGCATGATCTGGAGAGCGGTCACGCCAAGATGCTTGAGGTGATCAAGCCGTTCGATCACCGCATTGAACGTTCCTTCTTTTGTATAGGTCCCAACGTGAAGCTCATAGAGAACCATCTCTTCCCACCGACGACCGGTCCACTTCTGTCGCTTCCATGCATAGGCGCTAAGATCAACGACTTCGCTTGGTCCATGAACGTCGTTCGGCTGGTGGCGTGACGCGGGGTCGGGTACAGCGATCCCGTCGGGCAAAATAAACTGGTAGAGGGTGCCGGGCCCCGCACCTTCGACGACAGCTGTAAACCAGCCGTCATCAGCGCGGCGCATATCGTACAAGTGGCGATTGTCGAGCTTTAAACCTATTCTGTCATGAAATGGAGCCCATAGCTGAAATGTAGTACTGTCTTTGCCAATGATGGGACCGAAGCAGGGGGACATGTTGCCTTACTGAGAGGGAATGAATTTACCACTCGCTTAACCCGCATCTGCTCGAACGGTTTCAAACACAATAAAAAAGTACGTCACCGTACGATAGCGGCCCGGGCCGGAACTTCGGCGTGAACGGGTTACCGCTTCAGGGAGGTGAAAGCCCGTATCAACTTTTTGCCCGCTGTCCGGAACGTGTGGGCAGTTCTCTCTATGCCTTGATAGTCGTGAACCCGATTTCTGGCTAAGGCCTGGGTGGCAGGCCTGTCGGTGCGACCAAGCCTAACTCTGACGCTTTTACCTGCGAGCGGTCTCATCTTGCCGTCAGCGTTGCAAACGGATGGTAACTGGGACGATTTATCAGTACCGGATAATCGATCTGCGAATCTGCCTCCTGTCGGTCGGTGTTTCCGTTGTGGATTTAACATTAAACGTGCGAACGGCGTTGTCCGCTCAATTAGAGCAACGCCGAGTTTTGTGCCCGCATGGCCGCGACACTCACTGGGGAATGTTGGCCCATCGTCGGCTATGTGATTGCGCACCGACCGCGCAACGGGATCGCCATAAAGGCGACGTCACGGAACCAACTAGCGCCAAGCAGGTTTAGTAATCTGAATGATTAGCGAGCATGATAATGCCCAGGTATTTCTTCCATGTCAGAGATCGCGACGGGCTATCCCTCGATGAGGAAGGTGTGGAACTTGCCAGTGATGACCGGGCCCGAGCTGAGGCCATGCAGGCCGCCAGAGAAATGCTCGCCGAGAAAATCCTGAAAGGTGAGGTCGTCGATGGCGCGAGGTTCGAGGTGATACGAATAGATGGTGTGGTAATTGCGACAATACCCGTGCGCTCAGCCCTGCGTCTGGACTGAGGGAAGGCGCCAACTGCGACATGGATGACGGACGCCAGTTACCGCTGTTGCAATTAATTGGCTTTAGACCAGTCACACGGATCCCACGGTGCATGCATTCGCTCGCGGTTTTCCACATGATGGTCCCGAGCGTTAGTCAAACTGATTTTTTATTCAGACAGGAGAAATATCGTGACAGACGAAAACACCATTACCATCCGGGCACGGTTCAGGACACGTGAGGCGGCCGATCTGGCTGTCGAGCATCTGGTACAGCAGGTGGGCATTTCGCGCCCAGATATATTTATCCAGTCGGCCTCCGATCAAAATACAAATGGAACAAGTTCCTCACGTGGCGACGTCGATCGGCTCGACGCGCCGCACAAGGGCGAGATAGAGGTTTCGGCCGACATCGCGGCGAGCCAGATTCCGGCAGTACATCAGAGCTTCGGTAATGCTGGTGCAATACACGTCACTGGCAAGTGAAGACAGCGACGGGCTCGGCCGGTGCTAACAAGTCATGTGGCGCTGATGTATTCCTGCTCAGGCGACGTAAAGATGCGAACCTGGCAGAACGTCGGCTTCTTCGGCAGCCGTCAAAAAGAGCTCGCGAGCTTCTTCCGGTGTCGCTCTTCCATCAAGGGCGGCGCGGCATTTGCTGCGCGCCATGGCGTAGGCTGGACCACTGATAGTGGGCCATTCGTCCAAAAGTAGAATTAAAGCCGCAAACGGGCCGTGGACGGTCTGCCTTCCGCTATGGGGCATGTTGACTTGGACCGGGGTATTCCAGGAAAGGGCAGGCATATTATCCTCCATTGCTGCTGCCGCTACCAACACCGCCTCGCCAGGAAAGTTCCTCGTCCTTTGTTATTCCGGCGCAAGTGTACGCTGGCTTACATAGTGACGCCTCACACCCCAGATCCATCGCTGGACAGCACTTGTGCGGGTTAGCGTTGTGAGATGGTCCAACTGGAAACTGGCACGCTATAGACGGTAGTGTTGCGATCTGGTGGAACAAGGTCGTCTTGCACGATAAAGGAGGCGTCCAGCAGTAGGGTGTCGTGCGCTTCGGCCAAAGTTTCAGGTGAATTCATATCTTCGGTAAAGACAGATTTCATGGCTTGAAATTCAGAACATAAAAAACCATCTGATCGCCGTTTTCTGCAACATGGAGATTACCAATGACCACAGGACAGGACGCTCTGCCCGAAAAACATTCATTTGAAGCCGATGTCAGTCGCCTTCTGCATATGATGGTCCATTCTGTCTACTCGGACAGGGATGTCTTCCTGCGCGAACTGATTTCGAATGCCGCAGATGCCTGCGAAAAGCTTCGCTATGAATCAATATTGCAGCCGCAGCTCAATCCTGAGGGCACGCAGCCGGAAATCCTCGTTAAACTCGATGAAAAAGCTTCCACGGTCGTTGTCGAGGACAACGGCATTGGCATGAGCCACGACGAAATGATCGATGCCCTCGGTACGATTGCCCGCTCGGGGACCAAGGCCTTCATGGAAAGGCTCGAAGCCGCCAAAACCGGGGACAAGGCGCAACTGATCGGTCAGTTTGGGGTGGGTTTCTATTCCTCCTTCATGGTTGCCGAGAGTGTCGATGTCATTTCCCGTCGCGCAGGCGAGGCCGCCGCCTGGAAGTGGTCGTCCGACGGCAAGGGCAGTTACGACATGGTTGCCGTTGATCTTGATCAGGCGCCTGAAAGAGGCACTCGAGTCATCCTGCACCTACTGGAGGACGCGAAGAAGTATACCGGCAAGTGGCCCGTAGAGAAAATCATTCGTGACCAGTCCGGCCATGTACCCATTCCCGTCCGCCTGATTGAAAAGGATGGCGCTGAACCGACGCAAGTCTCTGATGGTGTGGCGCTCTGGACCCGTTCCAGGAGCGAAATTGCCAAACAGGATTACGACGATTTCTATCGTGGTATCTCCGGGGACTACGATGCACCGTTGACAACAGTCCATTTCCACGCCGAGGGTCGCCACGAATATACCACTCTGGCGTTCGTCCCGGGAGCCCAGCCGTTTGATCTGTTCGACCCGGAGCGTAAGGGGCGAATGAAACTCTACGTGAAGCGCGTCTTTATCACGGACGATGCTGAAGTGCTGCCAAGATACCTCAGGTTCGTGCGCGGTATTGTGGATACGTCTGACCTGCCTCTTAATATTTCGCGCGAGACAATCCAGGAAAGTCCGGTCCTGTCGGCAATCCGCAAAGGGGTTACCAACCGGGTCATTGCCGCCTTGGAGAAACTGGCTGAAAACGAGAGCGACACTTTCGCCAAATTCTGGGACCTCTTCGGACAGATTTTAAAGGAAGGGATTTACGAAGACTGGGAGCGTCGTGAGCAACTGCTCAAGCTGGCGCGGTTCCAAACAACAGCCGTCGACGCCGCCACACGCACCATCGGTGACTACGTAGCGGACATGAAGGAAGGGCAGTCATCGATCTATTACATCAACGGGTCCAGTATCGAACAACTGAGGTCATCGCCCCATCTGGAGGGCTTTCGTGCCAAAGGAATTGAAGTGCTGTTGCTGTCGGATCCGGTTGACAGTTTCTGGCCAGGCAACATATCCGAGTTTGAGGGCAAACCTCTCAAGTCTGTCACCCAGGGTCTGGCCGACCTAGACGAAGTTTCTGGCATGGATGGCACTGGCGCTCCAAAACACGAAGCGCCTGCGAATGTCGCTGCCTTTATCGATCTCGCCCGCAGCGTTCTTGTTGACGAGCTCGCCGACGTGCGGGTATCTGGCCGTTTGACCGAAAGTGCCGTGTGTCTCGTGGCATCTGAGCATGGCCCGGATAGACAGCTTGAAAAAATCCTTCAAGGGGCAGGGCGACTTCAAACCGCGTCAAAACCGATCCTTGAAATCAATGCGCAAAACGAAGTGGTTCAGCGTATTGCCAGTGTCGAAGAGAGAGTATTTCTCGAGGATGCCGCGTGGCTGCTGCTCGATCAGGCCCGCATTCTCGACGGGGACAAACCCTCCGACCCGCGCGCCTTTGCACAGCGTCAGGCCAGACTGTTTTCTTTGGCGACAGGGCTAAACCAGTAAGCCTTATCCAAACCCCGGCTGTCATGGCCGGGGTCTTGCCTGGCGCGCAACCCGCCCTGTGTGGGCGCAGAGGAGACAACGGAACAGCCGACCTTTGTAAAATCATCGACACGCGCATTGCCAAAGTGACGTGCGCAGCATTGTGAAACAAACTCAACGAAGGCGGGGTATGTCCCGTTCTTGAATTTCCAGGGAGTAATTCGCAGTCCAGGATACCAGGTCAAAATGCGGCGAGAGATAGAAGACCTGCCGCTGACTTTGACGGGTACCGCGCCGGGAGCTCAAAGCGTCATAGCGAACTCAAGCTCCGCTCGGTTTTGCACGCAGGGAACCAACTGCTAATTAGCGCCCCCCTGCACCTGTCATGTCTCCAACATCGACGCAGGCCAAACCGTTTTTTTATTTTTCGTCTTCAACTATGAGCGGATCCGGGCACGCATTTCCCTAAATCCTGTCGGCAAACAGCCGGTCGAGTTCCCGCGCCAATTGTTCTTGCGTATACGGCTTGCCAAGCCTTGCAACGTCAAGCTCCACGCCGGGCGGCAGTTCTGCATAACCGGAGGCGATTAGGATCGGAAGCTTCGGGACAACATGGCGGACTGCAACAGTCAAATCTGCCCCCGTCATACCAGGCATGGAATAGTCCGTGATGAGGAGGTCGAAACCGCTGCCATCCCCAAGTTGTTCCAATGCCTCTTTCCCTGAGTGCGCTTCCACGACGTCGTGACCGAGATCCATCAGCATATCAGCTGAGCTCATCGCTATGAGAACGTCATCGTCAACCAGCAATATCCGTTTCGGTCCTGATGCGCTGACAGTTGTGTCGATGGTTGCCTCAACCACTGCGGATTTATTGGTGATTTCGGATGTGGCAGCGGGAACCCACAATTCTGCTCTAGTGCCTTTGCCCAGCTCGCTTGTCAGCTTGAGATCACCTTTCAGCTGGGACGCCAGGCCATGGATCATCGAAAGGCCGAGGCCGGTGCCCTTTCCGAGCTCCTTGGTCGAGAAGAAAGGCTCAACAGCTTTTTGCAGTGTGTCACGATCCATACCGTAACCTTGGTCAACCACCGACAGGACGACGTAATCGCCTGCCGCAAGGTCACCGGACGGGGTGGCCTGATGAACACCGTTCAGGCTGATGCGGATCTCGCCTCCATCCGGCATGGCGTCGCGGGCGTTCACAACGAGATTGAGGAGCGCCAGTTCAACTTGGTTGGCATCTGCCGAGACCAGAGGAAGATGATCGGGCACATCAGTTTTGATCACTATTGTCGAGCCGACGGATCGTTCCAGCAGGTCTTCCATTCCGGTGACCAGCGCGAGCATGTCGACCGGGTCAATGCGCAGATCCTGCCGACGCGAGAAAGCGAGAAGCCGCTGGGTGAGCGAAGCGCCGCGTTTTGCACCCTGTTGAGCACCCTCAATAAGGCGGACCGCTTTTGCATCTTCGCCAACGTACTTTCGCAGGAGTTCAAGATTGCCAAGTACGGCCATCAGCAGGTTGTTGAAATCATGCGCCACGCCACCCGTCAGCTGGCCGATCGCTTCCATCTTTTGAGACTGGCGCAACTGTTGCTCGGCGCTCTCCCGTTGGTTCACCTCTGCCATCATTCTGGCGTGGGTCTCTTCCAGTTTACGGGTCCGTTCTGCAACGCGCTCTTCAAGAACCTCGTTCAGTTGTCGTTGGTGCTCTTCCGCTTTCAGTCGTGCGGTGATGTCGGCCGAGACGCCGACAAGCTTTATTGCCTTACCTTCGCGGTCTCTGTAGAGCTGGGCGCGGATCTCGGCCCAATGGACAGAGCCGTCACTCCAGATCGTGCGGTATTCTATGGCGTAGTCGGCGCCGGTTTCAATGGTCGTTCGAACGGCGAACTGCATCCGGTCGACATCCTCAGGATGGATACTGGCCAACAGATCCGTGTAGGAGAACTCCTCGGTGGCATTGCGACCGAATATCGATCGAAAGGTCGTCGAAGTGATCAGTTCGCCCGTTGCAAGATCGAATTCCCACGCGCCCAGTCTGCCGGCACTGAGGGCCGTTTGAAGACGTCTCTCGCCTTCATCAAGAGCCTCGATTCTAGCTCGGGCATCGAATTGGCGGCGACGGCCCCGCATGGCGGATCGCGCAACGCTTATGAAGGTGGTTGGATGAAATGGCCGTTCAATGAAGCTCACGTTGCCCAGGACTTCAGATAATCTTGCCGCCGCCGGATTGCGTTCAGGTCCACCACCACGGTTCGTGAGGATGACGAACGGAAGGTCAGACCAACTCGGCTGTGCCTCGATCCACGCGGAAAAACCTCTCAGATCGGCAGACCGAAAAGCCTCCTCTGTCACAACTGCGAAAGCGATGTCGTCACTCAACTTCGCCACAAACGACGCGATATCACTCACTGCGGTGGCGGCCACCCCAGCTTCTTTCAGGAGCGAAACTGCAATCTCCGCATCACGGCCGATAGGAGCGTAAACCAGGGCGCTTGTGTCGCTATTAGGAATTGTCGCTACCCTCACCGGTCATTGGAAGAAGAGGGTTTTGATCCCCCACAAAGTTAGGGACGCCACGCAGAATTCCCTGAAAGGCCGAAAGCGGCTCGCCGAGCGTTAGTCCTCCACCGGATATTTTAAATTCACGAATAGTATCTTCGTGTGGCCCGGTGCGTTTCTTGATCACCGATACTGCCCGCCGAACTTTTCCCAGTGCCTCGAAATACCTAAGAAGAATGACGCTGTCTGCAAGATAGGTAACGTCAACAGGTGATTTCATGTCGCCGACCAGACCATGCTGCGCGACCGTCAAAAAGGTATTTGCACCCTGCCTGTTGAGGTATTGCAAAAGTTCATGCATGTGCAGGATCAGAGCATTCTCTTCCGGCATCGCAGCTTGATAGCCATTAATGCTGTCGATTACGACCGTCTTGGCTTCATAGGTTGAAACCCGGTCACGAACACGCTGCGCAAATTCACCCGGTGACAGTTCGGCGGCATCCAGTTGCTCTATGTGGATATGGCCCTGTGCGTGCAGTGTTTCCAGGTCGATACCCATGGTCTTGGTACGGGCATAAAGCAGGCCAAGCTCCTCATCAAAGATAAAGATCGCGGCTTTTTCCCCTCGCTGGATTGCAGCGTTCACAAACTGCAGGGCGAACAAGCTTTTGCCGGTGCCTGCCGGCCCGATAAGCAGTGTGCTGGACCCGCGCTCGATGCCTCCGCCAAGGAGATCGTCGAACTCGGGAAGACCGCTGGATAAGGTGGTTCGCTCGAAACCGGTCTTGTGCTCAATTGCACGAAGCCGCGGAAACACCGAAACGCCGCCGGTCTTGATGACGAAATCATGATAGCCACCACGGAACGACTGTCCGCGATATTTTATCACCCTCAGGCGACGACGTTCGGAACCGTAATCCGGAGCCAGTTGTTCGAGATAGATCACGCCATGGACAACGCTGTGCACGGTCTTGTCGAAATTTTCCGACGTCATGTCGTCGAGCAACAGGACGGTGGCATCCGAACGTGAAAAGAAGTGTTTCAAAGCAAGTATCTGTCGGCGGTAGCGCAGCGAACTTTGTGCCAGCAAGCGGATTTCGGAAAGACTGTCTATTACGACGCGCTGAGGCTTGATGCGATCAAACGCCTCGAAAATCATTCTTGTGGTTTCACCGAGCTCGAGATCCGAGGAATAGAGCAGACTTTGCTGTTGGTCGGCGTCGAGAAGGCTTTCTGGCGGTACGAGTTCAAAGATTTCGATCTCGCTACCGATTTCCATACCATGTGATTTTGCGCAATCACGCAGCTCTTCGTTCGTCTCCGATAGGCTTATGTACAGACAGCGCTCGCCGAGTTTTGCGCCTTCGATGAGGAACTGCAGGGCGATTGTCGTTTTGCCCGTCCCCGGAGATCCCTCTAAGAGGAACACGTGCCTGCGAGTTAAGCCACCGGAAAGAACATCATCCAATCCCTGCACGCCTGTTCTAGCGCTCTGACTTAAAATCTCGTCCATGTTTCCTCCGCACTTCCTAAAATACTTAGATACAGGTCTCAAGAGAATCAAGGCTGGAGTAGTAAGCTGGTTTGAGGACTTGGAGATAATGGACCTTAAGCTAAGACAAAAACCGTGCTGTTTTATCGCTATGAAGTCTGGTGGATAGCCTTGTCCTTTGACTGCTCAATGGCTGCTGTTAGGAGAACGCCCGTTTGGCGCTTCGGGTCGAGCGCGGCCATCACTGCGGATTGTTAGACGACGGCGTTGGGTTAACGAGATGGCCCACGTTCAGAGCCCTGGTTTCTCATAAGCTCATCGAGTTCGTTGCGACTTTAGATCGGCGGAACGGCTGTCATATGGGGTACTGCTGCTCGATGCTGGTGCGGCGTTGTTGTAATCGCTCGCATCCTACCGTACGGATTTATGCTTTGATTGCTCCATTGCTTCAGGCAAGGAGATGTCGTGTCGCCCCGACACAATCGAATTCGGAGCCACACATTCCACGCTCGAACGAAATGTGTGGCATCTCTAGGTTTTGCGTTGGGGACGCAGCCCGCATAACGCGGTTCAGGTTCAGGTTCAGGTTCAGCTCAGCATTGGTTCATGTTCAGTTGGCTGATCATATTGTTATAGTTCTGGAGGAGGGAGCTTGCGTCCTGCTGCTCCCGCGACTGCATTAGCTGGAACTGGGAGCCTTGCTGCTTGTCCTTTTCATACGAGCCGTCTTCGGTCCTGTGGATGATCTGCCTGCCGACGGAGAGATAGGCATTGGCATTGGACATGATGGCCGGGCAACCCGTGCTGTTTTGGTCTCGCACCTTGCGATCATAGCCTGACGCCATGGTGGCGAACGCGTCGAGCGCAGCCTTGAACACGTCCTTGCTGTCACCAAAACCCTCGCCATTCAGGAAACTAGAGGCCTGGTCGATGTTGTCCTTAATATGATAGACCATGCCGATCCGGAAATAGGCGAGCGTGTCCTTTTCCGTCTCGTCAAATTCCAACTTGATGCGGGCGCGGTCCTTTGCCTCGATCGCTTTGGCGTAATTCATCTGGGCCTTTGCGAGGGTTTCCATGGCGGAGATATAGGCGGGTTGAATCTCGCGTCCATGCGCGCCCTTATCGCTCAGATAGGTCTTGGCCTCGATGTAATTGTCCAGGTCGCGATCAAAAGGAATAGCCTTGTCCAACGCATCGCTATAGGTCTGCGCCGAAACGTCAAGTTCGGCCATGTCGGGTTTCATGGCTCGCGCTTTGTCCAGATTCTCCTTGACCCGGCTCATCGTCGACGATGAAGGGAAAAGGAGGTCGTCATTCTCTTCCTTGCCGTCAAGTACAGGCTGAATATAGCGCTGATATGTTGCCAGATCCTCGGCGTAAGGTCGGTGCACCGAATTGGCAACCTCGACATAGGCGTTGTATTTTTGAACTTCTGACTGTTCGCTGGAGGTTTGTGTCTCGCGCGCACGGTCTGTCTGGCTGGAGGTGTTGTCATCACACGCCGACAGAATGAGCAGGGCTGCTGCAATGGCGAAAAAGGGAGACAGGGGGTTAAAGTTTTGATTTTGTTTCATTTGCGTCCTCATTTCATCTCTGAGGAGATCGTCACTTCCAAGCTGCAAAGACATAAAATTGCAAACAAGATTTCAGGATCCCGTTCAGGTCAAAGCGCCTGTTGGGTATCGGTGGTACAAGGCACTAAGACGGGGAGCCTTTTGGCGTGATTTAGGGGTGGAGGCAAGCCCAGCGGACGTTTCACCTGCCTTTCGCCCGGAACGCCACTGGCGTCCATGGCTGCTCCGACCAATCGAGCCGCGATGTGTACGCGCTCAAACGCCATACAGAATTAAAGCGCCTGCAATCTGCACAGCCCAACCGCGAGGCGCCACGTTATCGCACACCGCCCGGCATCGATGTGACTTTGCATTTGCGTGCGCGCAGATCATGTTACAAAAGCACAGCGGGATCGGGGCGCGCTTATATCGCTTCAATGGCACAATTTGTCGTCGTTGACAGAGGCATCCTGAACCACTTTTCAACGTGTAAGCTTGTGGTATTAGCATCACAAAGCCTGCATAGGCCATTGATAACCTTAGTCCGCCCCGGTAGTTCTGAAAATAGTGAGTGGCATCTGTCAAAAGAGATTTACGATGAGCGCATCAAGGTCGCAGCCTGAATGGAGTGCAGACGAGCTTAGACGGGCGATTAAATCGGCGGGGGTGGCGCTTTGGACCTGGATGCTGGACGACGATACGTTCGTCATGGACACCAAGGCATATGAACTTTGGGACATACCAGCAGAGACGGATCTCAGCTTTGAGCATCTTTCAGCTAAGGTCCATCCTGCGGACAGAGACCGCGTCAGGGCGGCGTTTGTTGCCACTCGTGCGATTGATGGACCCTTTGAAATCGATTTCCGCATCCTCACGACCGCCTCTGATGTCCGATGGATCTCCGCGCGTGGCCAGGGGAACGACGGCGATACGTCAACAAAAAAGACGACTGGAATTTTTCTTGACGTAACGGGGCGCAAGCAGGCGGAGGAAAGCCATGAGCTGCTCGCCGGTGAGATGAGCCACCGCGTTAAAAACCTGCTCGCTTTGGCTTCCGGCCTCACGAGCATCACGTCGCGTTCAACTGAAACGAAGGAGGAGATGGCAAAGCAGTTGACGCAGCGCCTTACCGCACTCGGACGCGCCCATGAGCTTGTCCGCCCGCTTCCTGATGGTCAGGGGCGCGCGGCTTTGCTGGGTGATCTGTTTAGTGTGCTGTTGGCGCCATACGACGACCATGGCGCTTTCGCTGGGCGTATCCGCGTTGCAGTTCCACGCATGGGGCTTGGGGAGAGGGCCGCGACAAGTCTTGCGCTCATTATTCACGAACTCGCAACGAACTCGCTGAAGTATGGTGCCCTTTCGAACGAAACGGGGTCCCTCGACATTTCCGGGGCATCAGTCAAAGACGACATCGAGATCGTTTGGAGCGAGCACGGCTGTGATGGTGTCGGTGCGGCGAAGACTGCCGAAGGCTACGGCAGCAAATTGCTACATCGAACCGTCTCAGGGCAGCTGGGAGGGTCAATTGACTTTAACTGGGTTGAAGGGGGAGTTGTCGTGACGCTCCGGTTAAAGGAAAGTCGGCTAACAGCCTGAAGTGAAACGCTTGCTCATACCAACAGGCTAACGGTGTCTTGTCACCTAGAGTTGCCGTTGTTGGAGAATGACCGTCCGTTAAGTGAGTTTTGAAACAGACTGGCGGGTGGAAAAACTGTTAGCGACATACTTGTTTTTTAAGCGCGTCGTCACTGTCATGGCTCTTCATGGAAACAGGCGAACCGCTTGCGATGATCAAACCTTGTCATAAGTGAACGACGTCAAAAGCGTCGTGACGAAGTTACTGGCCTTTTCCTTGACAAGGACTTCCGTCCATTCATCCGTCCCGCGAAGCATCAGTCCGGTGTAGATGCTGTCGACGGCCGCCTCTTCAACTCTCTTGATATGCGCTTGGAAGGACGCCTCATCCCCTGATTTGTACAGGTCTCGAACGACCATACGCAGAATTTCCTGCACGGCAATCTGCCAAGCCGTGTTGATTGCCTGAAGTTCGTTGGCTGGGTTCGTCATCGAGAACTCCTGTTATTGCGGCCACTGGCCACCTGGGCCACCCGCGCAATTGCGGTGTCATCAGGCAAAAAAAAGGCCAGGCAACTTGCCTGACCTCAGTAGGTATTGTGCTTTCAACAGTGCCAGTACATCCGTGGTCAAAGGAAAGCAGATACCGATTTAAGCAGCCTGAAGATTGCAAGCCGACATTTTGCCGGACTTGTTGTCGCGCTCCAGATCGTAGCTAAGCTTCTGGCCTTCGACGATTTCGCGCATTCCAGCGCGCTCGACGGCAGAGATGTGAACGAACGCGTCAGCGCTGCCGTTGTCAGGCTGGATGAAGCCGAAGCCCTTGGTGGAATTAAACCATTTAACTGTGCCGGTGATCATAATGAACCCTTTCATAGCAATATAGATGACCTCAGCGCGACTGCGCTGCGGATGATGATAACGATTGTTTTAAAGGGAGGGTTCGTTGAAAGCGCGGTGCTAATCGCGCGGTAACCAAAGCTCAGCAAGAAAATATCGATAATGGATAGATACTGGATCTAAATCTGATTGTCAACTTTTAGTTTTGAGAGCATTTCCACACATCTATCTAAGGATGTATTCTCGCCCAGCGCACGCTTCCTGACCATTCACGCTGGCTGGCAAAGTTCCACGCGGCGGTTCAGATATACCAGAGTAGATGGTGCCTCTCGAGCAGCTTTGCTGGCAGAGGAAAAAATACGCACGCATTTTGGACACCAGGCGAAACATCTATGGAAAATGACTTTGTCCGGCCGGCTCTTCGACTTATGCCGTAAGATAAGTGTACGTGTATTCCGCTTCTTCAAGGCGAGTGCTCGCTAATCCAGAAATCGCTAATGATAGCTCAGTCAGCTTTGAGCGAGACTTGATGAACTCATCAGCTGAAATACCGGATGCCAGCCTCCCGGCGAGAGTAACTTTCGAATTGCACCATTCCCGCTGGTGCCGCGGACGCGCATCTCTGGTATGTTAATGGTTGTTAGAGCTGCATACCGACTACACGAGAAAAAGCTTCGAATTGGCAAGCCGTGACAGCACGACAAACAAGCCAGCAGTTGAACCAAATAGAAAGACGGCAGGAGCACTATCCACACGCTCGAAGGGGCGATGAAAGGAAGTCATGTTCTCTCTGACCTATGACCGCGTCAAAACTGTGCTGCTCTCGATTGCGATACTCGGTCTCGTAAGTGGGCTGGTTTTTTTCGCATACGACAAGCCCGATATGGCCGTCCTTGCTTGGCGGGTCGGGGTTATTCCGGTCTTGATTGCTCTGGTCGTCGAAATCCTTCGCAGTCTCTGGCGAGGTGAAGTCGGGTTGGACATTGTCGCGGCGCTTTCGATGTCGGCAGCGCTGTTATTCGGTGAAACGCTGGCCGCATCGGTGGTCGCCGTAATGTATGCCGGCGGCACTTTTCTTGAGAACTTTGCGGAGGGCCGTGCCAGGCGCGAAATGAGCACACTCCTGTCCCGGGTTCCCAGAACTGCCACACGCCATGAAAATGGCACTCTAGAGGTTGTCGCGCTCGACACGATTGAACCAGGCGACCTCCTTTTCATTCATCAGGGCGCCATCGTGCCGACAGACGGATATATTGAGGGCGCGCAGGCGATCGTCGATAAGTCTGCCATCACGGGTGAATCAATGCCCGTGCGACTTGTGCATGGTGACGAGTTGATGAGCGGCTGTACGAATGCGGGCGAGCCTTTTGACCTGCGCGTTCGGCGTCGGGCGGTTGACAGCACTTACGCCGGGATCGTCCGGTTGGTTGAAGCAGCGCAAGCATCCAAGGCACCGATGGCGCGGCTTGCGGATCGATATTCAATGCTTTTCCTCGCGGTGACAATTGCACTCGCGACAGCTGCATGGTGGCTCACTCGTGATCCTATCCGGGCCGTGGCGGTGTTGGTCGTGGCAACGCCTTGCCCGTTAATCCTTGCCGTACCTGTCGCTCTCGTGGCTGGGCTGTCGAGGGCGGCGCACTTTGGTGTTCTCATCAAGGGCGCAAAGCCATTGGAAGTCCTGGCACGGATCACGACACTGGTTCTCGACAAAACCGGTACACTGACGGATGGACGTCCCCAGATCGTGTTGATTGAACCATGCAACGGTATGTCGGAGGATGAAGTTTTATATTTCGCTGCGGCTCTTGAACAGGCGTCAAAGCATCCGATGGCCGTGGCGATTGTTACTGCGGCGCACCGCAGGGGTGTTGCGCTGCCAGCGCCAGATCACGTTACGGAGCGTCCTGGAGAGGGAGTTAGCGGAACCGTTTCAGGTCACCTGGTCAGTGTGGGAGGAGTTTCGTTCGTCAATCAGCAAATCGGCGCAGCGCCCATTCCCAGCCCGATCTTGAATGTTGGTGCGGTAATTGTCGCGCTTGCAGTCGATAATAAAATTGCTGGCTACATCACCATGGCCGATGCTCTTCGCACAGGTGTCGCAGAGCTTATAGCAAACCTGCGTCAACTCGGCATACGCCGTATCCTGCTAGCCACTGGCGATAGAAAGGCAGTCGCGGAAGATGTTACAAAAAACCTGGGGCTTGATGCGGTCAAATCAGATCTAACGCCAGACGAGAAAGTCCTTCTTGTGACTGCTGAACGCAAGAACGGGCTAGTGATGATGGTAGGAGACGGTGTTAACGATGCACCGGCACTTGCTGTCGCGGATATTGGCGTTGCCATGGGGGCTCGTGGAGCCGCTGCCTCAGCCGAGGCTGCGGATATTGTTCTTCTCGTCGATCATCTTGACCGCCTGCTTCCGGGTATCGAAATTGCGCAACGCGCGCGGCGTATAGCGCTCGAAAGTGTCGTGGCCGGTATCGGAATGTCGACTATCGGTATGACCTCGGCGGCCTTTGGATACTTAACGCCGGTACAGGGCGCCGTCATTCAGGAATTGATCGATGTGGCTGTGATCCTCAACGCGTTGCGCGTTCTCGCGATTAAACCTCGAGTAGGTCAAGCACACGATAGAGCGGCGGAGGCGCCGAGCGGCATAATCAATTGAGAGACGGTTGCGAAAGAGGGGCGTCAACGCTCCTCTCTCGCTTCCGTGGCTTGGCGATCGCAGCAACGGTTGCTGCAAAATTTCCTCAAGATCAGCTCTTAATGAAGGCCAACAGGTCAGCATTGAGAACATCGGCATTAACCGTCAACATACCGTGAGAGAAACCAGGGTAGGTCTTGAGCGTCCCGTTCGTCAGGAGCTTGATCGCCTTGTGGGCAGAATCTGCGATCGGTACGATCTGGTCGTCTTCGCCGTGTAGAACAAGCGTTGGAACGGTGATCGCCTTCAGGTCTTCGGTCTGGTCGGTTTCAGAGAAAGCCTTGATGCCATCATAATGGGCCTTTGCGCCACCCATCATGCCTTGACGCCACCAGTTCTGGATCACACCTTCCTGGGCCGTCGCACCATCGCGGTTGAAACCGTAGAAAGGACCAGCCGGTACATCGCGAAAGAACTGGGCGCGGTTGGCAGCCAGTGCGGAACGGAAGCCGTCAAACACTTCGATCGGCAGACCCTCAGGGTTGCTGTCTGTCTTCAGCATCAGCGGTGGTACGGCGGACACCAGAACAGCCTTGGCAACACGACCTGCGGGCTGACCATGTTTTGCAACATAGCGGGCAACTTCACCGCCACCGGTTGAATGGCCGATATGAACGGCGTTCTTCAGATCAAGGGCTTCGACGACAGCAAATGCGTCGGCTGCATAATGGTCCATGTCGTGACCGTCCGCCACCTGTGCCGAGCGACCGTGACCACGACGGTCATGAGCAACAACGCGGTAACCCTTCGACAGGAAGAACAGCATCTGGGCGTCCCAGTCATCCGACGACAGCGGCCAGCCATGATGGAAAACGATTGGCTGCGCGTCCTTTGGACCCCAATCCTTGTAAAAAATTTCGGTGCCGTCCTTGGTTGTTACAAAGCCCATGTCGATTTCTCCTTGTGATGAACTGTTGGTGGATGAGTTTTGCGAGAAGGCGATCGCCGGAACGCTCACGCTGGCAAGGGCGATGCTTCCGATCAGTACGCTGCGTCTCGACACGAAAAACCGGTTTGTATCAGATGTCATGGCATTTCTCCTGTCGCGCTTTGTCTGCGAATTCCGTATTTGACAAAGAGAAGGTATCGCGATCTTCTATCGAAAACACGTGGCGGAAATGACTTTATCCGAGGCAAAAGTGGCAAATACCAAAACGCCTGATTTCATAGAGGTGGGCTTACTGGTTTACCCGGATTGTCAGCTGGCTGCCGTCTATGGACTGACCGATCTGTTTCGCGTCGCCAACGACTGGTCTACAAATTTGCAGGCGCCGACAACTTATCGCAACATTCGGGTCAGTCACTGGAAGATGGAGGGTGGTGACGTATCCTGCACATGGGATTCAAGCCCTGGCATCCCACACGCGTTGAGCTACGTCATCGCGCCGCCTAGCATCATCATGCCTGAGAAGATGCAAAGCATGAGCCCGGCGTCGCAATGGCTCGCGTCCCAGCATGCGCGCGGCGTTACTGTCTGTTCAATTTGTGCCGGGGCGTTTGTCCTTGCTGAGACCGGGCTCATCGACGGCCGACGCGCCACGACCCACTGGGCTTTTGCAGACAGGCTTGCTGAACAGTTTCCCAAGATTGACGTGTCACCCGATAACATGATCATCGATGATGGCGATGTCATCACCGCTGGCGGAATTCTGGCCTGGGCTGATCTGGGCCTGCTCCTTGTCGAGAAGCTGCTTGGGCAGGCCGTGATGCTTGAGACGGCACGCTTTCTTGTTGTTGATCCGCCGCGTCGCAGTCAGAGCCAGTACAAGGCTTTTCTTCCCCGCTTCGATCATGGCGATAAGGAGGTCCTGCAGGTCCAGCACCAGTTTCATGCGACGCCTGAGATGCAAAAATCGATCGGTGAGCTAGCAGACAGCGTGCGTCTTTCCGAAAGGACACTCCAGCGCCGCTTTTTGCGTGCGACACGGCTCAAGCTGACCGAATATCTACAAAATGTGCGCATCATGAAGGCGCGGCAGTTGCTTGAGACGACGAATGGTTCTGTCGAGAGCATTGCCTGGGCGGTTGGTTATACCGATCCAGCCGCCTTTCGAAAGGTTTTTGGCAGGCTGACCGGCGCTACGCCAAATGTCTATCGCGGTGACGCGCGCGTATGATTGTTCTGTGGTCGAGAAACTTACCGCTCGCGAAGCGATCATGTTCTCTCTCGCGCTTGCCTCAAATTCGGTGCGTTCTCCCCATCCCGGAAAGTTTGTGATTGGACATCGAATGATCGAAGTGAGAGAGCGCTACCCGACCGTGAGACACAAAATGCTCAATACGGACTGATAAAAACGTCCCTGCCGCTAAATTCTTCCTTTGTCAGCGCTGGTGTTTGGCAACTTTTGTGTCAGTTCACCGCCATATCTACGGGACTACCAACAGCCTAAGACATTGCTCTCATTTATGTTTCTTGGCTCCAGGCACCTGAAGTGATCGCATTTCCATATCCCTCTCGGAGATATTTAAGCGGACTTTTTTCGCTTTCGAATGCCTGCACTACCACTCGATGGATGAGCCATCGTATGCGATAAAACTTCCCGTTTGCGTACTGGCAACTGCGTTCAGCGCCTCCAAAATCATCTTTGCCGCATCATCCGGTCGCATTCTCTCACGCCCGCGCGAGAACGGCTCCGACAGGCTGGTTTCGACTGTCCCAGGATGGACACCTACGAGCACAGCGTCAGGATGCGTGCGCTTGAACTCGATTGACGCAGTACGGATGATTTGGTTCAGAGCAGCTTTCGATGAGCGATAGGAAATCCACCCTCCAAGGCGATTATCTCCGATCGAGCCAACCCTTGCCGACAGGAAGGCGCAGATGCCACGCTTTTCACGATCAACGAGCGGAAGAAAGTGCTTCATTACAAGTGCAGGCCCGATGGCATTTATCCGAAACTGCGCTGTCATCGCGTCGGGATCGAGCTGCCTGATTGTTTTTTCGGGGCCGACACCATTGATCGTCAAAGCGCCCGTCGCACATATCAACAAATGGATTTTTTTGCTGGCGATCTTTTGCACGAAAGAAACGACCGATGCTTCCTCGGTAATATCCAGCCCGTCTTTACTGCGTGACATACAGATGAGCTCGTTGCAGCGCGGATCAGCACTGAGTGTCTGTTGTATGGCCGACCCTATCCCGCCGCTCGAGCCTATGACCAGAGCGGTATAGTTGTCGGGAAGTGAAGACATTTCAGGCATAGGCAATTCCCGAGATACGTGTCAGTTAAGCTGGGCTTCCGGACTGCCATAGCGCTTAGAGCAGAATGTGCCCTGTCTGTAGACTGTTGACCATTTGCGTCGCTCGATGATAGCCGCCCCGTTTAGCGCGAGGCTTGGATCGAATTTGATATGTTCAGGCGCTGGTGTAAACCTCTGATAACAAATTCCTTTGCGCGTACAGCACATACGACAGCTCTGGATTGCGGGTGGGGTGCATGCTTTTCATTCGGACGGCCTGCGGCACTGCACTCCATGCCGATGGGCGGATGGTTGGGATCACACTCTGATATCTAGGTCGTCCATTGTACCCTCCAAGACCATGACCAGTTTTCCGGTCGAAGGGCGCCAACTCGACTACCAACGATGCGCGTATGTGAGAGATCCGGGATGCCTACAGTCGCGCCGCAAATCGTAAAATACCGCTCGCGCGTGCCTTTAGTGAAAACCAGCTGAAGGCCTCGACCTCTCGTTGCCCACTGCACAACGGATGAATTCGGCGCTTGTCGGGAAGCCTGCTGCTGCTTGTCGCAGTTCGATGAAATCTACGCGGCCTCGATCTTGTCGCCAGAAAGGTAGGTTCTCTCGCCAAGCATGGATTTCACGAGTGAACGTGCAAAGCCGTCTATCGCCTCAAGTCGGATCCTCGATCGCTTTTGCAAGCCTTTCGAGTTCGACCGAGTAGCAAAAGAACCCGAACAATACCAACAGGATCAATGCACCGTGCAGTACTGCCTGTCCAAGCGGCGGCAGCGCTTCGGTTTCCGGCAAGTGCCGAAAGAAGATCGTCGAAAACAGGACGCCACCAAACAGGAATGCGAGGCGCGCAGCGAAGGAAAGCACGTGAGACACCAATGTGGAGTGGAAAGGCGAGGGGACTTCGACCCACCGAAGCCGCGTCCAATAACTTGCCTGCAAAACAAGAGAAGCCGCGAGGATTAACAGCAACTTAGAGACGGGCAGTTCCTGGCGTTCGCCAAGATGTGTGACCACGTAATAGAATATCGGAAAGATAGTCCGAAGCAGGAATGCGACGGCCAGTGATTGAAGCACAATGAGTGCTCCGTAAGCGAAGGCATTTCTCGTCCGATCAATCATCCATTCGCATTCCCGTTTGCCTGTGCAGGACCTCGCCCCTTTTTTCAATGAGCTGCTGGCGCCGTAATGATACCCAAACGTCCCAGTCCGCTGACGATCAGCTGAATTGCAACCGCGGTCAGGAGAATACCGAATACGACCTCTGAAACGACCATGCTGGCCGGTTTCATCCGTTTGGAAAGCTTGTCGGTATTGGTGAAGACGAGATAGTCGAAAGCTGCCACGACAATGATAAGAACGACAACGACCACCGCGCTGGCGACCGAAACGACTTCTCCAGATGCGAGAATGATGACGGTGATGCCAACGGGGTTAAGCAGATAGGGAACGGCGAGCGGAAACACCGCGAGCTTGTCGGGATCGATCGGAGCGGTAAGCTCGTCATGTGGCTTGTCCGTTGGTCCGGACGCCATCTTGATCGCTATGAGTGCGAGAATGATGCCGCCCGCCACCGCGACAGCGCCGCCCGTAATGTGGAGAAGCCGCATCAAAAGTGCTCCAGTCGCAAACAGGATCAACGCTGTGACAAGTGCTGTCAGCACCATTTGGCGACCGATGCGCACCTTGGTCGCCGCATCGAAACTATGGGTTTTCTCCAAAAACGGAACGAGGGCGATTTTCGGCCCCATACCGATCAACAGCAAAAGTAGAAGCTTTCCGACGAGCGTGGCGTCGATAGTGTTGAAGTCCATGGAATATCCCCTTGGTTGGTGGTTGTTTTTCGCTGCCGCTCCATCACTTCAAGCGGTCGTAAGACGTGCATTGCTCGCCGTGAATTTGTCAGTGCGGGCAAACATCCAAGAAACTCGGCGAGCTGGCAGGCAGGCAGACCGGACAGATTGACATTGTTTTTGAGATTTTCATTTCATGTCCTCCCCATGATCCTTGGTCTCGATGCAACTGGGCGAAGTTCCCCGTTCAAGTCGGCCCGGGCGCATCCACCACAGTTTGTTTCGCAAGGGCCTGCTGAGCTACGGCTGCGAGCCCGTCCTCTTTACCGCCAGCGACTTGCACGGTCGGAACGGCAATCTTGATGCCTTGTGCGTTGAATGCTTCGCGAAGCATCGCATAAGCTCTGCGACGGATTGCCGACTGCAGCTGGGTGGGCTTTAGCGTCATTCCAAAGCTCAACTTGATTCCATAATCGCTGATCTCTTCGACGCCTTTCATCTTGAGGTTCTCAATGATGAACGGCTGGAACTCGGGATCTTCTCGCAGAGCTTTGCCTACGGATTTGGTAATTGCTTTGACTTGGGCGACGTCGGATTCGTAGGACACGGACAGCAGGAATTTGACCACTGACCAGTCGCGGCTCATGTTTTGGATGGCGCCCAGTTCGCTAAACGGGACGATGAATATGGGCCCCCTATGGTGCCTTAGCTTTACGGAGCGGAGACTGAACGCCTCTACAGTGCCTTTGTAGCTGCCGCTTTGAATGTACTCGCCAATCCGGAAGGCATCATCGAGGAGATAGAACATGCCGCTGATGATATCCTTTACGACGGTCTGCGCGCCGAAACCGATGGCGACGCCCACAACGCCGGCGCCAGCGATCAGCGGTCCGATCTCAATGCCGAGTGACGACAAAGCCATCATGATTGCGATCGCGGCGAATAAAATCATCAGGAAGTTGCGAAGGATGGGCAACAGAGTTCTCAGGCGGGTGCGGCGTCGTTCGCGTTCACTTCCTATCTCGAGCGCTGCCTCGGTGTCTCCCATCTTCCGGTCGATCAAAACCTTCACGACATTCCATGCCAAGTCGACGACAAGAAGAATAATGCCGGCGCTCAACACTCCACGTACAAGACGGAGCGCGGGCGAATCCTGCATTGTCATCTGGGTCAGCCGGACATCCAGAATATTTGCAAGGAAAACGATCGCTGCAACGATCAGGGTTGCGCGTATCCCGCGCTCGACGATGACCGAGAGCACCGTGACGCGGCTGCGCCCATCTTCATCAGTTTCTGAACGGCGCAGAATGTTATTGATGGACGCCTTTGTAAGAACGATCGCCCCTGGCAATGCGGCGCAAACCACCATGACCCAAAAGAGCTCCACAGCGCCAGCCACCCACAGCAGCCATATCCCTGTTAAATAGGCAGTCCAAAGCCAGTTCCGACCATGCAGGCCGATCCGGCTCGTCTGTTGCGTGGGTGAACCAGGCGGGCGTCGCCATATCGCCTCAATGGCAATGCCCAACAGTATGAACCCCAGAAAGTAGGCAGCGAGCTGACGCGATGGGATCGATAGGCCGAGCGTGCCAAGAAGCCGGATTGTCACCCAGCCAAAGGCGTACCAGCCAATGAGATAGCTGATCCGTTTTGCCCAGTGGCCTGCCGCCTCGTTAGTGATTGGGACCACGCGGAAACGGCCTTGTTCGTTTGAACGCGGCGCCAAAAATACATCCAGCAAAGCGCAAGCGAGGCGGTAGATGACAACAGCGAACAGGAAGCCGACGACGATTTCCCTGATGATCGGCGGCCAGTCAAAAAGCAGGAAGAACCCTATGCTGCCAAGACCAAACGACAGGACATAACAAACCGCCCAGAGAAGCCGGGCAGTTATGACAACGACCCTGTGCCAAACGGATGTGACTGATGCTCCGGCCATCCATGACCGCCAACCAGCGCTGAACCGCCAGAACAACCATTGCGCCCCCAATCCTGCGGCAACGAAAGCGGCCAGCAAGACGATGGGCCGGGTTCCGCCAATTGCTTTGACGTCTTGCTCAAGCAAAGCCGCGCCCCGGATCGCCTCGGAGGGAAAAGAATGCGCAGCTGCAACCATCGAAGCGGCGTGGGCGCGAAAACGCATCGTTGATCCGGCAAACGACGACGCCGGGTCCTGGCTGGCAGTCGCTGGGACCGTAGCAGTCTCTGTTTCGCGAGCGACGCCCTGCAGCCATTTCTGAACGTCAGGATCTGACATCAGGCCGATAAAACGCTGGACACTGGCGGGTTGCTCCGCCAGAGGAGCATGCGCTTGTGCTGCTGCCGCTGACATCCAAGCCAGTGTCGTAACCGCCAGGGCAGCCGCGGTGAGAAACAGTTTGATCAGCAGGAAATTCAGGCGCCATGCCATTTTCTGTCCTATTGTTATCGCTCGGCGTGCCCCTAGAGGACACGCGACCTCAATCGGCCTCAGTCGTGTTGTTCGGTGCGTTGCAAGTTTGATGAATGCGCTGTCGTTCCAGGCGGGCCAATGAGGGACTGAACGCCTCCGGCGTAGTTGTCTCTTGTGTTGGCATCGACGACGGCAACCGGAGCGGCAAGGATCAGCCCGGCGGTGCTGCCCACCGCAACTGCCGTGCTTGTGGTTGCCGCGAGGATTGTGTCCCCAACGCCAATCTTGCTGTCCGTCAAAGTCTGTCCTTGGGAAATCCGCGCACCGATAAGACGAACAATCTCGGGAGATTCCGCAAACTTGCCGTGATTGAGCCTGTCGCCGGATTTGATCGTGGTCAGATCAACAACGGATATCTGGCTATCAGCCAGTTCCTTCTTGTAAGGAGACTGCTCGGGGTCGATGGAACCAAGCCTTGCGACGTCGCCCCACACCCTGCGGGACACGGCCAGTGCCCGGTCGTCCCGGGAGACAAACAATGTGAACTTGGGATGCTGTTTGCCCATATCGGAAATCTGCTGTCGAAAGACGTCGACATCGACATCAGGCGATGCCAGCATCACATTCTCGAACTTGGCTGGAAGGCCGTTATTACGGATGGCCATCTGACGAAGGGCCTCAAGGGCCAACCAGTTGCCCATGGAGTGGGCGAGGATGGAAACCTCCTTCACCCGTACATCTTTGGCCAGATACTGAAACAGCATCTCCAGGGCATTGCGCGTGTAGTTGGTGCTCTCCCTGTCGTAACCATAAGCGAGTAGGCTTGCGCGCGACGGCCAGGTAACAAGAACCGGAGCGCTGGCAATTCCGGAATCCTGGACAATTTGGGCGAAGCGATAGACCGAGTCTTCAAAACGATTGTTGAAGCCGTGGATAAACACCAGCACACTTCCGTCACGGCTCTTGCGCACTGAAGCGGTCAACCATTTTCTGGCATCGTCGCGACTGATCTCATTTGCCTTCAATGTGGCGAAATCGGTCGCTGGATTGGAGGGTAGCCTCTTCGGCCATGCAACCTCGCCAATCTTTCTCGCATTGCCTGGCGGTATGGAGACGGTGATCTCCGCGAAAGACGGAACCTTGGCGCGTTCGCCGGTAAACATTTCGCCTTTCACCGTTGAGCGGCTGCGGGTTGTTGTAACCAGCATGTTGACCCTGGTGGCGTTCGGTGCGCTGTCAGCAACCGGGACGAGAACGTTTTTGGCGTGGCCGCCACACCCGGCGAGCACGGCAATAACCGTGCATGCGACAAGCCATTCCACTCGACAGGGAACGCGTCCATCTCGCAGTTCGTTTGTCTCGGCGCTGTTCACCCGTTCACCTGCCCTAGCTGCCAGAACTTTTCGCCGCCATTTTCGGCACCAGGAAAATCTATGCGAATGACGGGCAGCTTTCCCGTAACATCGGGTATGTTACGGGGGGGCAGCACTCCTCGTTGCAGGCAAGAAAGCTGCGAAACTGTTCGAGGCAATCGAACGTCAGCGCCAGTTGCCTGATCGGGTGAGCATCTTTCCGGTGTCGACGAGACGACCCGCTGGTAGCGGCGGCATACGCTGGTCTTGGTCTCCGATCCCCCACCCGTATCTTACGGTAACATACTGCACGAACTGCCCCTGATCACTGAATATGCCTTCAGGACATTCGGCGTCGCTGTGGCGCTTTGAGGGTGGGAGCGGACAATGGATGAAAACGTGGCTGCGGTCAGGCTGCGATTTCCGAAAAGAGCTCATGCGATTGACGAGCTCGCATTGCGAGACGTCGTGTTCTGCGAGATCTGCCGGGACTATGCCGAAGCCCAAAGTGAACTGGCCAAATGGAACACATGTCCGGATCCGGTTCGGGAGGAACGTATAGCCGAATACGGGGAACTGTTGGCAGCGCTTGGCAAAGAGATTGAAGACGCGCTCGACCGCGCCATTGTGGTCTCGATACATCGCCCAACCCGTCCCCGCCCTGCGTAAGTCCATCAGACACACAGTTAAAGGAACAAGATCGTGGTTTCCGAGACTATAGACGAGCCAGCACCTGCTTTGCCACCTCGCAATCCCTTGCGGAAGGTCGCTCTCATTGTTGTTTTTTTGGCGTTGGGCCTGTTCGTACTCTCGGTCTTCATGGAGCGGCGGACACCCTCAACGTCTCAGGCGCAGGTCCAAGCCTATGTGGTTGGCATTGCGCCTGAAGTGACAGGTCGTGTTGTGGAGGTGGGTGTTACGGACAACACGCGCGTGGAGGCCGATCAGATATTGTTCCGGATCGATCCCCAGCGCTACGAACTTGCGGTGAACGAGGCGGAAGCTGGCCTTGCCAGTGTCGGTCAATCAATCGGCGCATCAACTGCGGCGGTTGACGCTGCTCAGGCCAAACTCGTGCAGATACGAGCGGACAGAGATAATCTTCGCGACCAGTATGCCAGGGCCTCAGCACTCCTCAAGTCCGGCGTGTTTTCGAAGGCCCGCTTTGATACGGCCAAATCCGCCTACGAGCAGGCGGAGGCCTCGGTCTCGGGGGCGGAAGCTGATCTCGCCAAGGCCCGCGAACAGCTTGGTCCTTCCGGAAACGACAATCCACAGCTGCGTGCTGCCCTTGCGGGACTGGAAAAGGCACGGCTGGATCTGATGCATACGACCGTGCGGGCGCCGTCGCCTGGAGTTGTCACCAATCTTCAGCTCACCACCGGGAAGGTTTTACCCGCGGGTCAACCGGCCATGACATTCATTGATGTCGGCACCATCTGGATCAATGCCGCGTTCAAGGAAAACAGCCTCGAAAATGTCGTCGTTGGCAACAGGGCGGAAATCCTTTTTGATGCCCTTCCCGGGCGCCTGTTTCCCGCTACGGTGGAGAGCGTTGGCTTCGGCGTGTCGCAAGGCAACACGGATCCGACCACCGGATTGCCCACCATCAGGAGTGACAGCGGCTGGGTCAAAGAAGCACAGCGGTTCCCTGTTCGTCTCAACATCGCCGAAGCCGACAGACCACAGGGTGGTGTGCGCTACGGCTCGCAGGCGACGGTCATCATCTATACCGGTGACAATCCGGTGACAAATGCGTGGGGATCGCTGTGGGTCCGCATCGTGTCGGTACTCACCTATGTCAACTGACACCACCGCCGCAAAGCAGAAGCGAAAGGGATTGCGGGTCGCTCTTGCAGTCTCGTTAGGCTTTGTGCTGGCGGTGTACTGGAGGGCTTTCATACCGTTTCTCGGACCGCTTTTTGCTGCACAGTTTCTACTGGCGAGCTCTCGACCAATGCCGCTTGGCAAGACTGTCGGCGCAGCCATTGTCATCCTGGTCGCCGGAATTGCGATGATGGTTTTGACCAGCAGCCTCGGTGACCGTCCAGCACCTTTTCTCCTGCTTCTGGGACTGACCTATTTTCTGTGTTTTGCAGTGCAAACTTCGGGCAAGGGCGGGCCGGCTGTCTTTCTCGTACTGGTCGTTGCTATCGTGGTACCGCTTCTCGGCATCCTGAACAAGGAACTGGCCAACTCCATACTGTCGATCCTTGTCGGTGGCGTGCTGTCGGGCACGCTTTTAATGTGGCTGGCCCACGCCATTATTCCTGAACCCGCTTGTTGCGAAGACAACACCGAGCGGTTGCCTGCTCAGCCGATGGATTTACTGCGAGCATTTGCAAATACGCTGATCCTTCTGGCGTCTGTTGTGATCTGTCTTACGAGCAATAATCTGACAGCTGCGGCGGTCATTCCCATTACCGTCGCATCTCTGCTCGGCCAGCTCGATGTCGCCGTTGGCACAAGAGCGGCGTTCGGCCTCGTCGTCGTTAACCTGCTCGGCGGCTTTGTGGCATCTGCGGCCTATGCGGCACTGACCCTTCGTCCAAATCTGTTGTCGATCTTTCTGATTGTGCTGGGCGTTGCGCTTTTCCTGGGTGGCAGGGCAGCAGCAATGACCAAAGACGCGCCGCTGTTTGCCGGTGCATTGACCATTTTCCTCATCTTGTTCGGGCTTGGTGTCTCACCTCTACCCGGCACTTCTGCCGAACGCTTCGCTACCCGCATTGTCTATATCGCTGCGGCTTTGATCTACGCTCTTTTGCTCGCCACCATTCTGTGGTCAAGGAGGCCAGATCCGAGACGGATAAACCCATGAGATGTGCTGTCTGATTCGATCAGTCCGGTCAGAAAAGCGCTTCTGCAGGCGCCTTGGCAGTGCGAGCCTTCAAGCTGTCAGACCCAATGGGTTCAATAATTGAGAACTGGTTCTGCCTTTGCCGATGTTCGTGAATTCAAAAGAGCTTCGGGACTCGAGCAAGCGGGGCCATGACTGGCTCCACCAGACGCGCTTGCAGCCTTGAGCCATCAGGCTGGTGAGCAGGAGCGATGCTGCAACACAGGGCCTGCTCAGCCCCGATGTTACTGTAACATACACTCCGGATCGGGACTGCGACCACGCCTTGCTATAACATCTGCACTGACATCTGCAGTCTGAACGAGTGTCCGCGCACAAGGAGGAAAGAGATGAACAAGTCTCACGCACTGTTTCTTCTCGCCACGAGCCTGTGCCTGCCCATTACGGGCCTGCCATCGATGCCATATGCCATTCCGACTGCAGTTGCGCAGGAGACAGCCGCTGCCGATCCGGCAGCAGAGGAGGCGTCGGCCCCCTTAAGCGAAGACGAACTGGAAATCCTCGTTGCCCGGATCGCCCTATATCCGGACGAGCTGGTCGCACTCGTCACGTCGGCCTCGCAATACCCGCTGCAGATCGTGGAAGCAGCACGGTTTCTCGAGGGGATCAAGAAGCAACCAAGTATCAAGCCGAAGACCACCTGGGACGGTAGTGTGGTCTCGCTGTTGAACTATCCGCAAATCGTGACGATGATGAGCGAGGATCTAGACTGGACACAGTCGCTCGGAGAGGCGCTCGCCTATCAGCAGAAGGACGTTCTCGTTGCTATTCAACAACTGCGCGATAAGGCGGTGGTTGACGGCATCATCAAGACGGATGACAAGATTAAGGTGTCGGAGGAAAACAACAACGTAGTCATCGTCTCCGCCAGCCCGGAAAAAATCTACGTCCCCCAGTATGCTCCCGAGATGCTTTACGAGCCCGGTTATGCAGCCGCGCCAATCGCATATTATCCAGAGCCCTATCCAAGCTACTACTATCCTACTGCGACGTTCTTCGCAGGCGTGGTTACAGGGGCTGTCTGGGCGGCTGCAGTCGACTGGAACCGCTGGGGCGTCTGGGGAGGCCGCTGGAACGGTAATGTCGATATCGATTGCAACAAATGCTTCAACAACATCAATGGCAAAGTCAATATCAACGACATTGACTGGAAGAATGTCGACCGTAGCAAAATCAGCTTTGATCGCGCACAGTTCGACAAGATGGATCGTGGTGTTTTCCGAAGAAATATTGAAGCGAACCCCGCCAACAGGCTTGGTGCCCGAACCAGCGACCGTTCCGCAACGATCCGTCACAATCCCGGGAAAGTCACCGTCAGTGACGTTCGCAGGAGCAAGATCGATGCAGACAAAGGTGCATCTGATCGCGGCAAGGGCAGAAATGTGAAGACGGCGCAGGACCGCCGTCCGCAAACCGCACACACCAACGTCGAAAACACCCGGCGCAAAACCAACGCCAACCGCCCGGTGGCGAGACCGAAGCCGGCGGCAAGAGTGGACAATCGTCCAAGGAGGCCATCGGCACTGGGCCAGGTGGATAGCGGCAGACGCGCTCAGATACAGTCGATGAGAGGGCGGCAGGCGATGGGTGATGGCGGTCGCGGCGCAGCCAGGGAAATCAGAGGCGGCGGTGGTGGACGTCGCCGGTAACAACATCAAGATGGGATGGACGTCATGACCAAGTCATTGAGACCTGCGCTGTTGGGTTGCGTGTTTGCTGCCACTTTGGGCCTCACGATCAGTCCGGTGTCCTCGGCCACGGGGGAAAGATCCGAGGCAAGTGCGATTTTCGGGTTCGCCTCGCGAAGCGATCCCCTGGTTTTCTCAACACCGGAAGACGCCGCCGAGGCCTTAAAGTCAGCGCTCGCCGCCGACGACTTCGAAAAGTTCGTGACCATTCTCGGTATCGATGGGGCGAAGGCCCGTGGGGACAAAAGCGTGATGGATAGCTATGCGCAGATCAGGGATGGAGCTGCTAACAAGGTGGTTTTGAAGGATGGTGGTGGGCGCGTGCTTGTCGAGATCGGCGCCAGGCTCTGGCCGGTACCATTTCCAATAGTAAAGATCGATGAGCGCAAGTGGAGCTTCGACACCTACGCGGGATTTGAGGAGATAATTCAACGCCGTGTCGGCGAAAACGAGCTGCAGACCATCGCGACCGTTCAGGCCTATGTCGGTGCTCAAGAGGAATACCGCTCGCAGGATCGCGACGGGGACGGTGTCCTAGAGTACGCGCAGAGGCTCATCAGCAGCGACGGGAATACGGATGGCCTTTATTGGCCGTCCGATCTGGGGGCGGGCGACAGCCCGGCGGGCAGTGCACTTGAAAACGATGCCGCGCTCGACAAGGCAAAGCGCGGTGAGGGCTATTATGGCTATCGCTACCGGATCATCTCCCGGCAAGGTTCCAATATAGCAGGTGGCAAGCACGACTATCTCATCAACGGCAACATGATCGCGGGTTTCGCCCTCATTGCATGGCCAATCCGATACGGTGAAACCGGCGTGCACACCTTCGCGGTAAACGCTAATGGAACTGTTTATCAGGTGGATCTGGGACGCAACACCGAAAAGACGGCCGCAGGTATCATGACTTTCAACCCTGATGACAATTGGGAACTGATAGTGGACTGACCGGGATCACAGCACGGGGAGCATCCAAAGGCGCGCTCTGGCGCCCATTCAGACTTCGAAACCTCATGCCCGTTGGTGGACCGGTGTGCATTTGGATGAGACGCGCGCCAACGTCATATGCGATATTTGACACCGATCCTGAAAGTGCGAGCCCTGGGGCCGGTGACCATCAGGATCGCCCGAACCAGAGAAATCGTCGCCTTTGAAGGAATGAGCAAATGCCGGGCGCTCACCGGCGCACGTTGGATCAAGGCAGTTGTTGCGTAGCAGTGACCGCTGTCACTGACAGGGATTGCCCCTTGCCTCTTACCGCATAACTGCCGAGCGGTTCGGTCGTCGCGAATTCCATGGGCGGGAACTGACTGAGTAAGCTGTCTGAAATGAGAAAGCTCTTACCCAGTTCTCGGGCAAGCCCCTCAATCCTCGCTGTTGTGTTGACGGTGTCACCGAAATAGGTGATTTTACGATGATCCAAGCCAATTTCTGCAACGATGACCGGTCCGCCATGCAGAGCAGCCCGCAAACGGGGAACTTCCCCGAATTCAGTGATCCAGAAATCTTCTTTCGCTTGAATGGCCTCAAAAATGTGTAGGACGCATCGAATGCTTGCAGACCGGTGTATTCCCTTTTTGAAATGCCAGGTGATCAGGGCCGCATCACCGATGTAATCGTCAACTGCGCCTTCGAACCGGCGAACCGACAGTGCAACAGTTTTCAAGAATTCACCGAGATATTGCTGGGTTCGCAAGTCGCCAAAGCGCTCTGCGTAGCTTGTCGATCCCATGAGATCGACGAGGAGAAAAACCCTGTTTTCTGATTGTGGCCGCCGATAACGGCTCAGAAGGAGACTGGAGAATACCTCGGGTCCTACAAGGTCTCTCATGCGCAACACGAAAACAATAAGTGCGGAAACAATGAGAGCATAGATAAGGATCCCACCCGTTGGGACGACAGAACCCACCCACGAGTCTAGAAAACCAAACAACCAGAGCAGCGTCCCGACAACAAAAGTGCCAATCACAATGGTCACTATGTTGAGCAGGAGCGTGAGCAGGAAGTATGCCGCGGTAGGAAGTCGCATGAGCCAGAGGCGAAATCGTACCAGAATCAGATCCTGCTCGAACGCCAGAACAAGGCCGATGATGCCGACTGCATATGCGGCCCCGATTGAAGCGTTACCGCCGAAAATAAAAGTACTGTAGAGAGCACCGCTCGCTGCTGCAATTGCGAGAGCGCAAAGCCATCCGAACAGCGAAAATCGACTCATACTGGCTCCTGAAAAATATAAGCCGCTTATTTCTGCACCCCTCACCTGCGTGCGCGGGGGCAGGGGAGGTTCCTGTTGGACGTCGGCCCTAGCGCGGCTGTAAATCCGACGCGCTGAGCGTTATTGCGGTTGGCTCTTCGCCTGCAGGAACAAGCATTCCTGCCTTGCGAAGTCCCCGCATCAGCTGGTCACGATCAGCGGGCTGCACGTCTCTCATCGAAAGTTCCGCAACGATGTTCGGCAGGAAGTCTGGCCGCATCCGCACGAATGCCTCTCCCTCGCGTCGGGCCTGATCCATCATGCCGGCATCTGCATATATGATGGCAGCGACGGCGTGAAACAGCGGAAATTTCTGCATGTCCGCCTTGGCAATTTCACGGACGGCGGTTGAATTGTCGCGCAGCATGTAAGCGGCCAGAGCGCGCGTGCCGTGATAATAGCCACCGCCACCCGGATTGAGTGCGATAGCCTGATCAAGCAGGTTTGCACCTCGTTGCCATTGGCCACCCATTGCCAGCCGAGTGCCGAACTCGCCCATCAGCTCAGTATCGTTGGGATTGGTGATGAGGGCCTCTTCGCCCACGCGCATGGCCTCGGGCAGTTGTCTGTTAAAAAAAAGAGCCATCATCAGAGCCTGAAGCCCCCGGGTATTGTTCGCATCAAGCTGGGTCGCGCGTCTCGCTGAACGAAGGGCTCGCTGCAGTGGTGCTTCCGGGCCGTGATCCGTGTTGAATTTGAAGCGGTCTTCGTCGAGATAGATAATCGACAGCATTGCCCAAGCCGTTGAATAGCCGGGATACCGCGCAACTGCGTCTTCAAGGCAGTCGCGAACCTTTGCGTGCTCTGCAGGGCTGAGTTCGCTGCGATATGCGTAAAAGCGCAGTGTGCACTCATAAGCGCCAGGGTCTTGCGGTGGAGGGTTTGCGTTATCAACCTGCGCCATGACGCCATAGGGCTGGGCTATGGTGGTGGCGACCCTCTTGGCCACGTCCGACTGTATGGAAAACAGGTTGCTCGCCGCCAGATCATTGTCATAGTCCCGCGACCAGACAATCTCGCCGTCATCCGTGTCCAGAAGACGGGCATTGACGCGCATGCTATTCCCAGCGGTCCGTACGCTTCCTGTGAGAAGATAGCCTGCGCCGAGTTCTTTGCGAATTTTCGACAAATCCAAGTCAGGTGGCAGAGATCTCGACGTCTCGCGACCGAAGACCCTTATTTCCTTGAAACGTGGCAAGGCAGTCAGCAGTTCCTCTGTAAGCCCGGCACTATAGAGATGAGCGTTCGTGCCATCGCCCAGATCGGCGAAAGGAGCAACGACAAGGGTCGGCCTTTCGGGAGTTACGCCTTCTTGCGGCCGCAGCGTCTGTGTCGATATCAAGTCCCCGGTGAGTTGAAGGGCAATCGTCGCCAAAGCCAAGATCAGACAAACAAGCAAAGGTCCCTTTGCATTCCACCAGCGCCCACTGATGGCATGTGGCGACACCAGAGCGGGCGCAGGTGCCTGCTGCTTGGAAGCCTCCGCAGTGTTGTAAGAAAACACAGGAGCGTAACCACCCTTCGGTATGTCGATCCTGACCGCATCGCTGTGCCCCGCCACCAGGTAATATCGTTCGAGCGAGCGTCTTAGGCGTGCAGCTTCGATGCGAACGACTGGATCATCTTGCGTGAAACTTTCGTTGCGGCCGAACACTTCAATCGCGATTGAGTAGCCTTTGATGCGGTTCGCTCGTCCCGCGATGGCCTCTTCCACAACATACCGCAGAAATGCAGCACTTCGACCAATGCCTGGAAACTCTGCGCTTGCCAGTATGTGTTCGAGTTGCGACCGAATCTCCCCTGTATCAGGCGGGTCTTTTGCAGCCTTTGAGGTCGTGGACGTCGTCTGCATAGCTGTCTCCCGGTCCTCTCGAGATTCATCGCATGCGTGCACAGTACCTAAAGCGTACACCCGCAATGCGCAGGCGTCCAATTATTGTTAAACCCAGAGCAGTGATTTCAGCACACCATGACAAGCAGGGCGGTGTTGAGTGGAACGGGTTGACAAGCAAACTGCTGGTCACAGCTTCACATCCCCAACGCGGACGATGTTTCGAAAGCCCACCGGATGATCATTCGTGTCTCCAATAAACGAAATTCATCCCCTCCGGGCTTGGTCCACCTCGGGACTTTCCTGAATGAACATAGGGGTTGCCAAAATATGGTTTGCCCCGTTGAGAACATGACGTTTTATCATGTCTTTGGCCGCATCAACGTTCTTCTCCAGGGCGTACTCAAACAGGCGTTTATGGTCATCAACAACACCTTGCCCACGAAAGTTTTTCGCAAGCATGTGATAACGCAAGAAGCGGTCAAAAACGGATGAGAGGCTCTGGACGAGCACTGCGGAATTGCATGCGGCGACAATTGCGAGATGAAACTCCCAGTCAAAACGGACCCATTCGGCTGTCTGCAGGGTATCCCCCGCAAGAAGTTTTTGCTCGACAGTCTTAAGGCGATGGTGGGCTGCGACAATTGTACCTTCCCACTCAAGATCGCCAGCGGCAAAGGAAAGCTCGATTGCGCGGCACTCCAAGAGAATTCGCAAATCGGCGAGTTCCTCCAGTTCTCTTTGCGAGACTGGGCTAACCTCGAAACCACGCTGCCCTTCAGCCAGAACAAGGTTCTCCGCACTGAGGCGGCTAAGAATTTCTCTAAGCGAAGAAATGCTGATCGAGTATCGCTCACGGGCTTTTTCGAGCTTGATCTTGGAACCTGGAGGTAGAATGCCAAGTATGATGTCCTGCCGCAAGCGGCGGAAAACGGCGTCGCTGACGGTTTCAAGCGATGCCTTTGCGTCATTATTGTCTGTCATTCGTTCCTCGCCCATGGTCAATCCTGAAGCGGCGACTTGCGGGCTAGCGCATGCTCGACGCCGCCTTGAATATGCAGGCCAAGGATTTTCTTTGCGTTCTTCTGGTCACGGTTGAGCGCCGCATCCAGCAGTTGCTTGTGTTCGTCTGCAGCAATTTTACCGCGGTAGGAGAGCGCGACCATTTGATAACGCAGGTATTTATCAAACACTGCCGCATGTGCCTCCATCAGCAGTTTCGATCCACATGCTGAAATCAGTGCCTGGTGAAACTCCCAGTCATAGCGCTTCCAATCTTCCGTATGGCTGGTATCGCCGCTGGCCATTACACCTTCCATCCGCGCCAGCTTGTAGTGGGCAGAAACCAGCCGCGCCTCCCAGTCGACATCACCTCTTTCGAGGGATTGCTCCAGCGCGTGCGTTTCCAGAAGCAAGCGCAAGCCTGCGACTTCCTTGAGATCGACGGATGACATGGGCATTACCTGAAAGCCACGTTGGCCTTCAGCCATCACGAGGCCATCGGATGCAAGCCGATTGAGAATTTCTCTCAGCGTGCTGATGCTGGTGTCGTAGGTATCCTTGAGCTTTTCTAGTTTCAGCCTTTGTCCGGGAGCAAGGCGACCGAAGATAATATCGGCCCGAATACGCTTGTAGCTACTCTCGGCAACGGTTTCGTTCAGTGTTTCAGACGACATGTCAGGATCTCGGATATTCTCTTAATCGTCATACATATTTTGCGGCGGTGCATAAATCCAGCCTCCTTGCGTTGAAGAGCTTCGATGTTTGCTCCTATCGCACATCCGGCGTGGGCTTTGGCACGCCTTCCGGTCTGAGTGCCTTTTTCAATGCCGAGATACGAAAAATGGCGTTGGCAGCGCCATATCCCCGGTAACCACTACGCTGCACGATCTCAAAAAAGAAACCCTCACCGAATGTCGTGCTGTAAAGCTGGAAATATTCTCCATGGTCGTCGCGATCATAGAGAATGTTCTCCACTTTCAGCCGTTCGGTCAGTTCCGGGTCGAGACCGAAGCGTGCTTCCACATCGTCATAATAGTTGGGCGAAATAGGCAGTGGCTTGAACCCATTGGCACGCAGGGCCGCGGCTGTTGCGAAGATATCCGCGGTATGAAAGGCCAGATGCTGCACGCCCGACCCAAATTTTTCAGCAATGAAATGGCCCGCCAGCGTACGACGGTTTTCTGCTCCATTCAGCGTCAGCCGCAAACTGCCCGAGGCATTCTGGACCACCTGACTGCGCACCACGCCTGCGGGATCGATGATATCAACCATTGCAGTCTTGTTGGCGTCGAAAATCGCTGTGTAAAACAGCAACCAGGTCAGCATTTCGTCATAGGCTACGGTCTGAGCGACGTGGTCGACATGAGTAAGGTGGGCAGACGAAATCTCCGCTTCCTCATAGGCGGGGAGAAAATCGATTTCCGCAAAGCGACCGAGATCGCTTTTGTCATCGATCAGATAAATCAGTCCTCCACCGACACCGCGTATGGCGGGTATCTCAATCTCACCTTCGCTGACAGACTGCTCGAAGGGCTCGGCACCGAGCGCGATTGCGCGCGAATAGGCTTGCTTGGCATCATCGACAATGAGCGCGACTGCATAGGCGGACGTGCCGTGTACCGCAAAGGACGCGTTGGAGAAACCCTTGTCGTCGGTATTGAGCAAAAGGCGGATGTTGCCCTGTTGGAAAATCGCGACTTTCTTGGAGCGGTGAGAAGCCGTCTTGCGAAAACCAAGGGTTTTCAAGATGCCTGCGAGGTTTTCACCGTCCTCCTCGTCCGTTGAAAATTCAACAAAACCTATACCGGATACAGGCGCGCGCGCCGGCATTTCTGCCAGGGTCAGCGTTGCCGCTTCAGGATGACGACGAACCTGATCACCCAGATATATCAGTGAGCGGTAACCATCAGCCGCAATTGTTTTGGGAGAGCCTCCGCGGAACTGATCATTGAAAATTTCCAGGGAAAGATATCCGTCATAGCCAGTTGCAGCGACCGCGGCGGTGAACTCTGTCACCGGCAGATCGCCTTCACCCGGCATGTTGCGGAAATGACGCGACCAGTAGAGCAGATCCATGTCTATCAGCGGTGCGTCAGCAAGCTGCACGATGAAGATCTTTTCCTTAGGTATGGAGCGGATAGAATTGATGTCGATCTTGCGCGACAATGTGTGAAAACTGTCGAGTATCAGGCCAATATTAGGATGGTCAGTCCGTCGCACGATCTCCCAGGCGTCGCGGTGGTCATTGATATGCCTGCCCCACGCCAAGGCCTCAAAACCCACCCGCAAGCCACGTTTTGCCGCCCGCTCACCCAACTCATGGAAGTCAGCGGCTGCTCGGTCTATGCCGCCAAGCGAGGCAGGTGAGACGTTGGAGCAGACGAGAACGAGATCGGTTCCAAGCTGCTGCATGACATCGAACTTGCGTTCGGCGCGATCAAAGGTGCGGCCACGCAGCGGCTCGGGCATGCCCTCAAAATCACGGAATGGCTGGAAAAGCGTAATGTCCAATCCGTGATCACGAACCATGCGACCGACGTCAGCAGGACTGCCATCAAATGCGAGGAAATCATTCTCGAAGATCTCCACCCCGTCAAAACCTGCCGCGGCGATGGCCGCAAGCTTTTCGGGAAAATCTCCGCTGATCGATACCGTGGCAATTGATGTTTTCATATTCGCTCCTCCAGAGGCAAATCATCACCGATATTCGTCATTCAGTAATTAGTGTGAATGCTGAAATGCATTTTATATGAGATTATAGAAAAACTCTGTTGATTTGGAAATGGCCTTATGTCAATTTTAACGTGTTGCCAGCTGGAGGAGAGTTGGCTGGCCCATGGGCTACTAGAGGAGGAGCACCTTATGTTTGGATTCAAATGGAACCGACGCAGTGTCCTGTTGGGCGCAGCGGCAATGGTGGCCGCGGCATCACTGTCGCAACCGGCCGCAGCTATCACGCCGGACGAGATCAAGGCCAAGGGCAAGCTGGTCGTTGGCATCCAGGGCGATAACCCGCCATGGGGTTTTGTCACCAGCGCTGGCAAACAGGACGGTTTTGACGCCGAGATGGGCGCATTGTTCGCCAAGGAGCTTGGCGTGGATGTGGAATTCGTTCCGCTCGAAGTCAACAACCGTATTCCTGCGTTGACCTCGGGTCGGGTTGATATCCTTTTTGCAACGATGGCCATGCTGCCGGATCGCGCAAAAGCCGTTCAGTTCAGCAAGCCCTACAATGCAAATGCCATCGTTCTGATTGGTCCAAAGGACAAGTCGATCAAGACCAATGAAGACATGGCTGGCTTGACGATCAGTGTCGCCAAGGGCGCTGCCCAGGATACTCAGGTCACCAAGAACGCACCATCCACAGCGACGATCCGTCGATATGATGGCGACGCTGCAAGTGTCCAGGCACTAGCCTCCGGTCAGGTTGATGCCCTTGGCGGAAACATCTTCTACATGGACCGCGTCGAAAAGGCTGTCCCTGGCAAATTTGAAAACAAGCTGGAATTCCAGAAGCTCTATAATGGTGCCTGCACCCGTCTTGGTGAAAAAGAGCTCAATGCTGCGGTGAACGAGTTCATCGACAAGATCAAGGCGAATGGCGAACTCGACAAGATCTATGCCAACTGGATGAAGGTTCCGGTTCCGGAGTTTCCGACGAGCCTCGAAGGCATCTCGTTTACTGCGAACTGAGTTTCGACTTTCACAACCCCAACATTCACGAGGCGGCACCTGACGTGCAGGTGTCCGCATCGGTGCCCGGCCAAAGCCGGTGCGCCGATGCGCATGGAGACTTTGCATGACAAATAAGATCTTTGTCCTGAATGGTCCTAATCTCAACCTTTTGGGCGAGCGGGAACCTTCGATATATGGCACCACCACTCTCGCCGATATTCGCGATCGGTGCGAGGCGAAAGCCGCGTCACTGGGCTTTTCGGTTGATTTCCGCCAGACGAATTTCGAAGGTGAACTGGTTGAATCTGTTCACCAGGCACGGAAAGAAGCGTGTGGCATCATCATCAATCCGGCAGGATACACCTTCACGTCCATTGCCCTGCTGGATGCCCTCAAGACATTTGACGGGCCGAAGATAGAGCTTCACATTTCCAACGTGCATGCACGCGAAAGTATCTACCACAATTCCCTGATCTCCCGCACCGCGACCGGCATCATGATTGGCTTCGGCGCGCGCGGATATGAACTGGCGATCGAGGCCATGGCCGACCTGGCAAGATCATCCTGAGAGCATTGCAGGAGACGTCATGAACTATACCCTGGATTTCACACCAGTCATTGAAGGTTTGCCAAACCTGCTGTGGGCCTGTCTTGGCACATTTACGCTGGCAATCTGTGGCATGCTTCTGGCGATCGTTATCGGTATTGGTGGCGTTATTTTGCGCCAGTCTCCAGTCAAGCTGCTGCGCTGGCTCACGATTGCCTTCGTTGAGCTGATCCGTAACACGCCTTTCCTGGTGCAGATATTCTTTATCTATTTCGCTTTGCCGCTGGCGGGCATCCGCCTTGATCCAACCCCGACCGCAATCATTGCATTGGGTATCAATGGCGGCGCCTATGCCATCGAGATTATCCGTGGCGGGGTTCAGTCGATCTCGAAGGGGCAGGTGGAAGCAGGGTTGGCCCTTGGTCTTCACAAGGCTCAGGTCTTCCGGCTGATCGTTCTAAAGCCGGCGCTTCGTGCGATCTATCCATCGCTGACAAGTCAATTCATTCTGCTGACGCTGACGACCAGCATCGCATCGGCGATTTCAGCCTACGAACTGACGTCAGTATCTCAGCGGATCGAGTCCGACAGCTTCCGCAGCTTCGAGGTCTACTTCACCGTGACAGCATTTTATCTCGTCATTTCCTGGGTGATGATGCGGATTTTTGCGCTCTTCTCCTCCCGCTACTTCAGCTATCCGGTCAAGTGAGGAGACAATCCCATGGGACGCGATGAATTTCTTTTCCTGTTGGCAGGTCTTAAATGGACCGTCGCCTTGTCAGTGGTTGCCTTCCTGTTCGGATGCATTTCCGGCCTTCTTGTCGCCCTGGCACGCACATCCGGCATTGCCATACTGGAGCGCCTGACTGCCGGCTACATCGCCATCTTTCAGGGCACGCCGCTTCTTATGCAGCTCTTCGTTGTTTATTACGGCCTTGCGTTGATCGGCATCCAGATGGATGCGTGGGCTGCGGTCTCTGTTGGTCTGACACTCCATGCGAGTGCGTTTTTGGGGGAAATCTGGCGCGGTTCGATCGAAGCTGTACCGCGCGGCCAGACTGAGGCAGCAAAGGCACTGAGCCTCGGCTATATCTCCAGAATGAAAGACGTCGTTCTGCCACAGGCGATACGGATTTCGCTTCCCGCGACGATCGGTTTTCTGGTGCAGCTGATCAAGGGGACCTCGCTTGCCTCGATCGTCGGCTTCACCGAGCTGACCCGTGCAGGAAACATCATTTCCAACCAGATATTCCAGCCACTAACCGTCTTCGGCATCGTTGGAGTTCTCTATTTTCTGATGTGCTGCCCGCTGACCATCTATGGCGCTCACCTCGAGCGAAAGTTCGTGGCAGCCAGCCGCTGAGCTTTATGCGTGCACACCATTCCGGAGTTTCGTTGATGAACCAGACAGTAGCCACAGAAAACCCAACCGAACAGATGATCACCTTGTCAGGTGTAAACAAGTGGTATGGCGCCTTTCAGGCCCTTGATAACATCAATATGTCGGTGGCCAAGGGTGAAAAAATCGTACTTTGCGGTCCTTCAGGCAGTGGGAAATCCACGCTTATCCGTTGCATCAATCACCTTGAGACCTATCAAAAGGGCGATATCCATGTTGGCGGCATCATGCTGGGACATGGATCCAAAACGATCGATGCGGTACGCCGCGAGGTCGGCATGGTTTTCCAACAGTTCAATCTTTTCCCGCATCTTACCGTGCTGCAAAACTGCATGCTTGCTCCGATAAAGGCACTCGGCCTCGACAAGGCGCAGGCGGAGGAACGCGCGCGGCAGTTGCTTGAGCGGGTAAAGATTGCTGAGCAGGCAGAGAAATATCCCGCACAGCTATCCGGCGGGCAACAACAGCGCGTTGCGATTGCCCGCGCTCTGTGCATGCGTCCCAAGGCGATGCTGTTCGACGAGCCGACCTCTGCGCTGGACCCTGAGATGGTCAAGGAGGTGCTGGATACGATGATCGCTCTTGCTGATGAAGGCATGACAATGATCTGCGTGACCCATGAAATGGGGTTTGCGCGTCAGGTCGCGGATCGTGTCGTCTTCATGGCAAGCGGAGTGATCGTGGAAGAGGCACCACCTGCAGAATTTTTCTCCAATCCCAAACATGAACGCACCAGGAAATTCCTTGGTGAGATCCTTGGGCGGCATTGATGCGGTCACAATTCGCAGCCGGAAGGTAGGCCGATGATCAGCGGCAACACAAAACTCATAGCACATCTGGGCTTTCCGACGCACTCCTTCAAAGCGCCGTTGATCTACAATCCCTATTTCGAAAAGAACGGCATTGATGCGGTTGTCGTACCCATGGGATGTCGCCCGGAAGACTACACGGCGTTTCTCAAACTCGTTTTCCGCCTGTCCAATATTCACGGCGCACTCATCACCATGCCGCATAAGATAACGACCATGGGACTGCTGGACCAGATTTCCACCAATGCACAGGTGGCGGGAGCCTGCAACGCGGTGCGGATCGGATTGGATGGCCGGCTGATTGGCGATATGTTCGATGGTGAGGGCTTCGTGCGCGGGGTTTTGCGCAAGGGCAGGCAAATCAGTGGGATGAGAGCGATCATGGCGGGCACCGGCGGGGTCGGGTCAGCGATCGCAGCGTCGCTTGCCAAGGCCGGACTGGCGGAACTGGCGCTGTCAGACGCTTCCGCCACCATGATGCAGGGGCTCGCAGATCGGCTACGCCGCCATTATCCTGACCTGAAGGTCGAGATCGGCAAAACCGATCCCGACGGATACGATATCGTCATCAATGCAACGCCGCTTGGCATGAACGAGAACGATCCGCTTCCTTTTGATGTCTCCCATATTTCGCCATCTGCTTTTGCAGGGGAGGTTGTGTTGAGCCGGGAAATCACCCCGTTTCTTGCTGCTGCTCGTGCTCGCGGTTGCGGATATCAGGTGGGGACCGACATGTTGTTCGAGCAAATCCCCGCATATCTTGAGTTTTTTGACCTGCCGACAACAACGGCCGAGGAACTGCGCGCTGTTGCCAGATTGTGAAGGATGAGCATGGTTTCCCAACCTGCGAAAATTGCGTTGTTCGGTGCGGGCCTGATCGGGCGTGAACATGCAGCGTTGCTGTTCAGAAACCCGAAAACGGCACTGGTCGCAATTGTTGATCCTGCTGAAGCGGCAAAATCTGTGGCTGACCAATATGGAGCCAGGCATTATTGCGATGCTGTCACGATGTTTGAGCAAATTCGCCCGGACGGCGTTATTATCGCGCTGCCGAATGCTCTTCACGCTGCCGCTGTGATCGCATGTGTGGAGCACGGCATTCCTTGCCTGGTGGAAAAACCCGTGGCCGATACTCTGGAGTCGGCAATGCTGCTCGTCGCAGCGGCTGACAGGACAGGCGTTCCCGTGCTTGTTGGCCACCATCGGCGCCACAGCCCGGATATTGCTAAGGCGAGACAACTGGTGGCAGAGGGTGCACTGGGGCGCCTTGTTGCTGTCAACGCAATGTGGATGGCTGACAAGCCTGGACATTATTTCAATACCGCCTGGCGTCGCGAACCGGGTGGAGGCCCACTACTCATCAACCTCATTCATGATGTCGACTGTTTGCGCTTCATTTGCGGAGATATCGAGGAGGTAATGGCGCTCACGTCCAACACAGTGCGGGGGTTCGAGGTGGAGGATAGTGCCAGCATCAGCGTACGTTTCACCTCCGGCGCACTTGGAACTTTCCTGATGAGTGATGCTGCCGTTTCGCCCTACAACTGGGACACGGCAGCCGGGCAGGCCCTGTATTTCCCACACCAGCCGGAAAACGCGTACTTTCTGTCGGGTACGCAGGCCGCATTGGCTGTACCCTCGATGGATCTGTGGACGCATGAGACGCTGAATGGAGATTGGCAGCACCCTCTGGTCCGGCGGCATGTCACGCTCGACGGTCGCAGAGCCTATGACAACCAGCTTGCCCATTTCATCGACATCATTGCCGGAACGGCAACACCGCTGATTTCTGCGCGCGATGGCATGATGACGCTGGCGACCACTTTGACCATCGCCAGATCGGCGCGTGAGAGAAGGCCAGTGCGCCCGCAGGAATTGATCGATGATGCGATGAACTCCTGATCGTCAGGCTGGTACTTTCCCCGATTCATGGCAGATCTGTCGTCCCCATGCTTTTGATGCTTGCGAGCATTTGCATGCTCAAGCGAAGCGATGCGGCCGTTGCCATCACCATGTGTGGCAATATTAGCCATTCGAGGGTCCAAGCCGCGCCCGAACGCTCCTGTTCATGGACAAGCGACTGATGCAAACCAGAAACCTGTACGGCGTTGAAGCGAGCGAGTGCAACAAGTGTTTCAGCCGCCACCGGGTTCTGCTTATGCGCCATGGCGGAAGATGTGCCGCCGCCCTCAAGGGAGATTTCTCCCTCGCCACTTGCCTGCGCCATGAGTGCAATATCCTGCCCTATCTTGCCCAGTGCTCCAGTCAGCAATGAAAGGTAATGGCCGATGGCGACGACGGGGTCACGCTGGCTTTGCCATTGCCTGATATCGGCAAGGCCCAGCTCCTTGGCAAGCGCAGCGCGGATGGCGGCGCCATGCTCGCCTAGTTTGTCGAGTGAGCCCGCCGCACCTCCGAATTGAACGGGAAATTCCAGGTGCTCCAGCGACTTGAGGCTGCGCTCGAGCGGATCTCGCCAACTCCGCAAACGGTCTGACACATGAATTGGTATGGCTGCCTGCATGCGGGTCTTCCCCATTAACAGGCAGTCGCCAAAGCGACGTTCGAGCCCATGCAGGAAATCTACAACTTCTGCTGTGCGATCTGCGAAAATCTGCACGATTGTCTGCAGCCTCAACATCAGGCTTGTGTCAATTGCGTCCTGACTGGTCGCGCCGAAATGAACATGGGTTGCAGCACTACCGCCAACTGCCTCGCGCAGCTGCCTGACCAGTTCCGGGACGACTACAGAATCTCTTGCTACTGCCGCGCCAAGCTGCTCCACATTTGGGTTAAGTCCAAGACATTCAATCGAAATACGGTTTGCGGCCTCGGTCGGTATAACGCCGATCCCTGCCTGCGCACGCGCCAATGCGCTCTCGAAGGACAGTATCGCTCTGATATCGGCTTCAGCCGAAAGATAGCCAGCGATTTCGCCGTCGCCGAGAAGTCCTGACAGAAAGGGGTGGTCGAAGGGAGAAAATGACATCATGTGTCCAGATTAACGTTTGTCGACATGTCGTCGAAGGACTTAAATATCGAGAAAAACGGTTTCCTTTGGCCCCTGCAAATGAATGTCGAGGCTGTAGACGCTGCCATCTCTCTGCGCCACCATGGTTTCCACCCGCTGGCGATGCTCTATGCGCAACAATAGCGGATCTGCGGCATTGGCTTCTTTCTCGTCGCAGAAATAGAGGCGGGTATGCAGCCCGATATTGATGCCGCGGGCAACGATCCAGAGCGTTACATGCGGTGCCATCAAACGCCCGTCCCTGAACGGCACTCGGCCGGGCTTGACGGTTTCAAACCGGAAGTACCCGTCTTCGCTGTTGGTCGGGCAGCGACCCCAGCCGGTAAAGTTCGGGTCAGCGGTGCCGCGCATTTCCGTAGGGCTGTTGTAAAGACCTGCATTATCGGCCTGCCAGATTTCCACGACCGCATCGCGCACCAGCACATCAGCGCCATCGAATATCCGGCCACAGATCGTGATGCGCTCACCAACAGTCTGCTCGTTGACCATTTCTGTTCCCAGATCAACGTCATAGATGCCGCCAATCTCGCAGAAATTCGGAGTGAGCCCGATGTGGACATAGGGACCGGCCGTCTGCGACGGTGTTTCCTTCAACCTGTGAAGTTCCTGGGTCATCAGTTACCCTCCAGCCGGTTTTCAAAAATGGTCGAGCGCCTCCCGCGCAATACGATGTCGAATTTGTAGGCTCGCGAATCCATTGGGATCGTCTGCCCCCAGTCGAGTGGCGCAATCAGCTGTTCAATAGCGCGCCGATCCGGGATGGTGTTGACGATCGGGCACTTCCAGATCATCGGATCACCTTCGAAATACATCTGTGTGATAAGCCGTTGGGCAAAGCCGTGGCCGAAAACAGAAAAGTGGATGTGGGCAGGGCGCCAGTCGTTTACGCCGTTTGGCCATGGATAGGCTCCGGGCTTGACCGTGCGGAACGCGTAATGCCCGTCATCGTCACTAATGGCGCGACCACACCCACCGAAATTGGGGTCGATTGCGGCGAGATAGGTTTCTTTTTTATGGCGATATCGACCGCCGGCATTCGCCTGCCAGAATTCGAGCAAGGCACCGCGCACAGGACGCCCTCGTTCATCCAGCACACGGCCATGGACGACGATACGTTCCCCTATGGCACTTTCGCCAGGACGGGCATAGTTGCGGATCAGGTCGTTATCGAGTTCGCCGATCATGGAATGACCGAAAACCGGGCCGGTAATTTCAGAGATGGTGCCGTCCAGGGACAGCAATGCGCGCTGCGGCGAGCGAAGAACTGATGTTTTGTATCCCGGCGTCAATGCAGGTGAATGCCATTCGCGATCCCGCGCAAAAAATGCACCTGTTTCCGGCGTCTGGTTGGAATTATCGGACATCCTTAGGTCTCCTCCCTTGATGTCTTTTCGGCGTCCATCTGGTCGAAGACGCGCTTGGTGATCTTGATGGCATGATTTGCGGCGGGCACGCCTGCATAGATGGCGACATGTAGCAGCGCTTCGCGAACATCTTCGCGTGAAGCACCGGTATTGGCGGTGGCGCGCACATGCATGGCGACCTCTTCATCCTGGCCAAGCGCCGCCAAAAGCGCGATTGTAATGATTGACCGCTCACGTTTGGTAAAGTTGGGACGCGACCAGACATGCCCCCAGGCGGATTCTGTAATCAACGTCTGGAACGGCTGGTCAAAATCGGTTGAATTGGCGATGGCGCGGTCGACATGGGCGTCACCCAATACTGCGCGTCGTGTCTCCATGCCCATTCGATGGAGGTCTGTTTCGGTGTCACTCATTGAGCTTGCCTCGGGTGATCGCGCTCTTGATGAAAGTTCGGATCAGGTCGGTCAGTGCTTCGGGTTGCTCGACGCAGGGGATATGGCCTGCGTCCTTGACGATTTCGAATTGCGCTCCCGCAATAAGACCCGCAAATGACCTGACAAGTTCGGGCGGTGTTGAGCCATCCTGGTCGCCGACGATACAAAGGGTCGGAGCTGCTATGCGCCTTGCCGCTTCCGTATAATCGGCGTCTCGAATGGCAGCGCAGGTTGCGGCATAACCCTCGACAGGCTGGCGTGCCAGCATGTTCCGGTAACCGCGATAGCCGATGTTGTCAGGGCTGCGAAAAAATGGCGTGAACCATCGTTCCATGACGGCATCAATGATGCTTGCTATGCCGTGCTCTTTGACTGCTTCGATGCGCAAATTCCACATTTCGGCAGACCCGATCTTGCTTGCTGTGTCGCAAAGGATGAGTGCTCTCACCAGATCGGGTCGCGTCTGATACATCGCCTGTGCGATTAGCCCTCCAACGGAAAGGCCACAGACAATAGCCTGGCTTACGTTGAGCAGGTCAAGAAGACCGGCAAGATCTGCGGCATGATCTTCAATCGAATACGGCGCGTTTCCGACATCGGACAGACCATGGCCGCGCTTGTCATACAAAACAATTGGGAAATCCCCGGCAAGGCGTACGATCACATCACGCCAGATCCGGAAATCCGTGCCCAGTGAATTGGCGAACACGATAACTGGTTTATCGGCTGGTCCGCCGATGACCTGGTAATGGATCGTGACTCCGTTGACGTGTGCAAACTGCATTGAAAAATATCTCCCACAATGATCTTGGTATATTGAACCGGTTAAGTAAAATAACTTCTTGAGCGTCTTACATATCCATATGGTTATCGATTAAATGAACGAATCCCGGATCAAATTTCGCCATCTTCAGGCATTTCTCGAGGTTGCCCGCCACCGAAGCGTCGTCAAGGCGGCAGGGTTCCTCAATGTCAGCCAGCCGGCGGTGACCAAGACGATACGAGAACTTGAGGGCGTACTTGGTGTCGCGCTGGTGGAACGTGATGGGCGAGGGATCCGGATAACGCGTTATGGAGACGTTTTCCTGAAACATGCAGGATCGGCGATTGCAGCGCTTCGCCAAGGGCTCGATTCTGTGTCGCATGAACGGATAGGGGAAGCTCCGCTTCTGCGCATTGGTGCGCTGCCCACTGTTTCAAGCCATATCATGCCACGTGCCATGGACATTTTTCTAAAAGAAAAGACCTGGAGCCGTATCAAGATCGTAACGGGTGAAAATGCAGTGCTCCTTGAGCAACTGCGCTTTGGAGAGCTTGATCTTGTCGTCGGCCGGCTCGCGGGAGCCGACAGGATGGCGGGATTCGTTTTCGAGCATCTCTATTCCGAGCAGGTGGTGTTTGCCGTGCGAGCCGGACATCCGCTGCTCGCATCGGACTGCTCGCCATTTGCCGAACTTGCAGAGTACACGATCCTGATGCCGACCACGTCGTCGATCATTCGGCCATTTGTTGATCGGTTTCTCATTGCCAATGGCATTTCCGGCCTGCCGAACCAGATTGAGACCGTGTCAGATGCCTTCGGCCGTGCCTTCGTTCTTTCAAGCGATGCGGTGTGGATCATATCTGCCGGTGTCGTGGCGCGTGATATCGATGACGGACGGCTGTGCGTATTGCCGATTGATACGAACGAAACGCGAGGACCCGTTGGCCTGACAATGCGAACGGATGCTGTCCCTTCGGTGGCTATGTCTCTTTTGATGCAGACAATACGTGAGGCTGCAGCCTCCCGTGCGCTGATTTGAAACCTGTCAATCTTTCCCGCCAACGTCATCAACCGAGAAACGAAATACAACAGACGCGCCGCGTCAACGGGGGCGTCTTCGTCACAACGCGAAACCGATCAAAACTGCTCTGGTATTAACCTCGCCAAAACCGAAATCTCAGTCCGAATACCACCCGTGCCGGTCATGTCGTCTGGCTCTGTCAACGTCAGGCGATGGAGTTGATGAACGTCACGCTGGAACAGCGCGACCCGCGATCCTGCGGACCTCGCCAGCTGCTGAATCCAGGATGCCACGGGACAAGGTTTCGTCTTGTATGAGACGTGAAAGCGTGACCGCACCGACCATCAGTGAGAGTATCGCCAAGGCTTTGCCATGGGCTGTTGGGTCCTCGGGTCCGCCCACCAAATTTTCCAGCACATCGAAATGAGCGCGAATTCCGTCTTCAAATGGTTGCTTGACCTCAGCGTTCTGACGAGCCGCATCCGATCCCAGAGCCACCAGAGGGCAACCTTCGGCCTTTTCTCCCCGGTGATCTGTGGAGAGGTAGAAGCCCATCACCGCCTCGAGGGGATCGGAGCTTGTTGCGGCGGCGTCCGACCAACGTGCCGTGGCGCTCTCCATTGCTCTCGCCGACGCGAGGGTTGCGAGGTCCTCCTTTGACGCAAACTGTTTGTAGAAGGCGCCTTGCGTCAGTCCAGCACCCTTCATCAAGTCCTTGAGGCCGATCCCATCGAAGCCATGCTCTCGAAACAGGCGACTTGCCACATCGATGACCCTGTCCCTGTTCTCTTCAGCCTGCGCGCGGCTCACTCGCATTTCGACCTCCAATTAGATTTCGATTGACATCTATAATGAAAATAGAGTTAGGTCGCAATCTAATTCGTTTGGATCGCTGGTCAAGAAGAGAACGCAACAATGAAACGCAAATATGTCCTGTCTCTCGTAGGCCTCGTGGCAGCAGCAGGTTCTGCCGGAGCCTTCTTCATGTTCTACGAGCCGACGAGGCAGGAAGCTTTGGCGGCTGATCCGAGGACAGCCTCCCCCCTGGTTCGGGTTGCCGAGGTCACGAACACCGGAATGACTGAGCGCTCTTTCACAGGAACGGTCGCGTCCCGTGTCCAGAGCAACCTTGGTTTCCGTGTTCCGGGCAAGATTGTCGAGCGGATGGTCGATGTGGGGCAGCAGGTCAGCAAAGACCAGGCGCTCATGCGCATTGATGAAACCGACCTGCAACTGGCGCTCATCGCCAGACGAAATGCAGTCACCGCAGCACGCGCCGTTCTGATCCAGGCGCAGTTAGACGAGAAACGCTATGCAGCGTTGGTAAAAAATGGTTTGGCAGCCACTCCACAGCGATATGAACAGGCAAAAGCAGCGCTTGACACTGCGACGGCTCAACTCGCGGCAGCAGAAGCCGACGCCCAAGTGGCTGAAAACAACACCTTCTACACGCTTCTCGTCGCAGACGCTGACGGAACAATAGTCCAGACCCTTGGAGATCCCGGGCAGGTCGTTGCCGCAGGCCAGACGGTCGTGCAACTGGCGCAGTCCGGACCACGCGAAGCCGTCGTCTGGCTTCCTGAGACCCTACGGCCCGCTCTCGGCTCCGAGGCTCAGGCCGATGTTTACGGAGGCGGCAGTCTGAGCGGCAAGGCCAGGCTGCGGCAGATTTCCGATTCTGCCGATCCCCAAACCCGGACTTACGAGGCTCGTTACATTCTCGAGGGCAATGCGGCTTCAGCCCCGCTTGGCTCGACTGTGACAATCAAAATCCCCGACACTGACCGCCAGTCGGAAGTTGCGATACCCGTGGGTGCACTCCTGGACGACGGAAATCGTACAGGCGTGTGGGTTGTCGAAAGCACCACTTCGACTGTGAAGTTCACACCAGTCAAGGTTCGCCAGATCGGCGAGGAGACGGCATTTGTTACCGGGATTGTGACTGGAGAGCAGGTCGTTGCCTTGGGGGCACATCTTCTCAACGATGGCGCAAACGTCAGGATTGCCTCGCAACAAGAGGTTAAAAACTAATGAGCTTCAATCTTTCCGCCATCGCGGTTCGCGAACGTGCCATCACTCTTTTCTTTATCGTGCTGCTGGCAGCCGCTGGGGCCTATGCCTTTGTAAAGCTGGGACGCGCCGAAGATCCGTCGTTCACGATCAAGACACTGACGGTCACGTCAGTCTGGCCGGGCGCCACCGCGAGAGAAATGCAGGACCTCGTCGCTGAGCCGCTTGAGAAACGTATTCAGGAACTGACCTGGTACGACCGCGTCGAAACGACAACGCGGCCTGGGTACGCGTTCCTGACAGTCACCCTCAAGGATAATACGCCGTCAAGTGCTGTGGCAGAAGAATTCTATCAGGCGCGCAAAAAGCTCGGCGATGAGGCTCGAAACCTGCCTCCGGGTGTGATGGGCCCATTCGTCAACGACGAGTATTCCGATGTGAGCTTCGGTCTCTATGCCCTGAAGGCCAAAGGCATGCCGATGCGCGAGCTGGTCCGTCAAGCGGAGATCATCCGGCAGGATCTCCTCCACGTCCCTGGCATCAAGAAGATCAACATTGTTGGGGAGCGTCCTGAACAGATCTTCGTCGAATTTTCCTTTGCCAAACTGGCAACGCTGGGCATATCTGCACAGGACATCGCTGCCGCTTTGCAACGGCAGAACACGGTCACGCCTGCGGGATCTATCGATACAAAAGGACCACAGGTCTTCATCCGGTTCGACGGTGCGTATAACAGTGAGCAGGCAATCGCCGACACGCCGATCGCGGTCGGCGGTCGGACACTGAAGCTGTCCGACCTGGCAGAGGTGCGTCGAGGCTATCAGGATCCCGCGACCTATCTTATCCGCCATGAAGGTGAGCCGACCATAATGTTGGGTGCCGTCATGCAGGCTGGCTGGAACGGTCTTGATCTGGGCAAGGCACTCGAGGAGCGGTCTGCTGCAATCTCGCAGACATTGCCGCTGGGAATGACACTGACCAAAGTCAGTGATCAGGCTGTCAATATTGACGAGGCTGTCGGCGAATTCATGCTCAAGTTCGCGATGGCGCTTGGCGTTGTTTTGTTCGTGAGCCTGGTGGCGCTCGGCTGGCGCGTCGGCATTGTCGTGGCGCTTGCAGTGCCCCTGACGCTTGCCGTCGTCTTCCTGATCATGCTGGAAACGGGTCGGTTCTTCGACCGCATCACGCTTGGTGCACTGATCCTCGCGCTTGGCCTTCTAGTTGACGACGCTATAATCGCCATCGAAGTCATGGTCGTGAAGATGGAAGAAGGCATGGACCGCATCAAGGCTGCCGCTTATGCCTGGAGCCATACCGCAGCCCCTATGCTATCCGGCACGCTGGTTACGATCATCGGACTGATGCCCGTCGGTTTTGCGAAGTCCACTGCCGGCGAATATGCCGGCAACATTTTCTGGGTCGTCGGCTTTGCCCTCATCGTATCGTGGATTGTCGCTGTGACCTTCACACCCTACCTCGGCGTGAAGATGTTGCCGGACATCAAACCCGTCGAGGGCGGCCACGAGGCGATATACAATACGCCAAATTATCGCCGGTTGCGCTCAACCATCGAGTTTGCAGTTCGCCATAAATTTATGGTCTGCGCCGTGGTGGGCATTTCTATGGCAGTTTCTGTCATTGGGATGGGCGGGGTCAAACAGCAATTCTTCCCGACATCAGACCGTCCTGAGGTGTTGGTCGAAGTGCGCATGCCAGAGGGCACGAGCATCGAGGCGACGACATCTGCGGTCAAGAAAGTTGAAGACTGGCTGCAGACCCAGCCGGAGTCCGACATCGTCACGTCCTACGTAGGGCAGGGCGCACCGCGCTTCTTCTTTGCAATGGCACCGGAACTGCCTGACCCTGCCTTCGCCAAGGTCGTCGTGCTCACACCCGATGCCCATGCACGCGAAGAACTCAAGCACCGCCTTCGCGCTGCCATATCGGAAGGACTTGTCCCCGAAGCATCTGTCCGGGTGACGCAGCTCGTATTTGGTCCGTACACGCCGTTCCCCGTCGAATTCCGGATCATGGGACCTGATCAGGACGAACTCTACAAGATCTCGGAGCAAGCTCTGGCGCTGATGAAGACCGTTCCCGATGTCCGCCAAGCCAACCGCGACTGGGGCAATCGAACACCTGTTCTGCGATTTGTCCCTGATCAGGAGCGACTCAATCTGATTGGCCTTTCGCCAGCGGAGGCGGCCCAGCAGTTGCAGATGCTGCTCAGCGGTATCCCTGTCACGCAGGTGCGCGACAACATCCGCAACGTGCCTGTCGTTGCGCGAAGCGCTGGCGAAATCCGTCTCGACCCGTCGCGTCTTGCCGACTTCTCGCTGATGAGCAGGGATGGCCGTCAGGTGCCGCTGGATCAACTCGGGCACTCCGAGATCCGGTTCGAAGAGCCGATCTTGAAGCGTCGTGACCGGACCCCGGTCATCACGATCAGGTCTGATATCAACGAGGCGACGCAGCCACCGGAAGTTTCGCAACAGGTCATGAAAGCACTACAGCCGCTCATCGCGTCGCTCCCGGTCGGATACCGGATCGAGATGGGCGGCAATATCGAGGAGTCCCTCAAGGCAAACGTCGCTCTTGTGCAAGTATTTCCGTTGATGATTGCCGCTATGTTGATCGTCATCATCCTGCAGGTTCGCAGCCTGTCGACGATAACTATGGTGATGCTGACAGCGCCGCTTGGTCTCGCAGGGGTCGTGCCGACATTGCTCCTGTTCAATCAGCCGTTCGGTTTTAACGCAATTCTTGGCCTGATAGGACTGGCGGGTATCCTCATGCGTAACACGTTGATCCTGACAGAGCAGATTAAGGAAAACCAGACCGCAGGTCTCGATGATTACCAAGCCGTCATCGAAGCGACCGTTCAGCGGACGCGCCCGGTGATCCTGACCGCGCTTGCTGCGATCCTGGCGTTCATACCTCTGACCCATTCAGTGTTCTGGGGATCGATGGCTTATACGCTGATCGGCGGTACGGCGGCGGGTACCGTGATGATCCTCCTTTTTCTTCCTGCACTTTATGCCGTGTGGTTCCGGATCAAGCCGCCAAAGGGGGCGCACCATGCGCAACCGGCCCAGATCGACGAGCCGGCTCCCATGCGGGCGATGGCCGCAGAATAGAGGTTCGTCGGGCCATCGAACGCATGGAGTGCTGCCGGGAAGGTTGGGACCTGCCAACTAGAAGTGACGGAATTCCCCTAGCCGCTATGCTTCAATCTGCTCTGGATGTGGCGAAATGCACTTGCGCCACATCGGCTCCCAAGCGTCTGGACCGGCGAATTACGCGAAGACAGTGGACAGAAATCACACCACGTCAGAGTAGCCGTGTCGAGTTTCATTCTCGATGCCAAAAATCTCGCTCCTCGGGACGGGCTGGGTAAAGGCCATACGCTTTCGAAAGTAGAGTAAACAAGTATATTTAGGCTTACGACCAGCACAGATTTGAAACAGTATTGATTACGCATCATGTATCAATATGCATTCACACCTTGCAGTTGATTTCATTTCCGCTTGATTCACCTTTTGTATTTCCGATGATGAAAGATAGATTTGTTACATAACCGACTCTGTACTTGATGGGTCGTGTGAATGAACATATTAATCGCCAAGCAGAAACTGCAGTATTTTATGTCTGTACGGGCTGATAATTCGGACCTGTTACGAGAACAATATCGTGCCTTCACCCGGCAAATGCCGATGATGTACTTTATACTGCTTTCAAGCACCTGGGCACTTGCCACGACGCATGTGGAAGTGGCGCCGTCTTGGCTCACAATTGGAGTACCGGCTGTGTTCACAGTCGGCTGTACACTCAGGATCGCATTCTGGTGGCGGACGCGCGGTGTCGATCCCTCGCCAAAGGTTGCGCATGCCGCACTACAGCGCACAAACCGGCTGGCCGTCGGGATCGCAATAGCATTCACGCTCTGGTCTTTTTCGCTCGTGCCGTATGGGAACGCCTACACGCAATCCCACGTCGCCTTCTACATGGCAATTACCGTCATTTCCTGCATCTTTTGTCTGATGTATGTGCGATCGGCCGCCTTTATTGTCACGGTCATTGTCAATGGGGCGTTCATTGTCTTTTTTCTGGCCTCACAACAACCGACATTCATTGCCATCGCCATCAATGTTCTGCTGGTTTGTGCGGGCATGATGTCCATCTTGTTGACCAACTATCGCAATTTCGAGCGCATGGTCGTTTCCCAACAGCGTACTGAAGCGCTGAGCAATGAGAACCTGCTGCTTGCAAATATCGACAGCCTGACGGAGCTACCGAACCGCCGGGCCTTTTTCACGCATCTGGAATCCGAACTCGAAAAGGCCAAGATTACGGGAACCCGGCTGGCGCTCGGCGTTATTGATCTTGATGGCTTCAAGCCAGTCAACGACCTCTATGGACACTCTGTGGGCGACAGGCTCTTGGTCAATGTAAGTAAACGTCTTAGCGCTTCTCTCAAGGCAAGCAGGGCGTTTCGGCTCGGTGGCGATGAATTTGCCATTGTTGCCCCGATCATACCGGACGATGTGCAACTTGTCGCCAATGCGAATGCTATTTCGGAGCAGTTGAGAGCGCCCTACCACATGCCGGAAGGAACAGTGCATGTGTCCGCTTCCATGGGGATCGCGGTTTTTCCAAACCTTGCCTCGACGCTTGAACAGCTTTTCGACCGAGCAGATTATGCGCTTTACCACGCTAAGAAGACCCGGCGTGGCGATGCTGTTCTGTTCGATGCAGAGCATGAAAAGCAGATCAATATAGAGGCCCGCATCGAACATATGCTCAAACAGAAAGATATGGAAAAAGAGCTTTCTGTCGTATTCCAGCCTATCGTTGATATACGCGATGGACGAGCCAACGGTTTTGAAGCACTGGCGCGTTGGCACAGCCCGGTCCTCGGCCAAGTGCCACCTGACCAGTTTTTCTCTATTGCCGAACGGGCTGGTATCGTAAGCTCACTCACTCGGCCCCTTCTCAAAACGGCCCTGACTGCTGCATCGGCATGGGAGCCATCCCTCAGGTTGTCCTTCAATCTTTCCGCCCATGATCTCAACTCTTGCGAAGGCGTGCTGAGATTAGTCGGCATCATTGAAAACAGCGGCTTTGATCCGCAAAGGCTTGACCTTGAAATTACCGAAACGGCCTTTGCGCATGATTTCGAACAGGTCAGACAGTCGGTCGAGGTGTTGCGGCGCCTGGGTTGTGGTATTTCGCTGGATGATTTCGGCACGGGTTATTCCAGCCTGACACGGCTGCATGCTCTACCACTCACCAAGATCAAGATTGATCGCAGCTTCGTGACTGATCTGCATAAAAAGCCAGCCAGTTATAAAATCGTGAAATCCCTCCTGACCCTAAGTCGAGACATGGGGCTGGAATGCGTGGTTGAGGGGGTCGAAATACCTGAGGAGCTCGCGGCTCTGGAAGGTCTCGGGGCTACCCTGGTGCAGGGCTATGTTTATGCGCGGCCCATGAGAGAGCCGGATATCGGTGAATTTCTTTCGCAGCAATCGTCTAAGCGAATGGTGCTATGAACCTGAATTTCGCAATGGCAGCACCGCTTGAGCCAGTGCTGCGAGGTTAACCAACGGCCTTAAATATATATCTCCCTGTCGATGCATCCTTTCGATCTCCAGGGAGTTAAAAGCGATCATCCTTGCTGATCGCACAGGCTTAGCAAAGCTCGACTGCGTCGCAATAAAAACTGGCGGCGTGAGTATGGAAAGTTTTGTTCAATGGACCATGCAGGAACTGGGGCTGTTTGGCATTGGTTTATTGATGTTCCTGGAGAATATCTTTCCGCCAATTCCTTCGGAGCTTATCATGCCCTTGGCGGGCTATCTGGCCGCAAAAGGGGAAGTAAACGTTTTCTCAGTCATTGCAGCCGGGTCGGTCGGCGCCATCATGGGGATGTTGCCTTGGTACGTTCTAGGGCGAGTTGTGAACGAGAAGCAGATCGAGGCAATAGCTTCTCGCCATGGGCGCTGGCTTACACTGTCGCCAAATGACATTCAGGTCGCACGCGGCCGCTTCCGCCGTCATGGCAAAATGTCTGTGTTGTTGGGCCGCCTTATACCGACGATACGGACACTCATTTCCGTACCGGCAGGGTTGGCCCGCATGCCGTTTTGGCAGTTTGCCTTTTACTCCGCGTTAGGCAGCGTTATGTGGACGACGATACTTGCGATTGCGGGATTTGGCTTGGGTCAGGCATACGATACGGTTAAAGACTACGTCGATCCAGTGGCAACAACGGTGCTTTGTGGGATCATACTCGCTTACGCGTACAGGGTCGTTACCTTCAAACCCGAAACTGCCCGTGGTCTCGAATCATCAAGCTAAAATACGGTCTACGCAGACAATCTTTGTTCATTGGCGGCTAACATTAGAGGTGGTCCCTTGGCTGTAGAACAAAATAAGATCCTCGTCGCCGCAAGCACAGGGCCTCAGCCCGGCGGGCATATAACGTCTGCTATTACAGGCAGAACGTTGCTGATTTTGGTCTCGGTCGCCGTTATTCTTCATATAGGGCAGGAAATATTTGTACCGCTTGCGCTCGCTTTACTTCTGACATTCACTCTTTCTCCAATTGTTACATTCCTGAAGCGTCGACACGTTCCAAAGGTCGCAGCGGTGATTTCCGCTGTGGTAGTCGCTTTCTTGGCGATTGCCATTTTTAGCTTCGTCGTCGCGGGCCAAGTGGCAAATCTCGCTGAAAATATTCCGACATATCAGCGAAATATCGTTCTCAAGATACAGGCACTTAGCCAGGCTGGTTCGGGAAACGGGGTTCTCGAACACTTAAGCAAGGTCGTTGAGCGAGTGGGGGCCGAGCTGCAGGACAGGGCAAGTGAAAGTCAGGCAGTTGGGCCTTCCCGTCAGGAACCCATGCCCGTCGAAATCGTCACGAGGTCTAATCCGGTCCAGACACTGGGAAATTTCATCATTCCCCTGATAAGCCCATTCGCGACTGCCGGGTTGGTCATAGTCCTTGTGGTTTTCATGTTGCTCGAACGTGAAGATCTGCGCGACCGATTTATACGGTTAGTGGGGCTGGGCGACCTGCACAAGACAACTGCGGCGCTCAAGGATGCCGGCAGCCGCGTGGGAAAATACTTGCTGATGCAACTGGTCGTGAACTCTCTTTACGCGATCCCTATTGCACTTGGGCTGTGGTGGCTGGGGATCCCGAATGCGATTTTGTGGGGGCTCCTTACACTGGTGCTTCGTTTTGTGCCTTATATTGGACCTGTCATAGGCATGATACTCCCGCTCTTCCTAGCACTTGCAATCGCTCCTGGATGGTCATTGCTGGCATGGGTTGCTGGTTTGTTCATTGTCACTGAACTGATCAGCAACAACGTGGTTGAGCCCTGGTTGTACGGGAGCCATACAGGCCTTTCACCTCTGGCTATTATCGTATCTGCCATTTTTTGGTCTTGGCTATGGGGACCTTTAGGGCTCATGTTGTCTACGCCACTTACAGTGTGCCTGGTCGTGCTGGGACGATATGTGCCGGAATTCAGCTTCCTCGATGTACTGTTGGGCAATAATCCGGTGCTCGAACCTCAAGAGAAGCTCTACCAGCGATTGCTTGCAGGAGATCCTAGCGAGGCAACTGACAACGCTGAGGAATTTCTCGAAGAGGAGTATCTCATCGACTATTATGACAAGGTGGGGTTACCTGCCTTGTCTCTTGGCGAGGCTGATCGCCAACGCGGGGTAATGACGGACGAGCAACTGGCTCTTTTCGCGGCAACGACAATGACTCTGGTTGGCAACCTGGCTGACATTGCCTTGGAGGAGGAGAGTGACGGTTCGCAGGATGCTGAAGTCCCGGAAAATTCTCTGCCCGACGGGGCGGGTAAAACGCTTCTATGCGTCGGTGGGCGAGGCCCGATAGACATGGCAGCTGCGGCGATGATTTCGCAGGTGCTCGCGGTCCAGGGGGCAACCGTTCTCGCTGATGACTTGGCAATGCCTGCGGTAAACCGCGTTAAATTGCCGAATGTTGGTGAAGCAGACACAGCGATTATCGTTTTCCTGAACCCGAAATCAAAGCCACACGCCCGTCAGATCATAAGAAGACTGAAGCGTCAAAAGCCGTCCCTGCGGGTGGGAATCGTCATACCGCTGCTCGAAGCAGGAGAAATCGTTGCCATTGACCCCGGCGAGATAAGTGCCGATTTCATTTCCTCGACTATCGCAGAAGCGGTCCAAGGTGCGCTTTCCGACGTCATGGCAGTTGAACTTAAATCCCCCATTCGCAAGCTCATCAGGGCAAGGCCCGGGACGACCACAGCCGCCTGACAAATCTCAACTGGTGATCGGCTGGCTTCCCAGCGATAGTTCAGACATATCGAAGCCTTGGCTACACGCCATCTGCGCAAGGTGACCTGCGCGTACACTTAATTTGCAAATCGCGTTGGGAAAGGTCCAGGCTGGAACTTTAGGCGGGATGTTTAATTTAACGGTTCATGAAAACGAAATCACTTTCATTACTTCTTATCGTCGGCTTGCTCGCAGCTTGCAGTCCATCTGGGCCTGTTGGTAATACGTCAGTTCCCCAGCCTGTCAAAGCGGTAGAACTCAACCGCTATCTTGGACGTTGGTTCGAACTGGCTCGTTATGAAAATCGGTTTGAAACTGACTGCGAAGGCGTCACTGCTGATTACTCGTTGCGTGATGATGGTATGATCAAGGTGATCAATACCTGTCGTCAGGGCGGGATCAATGGCAGCGTCAAATCCGTGGAAGGTCGGGCAAAAATCGTGCCTTCCAGCGGCAATGCCAAGCTGAAAGTTTCGTTTTTCGGGCCTTTCTTTGGCAATTACTGGGTACTTGACCGCGCACCTGATTACACTTGGTCGATAGTGGGCGAACCGTCAGGGCGGTACCTCTGGATTCTGACCCGCACCGCCAACCCTTCAGAACGCACGCGGGAGATGCTGGCGAGAAAAGCCAAGTCATTAGGTTATGACGTGAGCCTTATTCGCTGGACACGCCATTAGGCAATGATGCCGCATTGAATACCAAGGTCTCGATGTTGCGGCCAATCATCCCTCTCGGTTTCGGTTTATGATGGTGTCCCACTGAACTTGGCAGGCAACGTAAAGCGCTCGATGTCAAGGAAGCCGGATGACGGCAATGATGGAAAATTTCCCCTGCGTGACAACGCGTTGGGAGCGCCGGTCGGGCGTTTTGAAGTCGTGTTTCAATGATCTGCTGGATTGATCAGACCTCGTATCCGCTCTTCAAATGTTTCGAGGGCGACCGGACGTCCGAAATAATAGCCCTGGAAAGATTGGCAGCCGCAAGACAGCATAAACTGAAATTGCTCATCATTCTCGATCCCCTCCGCCAACATTTCGAGGCCCAAGTCCTGTCCCATCTGCGAAATGCGTGTGACCAGCGATGCGCCCCGGCTGCCCTCCGCTATGGCCCGAACGAAACTTCGATCGATTTTTAGCTGTTGAAGCGGCAGGCGGCGAAGATAGCTCAGCGATGAATAACCGGTGCCGAAATCATCGAGCGCAATCGAAATACCATGATGCTGCAGGACTTTCATCTTGCCAATCAGTTCGTCTACCTCGGTCACAAACACACTCTCGGTCAGTTCGAGCTTCAATCTGGATGGCGAGACCTGGTGCGCGTTGAGGGTAGCTATCAGTCTGCTGACGAAGTCGTGTTTCAAGAAATGGTCTGCGCTAATGTTGACAGCTATGACGAGATCACGTGTGCTTTCCTGATTTGTCCAATCCGCTAGCGTTTTAACCGCGTTCTCTACGACCCAGTTACCCAGATCGGCCATTAATCCGGCGCGCTCTGCCGTAGGGATGAAGTGGCCGGGCTGGATGTAACCACGTTTCGGATGCTTCCAGCGAATGAGCGCTTCCGCTCCTATCAATCGGCCATCACGATTGACTTGAGGCTGGAAAAAAAGCTCGAACTGCTGCCTTGGAATCGCGGACCGCAGTTCCCGGCGTAACTTGCTATCAACGGTCATGCCTTCCTGAAGGAGAATAACACCAACGCACAACAGCGCAGCAAGGAAACTCACATGTATCCATGCCGTTATCAAACGCACTGAATCGGGTAGGGGAAGGGCGAAGTCGAACCTCAACGACGTACTGGAAAAGACAGCAAAACCGGCGAGCGACAAGAAAATTATCGCAAGCTGCAACTGACTGCGGTCTCTCTGGAAGTTTCCGTAACCAGCTAACGCAATGATGAGTAGATACAAATGAGAGACACGCGGAACCTCTTCACTCGGGACATCAAAATAGATCGAGAAGTAAAATATAAACAGTAAGCAGGCCATCTGGGCCAGCAACATGCCAAGAGACATGTTCCAGTGACGGCCAATCTGCCAACTCAAGGTCAAGAACGCAAACAGCGTGCTCTCGATGGCGACCAGGTGCCAGTTCTGGATTAGAACAAAAAACGGTATCCATGCGCCGCTTACCAGGGCGGCTAGAGGCAACGCGCAGCGGCATGCGTAATGAAGATGCTGAAGACGTTCAGTGTGAAATGTCGGATGCGATCGGGTCAAGTCTGTGCCTGGCACTCGTGTCAAAATGTGCTGTGAGTGGGGTCAAGCCGTCAGTCTACAACCGCCTCAAACATTTAGCAAAAAACTGTAATTTTCCTTAACGCTGCTCTTGAGGGGCAATGTCATTGAGGAGATCGCTTGTCCAGACAAATCTGCCTGCCCCTGGGGGCAGGTGTTCACGCCGCGCGTCACGGTGAGGTCACGACTGTTTTGCCGTTTTCGCCCCTATGGTAACCGCGGTGCCATCAACCAAATTTTCAGGATTGAGAAGGGTTGTGAGCACATCGTATCACGCCAGTCTTTGCCGTTCTGCGTTCGGTTGCTTGAATGCGCATGTTCTACTCATGCGCGACCTCTCCGACACGCGTGTCGATCCAGGCGCGGGTCTGATCAAGAACCTCGTTTGACAATTCGGGATCATCGACCGCTCTTGCCAGAATGATTGCGCCCACCATTGCTGCCCAGCTTCCTATTGCTGCACGGCGCGCGTCGGTCGCACCTTGGTCCGGAAGCGCCTTTTCGATGCGGGCGAGTTGTGCGCGCAGACCTTCGGTCATCGCGGCTGTCGCTGCGGGCGTTTGGTGGCGAATGGCGGCGGCCAGACCGGCGGTCGGGCATCCATTGCCGGGGTTGTCACGGTGTCGAGGCGCCAGATAGGAGGCAACGAAATCGCTGAAGGTTGCGCCTGCGAAACTATCTGCCGCAAGCGCGTGCGCCAGCGTCTGCGCCACCAGATCATCCTTTGAGCTGAAATGCCCATAGAACCCGCCATGGGTCAGGCCGGCCGCCTTCATAACCTCTGCAACACTGACCGCCTCAAACCCCTTGTCCTTAAACAACAGGCTGGCGACGTCCAGAATGCGGCGTCTGTTCTCCGCCATTTGTTCCCGGCTGACCTTCATTTCAAATTTCTCCGTAATCACAGTTGACTTTTACATGATGGCTATCATATTTAAATCCATTCATGATGATCGTCATGAATATAGGATCAACGACAGAAAAGAGCAATCCGATGAGCCAAATTCCTGCAGTCCTGATAACGGGTGCCTCAACTGGCATCGGCGCAACCTATGCCGAACGCTTTGCGCGTCGGGGCCATGATCTTGTGCTAGTGGCCCGAGACGTGGCCCGCTTGGAAGCGCTTGCCAGCCGTCTTCGCCAGCAAACCGGCGTGACGATCGATATCCTCCCGGCCGATCTCACGAATACGGCGGACCTTGTTAAGGTAGAGACCCGGCTGCGGGACGATGCGCGCATCGGCATTCTCGTCAACAATGCCGGAACGGCAATCGGCGGAAGTTTCGTCGACCAGAGCATAGACGACATGACCAAGCTCGTTGCACTCAACGCCACCGCGCTTGTCCGGCTTGCCGGCGCCATTGCGCCGCGTCTTGCCGCAGCGGGTGAGGGTGCAATCGTCAATATCGGGTCGGTCGTTGGCCTCGCGCCGGAATTCGGCATGACGGTTTACGGCGCGACCAAGGCTTTTGTCCTGTTCCTCTCGCAGGGGCTTGCGCACGAACTCGGCCCCAAGGGCGTCTACATTCAGGCTGTGCTTCCTGCAACGACCCGCACCGAAATCTGGGATCATGTCGGCGCAGATGTAAACGCCATGAACAATGTCATGGAAGTGGGCGATCTGGTGGATGCTGCCCTGGTCGGCTTTGATCGTCGCGAACCGGTGACGATACCGCCGCTTCACGACGACGGACAGTGGGACGCTTTTGATGGGGCACGCAAAGCCATGCTCGGCAACTATGGCAACGCTGCTCCAGCGCAGCGGTATCGGACGCCAGCCTGAGCATCCCCCTCAGCAAGCCAACGCCACAGCAGAACAAACACCACAGGTACACATTATGACCAACAACCCGCTTTTCAAACCCTACACCCTTGGCGCCTTCACTCTTGCAAACCGCATCGTCATGGCGCCGCTTACGCGCAACCGGGCCGGCGCGGGCTTCGTGCCCGGCGAACTGGCCACGGAATATTACGCCCAGCGTGCGTCGGCTGGTCTGATCATTTCCGAAGCCACCCAGATTTCTCAGCAAGGGCAAGGTTACCAGGACACGCCCGGCATCTATACCCAGGCGCAGATCGATGGCTGGCGCAAGGTAACCGACGCCGTGCATGGAAAGGGCGGACGCATCGTCCTGCAGCTTTGGCATGTCGGTCGCATCAGCCATGTCGACCTGCAGCCCAATGGCGGCAAGCCGGTTGCGCCCTCCGCAATTCGCGCGGCAACCAAGACCTTCGTCAATAATGCCTTTGTTGATGTTTCAGAGCCTCGCGCGCTGGAAATCGATGAACTGGCTGGCATCGTCAACGACTTCCGCAAGGCCGCCGCCAATGCCATTGAGGCCGGTTTCGATGGCGTCGAGGTTCACGGCGCCAATGGCTATCTGCTGGAACAGTTTGCCAAGGACGGTGCCAATGTCCGAACCGATGCCTATGGCGGCTCGGAGGAAAACCGAGCGCGTCTGATGCTGGAAGTCACCGCAGCGGTGGCGCAGGAGATTGGCGCAGAACGCACCGGCATCCGGATTTCGCCGGTCTCGCCCGCCAACGGAATTTCCAGCAGCGATCCGCAGGCACAGTACGACTATATCGTCGATCAGCTCGATGCGCTTGGCATTGCCTATCTTCATGTCGTTGAAGGCGCGACAGGCGGCCCACGCGACGTGGCACCATTTGATTACGCGTCACTGCGCCGCCGCTTCTCCAAGACCTATATCGCCAATAACGGCTATGATCTGGACCTGGCAACGTCGCAACTGGCCGATGAAAAGGCGGATCTTATCGCCTTCGGTCGTCCGTTCATTGCCAATCCGGATCTGGTAGAGCGGCTGCAAAGCGGCGCACCGCTGGCGGAAATGAATCCGGCCACGCTCTATGGTGGCGGTGCTGCGGGTTATACCGACTATCCGCGCTTTAACGAGACGTCCGGCAGCTAAGCAATGGGAGCCGTGCGTCAGTACGGCTCCCTGTAATGCCAATCATCATCAATCAATGACTATTCCCTCCGGCAACTCCCAGGGCTGCGCGGCAGGCTGTCGCGCACCAGATCGAGAAGAAAGCTATGACCACCTTGACACCAAAAGGACAGAAAACTGCATTCGTCACCGGTGCATCCAGCGGCATCGGCAAGGCAGCAGCATTGGCGCTAAGCCGGGCGGGTTTCCGTGTCATTGGCACCAGCCGCAAGGCGGCGGCTGGCGAGATCCGCCACGGCATACGGATGATCGCTTGCGACGTGACTTCGGACGCCTCCGTTGCCGCCGCCGTGGCGCTGGCCCATGCCGAACTTGGCCGCATTGACCTGTTGGTCAACAATGCCGGCTACGCCATATCGGGCGCGGCTGAGGAAAGCTCCATCGAGCAGGTTCGTGCCCTGTTCGACACCAATTTTCTGGGTGTCGTACGGGTGACCAACGAGGTCCTTCCGATCATGCGTCAGCAGGCCGGTGGGCGGATCCTCAATATCGGCTCGGTCGTGGGGCTTATTCCCGGCCCCTTCGGCGCCTATTACACGGCAAGCAAACACGCAATCGAGGGTTATTCCGAATCCCTGGATCATGAGGTGCGGGGCTTCGGCATCCGCGTTGCCGTCATCGAGCCATGGGCCACCAAGACCTCCATCGAAGCCAACTCACCGCAGGGCGATCGTCCCGTTGCGGCGTACCGCGAGACATTCGCCAGATATCAGTCCGCGTTTAATGCTGCCATGGCGGCAGGCGACACGGCAGATGATGTCGCAGCGACCATCCTTGCGGCTGCACAGGCCGGGAAGCCGGGTCTGCGTTACCCTTCAGGCAAGGCTGCACGACAGACCTCCTTTGCCCGGCGTTTCCTTCCGCGTGCGCTGTTTGATCGCATCCTGCGCAAACAGTTCAACATCGCCTGATGGCCTGTCGTATTCCCGATGCCGGGCTCGTGATCTAAGGTGATGCCGGTCACGGTGGGATAGTCCAATAGCATTCAAAGTTCGTGCTGAAAGCCCTGGCTTTTCCGGCTGCCTGAGCTGACAGTCGTTTCACACTGGAGAAAGCCCGTGAAAGCCTTTGTCGTCGACAAATACAAGAAGAACGGCCCGTTGCGTCTGGCGGATATGCCCGATCCTGAAATCGGTGCCGATGATGTGTTGGTTCGCATTAACGCCAGCGCAATCAACCTTCTGGATTCCAAGCTTCGTGACGGCGAATTCAAGTTGTTTCTGCCGTATCGGCCGCCCTTCATTCTCGGCCACGACCTGGCCGGAACGGTAATTCGTGTTGGCGTCAATGTGCGAGAGTTCAAGGTAGGTGATGAGGTTTACGCCCGCCCGCGAGATCAGAGGGTTGGCACCTTTGCAGAGATGATCGCGGTTGACGCCGCAGACCTCGCGCCAAAGCCGAAAAGCCTCTACATGGAGGAGGCCGCATCGATCCCGCTGGTCGGCCTGACCGCATGGCAAGCGCTGGTTGAGGTGGGAAAGGTCCAGCCCGGCCAGAAGGTGTTCATCCAGGCTGGTTCCGGCGGTGTCGGTACCTTTGCCATCCAACTTGCCAAACACCTCGGCGCAACCGTGGCGACCACCACCAGTGCTGCCAATGCCGCGCTGGTCAAAAGCCTCGGTGCCGACGTGGTGATCGATTACAAGACGCAAGACTTCGCGCAGGTGTTGAGCGGTTATGACCTGGTGCTCAACAGCCAGGACAGCAAAACGCTGGAAAAGTCACTCAACGTCCTCAAACCCGGTGGAAAGCTCATCTCGATTTCCGGCCCGCCGGACGGTCCCTTCGCCAAATCGCTGCGGTTGAACCTGTTCCTGCGTTTCGTGATGCGGCTGCTGAGCCGCAGTATTCTGAAAAAAGCAAAGAGCCGGGGCGTTAATTACTCCTTCCTGTTCATGCGCGCAGAAGGACAGCAATTGCGTGAAATCGCTAAGCTAATAGACGCCGGCATCATCCGTCCGGTGGTGGACAAGGTGTTCCCCTTTGAGCAGATGCCGGAAGCCTTGGCCTATGTCGAGACCGGGCGCGCCAAGGGAAAGGTCGTGGTTCGGGTTGCAGATTAGCTTCGCCGCAGCACTAGAAGATTCTTGTCGCTGTTACCACATTTACTGCTGATTTCGGTATCAGCATAGACAAGGTGGCGACTGTCGGCGCCCGCAGCCATGGCGCTGCCACGATGGCTCGCCTTCCCTCACGCATTTATCAAGTAGTTTCGTCTGCTGCTCAACAGGACTGAGCTTCGCAGCAAGCCAATCTGTCAGGAACCAGATGTGGGTCGACCATGGTCGCCTTACTTTTTTCCGCTGTGTTAGCATAAAGGAAATTAATTACCTTGCTGATCAGTTTGGATGAAACAGCCTCCATGACGAACAAAAAAGAAGCGCGGCCTTGCATGAGCTCGCCACGAATGCTGTCAAGTACGGTGCGCTACCGACTGAGACGGGAGGTGTTTCCATCAAGTGGACTGTCGAAGGTGAGCGCTTTCAATTTGTCTGGCACGAAACGAACGGCCCTCGCGTTGCAGCACCCAAACGCAGAGGCTTCGGCACCCGAATGATAGAACGCGCCCTATCGGCCACAGTGCGTGGAGAGGCAAAATCGAATACCTATCCGAATGCCTTCTCTTTACGCTCGACTGTACAAAAGGTGATTTGCGTTAAAGAACCACCGTGACGTGAGATATGACAGAATAAGGCTTTGTCAGCGCTGCATTGCACAAAGCCGCGATAAATTTGATTGTGCCCAGTTACGCGCAGCTGCCTGAACATCTTCCAGGCTCGACAGAATGGCACCAATCTCACCACTGACCTTGAGATCAGAACTTATGATACGACACGCCGCCATATCGAGCGTGGCTGCAACCGTGACTTCACTATCAACGGCTGGCATTTGGACGAAAGAGTCTTCTCCCGACTGGCAGGTCAGCATCGCCTTTGCTGTGACCGATACGACGTTATTGGGAAAGGAGCAGGTATCGAGTGAAACGATGTCGAACCTTGCTGTTCGATTTGGGCCGACGGGGATTTGCTCACAAAGCTGTAGAGTGGAAACTGACCGCGCTATTTGGCTCCAGTTGGGGGTGTTAAGGGCTGAGCGGCAGTCGGCATGCGCCGTCCCGGTGAGCGAGAACATGGTCGCCGAAAGCATACACACGGCTGTCTGTTGACGTGTTTGTTTTCTCATTGCCCGTCCTTCTCAAGCGGGGAGTTATAAGGACGGATTTATAAGCCTAATTTACGGTGGAACGACGGCAGTGCGGAAATAATCGCATGCGCTACAGTCACCTTTTGCCAAGTTGGTTCAAGGGAGGATCAGTGAGAGTTTGATCATTCAGGCTGATGTCAGCATTGATTTCTATGAGCTGGTTCCCGATGACAAACCAAGGGAACATACAATGCGCATCCTAAAGAGAATTTTTATGACCTGTGCTGCGTTCTGCGTCGCAGCGCCTGTGTTCGCAGCGACTACGATTAAGGTTGTCGAAGGAGGCGAAGGTAGCGGTCCGATGACGTTGACGCTCGATCAGTCGACGATCAAGGCCGGTGATACGACGTTTCTGGTTCACAATGACGCCATGACAGAAGAGCACGAAATGGTGCTCGTCAAGCTGAAGTCAGCGGATCAGATGATCTCCATCAACAAATCCAAGAATAGGGTCGACGAGAATGCCCTGCACAGCATGGGCGAAGTTGCCGAGTTAAAGCCTGGCGCTGACGGGCAGTTGAAAGTTAAGCTAGTTCCTGGATCATATGTCCTGTTATGCAATATCAAGGGCCACTATGGAGCGGGCATGCATGCCATGCTGACGGTCACAAAGTAGACCCGCGCAATCCATAGGGCACGTTCGATTTTTGAGGCTGGAACATGCAACCTCTGTGATGCTCTAAATGCAATGGTTTCATTGCGACACCGATTAAGCCATTGCATTCTTCGGCCTGCCCGCGTCCTGCTGTAGCTGACAGCCGCCCTTGTGATTTCAAATCAAATGCCCCTAGATGATATGAGCGCATGGAAGTGGCGTATTTCGATGACCAAGTGGCAAGTGCCAAGTTTCAAACATGGTCCGGATAACTATTCCGGTTTTTAGCCTCAAGTCGGATGCCGTTTTGCCCAACGTGCTACCGCATCCCCGCCACTATCCGGATGTTTATTTCCGTTCATCTGCTGACGTCTGATGTGCGCCAATTCTATTGGCAGATAACCCTCGTGCGAAGCATGACTGACGGTAAACATGATGGGTGGCAAAGTTGGCGCAAAAGGAGCAAGAATAGCGCTCTGCCAGCAAACTACAGTGTGTACGCAAACCGTATCGCTGCGGGTAAACAGGAGCTCCAAAATGAATTTGCGAGATATGACAAGGCAGGAATGCGAGACGATGCTTTCGGTCAACCAGATTGGTCATCTCGGCTGCATCTGTGACGAGCGTCCTTATGTCGTTCCAATACGGTATGCTTTCAGGGACGGCGCCTTTTACAGCTTTTCATTACCGGGCAAAAAGATCGACAGTCTTCGACTTAACCCGCACGCCTGCGTCCAGATTGAGCAATTGGTCACACCGGATGAATGGCAGAGCGTCCTTCTTGAGGGCCGCTATCAAGAACTGCCTGACGACGAAAAATGGCATGATGAACATATGTATGCCTGGTCTCTTTTACAGCAGAGGGCCAACTGGTGGGAACCGGGAATGTACAAGTCCAAGGATGCTGTAGGCCTCACTCCCGTTTTCTATAGCATCCAGATTGAAGTTATCTCTGGGCGCCATGCAACAAGGGATTTGATCGCAAGCACTAGCTAATCCACTGTCGGTGAAGGATGCGCTGTTGGTGTCTTTGATGAACGACTGTGTGCACTGCAGATCAACTCGAGTGACACGAGTAACACATCAGGGCTCGTCGGCATGACAATGCTATCTGGTGCAGATCATATGTGAGGTCGCAGCCTCTCTCCCGCTAATTTGAGACCCGCCAATCGTTTTCAGATTCAGGCGAGAACGCCTTGAAGCTCGCGGCTTACCTGCAGCAATGACGGCAGATAGGTCTCAATGACCTGTGTCATGGGCTCAGGGGAGGCTGCGAGCCCCGTATTGAGAGCCCCGATGACAATGCCGCGCGCATTTTTAAGTGGAACCGCGACAGATCGCAGCCCTTGCTCTACCTCCTGGTCGACCGCGGCATATCCTTGCTTTCTCACCAGTTCCAACTCTGCCATTATCGCGTCGACATCATTGAGTGTACGCAAAGTTCTGGCTTGGAGCGGATGGCCCGCCAGTATGTCGAGAACGTGATGTTCAGCCAGTGCCGCCAGCATAACGCGTCCCAAAGATGTGCAGTAGGCCGGAAGTCGTGACCCGGGCATGAGAGCAATCGACATCACTCTTCTCTGCGCTGCACGGGCCACGTAAACGATTTCCGCATCGTCCAGAATAGCAACAGACGTACTCTGACCGATCTTTTCCGACAGTTGATCAAGCCAAGGCTGGACGATGCGTGGCAATGGCATGGACGCAAGGCATCCTGTTCCGAGCCGCAGCACACGCGGGGTCACGGTGAAGAATTTGCCATCATACGCACAGTACCCATGTTCTGCGAGGGTCAACAGACATCGTCGGGCGGTGGCTCGGTCCAGTCCCGTGATGTCCGCAGTTTGCGAAATGCTCAAGCGCGGTGTTTCGGCGGTAAATGCTTCAATAACGCGTAGGCCCTTGGCTAATCCGCCCATCATGTCATTTTGCTTGATGGCCACTTCATTTCTCGTTTGTGCGATATGTAAACAAATACAGTATATCGCACAATTCGGTTGAGGTCGACAATGGGCAGCGGTAGAAAATTAGACAAGGCTCCTTAACGGGGCCATCGAAGTTACATCCGTGGAGGTCGTAGGATGGACAAGACGAGCCCGAACCTTGCGCAAGCCGTCTCGGAAATTGGTGACGGTGCAACGGTGATGATCGGTGGTTTCGGAGGATCCGGTGCGCCGATTGAACTTATTCACGCACTGATCGACAAAGGGCCGAAAGGCCTGACAGTGATAAACAATAATGCCGGAAATGGCCGGATCGGAATTGCTGCCATGATCGATGCGGGCATGGTCCGCAAAATGATCTGTTCGTTTCCGAAATCGTCTGATCCCCGTGCATTTACTGACAGGTATCTTGCTGGTGAAATCGAACTTGAGCTTGTTCCGCAAGGCACGCTCGCGGAGCGTATTCGTGCGGGCGGAGCAGGAATTCCGGCATTCTACACGCCGACCGCCTACGGCACGGAGCTTGCCAACGGAAAGCCGATCGGCGAGTTTGATGGCAGGCATTATGTTCAGGAGCGTTGGCTCAAGGCCGATTTCGCCATCATCAAGGCTCATCTCGGCGATCGCCATGGCAACCTGATCTACAACAAGGCCGCACGCAACTTCAATCCGTTGATGTGCATGGCCGCTGCCAGGACGATTGTTCAAGTCTCTGGCATTGTTGAACCCGGGGAAATTGATCCCGAACATGTCGTGACCCCCGGGATTTTTGTCGATCGTCTTGTCGAGGTGTCACAGCCACAACAGGAAGAGGAACTCATTCGGGCCGGAGTTGCTTACGCATGACAAGTGCCATTCACGAAGAAAACAAGTTAAGCAACGCGCAGATTGCCTGGCGTGCAGCCCAGGACATCGCTGACGGTGCCTATGTCAACCTTGGTATCGGTTTTCCGGAGATGGTTGCGCGATACCAACCACCCGGCCGGGAAGCGATATTCCACACGGAAAACGGCATCCTCGATTTTGGAGAGGCGCCGAAGGTCGGTGAGGAGGATTGGGATCTCATCAATGCCGGGAAAAAGGCTGTGACTTTGAAGCCCGGTGCCGCGTTCTTCCATCATGCAGACAGTTTTGCCATGGTGCGCGGCGGTCATCTCGATGTCGCTATTCTCGGTGCCTTACAGGTTGCGCAAAATGGAGACCTTGCGAATTGGCGGGTCGGTTCTAAGGGTGTGCCAGCGGTCGGCGGTGCGATGGATCTTGTCCACGGCGCGAAGCAGGTCTTTGTCATCACCGAGCACGTGACCAAGAACGGCGAGCCGAAGCTGGTTGAGAAATGCACGTTCCCGTTGACCGGTGTTGCTTGCGTCACACGCATCTACACCAGCCACGCTGTCATCGACGTCGCTCAGGGGCGTTTTGTGCTGAGGGAGAAACTTACCGGCATGAGCGTTGATGATCTGCAAGCCATGACCGGAGCAGCGCTGCATGTCGACGGGGCGGTCGCCGACCTCGTCGTTCCTGATTTGTGAGGGCAATACCTATGGCCGAAGCTTACATCTGCGACTACGTCAGAACCCCCATTGGCCGGTTTGGCGGGGCGCTTTCCTCGATACGCGCTGACGATCTCGGAGCTTTGCCGCTCAAGGCGCTTGTCGAACGAAATACTGGCGTCGACTGGGATGCGATTGGAGACATCATTTATGGCTGTGCCAATCAGGCAGGGGAAGACAACAGGAATGTCGCGCGTATGTCGCTACTTCTTGCTGGGCTACCGGTTTCCGTTAGTGGCACCACAGTCAACCGCCTGTGCGGTTCCGGTATGGATGCGGTGATGACCGCCGCCCGCGCTATTAAATCAGGCGAAGCAGACTTAATGATCGCTGGAGGCGTGGAAAGCATGAGCCGTGCGCCTTTTGTGATGCCCAAGGCGGACACGGCGTTTTCCCGTCATGCGGAAATCCATGACACGACGATTGGCTGGCGTTTCATCAATCCATTGATGAAAAAACTGTATGGCGTCGATTCCATGCCCGAAACGGGGGAAAATGTTGCGCAAGATTACCGGATTTCTCGCGAAGATCAGGATGCATTTGCGTTTCGCAGCCAGATGAAAGCCGCGGCTGCACAGGAAAATGGCCGACTTGCCCGAGAAATCATCCCGGTTTTTGTCCCGCAGCGAAAGGGCGATGCCATCATGGTGTCCCAAGATGAGCATCCCCGAGCAACAACGCTTGAAGCCCTTGCCAAACTCGGCACACCTTTCAGGAAGGAAGGGGGAACGGTGACAGCGGGTAATGCCTCCGGGGTCAACGACGGCGCTGCCGCTCTCATACTCGCTTCCGAGCAAGCCGCAAAAAAATATGGTCTGACGCCACGTGCCCGTGTTCTGGCCGGTGCGGCAGCCGGTGTTCCTCCGCGCGTCATGGGCATTGGCCCAGTACCGGCCTCTAAGAAGCTGATGACGATGCTCGGCCTCACACAGGACCGCTTCGATGTCATTGAACTCAACGAAGCTTTCGCATCACAAGGCCTGGCAACGTTAAGAGAGCTCGGCATCGCCGATGATGACCCGCGCGTCAATCCAAATGGCGGCGCGATAGCGCTTGGCCACCCGTTGGGTATGTCGGGCGCCCGCATTGCAGGAACAGCCGCGCTTCAACTTTCTCTGGGCAAGGGAAAGTATGCGCTGGCAACAATGTGCATCGGCGTGGGACAGGGTATTGCGATCGCTTTGGAACGGGTTTGACGAACAAAAGACACGCTCAGGGTTTTGAGAGTTTCGCAGCAAATTTGGCTCCGCTTGTGGTGTGGCTAAAGTCATATTAAGCGAATAGCCGCGTCAACACCTTGGCCATTGGTAAGTTCCATAATGCGGGAAACCGCATCTTCCTTCCCGACCTACGATCGGCGAGCTGACACTTGCATCGATTTGGCTCATCGTCGCAACTTTCTGGTTTATAACCGACTTCTTTAATTTCGAAGTCCTCGCATCAATTGTCTCGCGTCGATGAACCAGTTGGTAACCAAGAACAATTTCGAGCTGCCAAGGTCGCCCAATAAAGCTTTTCGAAAAGCCAAACAGACTTTAAATCCGGATAAAATTCATCTTTAGGTTTTAGAGTTTTACACATGGCACTCGTAGGAATTGATTTGGGAACATCTAATTCCCTCATTTCATATTGGAATGCAGACAGCGCAGAACTTATTCCAAATGCCCTAGGCGACTACCTTACGCCATCCGCAATCAGTATATCCGATGATGGTGAGATCATTGTGGGACAACCAGCACTTGATCGCCTGATAACACACCCCGACAGAAGTGTCGCATCGTTCAAGCGCTGGATGGGAACTGACCATGAGGTGAAACTCAAAGGAAAACAGTGGCGAGCTGAAGAGTTGTCAGCCATGGTTTTGAAAAGCCTGAAGGATGATGCTGAAACATTTCTGAAAGAGAAAGTGACCGATGTCGTAATCTCTGTACCGGCATATTTCAGCGATCCGCAACGTAGGGCAACGTTGAATGCCGCTCATTTGGCCGGACTGGCTGTTTCACGGCTTATAAACGAGCCTACGGCTGCGGCGCTTGCGCACGGTCTGGAAGCTACAGCTGACGGCCAGTTTTTAGTACTTGATCTTGGCGGAGGCACTTTCGATGTGTCGTTGCTGCATAAGTTCGACGGGGTTATGGAGATTTGTGCGTCAACAGGAGATTCCCTTCTGGGTGGCGATGATTTCCGCGATGTTTTATCCAAATTCATTCTCGACAATCATAAACTGGATTTTGTGTCCCTACACTCCGGAGACAAACAGCGCCTTCTAAAGGAGGCTTCTGCTCTAAAAAACGCCCTAACGGATCGTCCGGAATGTGAGTATTGCATTGAACTAGGGCAAACGCTTTTAGAAGGTGTGCTGCTGCGACAGCAGCTTGAGGATGCTTGGAAGCCACTTATAAGTCGGCTACGCCATCCTATAGAACGGGTTATTCACGATGCGGGTGTATCATCGACGTCCATTGATCAGATCGTATTGGTCGGTGGTGCGTCACGCATGCCACTTGTAAGGAATCTTGTAACCCGCCTGTTCGGCCGTTTTCCTTTAACTTATCCAAAACCGGATCACGCTATCGCCCTTGGTGCCGCCATACAGGCAGCTCTTCACGCTCGCGATGGTGCGCTCGACGAAATTATCATGACGGATGTGTGCCCTTTTACATTGGGGATCGCGGCTACAAATACCGATTACAAAATAGACGAGCCTATCATGTCGCCGATAATCGAGAGAAATGCGTCTGTTCCCCAAAGCCGTGAGCAGTTCTACTCCACACTGCATAATCAGCAACAGAGAATAAATGTCGAGGTTTATCAGGGTGAGAACATACGCCCCTCACAGAATATTCTGATCGGCAGGATCGACGTCGCTATACCGCCTGACAGGGCTGGCCATCAGTCGATTGGTGTCCGATTTACCTATGACGTTAATGGCGTGCTCGAAGTGGAAGTACGTGTAATGTCGACTGGTGAAGTGCATCGCAAGATGTTCAATAATCAGTCTGGCCTGTCTGATGCAGAGCTGGAACGTAGATTTGCGGAGCTGAGCAAGATCAAGGTCGCGCCTCGCGAGCAGCAAGAAAATATCGCGCTGATTGCTCGTGCAGAGCGCCTATACGCGGAAACCATTGGGGAAAACCGGCATGAAGTATCGGCAACTCTTATCGAGTTCCTGTCGAGCCTAAATGATCAACATTTGCGAAACGTCGATGAGCTTCGGGCTCGTTTTACTCAGCGGTTGAATATGTTCGAAGCCAGGAGCAGAGGCTTATGACAGCGAGTTGCTGGGCTCTGCTTGAGATCGAGGCGACAAGTGATGAAGGAGTTATTCGGAAAGCATACGCTCGGAGATTGCGCGACTTTCGGCCTGATGAAGATCCTGTCGGCTTTCAGAGGCTTGTCGAAGCTCGGACGTCGGCGATCGCACAGGCTAAATGGCAAAGGATGCGCAACGAAGACACAGCAGACACGTCGCAGGATGAGCATTACAATGATTTCTGTGTTTCATCCGATGTGGATGTCTTAGTTGCGGACGAAGATGTAGTTGAGCCCGGTACCCTGAGAGCTGTACCTCAACAGCGTACGGATTACTCGCCGTTATTTCGTCAACCAACCGGAGAAGTGATCGATCGCACAGCGGATGCGGAGAAGCTCTTCGAGTCGCTGGAACAACTGCTCGCTGAATGTCGTAAAAAAAGAACTAGATTGCAGGAAGATGCAATGTGGTCAGCAAGTCCTTGGACTGAGCTGTTTGATCGTGCTGCCAGCGAGTTGGCTCTAGCCAGCCATGATGCGTTTATTGTAGCTGTTGCTCGCGGAATAACTGGTTTGTTCCCGCCGTATAAAACTAACGAGCTAGATCGTCTGGACGGCTACTGCGCGGGGCAGGGGATTGCAGCCGTCGTCAATGCTATTGAATGCAGCGCTCGCTTTTCCGAGCGTGGCGATTTCCTGTTTCGCGTATGCGATATAAGGTCTGCGCAGATTTACTTCGAGTGGGCACACATTGCGCGCCAGGGAAACGACATCCTGCATCGGAGTGCGGTGGGTCGTGAAGCGTACTTCAAAGGAAAAATACCTGTCTTTCCAATCGGCGAACAGCCTGGCGACGTGGAGGACGTCGACCTCGGGCGGTATCATGAGCGCGCGCTTGAAGACGGCCGCTGGCCTTGGATTTTCAATCCTCTCAGAGCAGTTTCGACTGCTTACACAGTCACACGGTATGTCGATAGAAAGATTGGATTGTCGCTGCTTGTGCTGAGCGTGATGGCAGCATCTTTGCCATTAGTCTCGCAGACAAGTAACTACCTGTTAGCCGGGATAACCAGCTTACTACTGGTCGTGGCTTTGCGTATTCTATTAGCGTTCAGGTCAGAGGAACTCATTCTCAATAGGCTGATTCACAACGTTATTGATGTTGACCGGAAGAAAATCTGGAACAGGGAGAAGCGATGTGTTGGGATCAGTTTACGAATACCGTACAGATTAAGTGGACTTGGCGCTTTCGTCTCAACTATTGAAGTGGGCGCGCTTTTCATCACTTTGTTTTTTGGAGGTATTCAGGTCGCTTGGATCTGGGAAGTGCGGCACTTGTACTCCAGTCCGACCGAGCAGATTATTGCGGATACATTTGTTTCCGCGTTAGAGGGGCCTGCAAAAGGCTTTGGCCTTGATTACTCAAGATTTTTCGGGTTTGTCTCACGTATCCAATCAGACCACCCTGACGGGGTTCCCCTGCGTTCTCTTGGCGTCAATACGACGGCCGGCGCGTTGCAGAATAAACTCTGGCTGCCCAAGCTATTTGTCACACACCAAGGCGTTCTTACCCAAGTAAAAATTTCGCCAATTGAATTGTATCAGCGACGAAACAAGGCCCAGCTCCTCTCGACCAAGCTCTGGTGGAATGAACAACGCGACGAGAAACTGCGGGTCTTGTCGTTGCTTTACCGCGCGAGAGATTCGGCACTCCGAGTGTCCATTGAGGAAATGTTGTTGCTATTTTCCGCGCTCATCAACGAACCTAACAGCGATGAGTCAGCGTTAAGGCAGCAGCTGTTATGGAAAGTAATGCCTCCCCAGCATCACTCAAGTCTATCAGAAGCCGATGAAGAGATGTTCCAGGCGGTAGTGTTGGAACATTTCATGAAACAAGTTGGGACACGTGTGTCGAAGGTGTCCGAACGGGAAATTTTTTCGCAATTTTATTGGTTGATGAACCAGCAAGGCTCTGAACTTTTGGCGTCGCTTGCGCTGCGGAAATATTCTCCTCTAGCGATTACTTCGACCATGGTTCAGAGTTTGGAATACGGCAATTTACCATCGGATCGACTTTTGAAAAAACTGCTTAAAGGGTGGCAGAACGAGGCTTCAGGCCAGATTGTTTTCCCAAACCAGCGCCAAGCTTCTTTCCAAAAATTTCCTCCCTCCGAAATCATCAAGGTTCCGGATATAGATGCGTCGGTTGCTCGTCGGGCTTTCTTTGAGATCGCTTCGTCAATGTTAAGCAAAACAAGTCCCCAGCTTGGTCGAGAACATCTGCTGATTGCCATGGGTCAGGTTCCGCTTCAGCTTCGTCCAAGTGATGCCGATTTCTGGACGACGGCTACTGTTAATCTTCTCAGAGCTATCGCCGGTTCCGCGGAGCCGGGTTATTCGATGCGTATTTATGTTCGCAATGACAGCGAAGAGGTAGAAATCCTTGTGCAGCAACTCATCGCGCAACGCCTGTGACCTCTGCCGCATCTTGAATGGAGATATAGTGCTCAAACCCACAACCAATTGATTTAGTGTCAGCCTCTCTTCCAACTGACTTAGTCAGCCATCGCCGCTGTCGGTGCACGTGGTTTTTTGCCGATCCGTTCCAATCAACTCGAGGCACCAGGTCGCAGCAACTATTCGTCATCGCAATTCGGCGCTCGTAGTGGCAATCTCGCGTATGTCCCACATCAGCGCGTTTCGATTGCCCGGGCTCCATATGGCGTGAAGCTCGGCAATACATTCGTGCTTCAGATCCAGTGCACGAAATACGACATTATCGAAGCAAGCATTTTGGGTGCCAGCGGGTACGATTGCCAGACCGATACCTGCGCTGACCAGTGACAATATTGCCTGCGAATGTGTCATATTCTGCACGATACGCGGTGTGACGCCGTTTTCCGCCATTAGCCGAGCGAGTTTGTCGTGCAGATAACGTGCTGCAGACGAAAACATGATGAAGGGCTCGCCATTGAGGGCATCCAGCGGCGACCGGCGTTTGGCCGCTAGCGGATGGGTGCGGGGAATGGCCAGCATCATGGTTTCGCGCGCGACACAAAGACTTTCAAGGTGGTGCGCGCCGGTTAGCGGACGAGACAAGCCAAGATCAATTTCTCCGCCATTGATAGCCTGAAGCTGTTCGGCCGTTTCCATTTGCACCAGTTCGAGTTCAATTTGGGGAGCAAGAGCGCGGGCCTGACTGATGAAGCCCGGCAAGAAGCTGTAAGTGGCGGCACCAACAAATGCGACCTTGACAGATCCGGCGCTGCCGCGAGCAGCCCTTCTGGTCACCGTGACAGCGGCATTGCCGATTTCCAGGAGTTTCTGGGCCTCGACTAGAAATGTCAGGCCTGCAGGTGTCAGGACGACACGTCTGCTATTCCTTTCAAAAAGTGTAACATCCAGTGTTTGCTCCAGCAACTTGATCTGCCGACTGAGCGGGGGCTGTGTGATGTTCAGACGTCGGGCGGCACGGCTGAAGTTCAGTTCAGAGGCCACCATAACGAATGAACGGACCTGTCCTAAATCAAGCATCTATTCAAATCCGGTATAGATATTCAACAATAATCAACTTGGACTTAAATGGATTGGCGCGTTATCAGTCAAGCATGACAGCTCTACAGAAGCTCGAAATCGGGAGGCGGATAGATGGATATGCATGCTTTAAAGACAGGTCAGCAGGGACTTCAGCCCGCTGGGGACAGTATTGCCTGGATAAAGCTGTCGTCGATCTTCCTGCCTTTGAAAACACCGTTCAGTGACGCCAAGGTTTTAACAGGCAGACAAAAGCCGCTGACGGAAGTAGCATTCCTGTTTGCGGAAATCGAAACGAAACAAGGACATAGCGGGATCGGTTTCAGCTATTCAAAGCGAGCTGGCGGACCTGGGCAATACGAGCACGCCAAGGAAATCGCACATGTCCTGATCGGCGAGGACCCCAATGACATCGGCAAGTTGTGGAACAAGCTTTGCTGGGCAGGTGCCTCAGTCGGCCGAAGCGGACTTGCCGTTCAAGCCATCGCGGCCTTTGATGTGGCCTTGTGGGATCTCAAGGCCAAACGTGCGGGACTGCCTCTGGCGAAGTTGCTGGGAGCGCACCGTGATTCCGTGCAGTGCTACAATACGTCAGGCGGCTTCCTGTCATCGCCGATCGAAGAGGTTATTGACAACGTTGAAATGTCAATTGCGTCAGGTATCGGCGGCATCAAGATCAAGGTTGGTCAGCCCGATATGAGTGCTGATCTGAAGCGCGTTGCTGCAGTGCATGAGCATATTGGTGGGCGGGCAGCGATGATGGTTGATGCAAACCAACAATGGGATCGCCCAAGCGCTATGCGTTTTGGACGCCTTATGGAGCCCTATCTCCTAACCTGGATCGAAGAGCCGCTCGATGCCTATGACGTGGAAGGCCATGCCGCCCTCGCAGCACAACTCGATACGCCCATTGCAACAGGCGAGATGCTGGCAAGCGTTCTCGAGCACATCGCGCTTATCCAAAACAACGCTGTGGATTTTATCCAGCCGGACGCACCCCGTGTCGGTGGTATCACCCAGTTCCTGAAAATTTGCGCGCTGGCGGAGGCCAAGAAACTGCAGCTTGCCCCGCACTTCGCTATGGAAATTCACTTGCATCTGGCAGCAGCCTACGAGCTGGAACCGTGGGTAGAGCATTTCGATTGGCTTGATCCGCTATTTAATGAGCGGCTGGAGATTAAACAGGGGCGTATGCTCGTTCCAACCCGACCGGGGTTGGGCATTACTCTTTCAGAGCAGTCCGGGCATTGGACGCGCGGAACGGCTGAATTTGGCAAACGTCCGTAACCAAGATGCGTCAGGCCGTTCCTCGGGCAACGATGTGGAAGTCTACATTGATCATGGCGTCGACGTCTTTGTCGCCTTCGATCTTTCTGAGGATTGAGCGGGCAGCCTTGGTGCCGATCTCTCGGCGATCAATGCGAACAGTGGTTAGTGGCGGGTGTGTGTGGGGAGCGAAATCGAAATCACCAAAGCCCACTATTCCAAGTTTGTCCGGCATACTGCATCCGCGGGCGTGGGCTTCCGCCAATGCGCCGTGAGCGACCACATCTGAAGAGCAGAACACGCCAAGCGTACCTTCCCCACGATCCAAAAGCTGAGCCATCGCCATTCTTCCGTCACGGAAAGTGGACGGCGAGTTCATTTCGAGTTCGGGCAATTCGACATCAGCAATACCCTTGAGGCGTCCAACAAAACCGTCACGGCGCTGGACAGCGCGAGGATCGTTGGCGCCCACCTGTGCATAACGGTCATACCCCTTGATCAGCAAATGTTCAGCCACCAGAACGCCGACCGCTGCATGAGAAAAACCAACCGCTGTATCGAGTGGCGAGGGTGTGGAATCCCAGATTTCGACAATGGGCAGGCCAGCCCCCGTCAGCATGGCGCGGGTCTCTTTAAGGTGAGTGATGCCGGTCAGAATGATGCCGTCGGGGCGTCGTGCCAGGATCGCACGGGTTAGTTCCAGTTCCCGGCTGGCATCATAACCGGAAAGACCAAGAAGCAGCTGATAGCCGGCGGAAACGAGTTCCGCATTCAGACCTTCGATGGTTTCGGCAAAGATTGTACTCGCAACCGAGGGAACAATGGCAGCGATCAACCGGGTCCGCCTGGACGCCAAACCGCCGGCCAGAAGATTTGGCACATAACCGGTTTTGGCGATCACTCGCTCAATGGCTTCCAGCGTTCGGGGTTTAACGAGGCTAGGCGTGTTGATAGCCCGTGAAACTGTTACTGGCGACACACCTGCCAGCTTGGCGATGTCGGCAAGTGTCACTGGACCGTTTGCAACATTGTTTTTGGTCTTGCCGTGTTCGGTCATCGTGATAGTCCCCATTAAAATGATTTACGCTTTCATTTTATGTATAATCAAGTGGCAATATAAAAAATCTCATAGTTAACGTGTTAATCCGTTGATTCAAAATACTTTAAAAAATACCCCCGCTGGTTGAAGTTCAGGATTTTGATTTTATAATGAAAGCGCTTCCATTCCTTCGTCGGAGGATTTCGAAGGGTGGGTAGGTAACGCTGGCGGGAGGCCAGAAAAGAGGAGGAATTATAATGAACCTCAAACGTTTCATGACGTTGGCGGCCGCTACCGCCATATTGGCTGTAGCTAGCTCACAGTCGAGCCAAGCTGATGACTATCCATCCAAGACCGTTACGGTTGTCGTTCCATTTGCCGCTGGCGGAAATACGGATACCTTTGGCCGTCTGGTTGCCGAGCAACTGGACAAGAGGCTGGGGCAACGTTTTATCGTTGAAAACAAGCCCGGTGCCGGTGGCAATATCGGTCTTGGTGATCTGGCCCGTTCGAAGCCGGATGGCTATACGATTGGCATGGGTACGGTGAGCTCCAACGCCATCAATCAGACGCTCTACAAATCTTTGCCTTATGACAAGGAAAAAGGCTTTGCGCCAATTTCGCTGATTGCGAGCCTGCCCAACGTTCTGGTTGTCAATCCAGACAAGATCAAAGCCAACTCCGTTGAAGAATTGATCACTTTCCTGAAATCCGAGCCGGGAAAGCATACATATGCATCGTCCGGGGTTGGTACATCCATCCACTTGGCTGGCGAGCTTCTGGCAACCAAGGCTGATCTTAAAATCACCCACGTGCCGTACAAGGGCAGCAGCCAGGCCATTCTCGATGTCGTGGCCGGTCACGTGGACATGATGTTTGACAATATCCCGACCGCGGCCCAGCAGGTGAAAGCCGGAAAGGTCAAGGCGCTCGCTGTAACAAGCCTGGAAAAAGCCAGCCTGTTGCCAGATGTGCCGACAATGGCAAGCGTTATTCCGGGATTTGAAGCAACTTCATGGCACGGTCTGTTTGCGCCCGCCGGTACTCCGCCTGAGATTGTTGAAAAACTGAGTAAGGAAGTTCAGGCGATCATTGCAGATCCGGCGATGCAGGAGAAACTTAAAGCCATGGGCGTAACGCCTGTCGGCAATACGTCGGCTGAATTCCAGGCCTTCATCGACAGTGAAACGGTCAAATGGGCCGAGGTTATCAAGGCTGCCAACGTGCCGCTGCAGTGATGTTATCTGCCGGCAGGAGTTGAACGCAGTTCCGGCCGGTACATTTTACACACGCGAGTATCATGCCATGCTGAAGATAAAAAACGGCCGCGACTTCGTCGGCGGCGTAACGATGATTTGTACCGGTCTCCTGTTCATTTGGTTCGGGCGGGATCTACAGGTAGGCAACTCTTTCCAGATGGGGCCTGGCTATTTCCCAACCATGCTGAGCCTGCTGCTGATGGCCCTTGGAACTCTGATCATTGTGCAGTCACTGATAGTTGAGGTGGAAGATGATGGGCCTGAAGCGTGGAACTGGATGGCCTATTTTCTGGTCATTCTCGCGCCCATCGGCTTCGGACTTCTATTGGCCAGACTAGGTCTTGCCGCCACAATGTTCCTGCTCATCGTCGGGGTTGCCACGGCAAGTCGTTATGCGAACTGGCGTCATGCCATCTTACTTGGTTTGTTTCTCTCTGCCTGTTCTGTTCTGCTTTTTACGAAGCTCTTGTCGCTTCCCGTCAGTGCCTTCGGGCCTTGGATTCCTTTCATCGGTGACTTTTTCTAAGGTTTGCCAGCCAGCCGCGCAACCGGATTGGATTACACATGGACATCTTCTCTAACCTCTGGCTCGGTGCCTCAACGGCCTTCATGCCGATGAACTTGTTTTACGGTTTTATCGGCTGTCTTCTCGGGACTGCGATCGGCGTGCTGCCGGGCCTTGGTCCGACCGCCACAATTGCAATGCTGTTGCCGATTACCTTCGGGTTACCGCCGGAATCTGCGCTTATCATGTTGGCGGGCATATTTTACGGCGCGCAATATGGCGGATCGACAACCGCAATTCTGATCAATCTTCCAGGTGAAAGTTCTTCTGTCGTTACCGCCATTGACGGGTATCAGATGGCACGAAATGGCCGTGCGGGTGCCGCGTTGGCAACCGCAGCCCTTGGTTCATTTTTTGCCGGTTCGGTTGCGACCATCCTGCTTGCTGTAGCCGCGCCGCCACTGGCATCCGTTGCGCTCAAATTTGGGCCCGCAGAATATTTCTCGCTGATGGTGCTGGGGCTTGTCGCCTCTGTTGCACTTGCGAGCGGCTCACTGCTGAAGGCCTTTGCCATGATCGTGTTTGGTCTCGTCCTCGGCACCATCGGCACTGACGTGGAAAGCGGTACGCCACGCTACGTGTTTAATGTCCCGGAGCTTTATGACGGCCTGAATTTCGTGGCAGTCAGCATGGGAATTTTTGGAATCTGTGAAATCCTGCGCAATCTGGAAAATGAGCAGGAGCGTTCGGTCGGCGTCAAACGGGTCACAGGACTGATGCTGTCGAAGGATGATTTTCGGCGGATTTGCGCGCCGGTTCTGCGCGGCACCGCACTGGGGTCTTTTCTGGGCGTTCTTCCAGGTGGTGGCGCGATGCTTGCGTCCTTTGCTTCTTATGCGGTGGAGAAACGGATTTCTCCCAACAAAGCCGAATTCGGCAAAGGCGCAATCGAAGGCGTTGCTGCCCCTGAATCTGCAAATAATGCCGGTGCGCAGACATCGTTTATTCCGATGCTTACCCTTGGCATTCCCGGAAACCCTGTCATGGCGCTGATGGTTGGTGCGATGATCATTCAGGGTATCACACCCGGACCGAATGTGATCTCGGATGAACCGGCGCTGTTTTGGGGCATGATTGTCTCAATGTGGTCGGGCAATCTTATGCTCGTCATCCTGAACCTGCCGCTGATCGGGCTTTGGGTGCGCATGTTGACGGTGCCGTATCACTTGCTGTTTCCGGCGATTATCGGTTTCTGCTGTATCGGCGCCTATAGCATCAACAACAGTGTGTTTGATGTCTTTGTCATGGCTGCCTTCAGCGTTATCGGTCTTGCGCTCAGCAAGATGCGCTTTGAACCGGCACCATTGCTCTTGGGTTTTATCCTCGGGCCGATGCTGGAAGAAAATCTGCGGCGAGCCATGCTGATCAGCCAGGGTGATCCGACCATCTTCGTACGCAGCCCTCTTAGTCTGTCATTGCTGGTCTTTGCCGTTGTCGTACTGGCTCTCGTATTGTCGCCGAGCATCAGTCGCAAGCGGGATGAGGCATTCACTGAATAACGGATATTATCGATCCAGCTTGGGTGCCCTGTGGCACGGGAGTATGAAATGGCAGACCGGAAAACCTACAATGGGTTGCGCTCAGCGCGCTGGATGATACCGGACGACCAACGGTCGTTCGGACACCGATCGCGCACCATGCAGATGGGTTACGCGCCGCAAGATTGGGAAGGTCGACCAATCATCGCGATCATCAACACGTGGTCGGATGCGCAGCCCTGTCACATGCATTTCCGCGAGCGCGTTGACTGGGTCAAGCGCGGCGTACTGCAATCCGGAGGTTTTCCGATGGAGTTGCCAGCGCTCTCATTGTCGGAGAATTTCGTGAAACCGACGACAATGCTTTATCGCAACATGCTTGCGATGGAGACAGAGGAATTGCTGCGTTCACATCCGGTCGACGGCGCCGTGTTGATGGGTGGTTGTGACAAGACCACGCCAGGTCTCGTCATGGGCGCCGTATCGATGGGCATTCCGTTTATCTATCTGCCTGCAGGACCGATGTTGCGTGGTAACTATGCAGGCAAGGCACTGGGTTCTGGCACGGACGGTTTCAAATATTGGGATGAGCGGCGCGCCGGAACAATTTCCCAAGAGGAATGGCAGGGCATTGAAGGTGGTATTGCCCGAAGCTATGGCCACTGCATGACAATGGGCACGGCATCAACGATGACCGCGATTGCCGAGGCTATGGGACTTACGCTTCCCGGAGCCTCGTCTATTCCAGCTGCTGACGCCAACCACCAACGCATGTCTGCCGCGTGCGGACGGCGCATTGTCGACATGGTGTGGGAAGACCTCACTCCGGACAAAATAATTACCCCAGCGGCCGTGAACAACTCAGTGACGGTCGCCATGGCAACAGGCTGTTCGACCAATGCGATCATTCATCTGATTGCAATGGCCAGGCGTGCCGGCGTTCCGCTGGAACTGGATGATCTTGATCGTATCGGTCGCACAACACCTGTCATCGCCAATATCCGCCCATCCGGCACGACCTATCTGATGGAAGACTTTTTTTATGCTGGAGGCCTTCGCGCGTTGATGAAACAACTCGGTGACAAGCTTGACCCGAGCGCCATCTGCGTGACGGGCAAGCCTCTGGTGGAAGGGCTGGATACGGTAAAAGTCTGGAATGAGGATGTTATCCGGCCGCTGTCAAATCCTGTTTATCATGAGGGTTCGCTTGCCGTGTTAAAGGGCAATCTGTGCCCGGATGGCGCCGTCATCAAGCCGGCCGCCTGTGATCCTAAGTTTCACAGGCACAAAGGGCCGGCACTTGTCGCCGACAGCTACCCCGAACTGAAGGCTATCATCGATGATCCTGATTATCCGTTGACGCCTGAGACCGTTCTGGTACTGCGCAATGCCGGACCGCAGGGTGGCCCGGGCATGCCGGAATGGGGAATGATACCCATGCCAAAGGCGCTGCTGAAACTCGGTCTGAGAGACATGGTACGCATTTCCGATGCCCGCATGTCCGGCACGAGTTTTGGCGCCTGCGTGTTGCATGCCTCACCTGAAGCATTTGTTGGCGGTCCTCTGGCGCTGTTGAAAAGCGGCGACATTGTCGAACTCGACATTCCCGCTCGCAGTCTCAACATGCTCGTCCCAGAAGCGGAGCTTGTGGCGCGCCGCGCCGCGTGGGCCGCGCCTGAGCCACGGTATGAACGCGGTTACGGCTTTATGTTCACCAAGCACATCGAGCAGGCAGACAAGGGTTGCGATTTCGATTTTCTGAAAACCGAGTTCGGCGCAAAAGTGTCCGAGCCCGCCATCAATTGAGTAACACGTATTTGGAACGAGGATAATATGAACCCCGATACCCGTGAGAAACTGATGGGCGTATCCGTTGCAACGCTTTGCTCGGCGCTCTACAAGCGCGGCTTGAAAAACCAAACTATCCAGGATGTGCGGCCGGTACGACCAAAGGGCCGCAACATGGTCGGCCCGGCATTTACGCTTCGCTATATGCCAGCGCGTGAAGATCGTAATCCGATGTCCGTGTTTCGCGATCCAAAACATCCACAACGCCATGCCATCGAGACCTGCCCGGAAGGTTCGGTACTGGTCATGGATAGCCGCAAAGACCCGCGGGCGGCTTCGGCTGGTGATATTCTGATCACAAGGTTGATGGTGCGTGGCGGGGCAGGTGTCGTTACAGATGGCGGCTTTCGCGATGCAATGACGATTGGGGAACTGGACATTCCAGCCTATCACAACCGACCATCGAGCCCGACCAATCTGACGCTGCATGAGGCAATTGATATCAACGTGCCGATCGGCTGCGGTGACGTGGCCGTTTTTCCAGGAGATATCATGGTGGGTGATGACGACAGCGTTATCGTCATACCCTTTGAAATTGCTGATGAGATTGCTGACGAGGCCGTCGAGATGACGGCCTATGAGGATTTCGTCACGGAACGGGTTAAGGCAGGCCACACAATTATCGGTCTTTATCCGGCAACGGATGAAAGCAACCTGGCCCTGTTTGCTGAATGGCGTCGTATAAATGGCAGATGAAACGCTGCCATTACGTCCAAAGGCTGAGCTAATCTCTGACTGCTCGCAAAGAACGGACAAGATGTGGACGTGACTTACTGGGCGCAACGAAGTTGTGTTGTCCCTAACAAGTGCTGCTGACGCAGACGACCCGGCCTGGTCGTGTCAGGTCCTGACCGTGATGGAAGTCTTATGAAATGTTGGTACTTGGTAGGTTGCCGGAACCGCTGGCGTCAACGGCGAGGGAAATGTGAGGGAACGGGATGTTGATGCCGCGCTGATCGAAAACTTGCTTGATGATTTCGTTGTAGGCTCGCCCAGTTCCCCAATGACTGCCAGCCAACGTCTTGATGCGTGCTCTGACAGTTATGAAGCTGTCGCCGAAAGCGGTGATGCCGTGCATTTCCAGGTCGTCAATCACCTTGTCTTTCCACTCCGTCTGCATCAGCAAATCAAAGGCCTCTTGCATGGCACTTTTGACGGCGCCAATGTCTTCCCTGAGTCCCACACGGATTTCCGCAACATGATAGCCAAAATCCTTCATGAGATTGGAGACAGTGTCGACCGAGGAAAATGGAATGAGGTGAAGTGTGCCATCCAGTGAACGTATGGAAACGGAGCGAATGGTAAGCTTCTCCACGGCGCCGGTCACGTTACCAAGGCTGACGATATCGCCCTCGTTCATGACATTTTCAAGTTGAATGAAGACGCCAGTAATTATGTCCTGCACGAGCTTCTGTGCACCGAAACCAATCGCAAGACCAAGTACGCCAGCGCCCGCCAAGAGTGGTGCGATGTTCACGCCAATTTGTGCCAGTGCAAGCATTGTCACCAGGATCACAAGTGCAATGTTGAAGGCGTTACGAAACAGGGAGAGTAGCGTCTTCTCGCGACTTGTCGGTATCGAACCAAATTCGGGATTGAGCCGGTATTCGATCCATGATGACATAGCCAAATAGGCTAGAAAGCCAAGCAAAAGGATGACCAGTGCGGCAATGGTTGATGTTGTGAAGCGTTGGCCGGTCTCCGATGCCAACCAGCCTAGAAAATCGATCAATCCCCAGGACTGAGCCACCGCGATCAGAACCCCTGCCGACACCAGAGAGCGGACGATCTGCATCATCAGCGGAACGAAGGCTTGTAGCCTCGCCTGAAGCATTGGCAGACGAAGCCGTACGTCGTCCGGCAGTCGAAGGCCAGCATTTGCAAAGCGCGCCACGAACGCGATCACCAAGCCCCCAAAAATGAATGCTAGGATCGATTTGACCGTTGCTGACACCATGAAGGGCAGCGCAATTGCCGGATTGACGAGCCAAACGATAAGAGCCGAGACGACATACGCGATTGCAAGAAGGTGCCATATGCCGGCCAAAAATGCTCCGCTACGACTGATGAAGTCGACTCGACCGTTTGCCGCTCTCGCAGAGAGTGATTGTCTCACCCGGTCACGGTTTTGTAAAATAATGATCACAGCGATGAGCAAAACTGTGAGCATCACCACGACGCGAACCACTTGCGCTGCCGTGTCAGAGGCAAGCGAGGCGATAACGGGTGCCACGAACAAGAACGTATAGCCAATGAGCGAGATTATTCGCGCCAGCCAGAAATACCAATAGGCTGCGGTCGTATCGCATACAGGAGGCAGGCGAAGAGCTGGAAAGCGCGGCTGCAGCATCGTCCGCATGGCGACCTTCAGCAGTTCTACCATGAGAAATGCATTGAGAAGCAGTGTCTGGTTGATGTCCATTCGGCCCGTGCCGCCGCCAACCACCTGAAGGGCGATAATGTAGCCTGCACCCCAAGACAAAGCGACAGCCATAATGTCGATGAGCGTTGATATGGCCGTGAAAAGCACGCGCAAAGACCAGTGTCTGCCATCGGCTCGGCTTGCAAAACGGTGCTGTAGAAAATGAGTTGTCATGCGCAACACGAGATAAGACGCAAACAGCGCTGCCCCGACCAGAAGCGCGTTGAGAACAAACGCCTGAAGAGCGCGATAATTCATGCTGTCTGGTTCGGAGATAATCGTCGCTATGCTGGAGACACCCTCCCAAACGGCCTCTCCTCCAGTGACGATATGCTCTGCCGCCGCTTTTGTTTGTTCTGCAATCTGGCGAGCAATCGTGGGCTCACCGGAATCTGGTGTGGTCGAGGCTTGGGCTGCAGCTTCACTTTTCAGTCGGCTCAACAGTGCGTGACGCGCTTCTTCGTTCTCGAGGATACGGATCAGGTCATCGACACTGCTGGCCTGCTTTGAAACGGCTTCGCTTCCGTTCTGGGCGAATGATGGGGCGGATAGCAGGATCATCGATAGAAAGAGAATGAAACTGGCAACGATATTACGTGCACGCATGCTGGCCTTCGAAGTCTGGGCTGAAATAAAAAGGTTCGCATTGTCGCTGGCCACGGCCCGGACAGCATCACTCCCGCTGCTGACAAGAGTGAGTGTCGTTCCGGGCAGGGTTGCCGAACCTAGTTCAACACGGCCTGGAGAAACTCTCTTGTCCGCACCTCGGTTGGATCGGTGAAGATGTCTTCAGGCGCACCTTCTTCTCGAATTCTCCCGCGGTCGAAAAAACACACGCGGTCGGAGATTTCCCGCGCAAAGCGCATTTCGTGAGTTACCAGCAGCATGGTGAGATCATGTTCATCGGCAAGCTTGCCAATCACATTTAAAACTTCACCGACAAGTTCCGGATCGAGCGCTGACGTTGGTTCATCAAACAGTAATATGCTGGGCCGCATGGCGAGCGCGCGGGCAATTCCCACGCGCTGCTTTTGTCCTCCCGAAAGCTGGCTGGGATATTTGTTGGCCTGATCAGAAAGGCCTACAAGTTCCAGCAGTTCCTCTGCGCGCAACCGGGCGTCAGCTTTTGATAATCCGAGAACCTGGACTGGGGCCTCCGTTATGTTCCGCAGCACCGTCATGTGGGGAAACAGATTAAAGTGCTGAAACACCATACCAAGTTTGCCGCGCATTTTGCGAAGGTGCGCTTCGCTTGCCGCGATCAGTTCGCCACTGGCATTTCGTTCGTGCCACAGAGGCTCCTCATCCACGGTGACGCTTCCCTCATTGATACCTTCCAATGTCATGAGAATTCGCAGGACAGTGGATTTGCCCGAGCCCGAAGGGCCGATGATGGAGACTTTCTCACCCTTGCGGACGTTAAAGTCCAATTTGTTGAGGACGGTGAGGTCACCGAAGCGTTTTACCACCTTGTCGAACTTTACGATTGTATCAGTCATTTCAGGGGAATTCCTCGAGTGGGTAGCGAGGCGTCGACAAGGCGAACCCCGGCAGACGCAATGATGGTCATGATGAGATAAATGAGGCCGACCATCGACAGTGGGATCAGGTAGTCGAACGTGCGGTCTCCAACTATTTTGGCGACGTTCAACATTTCCAGAACGGTTACTACCGAGAGGACGGGAACGTCCTTCATGATGGAAACGAGATAGTTGCCCATGGCCGGAATGATGCGTGGCACCGCTTGCGGCAATACGACGTGGCTGAACGTGCGTCGGGAACTCAGATTAAGCGCACGCGCCGCTTCGCGCTGGTCCCTGCCAACAGCTTCCAAACCAGCGCGATAGACCTCGGCCGTATAGGCACTGTACTGAATGCCAAGGGCCAGAGCACCGGTCATGAATGCCGGCAGAACTATGCCGTGCTCCGGCAGCACATAGTAGAGAAAGAACAACTGCACGAGCAATGGCGTGTCGCGTATGAACTCGGTAACTGCCTTGGCGGGCCAGGAGATGAAACGCGACGGTGCATTCTTGAGAACTGCCCAAACCAGACCAAGCACCAGGGCCACGACAAAACCTAACACAGCTGCCTGGATTGTGACCACAAGGCCATTGAGCAAGATCGGCAGGATGGAAGCCGCAAACGCAGAGGGACTGGACAGGTCCCATTCATAACCGAAGAGCATCGATCAGCTCCTTCCTGTACGCCAGCGGCTCACATAGAGTTCAACACTGCGCATGATCGCCGTGAGGACCAGGGCCATTCCGAAATAGGCAAACAAAAGCATTGTGTAGATCGTCGTGCTGTCCTGGGTGAAATTACGGATCTGTTCGGCGCGAAAAGCCAAGTCGCCGAGGCTTATGAGCGAAACCAGTGCTGTGTCTTTGAGGTTTTGCACTGCAAGATTTCCGAAGGAAGGCATCATTTCCGGCAGCGCCTGGGGTATAATGACTGTCAATAATGTCTGGCGCGGCGTAAAATTGAGCGCTCGCGCAGCTTCACGCTGATCCCGGTGCACGGCCACGATAGCACCACGCACGACTTCGGCTCCGTAGGCGCCTATGTTCAAACCGAGCGCTAAGACACCAGCGAGTATCGGGGGCAGGCGCAAATCAATTCCGATTGCTATACCTGCAAGCGGCAGCGCGAAATATAGCCAGAACAATTGCACCAAGAGCGAGGTGCCGCGAAATATCTCGATATAGGCAATAGATAAAACCCTGACGGTCACAAATCTGCTCAGTTTTCCGATTCCCGCCAGAAATGCGAGGATTGCACCCAGAACGGTGGAATAAGCGGTCAACTGAATTGTAACCCAGGCTCCCTCGAGAAGCGGTCCGAAATATTCGGTCCAATGCATCGAATGATCCTTAGACTAAGATTTTTTGGCCCCGGAAGTTGAGCTTCCGAGGCGCTTTAACAGGATTAATTTGACACAGAGCAGAGTTCCTGTGTGCTGCGTTTGAGTGAGCCATCCAGATCGGATTGAGTGAAACCATAGGAGGTGACGATCTCCGCCCAGTCTTCAGTGTTCTTGATGTCAACAAGCGCCTGATTGACGGCATCACGCAATGTCACGTTGTCTTTTGCAAAGGTAAACCCGCCCCAGCTGCGCACGGCCTCTCCGTCAACGACCGGGTCAGTAAAGTTTTCTGCAAGTTCGACGCCATTATTCTGCTCAGCCAGGTTGCCGACAGTGAGACTTGTCGCGGCATATGCGTCGGCGCGTCCTGTGGATACAGTCGATATGGCATCTGCGTTGGCCGAGATGGTGACAAGATTGGCTTCGTCCACGCCAAGTTTCTGCATCATCTCAAGCTGGTCCGCGCCAGCCATAATTGCCACTTTCAGATCGCCGTTTTTGGCAAAGTCCTCGAAAGCATGAATGTTCTTTGGATTGCCACTGGCGACCAAAAGACCTTCGCCGTAAGACGTGTTCGGATCGGAAAAAAGGACCTGGTTGCATCGGTCTGGCAAGATCGCCATTTCTGCGGCGACCATATCGAAGCGGTTCGCCTGCAAGCCGGGGATAAGAGACGAGAAGTTGGTGGCAACCCATTCAATCTTTTCGACGCCCAGCTTTTCCATGATGACCTTTGCCACATCTGGACCGGCGCCTTTTGCTTCACCTGATGGGTCGACATAGCCATAAGGAATTTCATTTGCGACGGCGATACGCACGGTTCCGCTTTTTTTGATCTCTTCCAGGGTGGCGGCGTTGCCGGGATTAGCCGCCAATGCTGTCGTTGCGGCTAGTGTCAGCAGGGTCAAAACTTGCTGTGAAAATTTGGTCATACACGTCTCCTGATTTCATGCTTGGATGGACAAGTGACAAAGCTGATTTCGTCGCCGCATTTCCATCCCGCGCGGTGCGCGCGTGCCCGTAGTCGACAGGCTGTTCCAATGTGTAAAATCTGAAAAAAGCAGATTTCTGCTTTCGATAACACGCCATTTATTTAGATTAATCGAACTAAATATCAACCACAAAAAAGCCGCAAATTAGACTTCGATTCTCTAAAATATCGTCTAAATGCCTGAATAGACGGACTTTTATCCTCGTATATAATTTTCAATCGTTTCTATTTTTTGATTTTATGCTCGATAATGCTTAGCCTATCTAAGGATGTGGAGGGCATGTAAATGCATTCCTATTGTCTTTGGTTCCCTCTAGAGTTACAGCGCAGTGAACCGACAGGGAAAAACGATGGAAGATCGTACCAAGCTTGCACTGACAGCAATTCGAAAAATCTTGCGCGCGTCTGAGCTTAATTCAAAAGAGCTTATGCTAGAAACGGGCCTGACGCCGTCACAACTTATCTTCATGCAGGTGTTGGACGGGCAGGGTGAACAGACCGCGGGTTATGTTGCTGCTCACATGGGGATCACTCAGGCAACGGCGACTGCTCTGTTGAAAAAGCTGGAAGCCATCGGGATGATCCATCGCCGCCGCGGCGAGCGAGATCGCAGACAAGCTCTCTTGTCGATCACAGATCATGGCCAGAAAATTTTGGCCAAAGCGCCAAATGCGGTGCATGCCGAATTCCAGAAACATTTTTCCCGGCTTAAAGATTGGGAGCAAATGACACTTGTTGCGTCGCTTGAACGGGTTGCAGATATGCTTGACCCGGATCATGACGATCCGGCCGCAGTGTTTGACCATATGGTGCATTTATCTGGCGAACCATAATTCGCTATTCGGCATTGGCCCGTCCCGGTTCCGTGGGCTCGCGCATATGAGGTCTGCTCTACAAAAAATCGGCCAGGCGCGGTAGCGAGCAGGTGTGCGAAGATGTCTTCCGGCCAACAGGCTGGAAATTACGTATTTTTTACGTTGCGAGCAGAAAGGTCACGAAGCGTGACGCGCATGGCTTCGTTGCCATCGTTGTGGATGGTTCTGTACCGATAGTACGAGAACACACACAGGCGTCAAGACAGCCAGTGCTGGCGTGATGGCGCTTGCTGTTGGAGGCTCGTTGCAGCCACTGGAACCCTAAACCTTGCTCCTGCAGGGGCAAGGCCTGACATCAGCGGGGGTGGAGCCAGAAAACCCTTGGGCGCGCCCATCTGGTATCCGCGATGCAACTGTTTTGCCAGGCGCGACAGGGATTATTATCGGCTTCAGTCGCAGATCGCTTCCACCTCGATCTCAACCTCGTAATCCCCGATCAGATTGCCGGCCTCGATCAGTGTATTGGCCGGCAGGACCAATGAAAAGGCACGACCGTGAGCCCGGGAAACTGGTTCCCACTGATTAGCATCGCGCAAGTAGATTCGGGTTCGTACAACATCCTCCATACTGCCGCCCAGCGCGGAGATGGATGCTGCGATCTTATCAAGAATGTAGGTGGCCTGTGCGCCAGCATTTTTGGGCGCAACACATCGGTCCGCGCCATGGGTCGCTGTTGTGCCGGAGACGAGTATGCGACTGCCAATCCGGACCGCGCGGCTATATCCAGCGATGGGCTCCCAGATGCTGCCCGACGATACACGGGAACGACCAGGTCGGCCGGGGACAGGGACTGCGGTATAGATAGACGGGATGGCGTCCAGATGGTGACTGAGATCGCCAGATGCCGTTAGGAACGGTGGCTTGCGGTATTCATCGCCGCAGTCACCAGGAATGGGATGTGTTTTTGCAAAAGCTGCGTTAAGGGCCGCATGGTCCTCACCATCCAGCGCGAAGGAAAATACCTTCAGATTATCGTCACGATGCTCGTTTTCTCCGATCCGCGCGCCGACGATGGCCGCGGCGACAGCATTATGTTCGAGGACCCACCGGCTGGCGACATTGGAGATCGAGACACTGTGTTTGACCGCGATACCGGAGGCCGCCCGCAAAATGCCTTGAAACGCGTCCCACCCGCCGGCGGTGTCAATGAAGCGCTTATACTTCGAGCGGCTCCAGTCGGGGATGTTGACGGGTTCGGGCCGGTCGAGCCATTTTTCGGAGAGAAAACCGCCGCAAAGTGTGCCATAGGCCAGCAGCTTGACACCGCTTTTGGCGCAGAGATCGGACAACGCTCCGGCCGCCCGGCGATCAACGAGAGAGAACGAGACCTGATTGGTGGCGATCTCGATACCATCGGCCAAGGCCAACGACAGATGTCCGGCGTCGAAATTGGTCAGTCCTAACGCGCCGATCAGGCCCTCTTCGCGAAGGCGCTGCATTTCGTGAAGGGCGTCGAGCCATGCGGGGTGCTCAAAACTCCACCAGTGAAACTGAAGCAGATCGATACTGTCGACCCCTAGTCGGCTCAGGCGTTCCTCAACGCCGCGTCGCACGACATCCGCAGTCATCGGGCCGGGCTCGGGGCACCACTTGGTAAAAGCGACTGGTCTGGCGTTGCTGTCATAACGCGCCAAAAGACGTCCGGTAATCACTTCGGCCGAGCCATAATGATCTGCCATATCGAATGTGTCGAAGCCGTCGCGCGTGTAGGCTTGAAGTGCATCGGCGCCCTTGTCCGGGTCGATTACCGTGCCGTTCTTTTCGATATCGGCAACCTGCCAGAGCCCGCAGACAAGACGGCTGATTGAGAGGTCCTTGGTGATCGCGATGCGATCGGGCCGCTTTGCCATGGGTCTATTCCTTAGATTTTGCCGCGCGCTTGCGCGTGAGAGATGCAATTGTGTTCGACGCGCCGAGAATGCCGCGAGGGCGCAGGAGCAGGATTAGGCAAAGACCTACCCCGATCATGACAATCTGCAGTGATGCAGCGCGCGCCTGCTGCTCCGGCGGGACGAAAGCGGAAACAGTTGCGGCCGACAGCGCCCAGAGGCCCCAAACGATCACCGCGCCAAGAATGGCGCCGCGATTGTTGCCGGAGCCACCGACTATCAGCATTGCCCAGACCTGGAAGGTCAAGATCGGTAGATAGTTGTCGGGTGCGATGAAGCCGATGAAATGCCCTTGTGCGGCACCCGCCAGCCCCATGATGGCGCCGCCGATGGTAAAGGCCTGCAGCCGGAAGCGCATCGGGCGCTTGCCCAGCGCCTGCGCGGCAGCTTCATCCTCTCGGATAGCCCTTAGCACGCGCCCCCACGGGCTTTTGGCCAGATGCTGGAGGGCGAGGTACAGTGCCAATACGACGGCGGCCATCAGCGCGAGATTAGAAAGGCCAAAGGCAAGCGGATCGCCGGCCAGATCGCCAAACGGACGCGGAATGAAACCGATACCGAAAGCGCCGCCTGTGAGCGGCTGCAGGTTGAGCACGCAAAGCTGCACTGTGACGGCCACACCGAAAGTGGCGATTGCCAGATAATCGGACCGAAGCCGGATGGTAAGCGCTCCGACCAGCCAGGCGGCTAGGCCTGCGAAAAGCGCGCCTCCGATCCAGCCGATGGGGATTGGCAGGTCGAAGCCGCCGACACGACCGGCAGCATCAGGTGTGGTCAGCAGGGCCGAGACATAGGCGCCGATGGCCACAAAAGCGGCTATGCCGACGTTGAACAAACCCGTCTGGCCCCACTGCACGTTGAGACCGAGGCACATGATGGCATAGGTCAGTGCCATCGTGAGGAAGAAGGCGGCATAGGCAATCAGGTCCAGGCTCATGTCGCCCTCCCGAACAGTCCGCGTGGACGCAGAAGAAGGACCGCAACAAGGATCACGAAGGAGACCGCAGCGCGCCATTCCGCGCCGATCATTTGCACGGCCGCAGCCTCTGAAAGCCCGACGATCAATCCTGCGATCATGGCACCGGGTACGCTACCGATGCCGCCGAGGATCGCGGCGGCAAACAATGGTAGCAACAGGTCATGACCCAGATAGGGCCGTATCTGAACCAGCAGCCCGGTCATGACGCCCGCGATGCAGGCGAGCGCTGCACCAACGAACCACACCCAGCGAATTACCCGGCGCACATCGACGCCGGCAATTCCCGCTAGTGCGGGGTTTTCGCTGACAGCCCGCATCGAGCGGCCAACATCAGTTCGGGTCATCAGCAGGTGGATGGCGATGACGGCAACGAGAGAGACGCCCATTGATAGAAGTTGATCGGGCGTTGCGCGCAGTCTGCCAATGAGCGGAACGGCGATTTGCAGTGCCTTGGTGTAATAGGCGGGTTTCGAGGTGAATATGAACTCAAGCAGGCTGCGCAGGGCAAGCGAGGCGCCAAAACTTGCCATCACCAGAATGATAACGGCGCTGCCGCGCGCTCGCAGGCGGCCGAACAATACCGCGTCCACGGCGAGTGCCAAAGCACCTGTGAGGATGATTGCGAGCACGGTTGAAAGCGGCAGAGACCAGCCGAAGGAGAAGGGCCCGACAGGCTTTGTCAGAGTGGAGAAGAGCAGGCCGAGGCCGCCGCTCACTGCGAGCGCCAGATATGCCCCCCAGGAGAGAAGCTCGCCATGGGCAAAATTGGCAAAGCGCAGGATCGAGTAGGTCAGCGTGACGCCGATGGCGCCCAGGCCAATCATTGCGCCGGCAATCAGGCCATCCATCAGGAATTGTGGGTTCATGGCTGCGGCACCTCATGTTGCTGCGATGTGCCGAGATAGAGCTTGGCGATCAGAGGATCGCCAAGTAGGCTTGATGCATTTCCTTCATGGCGGATTTTACCTTCGACCAGAATGACGGCGCGGTTGGCAATCGAAAGGGCAGCCTTGACGTTCTGCTCAACCAGAATGACGGTGACGCCGTCGGAATTGATTTCCTGCAGCATCGCAAAGACTTCCGCGACGATCTTCGGCGACAGACCGGCCGATGGTTCGTCGAGAATGAGGACTGGAGGATCAACGATCAGCGCTCTGGCTACCGCAAGCATCTGGCGCTGTCCGCCGGAAAGCGCCCCCGCCAGCCGCGATGGTTTTGTCATCAGATCGGGAAAGCGATGGTAAAGAGCAGCGATTTTTTCAGCGCGGATGGGCTTTGGCAGGACGGCGGCAGCAAGCTGGAGATTTTCGTGAATGGTAAGCGTTGCGAAGATGTTTTCCGTTTGGGGTACGAAGGCGAGGCCCTTTCCGATCTTGCGGTGGGTAGTAACGCGCGTGATGTCGCTCTCCCCCAGGAAGACGCTGCCGGAATGCACAGGGACGACACCGGCAATCGCCTTGACGAATGTCGACTTGCCGGCTCCATTGGGTCCGAGAAGCACCAGCAGCTCCCCGGGCGCGACTGACAGGTCTACACCACGCACGATCGGCAGGTCTGGTTCATACCCTGCGACGAGCGCTTGGGTGCGAAGCGCGGGCGCCGTCATGCTGCTATCCCGAGATAGGCATTGATCACGTCGGCATTGGCAGCCACTTCGGCAGGCGTGCCTTCGGCCAGAGGTTTGCCGAGCGACATGGCAACAACGCGAGAGCATAGCCGCGAAACCATGTCCATGTTGTGCTCGATCAGCAGTATGGACTTGCCCTGCCTGTTGAGATCGATGACCCGCTCCATGATGGTTTCGAGCAGGGCCGGGTTGACGCCCGCTGCAGGTTCGTCAAGCAGGATTGCCTGCGGGTCGGCCATCAGGATGCGGGCCAGTTCCAAAAGCTTGCGCTGGCCACCTGAGAGCACTTTTGCCGGTTGGGCCTCGAGGCCTGACAGCGTAACAAACTCCAGCAGGCCCCGTGCTTTTTCGATCGCTAGCTTCTCCTGGTTTCGGACATGACCGAACCGCAGGAAATTCGCGAAAAGCCGCTCGCCGTCCTGGGCTTGCGCGCCGGTCATAACGTTTTCCAGCACAGTCATTTCGAGGAAGGGCTTTGGGATCTGGAAGGTGCGCCCGACACCGCGCCTGATGCGCTGTTCAGGGCTCTCTTGGGAGACGTCGAGGCCACCAATCCAGATTTCTCCCGATGTCGGCCGTAGACTGCCAGCAATCAGATTGAAAAGCGTTGTCTTACCGGCTCCATTTGGACCGATCAGTCCCAACATTTCGCCAGCTGCGAGTTTTAGCGACATGCCCTCGACGGCCGTATGGCCTTCGAAACGCTTCACGAGGTCGCGTGCATCGATCACGGCCCGCAGATCGGGAGCATTGGTCACGGGGGCTGATGACGCGGAAGAGTGCATGAACGAAAGAAGTCTCTTGATTTGATCGGTGATGTTTGATCAAACTTTACCTCATGAAGAAAATCAACCCACAAAAAGTTGTTTCAGGCGATGCAAATGGGACGGTAATCGAGATGAGTATTGTTTCTGAGGCCAGCAGCTTTGATCGCGGTGATGCACTTGCGCCGGTTGGTCGCGAGACGCTGCAAGATCGCGTCTACACGCAGCTGCGCAATTCGCTGATCAATGGCATGTTCGATGCTGGCGACATCTTGCGCATTGTCGATCTTGCTGAGCGGTTGCAGACCAGCACCATGCCAGTGCGCGAGGCGCTGGGTCGGCTCGTGTCCGAGCAGGCGCTTGAATCTTTGCCAAACCGGTCGGTGCGCGTACCGCTTATCACTCGCAGTCGCCTCGATGACCTAGCCCGGGCACGCATTCTGATTGAGGGACAAATGGTCGCTCTCGCATTGCCATACTTGACAGCCGACGACTTCGCCGTCCTCAAGCAGATCAATGTCGACTGCGATCTGGCTTTCGAGCAGCACGGCAAGGATATCGGCCACGTCACCTCTGCGCTGAACCAGCGCTTTCACTTCCACATCTATCAGGCCGCACGCTCGCCGGTGCTAATCCCGATCGTTGAAAGCCTCTGGCTTCAGTCGGGGGCGATCATCCGCAAGGCGGCGCATATCCATGATGAACAGGGCGGACTGGCGGCGACCAACCACCACTGGTCCATGATCGATGCCATGGAACGACGCGATGTTGAAGGGGCGACGCAATCGCTCACCAACGACATCAGCCGATCTTTCGATCTGATCCGAGGGCGACTGGAAGACGAGGTAGGGAAAGGGCACAACCATGGCTGATCCTTTGGATGATGGTTTCGACCTTTTCGACCTGCGCATCGATGTGGTCTTTCCCGAAGGCGGGGCCGTCTATTGTGGAGCAAAGCCCGGTGATCACTTCGAACTGCATGGCGAGATGCTGCACCTGCCGCCCGGTCAGGGCATCTCCATTTACTCGCTGGCATCCGTTTTGCCCCTGCTGGCCGCAAAGCAGCGTGCGACCCATCGCAACGACTGGATGACGACGGATACCGAAATCGCTTGTCCCGATCCGAATTGTTCCACCCGGTTAAGGATCACCCGTACGGGTCTCCGCCGTTTCAGCCACGCCGCGACGACAGCGGTTCCCTTGATAGCAGAATAGGCCAGTAGACATGCAACGCATCACCATCGCCCCCGGTTACGAAATATCGCGCGTCATCCGTGGCGGCTGGCAGCTGGCGGGCGGTCATGGCGCGGTTGATACCGAAAGTGCGATCGATGACATGATCGCCTTTGCCGATGCAGGCATCACCACATTTGATTGCGCCGACATCTATACTGGCGTTGAAGAGCTGATTGGCCGCTTCCGTCTGGCCTATGGTAACCAGCGCGGCACCGAAGCTTTGTCGCGCATCCGGGTGCATACCAAGTTCGTTCCTGATTTGGCAGTCTTGCCAGTCATCACAAAGGCATATGTCGAGGGCGTCATAGATACTTCGCGCAAGCGCCTCAATCTCGATTGCCTTGATCTCGTCCAGTTCCACTGGTGGGCGTACGATATTCCAGGCTGGCAGGAGACAGCTGGCTGGCTGAAGGAACTGCAGCAGGCCGGCAAGATCGGCAAGGTCAGTGCTACCAATTTCGATACCGATCATATCGAGGCGATCGTTGCATCTGGCGTGTCGTTCACTTCACTTCAGCTGCAATATTCGTTGCTCGATCTTCGCCCGGAAAAGCGAATGGTGGAGCTCGCTGCCGATAAGGACTTTTCGCTGTTCTGCTACGGCACGGTGGCCGGCGGCTTTCTAGGTGATCGTTGGCTCGGCCAGCCAGAGCCCGAACATCCGCTCGAAAACCGTTCGCTCACCAAATACAAGCTGATTATCGACGATTTCGGCGGCTGGGAGCTGTTTCAGGCGCTGCTGTCGACACTCCGCAAGATCGCTGATCGGCATGATGTGGATATCGCGACCATAGCCAGTGCAGCCATGCTGACCAAGCCCGGCGTGGCCGCTGTGATTGTTGGTGCGCGCAACCGCGACCACCTGCCATCCAATCTCGCCATCGCAAATGTCAAACTCACCGACACAGACCTGGCAGAGATCGAGTTGATCCTGCGACAAGGCAAAGAGCTCGAGGGTGACGTCTATACGTTGGAGCGGGACCGGGAGGGCCGTCACGGCAGCATCATGAAATACAATCTCAATAAAGGGGAATAAAAATGGGAACGAAATTTCTGCTTTCAGCCATTGTTGCAGCACTGGCGACGTCCACGGCACCAGCGTTCGCAGCCGATTGCGATATCACCGTTGGCCTCGTCATGGAGTTGACGGGGCCTGCTGGCGAATACGGTCAGGCAGGGGCGAAATCTGTCGAGATGGCTTTCCGTGACTTCAACGATGCCGGTGGCATCGATGGCTGCAAGGTGGTGGCCGATACGCGAGACAGCCAGAGCCAGGGCAACGTCGCCGTTGATCAGGCAACGCAGCTTGTCAACATCAAGAAGGTGCCGGTGATCATCGGGGGTATCATCTCGTCGGTGTCGATCCCGATTTTGACCTCGGTCACAGCTCCGGCCAAGGTCGTGCAGGTTTCGCCTGCCTCGTCCTCACCGACGCTCACCGAGCTTGGCCGACAAGGCAAGACCAATGGTGTGTTTTTCCGCACAATCACCTCTGACGCGCTGCAGGGCACTGCGGCTGCCAAGTATGCGATGGATCAAGGTCTGAAGAAGATCGCCATTATCAACGTCAACAACGATTTCGGCGTCAACATGGTGAAAGAGTTCACCACTGCCTACACGAAACTCGGCGGCACCATCACCTCTACGACGCCTTACAACGAAAAGCAGTCGAGCTATGCTTCTGAAGCCAGTGCTGCGATGGCGGGCGAGCCGGATGCGCTTTATCTTGTCAGCACGCCGGTTGATGGGGCAACGATTGCACGCGCCTGGATTTCCGGTGGCGGCAAGCAGACCTTTCTCTTAAACGACGGCATGAATTCCAAGGACTTCGTTGAAAGCGTGGGCGCGCAATATCTCGAAAATGCCTACGGCACGTCTTCTGGCACAAGCCCTACGGCATCGACGGAGTATTTCAACAGCAATTACGAAGCCTTCTCTGGCGGTATATCCCCATCTGCTCCTGCAGCTGATCGTTCCTATGATGCTGGGGCGATCGTGGCGCTGGCTATTGCCAAGGCAGGAAAGTCGGATGCCGCTGCCATCAAGGCTGCGGTGGCGGAGGTTGTGGCCGATGGAGGGACACCGATTCATGCCGGCAAGGAGGAATTTGCCAAGGCGCTGCAGCTTATAAAAGACGGCAAGCCGATAAAGTATGAGGGCGTTATCGGTCCCGTCAGCTTCGACCAGTATGGCGATATCACAGGCCCGTTCCGCCTTTGGAAAATCACCAATGGCGAAGTGACGACAGTCGGAGAGTTGAGCGCAGAAGAGGTCACAAAGATCAAAGCGTCGAATTGATCACTTGGGCGGGCTTGGCATAATTGTTTCAAGCCCGCACTCAAACCACCTCTCGACTGGCACCAGCACCTCGTCTGCACGACGTCTCTCGAGAGTTTGCCAACTTGAAGCCAAAGTCCGCGCGACACGCAACAGAACTGCGGTTTGATCAACGGTACTCGCGCTTGGGTCAGCGCAATCGCATAAGAAGACGGTGTGCTTTACAAGTAAATATGCCACCCCAGTCGGACGTCTGGCATTCGCGGCTGCGCGCATGGATTGCTTTGGCGGGGGTATCCACAGCGAATCTGCGCTGAAGGGACGAGTGACCCCTGGCTAAGTTGTAGGCGTTCCGGTTTGTGCCGAAGAAAAGTGAACGCCGTGACAAACTGCGTTTGTAATCGGGAACAATTTTTCCGCAAAGGCATTTGCGCCTGCAAGATAATCGGGCCGTCGATACCATGCGTGAACTTCTCACAAGCTTGCTTCTTGTCTCCTGCCTTCTTCCAATGACTGCTGGCGCTATGAAGGTGTCATCTCATATAATGCAGTTTTCGAAACCGCATGCTTTTACAAATCTTGACGATGAACCGCTTTGGACATCGCAGGTAAGGCGCGTTGATCTCACCGACCAATCATATGAGCGACTCCCAGCTCGCCTTTCTTCTTTTGCTATGATCGCCGACGCAAAACCTGCTGGCAACGCAAAAGCTGTCAATCGCTTTTCCATACCTGTACAATTGGCAAACGAAGGCGAGTTATCGAGTGCGCCGCCGGTCAAAGCGCAGAATGTAGATCCCGGAGGATGGTGCAGTTCGCGCTATCGCTCTTACGATTCTGGCAGCAATACCTACCAGCCATACGGGGGAGGACCTCGCCGCACCTGCGTACCTCCGGCCGAAATGCAGGCACCTGAGCACCTAGCAGGTGTTCAAAATACAATAGATCTGGACGCAAATGCCCAGTGGTGTATGGAGCGATATAGTTCCTATCGGGTTGAGGACAACACATACCAGCCTTTTACAGGAACTCGGAAACAGTGTCTTGGGCCCGGGTCGCAGTCCGCCAGCAACGCTTTAGGCAACTCTTCCGTTGCACAGTTCTGACAGCCTTCCTATTCAACAAGGTTTTACGCAGGGACCAGTCGCTAAGAGCGAAATGCTGATCGTAGGGTGGGCATCAGCCTCCTGTACAAGTGGCAATGCCTGCTTTCCGAGGTGACATCGACCGGGTGTTTTAGTGCCGCCATTTCTGCGGTCAGCTGTGAAAAACGTTCCGCTGCCACCCATGCTCTACAGCACCATCCAAGAGGGCGCGCTATTTCGACTGTAGCGTATTGCCTGTATATCGAAACAAACAATGCATGTGAGCAGCCGATCATCCAGTCTCGACGACAACGAAGGACTGGCTCATGAAATCTATCGGATACAAAACACGCATCTGCGTGGCTGGGGCTGGCGCTATTGGCATTACGCTTGCGGCCAGATTGATCATTGGTGGACATAACGTTGGACTGATCGCCAAACAAGAAAGCGTTGATTTCATTCGCGAGAATGGTTTGCGCCTTGACGACACTGAAGGGCGTCACGAACTTGAGGTAGATATAGGGGTCGCGGCAGATTTTCACAGAACCGACCTTCTTTTCCTTTGCTCGAAGTCGCATGATCTACCTGCCCTTGCGCAGTCAATTGCTCATCTGATTGGGCCTGATACGACGGTGGTACCCGTGATCAATGGGATACCCTGGTGGTATTTCGATGGGATAGATGGCGCGCGCGAAGGAAAGACCATATTTTCTGTCGATCCGCAAAACGTCCTGAAGAAGATAATCCCTTCTCATCAAGTTATTGGCACCACCACGGTCATGACGGCTCAGCGTATTGATCGGGGCTCGGCGGTCACATTCAATCCACTGCAGATGACGATAGGTGAGCTGAACAACCGGAGAAGTTGGCGGCTGGAAGCTATCGCCGAGATCCTGCGGCAATCTGGAATTACAACGAATATCGCGCCGCGAATACGAGATTCTGTCTGGACCAAAGTGACGAGAAATCTGATTTCCAACCCACTTACCGCGATAACTGGTGCCACATTAAGAGAAAATTTTGGAGATCCCTATCTTTCAGACATCAGCCGCAAAATGCTCTATGAAGTCCTCCCTGTTGTCAGCGCGTACGAAGCTAAACTCGAGGTCGAACCGGAGGCCATACTTGAGATGGGGAAAAGCATGGGCGATGTAAAAACGTCGATGTTGCAGGACTACGAACGGGGTCAACGTCTCGAATTATCAAGCATTTGCGACGCCGTTCTTGAGTTGGCGGCCCTGGAGCGAATTTCGATGCCCGTTGTTCAGACGATTTCCAACGTTGCGCGTTTCCGCAACGTTCAGCACGGTAGAGTCACCGCTGCACAACCTGTCGCAGCACTGAATGGTGGGTCTGGGCAACTGGAACTCTCGCACAATCCATAAGATCCTCTGCAGCCGCCACGCTCCTTTTATTGTCGGTGTGTGGCTGTTTGTCAGCAGCAGGCGATCGGGCAGGTTGGGAGCGCCTTCAAATTGAGCGGAACGATAGGTATGTTTTGGGCGGATTTATTCGCTAAAAGACTATGCTCCATTTCGTTTAAACCCGTCAGGGAAAACAAGACGCTCTCAAAATGAGACGCAAAAATAATCCCTTCATTTTATCCAGTTTGGAAGAAGAAATGGCGGGGCCGGTTGTGACCGTGCCTCGCCAATGTTTTCAAGCCACTGCGAATTTCGTCCAGCCCGGTACTTCTGCGATCGTCTTCAAAACGGCAGACGCGATCTGGTAAGGGCAACCCTGCGAGTTCGGGCGGCGGTCTTCCAGGTAACCACGGTAACCGTTGTTGACGAAGGAGTGTGGAACGCGGATCGACGCGCCACGATCAGCAATACCGTAGGAGAACTTGTTCCATGGCGCTGTTTCGTGCTTGCCGGTCAGACGCAGGTGGTTGTCTGGGCCATATACGTCGATATGCTCCTGCCAGTTCTTGGAGAACGCAGCCATGAGGGCTTCGAAATATTCCTTGCCGCCAACTTCGCGCATGAACTTGGTAGAGAAGTTGCAGTGCATGCCCGAACCGTTCCAGTCGGTGTCGCCGAGCGGCTTGCAATGGAATTCGACGTCGATGCCGTACTTTTCGCAAAGGCGCAGAAGCAGGTAACGAGCGATCCAGATCTGGTCAGCGGCCTTCTTGGAGCCCTTGCCGAAGACCTGGAATTCCCACTGACCCTTGGCCACTTCGGCGTTGATGCCTTCGTGGTTGATGCCTGCTTCGAGGCAGAGGTCGAGGTGCTCTTCAACGATTTCGCGGGCGAGGGAGCCGACATTCTTGTAGCCAACGCCAGTGTAGTATGGGCCCTGCGGAGCTGGGTAGCCCTGCTCAGGGAAGCCGAGCGGGCGGCCGTCTTGGTAGAAGAAATATTCCTGCTCGAAGCCGAACCATGCATCTTCGTCGTCGAGGATGGTCGCGCGGCTGTTGGATGCGTGTGGCGTAACGCCATCTGGCATCATGACTTCGCACATGACGAGCGCGCCGTTGGTACGGGCTGGATCAGGATAAATGGCAACTGGCTTCAGAACGCAATCCGAGCTGTGGCCTTCGGCCTGCTGGGTGGAGGAGCCGTCAAAGCCCCAAAGCGGAAGCTGCTCGAGTGTCGGGAATTCGTCGAATTCCTTGACCTGCGTTTTGCCACGCAGGTTTGCTACCGGCTTGTAACCATCGAGCCAGATGTACTCGAGTTTAAACTTAGTCATTGCGAACCTCCTTTGTTGAGGAGTGCTTTGTGATGATTATTTGCTTCAGGCAGATTTCTTGCCGAGCAATCAAGGTTTCAGACGTAATTTTCTTGGCAAGAACGCTCGACCCTGAGGCTCCATGACGAGCATCGTTCGCGCTGCTCCGCGACATGCAGATAAAATCATTTGGTATGCAGGCGCATCGCGCGGGCATTAAATCCAGGTGGGGCACAACGCAGAATGCAAGGCCGCGTTTCATTTGAAGCCCGTCTCGGGCTTTTGTGAAATCGACCATGTCTGAAGATTGGAGATGCTTCGACGTCGCCAACGTATGCGGCATAAAAGGCACGCGCTGTAGGCGTGTCGTTCCACCAACCATGTATGCGCGCCCACAGCAAGCTGTGCAAACCGTTCCTTTACAGCGAATTGAACGCCGGTTTCGTCAGCCAGTGTGTTGTTCAGCACGGGACGCGCTTGTTCCGCTTTCGATCATGGAGGCAACTTTTAGTGGCGCGGATCATCAACTGAACAGATCGGAACCTCTCATGCATAAACGCTTAGTCCATTTTACATTTGTTGCCTTGCTGCTGGGCGCTTCAACATTACACGCAGGTGAAAACTTCCCGGTTATTTCCACGCCTTGCCCGTTTGGTGAGTGCCAAGCATCGATCTCATTTACATATCTCGGCGACTTCGTCATTCCCACTGGCAGCATGGAATATGGAATTGAGTTTGGGGGAATATCGGGCATTGAGTTTGATGCGGCCAGTGGCCGTTACATTGCCATAAGTGATGATCGTTCCGAAAAAGGTCCGGCCCGTTTCTATGAGCTTGACATCGACGTCAGCCATGATGGTTTGAAAGGTGTCCGTGTAAACAAACATGTTGCGTTTTTGAACGCTGAAGGGGACGCTTTTTCCAAAGCGGAGGTGGATCCCGAGGCAATTCGGATCAGCCCGGATGGAATTTACTGGTCCAGCGAAGGAGGTGCCAATCCAATGAGCCCTCCATCCGTTCAGGTTGCCTCAAGAAGTGGGGAATTTATCCGGCAGTTTTCGCTTCCTGCGCAGTTTTTTCCGACCGCCGACAAAGCCCATGGAGTGCGGGAAAATCTTTCGTTCGAAAATTTGGCAGTTGCCCCGTCAGGAGATGTATTTGTTGGAACTGAGGCTGCACTTTTTCAGGATGGTGACGTGGCAAGCCTGACAAAGGGCAGCCTTGCGCGAATTATCAGATACGATGGCTCAACCGGCACACCCAAGGCCCAATACATCTATCCGGTATCGCCTATCCCTCAGGCGCCGGACAGTGCAGACGGAGCAAACGACAACGGTGCCTCAGACATGATAGCGCTCAATGATCGTTATCTTCTGGTCGTCGAACGCAATTTCTCTCAAGGTTTTGGAAATAATATCAAGGTCTTCATGATCGATGTTGAAGGGGCGACTGATGTGTCAAACATCACTTCACTTGCTCATGCCGCCGAGCGAGTTGTACCCGTTCGCAAATCCCAGGTGCTTGACCTGCGCGCAATCGGTTTGACACCCGATAATATTGAGGGCATCGCTGTTGGTAAGGCGATGGATGGGAGTGATGTTCTGATCCTGGCGGCTGACAACAATTTCTCCAAGCGCCAGAAAAGCCAGTTTTTTGTCTTCAAAATCGATCTGCCTAAGATGGGCGGGTAGGCGAATTTGCGCAAGCTTCGTAGCTGAATTGATCATAACGGCCGATGCATGAATAGATTATCCCGGATCGCAATATCCGGGATAATCCCAGGTGAATTCCAATATCATGACATGCGATAGCTCACAGTGGCGGCAAATGGTGTTCGGTGTAGATAGGCCTAGTGTCCATCACGCCCACGACGCACGATATATTCAATATCGCAACGGCCTACTCCAATGTCGCGAAGCATATGGTCATCCAGTTCTGCAAGATGGTTTGCCGCATTTCGCAACCTCCACCTGCGCTCGACGCCAGCAATCATTTGCCCGAGTGGCCAGAATAATTTGGAATTTTGAGTTCTCATCACGCTCTCCCGCGCATTAAAAATAATCTGAATGCACAAATGATTTGCGCCAGACGATCAATATTTAGGCGAGACGTGCTGCTCACTCGTTTCACGAGCTGTATATTTGATTGCATTTGTAGGAAGGGCTCCAGCATGGAAATCGCACAGTGCAGGTCGCACTCCGGGTCTGCGGACGTGGGCCATGCCGCCTGTATGATCAAGAAAACACTGCCGTGACAGCCTGGCATTTGAAAATGTGTTTTGGTGGCGCTGTAGCCGATGTAACGCCACCTGCGCTGCGGCCACGGAGCAGGATAATCCTATCTCATGCGCACTGGATGACTGCGGGCAGCGTGGCGCCACCCTGTTTCAGCTGTAGTCATATCCAGGTTTTTCAAAATCCCGTTTCCGCAATGGGGAGAGAAAAACTGCTTCTTGGCAATTAATCCTAATGCGATGGAGCAAAAGCTGGCTGTAAAGAAAATAGTATCGTCACTGGACAGTGTCCTACGCCAGGTCTCTCTGCCTGTGTCAGGAGACGACGACAGCATAGGCCGGCTCGTCAGAAATATGTGTGACACAATGTGTGCTGCGGGAGGATCGGGATTGTCTGCTATCCAGATCGGTATTCTCAAGCGGGTAATTATCGTCGATCCAACTGGCAGTGGCCCGCGGCAATCTCAGCCCTTCGTGAACCCGCAGATCATTGAGACCGCTGGTGATATGGTCACCGCGCGCGAAGCCTGCCTGTCCATCCCTGGGGTAATAATAAATGTTACGCGACCAAGTAAAGTGAGGGTCCGATATTCTCTCCTCACCGGAGAGCAGCGCGAAATCATTGCAGAGGGCGATTTGGGGAGAGGAATTCAACACGAGATTGATCACCTCAACGGAATACTAATTCTGGATCACAGAGAATGAACAACGGCGTGACCGGTCGCCGAATGTCTCGTTGTCACCGCAACTGTCTAAATGACATGTCGCCGGGTCAAATCAACGGCTGCTCATCTGGCGTGAAATCCACATGCAAAAAAGTGTGCAGCTCTTGTTCGATATCGATATATGGAGGCTCGATACTGTTGCCTTCAACGGTCGTCCTGTATGGCATTTTGACGAGCGTTTTTTGCGACCGGTGGTTTTTCCCTATGCACACGGTCGTATTTGAACATAGTTTTAAATGACGGTTTCGGCTGGTTCGCCGAGGGTTTTGATGCCTTTGCCCGTGACTGTGTCGGGTAGGTGAGGCTGAAGGGAAAAGGCTCGAAAGCCGAGGTAGGTGCAGCGGTAATGGTAGTCAGTACGACCGTCAGAGCAGTTAACTTCATTGTGACTCCGGTAATGATTTGTAATATCGAGATTGTCGGGAGGAACATTTTGCTCCTCAAAAAAAACAGCACCGTTTCAGAATTCAACCGAACGGATTACGCTTGTAACACCCGCTTTTTCACACTGTTCTTTTAGCAGATGTTTTGTCGCTCAGTTGATCGCGGACCAGAGTGACAGGCACTGTGCAACCAGCCATGGCCGCAGTCATGCCTCGATCGCAAGAACTTAGTGACCAGGCACGACGGGACGTGTGGCTGGAGAACAGCGATATATGTGTCCGACGAGGCTCTCGCCGGACTTGGGAGTTCATGGAATAGCGGCACTCATAAGAGGGAGCCTAGTCCATTCAGACTGGCCAGCTCACGCAGAAACAGCTTGGGACCCGGATGAAAACATGCCCATTGAAGACAGGAATGTCCTCAAGCCGAAGCTTCGGCAGCCGTTGCGAAAGGACATGCAGGCATTCTTCCAGTTCGATGCGTGCTAAATGATCTGCTACGCATCGATGCGGGCCCGCACCGAAGGCCAAATGCTCTCGAGTGGAATCCGCACGTCTGATGTCGAATATGTCTGGGCGATGGTAAACTGTCTCGTCCCTCAGTGCAGATAATGTTGAGAGTATTACCAGGGCCTGCGCAGGAAGTGTTTCTCCCTGCAATTCAATTTTCTCCGTAGTCAGCCGCACCAGTCCCGCGATCCCCGGCTGGTAACGCATTGCTTCATCAACGGCTGCAGGGATGAGGTCTGGATCATCACACACCGAATTCCACTGGCTTCGATTTAAAAGGAGAAGGGAGGTTTGAGCGACAATGGACGCTCGAACAGACTCCGTTCCTCCTATGATCAGTTGAATGATCTGGATGGCAGCTTCAAGCGGCGGCACGCCTTCGGCAAAACAGGCGCTTTTGAACGCGGCAATGAATGCCTGATCGTCGGCGCCATTTGGCTCTGCGATTTTTTGCATCAGGAAGTCGCGTAGGAAATCCATTGCTTCTGACGATCTTTTGATATCTGCTTCGCTGGATGAAGGGCTGAAGAAACGACTGAGTTCGCGAATGTTGACCATGAAAGAACTACGTTTCTGGTCGGACACTCCCAGTAGGCCGGCCAAGGCGAGGATAGGAATTTGGTCGGCGAAATGGCTGACGAACTCGACCTGTCCGTCCTCATATACTGCGTCGATCAAACTTTCAGTGGCGTCGCGGACATGCGCTCGCAATTGCGTTGCCACAAACATCGATAATGAGCGCGATATGAGCGAGCGACGTCTTTCATGGTGTGCACCATTCGCCGTCAACATTCCGTGACTGAAAAACTGGTGCAGACTTCCTTCAGACACCCCTCTGGAGTCGGGAACGGCCGTCTCTGTTGAAACGAGGCGCGGATCATTGCTCAACCGAATAACATCGGCATGGTGCAGCACAAAGAAGCCGCCACCTTCATATTCAACGATACGATGATTAGGCCTCTGCCGGGCAAATGCTTTGTGAGGGTCTGCGTCAAGTTCCGCTACGGTCAGCATAATATCTCCATGTGTGATGTAATTCATCCTGAGGTGTCACGAATAATACTTATAGTATCATATTTATCAAATTTGCCGATATTACTAATTTATTTTTTGTGTTTCAAATGTAACCCGGGTCGGCCAGTTGCCAGGTAAGCTTGGCGAAGACTGAGCAAGGACTGACGGTCTCGACAGACGCCCATGAGGCTGCATGCTTTATCCACGCGAAAAAAAAGCCTGGTTGCCCAGGCTTAAGTTCGAGGTATAACCTCTAGGGGAACAGGATCACTGGATGTCTATACAGATCACCTGATGCTCAATTACGTTTGCGAGGCGCTTGAAGCAAACGTTTAGTAGCTTCAAGTGTAACCTTCCTGTTGTATATGTAAGAGTCGTCTTGCCGACGCTTCAGTCTTCGATGCGCTGCTGCCACCAAAATGGGGCGAGGGTGCATGAGAATGCCAGTTGCGGGCAAGCTGATCAGCGTTAATAGGTGCTTTGAGCCGCTTAAATACATGCCCTATAAGGCAATGTTGAAAATGGACCGATCTCAGCCAGCCCATTTATTGTAGGGGATCATAGGCTTGGACGAGGTGACATAACAGAATAAATGTTATCGAAAGGTGGTGGGCTGACAATCGCGGAACCACCGTTTTCTGTCGGCTCACTCGTGGCTGACAAATAGCTGTCTTTCGCTAAACTGATGAGCCCAAATGCCTTGTCGTTGTGTCCCTGTGAAAAAACGATTAGCATCCTGGCAATATTGTCTGACAGATTGCACCATGCATGTGGTGCGCCACGCTTTACCGTTGCAGAGTTCCCCGCTGACAATACAAGGTTCTGGTCGCCATTTGTGAGGTGAATACTGCCTTCAAGAACAATGAAGTGCTCCTCCTCGTTGGCATGAGTGTGAACGGGTACACCGTTACGGGACTCCGCAGTAACTTCGATCATCGTGTAAAGGCCTTCGGTCATCGCGACAGAGGTACGGATTGTAAATCGTTCACCGGGCGTCACCTCCCACCACTCACCATCATCGCCAGGGCGTTTGGATACCATTTTTAAGGACGCATGCATTCGATTTTCCTTTCGAGTATTGCATGACACTGCGTCACGCTCATTCCGGTGTTGAAATGTCGGCATTGCGTTCCGGTTACAAAACTTGCCCATAACGTTTCCATTGAAACCGGTTGCCAAGGCATGTGACCGTTGACTGTGGCCGCGAATGTACTGTTCCGGCCTCAGCGACACCGTGTCGGGTGTCCTTGAATGTAGTGTCGATTGCTGCCGCTACAGGTCAGGCGACCATTCGAAAAATAATGCGTGAGTGCCGCTTTTGTTTGAAATCGTTTCCTGAGAACCTTTGGCTGGAGCGGCAACGCGAACCAATTCACACAGTTCTCGAAAAAAGGAGTTGACTGAGATGGCGATGTCTGGTTTTATATAGTTATCGCGATAATAGTTATCGCATAACAACGGAGTGATGCAGATGACCGACAACAAATTCCTCACAGCTGCCGCCGCTATCGCTATCGCCGCCGCAGGACATGCAACTTCAGTATCAGCAGCCCAGCCCGTCAAGAATGTCGTCCTCGTCCACGGTGCATTCGCAGACGGTTCGGGATGGCGCGGCGTTTACGATCAGCTCACCCAGCGTGGCTACAAGGTAACGATTGTCCAGAACCCCCTGACTTCTCTTGACGACGATGTTGCCGCGACAAACCGCGCACTCGACCGTCAGGACGGCCCAACCATTCTTGTCGGTCACTCCTGGGGCGGTACCGTCATCACGGAGGCAGGCATTCACGCCAATGTCGCTGGCCTGGTGTATGTGTCGGCCCTGTCTCCAGATGCTGGTGAAACGACCGGCCAGCAATATGAGGGTTTTGCCCCAGCCTCCGAATTTGTGATCGACAAGGCCGATGACGGCTTCGGTTTTGTCAGCCCCGAGAAATTCAAAGCCGGGTTTGCCCATGATGTCAGTGATGAAGATGCTGCCTTCATGCGAGACTCCCAGGTTCCTATCAATCTGGAGGTGTTTGGCACAAAGCTCAAAAATGCTGCCTGGCGCACCAAGCCCAGCTGGGCTGTCATTGCCACGGAAGACAAGGCCTTTGATCAGGCGATGCTCATTCACATGGCTGAGCGGATCAAGGCGAAGATCACCAAGGTCTCAGCCAGCCATGCGCTGTTCATGACACAGCCAAAGGTTGTCGCAGACACGATCGATGAGGCCGCCAAGACAATCCAGAACAAAGCCAACTGACAACAACAAAGCAAACTGACAACAGAAACATCAAGCGAGTGCAAAAATGCACTCGCTTGAAAACACCAATGCAACATTTTTCAGACTGACGCGCTCCACGATCCATGATCTGCCACCGCTAAACTGAGAGCTCGAGCCAAGTTCAGCATAATGAACTCATGTCAAATGCAATGAGATTCAGGCGTCCTTGTAATGATCAAAAAGTAATGCCGGATCAGAAGGGTGGCCCCTCTCACCTAAGGATCTACATTTGACATATTATTCGATGATGCCAACTCCGCCAGTCCTTACCTACGCCGAACTTAACTCCCGACCCCACCAAATCTTTGCAGAATATCGTGCAAACATGCCGTTCCTGAAGCGGGAGGATGGAGCATATCTACTTTTACGCGGGGAAGATGTTCAACGTTTCGTCAAGGACCCACGCACCAAACAGATTGAAACTGAATATTTGAGCGCTCGTGGAATAACCGGCGGACCGATTCTGGAGTTTCTGTCGAAAAGCATGTTGTTTTCGAACGGTGACGTACATCGCCGACGACGTCAGCCAATGACCAAGTGTTTCTCTTTCCGAATGATGGAGGCCCTACGGCCCAAAGTACGAGTTTTGGCAGGAAATCTGCTATCCAAACATTTGCGCGAAGATGGATTGAAATTGCGCGATGAATTTGCGGCTCAAATACCGGCTATCACAATTGCTGCGATACTTGGGATTCCCGCGTCGGATGTCCAGCATTTCACCGCATTGGTTTATCAGGTGTCCAGGGTGCTGACCACGTCTTGGACTGACCAGGACGTACCGGAAATGGAATCAGCAACTGCCATTTTCATATCGTATTGCGAAGAGTTGATCGCGGAACGCCGCAAGTCGCCGAACGACGATTTTATTTCCGAATACGTTGCTAACGTGGATAGAGAGGGCGAGCTTTCACCTTCTGAGGCAGTCATGCAACTCGCTAGCGTGATCTTGGGTGGAACAGATACCACACGTGCGGCAATCGTTATTCAAACCGGATTGCTGCTAGGACAATCCGACATCTGGCTGCGATTGAAAGAGGATCGCCGCCTTATTGTACCTGCTGTCGCAGAGTGCTTGCGACTGGAGCCCGCTGTGGGATCGATCCCACGCCTCGCAGTGGAGGATATAGAAATTGCCGGCCACGTAATACCGCGTGGAAGCATGCTTATCTTGTCCACCATGTCAGCTCTGCGTGATCCCTGCGTCTTTCCTGAGCCGGATGTGTTTTCACTCGAGCGCAATCGACCACGATGGCATCCTGTTTATGGCGACGGCGAGCATCGTTGCCTTGGACAAGCCTTAGCGCAAATAGAACTGGAAGAAGCATTGGGTGCCTTACTCGATTGCATGCAGGAGTTGCGCTTGGGGGATGCGTCGTTGCGCGTCACTGGACATGCAGGCATCAGAAACGTCGACGAATTGATCGTCAGCCCCGCTTAAAGCGTATCGCTATAAAGTTGAGTAGGATCAACACTGTGAAGACAGGCGCACTTTCTGCAAGTGCGCCTGTCCTGTTTTCAAGGACGTCCAGAATACACCTTTAAAAGACGGCGCCTCGCGTCAAATCAAGCGCAAATTGTTCGGCGGCACATGCGATTACGTCTGTAATCGAGTTGTCTGATATCGCAATCTTGCAACAAATACAGATCGGCAATGTCAAGCGATCAAAACCGCTTGGAGCGCCCTATTGATGAACACGAACTCTCGCAACGAAGCACTGTACGGTCGCAGATCTATTTGGTCTCACTGTGCAAAACGACTGACGCAGACTCTTACAGCACCACTGTCTTGGTGGAATTTTCAGCGCAAAATTCGCCGTCAAATCGAGCAGTTGCGGTTACTCGATGACCATATTCTTCGCGACTTGGGCATGAGCCGTCAAGAAATTAGCTGTCTCGGCCTGCCTTTAGAGGATGCCGGGAAAGTGAGGCGTGTTGACCACCCTTGGCTGGCTGAACGGCAAAATAGAGCGAGGCGCTCTTTTTCAGAAGACGATTTCTCCGGTGTCGGCCACGAGACGGGCTTGGTTGGGTCGGTTCGTACTAACGAGCGTGCTGGAAGTCATAGCGACCAGCATTTAGACCCCGCTCACGTGTCTCGTCCGTCTCTCTGTTTCCGTTTCTTTTCCCTTTTTGGCCCGGCGGCCTGTCTGGTTTATCCCGTGTCTGTCTCTGCGCGAGATGCAGATGGACGGGGTGGCGAAAATCCCTCCATTTCGCGGCGACAAGGTCGTGAATAGGCGGTTGTCCGATTTATCCGTCCCAATCGGCTAGCGTCCAGCCAGCCACAACGCCTCACTGGCTGTGTTTTTCGACCAGCACTTTGATCCATATGACAAGAGATATCAAACCGATGAAATTACCCAGCTTCTTCACCTTTTTCAGCTCTTGCGCCAGCGTGTGCGTGCTAACGACATGTTTTGCGGGGATTGCTGGAGCGACAGACAAACTAAACCAACAGTTGGTGAGCCGTGGTTACTATCTCTCTCAGCTTGGTAATTGCGAGCACTGTCATACGCCCGGGCATTTTCTAGGCAAACGTGATCAAAGCAAAACACTGTCTGGGTCCGACGTTGGTTTCTGGGACCCCAATCTCGGCACCGTGATCGGCCCTAACATAACACCTGATGATGAGACGGGAATCGGCACCTGGACCCCACAGGACATTAGACTGGCCCTTACAACAGGGGAGCGTCCCGATGGCCGACTTCTGTCTCCGGTCATGCCGTGGGCTGATTTAGCTCAACTGCAAGAACCCGATATTCTCGCGCTTGTGGAATATCTGAAATCTCTCAAGCCGGTGAAAAACAAGGTGCCCGGGCCATTTGGCCGCGCGGAGGCAGTTCCCGTTCCCACGCTACGGTTGGTGCCTCCTGATAAAGTAAAGCAGCAGTAGTGATCTGCGAAGTGAGACCAACACGTGTGACTGGCCGGCTTAGTTTAGTCCAACTCAAGTCTGCCAAACACGCGTGTCCGCGCCTTGGGTCAACTCGCGTGGATGTCATCCTTCAGGACGGGGGTAAGCACACTGAGCCTTATCGTATTTCAAGAGATCCATGGCTTTCAGTTGTAACCAGATTTTCGGAATCCGAAACAGCGAAGCCAAGCCTTCATCGTACAACTTCCTCCAATGAAAAGAAGTTCAGACGGATTACCCGCATAACAATTCAACGCATGAGAGCAGGCTGACATGTTTGATACCGTAATTCAGAACGTAGATACCTCGCATGGCAATCTTGTCGCCGAGATGACACTTGGCAAGGGTTTGGACGTCGTCCTGATCCACGGCAACTCTTCTTGCCGCAGGGTTTTTCACCGACAGTTAAATTGCCACCTTGGCCGAGACCATCGTTTGATCTGCATAGATTTGCCCGGGCACGGTCAGTCTGATGACGCTGAGGTCAAGGAGAGAACATATCCGTTACCCGGCCTCGCAGACGCGTGCATTGAACTTCTTGAAAAGCTGGATCTTAAAAGACCCGTCCTTGTTGGCTGGTCTTTAGGCGGACACGTTGCAATCGAAGTAGCAGCGCGTTCGTACCCACTCCGCGGGCTGTTTCTCACAGGTACGCCACCAGTAGGGCCCGATATATCGGAAGGTTTCAGCGGCGGTCTGCTGAAGGGTCTGGCATCTCGGGGAAAGTTCACCGAACTGGAGGCGATGCAGTTCGTGAACAGAGTTTTCGGCGATGAAGCAACGTACCAACTGGAGCAGGCGGCGATGAGAACAGATTTCAGTTTCCGGACAATCCTGTTCTCCGCTGCGCGAATTACGGAGAAAAGCAATCAGCGCGCCATTGTGAGTTCGACAACCATTCCCACAGCCATTGTCAATGGCGCTGACGATCCGATCATTAACCTGGATTACGTTGATAGCGTGCCTTATTCAAAACTATGGAAGGGTACGTGCTTTCGTATTCCGCGGGCCGGGCATGCCCCGTTTCTCCAGAACAGCGAAGAGTTTAATGGCTATCTGGAAAGATTTCTCGAAGACATCTGAGCTGTCTTAGCCGACTGCAAGATCAGCAAACATATCCACATTGATAGGGTTCGCGATCCCAGCGGCGTGACGCCAAGCGCCTGCGTAACGGCGGCTCGGCTTAAGCTTGATTGTGCGCCCCAGGACAATTCCTGACTTCACCCCCACAGCACTACCTGAATACCAAACCTTTATTTCAAAGGAGAAATCCGCATGCAAGATTACCGCGAAGAAGCCAGCTCAAAACCTCACAGCAGCCATCTCCATCTGGTAAGCGTTCGATCTGAAGATGAACTGCGCAGGCCGCGGTTTCGGACGGAAGTTAACGATCCGCACTATACACAAACCGCTGAGAGCATCATCGCCATACTGGGTGAACCGTCGTTTAAACCAACTGAGCCAATTGTGATGTCTCAGCATGTTGATGAAACTGCAACAACGGCTTCAGGCAGTGAGACGGCAGTTGAAAACAGTGTAGAAGACGTTTGGTTCAATGGCATTTTTCCCCTAATCCTCTTGCTCGCTCTCAGCATAATTCACATTACCATCTTTTCCGTTCTCCTGCAGTCTGCACCACTCTATCCGGACTGGTATCCTTGAGCGGTGACGTGACGATCTGTTGAGCGCAGGGCGGGGATCGTACAACCTCAACGGCACAGCCGAATGAGTGAAAAGCCGGTTAACGGGCGTACCTAGCTGTTAACCTGTCCAGTGAGGTCCATCGGGGACCTGTTGGATGTCGTGGGCTGGGCGGAGTTACAACAGCGCATACTCTCAATCATAGACAGCTACATATTCAGCTCTGATTGAACTGGCGTGCAGATTATGGTCATAACCATAAATGTGAATGGAGACTACGTCTTCTTCACTATTGTTCGCCATCAAATGTATATTGGGTCCGCTGGGCAATAAACAGTCAATGAAGCCGGACCTGCGGACGACGCGTTCAGTTTCCTTCACCTTCAGATAATCGAGAGATACGTAGCGTACCTCGGTGAGCGATCCTGCAACGACGCCAAAGCAGCAGGAGCAATGATGATCATGAATGGGCGTGCTGGAACCAGGGGACCATGTCATCGCCCAGATGCTTATCTTTCCGTCCCCGAATAACAGGTTGCGTGCGTAACCGCCGCCCACTGTTTTAAGCTCAATGCCATTCAGAAGGCCAGGTTGTTCAATAATCATTTGCAGCGTTTGCCTTGAGGATTCGAGGTATTGGTTCAACAAAGCGTTTGATCGAGCTCCTAATCCACCCAAAAGTGTCTGCATGGTAGGGGCATGTACAAGATTTGAATTCACGGGCATGAAAATTCTCCATTTATGGGCAAAATGCGAGATATTTATTCTAAATAAAATTGATATGAGAGCATTTATATCCAGATCTTTCTGGCTGGCTCAACATGAATTGCCCTACAATTGTAATGATCAATACGCCCGCTGCTGGATGAAGCGGTGCCCCTTTGATGCGCGAATGTTTACCCGGCGCGTCGCAGTCTCATATTTCAAGTGTAATGATTTTTCACCTCACCGACATAATGCTGAAGTTCAAAAGTCTGAAACGCATTGCGGCCTTGCGGTCGTGAATCACACGTGATGCGACATGCATTTCTAGCCCATCGTATAATTAAGGCTTGAGAACCCATGGTGTTGAAATCCGTAAAATGGCTGTCCGGCCTATCAACAGATACCAGTAAAGACAGTCCGCAAATTCCGTCCTCGCGTAAAGCCAGAATAACTAGGGCTTGCATCGTGGTCATCACATTTGGAACTGTGGCTTTTTTGGACGAGGCCGTCGTGATGGCCGCTCGAGAAACGCCAGCAATCGTTAAGGTTTTTTTTCAGGATCTGACTGAATTTACCGAACCGACAAACCTATTGTCCGCAATCGCGACGTTACTCGTTCTCACAACGCTTTTCGCATTCGTCGTGAGACGTAGTTTGGCTTCAGCATTTGCAAAACTTCTTGGTTTTGTTCTAGTCAGCGGCGTATTTGCACTGTTAGTCGCCATCATTGCGAAAGTATCCATTGGCAGGGCTCGTCCAACGACGTTGGCAGTGCCCGATATGTTTTTCTTCAGCCCATTTTCTGTTTCGCGGGCCTTTGAATCGTTTCCATCCGCCCAAGCTGCCCTTTCTGGCGCCGTTTGTTACTGCATCGTCTCGAGGTTGCCCGGGTGGCGGGGAGCTGCTGTCGGGATGATGGTCGTTATTGCCTTGTCACGTGTTGTTACTGAACAACATTGGCCCACCGACGTACTCGGCGGCTGTATCTTAGGTTGGCTGTGCGCGGCGATCATTTCGCCGCTCTTTTTCAAGCACCCGTCGCTCACCCATAAACCCCAATCAGACATGCATAGATGACGTAAAAAATGAATAAATTGATACTTGTGAAATAATTGAAATTTGATATCCTTACTTGCAGCTTAGGAGGCTAGTCCGTCTTGGGTGATGAGCCTGATTGTCATTTCAAAGTTGAGCCGTAGGGAGCGAAACGCTGTATGGATGAAGTACGCCGTCGCTTCCCGGAAAAACGGTACGTCCAACCTCTGGCGATGGCGGCTGTAATATCGTGCAGTGTTGTCACGACATTTGCGGCGAGCCTAGAGCCTTATCCGGGCCATCAGGAGGCTTTGGCGCCGCTGCCGCCTCCGCCGGTTCTTGATGCAAGTAAGATTTCGCTTGGCCGACGTCTCTTTCACGATCCTGTTCTGTCGGGGCAGAATGCGATGTCATGCAGTACCTGTCACAATCTGCAAACAGGTGGCACGATCCGTCTTTCCAGAACGGTTGGATACCAGGGGAAAGTGCACCAGTTCAACGCTCCCACGATATTTAACGTAGGCAACAATTACCGGTTGGGTTGGCGGGGCAGGTTTACGTCTTTAGCGGCGCAGAACGAGACCATTCTTCATGATCCAAATCTGATGGCGATTGAATGGCCTGATTTGCTTTCAAGGCTCAATGGGCAAAAAAGTTACATCGAGGTTTTTACGGCGCAATATGGACGGCAGGCAGACCGCGAAAACGTTCTAGATGCTCTGGTGGCATACCAGCTGTCACTCGTTACCCCGGATTCGTCGTTTGATCAGTACCTTGAAGGTAATCAACAGGCTCTTTCTCCTATCCAGAAACAGGGCCTGAAATTGTTTATGGAGTATGGCTGCGTGTCTTGTCATCAAGGCTCCAACGTCGGTGGCAACATGTTCCAGATATTTGGCGTTTTCGGGGATCCGGATGCGCGCTCCTTGCATGAGCCTGAAGATCTGGAAAAGCGGCTCCAGCGCCACGATAAAGAAGAAAACGTCTTTCGCGTGCCAAGTCTGCGCAACGTGGAGGTCACCGGGCCTTACTTTCATGATGGTCGAACCGAAACGTTGAGGGAGGCGATCGCAATCATGGGGGAGAGCCAGTTAGGTCGCCAGCTCAACGACGAAGATATTGCAGCTTTAGAAGCTTTCCTGAAAAGTTTGACCGGGGTTTATAATGGTAAGCGTCTCTCGACGGCTGTCACTGACGAGTCTCGGTGAAATCCTCCCAATCGGGATCCTGACGATATCGGCAATCATTCTGGCGCTTGTAGTAGCAGGCAGAGATCCCGGCCGTGCTGTCCATGAAGCCGTTATGCAGAACTTGAGGGCAGTTGATGTCAATCATGCGTCTTTGCAGCGCGACGTGCTGCGCGCCAGAGCAGGATTATTGCCGTCATATGACGCGCTCGTCCATTCTGTTTCAAATCTCAGGCGTACCATTAGCGAACTTACCGAGCTTCTGAAAACCCCGCCCTTCAATGATGACGACGAATTACACCAGCTGCTGACGGACTTGGCAAAAGGCATAGATTCAGATGAGGTCTTGGTTGAAGGGTTCAAGACACGCAACGCTCTTTTGCAAAACTCGATTAGTGTGTTTGGCCAGACACTGACGACTTTACACGAATCCGACAACGAGGTGGTTAAACGTGCGCTGGCTCGTGCAAGCGACCTTGGAAACCTCATGATGCGGTTTTCAACAAGGCCTGACGAAAGCCTCCAGTCCCTGATCCAGGCAAGGCTGTCCCACTTGCCCGAATTCGACACCGCAGCTCCGGTCTTGAAAAGTTTTGGCACCGTGATTGTGCACGCAAAGATGATCCTGGCCGTGTTGCCGCGGGTTGACTCCAAGATCGCAGCTATTCAGGCATCGCCAACACCACTGCGTGCGGAAAAACTTCAGTCAAAGTACGTTAGCATTGCGGCCGATGCGTCGTCGCGAGCGTCTACCAGCCGCATTATGCTGGGGATCATAGCGTCCTTTCTGTCTGTCTATATTTGTGTTCTTGTCTATCGACTTCGTGCACAAACGACCCGTCTGAAGCGACGACTGCACTATGAGCAAGTCATAGCGGATATCAAAGACGATATGGTTGATTGCTGTCCTACAAGATTCCCTGACTTCATGGATCGCGCTCTGGCCCGTATCTCAACCATATTTGGTGCTCATCGCGCCAGTTTTGCCATCTACAACTCCGATCGGTCCGAACTGAGAGACGCACACCAGTTTCCAGACAGCAGTGAAAGCAGGGCTATCCTGAAGGATTTCACCCGCAATCATATTCGCCAGAAAGGCGCTCCGACATTTCGCTTCTACGACAAGACTTCCTGCTGCCATTCTATGAGATTGGGCAACCTCTTTGATGTCCGCGACAGGAACATTTGCCATCTGGTTGTTGGCGCTGAAGTGGGTGAACAGGACATTGCGGTACTTGTTCTTGCGCTCGACAATGCACGCGCGCACTTCACGACAGATGAGATGCACCTGTTGCTGGCGACATTAAAGACCTTCATGGAATTCATCGAGACAATTAAGGGACGGCAGGAGCGCGACGGGCTCGAAACGCGGCTGCAGCACGCACAACGCCTTGAGGCCGTCGGGACTTTGGCTGGAGGCATTGCGCACGAATTCAACAACGTCCTCGGTGCTATCCTCGGATACGGTGAGATGGCAGTTCAGCTTCTTAGAAAACCGTCAGCGACACGCAATTATGTCGAGGAAATACTCAAGAGCGGGGCGCGGGCGAAACATATCGTGGATCAGATTTTGACTTTCAGCCGCAAGCGCGAGCGGATTGTCAAACCATTTGACGTTGCTGATGCCATTGCCGACATCCTGCCTCTCCTGCAGGTTACCTTGGGCAACAAGGTTGTGCTGGACTGGTACCTTTGCCAAACGTCAGCCGTTATCGAAGGCAATCCGGTGGAGATCCACCAGTTGGCTATGAACTTGTGCAAAAATGCCAGTCAGGCATCGGCTCGTGGGCAAAGAGTGAAAATCGAGGTTCAAACTTTTGATGTCGCTCGCACAAAGGCTTTGTCCCATGGCGAAATTGCGCCAGGTGCATATGTCTGCCTTTCGGTCAAAGATGAGGGGCCTGGTATCCCAGAACATGTAATGCCCCATATATTTGAGCCATTTTTTACGACGAATTCCAGTTCTGGTGGTTCGGGTCTTGGCCTTTCTGCCGTCCACGGAATAGTCAGTGCTTTGGGTGGTTGCATCAACGTGGAAAGTGAAAGCGCCAAAGGCACAGAGTTTTCGCTTTATTTTCCGTCCACAGTCAAAGCGCCGCTACCGATAGACAGTTTCTTTAATGAGCGCGCGGTGCCGACCGGAAATGGGGAGCAGGTGATTATTGTTGAGGAGGACAAGATGCTGCGGGAACTCTATGAGGAGAAGGTCGCCGCATTAGGCTACGAGCCGATTGGTTACACCGACATGGTCGATTTGCGCAGGGAGCTTGATCGCGGTATGCGTGCCGATCTCGCTATTTTCAATCAAAAATGCGTTATCGCCAAGGCTGATCTTGGTCATATGGAAACTCTGTTTGGGCAGGGGAGAATGTTGTTGCTGGGCGACAGAACCCTCGAACTTACCCCGGAACTTTCTCACCTGCGATCGCGGATATTGAAAACCCCGTTCAGTTCCGCTTCGTTGGCAAATGCCATTTTCGACAGTCTGACCCGTCCCATATGACACGGTACTTAATATTGTCTGGCAGCCATGGTCATCAATGACTGAGCCTTAAAGCCTGTGCCGCTCAAACTGGCTTTCAACAAAACACATCCTCTTCGTCGCATGGTGTTTCATGGATTTATGAAGCCACGGAAGGATATATTTTGGTCCTTTCAGTGGCTTAGCTATTGCCCTTATAGTTGCCTGTCGATGCTTCGAACAAAAACATTACTAAATGTCTGCTTCTTGGATGGGCATTTATTTGCGGTCCCCTAACATCAGTTAGCTTTGGCTACCCCCTCGAAAAAAGCGCCAAACTCAAAAATCAGCCATCAGTTAACAGGCCATCGCTCACAGTCTCGGTCTCAACGGTCCTTGGCTGGGACCTCTTTGCAATGTTGCATTTGCAATCCTTCACCAGCTTCCGGACATGAACACGAAACTCGGGGCTATTCATAGGGAGAGCACATACCCCGCCCAAAAATATCGCTGCGGAACGCAAAACTAGGACAATTAATAACTTCAAGGGCGCTTTACAAAATGATAAAATTGATACAAATGATATTTACGGTAATTTCAACCTTCGATAGACGTAGCTTTTTGATAGGTCAAAAAAGGAAACTCAAAGTGTATGATTTGCTGAAACGCCTCTCGGGCCACTGCCATCAAATGGCTTGCGGGTCTGCAAGGGAGGAAGATCTGATAGTGGGTACGTCCCCGTCAAAACAATCCGTCCCGAACCGAAGACCCATGGACTGCAACGTTTTAGGTCGAGACGAGCAATTAGCCGTCATTTGCCTTGCGGAGATTGGAGCCGCGCCGTGAAACACATATTGGTGATAGACGACGATTCCGCCATGCGCAGCTTGTTGAAGGACTACCTGTCGCAACACGCCTTTAGGGTAACTGTTCTCAGCGGAAGCCAGGACCTTGCCAGAGTTCTGAGCACGGACCCGATTGACCTAATCATCGTCGATCTGAATTTGGGAAACGAAGACGGTCTCGACATTGTTCGAAAGCTATCAAGCACGTCTGATTATCCGATTATAATCATAAGCGGAGATAGGCTTGAAGAGGCCGACAAAGTCGTTGGGCTGGAACTGGGAGCTGTCGACTACATCACTAAGCCCTTCGGCACGCGGGAGTTGTTGGCACGCGTTCGCTCATCATTACGAGAAAAACCTGCCATAGAAGTCAAGAAAGACAAGAAGATATATTCATTTAACGAATGGGAGCTCAACATCAAGCTTCGTAAGCTGATGTATTGCGGCGAACAAGAAGTGAAACTGACGGCAGGTGAGTTCAACCTTTTAACAGCTTTTCTGCGATCGCCGCGTCAGGTCCTGTCACGTGAGCAGCTCCTTTCGGCAAGCCGAATTTACAATGAAGAAGTGTTCGATAGGAGTATCGACGTTCTGATCCTGAGATTACGCCGAAAGCTGGAGAAGGATCCTTCACAGCCAGCATTAATCAAGACGGAAAGGGGCGCCGGTTACATGTTTGATGCGGACGTAACCGCGACGTACAGAGGCGCGGCCAGCAGGATGGTCGGCAGAGCTTAGGTTGTCGCTCCGTGCAGTGTCATGAAGCGATCAAGGACAAGGGTGTCCTCGAAATACGGCGCGCGGCTATCTCCGCGCGTCCCGACAAACTGTTACACCCGAAACAGAAACATGCATATCTGAAACAACCGCGAAAGCATTCCTGCCTAAGAAAGCTGATGCAAACCTCATAGTTCGGGTAGGTTAAATCGCACTAGCATTCTCAATGCTTCAGTCTGGCCCGACTTAACCCTATCTGTTTATTTAGGAGCAGGGCATTGGCTAAACTAGTTGCCACACTGGCATCCACTCACCACCCATTTTATCTTAGAGCGACCACAGCGCCTGCTGAGGAGCAGATGCCTCAGGCGCCGGAATGGAGACTCAAAGTTGAAGCGTATCGCGAGACTTTGGCACGCGCGCAGCCTGATATCCTCGTCATGGTCGGATCTGACCATTTTCATCAGATTTTTCTGGATAATTGTCCCCAATTTCTGATCGGGAAGGCTCCAAGGTATGACGCGACATTTTATAACGAAGAGCGCGAATTTGGCCTGCCGAAATACATGTTGCAGGGCGATGAGGCTATGTCGGCGTTCATGCACACGTCATTGCTTGATCAGAACTTTGACTTTGCATTCTCCAATGAATTGAAAATCGACCACTCGATCGTTTGCCCGATCATTACTTTACGGCCCCAAAACGACCTGCCCATTGTGCCAATTTACACCAATATCTTTGCACCACCCTTGCCGTCAGTCAGACGGTTTTATGACCTTGGCCTGGCTATTCGCCGAGCGATTGAGGGCTTTCCATCTTCGAAAAGGGTCGCAGCAATCGGTACCGGCCATCTTTCCCTAGAGTTGGGCGGACCTCGTCAATTCATGGAGACGGGACCGGATCCGGTATTTGACCGGCAAGCTATTGAGTGGCTTCGTACTGGTGATGTCGAAGCAATACTTCGAAATGTCAGCCACGAGAGTATGGAAAAAAGCGGAAACGCGACGCACGGTTTTCTAAATTTTATACTGATGCTGGGGGTCGCTGGTGCGGAATGTGCTGATTACGTCGACAATCTCGATCTGTTTCACACAATGGAAGCATATTTTACCTGGTATCCAAAGGAGCCTGCCGCGTGAGCAAATATTTCGTCAACAAGTTTCTCTTCATGGTGGACCGAGATCCCGCATTGTTGCGGCAGTATACCATCGATCCACATGGCCTTGTCGCACGTTGGGAACAAACGATCGGTGCGACTCTGCTGTCAAATTCAGCAGAGGAATCGACAATTATGAGCTTGACGGTAGATGAGCGCAATGCGCTCACTGCACATGACTTCGTGGCTTTGTTTGAGATGGGAGCACATTTCTTTCTCAATCTCACTCTTTTCATAGGCATCTACGACGAGCCATATGCCGCTAGGTCAGGACCGCTATCATTTCATCGGGAATTTGCGGGTAAGCTGGCGCATTGGCAGGGCCACTCCTACCCATCCGTGGCCACGTAAGCGCTGCCGACGTGTGTGTCCTCTCAGATGGCAGAATACGCGTTTTGCTCTTCACGTTGTTGGGCGCGAACGCGAATTAAGTTGGTAGTTGCCTCGGCGATAGTTGTCAGCGCTTCGAACTCAGAAGGGGCCAAGGTACGCGGTACAACGTCGATGACGCATATTGAGCCAAGCGCAAAGTCGAATTTGTCGCGAACGGGAGCGCCCGCGTAAAATCGAAAGCCAAATGGCGCTGCAAGCGCCGGATTGCCCTCGAATATCTCAACTCTCGACAGGTCTTCTATCACCGTAAATTTGTTTGCCATGAGCGTACTGTTACAGAATGCCCAGTCTCGAGGGGTCTGTTCTCCTTCAAACCCTATTCGCGATTTGAACCACTGTGCGTCCTTGGTGATCAAAGTGAACATTGCGACAGGAGCATGTGTGACGTCGGCTGCCAGGCGTACAAGGCGATCAAAGCTCGTGTCGGGTGGCGATTGAAGCAACTCGGACTGCTTCACTGCCTCCAGACGCGCACGTTCATTCCAGGGCGTCGGAAAGCCGGCGGACAAATTATCAGCTGGCTTGGTCGATCGCAGATAATCCACGACCGCTGCGCTCATCTGCGAGACGTCGCTCGACATCTTCACTTGTACGCGCCGGGACATCCGCGTCGCTGGATGATTAACGTCGGCTTCGGTTGCACTGACGATAAGCGTTTGTCTGTAGCGAACATCGTTGCCGAGCGCGGTTATGAGCCGCTTTCGATCAGGTTCATCTGCGTTTTCAACGATAATCAGCATAGGAGGGATGACCGCGATCAACTTGGACAAGGCCTCGACATCTTCCACGACATCCAGGAGCAAGCCTGATCCTGGAAGGCCGGTCAGCTGCCAGTGGGCACCGCGACCTTGAGCTGCGACAACCACACCCCGGGCTGAAACGCGAATATCATCGGAATGGGGATCATCAATCAGATCCAGAACTGCCTGTCGGGGAATTCGTCTGTGTCCGCCTGGTGTTTTCCAAGACGGCAATTGACCGCTTTCCACCCATAACTGGGCAGTTCGCACAGAAACACCTAATAACTCCGCGGCGTCCGCCGTAGTCAGAATATCTTTCACGCACTTACCCACTAATTGAACATTAGATATAGTAAAATATGGAAAATATGCAAGAAGTGTTGGAATTGGCAATCTATTCCATTTGTAATCAACACACCCATCGCTGATACGAAAGCGAAACCTCACCTCGCCAACCTGCAGGCTTCTAAAGCGGCCTATAGGCGGGAGATTTGTCATGAAGTTGAGTGTTTCTTCAGGAACCATTTCGCGGCTTAGCCCGCTGTACTCTGCGCTTCTCAAGGGCGCCAGCAGAGCGTTTTCGTTTCTCAAACAAATCGTCGGTATCGGTAGTGTAGCCTACTACTTTTCTCCTTATTACCCGTGGCCTGACGAGGGCGATTTTCTGCATTTGCAAGTCGACGGCCGCCTGACGGACGGTGAAGACAAGGTGGCCCCATTAGAGCCAGATCACACCGACTGACCACCCGGCTCGAATGTGCTGGTGGCGAACGTGCGACCAGCATGGCGGTCTATCATTATTCAAGACATAGGATTTTCAAGATGCTGCTTGCGCACGGTATTGGTGAGATGGGTGATGACGTGATTGCCTGGCGGCGTCATCTCCACCAGAACCCGGAACTTCTCTACGACGTCCATGCGACTGCCCGTTTCATCACTGACAAACTCTCGCAATTCGGTTGCGATGTGATTGAGACTGGTATCGGCGAAACCGGGGTTGTGGGCCTAGTCAAAGGAACGTTGGGCGAGGGGCCGGTCATCGGGTTGCGGGCAGATATGGATGCCCTGCCGATCCTTGAGCGAAGCGGCAAATCCTGGGCGTCGAAGATATCCGGTCGTGCGCATTCCTGCGGGCACGATGGTCACATGGCCATGCTCCTTGGAGCCACTCGATACCTCAGTGGAACGCGCAATTTCCGAGGTGCAGTGGCTGTTATCTTTCAGCCAGCGGAGGAAGGTGGGGCTGGGGCGCTTGCCATGGTCAAGGACGGGCTCATGGAGAGGTTTGACATAGAACGTGTGTTTGGGATGCATAACGAGCCCATGCTTCCTGTTGGATATTTTGCAATCCGGGCAGGAGCAATTCTGGCTGCTGCCGACACTTTCGATATCGTTGTTCACGGTCGTGGCGGGCATGCTGGTCAACCACATCTTTCAATTGATCCCATTGTGGTCGCCTCCCACCTTGTCATCGCGCTCCAGACTATCGTGTCGCGCGAAACCGAACCATCCGATGCGCTGGTGATTACGGTCGCATCCATTCAAGGGGGGAATGCCCATAACGTCATCCCGAACACAGTGAGATTGACTGGGACCGTGAGAACGTTGAGCGCTGGAATGCGCGCATTTGCGGAAAGGAGGCTGAAGGATGTGACGCGGTTAACGACAAGCATCTTTGGGGCCACAGCAGACGTCTCTTATAACCATGGTTATCCCGTAACATTCAACCATGAGAAGGAGACCGAGATCGCTCTAGAGGTGGCAAAACTGGTCGTTGGCGAAAAGGCGGTAGCGTCTGACATCAAGCCCCGCATGGCAGCAGAAGACTTCGCCTATATGCTGGAAAGCAGACCGGGTGCTTTCATAATCATAGGAAACGGCGATACGCCAGGATTACATAATCCCGCCTATGATTTTAACGATGACGCCATCCCATTCGGCGTGAGTTACTGGGTTCGTCTCGTTGAGACAATTCTCTCCCAACGATGAATGACCGCGTGGTGGCGCAGCACAATATTCCGCTGACTTTCGAGGCAGGTGGCTTGGCGCACGCGTATGCCCATGTTTGATTGAATAGATGGCATTACTGCGAACACCACCCAACTATTTGGAAAGCCGCGGTTTTCCTTAGTCGTTGACGACAAAACAAAAATAAGGTGCAGCGGTAACACCATAACCAGCCGCACTTGCGAGCGCCAATAAACCCATCTCGAAAAAAAGGAGTTGACTGAGATGGCGATGTCTGGTTTTATATAGTTATCGCGATAATAGTTATCGCATAACAACGGAGTGATGCAGATGACCGACAACAAATTCCTCACAGCTGCCGCCGCTATCGCTATCGCCGCCGCAGGACATGCAACTTCAGTATCAGCAGCCCAGCCCGTCAAGAATGTCGTCCTCGTCCACGGTGCATTCGCAGACGGTTCGGGATGGCGCGGCGTTTACGATCAGCTCACCCAGCGTGGCTACAAGGTAACGATTGTCCAGAACCCCCTGACTTCTCTTGACGACGATGTTGCCGCGACAAACCGCGCACTCGACCGTCAGGACGGCCCAACCATTCTTGTCGGTCACTCCTGGGGCGGTACCGTCATCACGGAGGCAGGCATTCACGCCAATGTCGCTGGCCTGGTGTATGTGTCGGCCCTGTCTCCAGATGCTGGTGAAACGACCGGCCAGCAATATGAGGGTTTTGCCCCAGCCTCCGAATTTGTGATCGACAAGGCCGATGACGGCTTCGGTTTTGTCAGCCCCGAGAAATTCAAAGCCGGGTTTGCCCATGATGTCAGTGATGAAGATGCTGCCTTCATGCGAGACTCCCAGGTTCCTATCAATCTGGAGGTGTTTGGCACAAAGCTCAAAAATGCTGCCTGGCGCACCAAGCCCAGCTGGGCTGTCATTGCCACGGAAGACAAGGCCTTTGATCAGGCGATGCTCATTCACATGGCTGAGCGGATCAAGGCGAAGATCACCAAGGTCTCAGCCAGCCATGCGCTGTTCATGACACAGCCAAAGGTTGTCGCAGACACGATCGATGAGGCCGCCAAGACAATCCAGAACAAAGCCAACTGACAACAACAAAGCAAACTGACAACAGAAACATCAAGCGAGTGCAAAAATGCACTCGCTTGAAAACACCAATGCAT
>NZ_JABAEG010000007.1:0-26525 GCF_023701965.1 Rhizobium sp. CG4 | reverse complement strand
TGTCGCAGACACGATCGATGAGGCCGCCAAGACAATCCAGAACAAAGCCAACTGACAACAACAAAGCAAACTGACAACAGAAACATCAAGCGAGTGCAAAAATGCACTCGCTTGAAAACACCAATGCATTTTCCAGACGAGTTCGGCCCGTTCACTTCAAATGAAACTGACGGACCACAAGCTGAAATCTCTGTTTAACGCGGCTCCCGACATAGGTCGGTTGAGCATTGCGCTCCGCGCAACAACACATTTAATTCAACATACAAGGTGACTTATGGAACACGCCACAACAGACCGCGACGGTCCGGAAGCACGGGCTCATCGCACTAAATTTCGTACCCATTTCGATTTCATCATCTGCGGAGCTGGCTCTAGCGGCTCTGTGGTCGCTGCTCGCCTGGCCCAGGACAAAAACGTTCAGGTCCTTCTTATTGAGGCTGGTGGCGACGACAACGCGCCTTCGATTTCAGACCCGGCCCAATGGCCGCTTAATCTTGGTTCATCGCACGACTGGGCATTCGAAGGCGAGCCCTCACCACACCTTAATGGTCGTCGTCTTCCCTTGAACATGGGCAAGGTACTCGGCGGTGGGTCTAGTATCAATGTCATGGTTTGGGCCCGCGGTCACAAGGCTGACTGGGACTATTTTGCTGACGAGACAGGTGATCCGGACTGGGGATACGATTCTATTCTGAACTATTACCGTCGTATTGAAGATTGGCAGGGTAAAGCTGATCCGACACGACGGGGGGCGGGTGGACCGGTATATGTTGCACAGCCCCATTCCCCTCAGCCGCTTGCGGAGATCACGGTTGATGCCGCGAAGGATCTCGGCATCGCGAAATTTGAAAGCGCCAATGGCGAGATGATGGAGGGTGACGGCGGAGCCGCCATTGCTGAGTTGCGAATCCGTGACAACAAGCGGCAGTCGATTTTTCGTTCATATACGCAACCGATCATGAGCCAGCCAAACCTCACGGTCTTGACGGGCGCGCTTGTCACTCGGATCATTTTTTCAGGCAAGACAGCCGTCGGCGTAGAAGCCATGGTTGGTGATAAGATTTTGCGCGTCGGTGCCGATCGCGAAGTTGTGCTGTCTCTTGGGGCGGTACATACGCCCAAAGTGCTTATGCAATCCGGTATTGGACCGGCAAATGAATTGCGACGCCACGGTATTCCTATCGTCCAAGGCCTTCCGGGGGTTGGGGAAAATCATCAGGACCACATAGCCTTCGGCTGTACCTGGGAATATCTGAAACCTCAATTGGTGGGTGGTGGCGGCTGCGAAGCAGTGCTCTATGCAAAGAGCGATGCGCGCTTGCCTGCGCCTGATATGGTGCAGTGCCAGCTGGAATTCGCAGTGCCGCCGCCACCTGAGGTAGGATTGCAAGCGCCTGAACATGGTTGGACGATGTTCGCCGGGCTTGCTCAGCCCAAGAGCCGTGGACGCGTTCGCCTGTCCGGCCCGCAACCAAACGACCCGATTATTGTTACACCCAACTCACTGAGTGATCCTCAGGATATGGAAACAGCGTTTCGCACTATCGAATTGTGCAGGGAATTGGGCAACAGTGATCGTTTTCGGTCCTTGATCAAGCGGGAAGTCATTCCCGCCATACGCGACCGCGCAAGTATGGAGAACTTTATACGCAACTCCGCCGTCACGTATTGGCACCAGTCGTGTACGGCCAAAATGGGACGAGATGCCATGTCAGTCGTTGATTCACGCCTGCGCGTGTATGGTGTCAAAAATCTGCGCATTGCCGACGCCTCGGTTATGCCGAGAATACCCGTGGGCAACTTGATGGCTCCATGTGTGGTGGTTGGCGAACGTGCGGCAGACATGTTAAAGGCGGATAACGGAATTTCGTCCTGACCTTTATCACTGGCTTACAGGCTCCTCAGAGCCTGTAAGCTGCGTCCTATTGTGGGGTGCTGGCGGCAATGTCGCCCTGTTGTTGCCCTTCAGTAAGCGTCAGAAAACCTTGGCTACCCTGTGTGAGCAGACCTTTCAAATAACCGGGCATGTTTCATTTATAAGACATAAGTAATGAAATGTAACTCGGCTGAAAAGCGGCCATGAAATTCTAGTCTCTCATGCGACGGAGGTGAGGGAATGGGATTTGGACCCGAGGACGCTGAAAAAGCGCCAAGTAGTGACAGACCTGAAGACCTCAATCCAAAGCGATCCGAGAGACGCAGGAAAGAGCTGATATCGTGCGATTATCAAGATCGGTTATTTGATAAATCCGGCCAGAAATTTGGTGCCAAATGCGCTCCTGATTTGACCGTTACGTTGGATCTGAGGCAACGCAATGAACAGTCATTCCATTCTTCCGACGGTGAACCAGATGAATTCCGACAACTATACACGATTGGCGCGGCAGCCTTATCTCTGCTGAGCATCATGGCCGTTCTATATTTTATTCTGTGCCATTGATGATGTTTTGCGCGCACCATTCTTTGCTTTAGTTTCGCCAGTCACCATAGCGCAACGCGCAGGTGTCGTACTGCAATTGAAATGTGAATCCACAAAACGGAAATACAGAGGAAACAGGTCGCACGCATTTTTGGCCGTCGTCCGTATTTCAAGTGTACCCAGTTTGATCCAGAAACGTCTTGGCTGCTGCCATTAGCCCCGTAGGGGCGCGGCCTGGCAATTCTTTGTCGGCACCGTCGAAGGGCCCTCTCACACTGAATTACTCGCGACGCTATGTCATCAACTTCACAAAAGAGGCTTTTATGCACGAAATATTGTTGCGCGTAATCTTTGGCGCTGCCGTTATCGCTAGTGCGACTTCCGCCATCGCTGCTGACCGCGTTGTGCACGTTTACAACTGGTCCGACTATATCGAACAGTCAATACTTGATGATTTTACAAAAGAAACAGGAATAAAGGTTATCTACGACGTATTCGACAACAATGAACTGCTTGAGACGAAACTCCTCGCAGGAGCATCAGGCTACGACGTTGTTGTTCCGACCGGCCCCTTCCTTGCTAGGCAGATCAACGCAGGGGTTTTCCAGAAACTGGATAAATCAAAGCTCACCAATCTCCGCAATATGTGGCCAGACATCATGACACGGCTTGCTGCTTATGATCCTGGAAATCAATATGCCGTCAATTACATGTGGGGCACGACAAGCATCGGATATAATGTCGACAAGGTCAAAACTGCGTTAGGCGATGTCGCAATCGACAGCTGGGACGTACTTTTTGCCCCCGACAATGCACAAAAGCTGGCGGCGTGCGGCATCAATATATTGGACGCGCCTGACGAGACGGTCGCTATTGCCATGTCTTACCTCGGTAAAAATCCCGATAGCAAACAATCGGATGATCTCAAGAGTGGCGTTGAGGTTTTCAAATCAATCCGTCGGTCGGTGCGATCGTTCAACTCGTCGGCCTATATCAATGAGCTTGCAACAGGCGACATTTGCATTTCGATCGGTTTCTCGGGTGACGTACTGCAGGCGAAGGCAAGGGCGGAAGAAGCTGGCAACGGCGTCAATTTGGGTTACGTCATTCCCAAAGAGGGCACTTATATGTGGTTTGACAATCTGGCCATTCCTGCCGATGCAAAAAACGTGGATGAAGCACATGCCTTCATCAATTATCTGATGAAGCCCGAAGTCATTGCCAGAGCTTCCAATTACGTACAATACGCAAATGGTAACCTTGCATCTCAAGAGTTTCTAGATGAGGAAGTTCGCAAAAACCCCTCAATCTATCCTTCAGCGGCGGTCCTCGACAGGCTTTTTACAATTTCACCATACGACGCTACGCAACAGCGTGTGCTGAACAGGCTGTGGACGGCGCTCAAATCAGAGAATTAGGACAGCTGTTTTAAGTAAATGCAGTGGGCCATTTCTTAATAGCCCACGTTACGAACGCACTGATCTTGGCGGGATGCATTTACAGTGTCGTTATGGTGCTTGGCACAGATGCAGGGCTCTCGTCGGTCAGACGGGAGCACTCCAACCTTCAATGTTCGTGTAAATTGCGTCGCGTAGATTTCTAATGTCGCGGTTGAGAAGCGCCAGATCATGTGGACTATGTGCTGACGCTGATAGTAACGCGTCGCTTAGACAACCAGCTTTTCGCTGCAAGGCGCGCCCCTCTTCAGTAAGCGCCACAACAACTTGCCGTTCATTCTCTTTACTGCGAGTTCTATGCAACAGGCCCGCAACTTCAAGTCGTTTCAGGAGTGGTGTCAGTGTACTGGATTCCAGGGCAAGGCTGTTGGCGATCGATCCAACCGTTTGCTCGTCTTGAGCCCAAAGAATATTCAGCACGAGATACTGGGGGTAAGTCAGGCCGAGTTCGTCAAGAAAAGGCTTGTATGCTCGCTGTATTGCTATGCCGGCCGAATAGATCGAGTAGCAGAGCTGTGCGGTTAAAGGGGGCGGGGGATTGGCTTTATCAGTCATTTGAGTGCTCCTGTCACTCAAAGATTTACGATCTCGAATCGCGAAAATCAATATCGCGATAACAAAAATCTCACATGTCTGGGTTCTCCCAGTGTTCCTGCTGCAGAAGTCATTTGGCTTGTGAACACGGGTGGGTCAGGGAATACATCTCTATGGCGGTTGCAAGCGGTTGATAAACGTCTCTTTTCGGAGGTTTGGCCACAGCAGACAGCAAGCCGTTTTGGCAGGCCCGCTCGTCGTCCCAGCCGGGATGGTTGACGATGGGATACAGGCAAATGCCTTCCAACGGTACGCCGGCTTCCATTGCGATGTCAGCCTGCCTCGTCACATATTCGAACCACGCGGTTCTTCGCTCATTCTCGATACCTGTTTCGGAAATCAGCATTGGCCTGCCATAACGGGCATAAGTCTCTATCAATATATTGCTGAGGGGCTTGTACAGTCTATGCCCGATATCGAGTGGCGGTCCTCCGTGGATCCACTGATTATTAAAGTAGTAATTGACACCCACGACGTCGAGATAGCGTTCCGCACCACCGATCTGGGGCCATAACCGTCCTGCAATCAAGTCCCAACTCTGAAACTGTGACTTTCGGTGTCCGTCGGCTAAACGTTCTTCCCAAGGGCGTTCTGGATCCGTGACAACGTTGATAGCTGGTTCGCAGTGCACGAAACGAGCGCGCGGGTCTACAGTCAGAATTGCGTCCATGGCAGCAATCGCTGCGCGTGCCAACTGCACCTTGAGCTCGAAACCGCGACCATGTGCGAACGGATTGAGATAGGCTGCATCACCACCTCCCCAGGATAAGAACGAAATCTCGTTAACGGGGCAATAAAAAGGGATGCCGTCACTCTCTTCTTGAACAATTCGTGCGCAGCCGGCGGCATAATCCGCAAAACGGTCAACGAACCGGGGAGACCAGATATCGACGTCGTCTGGCCATCCATAGTGCATCAAGTCCCAGATGACCTGTGTTCCAACCTCCGAGGCCGCTCGTAACATCGGTATGACACTTGTCCATTCATAGCCGTTTGGCCGATCAATCAGGTGCCAACGGAAACCGTCCCTTACTGTTCGTATTCCCAGATCAGAAAGCTGGCGGTAGTCTTGAGCAGCATAAATATCGTGACCAGTCGATGCTATTAGGTCGAGGCGCCGCCCGGTAGGTTGATTTTCATTGGGACGCAGACGATGTGTAGAACATTCAAATCCTCCCTGTAGGAAGGATTGAAAAAGACCCGTCGGCTCAGCTGGCCGACGTTCTTTGACCACCTCGTCAATAAGGTTCTCCCATTGCGGCAGCACCGCCTCGACGGAGTAGGTTGCCTCTACTTTCAAACGCAATGCCTGACCCAGGGCATTGCGCAGGTCCGGTGAGACAATCAGATCGCTAAGACATTGCGCAACGATAACCGGATCGTTGAATGGTACGAGAAGTCCCGACCTACCAGGATCGATTTGCTGGAGCACACCGTTGTCAGGTGTCGCGATGACGGGCAGTGTTGCCGCACCCGCCTCGGCTATAACATGCGGCATGCCCTCACCAGCTGATAGCCAGACAAAAATGTCGAAAGCCGAAAGGAGGGTGGGGACATCTTTGCGGTCTCCAAGAAACTGCAGGGTATTATCTAGTCCCAGGCTGCCCGCGAGTTCCTTCAGATGCTCTGCATAGTCGGGGTAAAAAGCGTCCGGGCCGCCAACAATGACGAAGCGTGCGGATTCATGCCTATCGTGAACGAATGCCGCCGCCTTGATAAAATCCTCAACATTCTTTTTGGGATCCAGCCGTCCGACCCATCCTACCAGCATGTCACCGTCGCGAATTCCCAGCGTGTTGCGCATGGTGCTACGGTCGTTCGCATCAAAGGTAGTGAGATCCACCATGGAGGGTATTTCCAAGGCATGATGTTCTCGCCCTTCCATCCTGGAAGCTGCTGCATCGCGGATGGTCTGACAGACACCAACATATCTGGTCGTGTAGTGCTTAGGTCCCGCCAGCGCCTCCGATACAAGCCCGCCGTGCTCGATTAGCGGCGGGCGCAGATGTAATAGCTCGAGTGCCGGGTAGATGTCAGCAACGTTCTGGCAAGATATTACGACGTCGTAGAGAGGAATTTTCCCGGCCAGATACTCGACCGTATCGTCGAAGGACAGCCCATAGGGTGTCGTGTCAACGTCGACGCCAAGTGCTCGGAGTTGCTCATGAGTTTGGTCTGTCATGCCAGGTCTATGGAAGCATGCTGTCACGTCGATACGATACCGCTTGGGATCCAGATTCTTTGCAAGCAGCCGTACTTCGGTTTCCTCACCGCCTACGACCAGCCAGGCAAAAACGAACAGAATTCGCACAGGTGCGGCCTCCCCAATCATTCGTTCACCTGGAAGACAATCTGCAGGAATTCCGGTCGATTCTTGATTAAGTCGTTTAAAAAGCCAGGCGCGTCATCGATAGGAAGCACATGCGAAATCATGTGCTCACGGATGATTTTGCCTTCAGTGAGTAGAAGATCCACCGTGGCTTGGGCCAGCCTGCGCCGATCCCAGAGCGGTGCCAGCCCGCGGGGAACTCGATTGATCTGTGCGCAGCGAATGTTCAAGCCATTGTGGTGAAACTCCTCACCGAGCCGCAAGTGATCGGCTCCGCCCTGATAGAACGCCAGGTCGATCACCGTGCCTTGAGGACGCAAGGACTTTAGCGCTGTGTGCAGACTGCCAGCATGGGCTCGCGTCTGAAATACAAGGTCAGCGCCGCGCCCCATCGCACCATCATGCCAGCGTGCCTTTGCATGCTGCCAGCCCTGTTCCTCTGTCATGGCCGTGAGGCCCATTGCGTCGGCTTTGCCCCGCCGGAATTCAGACGGATCAGTAATGATCACGTCCGAAGCACCCAGCGAGCGGGCAAACAATGCCGTCATCAGGCCAACGGTTCCCGCACCGATTACCATAATGGGGCGACCGTTGACGCCGGCCCCGAGAGCAGGAACGTGTAGCCCAAAGGCTTCCGCATCAGCATGAAGGATACCGTTGGCGCAAATAGGGCCCATCTGGGCGACCAGGACGCCAAGCAAGGGATCAAGTTCGTTCGGCAAGGGTACCAGCACGTCGTGGAAAGGGTCAGCGGTGTGGCCGGTTTTGTGCCCGTAAGCTGATGCGACAAGTGCGCCATCGGAAAGTCCGAAGGCGCGGGATTGAGATATTCGCGCCACCTCCATGTATCCCAGAAAGGGAACGGGATAATGCAGATCGGGCTCGTTTTCGATGAACACGCCACGATCGCGGTCGAACCGAGACCGGAAATAGGGATTGCTGTTCTTGAGAAAAGTCAGTTCGGTGCCCGCAGAAAGACCAGTATAGAGCGTGTCCAGCCTGACCTGACCATCGACGGGAGGGCCTTCTTCATATTCGAAGAAGTAGGTCCGGCCGGGCGCCTCCACACCGAGAGAACGAATATGGCGGTGGCCAGGGGGCATCACTGCATGCGGTTCTTCTGAACGCGGCTGGTGTGTCAGGGGTGCCAGTGGCGTTCGCTGCACAGGTGCTGCTTCGAGCCGCACGGGTTTCCCCGCACGTGCAGAAGACATGACAGCCAGCGCCAGCCTGTGCGTTGCAAGCGCGTCTTCGTAAGAGCAGCGGATACGGTTCTCGCCGCCGCGAACGGCGTCGACGAAATCGCGATCCTCGCGCCAGACGGGATCGCCGTCGGCACCACGCACCGGTCGACCGCTCCCAACGTCAACCATGATTTCGTGGTCTGTCAGTTCGATAGCAAGTCGATCGGCAAAGATATGCAGGCCGACGCGGTGGTTCCAGCCGAGCAGGCAGGTGGATGCGATGTTGGCGATCACTCCGGTCTGGAAGGTGAGGCTGGCTGTTGTGGCCGTTGGAACATCCAAACCGGGGAAGTCTGGTCGGTCTTTGTGTCCAACACGGCCGTAGACCTCGGTCACCTCGCCGAAAAGAAACCGAGCCAGATCAAGGAGGTGCGTCGCCTGCTCAATGATTTGTCCGCCTGACTTGTCCTGCTTCCACCACCATTCGGGTGGCGGGGTAGAATCCAGCCAGTAACCCGACAGGAGCTGGGCGGGATTGTTCTCCAGAAGAGCCCGCGCTTCATCAACGATATCGAGATAACGCCAGTGATAGCCGACGGCCGTGATCAACCCTTTGGCGATGACGGCCGCCGAGATTTCTTCGGCAGTCGGCAGATGGAGCGAAACCGGTTTTTCAACGAAGAACGGGATCCCGCGTTCGATCAGGTCATGTTCCGGTATTCCGTGGGCGAAAGGCGGGATGCAGATATAAACAGCATCAGGTTTTACTGCGTCCAACATGTCTCGGTGATGCTCGAACGATCTCGCGCCAAACCGGATCGCGGCCTGGTCTGCTTTGGCCAAATCAGGATCAGCAAATGCTGCCATCTCCACGTCGGCAAACTGCGCGAGGATATCCAGATGACGTTGGGCAATCCCCCCGGCACCGATGAAGGCCAGACGTGTTTTCTGCATGGAGTTGTCCTTGTGAAAGCGCTTCGCTGGCTTGCTGATAAATCGCTGATAAATCGAGGCCGTCTCCGCTGCCATGCGGTGGGCAGAAAAGTTGTCGCGGAAGCGATCGTGACCCATTGTCCCGGCCTCTGCCATGCGGCGAGGATCGGCGAGGGCTTCGATGATGGCGCAGGCCATAGCGTCTGGAATGCCCGGTTCTGCAAAGAACGGGTGAGTGTCGCCCAGCGCCTCAACAGTGCCACCAATACGCGTGGCAACGACTGGAACTCCAAGCGACATGGCCTCAAGTATCGCGAGGGGAAGGCCCTCAAAAAGCGACGGGAGAACCAAAAGTTCGGTAATTTCCATGAGCCGGGCAATATCTTGTCTTTGCCCGAGAAAGCGGACGTGGTCCTCAAGGCCAAGCTCTTTGACGAGGGTCTCGATTTTTTGTCGCTCGCTTCCGGAGCCTGCCAACAGCAGAATCACGGTCGGGTAAGTCCGAACAATCTTCGGCAGTGCATGCAGGAGGGTTGCATGGTCTTTTTGTGCCGTGAAACGCGCGACGGTTAACAGAACGATCCGTCCCTCAACCCCTAACTCCTGTTTAAAATTGGAAGTTTCGAGGCTGGGCTCGAAAGGAAAAATACCGTTACGGATGGTTGATAGACGGGCAGGATCGACGCTGCTACGGAAGCTTTCCGCTGATGCAGCGGAAACGACTATGTGGTGCGCGACGCCCAGGGTCTGCTGCCTGTAGTGCTCCTTTTGTGCAGGATCTGTCAGCAAATACGGGAGGTGGTCCGTTCGAATAACCGTAATGTTTTTTTGACGGCCGGCTGCTGCAAGATCATGTCCTTCCCATCCGATCCCGGCGTGGACATGCAGGAGGTCTATATCGGCTGTGGTCAGCCAGTTGCCGAATTCTTCGTGATTGCCAGAAAGCCGTATGCCGAGACCATGACGCGCAGCGCGGGGTAACACGCCTGTCCGGTCTTCCGTCATCAAAGACAGAGTTACATCCCAGTCCAAACTAAGTGCTCGACCAAGCGCAATCATGTGCTCGCCCATGCCTGATGGGTCGAGGCTGTCTGTGGCAAGCACTATTCGCAGCTTGTCAGTCACGATGGACATCGGCCAGTACCGCGCCGACATCGTGTCGTTTCTTCAGGCGTCTATACGTCGCAAGCGCCTGACCAACCACCTGGTCCATGTTGTAATATTTGTAGGTGCCAAGCCGACCGACAAAGGTCACATCACCCAGTTGACGCGCGAGTGCCTCGTATCGCTTGTAGAGAGCCTGGTTTTCGGGCCGAGGTATAGGATAATAGGGATCTCCGTCTGCGCAGGCATATTCATAGCTTATGCTGGTTTTCTCGTGAGACTGGCCTGTCAGATGCTTGTATTCAGTGATGCGGGTATGCTCGACTTCCTCTGAGGGGTAATTCACGACTGCGACTGGTAATACCCATTCGGCATCGTGTGTCTCGTGCCGAAATTTCAGGCTTCGGTAGGGAAGGCGCCCGAATTGATAGTCGAAATACTCATCGATCGGACCCGTGAAAATAATATGTTTTGCAAGGCGTGCCTGCTTGAGTTCGGCAAAATCCGTGCCCAGCATCAAGGTGATATTATCGTGATCCAGCATACGCTCGAACATCTGGGTGTAACCGTTGAGCGGCATGGCCTGAAATGTGTCGAGGAAATAGCGGTCGTCGGTGCTGGTGCGGGTTGGAACACGCGCGGTCACAGAGCGGTCCAGGTCGGAGGGATCAAGACCCCATTGCTTGCGGGTATATCCTTCGAAAAATGTCCGATAGAGCTCAGAGCCGACCTGCGAAATGACGACGTCCTTTGACGTCGAGATTGGATCACATGGTTCGGCGCGGCCGGCGAGGAAAAGTGCAGCTGCTGCTTCGCTCGGCAGGTCGAGCCCGTAAATCATGTTTAGTGTGGTTCGGTTGATCGGGATCGGCACGCGCAATTCGCCGACCTGCGCCAATACCCGGTGTTCATAAGGGCGCCACGCCGTAAAGCGGGATAGGTAGGCAAAGACTTCGTCGCTATTGGTGTGAAAAATGTGTGGGCCATACTTGTGAACAAGAACCCCTTCTTCATCATAGTGATCATAGGCGTTACCGGCGACGTGAGGACGTCTGTCGCAAACGAGAACCTTCTTGTCTCCGTCTGCAGCCAACCGCTCGGCAAGAACTGAACCCGCAAAACCTGCGCCAACGATCAAGTAGTCATATGTATCGCTCTGGACCTGGCTACTTTCCCTCAGGAGCGGCTTTTTAGCAGCATTGCGCGCGCTGCCATTTCGCAATACTGCTTCGTCCACCAGAGCGGACATGGAACGGAATGTTATATCCCAGGACGATAATGCGAGGACACTATCAACATCGCGCAGCCAGGAAGTACCTGACTTTGCAATCGTGATCGCTTTATCGCAAGCATTGCAAAAATCCTCAGTCCCGTCGGCAATGAACACCCCAGGCACATTTCCGTAGCTGCGCACAACGTCTGTCACTGCTGTACTAACGACCGGGCGACCGGCTGCAAGATATTCGGGGGTCTTGGTCGGGCTTATGAACCGTGTCGCTTCATTGAGTGCGAATGGCATAAGCGCAACATCCCACCCTGACAGATAGGCAGGCAAATCGTCGTAACGTTTCTGGCCCAGATAATGGATATTTGGTGCTTGCGGCAGGTCACTCGTCGAGATTTTCACCACAGGTCCAAGAAAGACGAATGACATCTCCGGACGGCTAGCGGCTAGTGAACCAATCAGTTCCAGATCAAGCCTTTCATCAATCACCCCGTAGTAACCAAATCTCGGGTGAGGAATCGATGCCTGGTCAAGCGGCTCAGGCAGCTTGCCTCGAGCGGATAGAAAATGACATTTGTCGACGCTTGAGGGAAAGGGGTGGATATTGTCGTGACGATGCTTCTTAGCCTCATACAGGCTTACGCCGCCCGTAAAGACAACATCCGCACGATCAATCAACTCGGCTTCCGTCGACTTAAGGTGTGGTGGTGCCAGTTTGAAGTTTGCAAGTTCGTCCATACAATCATAAATCACTGCTGCGGCATCAAAATGCTTGGCAAAACCAAACATCATTGGTGTATAGAACCACAGCACTGGCCGCTCGCCGCCGTGTAGCGCAAGGAGCTCGCCCAGAAGACCTGCAAGGCCAGCCTCGCGTTCGGTCTCGTTCCACCAGTGCGGAATCCGTGGGCGAACCGCCTTGACTGGAGTGCCATCGAAAGGGTGGATTTCGAGATAGGCGAGGTGATGATCCGTTGGGATGAATTCTTCAAAGAAAAATACTTGGCGATCTGCAGCGAAGCGCTGCATGAGATGCTGAGGTCTCTGCACCACGAAATCCCATCTCAGATGTGAAAAACAGATGAGCGGGGCATTTTCGGGTAGAAACTTCTCGGGGAATGAGCTCAGGCGATTCATAACTTACCTCGCAACAGACAGCCCCCTAACAACAATTGTCAGATAATGTTCCAGTTGCTGAAGATATCTGGCTATGTTTCGTCGATTATGTTTTGCAGCTTCTGGATGCTGTGTGGCCAGGTCCAGTTTTCCAGCACAGTTTTGCGCGGATGAAAGGCACCTGGGATATTCAACATAAGGCTGATGCCTTCATGGAAAAGTTCAGCCGTTGCGGTCCGGCCTGTGTCTTGGGTTATATACTGCAACCCACAGGACAGAAGGCTGTTGGCAAGGACAGGGATGCCAGCCAGCATGTATTCAGTAATTATCGCCGGAGCACCATCGTCGATACCGCATACGACCCCCATGCGCGACTGGTTCATCAGCCGATTTACTTCCGCGAAGGGTACGCCTGGAGGATCTACAAAGTCGACGTTGATGCCGAGTTCTTCCACCTGGCGGCGTAAATCGCTCATCATTTCGCCATAACCGCACACGCAAAGCGCTTTTAAGGTTCGCGGCAGTTTGTGGAGAGCGTGAAACAGGATGTCATGCCGTTTGTAAGGTTGCGCTGCCGCGACGTAGATCACGTCATATATTTTGGGCAGGTTCAACGGTCTGAACGTGATCTCGGAAGCAAATTCAGGGCCGATGGGCATGACTGCAGTTCGCATTCCTGGATGACGAGCTCGAACAATCTCCGATTGCCACTCAGCCCCGGTGATAACAAGATCAAAGTGGCGGCTTACTTCTGCAGGCACCCGAAGGGCGGGAGCATCGATGGAATTGTAGATCTTGAAGCTTTCGCTGCATGCCAGAAGAATGTCCTCACTCACACCAAGACCCCAGACACACAATATTGCAGGTGGCCCGAAGGCCTGTATATGACCCAGCATGTCGTTTGACGAAAACGGGGCCTCTGGACCGTTCATCCTGAACGAGCGACGCCTCAAGAAAGGGCTAGCAGATATCAGGTCTTTCGGAGGGAGATCTCCACGCCAGTGTGTCCAGACTTCCGCGCAGTCGACAAGCTCATTCTTGAGCGCGGCGAGAGGAAGGCGTTCAATGTAACCGCCTTCAACGATGACCTGATGTGGTGACGATACAGGACTGGGAGGAGTGCCGCGTGAACCGCTGATCCACTTTTGGCGTGATAACTCGACAGATAGCGTGTCCACAGAACTGGGCGGCCCTTCCTGAAAATCACTGATCACCACTAACCGCTGCAGCTTCTTGCCGCTTGACTGGTCGCGAACCTTGATGGTGCTTTCAGTTGCCATGGTTTCCAATATGTGAGTTCGTGCTGTAACGGATTGCCTGAAAAAAGCGATCACAACCTGCGGGAGCCATCGTGAGCATCAGGTGACGATTTTGCCGGACGGGTCGGGCTTCGTTTTGGAAATCCAGGGTACCCGCTCAGCATATGCAGTAACACCGCAGATCTTTTTAAGTTTCCTCGGACTTGTGTTTAGAAAATTGTTTTGGCCTGAGGGTGCCAGATAACCGCCTCAAAGGACTGGATGCAGGTAAATTCCGTGGGCCATCCTGCCAACAGGTCTAAATGCCGCCGCTGCGGATTGCAGGGTCAGACCCAACTCCATGTTGCGCACCTTGTCGCTGGCCGGATTGTGCCAGTGGGTAATACCTTACGTCACCGAAGAGCTTGGGGGCCAGGGAGCTTCACATTAACCATCAAGCCCGGGTTCATCGGTGCCAATTCAATGCTGCCGCCGTACAGTTCTACAATCTCCTTCGATATGCTTAAGCCAAAGCCATCTCCTGCGACAGTTTCGTCAAGTCGAAATCCGGGGCGAAGCGCGTCTTCGATTCCGGAATCGGGCATACCTGGTCCATCGTCGAAAATACCGATCGTTACGGCTGAACCTTCGATCCGTGCACAAATCCGGATGGTTTCATTTGCCCACTTGAATGCGTTGTCGAGAATGTTGCCAAAAATTTCATCGAAATCTTCGTTTGCACAGCCTACAACAACAGAAGGGTCGACCTTGCATTCAACAGACAGATGTTTGTGTGCATAGATCCGTTCCAAAACAAAGAGCAGGTCTTTAAGGCGAGGTCTGACCGTTGATGTTGAGCGAGCCATATCGCCAGCTGTTGCTTTACGACCGTCGGCGAGATGATGTTGAATACGCCGGTCAATTCTTTCAATCAGCTTTCTCATGCTTTTATCAGGGTCATTTGTATCATCGAGAGCCAGCATCATACTGGCCACCGGTGTTTTAAGCCCGTGGGCCATGTTTGCAAAATGCACGCGCGTGTCGGCAAGACGCTGCGCACTTTGATCGATCAGTCGATTGATCTCGGTTGCGACAGGTCGAAGTTCCTCAACGCCCGGCTCGGGGAGGGTCGAACGATTGCCGGTCAACACAGATCCAATATCTGCCGTCATTTGGCGAAGGGGGCGCAAACCAAACCTAACCTGCAAGATAGTACCTGCGATGAGACTGCCGCCAAGCAGCGCCATGACGGGAAGAAGCCACATCAATGACCGGAATGCGGGGGAGGTCAGGGCAGTTTCTGGTGCGGTGGCGGTGATCGTCACGATCCTGTCGCCGACGGTTGCCTCTGCCCTTCTCGAGTGCAAGGCCTGTCCGCGTAGTGCTGTGGTGCCACCGGGCCTGGGCATGCCAGCGAAAAGCTGGCGCCATTCGAAAGCGTGACCTGGTGTCTCGATCGTACCGTTGGAAAGTGAGCGAGATGTAAGCCGAACGGACTGTCCGGAAACCTGCCAGTACCACCCGGATCCCGGCCTATCAAAGGGTGGCCCATCTAGCTGAATGGAAAGTGTTACTGCACCGTCGGGGGCGGTGGTGATGGCGCTCCGCAACGCCTGGATCTGAGTGTCGAGGCGCTGATCGACCTGCGAACGGACGACGCCGGCGACGATCAGCCAGAGGACGACTGAAGCGACGACGATTGCGGCAACAACAAAGATAGCGGAGAACGCAATCAACCGCCCGGATATCGTTGAGCGCTGCAGAAGCCTTGAGATATTCATGATGCTGCCGTCAGCATGTAGCCACGACCCCGCACGGTCTCGATATGCTGCGGGCCGATCTTGCGGCGCAGGCGTGCTATGATCACTTCAATCGAATTTGAATCTACCTCCGCGTCGCCGTCATAGACCCTTTCTAAAAGCTCACGCCTGTCGACCACTGTTTCTTTTCGCAGCGTCAGGCAGGACAGTACGCGCCATTCGAGCGCCGTTAACTTCAGGGGTACGCCGTTATGCTCGAACGTGCCAAGCTGTGCATCAAACGTCAGTGGCCCGCAGTTGATTCGAGCGCTTGCATGGCCCGTGGCGCGCCTCACAAGCGCGCGGATGCGCAGGACAAGCTCCTCAATTTTGAATGGCTTGGAGAGAAAATCATCGGCGCCAGCTTTGAAACTTGCCACCTTATCGGGCCAGCCATCACGCGCGGTCAAAACCAACACGGGGAAGGATCGATCTGCGTCCCTCCAGGATTTCAGGACTGAAACGCCATCAATTTTCGGAAGGCCGAGATCGAGAATTGCGACGTCGAAGATCTCTGTAAGGCCGGCATGCTCAGCGTCCTCTCCATTGCGTGCGATATCGACAACGAAATTCTCCGTCCGGAGGCTCGCTGCGAGACGGCTGGAGAGATCCATATCGTCCTCGACAAGAAGTACGCGCATCCAAAGGTCCGATCCTGGCTAAGATTAGCAATGTTCTATGAGTTTCAGGCTTAACTCAAGCTGAACCAATTGGTTCAGGCTGTTGCCGGGAAGAGTGGCGTAGAACGGTGTTGTCTGAACCAAAGGAGACGACGATGTCTATATCCGATAACATTAATTCCGTTGATCCAACTGAGCCGCATCTGCCACCTGATCCCAGACGTAGACGCAGGCGCGCTGGTGCATTTGGACTGGCCGCGCTTGGGCTCGTTGTCGGCCTTGCAGGAGGTGCGGGCGCCATGAAGTTGGCAAGGCCGAGCGTCGAGGTGGCTCCGATGACGCCTGTCGCAATCTCCGCTATGGCGGATGACAGCCTCGTTACAATCAAAGGCAAGGTGGCCGAGATTTTTGGCAACAAGTTCATCGTTCAGGACGACTCCGGTCGTGCACTTGTCGAAACTGGGCCACAAGGCGAGGGCGGTAAACTTGTCGCATCAAGTGAACTTGTGACGATACAGGGCCGCTTTGACGATGGTTTCCTGCACGGAAGCTACATCGTTCACGAAGATGGACGCACTGAGGCGCTGGGCCCCGCAGGCAAGCCGCCGCATAAGCGGCCGCTTGAAATGCTCAAGCACCTCAAGCCTTAAACGGGTAAGCTGGTGTTAGAGCGGGCTCGCGCGTGGAGCCTGCTCCAGCATCGTGCAGGGCCGGGGTCGCGTAGTTCCCAACATGGTCTCGCAGGTTAATTGGTGGTGCTCTGCCACGCACATCGCTCGACTTATCAATATCCTTCTTGGGGATGATCGGTCGCGATCCCGAGTTTCCAGCCGAAAGCCTGCGAGACATATCTACGTCCCAAGGCCATGTATGGTGACGCCTCGCCAAGTGTGGTAAAACTAACACCGTTTCACTGCTAGTCCTTTAGAGGCCGGATTGCATCGACCCGAACGGTTCCTTCCATTACACCTCGACGCACATCGGTCCGGCCATGCTCGATTTCGATGACGGTATAAAGCTTCTCGTCTCGAAATGCACTGGCATTGACGGTTGTGACGTCTTCGGCTGGAGCGGAATCGATTTCCATGAAGTCCACTTCACGGCTCGATGCGACAAATCGGGCGTCGCCTGAAGTGCGAGCAGCAACAGTGATGGGACCGCTCGGAGGAGCATTCTGCCACCTTGGATCGTCAATGCTGGCGGTTGGTTCCAGCCTGTAGATATTGAGGGGTTCACCGGCCGGTCCTTCGGCTGACGCGCTATCCCGCATTTGCGCCAGGCTTTCTACTGATTGCCCAAAATGTGTTTCACTCGTTTTATTATCGTTTTCGAGGCCGCTTGTTTTGGTCACATTTGACATCGTCCACTCTCCACTGCGCGTAGCGCCTGCTCCGTAACTGACTAGCTAGCAGGATCGCCGCCATGACCGTACCAGCATTGGTACGTAGCTCTAACAAGCCTGGAAGTAAGCGGTTCCCTTGCTGCTAAACATCGAGCAGATTATCGCTTCATGTAATCGGCTAACGCCTGCCGATTGTGATCCTGCCTTGAGCGCAGGCGCCGACGAATGGTGTCGCAAATCAGACGAGCGGTACGCAGCATTAAAGACCGCGCGTTGTTTGGCGATCCTGTCGCTTTCTCCTGTGTGTTCATCGATATCAGCCGCCGCCGGGCGAAACGCTTTTGTCTTCAACATCGGGCAAAGTGCCCGTGCCCGGTGTTTTGCTTTTGTCCATCAAGTGCTGCTTGGCGTGGGGACCCGCGGGTGGGTTGTCCGAGGCAATCGGTGCCTTTTTTGCCGTCTCCTCAACAGCCTCTTGCGCTGTTGTGTCTGCATTGTCCTTGGTCATGATTGCTCCTGTTAAGCGGTTACGCGATATTTGAAGGCATCAGGCATGACACGAGTGGTAATTGCCCGTTGACCCACGACTTTAACTTGGTTGACGGCTCACCTGCTGATCTCAGACGACGGGCTCGGACTGGCCTGAGGCATGGTGGTCATTCTCCATACGGTGCGTTCTCGACTGCGCGGACGATCTCGGCTCGGTTCAGCGTATTGACCCGGTTCATGAGATAGGTGGCGATATTGCCCTCACAATGGTCCGCGAGCTCCAGAGTTCCGTAGCCGTCTTCCCGGGCTTGAGTGCGCAGGATGTCCGCCTGTCGCTCGAAATAGACTGTGTCGTTGGAGAACCTTGAAGAAGTGGCCATTTCCTCGCACTTGTCATTGAGCCATTCCTGAATTGACTTCATGCTGCTTGTCCTTTGTTTTTGAAGGTCGAGGCTGTCGTCCGCAGCATCAGCAGCTACGCTTTCATCGCACAACAATCACGACTGCATGGGCATGGGCGTCCTGACCTGAGCGCAAAAGGCCAATAGTTATCCGCGCCTATCGGCCCGCGTTTCTGAGTAGATCTATTTCTTTGGCAACTGGGCCGAGGAGCTTCCGTAATCTGTTTTCCTCGATCTGATCCAGGCGAAACCTTCTTGCGAACTCGCTGACCAGGACGGTTTTTACCTCCGCTGATGAGGGAGGTGTTTCAGTGGCTGAATGGTGCACAGTCGTTCCTTCCCGTGTAATGATCTCCTCAGCGGAAATTCTCGAGACTGAGGGAAATGGCACTGCTTCCTTCTTTCGCATAGGCCGAGGCAGCTGCTTTCAAGATTCTCGGTCGCAGCGTGTCGAACGATGTCAGATAGTCGCTCTCGCTTGCGTTTCGGTGTGATTTCTCACAGGCGAGTACCTCAGTCGCGAGATAGAATTTCACCTCGAACATTCCGTCATAACCGCTGAATCGCACACACCTGTTTTTATCGTCGAAACTGCGTGCTTCATTGGGAAAGGTGATACCCATCAAAAGCTTCCTTTATCCTGTGACCGGGCGATGGAATCTTCCGTCGACAAGTGCCCAACGCGGGCCGTGGCTGTTGCAGAACGGTTTCTCCGAGTGAGAGCTTTTAAAAGGTGAGCTTTCGTCCTGGTTCCATCACGGAACTCGGTGGTAAGAAAAATCAGTGCCTCGCGTTTCATGTCGGAACTGGCGTCGGCTTCAATACCCCGAAGACCGGCAGCCCTTAGGACGTCCCTGATCAGCTTGAAGCCGGCATTGTCGATCTGCACTGTTTCTGCTGGAGTGGAAGACATGCTGGCCTCCTTGGTTGGGAGCAAGGTTTTGCCCCTCGGCGACAGCGGTCCGAAAACAAGCTGTCACTATAACCAAGGTCGTGCCAATTTATCCGATTACAAGGCCTCTTCGTTCGAGTGAACAAAGTTAGGCATCAGTTTTCCTATTGGCGCTCCCGTACAGCTCATCCGTCGGTCATGCCATGCGACAGTTGAGGTTCAAGTAAATAGAAGCCTTGCAGCTGCGATGTCCTCTAAAATCCCGCCGCGCAACCGTCTTTGCGTGGGTCTGACCCCGCAACATAGCCACCATCGATGCGATGGACCATTTGAGCGCCGCCGAACCCGAAGCTTGCCTCGGGGGCCTCGGCTGTAACGCGGTGGCCCAGTGCAGCAAGTCCTTCGATTGTCGCGGCATCCATTGAGTTCTCCAGCGCGACATCAAGCCCTGAAATCACCCGCCAGCGCGGAGCATCGGCGGCGGTTTGCGGGTTCTGTCGCCATACCTGCGTACGTAGCATCATCTGGAGATGACCTTGAGCCTGCATTGGTCCCCCCATAAGGCCAAAAGCCATGACCGGTGCCGATTTGCCCATCACGAAGCCTGGAATAATGGTATGAAATGGCCGTTTCGAAGGACCGACCTGATTTGGATGACCATCGGTGGTCGAAAAGCCGAAGCCACGGTTCTGGAGGCTGATACCCGTACCCGGCACAACCACGCCAGAGCCAAAACCGGCATAGTTCGACTGAATGAACGAGACCATCATTCCGCTCTCGTCACCAGTGGCAAGGCATACCGTACCACCGTCTTTCGGCGCGCCGGTCGGGAAGTTTGTCGCTTTTGTGCGATCAATTAGTTGGCCGCGTCGGGCCAGATAAGCTGGCTCTAGCAGGTGTGAAATGGTGACGTCGGTCATATGGAGTTGGTCGGCGACATAGGCGTGAATGTCGGCAAATGCCAGTTTCATGGCCTCGATCTGCAAGTGCATTGCTTCGGGGCTGTCGGGGTCCAGATCCGCAATTTCGGTGCCTTGCAAGATGCCGAGCGCCATCAGCGCTGCAATTCCCTGTCCGTTAGGGGGAATTTCATGAAGGCTTGTGTCGCCAAAGTTCTGGCTGATGGTCCCGCACCAGTCGTTTTTATGCTGTGCGAGATCATCAACATTCAGTACAGCATCATGTTCTCTTGCGAATGCCACGATCTTTTCAGCCAGGCTGCCGCTATAGAATGCCTCGCCTTTCGTCTGCGCAATCAGGCGCAGACTTTGCGCCATATCAGCCGAGCGGAATAATTCGCCAGCACCCGGAGCCCGTCCTCCAGGCATGAAGGTTTGCGCAAAACCCGGCTGGCTTTTCAGCTCATCAGCTCCGCGTTGCCATTGGTCGGCAATAATCGGCGTAACGTGAAAGCCGTGCGAGGCGTAATGGATCGCCGGTTCAAACAGAGTTTCGAACGGAAGTTTGCCAAAGCGCGACGAGAGATCAACCCAGGCGGAAACAGCGCCCGGGACCGTAACACTTTCCCAGCCTCTGCGGGGCATTGAAGAACCAGTGAAGCGTTCCGGCGTCCAACCTGCGGGTGAACGTCCCGAGGCATTGAGGCCGTGAAGTTCCTTGCCATCCCAAAGAATGCAGAAGGCATCCGAGCCAAGCCCATTACCAGTGGGCTCTACTACAGGCAGGGTAATCGCTGCAGCAAGTGCGGCGTCAACCGCATTGCCACCCTTGCGTAACATCGACAGACCGGCTTCAGTGGCCAGCGGATGCGATGTCGAAACGACATTGCGCGCCATGACAGGTGAGCGGCGGGAAACGTATTTCGGGGAAACCGGGAACTTCATTTTAATCTTTCAGAAATTGAGTTTCAACAGTTCGGCAGGATCAATCGCGGGAAGATCGGTTGTCTTTCCGGGATTACCGGTCATGACACCTCCATCGAACAGGTGCTCGATCAACTGGAGCGTTCTTGTGTAATGTGTGATGAGCGCTGCACAGGCATCCTGGCTGTTGCCGTCGATCACAACCCTCATAAGGGCTTCATGTTCGGCGGTGCCGTCACGGGGGACGTTGCGATACGCATTGGAAATGGAGACATAGCGTGCGGCGTGATCGGCAAGGATGTCGCAGAAGTCGAGCAACCAGGGCGAGCCGCAATTCGACAACAGCGCGCGATGGAAACTGCGGTGCGCATCTTCCCAGCCGGGCCTGTCATCGGGAAAACCCGACGATTTATAGCGTGACAGCCGATGGAATGCGACAACGATGCCTTCTTCCCAGACTGCGGTGCGATTGTTGATGGATTCTTCCAGCGCCCTGGTTTCAAGCCAGCAGCGTGTTTTCACCAAGATGCGCCATTCCTCTAGCGCTATGGACGGGACAGAAAAACCGCGCTGCTCGTGGCGATCGACCAACCGCTCGGAGGAAAGCCGCGACAATGCCTCCCGAACCGCATTGCTACCCACTTCATAATTGGCGGCAATCGTTTCAATGCGAAGCTTTTCGCCAGGCTTGAATGAGCCATTGATTATATCCATTCGCAACTTCTGGTACACTGCGGTTGCCAGCGTTGTCTTGTCGCTCACCTTTGCCATTCATTCTTTCCATGAGACAGAAGCTTCATTTTTTCTTTGTCTTTCTGACCGCATCCGGGCCTCTCTGCCAGAAAACAAACCGGTACTGCATCCATGAAACCAGTCCGAACATCAGCAGGCCCAGAAGGCTGAGATACATAATTAGCGAGAATACACGCGGCGTATCGAGTTGAGCAGCAGCGATGCGGATCAGTTCTCCAAATCCTTTGCCCCCACCCAGAAATTCACCGGCAATCGCGCCAGATACAACGCTTATCGAAGCAATTTTCAAACCTGTAAAGAACTGTGGCAGTCCAGTGGGAATTTTGAGTTTGAGCAGTGTCTGCAACCGTGATGCGCCGATGCTTTTAAAGAGCATTCTGGCATTCTCATCTGCGGCATGCAGCCCTGCAGCCGTACCTACCACAATGGGGAAAACGGATATGAAGGCTGCAAGTGCGACCTTGGAGGTGATGCCGAAACCCAGCCACGCAACAAACAATGGCGCAAATGCAAGCTTGGGCATGGTATCGATTGCTACGACATAGGGCATCACTGCGCGTTCGCCGAACGAGGTCTCACCGACAAGCACTCCGAGAAAAACGCCGATTGCCAGCGCAAGGATAAAGCCCCAGAAGACTTCTTGCGCGGTGACCCACAGTGCGGGAAGCATGTACTGCCCAGAGAGCAGGTTACGGCCCACAAATCCCAGGTCGTAAAGTGTGGCCAGTGGTGATGGCAAGATCAGCTGGGAAACGATGCCTGCCGACGACACAAGCTGCCAGCATGACAGAAATGCCAGCATCAGGATGGTCATTGAGACCCACCTGGGGAGCAGGGATATCCATGAAACCCGCTCTGTCCATACGGTGTCGTCTTCCGAGCCTGACATCAAGCCGGAGGATGTTGCATCGGTCATAGGAAAGCCCCCTTGTCGAGAAGGTTGCGAATGGTTGACGTGTAATGCCCGAATTCCGGCAGCGTGCTCATTTCAAGTGTTCTTGGGCGAGGTAGGTCGATCTTGATGGATTTGACAACGCGTCCAGGCCTTGCGGACATGACGTGGACAATATCCGACAGGATGACAGACTCTGAAATGGAGTGCGTCACGAGAAATGCCGAGGCGCCGCGTTCGAGGCACACTCTTTGCAATTCCATGTTCATGAAATCGCGAGTGATTTCATCGAGCGCACTGAACGGCTCATCCAGCAGCAGTACATCGGGATCTGCAATCAGCATCCGGCAAATTGCTGCCCGCTGTGCCATGCCGCCTGAGAGCTGACCGGGATAGGTGTGTTCAAATCCCTTCAAACCGACCAGCGACAAAAGAGCTTCGGCTTTTGCTCGCGCTGCGGCAGCCACGGCGCGTCCCTCGCGGATTTCGAGGGGTAAAAGGATGTTCTCCAGTGTTGTTCGCCATGGAAATAATGTCGCTTGCTGGAACATCATGCCAATATCCGGACGTGGTCCCATAACCGGCGTTCCCGATAGCATGACCCTGCCTCGGGATGGAGGTGTCAGACCCGCCATGATCTTTAGAAGCGTTGATTTTCCGCACCCGCTGGAGCCAATGACTGAATGAAATTCCCCCTTGTTCAGCGTTATGTCGACAGCCTCCAGCGCAACAACGTCGCGCTGGCCATAGATCTTGCTGACATTACTCAACTGAAAGACCGGCTTGTCAGGCTTTTCCACCACAGCTTTCCTCTGTGCAGCTATCATCTCGGAGCGTTCCACTTTTCAATGAACTCGTTGGTGTAGGCCTGCTCGAGATTGTCCAAAGGCTGCTTCAGATCGCCTGCCGCCACAATGGTGCTCTGCCACTGCTGCCAGGCCACAGGGTTCTGGTATCCATAACCCTTCGTGGGATCGAGCGGTGTGGTGAGATCGAAGTAGATATCCAGAAGTGCGCTTGCGAATTCCTTGTCCTCTAGCTGCTGCGGGTTGCCCATCTGTGCATGTTGCAGCGTTGCTTCGCGGTTTGCAGGATCGATGCCGAACTTCACTCCCCTGACGAGTGCGCGCCCGAAGCCCTCCAGTACGTCTTTGTTGTCATCGAGAAACGCCCGTGTCGTCACATATCCATTGCCAAAATAGGCCTTGAAGTCGGGTGGTGTCAGATTGCGCAGTTTTACACCGCGCAAACGCAGCGTCGCGGTGCCGGCAGTATCGGCGGCGTAAGCATCGATTGATTTGTTTGCGAACCCGGCAACGGCCATTCCTCCTTCACCTACGGTAATAAAGGTATAGTCGCTGCCTTCCTTCATTCCGGCGGCATCGAAGATTGATCGCACGAAAGCGACTTCGGCTCCGTCCGACGTGCCCACACCAATGACTTTGCCCTTGAGATCTGCAGGTGTTTGGAAGGGTGAATCCTCTGTCGTTACCAGGTTGAACTGGCTGCGCGCAAAGTAGTTGTAGATATAGACCAGATCCTCACCGCGGCCACGGGCATTCAAAAGCGGACCGGGGCCGGGATGGCCAAGCTGCGCCTGACCGGCGAGCAGGGCCTGGATTACCTGGGCGGAACCGTTGAGGCTTTCGGGACGGATTGAAATATTCTCCTCCTCAAAATATCCCTCTCCGATTGCGTTGTAGAGGGCGAAATAACCCAGTCCCATGGAGCTGGGATAGGCAATGACCAACTCCTTTTTCTCCTGGGACATGGCATGGCCGGATAGAAACATCGCGGCGGATGCCGTGAAGGCCATCAGTGTTCTGCGTGTGATCATCTGCTGTTCCCCTTCGTTGTCTTCTGCAACGTCTTCAGGAAGTCACTAACTTTGCGGACTGTCAATCAATATTCATATTTTTTTCTTTTTTTTAAAAATATGCAGATTTTTATAGACAGGCGCAGTAACATGCATATTGTTCTGAGGCGTATCAAACTCTCAGGATTGCCTAAATGAAGCCAGAAGCCACCTTTGCCGTGCCTGCACCGGAGCAACCGAGCCTGCCTGTCGTTGGCAGTGACAAACGATTTCCTGTCCGACGCATCTATTGCATCGGGCGCAACTATGTTGCCCATGTGCGTGAAATGGGCGGAGACGAAACACGCGATTTTCCGCTTGTATTCCAAAAGCCCCGCGATTGCGTGGTTCAGGATGGGGGGACCGTGCCGTATCCGCCCAAAACCAATGATTTTCATTTCGAACTTGAGCTGATGGTCGTCATGAAGTCAGGGGGGTATGACATTCCCGAAGCGGAGGCGTTATCGCATGTATTCGGCTACGGCATCTGCCTCGACATGACACGACGGACGCTTCTCGACACCGCAGAAGGGCCACGTTCGCCATGGGAGTTGAAAAAGTCATTCGATCTGTCTGCACCTTGCGGTCCAGTCTATCCCGTTGAACAGGTCGGTCACCCGGCAACAGGCCGTATTAAACTGGAGGTCGACGGCAAGGCACATCAGGACTCAGACCTTGGCCTGATGATATGGCGCACACCGGAAATCATATCAACTCTATCGCGCTACTACTCGCTGGAGCCGGGAGATGTCATCATGACCGGTACGCCGGACGGGGTAGGGCCCGTTACGCAGGGAAATGTACTCGTGGGAAGCATCGACAATCTCGGCACGCTAACCGTGACGATCGGCGCGCCGGTCAAGGCTGCCGCCTGATCGCGGACATTTCTTTTCCGCAAGGAATAAGTACCTGCTTTACATGTATCGGCCAGGCAGCAATGTCTGGCCGATTGCGTCAAGTCGCCAGGGTTTCATGTCATAGTGCGTTGTGCTCTACCATCTCACGAGACAAAAACCCGGGCTTGGGGTCGAGCGCGCGAAACGCACCGGAAAGCCTCTTCGCCTCGGTTGGTGAAAGAGATTTTGCAGCAGACTGTTGCTTTTCCTCGATCGTGATGGTGGGTTTGCAACTGCCTAAGTCCGTGACGGTCTGATTGGCAACGTTCTTCAATATGTTGGTCATGGAATTGCCACAGCGCGGGCGAGGCCGCTGCCGCCAGGCAGCATAGGCGCCTGCTTCTCAGCGATTGCATGGGGCTGAGGAACTAATTGGTGTTTCGATTGTTCGACTCTCGGTTGGTCAGCGTCTGCGGTTGACGCAAGTGGTCTCGACGTCAAGGAAAGGCAAACCCATGCTCAAGACAACATTTATGATTGTACTTGCTACTCTTGCAGCTTCACCAGCATCTGCCATATCTCGCTATGAAACGCCCTCAATGAACTGCGCAGCGGTACAAAGTGCGATTGACAGGGAAGGTGCCGTCATTCTCCGTTATCCATCAACACGCGTTCGTAACATGACACTCTACGACCGTTACGTCAGCAGTGCCCGGCAATGCGAGATTGGTGAATATGCTGCCCGAAACAGCGTTCCGACGCGCGATGTACAGAATTGCCCGGTCTACCGTTGCGAGGACCGTTGTAACCAGTTTTCGCTTAACAGAGATTGCTAAGAACGATTTCTAAGAATCATCTAACTGGGAAGCGGTGATACCTTGTGTTCCATCATCTATTGATGAAGTGACACATGGGACGCCGCGAAAAACTCGTCAACGCTATGGCAGCGTCGCTAGCGCTGACATAATTAGACCTTGTCATAAGTGAAGGACGTCAAAAGTGTCGTTACGAAGTTACTGGCCTTTTCCTTGACAAGCACTTCCGTCCATTCATCAGTCCCGCGAAGCATCAGTCCGGTGTAGATGCTGTCGACGGCGGCCTCTTCAACTCTCTTGATATGCGCTTGGAAGGACGCCTCATCCCCTGATTTGTACAGGTCTCGAACGACCATCCGCAGAATTTCCTGCACGGCAATCTGCCACGCCGTGTTGATTGCCTGAAGTT
>NZ_JABAEG010000006.1:0-344164 GCF_023701965.1 Rhizobium sp. CG4 | reverse complement strand
CGCTCGCCTCCCTGGTTGCGGCGCGTCTCTGACGACCACCTTGCCCTCTCAGCAGCCGATCCTGCCAGCGCGCGCGCCCCGAAACTGCAGATTTTCTCGCCATTGCCACCGGATTAGCCCCGCTTACCCCCGCTTACGTGTGGATGGGCAATTTGGCGAGATAGTAAACCATTGAAATCATGGTAAATGATTTGTGAAACCAACTCTATAGCTATTTTAATATTCGTCAGTGGGTATGGTTAACAGTTGGTGTATATACTACTGATTAGTAATGCTTATCAGTGTTTAGCCATCTCCCGCGATCTTATTGCCACCTTTGTATGTGAAGCCTATGTTTCGCGCACGAATTAAGAGGAACGCGATGTCCGAACCACAGCTTTCCATCCGCAGCGGCAAAGCGAAAGATCTTGCCCATGCGCTGGCGCGCCGCACCGGACAGCCAATAAACCGTCTGGTCGAACTTGCGCTTGAACGCTACGATCAGGAACTTCGGGGGAAATCGGCGCTGACGCCGACGGATGCCTTATGGGAGCTGATGGCTGAAGGTCGGCGCTCGGTTCCCGCCGGTACCAGCTCCGGTCATGATGACCTCTATGACGAAAACGGCTTACCAATATGATTGCCATTCATACGTCGGTGAAATTGGAAACGGCGCTGAACGAGCCTGAGGCGGAACTGTTTCAGACTCTCATAAGCCAAGAAGAAATTCTTATTGTTTGGCCGACCCTTCTGGAGACGCGCATGGTGCTTCGGGCAAGAAGTTTTCGAATGCGGGAGCGATTTCCAAGCTGTTCGTTGATCTTCCGAACGTGACTGCGGTCGACTTTGGTGAACGGCATTATAAAGCGGCCGAGAAGGCTTTCTCGAAGCTTCGCGCTTTGATGACAAAGCCACGGTCTGCTCGTCCGATTATTGCGTGTGATGATCCAGTTGAAGCCTACGTTCAGGCGTGCATCGCATCTCCATTTTTCAGCTATGTTTCTCCGGAAATTTATAGTCTGTGCGACACTAGGAAAACCGCGACAGACGATTAGACCTCTCATTCGGTTGATGAGACATCAGCACTCGGCCTGTGCTTACCACTGGCATGGTCATCTTTTCACTAAAGACGTTCTTGCAGCGATGCTTGCCTAGCTCGTGGCAATCAACTTCGATCTTACCCGCCCCTTCTGGGCGGTTGCCACTATCTACGTCGTGGCCAACCCTCTTTCCGGTACTCGCAGCTTCAAGCCAGAGCCAGGCTACGAAGCTTCGGATGACAATTCCAGGCGTTGGTGCCATCACTGCCGTCTCGTACATTGCAGCGATCAAATATCCTGATGACGTCGCCACCTCGCACCCAGTGGGTGCCTGCCTCGGGCTTACGACGCGGCCCTAACAGTCCGGCAAAATCGATTACGATGGCCATATTTCGCGACGCGGTGACGGTCGGCTGCGGGGATTACTCTATGAGGTGGCAACCGTCCACTTAACAAGAACCACTGTAAGGACCGAATGCAGTCTTAAGATCTGGGGGCTGAAGCTGCGTGAGCGGCGGGGCTTCAAAACGTACCGCGGTTGCTGTTGCGCGAAAACTTGCGGTCATTATGCATAGCATGCTCAATCCCAGGCAAGCGATCAATCCATTGGCTGGCGCTGCTGCATAGGCAAATTGCCGGGTTACCTGCATCAGCGTCTCAATCTGACTGAGATGTTGACCGTCCCCGCTGTGGACGTGGGTCATTCCGTCGGTTCGGTCGCAGTTCCTTGAGACTGCGTCTTGAAGATAGGTAGACCCGCCCTGTGAAAACCCAAGATGCGGCGATTGCTTGTCGACCGCGGAGACAACCGTGCTCCCAGCAACGGACGAGTTTGCAGGAATAGTGAGATGTACAACGAAGAAGTGAAAAAGATGTCGCCCTCCCGACACGGCAACGAAGTACGTCTAATCCACTTGAGGCGACGCAGGCGATTAGCCGACGGAATGAAACTGCTATGCTTGGGTTCGCGTGAGGCTTCCCTTAACCAATCAATTGCAGCAGCATTGCTTTTTGGCTGCCCACTAAACATCGGCTAAGACCCCTGGCGTTTCGGACATCCTTGGAAGCAGAAACTGAGCGGACACACCTACTTTTCGTCTGCTTGCTGCATATTCTCGATCGCGGAGTCAGTCACCACAACAGCTGTCCTATTCAACAGGCCCGCGTCCTCAAGGGCTTCGATATCCGGTAAATCACGCAGTGTCTCAAACCCGAAAGCCGACAGAAAATATTTCGTCGTCACATACGTATATGGAGCGCCGGGCATGGGACTGCGCGGCCCGGTATCGAGTAAGCCGGCTCCTCGAATACTGGCAATCGTATCGCGCGAAATTTCCTTGCCGAAAATTTTGGAAAGCTCTCCACGCGTGATTGGCTGGAAATACCCAATTGCAATCAGCACCATGGCCTCATGATGGGAGATAGCGGGTGCCAGCGCACGTGTCGGTGTTTTCGATGCCTTGATTGCATGCGCATAGGCCGGTTTGGTGCGGTACTGCCAGCCTCCAGCCACGGAAACGATGTCATAGGGCCTCGGTTTCATTTCTGCACGCAGATCAGCAATCAGTTTATCAATGTCGCAGCCATTCCCCACAACGCGAGCCAGCGTTTCACGGCGAACCGGTTCTGATGCGGCAAAAATGATTGCCTCGACGCGCATCATCCACTCTCGCCACCGGAACTCGACCGGCAAATGTTCCAGTTCGGTATCCAGCGGGATTTCAATCTTGCTGCTTGACCGCCTGTCGCGACGTTCTTTTTGGGCGGAGCCGTCAATCTCCATCGTCAAATCCCGTAAACCCGGAAGGTAGAGCGGCCAGAAAGCTCTCTCACGCCGCCCATGCTCTCCAACCGTTCGAAAAATCTGCTGCTTGCCCAGCGGGACAGGTCCGTGCCCGGCGCTGAGGCTGATAGGGCATCTTCGCTCAAAAGCTGTCTGATAATCCGCTCTCCGCCCTTTGTACGAATGGTGGCAGAACTGGCTATCGTTCGGTCTGCGCGGCGGCCAATCTCATTTGCCATCAGCAACACATCTTCCGTCCCGTGAACAAGCGCCATGGAGACCGCACGATTGAATCCCTGCTCTCCCGGGGCCAAACGTCCTTTGCCAGCGGAGGTCCGAAATGCACCGCTGTAGCGTTGGGCAAGAAGAAACGGAACTGGCAAATCCCAGCCAAGACGTTTCGCCAAAACCCAATCGCCCAGCCACCACGCTAAAACCTCGACATCGGGGCGAACGGCATGAATTCTTGTCACCAATTCCGCCACAGCTATCGGTGCGGCCTGCGGTTTTTGCATGATCTCGTCGATAAGGACAGGAAGGTCAGCAAGTGTGCTGTCCCAACGTAACGCAAAAAGATCCGTCAGGGATTGCAGGGTCTTGCTGCTGATAAAATCCACCCGCGTCTTCAGCATTCTGGTCGCCAGCAGGACGTTTCCGGCTGGCCCGGCATTGTCACCGGGTCGCACCATCAATACCGCGTCGCGCAAGGCGGCTTCTTCGGTCTCACGGCCTAACATCTGGTTGGCCGAAATGGCACAGCGCAATGCAAGGCGGCTTCGCCAGCACCCTGTCCACGGGTGATCTTTTTTGATAAACCCATCCAGCGAGTTCAAAGCCGAACCCGCAAGAAAGGCCGCATCCGCTTCCGTCACGGCATTTTTCTTGTCGGAAGCCCAGGCCGGAATGATTGTGGGTGAATAGGCTACAGTCACACCCATGCGTGATGCTCTTTTCATCCGCAAAGGCTAACAGACAAGTGCACTTATTGCCATATGCGCGATAGTTTACGCACAGCATGTCTCAGATGGCATTTTTACCATTTTTGCCGGCAACGGCAAATCCTGTCGGCTGAGATTTCAGCTGAGCTGTTGCATGCGCCGCCACGCGGCGGGCGTCTGACCAGAGACTTGCCGGAATGCTTTTGTCAGATGCGCCTGATCTGAAAAACCAAGCTGCGCTGCCACACCAGCCACGCTCAAGTCGCTCTCCAGCAGCATTTTTTGCGCAAGATCGATCCGTTTTCCAAGCTGCCATTGCAGCGGCGTCTTGCCCGTTGTCTGTTTGAAAACATTGGCAAACCAACTTTCCGAAAGCCCGACAATATTGGCCATCTCCGCCACTGTCAGTCGGCAGTCGTTGCGGGCGTTTACACCGTTGATCAGCTTGTTCATTTGCGCCTGTGTCAGCCGCCCGTTGGACGGTTCACTGACATCGTCTGGAATATTGAGAAGGCCGGCAACAATGCTGCCAACAAGGCTTTCAGCATAGATCGCATGACGTGAAGGCGACGAGAGTTCATCAATCACCAGACCGGCCAACAGCTCAATCGAGCGAATGTCCTGAATCTCGACCGGGCTGCGCAGAGCTGTAAGTGCCGCTGATGTGCCGATTGATGGCGACAGAAACCGCAGCAGCCGATCCTTGTGCAAGTGCAGATCAAGATGAGAAAACCGGTGCGTGCCGGTGAAGTTCGTCCACAATGGTACGCCGGCCGGCACGTAAATGGCCCGCATCATCGGGCGATATTGCTGTACGTCGGAACGGTCGCGGTTGGACATGTGAATATGCGACGAAACGTCATTCAGAAAAATGACGATACGTGGATCTGGAGACAGGTAATAGGCACTGGCGCCATTTTGCCCTTCAGCATCCCAAAACACACTCATGATACCATCGAGGCCACGCCATTTGACCGGCGCCGTAACCTTGATGCCGTCTGTATGGCAAATCATCGAGTGCATGTATGTCATATCAATTACATTCAACGTTTTTCATAAAAACCGGCACAGACGTTAAATTCGACCTCCAGGGCGTTTTCCAATCTGGAGAACCGCCTCTCTAAGCTGCCATGCCATCACGGATTTTCATGATGAAAATATTCATGTTTTACTGCAATGGCAACTGTTTTGTCATTCAGCTGCGGACGGGGCCGCACGCATTGTCACTCAGCCCACCCAATGCAGAATATTTATTCACAAAAGCTTTTTAATTCTCGAAGCAAACTAATGCGCGATTCAGAGACGCGCTTATTCGCGGTTAATGCTTGACTTATTGCCTGAATGTGAAAATATATTGATAAGTGAATATATATTCAATATGAGGATTTCATGCAGCCGAATGATCTCGAACATATCGCCCGACAAATTCGTCTTCGCGATCTTCAAGCCGTCGTCGAAGCCGGAGCTGGCCATATTGGCGGGGAAATGTCGGCCATCGACGTTTTGACGGCCCTCTATTTCCGGGTTCTGCGTATCTGGCCGGATCAGCCCAAACACCCTGAGCGCGACCGTTTTGTACTTTCCAAGGGCCATGTTGCCTTGGCGCTTTATGTCACGCTGGCCAAACGAGGTTTCATTCCGGAAGCGGAAATCAGCACATTTCTCAAGCCACATTCGCGCCTGAACGGTCACCCTAATTGCAACAAGGTTCCGGGCGTAGAAACCAACACGGGGCCATTGGGCCATGGCCTACCGGTCGCCGTCGGCATGGCCAAGGCAGCCAAGATAACAGGCGCGAAGTATCATACCTATGTCCTGACAGGTGATGGCGAGATGCAGGAAGGTTCAAACTGGGAAGCTATCGCTTCGGCAGCACAGTTCGGCCTCAATAACCTGACCCTGATCATCGATCATAACCGGTTCCAGCAGGGTGCCGCCCTTAAGGATACCAACAATCTCGCGCCCTTTGCCTCGAAACTCGAGGCTTTTGGCTGGACCGTTTCCGAAATCAACGGAAATGCCATGAACGAGATTGTGCCAGCACTGGAAACGCGCGGTAACCAACCGCATTGCATTGTCGCCCATACCAACAAGGGCCACGGCATTTCCTTCATGCAGGATACCGTCGACTGGCATCACAAGGTGCCAAATGCAGAACAGTATAAAATTGCCCTGGCTGAGCTTTCGGAGACGCTGTGATGAACGCTGTAACACCTTCTCCAAAACTGCATGATTGCCGCGACGCCTTTGTCGCAGTGCTCGAGCGCCTTGGCGCAGAAAACTCCAGGATCGTTGCCGTCTGTAACGACTCCGTCGGCTCCTCAAAACTTGGCGGTTTCAAAGCCAAATGGCCGGAACGCCTCGTCAACGTCGGCATCGCCGAACAGAACATGGTTGGCGTTGGTGCTGGCCTCGCCAATGGTGGCCTTTTGCCATTCGTTTGTGGCGCGGCCTGTTTCCTGACCGGCCGTTCGCTTGAACAGATCAAGGCTGATATTGCCTACTCCAATGCCAATGTGAAGTTGATCGGTATTTCCTCCGGCATGGCCTACGGCGAACTCGGCCCGACACATCATTCGATTGAAGATTTTGCCTGGACGCGCGTTCTTCCGAACCTTCCGGTCATCGCACCATGCGATTCCATCGAAACTGCAGCCGCGGTCGAATGGGCTGCCAATTTCGATGGTCCAGTTTTCCTGCGTCTGTCGCGTGTCGGCGTACCGGATTTGCTACCCGCCAATCACACATTCGAGCTGGGCAAGGCCAATCTGTTGCGGGATGGCGATGCAATCACTTTGATCGCCAACGGCACGCTGACCCACCGCATGGTGAAAGCCGCCGAGATTCTGGCCTCGAAGGGAATTGAAGCCCGGGTGTTGAACATGGCAACCGTTCGCCCCCTCGATGTCGATGCCATTGTTAAGGCGGCTCATGATACAGGTGCCATCCTGACGGCCGAAGAACATTCTGTGTATGGCGGTCTTGGCTCTGCCATTGCCGAATGCGTAGTGACTGAGGCACCTGTGCCTATGAAGATCCTTGGCGTTCCCGGTGTTTTTGCACCGACCGGCTCCGCAGAATTCCTGCTGGATGAATTCGGAATGTCACCCGCCGCCATCGCAGACGCAGCCGTTGCGCTGATTGCACGGAAGCCTTCACAGGCGTGAGTTGCCGTCCCTAAATTCAATGCCGGGCAGATCTTGGTCGAAGCCAACTGCCCGGTCCTTGATGCCCCTATACCGGAGCTGCCATGACGACGACTGCCATTCTCGCCATTGACCAGGGCACCACAAATTCGAAGGCCGTGCTTGTTTCCACGGCAGGCGAAATCCTGTCGCGTGGCTCATCACCTGTCGGCATCGAGCACCCCCAGCCCGGTTGGGTTGAGCAAAGTCCCGTCAGATTATGGGTATCCGTGCAGGAAGCAATTGCCCGCTGCATTCAGTCGATTCCCGATGTCGAGATCATTGGCATTGCAATTTCCAACCAGCGCGAATCCGTCACCATCTGGGATGCGCAAACAGGCGAACCTCTGGGACCGGTGGTCAGTTGGCAGTGCCGCCGCACCACTGCGACTTGCAGCGCGTTGATTGCCGCCGGACATGCGCCGCGCGTGCAGGCACTGACGGGCTTGCCGATTGACCCGATGTTCCCTGGCCCGAAAATGAAATGGCTTCTGGATCGGGCACCAGCAGGACATAACGTAAAACTGGGAACCATCGATGCCTGGCTGATCCATTGCTTTACCGGCGGCGCGGTCCACGCATGTGATGCAGCCAATGCCGCCCGCAGCCAGCTATATGATCTCAACGTCCAAGTCTGGAGCGACGAACTGTGCACCCTATTTGGTGTTCCCAAGTCCGCACTACCGGAAGTTCGCGATAGCGCCGCGCATTTTGGCGCCACCAGCAATGTGCCGGGTCTTAAGGACGGCATTCCGATTGCCTCCGCCATTGGCGACAGCCATGCCGCATTGTTCGGCCATGGCGCGTTTAATCCCGGCGATGGCAAGGCAACCTTCGGCACAGGGTCGTCAATCATGACCACCCTTCCCGGCTTCATTGCGCCTCAACAAGGTATCACCACGACCATTGCGTGGTCGATTGCTGGCAAACCGACCTATGCTTTTGAGGGCAATATTCTGGTTTCGGCCGCTTCTCTTCCATGGATGGTCGAGATGCTAGGCCTTCCCGATGTGCAGGCACTGACCGAACTTGCCGCGACGGCCGCCCCCGGCGGACCCGGTTTCGTTCCAGCCTTTGTCGGGCTTGGCGCGCCCTACTGGCATTCCGATGCACGCGCGTTGTTTTCTGGCATGACCTTCAACACGACGCGGGCGCAGATGGCGCGTTCAGTCACCGATTCCATCGCATTTCAGGTGCATGACGTATTCAAAGCGATGGCCTCGCAGTCGCAGACACCAATGGGTCGTCTTTACGTCGATGGCGGTCCAAGCCAGAACACTTTCCTCATGCAATGCGTGGCCGATGTTCTTGATCGGGCGATCATTCAATGTGATGCGCCGGAGGCGTCAGCATTGGGTGCTGCCTATCTTGCCGGCCTTTCACTGGGTGTGTGGTCGGATCTGACAGCCATCAGTGCGCTACCACGCAACAGCAATACAATCACCCCACGGAGCTCCGATGTTATGGATCGCCTGCATGTCTGGCAGGACGCAATCTATCGCTCGACCGTGTCCGTCCCTTCATCTATGAGTGAATAAAAATTCACTGCCGGAGGTTTGCATGGCACGGCTCAATGAGCTGCGACTGATCGCCCGAATTGCCCAGATGTACCATATCGAAGGCAAAAGGCAGTCCGAAATTGCTGAAATCATGCATATGTCTCAGGCAACCGTGTCGCGCATGCTGAAGCGCGCCGAGCAGGAAGATATCGTTCGCACGACGGTAATTCCACCAGCTGGCACCTTCGCAGAGCTCGAAGACGCCCTTCGTGATCGCTACGGCCTGACCGAAGCCATTGTTATCGACTGTTCGGAAGATCGTGACAGCGCCATTACCGCGCGCATTGGCGAAGCAGCCGCACATTTTCTGGAGGTCACCCTTCAGCCGGATGAAATCATCGGTGTCTCAAGCTGGAGCCAGACCATTCTGCGTATGGTGGACAACATTCATCCGCTAAAAAACGCAAAGGCCAAATACATTGTGCAGGTGCTTGGTGGCATGGGCGATGCGTCAGTGCAAACCCATGCGACACAGTTGACCGCGCGTCTTGCCCGGCTGACCGGTGGCGAACCGCGCCTTCTCCTCGTACAAGGCATCACCTCATCGCGAGAAGCAAAGCTCGTCATGCTGGCCGACCCGGTTGTGCGTGAAACCATGGACCTTTTCAGCCGCCTTAGCCTCGCCATTGTCGGCATTGGCGCCGTCGAACCGTCAGAGCTTCTGGCCCGGTCCGGCAACACTTTCTCTCCGCAGGAGATGGCCATGCTGCACGATGCTGGCGCAGTTGGTGAGATTTCCTACCGCTTCTACGACAAGGACGGTAAACCGGTGGAAACACCACTCAATGATCGGGTTATCGGCCTTTCACTCGAAGAGCTGCGTAAGACCAATCGCGTCATGGCACTGGCCGGTGGAGAGTCCAAGACCGAAGCCATTGCCGGCGCGTTGAAACTTGGCGTCATAGACGTGCTGGTCACCGACAAGTTTACCGCCGCTCGTCTGACAAATTGAGATTTTTCAAAGCGGTTGCAACGGTTTATAGCGCCAGCGCCACCAGCCTGCCGGTGGCCGGATGCGTGATGACATCCATCGAAACGCCGTAGATTTTTTGCAGGGCTTGCGATGTCATGATTTCATCCGGGCTGCCGCGTGCGATCAACTTGCCGGAATGAAGTGCGATAATGTCGTCGCAGAAGCGAGCCGCCATGTTGACGTCGTGCAGCACCACGACAACACCGAGACCCTTTTCATGCGAGAGACGCTGAACAAGTGACAGCACCTCAATCTGGTGCGCCACATCAAGCGCTGAAATTGGCTCATCCAGCAGCAGGCAATGTGCGTCCTGGGCAACCAGCATCGCCAGCCACACCCGTTGGCGTTCACCGCCAGACAGCGTATCGACAAGCCGGTCAAGGAATGGGCCGATATCTGTCAGCTCAATTGCCTCATCGACCTTTTTTTGATCAACATTGCTGAACCGACCAAGCGCCCCGTGCCATGGGTAACGACCAAGAGCCACCAGTTCCCGCACCAGCATGCCCGATGCTGGCGGTGTATTTTGCGGCAGGTAAGCAAGCCCTCGCGCAAACTCGCGATTGCTCCAGTCCGACAGTGGTTTTCCGCAGAAAGAGACATCCCCGCCGGTCGGGTTTTGCAAACGGGCAAGGATTTTCAGCAGTGTCGATTTGCCGGAGCCATTATGACCGATCAAACCAACGGTGCGTTTCGCGGGCAGCGACAAGGTCAAGGGCTGCAACAACGTCCTGCCCTGTAAAGACAGCGATACATCCTTTAATGAGAACAAGGGAGCAGCCTCATCGTTTTGCGATGTAACAACACTGTTCATGCCCCTGCTCCTCTCATTACCGCATACATAATCGCAATCACATTTGTCATGCGCGCCTGCCTATCAGCCAAATGAGATAGGGCGCGCCCGCCATGGCAGCAAACAATCCCAACGGCAGTTCGTAAGGGAATGTCACTGTTCTTGCGCCGATATCTGCAATCAACATCAGCATTGCTCCCAGCAGGAACGTCGCCAGCATATGATCGCGAGACCTTGTAAATCCTGCCCTGAAGGCAATATGCGGCGCCATCAGTCCCACAAAACTAAGCGGACCAACCAGCAACGCAGCAGCGCCAGTTCCCAGCCCGGCAGCCAATATCATCAGAGTTCGTGCTGCCCGGACAGGCACTCCCAGCGTTTGCGGCACGGAAGCTCCGAGCGGCATAATCGTCAACCAACGGGAAAGCGTCAGGCACAGAAACAGGATAATAACGCCGAGTGAGCCCAAAACCATGGCGGTAACCGGAGTCGCAGTCGATGCAGTACCCCCCAGCCAGGACAGGATCTGCCATGATCTCTGATCACCAACGGCAAGCAGTGCCGCCAGGATTGCAGAACTGAAGGAACTGACCGCAACACCGGCCAGCAGAATGCGTTGCGGCGAAAGATGCTGCCGGCTGGAGAATATCAGCACAACAATCATCACGGCGATTGCCCCGAGGCCTGCCCCGGCAAACAATTGCAACATGCCAGCTGCCGGAAAAATAGTAATCGCGGCGGCAAAACCGATGCCTGCTCCGCCACTCACACCAATCACTTCCGGGCTTGCCATCGGGTTGCCGGTCAGTCGCTGCAGAATTGCGCCTGCGAGAGCAAGCAGACCGCCGGCACCAGCCGACGCCAGCAAACGGGGCCAACGAAGCGGCAGAAGATCTTTGAAGTCCTGCATATTCAAAATCAGCCAGCCATCAGCGGTTTTGGCAACAGCCAGTGCAACAAAGACAATGACCGGGATAAAAGCAGACAACAGCAGAAGACTGCACAGCGATCGACGGTTCTGCTGTTCCACGACACCTGGCTGATGGGCATCATCGGAGCGGACCTGCGGCAAAAGCCACAACAGCAGCGGGCCGCCGATCAGCGCGGTCACAGCACCTGTCGGGAAATTTTCACTGGTTGTTGATGCCAGCAACTGGACAAAACCGTCGCAAAGCCAAAGCAATAGGCCCCCTGCGACCGGAGCGGCAAAGAGGATATGGGCTGGTTTACGAACACCAAGCCCCCGCACCAGTGCCGGCGCAGCAAGTCCGATAAAACTCACAAGTCCGACAGCAGCTGAAACACCGGCGGATAGCGCAACAGCCAATGCCCCGATGGCAAAACGAATCCCGAAAAGCGAGACCCCGAGAGACCGCGCACCGGCATCACCAATCGCCAGAACCACCAGAGGTCGGATCAGAAGCAAGGTCAGGAACAGCCCCCCGATCAACTGAAGCAGCAATGACAGGGATACCGACCAGTCCTGTTGGCCCAGCGAACCACCATTCCAGGTGACGAGTGACATCAGATACTCGCCCTGCGACAGGGTCAGTGCCGCAGAAATCGCAGACGCCGTCACGCCGACCAGAAGACCTGAGACAACCATCGAAACGGGCTCGAAGGCGCGTCGCCATCCAAGCAGGAAAACAACCGATGCCGCCATGAACGAACCGGACAGCGCGACCAGACCACGGTAGCCATCCAGCACTTCCGGGAAAAACAAGGTGCCAGCGACGATGGCAAGTTGCGCGCCTGCAGACACGCCAAGCGTAGACGGGTCGGCAATCGGGTTTTGTAGAAGCCGTTGCAGAAGTGCACCGGAAAGCCCGAGTATGGCGCCTGCCAGTACCGCAACCGCTGACCGTGGCAATATCGCATAGGCAAGAATGATCTGATCGGTCGTCATTCGTGCCGCATCAAACGGAATGGCAGGCCAGCCCTGTAATGGCAATTTTTGTAGCGCTGTATAGGTGGCGAGTGCCAGAGCGAGAAGCAGTGTTGCTGCGGCGAGGCTCCAGATTGTCCTGACGGTCACAGCGCATCCTCATTGGTTAGCAGTGCTTCCGTCAACAATCGCGCAAAACGCATACCGGCCGTCACACCTCCGTAAGGATTGACGTTGTCGAGCATCACCAATCGCTTGTTCTTGACTGGCTCAAGTGCGTTCCAGATCAGGCTTCTGCGCAACCCGCTGCGCGCCTCCACCGGCACATTGGACACAACGACAATCCGCGCATCCGGATTTTCCGCAAGAGTTTCCAGCGGCACCGGCGCTGCGAAGGTAAAACGCGAACCCTCACGCCACGCATTCGGCAGACCAAGCCGCATCAGGATGTCGCCAAACATGCTGTCGCTGCCGAAGGCGCGAAAATGCCTGCTGTCACCAATATTGATGATGTAGGTCGGACGATTGGCGTAGGGTGAAAGACGCTCACGCATCGTTTCCAGCGAATGCCCGGCCTGCTGCAGTACCTCTTGCGCCTGTGTGGACCTGCCAAGTCGCTCGCCCAACGCAGTGACCGCCGCAAGTGCCTTGCCGAAGGGCGGCTCACCCTTGACGTAAAACGGCAGCGACATGGTTGGTGCAATGGCCTCAAGCTGCTGCTGATAGCGGGTATAAAATGGCGAAATCAGAATAAGCTCGGGCCGCAAGAGATAGAGAAGTTCAAAATTTGGAGAACCTCTCAAACCCAGATCCGCGACAGTCTCCGGCACTGCAGGCTCAACACTGTCCTTGCGAAATTGAATAAGTTCAGTCGCGGCAACGGGCCTTACACCAAGCGCCATGACGGTTTCCAGCATCGCCCAATCAATGGCTGCTACACGCTGCGGAAAGACCTCAGCCTGTGCCAACCGACCAAATAGCGGCGCGGCGAGCAGGCCAAGAACCTGTCGCCGCCCAAGGCCTGATACGTTGAGTTTTGTGTGCACCGTCATTCCGGATCGTTATCAATTGCCCGTATTTACCAGCGATAGGTCAGCTTGCCCATTACCGTGCGGCCATTTCCGTAATAGCAACCGAATGTACCGCAGCTGGCTAGATATTCCTTGTCTGCAATGTTCTGGACATTCAGCGAGGCACGGTAATTGTTTTTGTCGTAATGCACACCCGCATCAAACAATGTCACGGCGCTCATATCAAACGTGTTGGTTGAGTTGCCGTAGCGCTGGCCGACATATCGCACACCGCCCCCCATGCCAAATCCTTCCAGCGGCGTATCTTCTGCAAAGGTATAATCCAGCCACAGGCCTGCAGAGTGCCTTGGAGCGTTCTCATAACGTCTGCCGTTATTCGTGCCGCTGACAATTTCCGTGTCCATGTAGGTATAGGCTGCACGAAGGTTGAGCCCATCCGCAAGACTGGTGACGCCCTCCAACTCCAGACCTTTTACACGTACGTCATACTGACCGTAAACAAGAGGCGTTGATGAGATCTGGTAGGATACGTTCTTTTGAAGCAGATCATAAACAGCAGCGGAGAAGAAACCGTCCCAGCCCTGTGGTTGGTATTTTATGCCGGCTTCCCATTGTTCGCCCATGGTCGGTTCAAGCAATTTCCCATTGGCGGGAACCGGCGTTGGCTCGAACGATGTGGCATAGCTGACATAGGGCGCGATACCATTATCGAACACATAACCAAGACCAACACGACCAGTCGGCTTCTCATCATCCTTGCTGCGTGATCTTGGAGCCGTGCCAGGCGCAGAAATCGCGCCACCTTCCGTGCTAGCCCAATCGTAACGCAAACCAACTGTTGCACGCCAGTTATCATAGGACATCTCGTCCTGAGCATAAATGCCCAGTTGCGTTAGGGTCGATTTCACATCTGCATATGTCGAGCGCGAAATGAGTGAGATTGGTCCACCATAGACAGGATTGACAGGATCAAGTGGGGTCGCCCGCCAGAACTCGGTTTTTACCTTGTTATCGAAATTGCGATAATCAAGACCGAACACCAGCTTATGGTCGATACCGCCAGTAGCAAACTCGGCCTGCAGGTTGTTGTCGACATTAAACGTATTCAGACGTTCGTCCTGAAAAGTGGCGTTTCGAGCGATGAGGCTGCCAGCCATACCATTGCCTGCGGAACTCATCCCAAGCGATTGATAGTTCCAGTCGAGGTTCGAATACCGAAAGTTCTGTCTGAAGGTCCAGGTTTCATCAAACCGATGTTCAAATTCGTAACCGATATTGGTCTGTTTACGATTGGAAAAATCGAATGACGGATCGCCGACATAAAAACCGCGCGGCAGCATTACACCCGTCGCGTTCAAGGTAAGGGCTGGCGGCAGTCCAGACGGTGAGCTTGGATTATCGCGCTGGAAGCTGGTCAAGACTGTCAATGACGTGTCGTCGTCCGGTTTCCAGGTGAAAGCAGGCGCGACGAAATAACGGTCGTTATCGAGAAAGCCGCTTTCATCGTGGGCGTTGCGTGCCACGCCCGTCAGGCGATAGGCGAAGTTTTCTCTATCGGCAATCGGACCGCCAAGATCGAACATCGTCTGATAATAGTCGTCACTACCGATCTGGACGCCAACCTCACCAAAAGCATCAAATGTCGGACGTTTGCTGATCTGGTTGATCAGGCCACCGGGGTTGGCCTGACCATACAGAATAGAAGCTGGACCGCGCAGCACTTCTACCCGTTCCAGACCATAGAGCTCGATCGGTGCGGCACCGGCGGTGCGCATGATGCGAAGCCCGTTCAGAAACTGGACCTGACGCCCATCAAACCCGCGAATTGTCGGAGAATCGAACCGGGCGTCAGAACCATAAGGGGCAGCAACGACGCCCGGCGTATATTGCAACGCCTCACTAAGCGTCTTGGCGTCCTGCGCATCAATCTGGTCGCGGGTGATGACCGACACGGATTGTGGTGTCTCAAGGATAGGCGTGCCTGTTTTGGTGGCCGTTGAACTGCTTTTGGCAACATAACCCTTTACAGGTCCCTTAGGGTTTTCCTGCCCTTCGCCTTGCACAGTGATTGTTCCGAGTTGTACCGCGCTGCCGGAATCCTGCGCTCTAACCAGTTGCGGCCATACCATGACCATAGCAACAGCCAAGACATGACCAGTCGTCAAAAGTGCCCTGCGCTTCTGATTGATACCCACGTTGCAAACCCTCAAATGACAGCCAATCACATGTCCTATGTCGAGACGACATATTTTCTGGACTTTTTTTGTCATCTTATTACTCAGAGGGCTCACAATGTTCCAATAAGCAGAGACAAGTATTTTCATAATCTAAAATTATGATAATCACAGAATTGCATAGTTTGTAATTCTTCTAATTTTCACCTCGAAAGCGACGGCCATGGCTGGACCCAAAATTGCCAAAGCGGACAGTTTTGAACTTCGTCATCTCAGATATTTCACCGCATTGGTGGACGAGAGAAACTTCGAGCGTGCAGCAGCAAGACTCGGCATTGCGCAGCCCGGTCTTAGCCAGCAAATCATGAACCTTGAGGCAATTGTCGGCATGCCCCTGCTGGACAGGACGAAACGCTCCGTCAATCTGACCTTGCCGGGGCAACTGCTGTATGCTGACGCCAAGAAGTTGCTGGCCGACGCGGATGCAACACTTGCAGCACTCAAACGCCTTGACCGTGGCGAGACAGGGCGCATCTCGATCGGCTATGTCGCATCGGCTGCTTATGCCGGCTCTATGTTGCAGTCCATCACCAGTTTTCGCTCATCCTATCCGGATGTGGAACTGCAACTGACGGAAATGGAAATGCGCATGCAACTTGCAAGCATCGCAGATGGCACGCTTGATTTCGGTTACATCAGGCCTCCGGCTCCGATACCGGAAGGCATAACGACCAACATCATTTTGAAAGAGCCGCTGGTGGTCGTGCTTCCTGAAAAACATCCACTTGCCCACGCCAAACAGCTTCAACTATCCGCCCTTGCACATGAGACCTTCATCACACCGCGCCAGCCACCGGATGTCGGCTTTCATCATAACACGATCAGCGCCTGCAACGAGGCTGGGTTCCAGCCGATCATCAGCCCACTCGGGCGCGATTTTACCACCATTTCCAGCATGGTGGCTGTTGGACTTGGAATTGCGCTGGTACCGAAGTCGCTGAATTGTCTGATGTTGCCGACGATCCGATACGTGCCGATCATTGACAACAACATCACTTCGGATCTTGCCATTGCTCACCGCAAAACCGAAGCATCGCCTGCGGTGCGCGCCTTCATCACCTACAATCGGCTGTAAATTTGCCTATCCGAATGCCCGCATAGATCATAGGTCTTGGCGTCAAGGGGGTGCGGATATTAAAAACTGCCCGGAAAACAACATTCCAGACTGAGCCGCCTCGGGTACCGACGCGGTCACATCGACGCTGGAATCATCTAGCATGCATGGCAAACTTTGATAGATTCCTCAGATGGGCCAGCAAAACGAAGCGTAGTATTCTGCGGGAGAGAACGCATGCGCACCGTCATCGACAGACGGCAAACGATAGGCCGCGAAAGCGGCATTGAAACCGGTTACGTCCGCAATGCACGCGCTGCCACAACCCTTATAAATTAACCTCTCAGTCAGGCCGCCAGAATAAAGATCAGGCTGGAACAGTGCTGCGCTTGGGCACATAACCCCGACTGCCATCCATCAACACGCGGGTGTAGGGATGGCTCACTGTTCCATCGATAAGCTGTTGTTTTTCGGCGACCTCGACAAACACACCGTTCTGCATAACCGCAACCCGGTCACACAGATGCGCGACGACAGCCAGATCATGGCTGACAAGAATGTAAGTGAGTTTCTCACGCTCACGGAGGTCTTTCAGCAGGTTGAGGATCTCCGCTTGGATCGACACGTCGAGTGCTGATGTCGGCTCATCCAGCAGTAGGATGCGAGGCTCCAGAATAAGCGCACGAGCAATCGCCACACGTTGACGTTGGCCACCTGAAAGCTGATGCGGAAAGCGGTAACGAAAACTGTGCGGCAAGCCGACATCGGTCAACACTTTTTCAATCCGCTCCTCGCGGCGGTCCTTGCCATGAATTTCCAGTGGCTCCAGCAATGTACGGCCGATCGTGTGGCGTGGGTGGATGGATCCGAATGGATCCTGAAACACCATCTGCTGTGTGGCGAGTTGCGATTTTGTGCGTTTCTGTCCAATTACTTCACCATTGATGGTGACGGCCCCTGTCCATTGCCGGTTACGCCCGGCAAGGGCACCAAGGACTGTGGATTTTCCACATCCGCTTTCGCCGACCAGACCAAATGTTTCGCCGACGGCAATCTCAAAAGACACGTCATTAACCACGCGCAGCAGCGTATCACCAGCGCCATAGGAGACCTGCAGATTTTCGACCTTAATCATACTCATGAACGGTTCTCCAACCAGGCCGGGTCGCGCCGCAACACATCCAGCCTGTCACGTGGATGCTCTAGGCTCGGCAGTGCATTCAACAGACCGCGCGTGTAAGGGTGGCGCGCATTATCGAGATCAGCTGCAGCAATGGTTTCGACAATCTGCCCAGCATACATGATGATGACACGGTCGCAGAAACTACGCACCAAATTGAGATCATGCGAGATGAACAGCAGGCCAATGTTGCGCTCCATGACCAGTTCATCAAGGATTGACAACACCTGCTGCCGCACCGTGACATCCAGTGCAGAGGTTGGCTCGTCGGCGATGATCAACGATGGCGAGGCAATCAGCATCATGGAGATCATGATCCGCTGGCCCATACCGCCAGAGACCTCATGCGGATAAAGATCGAAAACACGCTGTGGATCACGGATATTCACCCGCTCTAGCATCGCTAGCGTACGCGACCTTGCTTCCTTTTTCGAGACATGTTCGTGCAGAATAACCGTCTCGGAAATCTGCTCACCGACCGTCATCACCGGGTTGAGTGAATATTTCGGGTCCTGAAGGATCATGGCAATACGACGGCCGCGTATCGACAGCATCTGTTGCTCGCTTGCCTTAAGGAGATCAACATCCTCAAACTGCATGCGTTTGGCTTTGACAAGCGCATGCGGGGGCTGAAGGCGCATGATAGCACGACCCGCGGTGCTTTTACCGGAACCGGATTCACCGATGATGCCGACCTTCTCGCGCCCGACATTGAAGGATACGTCACGCACTGCGGTCACTACGCCAGAGAGTGTTGGAAACTCCACCGACATATTTTCGACGCTCAGAATTGTTTCTTTTAAATCAGCCATTTCTTGGGTCCAGAATATCGCGCAGGCCATCACCCAGCAGGTTGAAGGCAAGACTGACTATGAGAATGGCAATGCCGGGAATGGTCGTTAGCCACCAGGCATCAAGCAGATATTGACGCCCGGACGCTGCCATTGCACCCCACTCCGGCATAGGCGGCTGCGCACCGAGACCAAGGAAGCCGAGACCGGCAGCCGTCAGAATGATGCTGGACATATTCAGTGTCAGACGCACGACCACGGATGGTGCACAAAGCGGCACGATATGACGTAGAAGAATGCGCATCATTCCCGCCCCCTGCAACTCTGCAGCTACGACGAAATCGGCATTTCGAAATGTCAACGTTTCAGCGCGCGCAAGGCGGGCAATTGGGGGCCACACCGTCAATGCAATGGCAATCACCGCATTTTCGATGCCAGGTCCAAGACTCGCCGAAAAGGCCAGCGCCAGAACCAGGCTCGGAAAGGAAAGGAAAATATCAGTAATGCGCATCAGCACCACATCCACCCATCCCCCGAGATAACCGGACATCGCGCCAATCATGAAGCCGATGGGCGCTACGATCAGTGTCACCAGAATGCTGATGTAGAGGGTTGTTCGCGCGCCATAGACAAGTCGGGTATAAACGTCACGACCAAATTCATCCGTTCCAAACCAGTGCTGCCAAGATAGTGGCTGCAAGGCGCGCGATAGATCTTGATCATAGGGGCTGTAGCTGGTGATAGCGGGCGCAACAATAGCCACGACAATCAATCCAAGAACCACCAGAAAGCCGGTAAAGGCCAGCGGATTGGCCAGCAGCCCAAGCCAGGCAACATAAGCTTTATGTAGCCTGGCCTGGCGGGAAGACGTGAAGTCCTCGCTGATCAACCAATTATGCAGGGTGGTGAAAGATCCGTTTTTCATCATGATAAATCACCGCGTCCGTGGATCGATGAAGCGATAGACAATATCCGACAGGAGATTGATCGCGATGGAAATGAGGCCGATCAGCAGCACACTGCCAAGCACTGCATTCATGTCCGCAAAAAACAGTGCCGATGTCAGATATTGACCAAGACCCGGCCATGCGAAAACCGTTTCGATCAGCACGGTGCCATCAAGCAGTCCGCAATAAGCCAAAGCCACTACAGTCAACAACTGGACGCGGATATTCCGAAATGCATGCCGCCAGACAACAGCGCGTTGCCCCAGCCCCTTGGCACGGGCGGTGAGAATGTACTCCTGGCGCAACTGCTCCAGCATGAAGCTGCGGCTCATACGGCTAAGATACGCCATAGCTGCGTAACCGAGGATAAGAGCGGGCGCGATAACATGGTGCAGCGCGCTCAGAAACACTTCCCACTCTCCAGCCAGTACGGAGTCCAGCAGCAAAGAACCGGTCGGGCCTTCGACAAGCCCTTCATTGTAGATATCGATGCGTCCACCGCCGGGGATGAGGCCAAATTTCGCGTAAAATACCAAAATGACGATGGTACCGAGCCAGAAAATGGGCGTCGAATACCCCATAAGTCCGACAACGCGTCCTAGGTGGTCAACCCATGTTCCCTTGCGCACTGCAGAAACCACGCCGAGTGGGACGCCAAGTCCTGCACCAATGATGGTGGCGAGCGTCGCCAGTTCAATCGTTGCCGGGAAGACACGGGCCAGGTCGCTTGAAACCGTATTTTTCGTAATGTGAGATTGGCCAAAGTCCAGCTGCACCACATTTACCAGATAGGTCCCGAACTGCTCGTAAAGAGGACGATCCAGCCCCATTTCCTTGTAAACGCGCTCATATGTGGCCTGATCGGCCTGGTCGCCGATGGCCGCGATAACCGGATCGGCAGGGACAAGACGCCCGATAACGAAGGTTATCACCAAAAGTCCAAACAGGGTTGTCAGGATCACCGCAAATGATGTGGCGATTTTTCGGATTGAGGACAGCAGCTTTTTACTGCTGCCCGATACCCTTGTGGCGGTTGCCTGGGAGGAGTTCAATTCGGAAATCCTTGCTGGAGCATAATCCGCACACAGCACCAATGGTGCCAGTGAGACTATCGTCACTTAAAAGAGGTACAGAGAGCCAGTCTGATCCGATCAGACAGGCTCTCCCGAAAAGAGTTATTCACCCTTTGTCACGGTATCCCAGCGGGTCAGCCAGGTGGAATGACCGACATAACCTTTCACGTCCTTGCGGACTGCCTTGGCATCCGTTCTCTGGAATGACGTGACTAAAGCAGGCGAGGATTCCAGATAGGCCTTATTGATCTTGCCATAGAGATCGGCACGCTTTGCCTTGTCGGTTTCATGTGCTGCGGCCAACACCATGTCCTGAATATCCTTCGGAACATCCCAGGCAGAACGCCAAGCAAGAAGACCGGTCAGCTTTGCTTCATCTGCATTGTTGGCGTTTGTGGCGTAGGACGCGAGAACCGCATGCGGATCCGGCAAACGTTCACCTGAACGGGCAGAGAATATCTCGAAAGCCCTGTCGCGGAACTTGCCAATGTGGTCACCACCCTGCAAGTCCAGCTTGATACCAGCCTTTGCAGCATTGGCCTGAAGGGACTGTGCCACCTCATATTCCGGCGTTACCGGCGTCGCATAATAGGTTTTGGAAAAGCCATTTGGATAACCGGCCTCGGCCAGCAACTGCTTGGCCTTTTCAATATCCAGTTTGTATGGATTTTCGGTGATTGCCCCCGGAAGACCAGCAGGAATGATGCTCTGCTGCTTGATGCCGTAATATTTCATCACTGTGGAAGACAGCCCGTCATAATCAATGAGGTAGCGGAATGCCTCGCGAACCTTAGGATTTGAAAGAATTTCGTCCTTCTGGTTCAGCGCCACATAATAGAATCCAAAACCCGGCGTTTTCTGGATTTCGACATTGCCGCCTGCCTCAAGGGCTGCCAGATCTGTCGAGGAAAGACGTGTCGCAACATCCATGTCGCCCGCATCGATTTGCAAACGTTGCGCAGACGATTCCGGCAGGTGACGCAAAAGCACGCGGCGCATTGCAGGAGCACCCTGCCAATAATCGGGGAACGCCTCGGCAATCAGCGTTTCGTTGGAACGCCATGAGCGCAAGGAGTAAGGGCCGGAACCCGCATCCGCCGTCTGCAGATAGGCACGCCCCATGTCGCCATCCTTTTCCTTGTCGGCAAGGAATGCGCTGTCCAGGATAGAGGTGGAAAAGCTTGCCAAAGACAACAACAGCAAATCTGCGTTCCACACATCTGCGGTCTTGATCTCGACAGTCTGATCGTCAGTTGCCCTGATCAGACTATCAACATTGTCAGCTGAAAAACCCCATTGGCGCAGATCTGTCGACGGCGCCAGCCCCAACTTTACCAAACGGCGAAGCGACCATTCTACATCTTTAGCCGTAAGTGGATTGCCGGAATGGAACTTCACGCCAGAGCGAATTTTGAACGTAAAAGTCTTGCCGTCTTCGGAAACAGTCCAGCTTTCAGCAAGACCCGGCTGAGGCTCGTTAATCTTGTCGGCCGGCAAAACAATCAGCCGCTCATAGAGGTTGGCGACAACTTCAGCCGCTTCAAGCTGGTTCAATTCATGCGGATCCAGACCACGCATCGACGACATGTTGGTCGCGATGACAAGTTGATCTTTAGGCGTCGCCGCTGACGCGGCAAAAGGCAATGCTGCTGACATGGCAACAGCACCGGCAAGCGTCAGGAAATGGCGTCTCAACATGCTCTTCTCCTCCACAACGAGGCTCCTCAACCTCTGAAAACCACAATTTTCATATCGACATCGATCTGAAATCTGGTATATCAGATCTCACAAGTTCGATAACACGTCAACAGGATTTTGCATCAATGGCTGATCTACCGGATCTTTCATCGACACAGGGGCGCATTGAGAAACTGGACCCACAACTCCAGATTACCGTCCGTGATCATGTGCACCGCATCCTGCGCGGCGCGATCATTGCCGGTCGTTTCGCCCCTGACGAAAAAGTCAACGAACGGCAACTGGCCGAACAATTTGGCGTCAGCACCACCCCCATCAAGGAGGCGTTGCGACAGCTGGAAGCAGAGGGGCTTGTTCAGGCATTGCCACGACGCGGCGTGATCATCCGCTTCAACATGGGCTGGGCAGAGGAAATGATCCTTGCACGCGCGGCTCTCGAATCGATGATTGGCCATCTTGCAGCCCGGCGCATGTCAAAAGAGGCGACCACAGCGTTAAGGGCCACTGTCGGCCTTATGGAAGTCGCCACATCAAGTGGCGATGTTGATGAGCTTATTGCGCTCAACGAAACATTCCATGACCAGATCCATCAGGCATCTCGCTGTCAATATTTGGCAAAGCTGATTGAGCGTCAGCAATTTTATGACGCCAGCATTCGCCGCATCATTCACTCGGATACTGCAGAGCGCGAAAAGGCGTTGCGTGAGCACGCAGCCATTGCCGATGCCATCATAGCAGGGGATGCGGAACGAGCAGAAAAGCAGATGCGCGACCATGTGGTGCGCTCTGGCGAGACATATCTCGCAATCGTTTTTGGAAAAAGGGAGGACATCAAGGGTGAGTGAGAAGCTCGAAATCGTAAGAAAGGCACTGACTGGCATTTCTGGAGTGCCGGTTACCCCCTACCACGCAGACGGCAGCGTTCATGTCGAGAAGCTCGACACGCTGATCAAGGGGCTGGCGGCGGCCCGCGTGCACAACCTGATGGCTGCAGGCAATACCGGTGAGTTCTTCACGCTGACCATGGACGAAATTCGCCTCGTCCACCGCACAACGATCCGTGCAGCAGATGGCAAGGCACTGGTCAGTGCGGCTGTTGGCCGCTCGCTGGCCGATGCCAAAGCATTGGCGAAAGACGCAATTGCTGAAGGTGCAGATGCCATCATGGGCCATCACCCGATGGACCCGTTTGCAGGCCCCTCCTATCAGGCGCGGTATTTCCTCGAGCTGGCAGATTCGTCTACCGTGCCGGTCATCGCTTATGTGCGCAGTGACGGCTTTTCGGTGGCTGATTTCCGTGAACTGGCACTGCATTCCAACATTGCAGGGATCAAGTTTGCTTCGTCAAACCTCATGCTGCTGGCAGACATCATCCGCTCCACACAGGATGCACCGGCCATTTGGGTTTGCGGTCTTGCCGAGGGTTGGGCTCCGGCCTTTTACGCGCTTGGCGCGCGCGGTTTCACATCAGGTCTCGTCAACGTTTTCCCGCAACGTTCGCATGCCATCCACACGGCTTTGGAAGTGGGTGATTATGCTACAGCACGCCAGTTGATCGACGGCATCGCAGGTTTTGAGGCGCTTCGCACCAAATACAATAACGGCGCCAATGTCACGGTCGTCAAAGAAGCGCTCGGCATGCTCGGCAATGATGTTGGTCCGGTCCGTCTTCCCGGCGTGGTTTCGCTCAACGAAAGCGAACGCGCCTTGCTGCGCAACGTGGTTGACCGGGTCAGCAACGAGCAGCAGGCTGCCTGAGGAGAGTTAACGTGCATATTACCGGTATAAAAACATATATGCAGCGCGTCGATGATCGCCCGCGCCTGCTTCTAAAAATAGAAACCAGCGAGGGAATTTCCGGCTGGGGCGAATGCTACAATCATGGTCCCGACTGGGCCTTGCCGCCACTCCTGGACTATCTGTTCCATCAGATTGAGGGCGAGGATCCTCGCCGTGTGGAATATCTGGTGCTGAAGCTCAACCAGCAATGCCGCTTTCCGCCTGGTGCGCTGGGCCTTGCTGCAATTTCAGCCATTGATCACGCATTGTGGGACATTGCTGGCAAAGCCGCCGGTCTGCCGGTTTATATGCTGCTGGGCGGTAATGTGCGTGATCGCGTGCGGGTCTATTGCGGCGTCTACACAGCGCCGGATGCAGAACATGCCCGTGACCAAACCATGAAACTGCAAGAGGATTACGGTTACACTGCCTTCAAGCTCAGCCCCTTCCGCCGCGACTTGCATACCGGCCGCTGGGGTGAACTGGTGAAGGAAACGGGTGACTGGTTCGGCAAGATCAGAGACATCACACCATCGCATTTCGAATTTGCTTTTGATGCTCATGCCAAGATTTTTGAGCCCTATCAGGCGGTCCAATTGGCCGCGGCCATCGCGCCTTACGACCCGCTGTTTTACGAAGAGCCGATCCGCCCGGAGCACATACCGGCCTGGAGTGAACTGAAATCCAAAGTCACAGTGCCGCTGGCCACTGGTGAATCACTCTACTCACGTTTCGAGTTCCTGTCGCTTCTGTCCGCACGTGGAGCCGACATCATTCAGCCCGACATTTGCGTTGTGGGCGGTGTCAGTGAAATGCGGCGCATCGCGGCAATCGCCGAGGCACATTACGTCACCATCGCACCGCACAACCCGATGGGTCCGTTGGCCACAGCAGTGAATATTCACTTCTGCGCGGCCCAGCCCAATTTCAAGATCCTCGAGTTCAAACCCCATATTCATGCGCCATGGGCACTGGACCCATACATGCCTGTCGATGGCCATATGGAACTGCGTCCGGACCGTCCGGGCTGGGGCATTGAAATTGATGAAAAAGCCCTTGTGAAAGAAGATTATATTCACTGGGAGCGCAAGATCACCCGCAAACCAGACGGTGCAACCGCCTATCCGTAAAAAAATGTTAAAAGACGCGGGTGTTCCATGTTGGCCACCCGCGTCGTTTTATCATCAGAAAACCTTGGTTACCGGGACGGAAAAGGCGCGCCCTCTGCACTTGGGTGTCCGGCGCTTTTCCTGAAAAGCGAGCATGGCTTAAACGCCGGGCTCAATCCGCAGCTCTGTTTTCGCATCGAACACATGAATGTTGTCCCGGTCGAAAGTCAGGCGGATGGATGTATCCGACGTAAGCGGAGACCTGCCGTTCAAAACAACGACGATTTCCGGTGATGTGGCGGACGTAACATAGGTCATTGCACCAGTCGACTCGACTGCGGCGACCGGAATATCAAACCCTGGCGCATCGGGCGCTGCCAGCACCAGATGTTCCGGCCGGACGCCAACCAGCAATTCTGTGTTGGCTGGCAAGACCTTTCCGAGTTCAATGACCTGTTCACCACCAAGATCGAGGCTGAGCGATTTTCCATCCGCCGATGACCGCGCAGGAATGAAGTTCATCGCGGGTGAACCGATAAAACCGGCAACAAAGCGGTTGGCCGGTCGGTCATAGAGATCAAGCGGCCTGCCCTGTTGCTCGATCACGCCGCTGCGCATCACCACGACATGATCTGCCATGGTCATCGCCTCGACCTGATCATGCGTCACATAGACCGATGTCGCGCCCAGCCTGTCGTGCAGCGCACGGATTTCCTTGCGCATGTGGACACGCAAGGCGGCATCGAGGTTGGACAGAGGTTCATCAAACAGGAAGGCCTTGGGGTTGCGAATAATCGCGCGGCTCATCGCCACACGTTGACGTTGGCCGCCCGACAATTCCCTGGGGTAACGATGAAGCAAATCAGAAAGGCCGGTGATGGCTGCGACCTCTTCGGCGGCCTTCTTTGCTTCTGCCTTTTTCACGCCCTTTATTTTCAGGCTGTAGGTAAGATTTTGCTCCACTGTCATATGCGGATAAAGCGCATAGGACTGAAACACCATGGCAAGGTCACGTTTTCTGGGCGGAACGTCATTCATCCGCTCACCCGCTATCACCAAATCTCCGGCAGAGATTGTCTCAAGCCCGGCGAGCGAACGCAGCAGAGTTGACTTGCCACATCCGGACGGACCGACCAGTGCTACAAACGCACCCTTGCGGATAGAAAGATCGATGTTCTTCAGCGCATGATAGGCGCCATAATATTTGTTCACGCCCGACAGTTCGATTTGCTGGGTCATTTCAGAGCTCCTGAGGTCAGGCCGGAGACGATACGTCGCTGCAACAGCACGAAGATCGCAAGGATTGGCGTTACATACATTGTGGCGTAGGCCATGATGTTGTTCCATTCGCTGGTGTTTGGCCCCATGAATGAATTGAGGCCAACACTTGCCGGCTGCAAAGTGACATCCTGGATCATCGACTTGGAATAGACGAACTCTCCGAAGGCCTGCATGAAGATAAGGATTGCGCTGACCAGAATGCCGTTGCGGGCAAGCGGTAAAACGATGTGAAAAAAGGCACCAAAACGGGAGTTGCCATCCACAAGTGCCGCCTCTTCCAGCTCCAACGGCACGGCCATGAAGGTTGCACGGACAAGCACGACAAAAAACGGCATGCTTTTGGCGGCAATTGCCAGAATGACGGCAAAACGTGGATAATCGAGCAGGCCGATTTGCGTGAAGCCGACGAAGATCGGTGTCACCATCAACGAGGCCGGCAGAACCTGCAACATCAAGATCAGGAAAAGACCGGCATCAATCAAGACGTTTCTGTAACGCGCCAGTACATAAGCACAGCCGGTTCCAAGCACGGTGATCAGCGCAACGGACCCGAACGCAATCAATGTCGAGTTCCACAGGTACCGCCCCATATTCCGGCTTTCCCACACATAGGTAAACGTGCCCCACTGTGCAGTCGAAGGCCAGAAACTTGGCGGATTGGCAAACATTTCCGAGCCGGCTTTGATCGCGGTTATATACATCCAGTATAGCGGAAACAGATAGATTGCCGCCATGACGAGAGCGATAGCCAGCATCAAACGATTACGAGATGTTTCATTCATCCGCGCACCTCATGCCGTGTCGAGCGGACATAAACTGCCGCCGCAAACATCACGAACACCGTCATGATCACCGAGATCGTGGCACCTCTGCCAAAGTCATATTGGCGGAATGACAGATCCCAGGCCCAATACTGCGCAACATTGGAGGAATTGTTGGGTCCACCGTCGGTTATGGCCGCAAACAGGTCGAATTGCTGCAGGGTAAAAATCAGACCCAGAGAAATAATAGCCCCGATGGTCGAACGCATCATCGGCAAGGTGATTGTCCAGAACCGGTTCCAGGCATTGGCGCCGTCCATCTCGGCTGCCTCATAGAGATCACCGGGAATGGCGGACAGACCAACCGAAAGCAAGATCATGTTGAAGGACGTGCCTAGCCAGATATTGGCAATAACGACGGCCCAGAGGGAGAAATCGGGATCGGAGCGCCAGAAGATATTGTCGCTGATCAAACCACTTTCCCGCAGGAAAAAATTCAACACGCCGAAATCACCAGACAATATCCAGTTCCAGATCGCGCCGACGACCAACCCTGGCATGACCCATGACACAAGGAACAATCCACGCAGCCATGTGGAGCCGGGAAAACTCTTCCAGAAAAACAGGGCCAGACCAAAACCAATCACGAACTGACCCGCGATGGAGCCAAGCACGAAGATCAGCGTATTGGTCAGGATTGGCAGCGTTTCCGGCTGTTTGAATAGAGCAACATAGTTGTCGAAGCCCACAAATGGCCTGATAAAGCTGCCGAGGCTGAACATGTCCACCTCCTGAAAGCTCATCAGAATATTGTAGATCAGCGGCAGGCCGGCCAACGCAAACAGGAATGCAAAGGGCACGCCAACCAGCATCAGGTCGAAACCGCGACCATCGCTTATACTGGAGAGTATTCGTCTCATCAGAACCTCTTATGATCGCTTCAGACTACCCGGCACCGCAGTGCCGGGTAGTGACGTCGGGGAGGAAACGAGATATTCGGTCACGTCAGATGGAAGGCTGGTCAGCCTTCGATCGACTTGATCTTCTCGGCGGCCTGATCAAGCGCCGCCTTGGGCTCCATTTGCCCGGTCAACGCGGCCTGAATGGCATCCTGAATTGCCTTGGAAATCTTGGGCCATTCAGGCGACGGGCCACGCGGCTGGGCATATTTCAGCTGTTCGACGAATGTCGCCAAGGCAGCATCCTTGACGGCATTGCCGGTGGGTGGGACCGGCAGATCAGCGCGGGCGGGCAGCTGGCCGAAATCCTTGTACATGGTGGCATCCTTCGACGCGAAGAACTCCAGGGCTTTGAAAGCCTCTTCCGGATGCTTGCTTTTTGAGAAGATCGCCCAGTTATAGTCACCCATAGCCGACGAGCGTTCAGCGCCTTCTTGCGGAACTGGCAACAAGGCTGTGCCCCACTCAAACTTGGCGTCGCTTAGCATGCGATCGATTTCCCAAGGCCCGGAAATCGCCATGGCGGCATTGCCGGCATTAAATGTTGCGGTGGAATCCCACTGACTGCGGGTCAGTGTGTCAGGCGACGTCAGCTTTTCATCCAGCAACTGTTTCCAGATGGTCAGGGCACGCACGGCACCTTCGCCGTTGATGGCCTTGTAGGATGATCCCCCCATCTGCGCCCATGGCAAAAACTGGAAGGTTCCTTCTTCGTTAGCCTTTGCAGAAAACGTAATGCCATACACATTCTTTGACGGATCATTCAGCTTGCGAGCTGTTTCCACCAGTTCATCCCATGTCTGGGGCGCCTTTTCTGGATCGAGCCCTGCCGCCTTGAACAGGTCCTTGTTGTAATACAGCGCAATAGTATTGGTGGCCTTCGGCACACCGTAATATTTGTCATCCCAAGTGACCGATTTCAGAGGTCCGGGGAAATAGTTCTCCGGTTTTATCTCCGATGATCCCTTGATCATGTCTGTCAAATCAAGAAAGGCACCGCGCGACGCAAACATCGCATGGTTGGGGTTATCGATGGCGATGATGTCAGGTGCCTTTCCTGTCGAGTAGGCGCGCATAGCTTCACTAACGACGTCGTCAAACTGGATCTGGCGATATTCGATCTTGATGCCATTATTCTGTGCGTTGAATTCCTTGATCAGATTGGGCGCGGGCTGAATATCGCGGTCCAGGGACCACAGGGTCAGCGTTACGTCGTCAGCTTTTGCGGCGAAGCCAACAAGCGAAGTACATGTCATGGCCAGTGCAATAGCAATCGAATGCTTTCGGATACCCATAGTTCTCCTCCTTCGGGTTATCTTCACGTACCTTGCCGATTGTCCGCCTCCTCAGACAACCGGCCACTCCTGTCAGGTCGGATCGACGACGAAATCGCCTCCTCGTGCCTGTTTCAAATGGTTAAGTGCATGGACCTGACCGGTCATCTCAAGTGCATCGCGATAGACAGGGTCATGCCAGCCTTCAATGTCGATGGAACCTGACCAGCCGGCGAGACGCAGTTCAGAGATAATATCGGTCCAGTTGCTGTCGCCAAAACCGGGTGTGCGCATGAAAACGAACGGATGTTTTCCAAAAATCCCGTGCTCACGAATGACATCCCAGCGAATGGTCGCATCCTTGCCATGAACATGGAAAATCTTGTGCGCCCATTTGCGAATCTGCGGCAATGGATCGATCAGATAAACCATCTGGTGGCAGGGCTCCCACTCCAAACCGATATTATCGTCAGGCGTTTCGTTGAAAATCAGCTCCCAGGCGTCGGGATTATGGGCGATATTCCAGTCACCGGTTGCCCAGTTGCCATCCATGGCACAATTTTCAAAGGCGATTTTTATGCCCTTGTCGGCGGCACGTTTGGCAAGTTCGCTCCATACTTCCCGGTAACGCGGTAGGCTCTCGGGCAATGGCTTGTTTCTGATCCGGCCAGTAAAACCAGCGACGCAGGTCGCACCGAAATGATGGGCGTTGTCGATGCAGTCTTTCCAGCCTTGCAGGGTCTGCAAATCCAGTTCGGTTTCCTCGAGCGGATTACCGAACATGCCGATCGTTGACATGGTAATATCCCTGTCGCCGATGGCATCGACGCACCGTTTTCCAAGCTCGGCAATATCCTGACCATTGGTCGTCTGCCAGAAAAACGGCTCAAAACTCTCAAAACCCATATCCGCGATCTGCGAAATGCGCTGTGCCGCCTGACCTTTTGTGGCACTGACCATTGTACCAACGCGGATGGAATTCCTGTTCTGTTCGCTCATTGCTGATTCTTCCTATGCTGCAAGATCGACGGATCGGCCAGACCGGGCGCTTTCGATTGCGCCGAACACCATGGCCAAGCTCTTGATGTTGTCCTGCCCAGCCGTTTCAGGGGTACGACCTGTCCGGATTGCCGACAGAAAATCAGCAATGACACTGGCATGCCCATGGGTTTCCTCTTCATTGGCAGGCGGCGGCACCTCAATGGACGTGAAACCGCGCAGCAAGCCATCCTGCACGCCCGCAATAGAAGCACTAAAGGCTTCCTCGCCATCCCAGGTCAGCATTCCCTTCGTGCCGACAAGACGCCAAGTGCCTTCCCAGCTTGTCCGTTCGCCTTCCGCACACCAAGAGCCGCGATAGGTAAACACCACATCATCCGACAGCTGGAACACCGCATTGGCGGAAGCACCATGGGCGTACCACGAGCCCCGGGGGTTTGTTTCAAGGCAATAGACAGAAAGTGGCAGTTTGCCCGAAACATAACGGGCAGCATCGAAGGTATGGATCGCCATGTCCAAAAGCAGCACATTGTCCATTTTTTCACGGAATCCGCCGAAATGCGGACCAATGAAAAAGTCGCAATGAATGGCGGTGATGTCGCCGATCGCACCACTCTCAACAAAGCGACGCATACGCCGCACACCCGATATGAAACGGCGGTTCTGCACGACGGAATGGATTTTTCCGGCGGCCTTCGCAGCTTCAATCAGATCAGCTGCCTCGCTCATCGAGCTCGACATCGGCTTTTCACTCAGCACGTGACAACCATATGCCAGGGCGGTGCGGACAACCGAATGGCGCGCGGCTGGAATGACGATATCAAACACGATATCCGCTCTGGTCTTCTCCAGCACCTCACGCAGGTCTGTTCCTGTAATAACAGGGCCTAAATTGAACTCGTCTGCGAGTGCTCGAGCGACATTCAGGTCAAGGTCAACAAGACCGACCACCGACAGCGCATCCCGCAAGTCTGGTGTGGATTTCACCGCACGAAGCCAGCCCTTGGCCATGGCCCCGCAGCCACACAATACGACGTTGTATGTCAAGATTAACCTCCCTGAGACGTTAGGATTCTCGCCCTCCAGCAAAAACCGTAAACGTTTACGGTAACTATGGACATGTCTGATTTTTTGTCAATACTGTTTGCTGAAACGGTGATGAAAGACGGGTTACAGCATGAAGGGCATTCGCCAACTGGCCGAGCATCTCGACATATCGATCGGCACCGTATCGCGTGCGCTGAACGGCAAGACGGATGTAAATCCTCGGACACGCCAACGTGTTCTCGAGGCCGCAGAAAAACTGGGTTATGTTGCCAACCAGTCGGGCCGCTCTCTCCGCAAGGGTTCAACCGGCGTCATCGGTTTCATGATGCAAACTGGGCCGGAAATCACTGGCCAGGGCGACACGTTTTTCATGAGCGTCTTTGACGGCGTGCAGACGGTGCTGGCTCGTCACAATCTCGATCTTGTCGCGCTGCTCTGCTCCTCATCCGAAGATCCCGACGCCTACCTACAACGCACCGTGGCACGCGGTTTTGCTGATGCCATCATTCTTTCGGCAACCCGGCGAAACGACGCCCGTTTCGAACTGCTCGACCGGCAAAACATCCCGTTCATCTCACTCGGTCGCAGCCTGACCGACGTTGGTCAACCGTGGATCGATCTGGATTTTGAAGGCATGGCCGAAACCGCCATGGAGCGTCTCATCAATGCTGGACACACGGACATCGGTGTCGTCTGGCCGCATGGCGATCTCAATCTGGGTTACATTTTCATCGAACGATGCCGGGACGTTCTGGCTCGCCATAATCTGACGCTGCGCGATGAATACATCTTTCGCGCCCGCCCCAATGAGGCTGGCGGTTATGCGGTGGCGCAGGAGATAGCTGCCCGGCCGACCCGCCCGACCGCCATTACTCTTGTCAACGAAACGCTGGTGACGGGTCTATATAAAGGCCTGGAAGAAGCAGGCATCAAACCGGGGAAAGATATCGCCATCATCGGCCGCCACAGTCCGCACACCCAGTTTCTGTCTCCGGCATTAACGGGCTTCAGCCTTTCGCTACACGACCTCGGCGTCAGCCTTGCCGAGGGTCTGCTGTCTGTTATGCCTGCCTACAAGGATATCTATCCGGCCACCTACCGCCGCGTCTGGCCAATGGCCCTGATCGAGGGGGAAAGCGGCTAGACTGTTGCTTAAGATATATATGTAAAAAGCCCGACCTCAGGGCCGGGCTTTGATATGCAGTAAGCAAAATCGAAACGTCACTGGAACGCCATTACATGGCGCCGAACAATGCTTTCTGGGCGATTTTCAAGGCACCAATCGCGTCATGACGGCTCTGCGCCTCTCTCAATGCATCAACATCAAGCGCGGCAAGCCCTTTGTCGGCAGCCTTGAGGAAATCAATGGCGTGGTTGGCCGTTGCAACACTGTCTTCGCGGAACGGGAACTGATCCAGCTGCCAGACACCTTCCCACTTGTTCTTGCGGAGAACGTAGAAAAACTCAAACAGTTCAATTGGATGAAGGCTGCCAGCAACCAGATCGTCATCCCACGAACGATAGTTGTCGTTGACGTCCATACCGAACAGACGACCATAATCGATTGCAAGCTGTGCACTGTCGGCAGCAGACTCACCGCCCATGATGGCGTGGCCAAAATCGAGAAGAATGCCAACATTCGGCAGGCCGATTTTCTCGATACCGAGCAGTGTACGTGCCACAGAACCAAAGCTCATGCGCACGCGTGGTTCCCGGGGTTTGTATTCGATCACGAATTTCAGATCGGGGTTTTCGCTGGCAAGCTGGCCGACCCCATCAAGCGAGTGCTTCCACAATGTGCCGTAGTCAACCTGGAATGGATAGTCCCAGCCATCCTGACCCGGCCAAAGCTTGACATAATCAGCACCGAAATAACGAACCTGATCACAGGCTTCTGTCACCAGTTCATGGGTTCGTCTGCGAACACCAGCATCCGGGTTGGTGAATGAGCCTTTGACGAATTCACGGGTATAGATCTCTGGCGTAATACCGATGACGCCCAACTTGTTACGATCCAGCGCCTCTTTAACCTGCGCATTGGAAAAGTCACCGCCGAAGAATGGATAGTTGATATCGACAACCGACAGATCAGCAACCTGACCTGCCAGGTCAATCGCCTCGATAACACTGCGCGGTGTGCCATATCCATCCGTGGCATAACGATCGAGATAGGTGGCGAAGTGCCAGATACCGGCGCCAAAACGTTGTGTTGTCATAGGTTTCCTCCATGTATGTGAATATTTGGGCGCGCGCCTTCTGCAGACGGCAACGCAAAATCAGATGTGATGACGAGACAGTGTCAAAGCAGATCGAAACGAAACGAAACCGACATTGCACAGCGGGCGACTGGAATCCCACCGACCCCTGACAGCGATACACGTATCTGTTTGCAAACGAACCGGCACAATCCACTCCTCCCAGACGTGGCAACCACATCAAAGCACTAAACGGCTTTTGAATGCTTTCGATTTATTTCATTTGATTGAACAAATCGCATGAAACACCAAAGCGTTCAAGTGAATTATTACCCCACCAAGCCATAACGAAAGAGAGAGCGCCGCCTTACATCCTATCAGTGCATGTTGGGTCATCAATTTTGCGAAAAACCGAAAATCTCAAAAATATATTGACATCAAACGAAAGTAATCGATAGTTTAAACCTCGAAAAACCGCTGGAGGGTGGTTTTGACAACGGGAGGTCTCCATGAAACTGACGAAACGTCTTTTGATGTCCGTCGTCGCGCTCGGCATTGCCGGTGCGATGTCTGGCGTGGCTTTAGCTGCCGATACAATTGCAATCATCACACCAAGCCATGACAACCCATTCTTCAAGGCTGAAGCGGATGGCGCTGCAGCCAAGGCGAAAGAACTGGGCTATGCCACTATGGTTCTGGTCCACAATGATGACGCCAACAAGCAGAACGAACTGTTCGACAGCGCCATTGCAGCTGGCGTAAAAGCCATCATTCTCGACAATGCCGGTGCAGACGCCTCAGTTGCGGCAGTCCAGAAGGCCAAGGACAAGGGCATACCTTCTTTCCTGATTGACCGCGAGATCACCACAGCCGGCGTTGCCGTATCGCAGATCGTTTCCAACAACTATCAGGGTGCACAGCTTGGCGCGGAAGAATTCGTCAAGCTGATGGGTGAAAAGGGTAATTATGCCGAACTTCTCGGCAAGGAATCCGACACCAATGCCGGCATTCGTTCGCAGGGATATCACGACGTGATCGACCAATATTCGGACATGAAGCTGGTTGCCAAACAGACGGCAAACTGGTCGCAGACCGAAGCTTACACTGTTATGGAATCGATCCTGCAGGCGCATCCTGACATCAAGGGCGTGATCTCCGGCAACGACACCATGGCCATGGGCGCTTATGCAGCACTTGAAGCAGCTGGCCGCAAGGACGTTATCGTCGTTGGTTTCGATGGTTCGAACGACGTTCGTGACTCCATCAAGAAGGGTGGCATCAAGGCAACCGTTCTTCAGCCCGCTTACCAGCAAGCACAGCTGGCTGTTGAACAGGCTGACAAGTTCATCAAGACCGGCTCCACAGGCCTTGAAGAAAAGCAGTTGATGGATTGCATTCTCATCAACGCTGACAATGCCGAAAAGCTCGAGACATTCGCGCTGACGCAGTAAAACCTGCCTCGCCATCCGGGGTGCCTGAGCACCCCGGATGTTTGCCCGCTTTTAAAAGTTCGGATCGCCATGAAAATCACAACCCTTGTTGCGGTGAGCCTGCTTGCCGTGTCCGTTTCAGGCTGCAAACTGGTCAAGACCAACAAAGACGACGCGACAAGCGCCGCGGCAGACCCGATTGCAGAACTGGTCGAAACGACATTTGATGCCAAGCTGGTACCAGCGCTGTCACAGAAGGCCGTGGATCTCACGCAACTTCGCGACGCCATCAAGTCCGGTCTCGACAAGGCTGGCGAGAGCCATGGCGTAAGAGTTGGCGGCGCTGGCGGCGGCTGGAACTTCGCGATCAAGGGAACAGCAAACGTTATCAACGAAAACCGCGCATCCAAAGCAGCCGTCGCAGATATCGACATAGATGGTGATGGAAAGGCCGACGCGACCCTGCAACTGGGACCGGTCGTCAAGGGGTCGGCCTTGCGCGATACGACTGCACTTTATGATTTCTCCACATTCCGTGACCAGATCGAATATGCCCGACTTGGCCGCGCCCTCAACGACAAGGCCGTTTCCAAACTGCCCACAGTCGACACGCCGCTGAAGGGTAAAAAGATCAATTTCCTCGGCGCTGTGGTCATTCGCTCGGCAACCGAGCAGCCACTGATCATGCCAGTCTCCATCGAGGTGGCACAATGAGTGCGGTTGCAGCAGTCGAACCGCATCCGATCGGCCTGTCCATCCGCAATGGCTCAAAAATCTATCCTGGAACCCAGGCACTCAAGAATGTCGATTTTGACCTGCGCATGGGTGCGGTAAACGTTCTTGTCGGCGAAAACGGCGCTGGAAAATCAACGCTTATGAAAATCATAGCGGGCGTTGAACAACTGAATGGCGGCTCCATCGAACTGGATGGTAAGTCGGTTGTTTTTACCGACAAAACGGATGCCGCCAAACATGGCGTCGGCATTGTTTTTCAAGAACTCAACCTGTTCCCCAACCTGACGGTCGCGGAAAACATCTTCGTCGGTCACGAAAAGACCAGGGCTGGCATTCATATCGACAGGGCTGCACAGACCAGTGCCGCCAGAGCGCTGATGAAGCGGCTGGAACAGAATATCCATCCCGACACGCCGCTCGGTAACCTGCGGATCGGTCAGCAGCAGATCGTTGAAATTGCCAAGGCACTGGCGGAAAATGCCCGCATTCTCATTCTTGATGAGCCAACATCGGCCCTTTCTGCGGCCGAAGTCGAGGTGCTGTTCAGGGTCATCAACGACCTGAAAAAACAAGGCGTTGGAATTGTTTACATCTCCCACCGGTTGGAAGAGCTTATTCGCATAGGCGACTATATAACCGTCCTACGTGATGGCGTTATCACCGGATCGCGCTCGATGAAGGGCGTGGACATCCCCTGGATCGTTGCCAACATGATCGGCAGCGCATCGAAAGAGTTTCCCAAAACCGTTGAGCACGAGCTGGGCGACGAAGTGTTTCGTGTTGAAAACATCTGCCTGCCGAGCCCGGCTGGCGGTTATGCCGTTGATCACATGTCGCTGACGGTCAGAGAAGGTGAAATCGTCGGGCTTTACGGCCTGATGGGCGCTGGCCGTTCGGAACTGCTTGAGTGCATCATGGCACAACATCCGAATTCGTCCGGCCAGATGTTCATTTCGGGTAAACCACTCAAGGAACAAAGTGTCTCCGGGCGCATCCGTCGCGGTCTTGCTCTGATCCCTGAGGATCGCAAACGCGATGGCCTCGTGCAGATCATGACAATCCGGGAAAACCTGACGATGTCGTCTCTTTACGACTTCACGCGCGGGTTTCACCTGAGCCTCAAGGCAGAGGCCGCCAAGGCTGCCGAATTCGTCAAGCGCATGGCGATCAAGATCGCCAGCATGGAACATCCGGTTTCCAGCCTGTCCGGCGGCAACCAGCAAAAGGTCGTTATCGGCAAGGCGCTGATGACGAAACCGAAAATCCTTCTGATGGATGAGCCTTCTCGCGGCATCGACATCGGCGCCAAGGCGGAAATTTTCCGCACCATGCGGCGCCTGGCCGGTGATGGCTTGGGCATCCTTTTTGTCACATCCGATCTGGAGGAGGTTCTGGCCCTTTCCGATCGCATTCTCGTCATGGCGAATGGCCGGCTGACTGGACAATTTCCAGCTGGCGCCAACGCAGCGGATGTCGTTTCGGCGGCAACTCCCAATCTTAAAAAGGTTGAAACACTATGAGCAGCATCGACACCTCGGGCAACGTCAAAACCGTCACTGGAGTGTCAACGTCCAGAACCTCTGCATTGCTGCTACTTTTGCACATGCGGACATTCGTGGCTCTCATTCTGGTGTTCACCTTCTTTGCCATCGCCGCTCCCAACTTCCTGAGCATGGGCAATATGGTGATCATTTCCAAGCACGTTGCGCTGAATGCATTGCTTGCTATCGGAATGACCTTTGTCATCATCGCTGGTGGCATTGACCTGTCAGTCGGCTCAATTGTCGGCCTCTGCGCCATGGTCGCCGGATATCTGGTGCTTTACGGCATTGATCTCGGCTTCCTCGGCATTGGGTACAGCCTGCAGTTTAATACGATCGAAATCTGCCTTATCGTGCTAGTCGTGGGTGTCTTTATCGGCTCAATAAACGGGTTCCTGATAACCAAATTGAATGTGGCGCCGTTCATCGCCACGCTCGGCACGCTCTATGTCGCGCGCGGTGCAGCACTTCTGTTCTCCGAGGGCCGGACATTCCCAAACCTTTCCGGCAATCCGGAGTATGGGTCTGACACTTTCCGCATCATCGGTTCCGGCACGTTTCTCAGCTTTCCGGTCTCTGTGTGGATCATGGTGGTGGTGGCGCTGGGCGCTGCCTATCTCGCCAGCCGTACCCCGCTTGGCAGGCACATCTATGCCGTTGGCGGCAATGAGCGCGGCGCGGCGCTGTCGGGCGTAAACGTCGATCGTATCAAGCTGTTCGTGTACATGTTCTCTGGCCTGTGCGCCGCATTTGTCGGCCTCATCATATCCTCGCAGCTGCAGGCAAGCCACCCGGCAACCGGTGAGACCTTCGAACTGAATGCCATCGCGGCAGCTGTCCTTGGCGGTACATCCATGTCAGGTGGCCGCGGCCGCATCGCCGGCACCATCGTGGGTGCTTTCGTCATCGGCATCCTCGCGGATGGGCTTATCATGATGGGCGTTTCGTCCTTTTGGCAAACCGTCATCAAGGGTCTGGTCATCATCGCCGCCGTGGTTGTCGACCAGGTGCAGCAGAAACTGCAAGCACGCGTGGTGTTGCAGCAGAACGCCAATTGAGGATTTGATGCTACCAGATCGATACTGTAAGTATCCGATAAAAAGGAATCGAATAATTTCGATTGGTTGCGATTCAGGAGCTTAGGTAAGTCCAAATGGAAGCGAAAGACGAGCAAGATGCTTCGGAGTCGATGATCGGGCTTTTATCCGAGCCAAGACGTCGCCGCATTCTTGAATGGCTTCAAGAGGAAGGCTCCGCCCGCGTCAGAGAGTTGGCGGCCGCCTTCCACGTATCGGAAGCAACCATCCGTCAGGACCTTGAAAGGCTCGAAAACGAAGGTTTCATCACGCGCGAACATGGTGGCGCCTATCTCAATACGGTCGCACCACAAACTGGCACCATGACCCTGTACCATCAGGAAAACATGGACAAAAAGCGCCGTATTGGCGCCCTTGCTGCAAGCCTTGTCAAGGATGGCGAAACGCTGATCCTTGATGCTGGCACGACAACAACAGAAATTGCAACACGCTTGACCAACCGCCGTGATCTGACCTTGATCACCAACGCACTCAACATCGCAATCATATTGGGTGCTGTGCCATCATTTGCGGTGCACATGCCGGGCGGGCAATTCAAATCCCCCACGCTTTCGCTTTCGGGTGACAAGTCAGTCGAATATTTCCGCAACATTTTTGCGGGCAAGCTGTTTCTCGCCACAGCCGGTGTGGCACTGGATGCCGGGCTGACCTATCCAAGCTTTGCCGACCTTCAGTTGAAGGAAGCGATGATCAAGGCGGCGGCCCATGTTTACCTCGTGGCGGATTCGACCAAGATCAACAAATCGTCGTTCACGCGCCTTGGTTCTCTCGACGTGATCCATTCCTTCGTTACAGATGATGGCATTTCAGACCGCGATGCCCGCGAGTTTGAAAAACGCGGCATAGAAGTCCTGATCGCGAAGTAAGCCGTAAATCGCTCAACACCTATCTACGCAAAGAGTGGCTGACCTCTGCCCATAGGGATCGAAATGAGGTCGCATCTTCAATGTCCATAAGTTGTTGCCAGGCATCACTGCGAGCCTTCAGGCCAGCCCATTTCAGGCAATCTGCGAATTTCATCTGCCGTTGAGCGCTGCAGAGTGGCTTCTGAATTGAGCCATCTGCATGCAATCTCTCGATTTTGAGATGCCGTCCGTCATTCAAGTGAATGTCGACCCGATGCGGTAACCGCTCCGTGCCAACCTCTTCGGCAGCGGTGTAAGCCGACATGGATATCAGCGGCATCAACTGGCGAATGTCCGTACGAAAGATGGCAGACGGTGTAAAATCACCAAGAGACAGCCTGCCATGAACAAGTGCGGTCGTCAGGCAATATTGCATTGAAAAACGTGCCTGCATTTCATCGCGCGGGTCGGGATAGGTCAGATTATCCATCGCGGAAATGCCGACCTTGGTGTTGATGGACCTGATATCTTCCGCCCGAAATCCGTGCTGATCCTGCAACTCACGCGCCGCATCGATAGCGCGGTGTGTTGAAGCACAGCACGGGTGCTGTTTGGTCACCAGCCCACGTGTTTCGATGATGTGGTCATGACCGAATGAAAGCGCATCCCAGCCGGTTGCGGCATCGCCACCGAACAGATCTTTAAAGCCCTGTGATCGCTCGAGAATATCAAGCCGTCCTGCAACACCGGCCTTGGCAAGCAATGCCGCCTCAACCGCGTTGCGTGCCGCCAGCCCCGCATGCAGCGGTTTAGCGGGTGTTCCGAACTGACCCTTTGGCCCGCAGGCAGAACTCGTCGCAATACTCATCGCCTGCGCAATCTGGTCCCCGCCCATTCCCAACAAAACTGCGACACCAGCGGCTGCGCCGATTGCACCAACAGTCGATGTACCGTGCCAGCCCCTGTTATAATGCGAGGGAATAACACCGAAACCAACAGCCGCCTGCGCTTCCAACCCGGCGAGATAGGCATGGACAAATTGCCTACCAGTTATCCCATAGTCGGCGGTTGCGAGGGAAAGCAGGGCTGGCACCAGAACCGCAGATGCATGTGCACGGGCAGGATGGAAATTATCATCAAAATCAAGGCAGTGCGCAGCGGTACCATTGATCAGGGCGGCGGTTGAAGCCGATGCTTTTGACCCGTCGACCAATGCCGAGCCACCATGTTCACTGATATCACTGCCAAAGGCGCGCATCACGGCGCGTGGTGTCTCATCGTTGGCACCCGCCAACATACAGCCAATCGTATCGACAATAGCGTCTGTGGCTCGTTGCAACGCCAATGGCGAAAAGCTTTTACGGGTGGCAAGCTGTGTTGCGATTTTTTCAATTACGGTCGTCATTGACGAATGCCTTTTCAGCGGATTTCTTAGTGCCGTGAAAATGTGCGTTTTGGCCAAGGCGCACAATCTTATGCGGTTTACGGGTCGCTCTATTCAATTTCGGGAGAAGAAATGACGGAGGATAGCGACGTCATGATCAGCATCCGGCACATCCATGCCTATGATGCCATTGCCGCAACAGGCTCCACCATTGCAGCCGCCAATGAGCTTGGCGTTTCCCAATCAAATGTCAGCAGATTGCTGCAGCAGCTTGAGCTTTATCTTGGCGTCCGGCTGTTTGAGCGTGACAAGAACAGGCTTTCTCCCACGCGAGAAGGCTTACAAATCGGGCCCCAAATCCGGGCGATTTCGGATCGTCTGACGTCTCTGAAGGTCATGGCACAGGAACTGGAACATGGACGTTCGCAGGAAATCCCCTTGCGACTGGCTTTTCCCGCCAGTCTGTCCGTGACATTAGTGCCCCGCCTGATCAAACGCTTCCTTAGAGAGAACGGACCCGCACGTATAGAGGTGAAGTCAGGCAATTACCTGAGCATTGAACGTATGATCGCCGATGATGAAGCCGACATCGGCTTTACGCGCTTGCCTGAATCCACCCTCGGCCTGAAACATGAGCGCCTGCTTCCGTCGCGAAATATTTGCGTCTTGCATCGTGATCATCCGCTTTCCGTCCGTGACGGGCTGACAGTCACGGACCTCAAGGGCAACGACCTGATCCTGCTCAACAACGCACGACCTGTGCGCCATGAGTTGGAGGCGCTCCTCTACAATCACGGCCTCAGACAGCGCCCCGCCATTGAGGCGCATTCGGTTGGTTGTGCCTGTGCACTTGCGGCGGAAGGACTGGGAATTGCTGTTGTGGGTGAACTCATCGCCAGGGAATACACCGAACTGCCCTTGGCATTCGTACCACTGGAACCCGCTTTGACAGTCAATTATGCACTCATCAGCAGTGAGCGCGCACCGCTTTCCAAAGTTGCGGTTGCCTTTATACGCTGTCTGGAAGATTGGATATAACTCTTGGGTTTAATCGTGAAGGAACACCTCCGATGATCAATTTCCGGCAGCTGGAGGTGTTGAAAACCCTGCTTGCAACAGGCTCGACAATTGCCACAGCCAAAAGCATGAACCTCAGCCAATCGGGCGTCAGCAGGCTTTTGCAACAGCTTGAATCGGACCTGTCTCTGACGCTTTTTGCGCGCGACAAGGGCCGGCTTATCCCCACGCCCGAAGCCTTGATCCTTGCAAAGGATGCCGAAAACGTGCTGCTCGGCATTGAGCGATTTTCCGAGCTGGCAGACGATCTGCGCACCGGCGTTTCAGGTCCTGATCTGGTACGCATGGGCCTGCCCAGCAGCATGTGGGAAAATTTTGCCCCCGCCGTTCTCGCTGAATATGGGCGCAACTTTCCCAATGTGCGCATCGAAACCTTTTTTGAAACTACCACATCCATCACCCGCATGATCGAGCAGCGGGTCATCGATTTCGGCTTCCTGAGATATGAGGGGGAAATACCCACAAGCATCACCATGGAGCCCGTTGCACGTGGCGTCAGTGTCTGCGTCATGCACAAGGACCATCCGTTGGCGGCCAAGAAGGAGATCGGGCCGAAGGATTTGCGTGGTGAGCCTCTGATAATGTTGGGACGGCAACGCCCCCAGCGCGTGATGCTCGACAACACGTTCCAACGCGCTGGCGTGCGCCAGAATGTCAGGATCGAAACTCACAGCAACAGCTCGGCTTGTGCCTATGCCGCACACAATCTTGGCGTCGGTATCGTCAGCAGTTTTTATGCGAATCTCTACCCTCACCTGCCGATTGTTCAGCGCCAGTTCGTGCCTGTTGCGACACAGGAGTTTGGCCTGGCAAAACCAGCTGGAGTCCCGCCATCACTTGCCACACAGGCGTTGATGGACACACTCAAACAGCAGATAGATATCTCACAAAAATAAGCGTTTACAAACATTTATGCAGATTTTTACCCCGTCTGCATCACTGCGACAATATGCATAAACCTATGACAAAAATGCATAATATTGCGCAATTTTTCCATATCGCTCATAGTCCATGAAAATTGGAACAATGGATAGCCGCCTAAAAAACGGCATGTCCAGTTCAGGGGAACATATGCTTCGATTTATCTTAAACCGCCTATTCATGGCGTTGCCGACCGTGCTGATCGTATCGATCACCGTGTTTGCATTGATCCGTTTTATTCCCGGCGATCCGGCAGCATTGATGCTGGGCGACATGGCTCAGCCAGAGCAGATCGCCGAAATGCGTACCGAATTGGGCTTGGACAAGTCCATGCCGGAACAGTTCCTCATCTGGGGACAGAATGTTCTTGCTGGTGACTTCGGAAAGTCCATCGTCAACGACGAACCGGTCTTAGAACTTGTTGTTTCACGCTTCATCATCAGTGCGGAAATCGTGCTGATTGCGGTCGCGCTTGCCAGCCTGATTGCAGTTCCCGCTGGCGTGATCGCGGCCTGGAAACAAAACAGCATTACCGACCTTGCTCTGGTTGGCACTGCAACGGTGTTGCTTTCCATCCCGACATTCTGGCTCGGTCTGCTGCTGCTGTTGTTTTTCGGCCTCAAGCTCGGCTGGTTGCCTGTGCTCGGTTATGTCTCGATGTCTGAAAACTTCACGGCTGGCCTGCTTTACATAGTCCTGCCCATCATGACGCTTGTCATCCATGAGGCCGGTGTCCTTATCCGCATGGCGCGCGCATCGACGTTGGAAGTTTTGCGGCTTGATTACATCACCCACGCCAGAGCCAAGGGACTGTCCGAAAGCGCCGTTCTATGGAAACACGCGTTCAAGAACGCATTCGGCCCTACCTGGACGATGATCGGCCTGATCCTCGGCAATTTGCTCGGCGGTATCGCGGTCATCGAAACTGTATTCACCATTCCCGGCCTTGGCCGTCTGATGGTCGATAGCATTTTCCAACGTGATTACCCGGTTATTCAAGGCTGCCTTTTGTTTGTCGCCCTCTCCTACGTCGTGGTCAATCTTATCGTTGACCTGCTTTATCCTCTTTTCGATCCGCGCGTGGTGGCCGAATGAAAAAGCTTACATTCAATGCCGCCATTGGCGGCACGCTCATCACCGTCCTGCTGCTCGCAGCTCTGACAGGTCTGTTCTGGACACCTTACGATCCGATGAAACTGAGCTTCACCGCCCGTTTGGCGGCACCCGGTGCAGAACATTGGCTTGGTACCGACGAATTTGGACGTGATGTGCTGAGCCGCATCATTGTCGGCGCACGCGCCAGCGTCTGGATCGGCTTTCTGACGGTCAGTTTCGCCGTGTTTTTTGGTTCGCTCATCGGTCTTATCAGCGGTTATGCCCGCGGCTGGGTGGATGGCGTCATCATGGCCGTCAACAATGCACTGCTGGCCTTTCCCGGCATTCTGCTGGCGCTCGGTCTTCTCGCCGTGTTTGGTGCCAACCAATACGGCATCATTTTTGCGCTCGGTATTGCCTACACACCCTCCATGGCCCGCGTTGTCCGTGGCGCCGTGCTGTCGCTTCGCGAGCGTGAATTTATCGAGGCTTCGCGCGTAATGGGCAACAGTGAACTCTTCACGATGTTCCGCCACATCCTGCCCAACTGCGTTGCGCCGATCACCGTATTGGCAACTTCAATGTTCGGCTGGGCCATTCTGTCGGAAAGCGCGCTCAGCTTCCTTGGTCTCGGGGTACCACCACCCGCACCAACATGGGGCAATATGCTGGCCGCTGGCCGCCCCTTCATAGAGCAAGCCGTGTGGCTCGGTCTTTTCCCTGGCCTTTGCATTGCACTCACCCTTCTTGGAATCAACCTCCTGGGCGATGCGCTGCGCGACAAACTCGACCCACGTATGAGGGGCCTGAAATGACAGAACAAAATCTTATCAGCGTTCGCGACCTGTCGCTTCAGGTTTCCCACACCGGTATCGAAGTGGTGAAAAATGTCAGTTTCGACATCAAAGCCGGCGAGATCTTCGGCATCGTTGGCGAAAGCGGCTCCGGCAAGACACTTGCCACCCGCGCCCTGATTTCGCTTCTGCCGCCTGTCATCAAGGCAACCGGTGGCACGATCATGTATAAGGGTCGTGATACCCTGACCATGACCAGCCGCGACTTGCGCGCCATGCGCGGTGCGGAAATCGGCGTGGTGTTTCAGGAACCGATGACTTCCCTCAATCCGTCGATGACCATTGGTAAACAGCTTGAGGAAGGCCTTATCCTTCACACGACGCTGTCACCGGAAGAACGCCGCAAACGTATTCTCGACATGTTGAAACGTGTCGGCATTCGTGACCCTGAAGGTGCTCTGACATCCTGGCCACACGAATTTTCAGGCGGCATGCGCCAGCGTATCATGTTGGCATCGGTCATGCTTCTGAAGCCTGCCCTGTTGATTGCCGATGAACCGACCACTGCGCTTGATGCAGTGATCCAGCGTGACGTCATGGAATTGATGGTGGAACTGACCCGCGCCGAAGGCACGGCCGTTCTGCTCATCAGCCACGACTTGCCAATGGTGGCCCGTTATACCAGCCGTCTTGTGGTGATGGAAAAAGGTGTCATCGTCGAGAAAGGCACCACGGAAGATATCCTACAGAAGCCGCAACATCCCTACACAAAAAAGCTGCTGTCCTCTCTGCCGTTTCGCAGTGAAGCACGCGTACTGGCGGCTGACGCCAAGCCGATGGTTAGCGCCCGCGACATCATCGTCGATTATCCCGGCCGCAAGGGTTTCCTGAAAAAGGCAGCACCGAAACGCGCACTGCATGGTGTCAGCGTTGACATTCATGAGGGCGAGGTTGTTGCGCTGGTCGGTGGCTCAGGCTCAGGCAAGACGACACTTGGCCGCACCATCGCCGGACTGGTGAAAGAAAGCAGCGGCCAGATCCTGTTTGGTGGTCGCAGCCGCGATGCTGACTGGAACGACTACCGCCTGAACTGCCAAATGGTTTTTCAGGATCCCTACTCGTCTCTCGACCCACGCATGACCATTCTTGCACTGGTCGAAGAAGCGCTGCGTCTAGTGCCTGATATCGACAAGGCAGGAAAAAAGAAGCGTGCCTATGAGACGCTGGAAGAAGTCGGCCTGAACAGCAGCTACGCCAGCCGTTACCCGCACGAACTGTCCGGCGGCCAGCGTCAACGCGTTGCCATCGCCCGCGCGATCGCACGCCGTCCAAAATTCCTGATCGCCGACGAGCCGGTTTCAGCACTTGACGTAACCGTCAGGGCGCAGGTTCTCGACCTCTTCTCAAATCTGCAGAAACGTTATGGGTTTTCGTGCCTGTTCATCAGCCACGACCTCGGCGTGGTCGAGCAGGTGGCTGATCGGGTCATCGTCATGCAGGACGGACGCATCATCGAGCAAGGTGATCGTGACACCATCTTCGACAACCCGAAGGAGGCCTACACACGGCGTCTCCTTCAGGCAATTCCTGCTCTTGACCTCAACGAAAATGGTGGAGTGCAACTGAAATGGCGACTGGAGGCATAAAATGGACATGAGTGTAAACACCGCCGCCGCGGCAACCGCGCTTGAAGCAATTTGCAACGCGCAGCCTTTCACCACCCGTTTTATGGTGCGCAATCTTCTGACCGGTGAAACCATCGGTCGCGGTGAAGATGAAGAAACACCGTCTGCCAGCACCCGCAAGACATCCATCATGATGGCGGCCCTCAAAGCCGTGCATGAGGGCCGTTTGGATCTGGATGAGCAGATCGTCTACGAGCAACGTTTTTCCGAAGAAGTCGCCAGCGGCATGTTCCGCTACCTGACACCGGGCATCGTCATTTCGCTGCGTGATGCAATTACCGGCATGATGGTGCTGAGTGACAATGTCTGCACCAAGATGGTGTTCGAGCGGTTGCAGCTTTCGGAAGTCGACAGCTATTGCAAGTCCATCGGCATGAGCGGAACGCATCACCGTTTCCTCATTCCGCCATTGGCCCTATCGCCCGATCACACGCTGACCTCCGTCACCACCACGACAGCACGCGATCAGGTGTTTCTGCTGCAAACCATTTTGGACGCGCAGACTTCACCGGAAGCAGCGGAACTGCTCGGATCATCCATGGAACTTTGCGCTTACGCGCTGCAAACGCTCAAAAACCAGATCCTGCGGTACGCCATTCCATCACGGCTGCCATTTGGCACCTTGGTCGCTCACAAGGGCGGAACGGGCAAACGCGGCCGTATGAATGCCGGCATCGTTTACCGCGATGGCGCGCCTTTCTACATCATCGCCGCTTTCACCGATCAGGTGCCACAGGCGATGGCCGACGGAACGCCGGGCTACACCGTATCACTAGAAACGATCGGCAGACTTTCACGCGTCTGCTGGGACCAATTCCAGCAATAAACTCAATCACAAAAGAGGGTAGAACATGAAAAAGATACTGCTTGCAGGTACAGTCCTGCTCACCATGGCCAATATGGCGGTCGCCCGCGACATCGTCGTGGCGCAAAGCTCGGATTTGCGCAGTAACAATCCCGGCGTCAACCGTGACGGCAATACCGATGGCGTTATCCTGCACATCGTTGAAGGCCTTGTCGGTTACGCCAACAATGGTGAAGTCAAGCCACTTCTCGCCAAGAGCTTCGAAACCTCCGACGACGGCCTGACCTACACGTTCACTCTTCGCGACGGCGTGAAGTTCCACAATGGCAAAACGCTGACCGCCGAAGACGTGGTGTGGAACTGGAACCGCTATATGGACCCGGCCACCAAATGGACGTGCGTTGGTGATTTCGACGGTAGCCGCATCGTCCACGTTACCGGTGTCAAGGCTGTGGACGCCAACACCGTTACCATGACCCTTGAAAAGCCTTCGGCAGTTTTCCTCGGCCTGATGTCGCGCCCTGAATGCGGTTACACCGGCATGATCTCGCCCGATTCTGTCGCTGATGGCACCTTCAAGGAGCCAATCGGCACCGGTCCCTTCAAGTGGAACGAGTGGAAAAAGGGTGAATATATCCGCCTTGCCAAGTTCGATGATTATGTCTCGCCGGAAAATGACGGCAAGGCAGATGGCATGGTTGGCTCCAAGCGCCCGTTGGCTGACGGCATCAAGTTCATGGTCATTCCGGATGCATCCACGGTTAAAGCCGGCCTGCAGTCTGGCGTTCTGGACACGGCCGAAATCTCGCCGGACCTGATCCCTGAATTCAAGTCGAACGATAAGACACAGCTGATCGTTTCCCCGAACAACGGCAAGAACCTATTCTACATCCAGACCCGTGATCCGGTTTTGAGCAAGCCAGGCGTTCGCCGTGCCATGGCCATGGCGCTTGATCTCGACCAGCTCGTTATGGCCGCTTCGAATGAAACCGGCCATGCCAACGGCTCCATGGTTGCCGAAGACTCCATCTACTACAGCGACGTTCAGAAAAAACGTCCTGCCTACGATCTGGAAGCAGTTAAGAAAGAACTGGCAGAAGCCGGTTACAAGGGCGAGCAGATCAGCATCATCGCCAACAAGCGCGGTAACGTGCCAAGCTTCCCGGCCGCCGTGATGGCGCAAGCCATGATGCAGGCGGCAGGTCTTAACGTTCAGATCGAAGTTCTCGATTATGCAACACAGGTGGATCGTCGTCGTTCCGGCAACTACCAGGTCATTTCGCAGTCGGTAGCGCCACGTCTCGACCCGGCACTGATGTACAGATTCTATGTCGGTGACAAGGACAAGAACGCATCGCTGATGTGGGACAATCCAAAGGCCATCGAACTGATGAACGCCGCCTATGTCGAAACCGACCAGACCAAGCGTCAGGCGATTTTCGATGAATTCCATGAGCTGATGCTGGCCGAAATGCCCGGCATTTTCCTCTACGACATGATCGATGTCTGGGGCGCAACCGCCAAGCTTCGCGGTGAGCCAGTATGGCAGTCGAATGCCCGCCTTTGGGAAGTATCGATCGCGGATTGATCCGCACCTTCAGGACGTCAGCGATGAGCTGATGTCCTGAACAACTCAACTACAAAAACAGACGCAATGGCGGGCGTTAGTCCGCCATCCAGACTTCTTTTGCCTGAAATTCCACCCCTGCCCTGAGGATACGACATGCCTGATACCGCTTCACTTGCCGCGTTGAACGCCAATATTGATGGCCTTTCATCCGGGTTTACGGCTCTCAGTGACAGCATCTGGGATTTTGCAGAACTGAAATTCCATGAGCACCGCTCAGCCGAGCTATTGATCGACATGCTGAAAGAGCATGAGTTCTCGGTCACGACAGGTGTCGCCGGTATGGAAACTGCATTCATTGGCGAATATGGCAGTGGCAAACCGGTTATCGCATTCCTCGGTGAATATGATGCGCTGGCAGATATGAGCCAGGTCGCGGGTGTTGACGAACAACAGGTCACGGAGACGGGCGCAACCGGCCATGGATGCGGCCACAATCTCTTGGGCAGTGGCTCACTGCTTGCAGCCATTTCCCTTGCAAAACACCTGGCAGAAAACAACATTCCTGGAACGGTGCGCTATTACGGTTGCCCAGGCGAAGAAGGCGGATCCGGCAAGACCTTCATGGCGCGGGCCGGTCTGTTTGACGATGTAGATGCCGCCTTAACCTGGCATCCAGCACCGTTCAACGGCGTGCGGTCAACAAACAATCTCGCCGTTCTCGAATATTATTATCGTTTTAAAGGCGTTGCCGCCCACGCCTCCAATGCTGCCCATCTTGGTCGTTCAGCACTTGATGCGGTGGAACTGATGAACGTCGGTGTCAACTTCCTGCGCGAACACATGCCACAGGATTGCCGCGTCCATTACGCCATTACCGATACCGGCGGCAAAGCGGCCAATGTCGTACAGGCCCGTGCCGAAGTTCTTTATCTCGTTCGTGCGCCTGAAATGTCGCAAGCGCTTGCCCTTGCCGAGCGGGTCAACAAGGTGGCGAAAGGCGCTGCGATGATGACGGAAACCGAAGTCGAGATCGTCTTCGATTCAGCCTCAACAAATCTCCTGCCCAATCTGACGCTTGAACACGCAATCCATGACAATCTGACCGCTCTCGGTCCGGTTCCATTCGACGAAGCGGACGTTGCCTTTGCACAGAAGATTCAAGCCACTTTCTCAGACGAGGCAATCAAGAGCAGCATTCGGCTTTATCAGATCAAGGACGACGTTTTCCTCAATCACAAGGTGGATGGCACACAACCTTTGCACCTCGGACTTCGGTCTTTCGAGGGGCAGTCGCACTTCCGCGCAGGGTCAACCGATGTGGGCGATGTCAGCCGTGTCACGCCAACCGCGCAGTGCTGGGCACCGGCCTGGGCAATCGGCACAAATCCGCACACATGGCAGGTCGTGGCGCAAGGGCGCAGTCCCGGTGCACACAAGGCGATGATCCATGCCGCCAGAGCGATGGCTGCAACCGGACTTGATCTGCTTGTTTCGCCGGAATTACTGGCCAGAGCAAAGGCTGAGTGGGAAGAAAAAATGGACGGGCAGCCCTATGTCTGCCCGATCCCGCCGGATGTCCATCCTGCCATCGACTGATGGCAGCCTATCCATGCGTCATGGTTGCCCCGCAGAAAGGGCAACCATGAGTGTTCGTTCAGCGCTTGTACTTGCCGATCAGGGCTTCCATCATGCCCATTTCTTCCGTTGTCAGATCCTGCAATGGAGAGCGAACCGGGCCTGCATCAAAGCCCTGCAATCGCACGCCTGCCTTGACGGCTGCAACGGCATACCCCTTGGCACGGTTACGGATCGCCATGAACGGATAGAAGAAGTCGATAAGGATCTTCTCGCACGTCGCACGTTCACCTGCACGCAGTGCCTTGTAGAACTCCACTGCGAGACCCGGAACGAAGTTGAAAACCGCCGACGAATAGGTGGTAAAGCCTGCAGCCAGATAGGCCTCCGCAAAAAGCTCCGCTGTCGGCATGCCCCCGAGATAGGTCAGTCGGTCACCCATCTTCGCGGTGATCTGGCGCACCAGGCCAATGTCGCCCGTCCCGTCCTTGAAACCGACCAAGTTCGGGCATGCATCGCAAAGCCGTGCCAGCGTATCCGCCTGAAGAACCGAGTTGTCTCGGTTATAAACCATCACACCCATGCCGGTTGACTGGCATACTGCCTTGATGTGCTGGTAGAGACCTTCTTGCGGAGCGTCGATGAGATAATGAGGCAAAAGCAGAATGCCGTCGGCGCCAACCTTTTCCACTGACTTGGCTATGGAAATGGCGATTTCAGTGCCGTAACCGCAGCCCGAAACGATTGGTGTTGTGCCGGCCGCTTCCTTTGCGACTCGAACAATCTCCGGGATTTCCTCCGGTGTCAGCGAAAAGAACTCGCCTGTACCGCCGGCCGCAAACAAGGTCGCCGCCTCGAAACCGGACAACCAGTTGACGTGCTCGGCGTAGCTTTTTGCATTGAACTTGCCATCGCCATCGAAATGCGTAACCGGGAAGGACAACAGTCCCGCCCCCAAAACATGTTTCAGATCTTCGGTTTTCATGGATGTAACCCTCCTGTTGTCGAGGTGCGGTTGTCCGTCACCTCTGTCTACTTGTGAATGGGTGGAAAGATGGGTCAGGCCTTTAGAGAGCCGACCATTTGAGCCAAACGATCACAGGCACTTTCCAATTCCTGATTGGATGCGGCGATCGACAGGCGAATAAAACCAGGTGCACCGAATGCAGCACCGGGAACGCTGGAAAGGCCAAACTGCTGCAGCAGACAGGCGGCAAAGTCCGTATCGTCAGCAATGACATCCCCGCCGCTCGTCTTGCGACCCAACAGGCTTTGCACTCCGATAAATGCGTAAAATGCGCCATCGGGAGGAATGAAGTCGATGCCATCGATCTTCGCCAGACGTTCCGCCATGAGACGGGCACGGCTGGCAAAAATCTGTGCCCCATCAGTTACAAAGGTCTGATTGCCAGTCAGGGCTGCAAGCGCAGCCTCTTGTGCAATTGACGAAACGCAGGACACGCTTTGCGACTGCATCTTGTTGAGCGCCGAGATCAACGACTTTGGCCCTGCCGCATATCCAAGCCGCCAACCGGTCATGGCATAGGCCTTTGACACACCATTGACGACCAAAGTGCGATCACGCAATTGCGGACAGGCACTGACAAACGAGACGAAGGGTTTGTCGTGCAGAAGAACATGTTCGTAAATCTCGTCTGAGACCACGAGAATATCAGGGTGGCGGATAAGCACCTCTGCGAGCAACTGGTATTCAGCGGCGGAATAGATTGCTCCGGTCGGATTGGAAGGAGAATTCAACATCAGCCAGCGGGTTTTTGGCGTGATGGCAGCTTTCAGCTTACCGACCGAAATCTTGAAACCATCTTCAGGACCACAGTTGACGTAAACCGGCTTGCCGCCATGCAGGGCAACGATATCGCCGTACGACACCCAGCAGGGTGTTGGAATAATGACTTCGTCACCCGGTTCCAGTGTCGCCAGAAAAGCGTCGAACAGGATCTGTTTTGCGCCATTGGCAATCATCACCTCGTCGGCGGTGTAATCCAGCCCGTTCTCGGTCTTGAATTTTTGAACAATCGCCTTGCGCAGGCTTTCCATGCCAGCTGGCGCGCCATAGCGTATGCCACCTTTCAAAACAGCTGCGACAGCCGCTTTGGTGACATGCTCCGGCGGTTCAAAATCCGGCTCTCCCAATGAGAGATCAATGATGTCGCGACCTTCCGCCGCCAGCTTTTTTGCCGCCATGGCAATGGCCATGCTTGGGGATGATTTGATGCTTGCTGCGCGCCCGTTTTCGAAACTCATTTCCGACTTCCTTGACCTTATCTTTGAGCCAGAAACCGGGCGAGGCTGAACCTCTCGCCCGGTTTCTACGGGAGGGTTATTGGGCAATCACATAGTCGAAGTCAGTGTCGCGCTTCGCGGCATCGGCGTCGCGCTTTTCGACTGGACCGTAACCGCCGCCACCCGGCAGCTGCAGGATCAACCGCCGACCGGCAGGAACATGCTGACGACCCTTGGTGGCAAGACGTGTTCCGTCGTCGAGAAGAACGGCGCCGGCTGCACCACTTTCACCGCCTTCACGACCCCGTGGTGGATGATCGACGCGGTCAAACATCGCGTTGAAGTGCATTTCATGCCCATCGGTTGGGGATATCTCGACAACCTGACCGAGGCCACCACGGAACTGGCCGGCACCGCCGGAACCATCCCGCAATTCCTTGCGCCAGAAGATAACCGGACCAACATGCTCGGTCGCCTCGATCGACATAGAATGGACACCACTTGGGAAGGCGGTGGCACTCAGACCATCAAGTGTCGAGCGGGCGCCAGCACCACCACTGTTGAACAGCAGGACTTCTGCGCGCTGACCGCCGTCGGCTGGTGCATGCTCACCCTGCAATGGCCGTACGCTGACATGCAGGTTCCACAGGGCGCCCGCACCTTCTGCCGGAACCTGCCCCGGCAGCATCTTGTGAACCGCACCAAGTACGGCGTCCGGTACCAGGTGGCCGAGAACGTGGCGAACCGATACTGGGGCCGGGTGCTGAGCGTTCAGAATGCAGTTGGTCGGTGCCGTCATACGGAATGGCAGCAGCGAAGCGTGGTTGTTGGGGATTTCAGGCGCAATCGAGCATTTCATTCCATAGCAGGCATAGGCTGCCGAATAGATGATCGGGCAATTGATACCCTTCGGGCTGGGCGGTGATGTGCCCTCGAAATCCGCAAGGATATGATCTTCTGCAACATCAAGACGCACGGCAATGTCGATTGGCGAGCCGTAACCGTCGACACGCATCACGTTCGAATAGGAGCCCCTTGGCAAGGCCGCAATGCGTTCGATCGTCGCGTCATAGCTGCGCTTGAAGATGAACTCGCCAAGCGTCTCCAGATCATCAAGCTCAAACTCTTCCATCATGTCCATCAGACGGCGATGGCCGATTTCGTTGCAGGCAGCGAGCGAGTAGACGTCACCCACCACCTGATGGCTTTCACGCACATTGTTGTGCAGGATGTTGACCAGATCCTTGTTGACCTTGCCACGTTCGGCAAATTTCATGATCGGTACGAAGATACCTTCCTCGTAAACTTCGTTGGCATCCGGTCCGAAACCGCGACCGCCGACGTCCACAACGTGGGCGGTACAGGCGAAGTAACCCACCAGCGCCCCATTGCGGAAGCTGGGCGACACGACGGTGAAGTCGTGCAGGTGGCCCGTCCCCTTCCAGGGATCGTTGGTGATGTAGACATCACCTTCAAAAATGTTTTCAGGGCCAATATCGCGGATGAAATGACCAACCGCCTCGGCCATGGCGTTGACGTGGCCGGGCGTACCGGTCACAGCCTGGGCAATCATCTTGCCGCCACGGTTGAACACACCGGCAGACAAGTCACCCGATTCACGCACACTGGTGCTGAAAGCGGTACGAATAAGGGTGACAGCCTGTTCTTCAACGACGGAGATCAGACGGTTCCACATGATCTGCATGTGGACTTCGGAAAGTGCATTGGTTTTCATGGGTAATCCTCCGTTCAAGCGCTTTGCTTGACGCGTACGAGCAGGCATCCGTCAGCTTGCATGATGACTTCGCGGCTTGCGGTGATAATGGTCGAGGTTTCGCGTTCGGTGATGACGGCAGGTCCTGAGACCCAGTCGCCGGCCTTCATGTCGCTGCGCGACACAATCGAGGCTTTCTGGAAGCTGCCTTCCTGCACATCGAAGATTTCACGCACACCGCTGGCTTTGGCGCTGGCAGCCTTTTCAGTCTTGCCAATACGGCCGGGAGGCGTGACTTTTGACGTTGCACGCAGCGACCAGCTAACGATCTCGACATCCAGACCGTCAATGACACGGCCGAAGAACTGTTCATATTGTTCATCAAACAGGTCACGGAACAGCTTATCGTCTGTGTCGGCGTAATCACGGACGTCGATAGTGACAGGCACTTCCCATCCCTGACCGACGTAACGCATGTAAGCCGTGCACTCGAGTGCCGGATCGGCATCTGGAGCACCGGAACGAACGAAGGACGTGGCTTCGGCAATCAGGTCGGAGATCGTCTGGTTGATAGCCTTGGCCTCAAATCGGCTGAGACGGCTGTAAGCACTGCGAACGGATTCGAAACCGAAAGGCGCACGCAGGAAGCCGATAGCCGAACCAACACCGGCACCAGGCGGGATCAGTAGATCCGACATGCCGAGCTTTTCACACAGCCGTGCCGCATGAATTGGTGCTGCACCACCAAAGGCAATCATGGTGAACTCGGAGAGTTCCTTGCCGTTTTCCACCGCATGCATACGCGCGGCATTGCTCATGTTCTCATCAACCACTTCGCTGAGACCGTAAGCAGCCGTTGCGATGTCCGTTTCAAGTTTGGAGGCGATGTCGGTGTCCATGGCTTTGTCAGAGGCCGGGCGGTCCAATTTCATGGCGCCACCGGCAAATTCATCCGGGTCAAGACGACCAAGAATAAGGTCGGCGTCGGTTACCGTCGGGTTTGCACCGCCGCGACCGTAGCAGGCAGGGCCTGGCTCGGAACCCGCACTGTGCGGCCCAACACGGATCTGGCGCATGCTGTCGATGGTTGCGATAGAGCCACCACCGGCACCGATTTCGACCATTTCGATAACCGGAATGGAAATCGGCATGCCGCTGCCCTTCTTGAAGCGCCATGTACGGGCGACTTCAAAGGTTTTCGATGTTTTTGGTGTCTGTTTTTCAATCAGGCAAATCTTGGCGGTCGTACCGCCCATGTCGTAGGACAGAACCTGATCGAGACCATAGCTGCTGGCAATATGGGCTGCAAAAATGGCACCGCCAGCCGGTCCGGATTCAAGCAGACGAACCGGGAATTCAACGGCGCTTTCGACGCTGATGATACCGCCACCGGAATGGATCATGAAGACCGGGCAGCGCGTGCCTTCTTCGGTCAACCGGCCAACAAGGCGGTTTAGGTAGGACGCCATCAGCGGCTTGACGAAAGCATTGGCGCAAACCGTGTTGAAACGCTGGAATTCGCGCATCTGCGGCGAGACCTCAGACGAGATCGACACAGAAATATCCGGCTTTTTGGCAAGTAGGCGTTCGCGAACGACCTTTTCATGCTCGCCATTCAGATAGGAGTGGATGAAACCGATCGCGACGCTCTCGTAACCAGCTGCAATAATGCGGTCACACAGCGCGTCCACTTCGGCGATATCCAGTGCCTTGAGCACCGAGCCATCTGCACCGATACGTTCATCGATGACAAAACGTTCGTTTCTTGGCACGAGCGGCGCCGGCAGAACAATATTGAGATCATATTGTTCGAAACGGCTTTCGGTGCGCATTTCGATGACGTCACGGAAGCCCTTGGTGGTGATGAAGGCCGTGCGCGCGCCACGTCGTTCAATCAATGCGTTGGTCGCCAGCGTGGTGCCGTGGATGATCGTATCGATCTCGGAAAGCTCGACACCCGCCACCTCCGCCACCTGTCGGATACCCTTGACGATCGCGTTTTCGGGATAAGAGTAATCGGTCAACACTTTGATCGAATGGAGCGTGATGCCTACCTCCATCGCAACGTCGGTGAAGGTGCCACCGATATCGACACCGACCCTGATCTGCTTGCCATCTTTCGCCATTTTATAACTCATGCTCCGTAAGCGAGCTGCTGGTTGTGCCGGGCGCGGGACGTTCAATTTTTGACGTGCGTCCGCCGTTCCCCCACCCACACAATCAGGTGGAGGCCAAAAGCTCTTGAATTGTTGATATTGAGGTGTTCTGCGCGACGGCCGCAGCGGCCGCGCAGAAATTCAGCGTTACTGTTTGCCGGTGAAATCGACACCCGGCAGGGTCGTTGGCAACTTGGCCCGATCAACCCCGATCCATTTTTTGTAGGCGGCATCCAGCGTGCCGTCTGCCGTGTGGCGGGTGACAAAGTCCGTCAGGTAATCCAGCAATTCCTGATCGCCCTTGCGCACTGCCATGCCCTGGAAATTGTCTGCAACCTTGTACTTGCGGTCGAATTGCGCATCGTAACCGGCCTGCTTGATAACAATGCCGTATGTCACGCTGCCAAGAATGGCATCGACCTGGCCAGAAAGCAGTGCCTGAACGGTTGTTGCGTCATCGTCAAAACGTTTGATCTGGGTGTCTGGAGGCGCAACCTTGACCAGCAGTGGTTCAAAAGCGCTGCCGCGGTTAACGCCGATCACGAACTTGCCGAGATCTTCGTTCGCCTTGATGTCAGCATCTTTCTTGCCCCAGACCGTGATGTCATTCGATGAATAAGGAATGACATACTGGATGACCTTGGCGCGTTCCTCGGTAATCGTCATCGACGGTACCAGGAAGTCGACATTGCCGTTGACCAGCAGCGGAATACGGTTCTGCCCGGTGATGCGCTCGAATTTCACCTCAACACCAAGTTCCTTGGCAATCATGTTGGCAATCTCGATATCGAAGCCGTCGTTCTGACCCTTTGGATCAATAAAGCCCCAGGGGAACTGGTCCATCTGTACGCCAATGGTAGCGGTGCCTTTGGCCTTGATTTCTTCCGGCGTCACAGCCAGTGCCGACGTCGCAAATGAGGTCGCGGCAAGAAGGACGGCAGTCAATCCGCCGAGGGCTTTGGAACGCGAAAGAGTGAATGCTGTATTGAACATAGTGTCACCTCTGGTTGGTTTTTTGTCATGCGTTCTTGTGTTACCGAGCGGCGTTCAGGCGCCTTTCGATCCGTGCACTGCAATAGGTCAGTGGTATGCAGATGAAGAAGTAGATGAGTGCAACAGCCCCATAGACCTGCAGCGGCTGAAACGTGATGTTGGCCATTAGCTGTCCAGAGCGGGTAAGCTCTGTCAGGCCGAGAAGTGCGGCAAGAGCTGTACCCTTGATCAGATTGACCAGGAAGCTGATGGTCGCTGGCAGGCCTATGCGGAATGCCTGCGGCAGTACAATATCGACCATGCGGTGTACGTAACCAATACCAAGCGCACGCGCCGCCTCGCTCTGCCCATCAGGAACCGCCTGAATGCTGCCGCGCCAGATTTCACCGAGAAAGGCGCTGGTGTGCAGCGAAAGACCAATGGTCAGCGCCACCCAGACATCCACCTTAATGCCGACCAGCGGCAGGCCGAAATACACGAAGAACAGTTGCACGAGCAGCGGCGTACCCTGGAATATCTGGATGTAGGTCGCCATCAAAATACGCAGCCATTTCCATTTGCTGGTACGTCCAAGTGCGACTGCCAGTCCGAGCGCGCCTCCGGCTGTGAAGGCAAGAAGCGACAGGACGACCGTCCAACGCGCGCCTTCCAGCAAGAACAGGAACTCTCCCCAACCAAATTGACGGATCATCGCACTGCCTCACTTTACAGGATAGGAGAAATACACTCGGCCAATGGCGCCGAGAGCGATGGAAAAGAACTGCGACAGCGCAAGATAAATGGCACCGAGGGTGAGATAGATCTCGAAACTGCGGAAGGTCTGGGAGTCCAGCGTCTGGGCGAAATAGGTCAGTTCTTCCGCCGACACCGATGACATCAGACTGGAGTTCAGCATCATCAGGATAAACTGGCTGCACAGCGCCGGATAAACAGCACGGATGGCAGGCCGAAACACAACGAAGCGGTAAATGTCCACCGTGTGCAAACCAAGCGCTCTGCCCGCCTCGATCTGGCCAGGACGAATGGACTGCACACCGCCGCGAACAATCTCCGCCGCATAGGCCGCACAGTTCAGTGTCATGGCTAGGATCGCCGCCTGCTCTCCGCTTAACCGTATGCCCAGTGCTGGCATGCCGAAGAACACAAAGAATACCTGCACCAGAATTGGCGTGTTGCGGATCAGTTCGATGTAGCCAATGGCGATGGTGCGCAGCACGGGCGTCTTACTCATCCGCATGGACATGAAGACGATGCCAAGGCTCAAACCAAAGACCATCGACAGCGACGACATCTTCAATGTGCCGATGATGCCGTCCGCGAGCATCGGCCAGGCGGCAAATACAGGGGTAAAATCAAACGTATAATTCATCGGTCACTCCTCAGTGGTTGAGGATCTGGCTGAGGAACGTTCTGGTACGCTCATGGGCCGGATTGCTGAAGAACGTGTCCGGTTTGGCGCTTTCGATGATCTCGCCGCGGTCCATGAAAATCACCCGGTGGGCAACAGCGCGCGCAAATCCCATTTCGTGAGTAACGCAGATCATTGTGATGCCGTCATCGGCCAGCGATACCATCGTATCAAGCACTTCCTTGACCATTTCCGGGTCAAGAGCTGACGTCGGCTCATCAAACAGCATGATCTTGGGATCCATGCACAATGCCCGGGCGATGGCGACGCGCTGTTGTTGTCCGCCGGAAAGCTGGGCCGGGAATTTTTTGGCCTGTTCGGCAATATGGACGCGCTCCAGATGACGCATTGCCTTGTCTCTCGCCTCGGCAACCGGCGTTTTGCGAACGCGACGCTGCGCCAGCATGCAGTTTTCAAGAACGGTTAGATGCGGAAACAGATTGAACTGTTGGAAAACCATGCCGACATCACGGCGGATATGGTCTGCGTTGTTACCTTTCTGGCTGAGTTCGGTGCCATTAACGGCAATCTTGCCCTGCTGGATTTCCTCAAGGTGGTTGATACAGCGGATCAAAGTCGACTTTCCCGATCCAGAGGGGCCACACAAAACGATATGTTCGCCCCGTGCGACATTGAGGTCGATGCCCTTCAGCACCTGGAGCGTGCCATACCACTTGTTGACGCCGGTCATCTCTATGGCTTTTTCCGACATGCTGGTCCCGTTCATGGCCAGTTCCCCTTTTTGTTGTCAGGCGTTAGGTGCGATTTCAAATATGGCATCAATCTCGACAGATGATCCGCGCGGCAGAGATCCCGCGCCAAGTGCGGTGCGGACATGACGGCCCTTGTCTCCAAATATCTCGACAAGAAGATCGGAAGCACCATCAACGACGGCCGGATGCCCTTTGAAATCAGGTGGCGCATTGACGAAGCCGCGAAGCTGGACACAGGCAACCACCCGGTCTAGATCCCCGTCCAGCGCAGCGTTGACACGCGCTATGACATTGAGTGCGCAAAGCCGGGCGGCCTGATAACCGTCGCCGGGCGAAATATCCTGACCGACAACGCCGACAAAATGCTCGACGCCATCTATTCTGGGTATCTGACCCGAAACGAACAGCAGACTTCCCGCCACTCGGTGCGAAATGTAATTACCTGAAGCCGGGGCAATCGACGGCAATACGATGCCCAGCTCTGTGAGACGTGCGGAGACGGCACCCATAGCAGCTTTCCATTTTAATTTTTGAACGCGCAGTGTGCGCGGACCACGTTCCCGGAGCCAATCGCCAACCGTCTTGTTACATCTGACTGGTCGTAAGCTCACTTGTTCTGAGGTAGAGCATTATTGAAATAGTACCTCTTGTCAACAACAAACAAAGAGATACTATCTCTTGAAAATTAAATCCATTAAATATCTCTAACAGTATGTTTTTAATCCTTTTTATTAGTGCTATCTCATCTCTGAATTTTCTGAAATTGTGCGGCAATACAAATTTTTTTTTAAAATAAAAGCCAACTTATCGTCCAAATATACCGTACAGCCGCCATCTCAACCTCAGAGTGCGCACACTTAAAAAGCGAAAATTGACCAAAGAGGTAGCATCACTTGGCCAAGTAGTGATACCTTGCCGACAGAAGTGAGATTTTACCGCAAAACATAAGCGATACAGGAACTGCGAACTTTGGATACTCTGACAGGCCGAACCATACAGGCGTTGAAAACCCACATAAGCGAAAGCCAGTTTGAAAGTGGTTTCAAGCTGGGTTCACTCAATGACTTATCACAGCAGTTCGGCGTCAGTAGAACAGTCATCCGTGAAGCCGTCTCGGCGTTGCGATCCGACGGCGTGGTGGAATCACGGCACGGGGTTGGCGTGTTTGTCCGGCAAGCGCCCCGAGTGGCTGAGAGCGAACCGGATACATTCGATGCAGACGTAGCGCTCGCTCCATTTGCGCGCCTGAAAACTTCATTCATGGATCTCCTGGAATTAAGAATGGCCTTCGAGGTTCATGCAGCCGGCCTGGCCGCTACCCGCCGTTCATGGGCGCAGGAATCGAACATCTGGAATGCCGCGCGCCAGTTCGAAGCATCGCTGGAAGATGAAAGCGCACTCGACCATCTCGATTTCATTTTCCATCGCTCGATTGCCGAAGCGACGAATAACGGCGCCTTTATCGAATTTTTCAGTCTGATGAGCCTGCAAATCCTGCCGCAGCCAGCCTTTTCGAGACAACTCAATCCTGCACTGATTACCCCGGATTACATTCAAAACACCGTTGTCGAACACCGCGCCATCTGCGAGGCAATCAGCTCCGGTATTTCGGAAAAAGCGCGAGAAGCCATGCGCGCCCATCTGAACCGCAGCCATTTGCGCTATCGCGGATTTTCAGATGGCACCACCTCGCCGCTCAGCAATGTCGCGCGGGAAGACTGAGCGAAGCGCAGGCTCTCTGTTTAACGACCCATAGCTGGCGATAGAGCCATGCATGGCCAAGGCTGTCTCCCGATGAAAGCAGTCGGCAGAACCGGAAGTTCCTGAAGGGAATTTCCGTCAATGTGCACAACCGACATCAAACGTCCGTTGCAACCGCGCACGACCTGTGACCTCCCCTTCACGATTCACGCTTCCCCACGCGTTGGTTTGCAAAGAAATTCTCATTGTCGTCGGGATATTAGATTATATTACCTATAAATTTGATAGATTTTAATTACATAAGATGAGCGGGACAGACGTCCGTTTCCACACACTCCGAAATCGGAAAATAATTACTTATTTTCATACAGTTACACAAAACTGAGGCGCGTTGAAAACTTCATCGCCTGCGATGCATGGGCGTGAGCTGGAACACAGAACCGACACCCGAAGTACCAGTTCTATTTTTTGTTGCAGACGAGCAGTGCAGGCAAACAGATGACCCAGCGGGAAATCCACCTCAACCTTTTTATGCGGTTACAGGGCAATCACTTGTCCGGATGGCGGCACCCTAAAAACCGCATCAATGAAATTCTCGACATTGATTATTACATTGAGATCGCCCGCAAGGTTGAGGCGGCCAAATTCGACTCGCTGTTCATTGCCGACGGTCTCTCGGTCATCAATCACCCTTGGAAAGGGTTGAGTTGGCTCTTTGAGCCTTTGACACTTCTCTCGGCGCTGGCTGTCTCCACAAGACATATTGGTCTCATCGCCACGGCATCGACAACCTATTCGGACCCCTTCAGCGTCGCCCGCGCATTCGCAAGCCTCGACCACATTTCGAAAGGTCGCGCGGCCTGGAACATTGTCACGACATTCCATCCGGAATCAGCAGCAAACTTCGGAGACCGCCCGATCCCCGAACATGCGACGCGGTATGATCGTGCTGCAGAATTTGTCGATGTGGTGCGAAAGCTGTGGGACAGCTGGGAAGCAGACGCTCTCGTCAGAAACAAGGCTCAGGGAACACTGGTCGATTATGACAAGGTTCACGCCATTGATCACAAGGGGCCCTATTTTGATGTACGCGGCCCGCTGACCAGCCCGCGACCACCACAGGGCCACCCTCTGCTCGTTCAGGCTGGCGCATCAGCCAGCGGCCAGAAATTTGCCGGTGCCTATGCGGACGCGATTTACGCACCAGGCGACGACTTTGACCAGACGCTGGCGTTCACCAAACAGATCAGGGAAGCAACAGAACGTTCCGGACGGCCGCGTAACGCAATCTCCGTTCTGGCAGCCCTTTGCCCCGTACTGGCAGACACTGAGCAGGCAGCCAAAAACATCGCGCAAGAGCTGCATGAACTGTCAACAGTCGATCACGTCTATGGGTCGATGCGCAGTTGGTTTGGACTGGAACTGTCTGAGATTGGACCCGATGAACCCATCCCGCATGAGCTTTTGCCAGAGCCGGATCAGGTTCAGGGCCTAAGAAGCCGCTACGAACAAATCCTGCGTCTGATCAAGGACAAGAACCACACGCTGCGCGACATTGCCAAACATCTCGAAGGCAGCAATGACGGCGGCTATTTCGTCGGCACGCCCGAGCAGCTAGCCGACCGTCTGGGACACTGGTGGGAAACGGGTGCCGTCGACGGCTTCAACCTGTCCCTGCCCTATTACGACGAACCACTCGACATCTTCATCAATGAGGTTCTGCCGATCCTGCAAAAACGCGGGCAGTTCCGTACAGACTATGCAGCCGGAACGCTGCGTGACCGTTTCAGAGGTTGAATACAATGAGCAAGATTATCACCGATGTGCAGATTGAAGGTGCGACAACCCATATTCCGGGCCGCTTTCTGATCGGCAATGACAGCTTCCAGATCGTGACCGACGCAACCGCTGGCAAAGGTGGTCGCGGACAGGCAGCAGGCACCTCGCACCTGATTGGTGGCGCGCTCGTCACCTGTGCATTGAACGTTTTCAGAGGCGCAATTGAGCCTGATCTGCCCGCATTTCGAAATGTGCATATTGATGCCCGTTTCCAGCGGGTCGAGGGTCAGACAAACCTCGGCTCGCTCCATCTCGACGTCGCAGTCGAAGGTATCGATCAGACCGAGGCCAACCGTCTACGCCAGCTCTACCTCGATAATTGCTCGATCTATCAGGCGCTGACCGCAACGAGAGCGCTCGACATTACTGTTTCCTCCCGCCCCCAATAATCTCCCCAACGCAGGGTAAAATCCATGACCCACACGCTTTCACGTCGTCATTTTCTAGGTGCCGCAGGCGCCTCAGCCGCCGCACTGACACTGGCTGGTAAGTCCAGCGTTTTCGCAGCCGATAATGTTCAGATCCAGCAGCAGGTCTGGACAGGCGCGCAGGAAATTGTACCGCAAAAGGTTGCGAGCGCATTTCAGGCTGCCAATCCCGGCGTCAGCATCACCGTTGCACCGGGCTCATCCAATGCGGTGCTCAACACCATTGTAGCCGCCCGCAAGGCAGGCAGCCCTCCACCGATCAATGTCGGTTTCTTCAACCTCGAAAACACCGCACGTGGCCTCGCCGAAGATGCATGGGTGGCACTGAACGCTGCCGACGTAGAGAACCTCGACAATATCCACGACGACTTTCGCCTGCCAAACGACGTCGGCGCATTCCCGTGGATTGACCTCGGCGGCATCATCTACAATGCCGAAAAGGTCAAGGAACCACCGAAGTCCTGGAAAGACCTGTTCGACCCTAAGTATCACGGATGTGTCGCGACTTTCGATGGCTTCTGGACAGGCAATGGCGTGCTTGCAACCGCCTATGCCAATGGCGGCAGCATCGATGACATTGAACCTGCGCTGAAGATTTACGAAGAAGCCGCCAAGTCCGGCCACATCCATTCGCTGTTCAACTCCAACGCCCAGATCCAGCAGCTTCTGGCAAGTGGTGAAGTCTGGATTGCACCGCACTTCCGCGGTATTGTACTGCCTTGGATCAAGGAAGGCGCACCATTCGGTTATGCGATACCGGAAGAAGGGCAAATCCTGTTCCCTGAAGGTTTCCAGCTGTTGAACGGCAGCACGGATGATCAGCTGCGCGTTGGCCGCAACCTGATCAATGAAAGCCTGACACGCGAAAACATCATCGATTACGCGGTCACTGCCTCAGTTGTACCTGTCCTGAAAGATAATAGTGGTCTGCCAGAAGAACTAGCCAATGATCCGGCCGTCTCCAGCGAGCAACTCGCCAAGGCCCTGAGACTGGATTACGCGAAGATCGCTGCAAACCATGCGGGTTGGCTCGACCAGTGGAACCGGCGCGTGAAAGCGAACCTGTCGTGACGGCAGCAGCCATCGACATACGCCTAAGCAATGTCGGCAAAAAGTTTGGCGACCAGACCGTCGTTGAACCTTTGAACCTCGATATCCGTCAGGGAGAGTTCTTCTCCCTGTTGGGGCCATCAGGATGCGGCAAGACCACGACACTTCGCATGATCGCGGGTCTGGAAGCACCGACAGAAGGTGAAATCACCATCCGCGGCAAGTCGGTCATCGGTGTTCCCGTGGAGCGCCGGCCGACCAATATGGTGTTCCAGAAGCTTGCCCTTTTTCCTCATTTGAGTGTTTTTGATAACATCGCCTTCGGGCTGAAGCTCAAACGCACGTCAAAACATGAGATACGCAACCGCGTCTCTGCCATTCTGGAAACCGTAAAGCTTGAGGGATACGGACAGCGCGCCATTTCCCAATTGTCAGGCGGCCAGCAACAGCGTGTGGCTATCGCCCGTGCGCTGGTCAATGATCCTGCGGTGTTGTTGCTTGACGAACCCTTGGGCGCTCTGGACCTGCAGCTGCAATTGCACATGCAGCAGGAACTGGTTCGCATTCAACGCGCCTCCGGCACCACTTTTGTGTACGTCACCCACAATCAACAGGAAGCACTTGCGATGTCTGACCGCGTCGCTGTGATGAATGCCGGGCGTTTTGAACAGGTTGATACACCACTGGCGCTTTTTCACCGCCCTGCCTCCGAATTTGTCGCCCGCTTCATGGGGCAGACCAATGTTCTGAGCGGCGAAGTGACAGCCAAAAACGGCAATGAAGCACACGTTTCGGCGCAAGGGCTGACTTTCGTGCTGATCGGCCAGGAAACACTGGCCGTCGGTGACAAGGTGCTGCTTTCCATTCGCCCTGAACGGTTACATCTCGCCACACAACAAGACGCCAAACTCAGCCTACCACTGTTGCGCACTTTGTTTCAGGGAACGACGGTTCTCTACACATTCGGCCTGCCCGGTGGCGACGAGCTGAACGTTTCGGCACTTGCCCCCTCAGGCGCACTGCCCGAAGCCGGTCAACAGGTTGGTCTGCGCTGGGAAAATGACGCCGCAATCTTGCTCAATCGCTCGCCGGCAGAGACATCATCGAAATGACCCTCCGAGAGCGCTCACCCTGGCTGCTGCTGATCTCACCGGTCGTTGTGCTGGTGGCACTGCCGTTTATCGCCAGTCTGGCGTTGGTCATCGGCTTTGGCTTCTCCGGCAGGCAAGCTATCGGGCTGGAAGTCTGGGCACGGTTCATCACCGACCCGTTTTCGTGGAAGGTCATCTGGACCACCCTGTGGTTGGCAGCCCGTGTGACATTTTTCTGCCTCCTCATCGGTTACCCGGTTGCCTTTGCACTCAACCAACTGAAATCACCGCTGGCCCGCGGCATTGCCTTCACTGTTCTTTTCACACCTCTGTTGATGAGCGTGATTGTGCGGGCCTACGGCTGGATCGTTCTGCTCTCCAGCCAAGGGCTGGTGAACTCCGTGCTTGGTATTGCTGGCCTTGGCCCGTTTCGACTGATGCTGAATGATTTTGGCGCGCTGATTGCCATGGTGCATGTGATGTTGCCATTTGCGGTTCTGCCGCTGTTAAGTTCCATCAATCAGTTGCCACCCAGTGGCATCGAAGCGGCGAGAGATCTGGGGGCGAACCCCGTGCAGGTATTGCTGCGTGTCATCTTTCCATTGACGCTGCCCGGCATTCTCTCGGCAATCGAGATCGTATTTGCGCTTGCCGCCTCTGCCTTCGTCACACCTTCCATTTTGGGCGGTGGACGTGTGCTGACCCTGCCGCGGCTGATCTATGACAATATCGGCAGTCTCGACTGGGCACTGGCCGCGGTCCAAAGTCTCACGCTGCTTGGCATCACCGTTCTTGTTCTTTTCAGCCTTCGTCGCCTCGGACGGTTGTTCCGTTATGAAGGAGCGACGCGTTGAAACGCACCATCCTCAATATCATTCTCGGCGCAACGCTGGTCTTCATGGCCGCGCCTATTATTGTTGTGATCATCAATGCATTTAATGTCAGCGCCTATAATGCCTGGCCGCCACCCGGCCTGACTTTGGCGTGGTTTCAAAAGGCGCTTGCCAATCAGGGCTTTATCACAGGCCTGTGGCGTTCTCTGGCGGTCGCTATACTTGCAACCCTCGTCATCGTAATGATCGGCATACCCGCCGCCTACGCCATTTCGCGGTTCCGTTTCCGGGGGCGCGAAGTCCTTCGCTCCGTACTGCTTGCGCCGCTCGTCGTACCACGCGTGGTGCTGGGTTTTGGTCTATTCATCTTGTTTGTCACGACACGCTCGCAACTGTTCGGCACTCTACCGGGCATCGCGCTTGCGCATGTCATTCTTGTGGTCCCATTTGTGGTGATCATCTTCCTCGCCGCTCTCGAAGATGTCGATCCCAAACTGGAAGAAGCGGCCCGCGATCTGGGCGCCGGCCCGGTTCGCGCGTTCTTTTTGGTGACCCTGCCGCAAATGCGTGTGGCGTTGCTGTCCGCATCGTTCTTCTGCTTCATCACATCCTTTGACGAGGTGGAAACAACGCTATTTGTGGTGCAGCCCGCGGTTAAGACACTTCCCGTTGCGCTCTATCATTACCTTGAATTCCAGCAGGACCCGACAATCGCTGCTGTCTCCAGCCTGATGATTGCCGTCACATTTGTGTTCATCCTGCTCGGCCTGTTCCTGACGAACGGGCAATTCTGGAAAAAGATCTTCGCCAACTCATAAGCCGCGTAACGATCGGAACTGACAGGCCTGCCGATCGTCCAGCCGTCGGCAGGTCTGTTTTTGGGGTGATTACAAGGTTGGAACCAGAATGGCGCGCGGTTCCAGAAACTCATCCAGACCATAAGCGCCAATTTCGCGACCAATGCCCGATTGCTTGAAGCCGCCGAACGGCGCGTGAGGATCATGCGGTGCACCGTTGATGATGACCCGGCCGGCGATCAACCGGTCAGCAACAGCCAGCGCGCGGGTTGTGTCGGCAGAAAGCACATAGGCCTGCAAGCCATAATCGGAATCATTGGCGATCTCGATTGCTTCGTCGTCATCGCGGTAAGTGATGACGCTCAGAACAGGCCCGAATATCTCTTCGCGGGCGATCCTCATGTCGTTCGTCACATCGGCAAAGATTGTCGGGCGAACAAACCACCCTCTACTGATCCCGTCCGGGCGCCCCTCGCCACCGGTCAAAACAGTCGCACCTTCCTGCTTGCCGAGTTCGATATAGGATTGGATACGCTGCCACTGCCGTTCATTGACAAGCGGCCCGATCCTGACATCTGGATCACCGGGATTTCCAACCTTCAGCTTCTCGGCCTCGCTCTTCAATCGCGCCAGTATCTCGTCACGACGCGAAAGCGGGATCAGTATTCTGGTTCCGGCAACGCAGGCCTGGCCGCTATTGGCAAAGCCGCTCATCAGGGCAACCGGTATCGCTCTATCCAGATCGGCATCGTCAAGCACGATTGTCGGCCCCTTGCCGCCTAGCTCCAGAACAACCCGTTTCATCGTCTCAATGGCCGCACGCTGGATGATTTTTGCAGCAGCAGTAGAACCGGTAAAGCTGACAGAAGCGACATCAGGATGTGTGGTGAGTTCTGCTCCGACAACCGGGCCAAGGCCGTTTACAACATTCAGTACACCAGCCGGCAGATCTGCGGCATGCAGGCATTCCAGCAATATCTGGGTCTGGATAGCGCTCTGTTCGGCAGGTTTGATCACGACGGTGGAACCTGAACCAATGGCGTGGGCCAGCTTCGTGGCAATGAAACCAAAGTTGCTGTTCCATGGGGTTATGGCTGCCATGACACCCAGTGGCAGCATTTTAACGGCGCTGGAACCGGCCTGCCTGTCAAAGGCATAGTTCTCGACCGTTTCGGCCATAACATCGAAGATCGATGCGGTGTTCTGCACGGAAAAGCCGGTGAAGTAGGCGGGTGCACCATATTCATCGGTCATGGCCGCGGTCAGGTCGTCCGTCCGGTTCCGAACCGCCGCACTCAAACGATGCAACATGGCAATACGATCTGCCTTGCTCGTGCGTAACATCGCTGGAAAAGCCCGTTTGGCGGCAGTGATAGCGGCACGCGTGTCATTTGCATTGCCAAGCCTCACTGTTCCGATTTTTTCCTCGGTTGCCGGGTTGAATAGCTCCAATATGTCTGTGCCTTCAGGCGTGACGAATTGACCGTTGATGTAAATCTTGTCGATGTTTCGCATGTCTTGGCCTCCTTGGCTGTTGACAGAAATATGCGTCGAGGTCATCGATCTTATTAGATACACAATAAGACACGGGCTGATGAGGAACATTGCGCAATGACCAAGGCAAGCCTCGCCGAACTTGAAGCGGTTGCTGTCGTTGCCCGGAGGGGCGGTTTCCGGGCAGCGGCGCGGGAACTTGGCGTATCCTCGTCAGGCCTTAGTCACGCAGTTGCGGGTCTTGAAGAGCGTATGGGCGTTCGTCTGTTCAATCGCACCACCCGCAGCGTGGTGCTGACCGCAGCCGGCGAGCAGTTCATCGAGACAATTGCCCCGGCATTGGCTGCAATTGAAGGTGCGCTTGAAAATGCCGGAGAGCATGTGGCAGAACCGTCAGGTGTGTTGCGGCTGAACATGGCACTGGGTGCCGCGCGATTCATTCTCCAGCCTCTGGTGCTAGAATATCTCAGACGGTTTCAGCGCATGCATGTCGAGATTGTCACGGATTCAGAATTGGTGGATGTCATCGCCAACGGATGTGACGCCGGCATCCGGTTGGAAGATCGCGTGCCACCGGACATGATCGCGGTGCCCATCATTCCTGATATGCGCGAGGTCGTCGTTGCCTCGACAGATTACGTCAAACAGCGTGGCATACCACACCATCCCAAGGACCTGCTGATGCATGAGTGCATTCGCGCGCGCATGGCAAGCGGTCGCATTTATCGCTGGGAATTTGCCAAGGATAATGAGCGCCATGCGCTTGATGTACCTGGACGCATGGTGCTGGATGAAAGTGGCTTGATGCTTGACGCCGCGCTCAGCGGTGCAGGTATAGCCTATCTGTCGGAACGCGCGATCTCACCCCATCTGGACAGCGGCGATCTGCAGATTGTTCTCAGCGATTGGACACCGTCCACGCCCGCTCTCTGCCTTTATTACCCGGGCCGTCGGCACGTTCCGCAAAAGCTGCGGGCATTTATCGACCTTGCACGTGAGTACTCTCGCAAAGGCAGCCTCACGACATCGGCATCGCTTGGTCGCGGTTAAATGTAGCGTCTCTTGGCCCACCGGCAAGAGACGCTTTCTTTCTTGTGTTCAATAGGCCATGGCAAGGCTGAACAGACCTGCAAGCGCTGAAGGCTCTGTCGAGGCAATGTCATAGATGCACGGTGCGGCAAACACCGACGCCACAACAGTCAGAATGACCATCTTTCGCATGTCGCCCTCCCTTCAAATCAGCTTCAGCTCTACGTTGATATTGCCGCGTGTTGCCTTGGAATAGGGGCAATTCTGATGCGCCTCCTCAACGAGCGCCCGCGCCAGTTCAACCTCCAGGCCGGGCAGGCTGATATTGAGACGTGCCTGCAGAAAATAGGCGTCACCGGTCATCCCGAGATCAACCTCGGCATCGACAGCCGTTCCCTCGGGAAGGCGCAACTTGCGCTTGGCCGCTGCCAGCCCCATTGCTCCGATAAAGCAGGCCGACCAGCCAGCTGCGAACAGTTGCTCCGGGTTGGTGCCGGGTTTTGAGGTTCCTGGCGGCGACAGCTTCACATCAAGCTGTGCATCATCGCTACGGGCAAATCCATCACGACCACCTGTGGTATGGGTCTTGCCGGTATAGAGAACCTTTTCAATCTGGGTCATGGAAACACTCCTTTGTTGCTGACAAGGCGTGTTTTGACGGATCGACGTATCCTGCGTGTTTCAGAAAACCATTGAAATGTAAGCTATTGTAGGGCCTGGAGCGCGAGATACTTTGACGTACAATTTCAAGGCTTTATTCAATGATCGGAGCGCTCAGTCGAGCGTGAGTTCCGCAACCAATCCGCCACCATCACGATTGTACAAACGCACCGAACCACCAATTGCCACTGAAAGCTGCTGGGCGATCGCCAGACCAAGCCCCGTCCCGCCAGTCTCGCGATTGCGGGATTGCTCCAATCGGAAAAACGGCTGCATGGCAGCCTCCAGCATATCCTCGGGAATACCCGGACCACGATCGAGAACGCTGATAACCGTTTTCCCCTGATTGCCCTGTATCACGCTGATTTCGGCGGCCCCGGAAAACTTGATCGCATTGTCGATGAAATTTGTGAGTATCCGCCGCAACGCATGCGGTTTGGTCGCCACCGTACCTTTGACAAGATCGATGACGCGGACTGCCTTGCCGGTGTCCTGATAGTCGTAGGCGATGCTGTCGATGAACGAAGAAAGATCGATCCGCGACAGCTTTTCAGCATTGCCATGCGAACTGCGTGCATAGGCAACACCGTCCTGCACCAGTCGTTCGATTTCACTGAGATCACCGACCAGCTTGTCTTTTTCAGGCGTATCGTCCGCCATTTCGGCCCGCAGGCGCATCCGGGTAATCGGTGTTTGCAGGTCGTGCGAAATCGCTGCCAGAATTTGCACGCGTTCTTCCAGATGGTGGGCAATCCGGTCTCGCATGGCGTTAAAGGCACGCCCCGCCCGTGCGACTTCGGCAGGGCCAGTCTCACTCATCGGCGCGCCTTGTTTGCCGGGATCAACCGCATCGGCAGCGGCCGCGAGATCCGCAAGCGGACGGATCGCCTGACGCACCGCAAACCACGTGCACAGTATCAGCAATGCCATCTGGATGGCGAACACATAAGGAAGCCAGCGGGCTATCGGCATGACACCGCGCGGCGTGACATCGATCGTCAGCTGCGAGCCATCAGACAGGACAACATGCCCCTGCAGCCTCTTGTCATCACCGGGAATGGCCTCAACCTTAAGCGGAAACCGGTGGCCGGCCGCCTCTTCGATCCGCTCGGCGATTTCCGCAGCACGGCCTGACATGTCTGGTATGCCGGCAAGACCCGGCCCCAGCACGAGACGGTAATTTCCACGGCTGAGCCGGTCAATCCATTGTGGTCTCTCCTCCGCTGGCAAGCGGTCGATAACGGCAATCGATGTTGCCAGATCGCTTTCCAGCGTGCCGAGCATCACCGCCTTGGCCGACATGTAACGTTCTATGAAGAGAATGCTGAAAGAAAGACTGTAGGCGATCGCCAGACCGGCAAACAGAATGATGAAAAGCCTTGATCGCAACGTACCGGGCCACCAGCCTTGGCGGTCAGCCCCGTTTTTTGCAGCATCGATTTTGCCAACGCTGGTCATGTCCTGGCTTCCGAAATCTCGACCGGGACGGAAAAGACATAGCCTTCCGCCCGGACGGTCTTGATGTAGGTTGGCTCACGCGCATCATCACCCAATCTCTGCCGCAACCGGCTGACGAGAAGATCGATCGAACGGTCAAACAGTTCGGCATCGCGACCTTGTGTCAGGTTCAGCAGTTGATCGCGATTGAGCACCCGCTGCGGGTGATCGATAAATACCCTCAGCAAACGGTATTCCGCACCGCTGAGCGCAATTTCCGTTCCTTCTCCGTCAAGCAAATGGCGGCCGACCGTATCCAGACGCCAGTTACCAAAGGTCAACAGACGCCCTGCTTCGCTGATTTGCAGATTTGGCGGCAACATTCGTGTCCGGCGCAAAACCGCTTTGATGCGGGCAAGAAGTTCACGCGCAGCAAACGGTTTGGGCAGATAGTCATCTGCCCCCATTTCCAACCCGATGATCCGGTCCATCTCGTCATCGCGCGCAGTCAGCATCAACACCGGTGTCGCCTTGTGTTTGCCAGCCCGCAGTTCACGACACAGAACAAGCCCGTCGTCGCCCGGCATCATGACATCGAGCACGATCAGATCGACGGTGTTGTTATCGAGAAATGTCCGCATCTGCCGCCCGTCAGCGGCCACCGTTGTGCGCAATCCGTTCTTTATCAGATAGCTCGAAACCAGTTCGCGGATGTCACGGTCGTCATCGACGACCAGAATGTGGTCTATGTGTTCCATGAATGTCTTCAACGTCTTGGGGCTGGCACGCGGTGCTACACCGCATGCGTAATCTACTCTGACAAGAAAAGATATTGGCTCCTAAAACTTGCCAATGTCGAGAACCGCCTGCGCAAATGCCTGTGGTGCTTCCTGCGGCAGGTTATGGCCTATGCCACCAGTGATATTGCGGTGTTCATACCTGCCGGAAAATCTCGCGGCATATGCCGATGGGTCAGGATGGGGCGCACCGTTGGCATCACCTTCCATAGTGATAGTTGGGACGGCGATTACAGGCAGTTTGGCAAGCCGCTGCTCATAGGCATCGTACTGTGCTTCACCCTCCACCAGTCCCAGCCGCCAGCGGTAGTTATGGATGGTGATATCAACATGATCAGGATTATCGAAAGCCGGGCTTGAGCGATCAAAAGTCGCATCGTCAAACGCCCATGTTGGAGAGGCCGTCTTCCAGATCAGCCGCACGAAATCACGGGTGTTGGCCGCATAACCGGCGCGACCCCGTTCTGTCGCAAAATAAAACTGATACCACCATGATAGTTCGGCCGCAGGCGCTAGCGGGTTCTTGTTGATATCCTGACTGCCAATGAGATAGCCGCTGACAGACACCAGCCCCTTGCAGCGTTCAGGCCAGAGGGCCGCCATGATATCAGCGGTGCGCGCACCCCAGTCGTAACCGGCAACAATTGCCGTCTCGATATCAAGTGCATCCAGAAGTGCAATCATATCAACAGCGAGAGCCGATTGCTGGCCGTTGCGCGGCGTATCGCCGGAAAGGAACCGGGTTGTCCCGTATCCACGCAAGTAAGGTACGATTACCCGGTAGCCTGCCGATGCCAGAATTGGCGCGACATCGACATAGCTGTAGATGTCATAGGGCCACCCATGCAGCAGTAAAACCGCGGGACCGTCAGCGGGACCTGCCTCCGCGTAACCGACACTGAGAACGCCAGCATCAATCTGCTTCAAGGCCGCAAATTCTGTATGCCCATCCGCTTTTGTTGCGGCACTCATTGCCGTCTGCGGCGGTGCGACTGCGGCTTCAGCCTTTGCCAGGACGGGAACGCCGAGCTCGACGGCAGCGGCAGCCATTGCGGCGACACCGAAAAAGTGACGGCGATTGAGATTGATTTCGTTGCTCATGAGCTTTCTCCGATTTGCATAATCACGATCAAGAGAAAGCCCGTGCCATGTATCCCCGGTGTGTCGTTGACGACCGAAATTGCATGAACATGTAGCTTTTAGGCCCCCAGATACAATTCGATACATTTTGCAGGGCGACCGGACACATGAGGGATACGTCGTGACGACCACATTGGCGTCATCGCTGGTTTTACGATCATCACATCACACCAGCTCCACGTTTCAAGGAGACGACGATGACGCTTCTTATCATTGCCTATCTGGGCGGAGCGCTGACCATTCTCAGCCCATGCATCCTTCCCATTCTTCCCTTCATCTTTGCCCGCACCGGGCAGCCATTTCTGCGCGATACATTGCCGATGCTCGCAGGCATGGCGGTAACCTTTGCGCTAGTGGCAACGCTGGCAGCCGTTGGTGGCAGCTGGGCAATCCATACGAATGAATACGGGCGGCTTGCCGCCATAGGCTTGCTGGCGATTTTCGGCGTAAGCCTGCTGTCGCCACAGATTGCGGCTGTCATCACACGGCCTGTTGTCGATCTTGGAAACCGGCTTATCAATGCCCGTGGCAAACCCGGCGCGACAAGCTCTCCTGTCAGTGCACTCATTCTCGGTGTTGCAACCGGTCTATTATGGGCGCCCTGCGCCGGCCCTATTCTTGGCCTTGTGCTGACCGGAGCAGCTCTCAAAGGCGCCAATCTCGAAACGACCTTGCTGCTGGCCGCCTATGCGGCAGGTGCTGCCACATCTCTTGGTCTTGCGCTTTTGCTCGGCGGTAAAGTCTTCGCCACTCTCAAGAATTCTCTTGGGGTCAGCGAACGCATTCGCCAGGCTCTGGGTGTTGCTGTTCTGGCAGGTGTCGGGGTGATTGCTCTTGGCCTCGATACCGGTCTGCTCGCACGGCTTTCCTATGCCAGTACATCTGCCTTCGAACAGGCCATCCTTGACAGCGTTCATCCCAAAACAGACGGTTCCAGCTCGTTTGACGTGGCAAGCAATGGCACGCTCGTGGCACCGGCGGACCTGACCAAGCCATTTCAGGCCAATCTGCCGGTTGAAGGTCGCGCGCCATCGTTTAGCGGTGCGGTTGAATGGCTGAACTCGCCACCGCTTACCTCGGAGCAATTACGTGGCAAGGTCGTCCTTGTCGACTTCTGGACCTACTCCTGCATCAACTGCATTCGCACCGTTCCCTTTGTCCGCGCCTGGGCAGAAAAATACAAGGATCAGGGGCTCGTCGTCATTGGTGTCCATGCACCAGAATTTGCCTTTGAAAAGAAGATCGACAACGTCCGCAAAGCGGTTGGCGACTTCAAGATCGACTATCCCGTTGCCATCGATAACGACTACAAGATCTGGCGCGCCTTCGAAAACAACTATTGGCCGGCCCATTACCTGATCGATGCAAATGGTCAGATCCGGTACCACCACTTTGGCGAAGGAAACTACCGCCAAACGGAACAGGCAATTCAAGATCTGATCCACGAAGCCGGCAGCAACATGCAGGCAAGCGCACCAGTCAACCCTGCCGCACAGGGGGCTGAGGCAAGCCCAGATCTCAAGAATATCCGCTCTGGCGAAACCTATCTCGGTTATCAACGCGCGACCGGTTTTGTCTCACCGGAAACCGTCGAGCCGGGCGTCGCCACTGATTATTCTGTCGACGACCCTGATCTCAACCAATGGGGTCTGGCCGGCACATGGACCATAGACCCGGAACAGGCCGTATCGAACAAGCCGGATGACAAGATCGTCTCCCGCTTCAGCGCCCGTGATCTGCATCTTGTCCTCGGTTCCGGTGAGGCCGGCAAACCCATCCGTTTCCAGGTCACCATTGATGGCAAAGCACCGGGTGCACACCATGGTGCAGACATTGATGCCGACGGTTACGGCACGGTCAGTTCGACAAGACTTTATCAGCTTATTCGCCAATCCGGCGACGTAACAACCCGCAAATTCGAAATCCGCTTCCTTGATCCCGGTGTGGAAGCCTACGCCTTCACATTCGGCTGATGCCTGCCCCGTAACCCATTCTCAAAAAGGAAACTTCACCATGCAGCGTTCTATTTCCACAATCGCAGTGGCCTTCGTCGCCAGCCTTGCCGCTTTTGCCGCTCATGCAGCCGACGTTAAAAACATTGTTGTCGTCCATGGCGCCCTTGCCGATGGGTCAGGCTGGAAGAAGGCAACTGAAATTCTCGAAAAGCGGGGGTTTAATGTCACGATTGTCCAGCAACCAATCACCTCGCTGGCCGACGATATTGCTGCAACCAACCGGGTGCTTGACATGCAAGATGGTCCGACCCTGCTGGTCGGCCACAGCTATGGTGGCGTGGTCATTACCGAAGCGGGACATAACAACAAGGTGGCTGGCCTCGTTTACGTGGCAGCCTTTCAACCGGACAAGGGCGAAAGCCTGTTGTCGCTGGCAAGTTCCAAGCCATCTTCGGGCATGAATATCCGCGAGACACCCGACGGTCAGTATCTCTATCTCGACCCGGCAGCTTTCGCGAAAGACTTTGCGGCGGACCTTCCTCAGGATGAAACGGCTTTTATGGCAAAGGCGCAGGTTTTTGCATCCAAACAATCCTTCTCTGCCAAGGTTGGTGACCCTGCCTGGAAGGCCAAGAGCAGCTGGGCAATCGTCGCGACGCAGGATCGTTCAATCAATCCCGAGCTTGAGCGTGACATGGCCAAACGTGCAGGCAGTGCGATCACCGAAATAACAGCAAGCCATGCGGTCTTTGCCTCGCAACCGGAAAAAGTCGCAGATGTGATTGAGGCTGCAGCACGACAGTCTTCAAAATAAAAGCCAGCTCTACCCAGCGTGTTGGTTCCCGATGTCAGCCGCCCACACGAAAGGGCGGCTGAATGGATTGCTGCCTAGAGATTACCGACCCCGCCATCGACCAGCAGTTCCGTGCCGACAACGAAGGATGCTTCATCGGATGCAAGGAATACTGCGGCCTTGGCAAGTTCCAGTGGCGTGCCCAGACGACCGATTGGCACCAATTGCCGGATTTCACGGCGCAACGCTTCTTCCGCGTCACTTTCCAGACCAAGCTTGCCAAGGGCAGGTGTTTCGGTTGGACCGGGGCTCAATCCATTGACCCTGATACCCCTGTCTTTGAACTCGCCGGACAAGGTCCGCGCCAGTGACAGAAGGCCAGCCTTGCTTGCGGCATAGGCGCTGGACTGCGACAAGCCGATATGAGCGGAAACCGAGCCGCAGAGAATGACCGAAGCCGGAGCCTTCAACAGCGGTAAAAGTGCCTGAACGAGGAAAAACGGCCCCTTCAGATTGGTGGCGAACAAGGCGTCATAGGTTGCCTCGTCCCAGTCTTCCAGCGGACGGTGTGTCACATCGCCCGCATTGATGAACACCACATCGAGGACTGGCCATGCCTCACTCAATTGCGCTGCGAGTTGACGTTGTGCCGCGATATCACCCGCCTCGTTGGCAATTGCGATGACATCGGCACCCAATTGACGTTTTGCGTCCTCCAGCCGTTCGACTGAGCGGCCGGTGATGGCAACCTTTGCTCCCTCCTTCAGGAATTGGCGCGCCGTTTCCAGCCCAATGCCGCTGGTCCCACCGGTTATCAGCGCGTGTTTGCCTGCAAGGCGTCCCATAATATGTCTCCTTTTTTGATGCGAGACGATTGTCAGGGCTTTAGTATCTTTTGTATAGTAGGCACCAAATTGCTACTAAAGGAAAAAAATGAAAAAACGCATGGAGCAAATTGAACAAGGTGTACGGTGCCCAATGGTTGATTTCGTCAATCTCATCTCCGGCAAATGGGCAATCCCCGTGCTTTATCGCCTGATTGTTGAAAACCGGCCGGTGCGTTTTGGCACCCTGCAACGTGCAGCGACGCCCGTCACCCAGAAGGAACTGACCCGTCACCTCAGGCTATTCGAAAAACAGGGCTTGGTGAAACGCACGGTCTATCCGGAAATGCCGCCAAGAGTCGAATATGAAATCACGGAACTTGGCCGCACACTGAAACCAACGCTGGATTCTCTAGCCGTCTGGATGACCACACACGGTCCATCGATCCGCACGACGATTAGCGAGGAAGTTGACGCTTAGCACTATCAACCCAGTGTGCCATCCTTCAAGAGAGGCCGTGTCACCGCCACGATGGCATCAATGGCGACCCGCAGGCGAGGCAACATAACAGGAGATGCAGGCCAGATTGCATGAATCGGCGGATGTCCGGCGATCCTATCGTCCATCAAGGAGACCAGCCGACCGCTGGCCAGCTCATCTCGTACCAGCCAGCGTGGCAAAAGGCCAAGCCCCTGCCCGTCGCAGATCGCCGAATGTGTCAACAGACTCCCATCAAGCACAAGGCGCGCCTTGGGGTGCCAGCTCACCATTTCCCCGTCGAGACTGTGAAATTGCCACGGTGCGGGTTTGCCCTGACGCGGCGCTGCGATCACATCGTGATCCTCGAGATCCGCTACACTTTGTGGCATGGGTCGTGTCTCGAAATAGCTGGGCGAACCGCATAGAACGATTTGCTGCAGCCCCAAAGATCGAGCGTTCAGGCCGCTGACATCGGGTATCGCGCCAATTCTGACAGCAAGATCCGTCGTGCCATCCAGGAGATTGCTCGGTTCCGTCGATGTTGAAATACTGAAATCAAGGTTTGGCCATTCTCGGCAGAGCGCATAGAGCACCGGTGCGATAATTTTTGCCCCGAAGAGCGGCGGCAGGCTGACGTGAAGCATACCGGCCGGTTCATGCGCAAGTCCAGCGATGGCCACTTCAGCGCGCACTATTTCGCTGCGTGCCCGTAAACATACATCGCGATAAACCACACCTTCCGCCGTCAGGTTAAGGACGCGTGTCGTGCGCTGAAACAGCCGAATGCCCAGGCGGCTTTCCAACCTGCCGATGGCCTTTGCCACAGCCGACGCCGAGAGCCTTAAACGAAGCGAGGCCGCGACGAAGCTGCCCGCCTCGCAGACCATGAGAAACACGCCAATATCGTCGCCAGATTGATGTCGCATGGCAGTCTATTAGCGAATTTTGGTCGGCAATCGAAAGAAAATTATGCGTTTCCAAGTCGCTTGTGAGATAGAATATGGTTGCGTTCATGAGCACACATCGAACCTACGCCATCATCGGGGGTACGTCCGGCATCGGACTGGCCCTCGCCCGCAAACTCATTGAACGTGGCGATCACCTCTTTCTCGGCGGACGGTCGCCAGAGCGGCTTGCCACGACACTTACAACATTGGGAGACCGGGCTTCCGGTCGCACCGTGGAGATTTCCGACAAGACGTCGCTCCGTGATTTTTTCGCAGAAGCGCCCATTCTTTCAGGTCTTTTTACACCGGCCGCGTCTTACCAGACCGGTTCCTTTACAGACGGTGACATCACCACCAGCGAAGACCTGTTCAAGGCAAAATTCTGGGGCCAATACTGGGCTGTTCACGCTGCCTTTCCCCGTCTGGCACCAAATGCATCTGTTGTTCTCATGGCGGGTGCTGCCTCGGTCCGTCCGATTGGTGCACCGGCCTACGCCGCCTGCAATTCGGCGCTGGAAGGGCTGGCCCGCGGGCTTGCCATCGAACTCAATCCGATCAGGGTAAACTGCCTTTCCCCTGGCACCACCGATAGCGACCTTTGGCGCAACCGACCGCCGGGGATACGCGAGCCGGCCTATGAATACTGGAGCAAACTTTGCCTCGTTCAACGCCCGGCAACGGTCGACGAACAGGCGCATGCAGCCCTGTTCCTGCTCGACAACACCAACATGACTGGCAGTACTTTGTTCAGTGACGGTGGGTATTCGTTACGCTAGTCGACTGTATCAGTGTGCCATAGTCCGTGCAGATCAGGGATCGTATGGACTATGGCCAAGGCACCTCCCTCAGTAGATTACGCCGACCTAAAACATGACCATTTGAAGAAAGTATATTGAAATAAAAACTACAAATGTGTAGTCAGGCCAACGTGACGCCGCCGTGGCATCGCCTTGGAGACATCGCGGCCCCGCCGCCGAGAGAGACACATGACCCTGACTCGCCTCTTTTCCAACCATACTTTGCGCGCACTCTGCGCAGCATTTGCAGCAACATTGTTTGCGTTCACGACGACACCGGTCCTGGCGCAGGAGACGCGCACCATCACCCACAAACTGGGTGAAACCGAGATCGCCGGCACCCCTGCTCGCATCGTCGTGCTGGAATTTTCCTTTGTGCAGGCATTGGATTCGCTTGGAGTGACGCCTGTTGGCATTACCGATGACAATCAGCCGGATCGCATCGAGCAGAACCTCGGTAAAAAGATCGAATACAGCTCCGTCGGGACTCGCCTGGAACCAAACCTCGAACTGATCAGCGCACTGCAGCCGGACCTCATCATTGCCGATGAACGCCGCCATGGCGCAATCTACGAACAGTTGAGTGCCATCGCGCCAACCATCGTTCTCAACAGCTGGGATGGCAGTTACAAGGACATCAAGGATGCCGTCATAACGATCGCGGATGCTATCGGTGACAAGGCCAAGGGTGAAAAGGTCGTTGCCAACCATGAGGCAAAGATGGCCGCCATCGCCGCAAAAATCCCGGCCGGCAATGATCGCAAATTCATGCTTGCCGTTGCCACAGCCGACAATTGGTCTTTGCACACATCCGATTCCTTCAGTGGCTCGATCTTTGCAGCCATCGGCGTTGAAGCTGCAATCAAGGCCGACAAACCGGTTGAAAGTGGCGTTGGTCTGGAACGTCTCGTTGCCGTCAATCCCGATGTTCTGCTTGTTGCCACCGATCCAGGCGGCACCATTTTCGACCGCGTGCAGGACAATTCCGCTTGGAAAGCCATTGCCGCCGCAAAGAATAATCTAGTCTTTGAAGTGAACCGTAATCAATACGCCCGTTTCCGCGATCTTCGCACCGCGGAACTGATTGCCAATGACGTATTGAACAAGGTTTTCAATGTCCAATAAGGCCGAGAGGGCCACAGGGCCTTCTGCCCATGAAAACACCAAGATCGGGTGGAGCGGAGCTTTTCGCCGCCATCCGGTCTGGCTGTTTGGTATTCTGCTGGTACTGCTGTCAATTGTGGCTATCGGCAATCTTATGGTGGGAGCCGCTGGCCTCACCATCCAGCAATCGCTTGCCGCCCTGTTCCAGCCTGATAGTTCGGTGGAAACTGCGCTGATCTGGGATGTTCGCCTGCCGCGCGTGTTGCTTGCCATACTGGTCGGCGCCAATCTGGCTGTCGCCGGTGTATTGATCCAGGCACTGACCAGAAACCCGCTCGCCTCACCTCAGACATTCGGCATAAATGGTGGCGCAGCATTAGCGATTGTCGTTTGCGTCATTGCACTCCCCGGACTTTCCGGCGGAACAACGGTGCTACCGGCTTTTGCTGGCGCAGCGGCCATCGGCTTCATCATGTGGGTGCTATCGCTTTCCAACGCCATCACGCCGCTGAAACTGGCGCTCGCAGGCGTGGCTCTGCAACTGGTGCTCGCCGCTCTTGTGCAGGCAGTGCTCATTGCCAACAATGCATCCACAGACATTGTCTACTGGCTAGCGGGTTCTGTCACCTCTGCCCAGTGGTCAAAGGTTCTGATCATTCTGCCATTCACAGTCATCGGTATCATCATCACCATTGCAGGCGGCCATCATTTCGGTCTGCTGGCGCTGGATGCAAGCACCGGCCAATCGCTTGGGCAGAATGCCCAGCGAACTGGTGGCCTTGCGTCAATATTGATCGTTGTCCTCGCCGGTTCATCTGTCGCTGTTGCCGGTCCAATCGGCTTTGTCGGACTGATGGTGCCGCACATCGTCAGAAGCCTTATCGGTGAAGACTTGCGCACCGTACTCAGCCTCAGCACCGTCGCAGGTCCACTGCTTCTTGTCGGCGCCGATCTTGGTGGCAAACTCGCGACTTACCCGGCCGAACTGCCGGTTGGCATCGTCACTGCCATTCTTGGCGCACCAGCCTTTTTGCTCATCACGTGGAGAAACCGCAATCAATGAACGCAGCGCTGGTTGATCCATCAACATCTCACCCCTTGCGCACCACGCTGGTATGCGTTGGCCTTGCGGTATTGCTCGTTCTGCTTGCCTTGGTCAGTATGGCACTTGGCGCTGTCCCGCTTTCTCTCAACCGAGTGCTGGCGGGTCTTTTCGGCGGACCAGATGCCTTCATCATCGGCCAATATCGTCTGCCCCGCGTCATCGTCGCCATTCTCTCCGGTGCTGCACTCGCTTTGGCAGGTCTTTTCTTACAGGTGGCTTTGCGAAACCCGATCGCCTCGCCCGATGTAGTCGGCATCACTAAGGGCGCGGGTCTCGGCGCGATGCTGGCACTGATTTTTGCACCACCAGCCTGGATCATCTGGAGCGTGCCGGTTGGTGTTATCATCGGCGCGGGTGCCGTTGCGGCCCTGCTGCTGGCGATCGGCCGCGGCCTTGGCGGTGGCGTCACCACCTTGGCGCTGGTCGGCGTTTCGCTTGGCGCACTGGCACAAGCCATGATGCAGTTTTTGATGGTGCGTTATCCACGGGGTATCGACCAAAGCATGGTCTGGCTGGCAGGCAGCGTCTACGGCAGCACAATTTCCGACATTCTGTCGCTGTCAGTCTGGCTTCTCGCCTGCCTGCCAGCCATCATTCTGCTCGCCATGGTTCTCGACATTTCTGCCTTTGGTGACGATACGCTGAAAAGCCTTGGCATCTCACCCAATCTTTTACGCACCAGCCTTGTCTTGACCGCAGTGGTCTTGACGGCAGGCGCCGTCGCAAGCGTCGGCAGCATCGGCTTTTTGGGTTTGCTGGTGCCCCATATCGCTCGGCTTATGGTGGGACCACATGCCCGCCATCTCGTTCCAGCCACCGCACTGACCGGGGCACTGGCACTTCTGTTGGCGGATTTGATCGGACGACTGGTGGCACTGCCAAATGAAATTCCGGCCGGCATTGTCGCTTCGGTGATCGGTGGACCCTATCTCTTCTTCCTCTTGCTTTGGGAGGCTCGCCGTCGTGGCTGATATCCAACAGGACCGTTTACAAGCTGCAACCTTGAGCGTCGGTTATGGCAATAACTCCGTACTCAATCAGGTGTCGCTGGCAATCCCGGACGGAAAGATTACGGCACTGATTGGTGCCAACGGCTCCGGTAAATCCACATTGCTGCGTACCTTGGCACAGGTCCTGAACCCTGTTGGTGGCACGGTCCTGCTGGATGGCAAGGACATTACTCAAAGCCCAGGCAAGGCTGTTGCCCGCATCATGGCGCTGTTGCCACAAAATCCTGTCGCACCGGATGGTCTGACAGTTCGCCAGCTGTGCCGCTTCGGTCGTTACCCGCACAAGGCGCTACTGGCGCGCTCCAGCGACCATGATGAAGCGGTGGTCGATACCGCTCTTGCCGACGCAGGCCTGGCCAATCTGGCAAACCAACCGCTGCACCGTCTGTCGGGCGGTCAACGCCAGCGCGCCTGGATCGCCATGGCACTTGCGCAGGAAACACCCATTCTGCTGCTCGATGAACCAACAACTTATCTCGACATCGCGCACCAGATGGAAGTCCTGCAACTACTGCGTCAACTCAACAAGCAGCTAGGGCGCACCGTTGTCATGGTGGTACATGACCTCAATCATGCCGCCCAGTTTGCCCATCACATTATTGCGGTTGCCGACGGTGGCATTCATGCTGCCGGTAATCCGCAGGAACTGCTGACCGCAGAGCTGATAAAAAGCGTGTTTGGCGTGGCGGCCATGGTCATCCCTCACCCAAGTGACGGCACACCACTTTGCCTGCCACTTGCCGCAGTGTCCTGACAATGACGGCATTCCCATACTGTGTTAGGCAAACCCAATGACCGACCCCTCGCACACAGATTCGGGCGTTGCCCAAGCCTCGGCACTTCTGCGCCGCCATTACGATGCCAATGCGCGCACGCTGACACGGACCGAGCGTCGCGTCGCCGATTATCTGCTGACGCTGGCGCCAGCCGATCTGGCATTTCGCAGCGCAGGTGAGATTGCGGCCGCGAGCGACACCAGCGATGCCACCGTCATTCGCACGGCCCGCCGTCTGGGCTTTTCCGGCCTGCCGGAACTGAAACGCCTGATCAATCGGCCTATCGCCACCCACACATCGCCCAGCACACGTCTTGGCCACAAGATCAATTCCGTGGCGCCGGACGCATTGGCGGCCCGCGATGCCATCTTCGCAGCCGCACACGAAATACTGGAAGCAACCCGCGAAGCGCTTGATCCTGGCGCTATCGAGCAGGCGGTGACACTGTTTGAAAATGCCGGAACAGTCTGGTGTCTCGGCATAGGCGTGGCGGAACAACCAGCACGCCATCTGGCCACCGGTCTGTTGCGTGCTGGCCTTGTCACGCAGACCGTTGCAAGCAGCGGCTTTGATCTTGCCAACAGCATGATTGGCCTTCGCAAGGGCGATACACTGGTGATTTTTCATGCCGCGACCCGCCGTAAGGATATCGCCGCGCTAATAGAGCACGCTGGCAAGATTGGCGTTTCAACCGTTCTGGTGTCCGGCACTCAGCTCAATGAATTGTTCCGCGATCAGGTAACAGTTGCCCTGCATTCCATGGCTGTGGCGTCGAAATTGGCCAGTTGGCTGATTGGTGCAACCGTTATCGGTGATCTCCTCACCTTCCGGTTCTCCGCAAGGAATACGGCGCGCGCCACCGCAACGCATGACAATCTCAACCAATTACGTGCAAAATTCGAGTAAAGCTGTTTTTTCTACAATACTTGGCTGGGCCTTCGGCTCCAAGACCTGCGGCGACTTTACCCGCAACCAGATCGCACCATCGTCACGACACGACACCAATGTACGGTTGAGAAAATTATGTTTTTTCAGCGTGATCTGTCCGGTTATGGTATTTATTTGACCGATTGCAGAATCAACTCCGTAAATTATTTGCTGCCCGGCAGCAGTGACCTTGGAATATCATGCTCAAGATTGATCAGCGAACCTCGCGCGCGATGAACCGGCGCCTTGTCCTAAATTTGCTGCGCCGGGAAGGTCCATTGAGCAGGGCCGAAATCGCTGATGTGACGGGACTTAGCCGGGCTACGGTCACCTTCGTTGTTGGCGATCTCGTCAAGGAAAACTACCTCATCGAGCAGGAAACGACACGTGGTGCCAGCGGTCGACGCCCGACACCAGTGGCCATCAATTATGATGGTCATGCGGCTATCGGCATCAAGATGAACATCGACAGGATTGAGTGCATCCTGACGAACCTCTCGACAACACCAATCCTGTCTCACGCGATTGACTATTCCAACACCCGTCCTGAGACAATTGTCGAGGCATCCCATCAGGCAATCAAACACCTGATTGCCAATGCGCCCAAAGGGATCGGCCCAGTAACAGGCATTGGTTTTTCAATGCCCGGCATCATCGACAATCGCAACGGAATTTGTCTGAAAAGCCATCGTTTTGGCTGGAACAATGTACACTTCGCCGAGCAGCTATTTGCAAAATCGCGCATCCCCGTATGGATGGAAGATGACACGATTGCCTTTGCGCTGGCTCACCACCTTTTCGGGCTTGGCCGCAACGTCGGTACATTTATCGCACTCGCCATTGGTGCCGGTATTGGCTCTGCAACCGTGGCAGATGGCGTGGTTCTGCGCGGTGCGCACGGCCATGCCGGGAAACTGGGGCATGTCAAACAGCATCTGGAAGGACCGCTCTGCGAATGCGGTCAACGGGGCTGTCTGCAGGCATCCTATTCCGAACCCGCCATTGTTGCCCGGTGGCGCAAAACCAAGGACTTGCCTGCCGCCAAGGACCGCTTTGACATGCTGGAAGCTGCCAAACAGGGTGATGCCGAAACACGTGCAATTCTGAAGGATGCAGGCGAGCAGATCGGGATCCAGCTTGCAGCCCAGATCAATACGATTGACCCGGAAATCGTTATCGCAGGTGGCGAGGCAACCGCATTCGGGCCGTTCCTGCTCGACCCGATGACGGAAACGCTGGGAAAATACTGTTTTATGCAGGCGCCACCCATCCTAGCGGATGAACGCGACAATTTCTGGAGTCCGGGTGCTGCAGCGCTCGCGACCCAACGACTGTTCGACTTCGAAGTCGATGTGGCCGCAGACGAAACACCAGTCTGACCAGCCCGCTATGCAGATACAAAAACGTGCGGGGCACCTAGTTCCCCGCACGTCTTGATAGCTCGAGCATCACTCTCCTGGGAGGGTGGAGACTTAGCTGAGCTCAATCACCAGGCAGCCGTAGCCAGCCAGTTCAGTTGGGCCTGACACGGCTGAATCCGTCAACAGATCCTGACCAGCAGGCAGTGCCTTGAAAGAGCGGCTTTCGCTTGTCGTGTTGATGACGAAAAGCAGGCGACGATCTTCTGCCGTGCGGAGCGATACTTCGACGCCGGATGGCAAATCTTCAACCAGAGGCTCGGCACCCGACTGTGCAATGACAGTCGATACCAGAAGCTCAACCACCTCAGGTGTGAGATAGGTTGCGAGATAGATCGCACGTCCCTGCCCGACGTTGCGCTCGGTCAGCATCGGTTTTCCAGCCAGGCTGCGATCGGACCAGGACCCCAGGACCTTCACATCGTCAGCGATTTCGATGGTCTCGTAGAGATGTTCGGCCGTCGCCTCACGGTTACCGATCTGCATCTTGTAGGACCGTTCCGACGACGAAGACGGCAGAACCTGCGGCGGCACATACATGCCGGCATCAGGCGCATTGCGCTGGAACAGACCTTGCCCGCCACCCGCCACAACACGGCCGAACTCTTCAACCCTCACTCCGGTCAATTCGGAAAGCTGTGCGCCCGGCGCCTGCTCACGAATGATATGGTTGTTGCTGTCACGGGTACCAGTCATCGCGCCAACGATCACCGTACCACCAGCCTCAACAAAGGCACGCAGTTTTGGTGTCCAGGCATTATCCCACATGACCCAGTGCGGAATGTAGTAGACCTTCAGGCGAGACAGGTCGTCTTCCGGATGGACGAAGCCGGTCGCGTAACCGTTCTGGTAGGCGAAGCGGTGCAGATGAACTGCATCTTCCACCGGCGACGGCAGGCCGATCGGATAAGTCTTGTGGGCTTCCTGGTTGTCGAAGTCCGCGCCGGCAATGCCGATGTCGATCTGAACACTGGTGCCCAGCAACTTGCTCTTGATCTTGTTGATGTCCGACGCGAAATGACGAGCCTCTTCATAACGGCGACGTGGCACGTCATCGTGGTCGAGAATGCCCATCCAGTAGATTTCCGCACCAAAATGCGCCGGGCGCCAGCGGAAGAACATCAGACCATCTGCACCACGCGCCACGGATGACAGTGCCATGCGGCGCATTTCGCCGGGCTCTGGTGTCATCGTCGTGAAGGCTGGCTGGCTGCCAAGACCAGAGGCCTGCTCCGGCACGATGAAGTTCCCGGAATAGCTGCGGCACAAATCCATCTGCAGGGCTTGCGTTGCGGCATGGCCGCCCGTCCGGCGGAACTCGTCATAGAGCATCGGATAGATGTCGAAACCGATGAAGTCGAGGTCTTGACCAAACTGACCACGGAAATCGATATCGGTGAGATTGCCGAGATTGTGGAAGATGAACCAGTCGGAATTGGTTTCACGCAGGATCTTGACCTGATCATGCTGGAAGGTTGCGGTCGCTACAGCCAGGAAGCGGTGATAGTCCTGGACGTGGCCGGGGCTCAAATAGGATGGTGCCATCGGCATTGGCAACACGACCTGATCGAAATTGTCATAGGCAGTGGCCCAGAAATGGCCGCCCCAAGCGAAGTTCAAATCATCGATTGTCTGATATTTGTGACGCAGAAAATTACGGAACGCGAGTGCGGCAGAATCCGAGAACGATTCCGACACCGTGGTGTTCAGCTCATTGTCTGTCTGCCAGCCGATAACATAGGGATTGTCCTTATAGTGTTCGGCCATTGCCTTGGTAATGCGGCGGCTGTGGTGACGCAGCACAGGGCTGGTCGTGTCGCAATGCTGGCGTGAGCCGTGGCTTGCCCGACGGCCGTTGCGGTCAACACGCAGCACTTCAGGATAGTTATGTGTCAACCAACGCGGTGGTGTCGCCGTTGGTGTGCAGAGAACGGTGTTGATGCCAGCCTTGCCAAGCACCTCAATCGCCCGGTCGAACAGGTCAAAGTCGAACTTGTCCTCAAAGGGTTCCCATATGTGCCAGGCAAATTCGCCCATACGCACCGTGTTGAAACCGAGTTCCTTCATCCGCTCGGCATCACGCTGCCAGTAGCTTTCATCGACATGCTCAGGATAATGCGGCACGCCAAGCAAAAAATCGTCAAGGTTAAGCGTGCGCCAAGCCGAAAGCGGCGCTGGATTGGACCGTTTCATATCTTCAAAACTCCAAATTAAATTAAGTGCGGGTGGCGGCTTTCGCAGGAGTGATCGTTTTGCCGTCAGGCCCGAAGAGGTAAGCGTCCGAGAGGTCGAAGCTGACCTTCACCGACTGACCGTTGGAAAAGGCAACGACATCACCCAATTGAACAGTAATGTTCTGGGTGCCGGTGTCGGAGCCGGTGGTGACCACAGGACCGCCGTCAACGTGAAGGATTGTCTCGCGGCCAAGATGTTCGATCAGGCGGATTTTCGCCTCGAAACTGGCGTCACCGGTCTGCTCTCCGGTTTTAAACCGTTCCGGACGCACGCCAACCATGACCTTGTCGCCGACAGAAAGTTTCACGTCGGCGATATCGGCAAATTGCAATTCCGGTAGTCCCTCGACAGTGACGCTGACGCGGTTGCCCGAAACGGTCACGACACGACCTTCAAAGAAATTCATGCGCGGCGCACCGAGGAAGCCGGCGACAAAATGGTTGATCGGGTTGGCATAGAGCTCAAGCGGCGAACCAACCTGTTCGATTGCCCCCTTATTCAGCACCACGATCCGACTGGCCATCGTCATCGCCTCGACCTGATCGTGGGTGACGTAAATCATCGTTGAGCCAAGCTCGGCATGCAGCGTCGACAGTTCCACGCGCATCTGCGTGCGCAGTGCCGCATCCAGATTGGACAGCGGTTCGTCAAACAGGAATACCTCCGGAGAACGCGTAATAGCCCGTCCGATCGCTACGCGCTGGCGCTGGCCGCCGGACAGCTGCTTTGGCCGCTTATCGAGCTGTTCGGTAATACGCAGGATTTCGGCAGCGCGCTTTACGGCGGCATCAATCTCGGCCTTTGGCCGTTTTGCCATTTTCAGGCCAAAGCCCATGTTTTCGCCAACCGTCATGTGCGGATAAAGCGCGTAGGACTGAAATACCATGGCTATGCCACGATCGCCCGGCTCTTCCTTGGTCACATCACGACCATTGATCGTCAACGTGCCAGAGGTAACGGTTTCGAGACCGGCAATGGTCTTGAGTAGCGTGGACTTACCGCAGCCGGATGGACCGACCATCACGATAAACTCGCCCTTTTCAATCGTAAGGTTGATGTCCTTCAGCGCGTGGAAACCACTATAGTGCTTTTCGACATTGGTAAGTTCGACGCTTTTCATGCCGATCTTGTCCTTATTGTTCGTCTGGTTGGTGGGCGTCGGGTTCTGGGCGGCAACAGTCATCCTTTGACCGCTCCCATGGTGAGGCCCGAAATGAAGTGCTTCTGCATCAGGAAGAACATGACGACCGGCGGGATCGCGACGAAGATCGTGGCGGCCGAAACAATGTTCCAGGCAGAAACCCATTCACCCTTGAGGTTGGAGAGACCGGCAGTAACCGGTTTGACGACATCACTCTGAGTCAGCACCAGCGCCCAGAAATAATCATTCCAGATGAAGGTGAAGGCGAGAATGGCAAGTGCTGCGAGCGCAGGGCGGACAAGGGGCACGACAATGTGGATCAGTGTCTGCCAGGGTGACGCACCCTCGGCACGTGCCGCCTGGAACAGTTCGTCCGGTAAGGCGGCAATGAAGTTGCGCATGAACAGTGTGGCAAAGCCGGTCTGGAAGGCAACGTGGAACAGGATCAGCGCATAGAAGGTATCGTAGAGGCCGATCGAAACCATCAGGTCGCGGATCGGAATCATCATGATCTGCTGCGGCAGGAAATTACCGCCGACAAAGATCGCAAAGATCACCATCGAACCCCGAAAACGATAGCGCGACAGCACAAAACCGGTCAGCGTCGAGAACACCAGAACCATGATGACCGAGGGCACCGTAATGATCAGGCTGTTCATGAAATAGCGGGTCATCTTGGTCTGTTCGAAGACCGCGACATAGTTCTCGACGAGATTGAACTTGCTGGGCCAGCCCCAGTAGTTTCCGGCCATTACGTCATCAAACGACCGGAAGGACGTCATGATGACGGCAAACAATGGCAACAGCCACAGGACAAGCACCAGCGAAACGCCAGCCATATATCCAAAGCGGGCAAGTTTTTTGTTCTCGGGTATGGGACGAGGATACATCGGATCAGCTCCTCTTTTCGGATTTGATCAGCCCGCGCAGATACCAGGCAATGAATATGGACATGATGAGGAACAGGATGGTGGCAATCGCAGCCCCATAACCGAAACGGTACGAGAAGATCGACTGATCATACATCTGGTACGCTAGCACCATGGAGGAACCGAACGGACCACCGGCGGTCATCACCGAGATCGCATCGAACGACCGCAGGGCACCGACAACGGTGATGGCAACGGCGATAAAGGCAACTTGGCTGAGCTGCGGCAGAACGATATGGCGCAGCATCTGCCAGCCTTTCGCGCCATCAACACGGCCAGCACCGATCAACTCCTCATCGAGATTGTTGAGACCGGCCAGAAACAGCACCATACAAAAGGCGATCTGTGGCCACAGGGCAGCGCCAACAACAGCGAAGGTCACAAGGTTTTCATCGGAAAGAAGCGCTGGCGCCTCCGCACCGAATGCGTGGTAGATGATGGCCAGCAGACCGAAGGTCGGATCGTAGAACCATCCGAAAATCACACCAACCGTGACGGTTGCCAGCACCAGCGGCATGAAGAACAGCGATTTGATAAATCGCATGCCAGCAATTTTCTGATTGACCAGAAGCGCGATCGCCAGACCGGCGGGCGGCGCCAGCAGGAACGTGATCAGCCAGATCGTGTTGTTCTTCAGCGATACATAGAACTGCGGATCGTCGAACAGTTCACGGTAGTTGCCAAGACCAACCCATGTCTTCGGGCCCATGCCGTCCCAGTCGTAAAACGAGATACGGAACGTCTCAAGCGACGAGGCAATGATGACAACGAGGAAAAGTATCAGGCCCGGCGCAAGCAACAGCGCGGGTGTCAGCCAGTTACGATGGCTGCGCCACCAAAGAGACATGGGCATATCCTATGGAAATGATCGGAGGTGGAACAAGCCCACCTCCTTTTGAAACGAAGCGGCGATCAGCCGTGGATGCGCTGGCGAGTACGCTCGATCTGCGTCAGGATTTGCTCGCGACGCTCAGGCTTTGCCATGAACTCCTGGAAGCCCTTGAGGCCGGCCTGCGCAAGATCAGGATCGCTGTCGCGGTCGTAATACTGCGAAGTGCCCTTGACGTTTTTCAGCTCAGCGACTGCCATTTTCAGGATCGGATCGTCACCGATCGTGCAGTCGCTGCGGGCAGGCACATTGCCTTCCGGCGCAAGGTAAGCACTCAGGTTTTCCGGCTTGTAGAAGTAAGCCAGGAATTCACGTGCCAGTTCCTTGTTCTTCGAACCCGACGGCATGTGGATCGAATCCACCGAGAAGTCCTCGAACTGGTCCATGCCCGGATTGATCGTCGGGAAAGGCGCAAAACGCACATGCTGCAGATCTTCGGCCGGGAACGCATATTTGATAAAGTTGCCGAGATCCATCATCGCGGACTTTTTCTGCACCAGGCTGGCCGCGGCAGGATCCCACTCGTAGGACGAACCGTTTGGCGTGAAGAAATCAGCCTTGATCAACGCTTCCCACTTGTCGAAAACATCCTTGAGCGATGCATCGGTGTATTTCACCTTGCCGTTCATCAGATCCATGTGATGCTCAAGACCATTGATACGCAGGTTCATGTGGTCGAACCACCCGCCGCAAGGCCACTGATCCTTGGTGCCCATGCTCATGGGAATAATGCCAGCCTTCTTGGACTGTTCAGCCAAGGTAAAGAAGTCATCGAATGTCTTTGGAACGGTCAGACCGTGCTGGTCAAACGTATCCTGGCGGTAGAACAGACCCCAGAGGATACCGCCGGTCGGCAAACCATATTGTTTGCCATCAACAGTAACGGAACCGAGCGTACCGCCCAGCACATCCGCATAATTTTCCTTGGCTACGAGATCGGAAACGTCCTCGAACAACCCCTTTTGCACAAAACCACGCATACGGCTGCCGGAGAACCAGAAGCAGATATCCGGCGGGCTTGCCACGAGATAGTTGCGGATCGCGGTCTTATGCGCCTCGTGATCCATGTTATTGACGGTGACATTTGCACCGACAGCCTTGCCAAATTCAGCTGCAATCGTTTCAAGCGCTTTGCGCTGACCGGCGTTGCCGCGGTTGGAAATGATCGTCAGCTGTTTCTCCTGCGCTATAGCAGGTGCTGACAGCGCGCTGGATGCCAGAACGGCACCTGTCAGCTGTACAAAGCGGCGGCGGGTCGGCTTCAGAATCGTGGTCATGATGTCCTCCTAAAACAAACGAGAGCTCCCGATCTCAGCGGTATCACTAGGCGAACGCCTATCACTCGTCAATGGTTAGTTTAATAAATTAATGATTGGAATTGCGGTTTTTCACATCGAAGTCAGCGATCGGGACAAACCAAAATATAAAGCCCATCGGGATTGCTAACATTCACTGCTGCTCAGGGAATTGAAGGCTTTGGGACCATGCAATTCACAGCTGCACTCAGCCACCAGACAGACACATCCGGCAGTCCTGAAAAGGACAGAACCAGGAAATGTCATATAGGATTTACCGGCGATACAGAGGATGCCGAGATGACCACAAGCAACCCAGCCGCGATCGACTGGCCTTATTTCCACTCGCATTTTATACCAAATGGACCTACCAGCGGATGTTCCTGTTTAGATGCGAAGAAAGCTGAACTCAGATGCGAAGTCCAAAGCGCGAGACGCGAAAGAATGATCCCGACAAAACCAAGGAAGACATTCTGGCAGCGGCCACGGAAGAATTTGCCGCTCTGGGACTGGCCGGCGGACGGGTTGATGCGATAGCCGAGCGCACCAAGACATCCAAGCGGATGATCTATTATTACTTCGGTGGCAAAACCGGCCTTTATCTTGCGGTTTTGGAGAAGGCCTACATTCAGGCCCGGACATTTGAGAGACAATTGAACCTTGCGGCACTCTCTCCTGTTGAAGCCCTGAAAAAATTGATTGAACACACATTCGACCACGATGAGGCCAACCCCGGTTTTGTGCGTCTGGTAATGAATGAAAATATCCACCAAGCCATGCATCTGAAGCAATCGAAGGCGATCGGGGATGCGGGCCCGCCCGTGCTTAAAACATTGGAAGATATCATCAGCCGAGGCCGGGAAACCGGTGTGTTTCGCCGCGATATCGAACCGCTTGATCTGCACATGTTGATCAGTTCACAGTGTTTTTTCCGCGTTACCAACAAACATACATTCGGCACACTCTTCCAGTGCGACCTCTCCGTACCCGATATCTACCAGCGGCACAGACAGATGGTGGTCGATTCCGTATTGGCCTATGTCACCACGGACTGTTCCGGCAGCCAGTGGGCTGCTCCATAAAAATGCCCGGCGCATGGCCGGGCATTTCTTTTTCCAGGAAATGTACCTGACGGCTTAGTTTGGCAGCGCGTAGGCGATCACATAGTCGCCGCGATCAGGCGACTGACGTGCACCACCGGCCGAGATGACAATGTACTGCTTGCCAGTCTTCGGCGACTTGTAGGTCATCGGCGTACCCTGGCTTCCAACCGGCATACGGGCCTTCCAGATTTCCTTGCCTGTCGCACTGTCAAATGCGCGCAGATAGTAGTCCTGGGTGGCGGCAAAGAATACCAGACCGCCCTGCGTGGCCAGCGAGCCACCAATGGTCGGCATACCGATCGGGATTGGAAGACCCATCTTGATACCCATAGGGCCGGTATCTTCAACCGTACCGAGCGGCACCTGCCACTTGATCTTCTGACTGTCCATGTCGATGGCAGTCAGCGAACCATAGGGAGGGGCCTGGCACGGAATACCGAGCGCCGACAGGAAACGGTTCTTGTCGACCGCGTAAGGTGTACCGCGCATCGGCACGAGGCCCATGACGGTATTGGTCGCTTCCGAACCGCTGTTGACGGCAGTGCTTGGTGCGGCTTCCTTCATCTGAATCCACAGACCAAGGCGCATGTCGTTGACAAATATGGTGTTTGTCGTCGGATCGGTGGAGAAACCGCCCCAATTCATGCCACCAAGCGAGCCTGGGAAATTCAGCGCCAGATCTGTTCCCGGAACGGTGTAGACACCATCATAACGCATGCCCTTGAAGGCAATGCGGCACAACAGCTGATCAAACGGCGTCGCACCCCACATGTCGCTTTCCGTCAACGTCTGCGCACCGATCTGCGGCATGCCAACCGACAATTTTTGTGTCGGAGCATAAGGTTCGTTCGGGATTTTACCTGGTTTGACCGGCACGTCGGCGACATCAGTCAGAGGTTGACCGTTCGCACGATCGAGCACCCAGATCTGGCCAGCCTTGGTCCCGAAGGTCAGGGCCGGAACAGTCGATCCATCAGCCTTCTTGAAGTCGAAGAATGACGGCTGCATTGGCACGTCAAAGTCCCAGAGATCGTTATGAACGGTCTGATAGACCCACTTCTCGCGACCTGTGGTGGCGTCCAGCGCCAGCATCGACGCACCGTATTTGTGGTCAAGGTCCGTACGCGTCGCACCGTAGAGGTCAACTGATGGGCTACCAACCGGCAAAAATACAGTGTTCGATGCTGCATCATAGGACATTGCGGCCCAAACATTCGGTGTCGAACGTGTATAGGTCTGACCTTCTGGAGGTAGCTTGGTGATTTTAGGATTGCCCGGGTCAAATGCCCAACGCAATTCGCCAGTGATCACATCGAAACCGCGCATGACGCCGCCCGGCATATCGACCTGAACGTTGTCGGCAATACGACCGCCGACAACAACAGTGGTACCAGCAAGCGTCGGCGCTGATGTCAGCACATATTGCGGATCAGGGGCATCGCCCATACCAATCTTCAGATCGACGCGGCCGTTGGTGCCAAAATCAGGGCAAAATGCGCCGGTGTCGGCATCAATTGCAAAAAGCTCGGCATTGATGGAGTTCATCAGCAGGCGGCGCTGGCAAAGAGCACCTTCCGGAACTGTGGCTGCTGTGACCGGCGTCGAGCCATCAACGGTTGGCTGCTCAAGCGGACGGGTCGCATCGAAATAGGCAAGACCACGGCAGCGCATCCACACGGACGACTTGGCATTGATCTCGTTTTTCCAGATTTCCTTGCCCGTGTCCGCATCGATAGCGATGACGTTGTTATGCGGTGTGCACAAGAAGACGCGGTCACCAACCTGCAACGGTGTCAACTGGTCTTCCGCACCACCGCCACCGGGGCTGATGGGCGTATCACCGGTCTGGTAGGTCCAGGCAACGGTCAAATCCTTGACGTTATCGCGAGTAATCTGGTCAAGCGCTGCAAAGCGCGAGCCACCGGTCGTGTTGCCGTAGGCCTCCCAGTTCTTCTGCTCCTTGGCCGGATCAACTGGCGTCAAAGGCACAACGGTACCGTTAAAGGCAACGGTCGGATGCGGCACGAACATGCCAGCAAATCCGGCTCCTGAGACAACCGCCAGAAGCGCTGCGATGGCAAAAGACGGCAGATAGGCCGGTGTCTTTCCGGAAGCCTTGCGCAACAACGGCAGGCTGAGCACGACCACAGTCGCACCGACACCAAAGGCCAGCAAACGCGAGATCAGCGGCCAGAATTCAAGGCCGGCATCCAGCAACGCCCAGACAACCGTAGCCGCTGTAACCAGGCAGAAAAGAAGTGCGCCAGCGGGCTTGCGCATCATGACGAGCAAACCGGCAACGACGATGGCAATGCCGGAAATCAGAAAGTACCAGCTACCGCCCAGCGACACCAGCTTGCCGCCAGCAGCGGCAAAGAACAGACCGGCGAGAATGAGAACGGCGCCAAGCACGAATAGCCATAACCTGGCTATCGGGGACAGGATGCCTTTAGAGGCTTTCATTTATCTCTAGCTCCAATTGTGGATTCGACAGAGTCGACAGTCAAAGCCCACAGCGACGGAAGCAGAAGCGGAGATCACATTCAATTACGGTCACCACACTGCTTTCGAACGGGCGCCGACATCTTGGCCGGTCCAGATGACCAGCAATTCAGGGAGCGCCCTCTGCAAGGACTTTCTTATATTACCACCATGCCCTCCCGCGCACGACAGCGAAGGGAATTTCTTCCCGAGACTGCGGTATAGTGCCGCTGGCATCTGTTTTGCAACCACATACGTACTTGTTCGTACATTTTTACATCAACAATTACTGAAAGACCTTTTGAGCGGATGCCGCCAGAATATTTGCATCGTGAGATTAATAGGAGCACCGGTAAGGCTACCGGCTGGACGCAAGCTTTTAGCTACAACCCGCTGATTGCGGACAAGGCACAACTCAAATCTAACGCGAGTACCGAAATGAGGACTTCCGTCCTTGTAAGGCGCAAAAATTAAATCGATAAGCCTATCAATTGATCATTTGCCGCTTTTGGACTCAGACTCATTTTGGCGCCACCCCTCCATTTTGCCCACAACAGCGGCAATTTGCCTGCATTCAGTTCAAAACACCGTCAGATGCACAACGTCGTGCATCTGAGCCGATCTGCACTAACTCCCGCCGCTAGCCACCAGGCACGGATGACGGGCGATGCATCCGGCGCCTTGCGAGAGCACTGTCCCAGTGGGTTTGCCGATTGAAAACCGGCGGCCCTCATGCCTTCTTATTGATGATGAAAGGAGTGTCGCCATGGCGACCGTCGACGAGAAACTTGAACCCATTCTAGCACAGGTCCTGCAGCGCAATCCTGCGGAGCCGGAGTTCCATCAGGCCACCCGCGAAGTACTGGAAAGCCTCGGCCTCGTCGTCTCCAAACATCCCGGTTACCTCGCCGATGCCCTGATCGAGCGCATCTGCGAACCGGAACGTCAGATCATTTTCCGCGTGCCATGGGTTGATGACAAGGGTCAGGTACAGATCAACCGTGGCTTCCGCGTGCAGTTCAATTCGGCACTCGGTCCTTATAAGGGCGGCCTCCGTTTCCACCCTTCCGTCAATCTCGGCATCATCAAGTTCCTTGGCTTCGAACAGATCTTCAAGAACGCCTTGACCGGCTTGCCGATCGGCGGCGGCAAAGGCGGTTCGGACTTTGATCCAAAGGGTCGTTCCGAAGGCGAAATCATGCGCTTTTGCCAATCCTTCATGACCGAACTTTATCGTCATCTCGGCGAACACACCGATGTACCTGCTGGCGATATTGGTGTCAGCGGCCGCGAAATCGGCTGGATGTTTGGCCAGTACAAGCGCCTGACCAACCGCTTTGAGGCAGGCGTCTTCACCGGCAAGGGCCTGAGCTATGGCGGCTCTCTGGTGCGCAAGGAAGCGACCGGCTACGGCGCCGTCTATTTCACACGCGCTATGCTCGAAAGAAAAGGCACCGACTTCGAAGGCAAGAAGGTTACCGTTTCCGGTTCAGGCAATGTGGCGATTTATGCCATGGAACAGGCTATCAGCTATGGTGCAACCGTCGTCGCTTGCTCTGACAGCAGCGGCTACATCATTGACGAAGAAGGCATCGATCTTGACCTCGTCAAGGAGATCAAGGAAGTACGCCGTGAACGCATGTCTGAATATGCCCGCGTCAAGTCCAAGGGCGTCCATTTCATTGCATCCGGTAGCGGCTCGATCTGGGACGTGCCTTGTGACGTTGCGCTACCTTGCGCCACGCAAAACGAATTATCCGGTCGCGATGCAAAGACCCTGATTGCCAACGGTGTGATTGCCGTCGCGGAAGGCGCCAACATGCCGTCGACGCCGGATGCAGTTCGCGCGTTTCAGGAGGCAGGCATTCTTTTCGGACCGGGCAAAGCGGCTAATGCTGGCGGCGTTGCCACCTCGGCACTGGAAATGCAGCAGAACGCCAGCCGTGACAGCTGGAGCTTCGAGACTGCCCGCGAGCGTCTTGGCCAAATCATGCAGGGCATTCATGACCGCTGTGCAGAAACAGCTGAAGAATATGGCGCGAAAGACAATTACGTGCTTGGCGCCAACATCGCCGGCTTTATTCGCGTGGCAGAAGCCATGCGGGCGCACGGCGTGATCTAAAGTGTAGATTTAGCCTATTGAACGGCTCCGGCGTTTTTGGCCGGGGCTGTTTTTTCCGGCACCTGAAAACGGACCGTGGTTCAGAAAGACACTGGCGCAGTCAAGGCATACACAATGAGCCGCAGATGCTGCCCACCATCGACTAGCAGCGACGTATATTCAAAGTTCAGTAATGTCCCATCGACCGCAAGCGTGCGAACACCCGTACAGGGGGCAAGTACGTCCTGTTGACGCCACATGGCCTTAAACTCTGGCGATACATGTTCCAACTCATCGATCAGGTGACGCATGCCGACCTCGTCACGCGAGCCTGCATAATCACGGCGGAAGCTTTCCAGAACCGCAGGGGCGTCCTTTTCCCATTGCGCAAACGTGTTCCGTAAAACCGGATCGGTGAACAGCATCCAGAGAAGGTTGCGTCGCGTCGGTTCATGTTTGCCGAAGCCAAAAAGATGATCGGCAGGGCCATTATACGTCAATACGTCCCATCGTAGATTGATGATGTAGGCGGCGTGAGGTGCAAGATCTGAAACCAGCCTCGCAGCCAATCGTGGCACCGAACAAAAGGTAATGCCTGGCTCCGCTGGTGGACGCGCATGCGCCAGCAGAAACAAATGCCGACGCTCCGTGGCATCGAGTTTGAGTACTCGCGCAAGATTATCCAGAAAGTCAGAAGAGACGCCAATCTCTCTCCCCTGCTCCAACCATGTATACCAAGTAAGACCGACGCCAGCGAGTGCGGCAACTTCCTCGCGCCGCAAACCCGGCGTGCGCCGACGTTTTGCTCTCGGCAATCCGACATCTCCAGGCGCCAGCCGCTCACGGCGCGCGCGCAGAAATTCGGCAAGATCGGGCCTGGTTCTGTCGAGAATTCTCATGATCAACCTATTGCTGGCTGTAATAGTATAATAAGTTAAATTGTAACAGCTTCACATTCGAGCCACATCTACCGCGTCACAACAAAGGGACGCAAGATGAGCACTGAAATCTGCACGAGCGAAACAAGGACAAGACACGTTTCGCACCAACCGGAAACCGGAAGAAATCCCACAGCGCCTCTGCCTTGGCTCGGGCTTTTTGTGTTGCTTCTCGCAGGGTTTGTAACGATCTTTGACCTATTCGTCGTGAATGTCGCAATTCCGTCTATGCAGTCCAGCTTGGGTGCAAGCCTGTCAGAACTTGGCTACATCATTGCAGGTTACGAGTTGGCATTTGGTGTATTGCTCATCACCGGCGGCCGGCTTGGTGATCTCTACGGTCGGCGTCGGTTATTCATCACTGGAATGGCTGGATTTACAACCGCATCACTGCTTTGCGGGATCGCGCCAGGCGTGGAAATACTGATTGCCGCGCGTGTATTCCAGGGGTTGGCAGCAGCACTATTATTCCCGCAAGTTTACGCATCGATCCGTATCAACTTCCCAGGAGATGCTGGACGCAAAGCCTTTGGCCTGCTTGGGATGACGCTTGGCCTAGCAGCAATTGCCGGGCAGATCCTTGGCGGCTTGCTGGTGGAAGCCAACGTCTTCGATCTCGGCTGGCGAACAATCTTTCTGATCAACGTGCCTGTTGGGATATTTGCCATATTCGCTGCTCTTCACATCCCGGAGACCTGTTCACAACAGCGTCCGGAAATGGACTGGCCGGGCGTGGCCTTGGTGAGCCTCGGTCTGACAGCACTGCTGATACCGCTCCTTGAAATGCCCACACATGGCTGGCAAATCTGGAGTAGTGTCTCGCTGCTTTGCGCAATCACCCTGCTTTTGGTGTTCTATCACTATGAGGAAAAACGAAGACTGTCGGGACACGCCCCCTTGGTGGACATGACACTCATGCGCCAAGCACGCTTTGCAAAAGGCGGCGTGCTTGTTTTGTTGATCTACTCCACGTCCTCGTCATTCTTTTTATGTTTTGCCTTGCTTGCTCAAACCGGTTTCGGCCTCAACCCGCTTGAGGCTGGCAGCATTTTTGTGCCTTGTTCAATTGCCTTCGTCGTCATGTCGATCATCGCACCACGCCTGTTCGCACGGTTCGGCGCGCTGTCAATTGCAGTCGGCGCCTTGGTTTACACCCTGTCATTTGCCGCAATGATCATGCAGGTGTGGGTGGCGGGGGCAGGATTGGTCATCGCACATCTTATTCCCGTCCTAATCCTTATCGGAGGGACTCAGGCAATGATCATGACGCCACTGCTTAACCTCGTGCTTGGTTTTGTGAGTGAACGACAGGCTGGCATGGCCTCGGGCATGATTTCAACGCTTCAGCAGGCAGGAGCAGCACTCGGCGTTGCAGTCACCGGCATTCTTTTTGGCTCGGTGCTTTCGAGCGGCGTGGCTCCAAGTGAACAGCAAGGCTTATACGCCACTGCCTTCGTTTGGGGTATGAGCTGCAATCTCGTTGCCGCGAGCCTTGCTGCTGTATTGCTCTTCACCCTGAGAAAAACCAAACCGCCACTGCCATCACATATCTAAACGCCGACGCGGCATCACTCAGACAACACATCATAAGTTGTACTCCATTGAGAGAGCGACCTTTGGGAAATTGAGATTTGAACAGTTCACCCGCAGCACGTGATGCCGATAATCGACTGACAACCATAAACATTCAGAGCATTCTGCCTGGTAGATGCACATCATAAAAGCCAAGCGAATCAGATGCTTTAGATATGAATAGGTGGACTAAAAATACTGTACCCACATCCACCGGTTTGTTTCATAGCGTCGGGATCATCTGAGGCAGTGGCTTTTCATTACTCGATAAATCAATTTTAGATTGAAATTTTAGCATGACTAAAAAATGCTTGACAAAAACCCACTCCAATCCTTTGATTGTAGTAATACTAAAAAAGAGTGGAACTAAAAATGAATCCTGTAAGCGGCCCTGCGCATAGCGCAGCCGACATTCAGCCTTTGGGAGAACGGTTGCGCCTTTGCCGTAAGGAGCAAGGCCTGACCCTGCAGGAAGTTGCTGATAAGGCAGGATTCTCGGTCGGTTTCATTTCCCAGATCGAACGCGGAATTACAGTTCCCTCCCTCACCTCACTGGTCGCTGTATGTCGCGTGCTGAAAGTCGACGCAGGTTCATTTTTCAACTCGCAGAAACCCAGCTCCTCGGTTACCCGGCGGGAAAGCCGTGAGGCCTACGGCCTTGGGGGCGAAGCTGGTCGTGCCGTCACCTATGAGCGCCTGTCGGCAGCCTTCCCCGGCAATGTTTTGCGCAGCACCCTCATTCACGAGCCGCCGGGATATCGAAGCGAGCCGATGTCGCATGAGGGGGAAGAGATATTCTTCGTGCTGGAAGGTGCCCTCACCATCGAGATTGATGGCGAGCGCATGATTTTGGAAGCAGGCGATTCCGCCCACTTTCCGTCGACACGGGTCCACGCCACCTGGAACCACACCACGGGAACAACGACGGTTTTCCACACCTGCACCATGGATGTTTTTGGTGACGACCATACCAACACCAACGGCGACAGCCTTGTTGTGACGCGCGCGGCCAGCCGACGCAGCGCGCCCAAGCAGCCGGTCATTGGCTCCAAGACGCCTCCCATGAAGTCCAAAAAGCCCATAACAAAAAAAGGGAACAGGAAATGAAAAACAGTTTCAAGTTATTATCAGCAGCATTGATTGCTACCGCATCGCTCTACGGATACGCACAGGCAGAGACCGTTCTAAGGCTGGATGAATCGCCCGTGGGTGAGCTGGATCCGGCCAAGGCGTCCGATTATGCCGACTCCATCCTGATGTTCAATGTTTATGATGCGCTGGTCATCCCCAAACAGGGACAACCTGGATACGATCCCTACCTCGCGACCGGCTGGGAAATTGACGGAACGGCATATACGTTCAAACTGCGCGACGACATCAAATTCCAGAGCGGCTATCCGTTGACGGCAGACGATGTCGTGTTCTCGCTAGAGCGCATGAAGGCACTGGGTGCTGGCCTTTCCTACCTGTTCACCAAGGTTGAAAAGGTTGAGGCGATTGACGCAACCACTGTGAAATTTACGCTCGCCGAACAGGACGCCCCCTTCATCTCGGCACTGACCCGCCTGCCAATCGTCGACAAGAAACTTGTTCTCGAAAATCTGGGTGACGGCGAAGGCGACATGAAGGACTGGGGACAGGCTTACCTCTCCGGTCATGCAGCAGGCAGCGGCGCTTACAAAGTCGTTTCACACAATCCGCAGGAAGAAACCGTGATGGCTAAAAATGCCGGTTATTTCCTTGGCGTGCCGCCCAAAGCCCCAGACACGGTACGTCTGCGCTACGGTCTGGAGGCGGCAACCGTCAGAACCCTGATTTCGCAGGGCCAGCATGAAATTTCCTCGCAGTGGTTGCCACCGGAAGTCCTGAAATCTCTAGCGGCCAGCGGCGCTCAACTGCTAACCGAGCGCGGTACATCCGGCTTCTACGTCAAGATGAACACCACCAAGGCCCCATTCGACGACGTGGAATGCCGCCTCGCGGTATCCTACGCCTTTGATTACAACGCCGCCGTCAAAATCGTGGCCGTCAATGACACGATCTCGCAGGGCAGTGCTGCCACCGGTCCTATTCCGGTCGGCATGATGGGTGCCTTGCCTGCAGACCAGACACTGGCGCAGGATCTGGACAAGGCCAAAGAACATCTGGCCAAGTGCAAATACAAGCCAGAAGACATCAAGATGGATATCTCCTGGATTGGTGAGGTGCCGTTGGAAGAGCGTTTTGCATTGCTGATGCAGGCCAACTTCAGCCAACTGGGCATCAAGGCAAACGTCAAAAAAATGCCATGGGCGCTGTTTTCCGAACAGGTGACGAAAGCAGAAAACACACCTGAAATCAGCCAGGTCTTCGTCAACACAATGACCGGAGACCCTGATACGCTGCTTTACAGCATGTATCACTCAACCGCTGCCGGCACATGGATGTCGCCAGAACATCTGAAGGACCCGGAGGTTGACGCATTGCTCGACAAGGGCCGTGAAACAACCGACGAAGCAGAACGTGCGAAGATTTATCAGGAGCTTGGTCTCAAGCTGAAATCCATCGCCCCGTCCATTTATGGTCAGGATCAGATTTCGGTTTTTGCTGCCTCGCCCAAGGTGTCAGTTCCAGCGCTCACCGATCCTGCCAAGGCGTTTCCTCTTGCAGCGTTTGGCTTCACATTCCGTCTGATGGAAATGAACGAGTAAAGATGATGTGCCGGGCGGTCCCCCGTCCGGCACTCCTTTAACTTTCTGAAAGAAAAACAGATGTTTCCTGTCCTGCATCTTCTCGCGAAGAAGCTGGGTACGTCGCTTATCGTCCTTTTTGGCGTGTCCCTGCTGATCTTTGCCATAGCCCGGATCATTCCCGGCGACCCGGCGCGCATTGCGCTCGGCCCTAATGCCACGGCTGAAGCCGTTGAGGCTCTGAGAGTAAGGCTGCATCTCGATGCACCCTTCATCGAGCAATATGGCTATTTCATCGGTAATCTTCTGCGCGGTGATCTCGGCATTTCACTTTATACCAACCGTCCGGTAACAGCCGACATCGCACAATTCCTGCCGGCCACGCTCGAACTTGTCATCGTGTCAGGTATCATGATGGTGCTGTTCGGTGTGCCGCTTGGTGTTTTGTCCGCTCGGTTTCGTGGCACCGTCGTGGATCACGTAATCCGCCTGATAACGCTGCTCGGCGTGTCTGCTCCCGGCTTCGTTTGGGCGGTTATCCTGATGCTCGTCTTTGCCTATTACCTGCCTATTTTCCCGATTGCAGGACGGATTGCAGACAGTTTCACCATTGCACCTGTGACCGGCTTCTTGTTGCTCGACACGTTGCTGGCAGGTCGCCCGGACGCCTTTGTTGACGCCCTTTCGCACCTCATTCTTCCAGCCTTCGCGCTTGCCCTTTCCGGCATCGGACAGGCCGCCCGTCTGGTCCGTTCCAACATGGTGGAAACCTACGATAAGCCCTATATCGAAATGGCGCAGGCCTATGGTTTTCCGGAAAAGCGGATTTCACGCAAATATGCCTTCCGGCCATCGATGATCCCGTCTTTGACGATCATCGGTCTCGATTTTGCGGCCATGCTCGGCAATGCGTTCCTCATCGAAGCTGTTTACGCCTGGCCCGGCCTGTCACGTTACGGCGTCGCAGTGGTTTTGCGAAAGGACCTCAACGCCATTATCGGCACGGTTCTGATCATTTCCGCCATGTTCCTCATCGTCAATCTCGTCGTTGACTTGCTGGTCTCCGTCATCAATCCGAAAATTCGCCTTGCAAGGGGGAAAGCATGAGCAAAACCCTCTTTGTACTTGTGCGCAATCCGCTTTCCCTGATCGGTCTGATGCTTGTGGCTTTGGTGGTATTCTCGGCGGTTTTTGCCGACTTCATCGTGCCCTTCCCCGAACATCAGGGTGCTGTCGTCGATTTCCTGAACTTCAACAAGGCACCTGAATGGCCCTACATATTCGGCACTGATCTTGTCGGCCGTGATCTCTTTACCCGCATCATCTATGCGTACCGGGTATCGCTGATCCTCGGCATCGTGGTGCTGGCGATTGCAGTTCCGGTCGGCGTCGCCATCGGTCTTGCCGCCGGTTACCTCGGCGGCTGGACGGAATATGTGCTGATGCGCATCACCGACGTGTTCCTGTCTATCCCACCACTGGTTCTTGCCATGTCGATGATGGGCCTCCTGGAACCGACACTGACAAACGGCATGATCGCGGTCACTGCCATGTGGTGGCCTTGGTACACACGCCTTGTCTACAACCTTGCCCGATCCGAAAAAGAAGAAGGTTATGTGCTTGCCGCCGAAGTGATCGGCGCCTCGCGTCTGCACATCATGTTCCGGGAAATCCTACCGAACTGCGTACCCTCGATCCTCACCAAGATGACGTTGGATTTCGGCTTTGTTATTCTCATCGCCTCCTCACTCTCCTTCTTGGGGCTTGGCGTACAGCCGCCAACACCGGATCTGGGCTCGATGGTTGCCGAAGGTGCAAAATATCTGCCTGATAGTTGGTGGCTGACCGTATTCCCGGGCCTTGCCATTCTGATTGCGGTGTTCGGTTTCAACCTGATTGGCGATGCGCTGCGCGAAATTCTGGGAGTGGATCAATGAAAACCCCAACCCTGAAAATCGAAAACCTCAAGCTTGGTTTCAAGAGCTTTTCCGGTACCAACGCGGTGTTGCACGGCATATCGCTGCACATCGCCAAGGGCGAAAAGGTGGCGCTGGTCGGTGAATCCGGCTCCGGAAAATCCGTAACTGCCCGCATCGTACTTGGACTTCTGCAGGAGCAGAAAAATGCCAAGATCACCGGCGGACTGGAGTTTGAAGGTCGCAACCTCAACGCCATGACTGCACGCCAGCGCAAGGCGTTGCGCGGCACGGATATGTCGATGATCTTTCAAGATCCGTCCTCGTCGCTAAACCCGGTCTACACCATCGAGGTGCAGTTTCACGAGGTTCTCAAACGCGCGCGGCCTGATATCAAACGTGCCGAGGCCCGTGCACTTGCGCTTCAGGCACTGGCAGATGTGGCCATCAACGAACATGAACGGGTTCTGGATTCCTACGCCTTTCAGCTGTCCGGTGGCATGAACCAGCGTGTGATGATTGCCATGGCGCTTGCCAACAATCCTGCCCTGCTTCTGGCTGACGAGCCGGGAACAGCACTTGATGTGACCGTACAAGCCCAGACGCTGAAACTGATGGGAGAACTGGTGGAAAAACACCATACGTCGGTCTTGTTCATTTCCCACAATCTTGGTGTTGTGCGGGAATTTGCAGACCGGGTTTACGTCATCTACAAGGGTAACATCGTCGAGCAGGGCAAGACCGAAACCCTGTTTGATAATCCGCGCCATCCTTACACGCGCGCTCTCCTGTCTGCCGTTCCACGCATCACCGGCGGCGGTATTCCCGACATCGATGACGATCCCGCGCATTTCAGTGCGCCGCTCATCGCGCATGAAGGCTTTAGCGAGAAGGAGCTTCTGGCATGAGCGCGCTTCTATCCGTTCGCAACATCTCCAAAACCTTCAATGTCGCCGGCCGAGACGTCACGGCGCTGGAAAATATTTCCTTCGACGTCAATGCCGGAGAATGCCTGGCTGTGGTTGGTGAATCCGGCTCCGGCAAGAGCACGATCGCCAACATCATTTTAGGCATTTATGCGGCCACGTCAGGTGATGTTGCCTTCAAAGGCGAGATGCTTCCGGCAAAACGGACGCAGACACATCGGCAGAACATTCAGCTTGTGCAGCAAAATCCCCTCTCATCGCTCAATCCACGCCGCAGCATTGGCGCCTCGTTGCGACTGGCTCTCGACGTTCACAATATCGGCGACAAGTCCGGACGGGACAAACGCACCGGTGAACTGCTGGAAGAAGTCGGATTGCCGGAAGATTTCCGCAAACGGTCTCCATCGGCCCTGTCCGGTGGCCAGCGCCAACGTGTCGCCATTGCGCGTGCGCTGGCCTGCCAGTCGGAACTGGTCGTTCTGGATGAACCGACATCCGCACTCGACGTGCTTGTACAGGCACGCGTGCTGAAACTCTTGAAAGAGCTGAAGGACAAGCGTGGCTTGACCTACCTCTTCATTACCCACGATCTGTCCGTGGTGCGCAATATTGCAGACCGTGTCGCCGTTTTTGAAAAAGGCCGCATCGTCGAAATCGGCAGCACGGACGCCATCTTCACCAATCCCCAACATGCCTACACACGCCGGCTTATCGGCGCAGTTCCGGTCGTCAGCCGCGATGAAGCGGCCCTGCGCGATCGCCTAATGGAGCAGGAAAATGCAAATGACTGACTATAGCGATTTCAATGCCGCACTCGCTGAAGCTGGCGATCAGCCACACAAGGCCATGGTGGCGCTGGAAGCTCTGACAAAAAAGCTTGTCGGCGCAAAGCTCTTCACCATCATGACCGCAGACACCGTGGGTAAAAACTCCGAGCGCGTTTATTCCGGCCTGCCAGATGTCTATCCCGTTTCAGGTACGAAACCTTACAATGAAACCCGCTGGTCCGAAATTACCCTCAAGCAAAAGCAGACCTTTGTCGCCAACACGATCGAAGACATTGCCACTGTTTTCGATGACCACGAGATCATCAAATCGCTGGGCTTGGGAAGCGTCATCAACGTGCCGATCATCGTCGACGGCAATGTTATCGGCACGCTCAACTGCCTGCATGAAACCGGTTTTTACACGCCAGAACGCGTAGCTGCAGCCGAAGCGCTGAAATTGCCGGGCACCATTTGCATGCTTCTTCACACCAAGAATAAGGCTGGAGCACACTGATATGAGCGGAAAAACCATTCGCGTCGCAACCGATGTCGGTGGCACGTTCACCGATCTCGTTTGCTTCGAAACGGACCACGCAACCGGTGAAGCAACCATCACCACCGCAAAGTCGGACACCACGCCTCCCAACTTTGAACAGGGTGTTCTCAATGTTCTGGACAAGGGCGGCATTGATCCTGCCAGCGTGGATTTCTTTGCCCACGGCACCACCGTTGTCATCAATGCGCTGACTGAGCGCAAGGGCGTCAAAGTTGGCCTGATCACCACAGAAGGTTTCCGTGACACGCTGGAAATTGCCCGCGGCAACCGCCCGGACTTTTTCAACCTGCATTATGAAAAGCCCGACGTTTTTGTGCCGCGTTATCTGCGTCGTGAACTGCCGGGACGTTTTACCTACAAAGGCGAGGAAGTAACGCCGCTTGATCTCTCTACACTGCCGGAGATTTTGAAGATTTTCCGGGATGATGGCGTTGAAGCCATCGCCGTCTGCTTCCTGCATTCCTATGCCAACCCATCGCATGAACAGGCTGTTATTGCCGAGATCGCAAAGCTGTGGCCAGAAGTGGCGGTCGTCTCCTCACACCAGATCACCCGTGAATGGCGCGAATATGAGCGCAGCAATACCACTGTTATGTCGGCCTATGTGCAGCCAGCCGCCGAACGTTATCTCAAACGGTTGAACGATGGCCTGAAAACCAAGGGTTTTGATGGCAACCTGTTTATCATGCAGTCCAACTGCGGCGTAGATTCGCTGGATTCGGTTTCGAAAATCCCGATCACCATGGTTGAATCGGGCCCTGCCTCCGGTTTCTGGGGTGCCGCAGAACTGGGCAAGCTAATTGGTGAACCAAATGTGCTGGCACTTGATATCGGTGGCACGACGGCAAAATGCTCGCTGATCGAAGGCGGTCAGGTCCGCATCATGACCGATTACTGGATCGAGCGCGACCGCACCTCCGCCGGATATCCAATCATGGTACCGGTCGTCGACCTCGTGGAAATCGGCAACGGTGGCGGCTCGATTTCCTGGGTAGATGATTTCGGCAAGCTGCATGTCGGTCCGAAATCGGCAGGCGCGATGCCTGGACCTGCGGCCTATGGCCGTGGCGGCACGGAAGCGACAACAACGGATGCCAATCTTTGGCTGGGACGTATCAACCGTGATTATTTCTGCGGCGGTTCGGTCGAGGCCGACATGGCCGCGACTGAAAAGGCGCTGAATGCCGTTGGCGGCAAGCTTGGCGTATCTTCCGACGAGGTAGCACGTGGCATTATCCGTATTGCCAACAACAACATGGTCAACGCGCTGAAGCTGGTGTCGCTGAACCGTGGCTTCGACCCGCGTGACTTCACCCTGGTGGCGTTTGGCGGCGGCGGTGCCATGCATGCCGTGGCACTGGGCATGGAACTGGGCGTCAAAAAGGTTGTGATTCCGGCAGGTGCATCGGTTTTCTCTGCATGGGGCATGATGATGTCCGATCTGCGCCGCGATTATTTCGTGACCAAGCTGGCCGACCTGAAAGATGGTGCCGCGGCAATGATCGAAAACCTGTTCAGCGAAAGCGAAACGCTGGCCAAGGAGCAGTTTGCCGCCGAAGGCATCGACGCCCCCAAGGTCAAATTCCTGCGCTATGGCAAGTTCCGCTACCAGAACCAGGAACATACGACGGAAGTTCTGATCGATGGAGGCACGATCACGCAGGCACGCTTGCAGGAAATCGAGACCGACTTCCACGAAACCTATGAGCGCGAATACACCTATCGTCTCAAGGCGCCGGTGGAACTGGTCGGCATTCACCTCGTGGCCTTTGCCGAGGTTGGCAAACTGAAGATGCAGGAAAAACCGCTTGGCAACAGCGACGCATCGCCAGCTACCAAAAGCACCCGCAAGGTCGATTACGCTCTGGAAGGTGTTCACGACGCTACGATCTACGACGGCACAAAATTGCAGCCCGGCATGCAGGTGAAAGGCCCGGCCGTGATTGAAGATCCTGGCACCACCATCGTCATCCATCCCGACAATCGCGTCGAGGTCGATGGTTTCGGCAACATTCACATCCATCTTGGCGCCTGAAGGAGCTGGACATGGCAGAACAAATCCACGACCCCATCACGCTTGAAATCATTCAGAACTCATTGCAGGCCACGGCTGACGAAATGTTTGCCGCCATGCGCAAAACGGCGATGAGTTCCATCATCTACGAAGTTTTGGACATGGGCACGGGCATTACCGATGCCAAGGGCCATCTGGCTTCTTCCGGAGCAGGTATTCCGGGCTTCATCGGTGTTCTCGACAAGTCGGTAAAATTCGTTGTTCAGAAGTTCTCCGAGCCCGGCGATATTGAACCCGGTGACGTTTTCATCACCAACGACCCCTATTACGGCGGCGTGACCCACCTCAACGACCTGATCGTTGTCATGCCGGTGTTCTCCGAAGGGCGGATCATTGCCTGGACAGCGAACATTGCCCACAATTCCGACATTGGCGGCATGGCGCCGGGATCCTTGTCGTCGGAGGCAACGGAAATTTTCCAGGAAGGTTTGCGCCTGCCTGCCATCAAGATGATTTCCCGTGGCCAGCCCATCCGTCCGGTTTTCGAGATCATCACCACCAACTCCCGCATGCCGGACTTTCTGGAAGGCGATCTCTGGGCGGCAATCGCCTCGGTTCGCATCGGCGCCAAACGGCTTGAAGAACTGGCGGTCAAATACGGCGTTTCGACCTTTGAAGCGGCTATGGTGCAGTTCATGAATTTCGGGGAACAGGTATCGCGTGCCGAACTGGCCAAATTGCCGCACGGCACCTACTCACTTTCGGAAGAGCAGGATGACGGACGTTTCTTCAATGTTTCCATCACCGTCTCGGCCGATGAATTCATTGTAGATTTGCGCGATAATCCGGATCAGGACAATGGCCCGTTCAACGCCGGACGCGATGACACGCTGGTCAGCATGCAGGTCATTTTCAAGGCGCTGACCGACCCTGCCTCACCGGCCAATGAAGGCTCCTTCCGTCCGCTGAAGGTGCTGACGAAAGAAGGCACCGTATTCCATGCCAAGGAACCGGCCGCCGTTGGCTTCTATTACGAAGTCGGCATTCGCGTTTACGATCTGGTCTGGCGCTGCCTTGCTCCACATATGCCGGGCAAGCTGCCATCCGGTCACTTCTCATCCATCGCCGGAACCTTCATCGGCGGTATTCACCCGGATACCGGCCGGCAATACACCATCATTGAACCTCAGATTGGTGGCTGGGGTGCCAGCGAAGGCCGCGATGGTAACAGCGCCATCTTCTCAGGCGTGCATGGAGAGACCTATAATTGCCCGGCGGAAATCTCCGAAGCCCGCAATGGACTGATCATCGACCGCATGGAGTTGAACACCGAACCGGGCGGCGAAGGCAAATGGTCAGGCGGCCACGGCATTCGCATCGATTACCGCATTCGACGCGATAACTCCTTTCTCACACTCGGTTATACCCGCTCACGGATCATGCCGTGGTCGCTGGATGGCGGCAATGAAGGAACGGCAAACTATGCCCTCGTCATGCGCAAGGATGGAGCACAGGAACGCCACGCCTATGCATCCGGCATCCGTGTCGACAAGGATGACGTGATCCGCATCATTACGGGTACCGGCGGCGGCTTGGGCAACCCGAAAGAGCGTGATCCGGCACTGGTCGCGCAAGATATTCGCAATGGCTTCATTACGCCTGAACGTGCTGCCGATGTTCATGGTTACAAGGTCTGAGATCGCGCCATGACCAACAAACCTCTCAAGATCATGTACCTCAATCCGGTTGCCGCAAATCCTGAGGTCGATGCCATCTTTGCGGAGATGGCACGTGACCATAAACTGCCGGGCACTGAGGTGCATGTAACCGCCTTGCCGAAAGACCAGTACGGTTTTTCGCATATCGAGTTTCGGGCCTACGAGGCACTGGTCACCAGAGGCATCATGCGGGCGGTCAGAGCCGCCGCGCAGGAAGGTTTTGACGCGCTTGCCATCGGTTGTTTTTACGACACGGCCCTGCATGACGCCCGCGAAATTTCGGGTGACATGATCATCACAGCACCATGTGTTGCTTCCTGCGAGATCGCTGCCAGCCTCGTCAATCGCTTCGGAATTATTGTTGGCCGCCGCAAATGGGTAAACCAGATGCACGCCAATGTCGTGGAATACGGCCATGGCAAACGCCTTGCCGGATTTTACGAGGTCGGGCTTGGTGTCGATGATTTCCAGAAAGACCATGACGAGACGGCACGCCGACTGAAACAGGCGGGTCGCAAGGCCGTTGAAGAAGGTTATGCAGAGGCACTCATCCTTGGCTGCACCATGGAAATCGGTTTCTACAAGGAGCTTGAAAAGGAGCTCGGTGTACCGGTAATCGATCCGTCGATTGCAGCGTTGAAACGGGCAGAATATGCCGCCCTTCTCAAACAGCAATGCGGTTGGGGACCGGGGCGCAAATGGTCCTGCGAACCACCATCAGAAACGGAAATGGCAAAATTTGATGCCTTTGGCGGTGACGAACCCGTCTTTGGCAGCCGCATCATTATTGCGGCAAACTAGGAGGACACACATAATGGGCAACCAGACACAAAACCGGCTTTCCGCCTTGCGCGCACAAATGAAGGCAACGGGTACGGGACTGCTGGCCGTTGGCCCCGGTTCACATATGGAATGGGTGCTGGGCTTTCACCCAATGCAAGATGAGCGGCCTTGCCTGCTGCTGGTTTCGCCAACCAAGGAAGCATTTTTGATGCCGGCCCTCAATGCGGACGGCACTCGCGAGCATACCGACATATCTTTCTTCAATTGGAGTGACGACCAGGGACCGGAAAAGGCGCTGAAGGAAGCGCTTGAAGCCATCGGCGCCACTGCGCCTGGTGTGGTCGCCTTGGATGAAACCATGCGCGCCGATTTTGCTCTTTTGCTGCTGCATGCCTTGCCGGACAACACGAAAAGCGAGTTCACACCGGCGTCCCTCGGCGGGTTGCGCATGCGTAAGGATGCCAGCGAATATGAAAAGCTGAAAATGAATGCCGGCATCGCAGACCGCGCCATGCAAAAGGCCTTTGCCACGCTGCGTTCAGGCCTCAGCGAAAACGAAGTTGCCGCAGAAATCCGTGCACATTTTTCCTCGGAAGGTGCTGATCCAAAATTCTGGATTGTCGGCGCTGGCGGCAATGGTGCATTTCCACATCACCATACCGGTGATCGGATCATCCAGAAAGGCGACGCCGTGGTTATCGACATTGGTGGTCGCAAGGATGGTTTCCCAAGCGATATTACCCGCATGGCGGTGGTTGGTGAGGCGCCGGAAGGCTATGCCGAAGTTCATGCCATTGTCGAAAAGGCAGTTCAGGCTGCTCTCAAAACCGCCCGCCCCGGCGTGAAGGCAAAAGAGGTTGATGCTGCCGCACGTTCGGTCATCACCGAAGCCGGATACGGCCCTTATTTCGTGCACCGGACCGGTCACGGCATGGGCATTGACGGCCATGAGCCACCCTATATCACTGCCACCTCGGAAACGGTGCTCGAAGAAGGCATGGTTTTTTCCATCGAACCCGGCATCTACCTGCCCGGCCGTTTCGGTATTCGTCTGGAAGACATCGTCATCCTGCGCGCCGATGGCCCGGAGATTTTCTCCTCGCTGCCACGTGATCTGCACACAACGAAGGCATGATCCCGACATCGTTTTGCAGGAAGGACAAAAGCCATGGCACGTGCCTGGGTCATCAACAGCTATTCCGGTTATCAGGGGCTTTCACTCGTGAATGTCCCCGTCGAACAGCCGGGACCTGGTGAGGTCAGGCTAAGGGTCGAGGCTTTTGCCCTGAACTGGGGCGACATGGATCTGATGTTGGACAATTACTCCTTCAGCTTCCATGACTTTCCCGCCAGGATCGGCATGGAAGCTGCGGGCATTGTGGAAGCCGTTGGAGAGGGTGTTGAAGGGATCGCAATCGGCGAGCGTTACTGCACATTACCCTATTTCTATTACCAGCGTGGCGCCAGCACCGAGACATTGATCATTGACGCCAGGTACGTAACGCCGGCGCCGGAAGGGCTCTCCGCTGTCGAAAGCGCTTCCATCTGGATGCAATATATGACGGCCTATTTTCCGCTGGCCGAAATCTCAAAGGTCGGAGCTGGCAATCACGTGCTGGCGACGGCAGCAACCAGTACGGCCGGAACTGCCTCGTTGGAAATTGGACGCATTCTGGGTGCGACGATGGTCGGCACGACCCGCTTTGCGGCCAATCGCGACTACCTGCAGATGAAGGGTGCTGACCATATTGTTGTTACCGATGGCACAGGCGCATCCGTTGCTGAACAACTCTTGGAAATGACCGGTGGCAAGGGCATCGATGCCGCATTCGATCCGGTGGGCGAAACCATGATTGCGCAATATAGTCCGGCATTGGCCCGAGACGCGCGGATCTATTTTTACGGCACGCTCGACACTAAGCCGCCTGTCTTACCAATGAAGGACATGTTCCAGAAAAACGCGACCTTTCAGCCTTATTCACTGTTCAACTACGTTGAAAATCCTGACATGTGCGCGCGCGGCAAGGCTTTTGTCTATCAGCATCTGAAAGACGGGCGCATCAAACCTTCCATTGACCGGGTCTACCCGATGGAAGAGTACATAAAAGCCTGGGATTATCTGCGCAAACCGCGCACCAGCCACGGCAAGGTGGTTATCAAGACAGGTCTTTGACCTGTCTCAGCCTGCCCGGAAACGATCAAAAGCGGTCAGACGCCGAATGGGAGGATCGGCCTCCCAGCGATAAATCTCGTTCCGCAGGAAATGCATCTCGTCGTCGAATTTCTCTTCCGGCAATTCCACCCACCAGGATTTCGGGCGACCGTCAGAGCCATCCGACCACCGGTAACCGCGTGCCTTGAGATGGTCCTTCATGTCGAAGGGCGAGTTTTCGGCATAGATACGAACACGCGACAACTGGCTGGCGGCATGAAGTTCCGAAAATGGTGTGCTCGCGGCGGGTGCGCGCTGCAGGGCAAGCACTTCAAGCAGGGCAAAACAGTCATCGACGGCACGGTGCCCATCGTGGAAGTAACCCGACTGTCCAATCAGATAGCCCAGTTTGCTGCCTTCGAAACCCCGGGCCGACCAGTCGACTTCAGCAACCGAACAGCCCCAGGCCTTATGAACAAAAACCGGTGAAAAGGCTTCACAGAACGGCCGATCAAAACCGGCATTATGCGCGATAATCAGATCAGCCGGTTCAATCAGAGAATTCATACGATCCCGGTCAATCACCTGGCCGGCAACCATATCGTCGGTGATCCTTGTCAGCCGTGTAATCTCTGGCGGTATCGAAACGCTCGGCTGTTGAAGACCGCCATAAATATCCGTGACATCGCCGATCTGGCCGTCATCGTTAAAGGTGAAAGCCACCAGCCCGATCTCGATAATCTCATCGGAACGGTAATTCAGACCGGTTGTCTCGGTATCGAGAACAATGCCACGACGCGGGAATTCCGGGCGCGGATGTTTAACGATCGGCGGCGCCTGAAGCTTGCGCAAAATGCGATAATCACCGGTGGATTCGAGATGTCGGGCCATGGCCTCGCTATCGACTGGAACCTCTTCCTGGCGTCCCCGCGCACGCGCCGGGGACCTGGCAATGCTCACGCTTGCAGTTTTGCCGGACGATGCAAAGAAGTCGAGTTGTGAAGTCATGCTGTTCCAATCCGTATACGGCAACCTTGGGGCTAACAGAGTCGCCATTGCAGGGCAAGCAACGCCAGGTTCTATCGGAAGTCGCGCGTCTTGACCCGGATTTCACCCCGATGGCTGTGAGGGGTAAGGATGGTGCCCGATTTTGGCCGGCCTCTTGGATCCGGCAGCGGCATGCCATTATGGAACTCATCCAACAACCTGAACCACCTCCCCCTCCCGCTGAATATAACCTTTGATGCCCATCATGCTAGCACCGAGGACGATACTGCACTGTTTCTCATACACTTTGGACCATACGACCACATTGGCGACACCCATTTCATCTTCTATAGTGATGAACATCACACCCTTGGCCGATCCAGGCCGCTGGTGCACCAAATATGATCCCGGCAACCTCGACCCAACGTTTGTAAGGAGACGCCACCGCATCTGCGCAGGGTCAGCCCGACATGACTGTAGTCTTCAACAACCTCACCGCCCGCCGATATTGATCTCAAAGCGACAGTCGGCTCATTCTGATCCACCACGGAAACCGCTTCCAGTCTTGTGGCAGCCAAAAAGTGGCAGCGGCTCATCGCGGTGCAGGCCACGCCTATAGTTCCAGACGAAGGGCCGCAAGCGGCAGACGACAATGCGATGGCAGGCTTCAACCTGATGACACAACAAGGGTTGTTCTGGTTGTGGAGCGCGCAAAAGCATGCGCCGCCCGTCTTGTGTCAGCAATGTCCGCACGCGCCTCTAGGCCGGCAGTTGCGAACCGCTGGACCATCGACGTCAGCAGGAGAAAACCCGCAACGCCCAAAAAGCAAGTCGCTCGAGCGCCTCACCATCTCCCCGACTGTCCGTATCCGCAACGACCAGCTCCGGCACAAGTGCCTGCGCTTTGGCCAGAGCCATGCCGACGGAAAGGCCAAGCCTTCAGGCATTGGCGTCGAGAGCCGCGACAGAACGACGTCGGCCGTCACGGTCAGCAAGCCACCAGCGGTTTATCGATTGGCGGCGTAGCGGTGCACGAAAGCCGTCTCAGACGGTCTGTTGGCCAACGGGGCGGGTACAACGACACAACCATGACCATAGCAGACATGGGCAAGCTCTTGTGGCGCAAGGTCATGCCATCTGCCTGACCTTGGTTTTTTTCGCATGGCGGATCAAAATGCCAATTGCACTTTCATTGACTTTGTTCTGTCTGCGGCTGTTTCGAATGCGGTGACGGCTTCGTTGAGCGGGAAAGTTCCGGTCAGAAGTGGTTTGAGATCAACACGGCCCTTGTTGATGAAGTCGACCGCAAGCCCGAACTCCTCATGGAACCGGAACGTGCCCTTCATTTCGATTTCCTTGGCAACCACCATGTTTTGCGGAATGGAGACATCGCCACCCAGCCCAAGCTGCACAACGGTCGAGCGCGGACGAAGAACCTCAAGCCCCGAGCGCACAGCGCTCTGGTTGCCCGACGCCTCGAACTGAACGTCAAAATATCCCTTGTTGGCGGAATAGGCAGAGAGCTGATCGGCATTGTCGGCAACATTGATCACCCGGTCAGCACCAACATCCAGTGCCTTCTTCAGCACCGCATCCATCACATCGGTTGCCACAATCTCGCGCGCCCCATGCGCCCGTGCTGCAATGATCGCCAGCGCTCCAATGGGTCCACAGCCGGTCACCAGAACCCGCTTGTCGGTCAAGGCTCCAGCCCGTGTCACCGCATGCAGTGTGACGGCAAAGGGTTCAGCCATCGCCGCTTCATGGATCGACACACCCTCTTCTACCCTGTGGCACTGCCAGGCCTGCGCCACCAGCCTCTGGCGGAACGCGCCCTGGATATGCGGCATCGGCATGGCGCTGCCATAAAACCGCATGTTGAGGCAGTGGTTCTGCTGCCCCTTCAGGCAATATTCGCAGTCATTGCAAGGACGGCTTGGCGAGACCGCAACACGATCACCCACGGAAAGCCCCGAGACACCCTCACCCAGCGCCTTGATCGTACCGGCCACCTCATGGCCGAGGATCATCGGTTCGCGGATGCGCACGGTGCCAAAACCACCGTGATTATAGTAATGCAGGTCAGAGCCGCAAATACCGCCCGCTTCAATGGCAACCTCTACCTGACCCGGACCAACAGGTTCGACGTCTCTCTCCTCGATACGCAGATCCTTTGCGGCATGTATGACGACGGCTTTCATGGCTTCTCTCACAGAACAGGCGTTAACAGGGCAGACCCGGCAAAATGCGCGGCGAGATTGTCTCGTACCAGCTTGCCCATGGCCTTGCGGGTCTCAATGGTTCCAGACGCATGGTGCGGCTGAACCAGTACATTGTCGAGTTGCAGAAAACGTGGATTGAGCTTTGGCTCACCCTCAAACACATCAAGCGCTGCCGAACCAAGCGTCCTGTTCTCCAGTGCTTCCAGCAGTGCCTCCTCATCGATGTTCGAGGCCCGTGAGATGTTGATCAGCATGCCCTCAGGTCCAAGTGCGGCAATCACATCCTTTGAGACAATATGGCGGGTGACAGCAGAAGCAGCCAGTGTGACGAACAGGCAGTCGGCATGCCGGGCCAGTTCCACCGGATCGGCAATATAAGTTAAACCTTCCGCATAGGATTTTGCCTCGACATCGCTATAGGCGATGTCCATATCAAAGCCACGCAGGCGCTTTGCGACTTCAAAGCCGATACGGCCAAGGCCCAGCACACCGGCCTTGCGGCCCCAGACGCGGCGCTTCAGCGGATAAAGACCTTTTTCCGCCCAGCTTCCGTCCTTGACCCAGGTCTCTGCGCCAATGATGCCACGTGACTGCACCAGCATCATTGCCACACCAAGGTCGGCCACATCATTGGTCAGCACATCAGGTGTATTGGTAACGCGAATGCCGCGAGCCCGGCAGGCTGCCAGATCAACCGCATCAAAACCGACACCGTAGACGCAGATCACTTCGAGCTTCGGCAGCTTGCCGATCAGTTCGGCAGAGGCACCCAGTTCACCACGGGTGGCAATCGCACGGATCTTGTCGCCATGCTGGTTCAGGAATGCATCGCGGTCGGCGGCTTCAAACAGCTTGTGCACCGTATAATGTGCATCCAACTCCACCTGATCCCATTCCGGGTATGGACCCGTCATCAGAATGTCCGGTTTGCTCATGGTTTCCTCCAAAAGATAAACACCGCTCACGCGGTTATGGTCAGTGGGCATGATCAGTAGTCATGGCCGATGGGCACGCATCCGCCATCACCGCCATCATGGGATGTCAAAAAGGCTCTTTGGCTCACGGAGCCAAAACTCAAAGGCTGGTGGTAATCCCGCCATCGACATAAAGCGTATGGCCATTCACAAACGACGATGCCTTGCCCGACAGGAACACAGCCGCGCCCACCAGCTCATCGACATTGCCCCAGCGGCCAGCCGGTGTGCGCTTCTCAAGCCAGGACGAGAACTCCTCACTATCGACCAGTGCCTGATTGAGCGGTGTCTTGAAGTATCCAGGAGCAATCGCATTGATCTGCAGGCCATATTTGGCCCAATCGGTGCACATGCCGCGTGTCAGGTTCTTCACCGCACCCTTGGTGGCCGTGTAGGGCGCAATTCCCGGACGGGCCAGTTCACTCTGCACCGAGGCGATATTGATGATCTTGCCACGACCACGGCCGATCATGTGACGCGCCACCGCCTGACCAACATAAAACACGCTGGAGATATTGGTCTTCAGCAACTGTTCCCACCGGTCAGCTGGAAAATCCTCCAGCGGTGAGCGGAACTGCATGCCGGCATTGTTGATCAGGATATCGATCGGTCCGATATCCCGCTCGATCGCCTCGACACCACGGTTGACCGCGTCAGCATCCGTCACGTCGAAATCTGCCGTATCGACAGCAACGCCCGTTTCAGCCTTCAGCGCTGCCGCCGCTTCGCCAAGCCGCACCTTGTCACGGCCATTCAGCACAACAGATGCACCATGCTCGATAAGACCCTGCGCCAAAGCAAGTCCAATCCCCTGCGACGAACCCGTCACCAAGACACGCAAACCGGACAAATCAAATAGTCGAGACGTCATCAGACCTTGTTCCTTAAAAGGAGGTGTCATTTCATTCAAGGGACGAACGGTATCGGACACCCAGCACACCGTTCCTCTTTTCTCATGGGATCACTGGCGATGGCGCGAAACAGCAGATCTGCCTCGCAACACCACATGATCAGATATCGACAACCAGACCCTTGGCCTTCAACACGGCCTCGAGATTGCTGACTTCGACAACCGATTTGCCCTGCTTGTAGGCTTCAATGTAACCAGCTTCGGCATCTTCGCGGATTTGCGACAGACGCGCCGATTCCTGGGCGTCTTCACGGCGCACGACAACCAGACCATCGGCATCACCAACGATAATATCGCCGGGATTGATGATTTCGCCGCCAACGATGATGCTGTCATTCACCGCGGCAATCGTTTCTTTCACAGTGCCCTTGATGCAGACGCTGAGAGAGAAAACCGGGAAACCGAGGTCTCTCAGTTGCAATGTGTCGCGCACACCGGTGTCAGTGACCAGACCGCCGATACCCTTTGCCAGGCAGGCATTGGCCAGCACGTCACCGAAAGAACCGGCTTCTTCATATTCACCAGCCGAAACAACAATGATGTCGCCGGGCTTGGCATAGTTGATGGCCAGCTGCAGCATGATGTTGTCGCGCGGGGCGCTTTTCACCGTGAAGGCAGGGCCGCACAGCTTCATCTTGTAGTCGACAGGCTTCAAACGGGAGGAAAGTGCACCTTTACGACCCTGTGCCTCATGGATGGTTGCAGGCGAGAACTTCGAAAGCGCTTCGATGTCTTCTTTGCTTGGCCGTTCTGCGATATCTTTAATGTGGATCATAAAAACCTCCCACGGTAAGGCATGCGGCGGGAACGTCCCGCCGCTCGCATTGATGTTGATGTGTGTGTTTCAATGGTTGCTGAGGGGCCTTAGCCCGGCAGGATCAAGGAATCGGGTCGAACTTCAGTTCGGAAAGTGGAACCACCTTGTCGGTACGGGTCATCTTGTATTCGGTATCCGGGCCAAGCCACTTGTCCCAAATCTTGTTGATCTCGCCGTCTGCATCGAGCTTCTTCAGCACTTCGTTGATCTTGGCTGTCAGAGCTGGATTGTCCTTGGCCATGCCAATACCGATCGGTTGATAGAGCATTGGCTCCTCAATCATGCGCATTGGCTTGCCCTTGGTCTTGGATTCGTTGACAAACTTCGTCGTTGTCATGGTGTTGGCAACCATGCCACGGGCTTTACCCTGCTGAACGGCGAGATAGGCAGACGCAGTGTCCTGGAAGGTCAAAGGATCGGACTTGTTGAGCTTGATCGACATTTCAGAGGTCGAGCCCTTGGTGGAGGCAACGCGCTGACCTTCATAGTCGGCCTTCTTCTGACCGGCATCATCAACCGGCACGATCAACATTTCCTTGGCAAGGTAATAGGGATCGCTGAACTGGATCTGCTCTGCGCGGCTCTGTGTATAGGCAAGGTTGGCAACCGTGATATCAACGCGGCCGAGCTTGACCTCTGGTACGCGGGCTTCAACCGACACAGGCTTGACCTCAGCCTTTACGCCGAGTTCCTTGGCAATGGCATTGCAAAGATCAACGTCGAAACCAGCCATTTCGCGGGTCTTTGGATCGGGAGCAGCAAAAGGAACAACGTCTGCGAAGGTCGCGCAACGCAAAACCTTGTTGGACATGATCGTATCCAGCTGATCCGCAGCGGCAGGCGTCGCAAGGGCTGTACCAGCGAGAATGGCGGTGAGTGTAAGGCATTTCCAGTTCATTGCAGTTCTCCTCTTATGATTTTGCTTGGTATCAGTGACGCAGATCGGACAGGAACCGCTGCGCGCGCGGATGGCGTGGTGTGGTGAAAAACTCTTCAGGCGTTGCCTTTTCGATAATTTCACCAGCATCGATAAACCAGATGCGGTCGGCAACTTCGCGGGCGAAGCCCATTTCATGCGTGACACACATCATGGTCATGCCTTCTGCGGCCAATCCCTTCATCACGGCCAGCACTTCGCCAACCATTTCAGGATCGAGCGCGCTTGTCGGCTCATCGAACAGCATGACCGGAGGCTCCATGGCCAAAGCGCGGGCAATCGCCACACGCTGCTGTTGACCGCCGGACAATTGAGCCGGGTAAGCGCCAGCCTTGTCGGCCAGACCAACTCGATCCAGAAGTTTCAATGCCTTGTCGCGGGCTACATCAGGTGCAACACCTTTGACGCGGATGGGCGAGATCGTCACATTTTCCAGCACCGACAGATGCGGAAACAAATTGAAGCTCTGGAACACGAAACCAACCCGGCTACGCAGCAGGTTGAGTTCCTTCGTTTTTGTCGCCGCATGAATGTCCTGGCCATCCAGCGTGATCGAACCGCTGTTGATTTCCTCAAGACGATTAACGGTGCGGATCAGCGTCGACTTTCCGGAACCCGAGGGACCACAGATGACCACCACTTCGCCACGCGCCACCTCAGCGTCAACATTTTTCAGAACCTGATAGTCGCCATAGCTTTTGCAGACATTCGAGATACGGATCGTCTGCTCTTTCGATGATGATGTCGTGGTCATGGCTGCTCCGTTATGATTTTGGCCTGCGCCAGCGTTTCCGGTTGCGGGCGGGCAACCACACCCGCGCGACGCTTGGCAATACGGCGCTCAACAGCATTGGCGAGATAGGTCAGGCTCCAGCAGATGGCGTAATAAACGATTGCCAGAATGAGGAAGACCTGGAAGGGCTGCGTCAGAAGCTGGTTGTTAACCTGACTTGCCGCGAAGGTAAGGTCCGGCACGTTAATGACATAACCAAGCGTCGTATCCTTAATCGTCGCAACGAAGGTCGAGATCATGCTCGGGATCATGTTATAGAGCGCCTGCGGCAGGATGATAAAACGCATGGCGCTGAGATAGCTGTGACCCAGCGCTCTTGCTGCATCCATCTGGCCTGCCCCTAGGGCAACAATACCAGCCCGGACAACCTCGCTAAGGAATGCGCCCTGATAGACAACGAGCGTCACCAGCATAATGGCGAAGCTTGGTACATCAGCGCCCGTCCACAACGGGATGAGGAAGTAGGTCCACAGGATCAGCATCAGCAACGGTACGCCGCGTGTGACATAAACAAGCGCTGTGATCGGCCACCGGACCATGCGCCATTTGGACAGGCGTGCCATGGCCATGAGAATGCTGACCGGGAACGCAAAGGCAATAGCGAGCGCTGACAGAATAAGCGTGTTGGCAAGGCCACCAAGCGGGCCATTCGGGTACTGACCGATCAACAAAAGCAGCCAGTAGTCTTGGATGATGGTGATCATATCTCCGATCATGTCCGTGCCCTCCATACAGGATCCAGACGCATCGACAGATAAGCTCCGGCAGCCATGATCAACAGCGAGAAGAAGAGATAAAGAACAGTCCCAACCAGATAGATTTCAAAGGTCTGGAAGCTGAGATTTTCAATTTCCTTGACCGCATGGGTCAATTCGGACGCACCGATAACCAGAGCAAGACTGCTGTTCTTGAACAGGGAAACGCTGTGGTTGATGAGCGGCGGCAATGCATTACGCACACCTTGCGGCATGATGATGAAGCGCATGGCCGACAGATAACCGTGCCCCAGTGCTTTTGCCGCCTCCATCTGCCCAGGACTAACCGAGCGCAAACCTGACCGCAAATCCTCACTGAAATAGGCGGCCTGACAAAGTCCAAGCCCTACCACGGCAAACACTGCTTCGGCGTTATGATCCGTCAGCCAGTTTGTCAGTCCCGACGGCAGCAACGTAAAGATACCGAAGTACCACAACATCAACTGTACCAGTGTCGGCACATTACGATGGTAGGAAACATATGCCGCAACAAGACGATCACCGAATTTGAACGGCGAAAAGCGGATGCACAACAGCACCAGCGCCAGTGACATGGCCAGCGACCACGAGCCAAGGAAGATAGCAAATGTGATCTTGATGCCGTGGAGCAGCATCCCGATGTACTCCTGATTGCTCAGGACGGACATCAGATCAAAGCCGCTCACGGCTTTGGCTCCTTGGTGGCATCAGACTGCGCGGCAGTTTGTGGCTTGGCAGTTTGAAGACCGCCCATCACCTGCAAGGTCGGCGTAATTTCCATGTGACCAATATTGACAGCTACCGGTGCTGCGATGGCAAAGGCTATTGCATCGGCGATGTCTTCGGCCTTCGGCAATTCAAAACCGTCGATAAAACGTTCACGTACGCTCGGGTCATTGCCGTGAACGTGATTGAAGATATCCGTCGCAACCCGGCCCGGGCAGATTTCCGTCACACGGACACGCTTGCCAAATGCATCCAGCCGCAACTGGTTCGACAGCATGGCAACACCAGCCTTGACGGCGTGATAGGTGGAGTTTCCTCCAAAGTTGTAATTGCCGGCAATCGACGAAATGTTGATGACGTGACCGCGGTCGCGCTCCACCATGCCCGGAACGATCAGGCGGCAGATATGCAGAACCGCACGCAGGTTCACATCGACAAGAAGATCAATGTCGTCGGCATCAGCCTGCAGAAATTTTTTCGGCCTGTCGACACCGGCATTATTAACCAGAATATCGAACTGAACCTTCTCGGAGAGAGTGGCAAGCGCTGCTCGATCGGTAACATCTATAGCATGCGCTATGCAGCCAGTACGATTTGCAAGTTCATTCAACGCATCCGCACTGCGGGCAACAGCATGAACTTCAATATTTTCGCGACGGAGCCGCTCTACAACTGCTGCGCCGATACCGGATGAAGCGCCGGTGACCAAAGCGGTCTTGTAATCGGAGAATGGCATTCTGATCCCCTTTATTTGTTGCCATGAACATTAGCTAAGCTTTGGGCTCTTGCCTAAGACCGATTACTTTTGGAGTAATAAGGAACTTTTATGGAGGGCAGAAAACAGCTTTTCCGTACGGGATTGGCGAAAATCCACCACAGCGAATTACGAAATTCATACAAGGGCCTGCATTGCAAAACCTGGCCGAGCCTGTAATCTGCGCGCCACCCAAAACCATTTGAAAAAACATGGATATAAGACGTTTAAAATCGTTCATCGTCATTGTTGATAGCGGCAGCATCACGCGTGCGGCAGATATTCTGCATCTCGCACAGCCGGCCCTCAGCCAGCAGCTCGCAGCGCTTGAAGAACATTTTGGCCAGAAGTTGCTCATCCGTAGCCAGCAGGGTGTGACGATGACCGATGCCGGCCACGCTGTTTACCGTCACGCGCAGATCATTCTGCGCCAGATGGAACAGGCACAGGTGGATGCATCGGCGGCTGGAAACTCGATTGCCGGACGGGTTTCCGTCGGTCTCGTACCCTTCAGCAGTGCAGCAACATTGTCGGTCGATCTCCTGGCCGAAACACGCAAACGTCATCCAGGCATTCTCATTCATCTGACCGAAAGCGTCGGACAGACCTATAGCCAGATGATCATGAACGGCCGCCTTGAGCTGGCCCTGATTCATGGCGTCGGCCCGATCAAGGGCGTGCGTTTCGAACCACTGCTGAGTGAAGAGTTTTATCTGGTGGCGCACCGGGATTTTGCCATCGAGGCGGACTCAAAACCGGTGCCGATTGCCGCGCTGGACGGTATGCCGATGCTGATGCCGCCTGCGTACAATTTTGTACGCCGTGCTGTCGATACGGCCTTTACCCGAAGCCGCATCAACCTCAAGGTTGTCGCAGAGGTAGAGATTGTCAGAACTCTCGCACGTGCCGTTGCCAATGGTCTTGGCGCAACCATCATGCCGAAGGCGATCGCCGACCGTATCGTCTCAGAAACAAGCGAACCGCTGATCTGTCGTATCTTGTCTCCTCGTATCGAGGAAACCCTGTCCTTATGCACATCCGACCAGAACTCTTTGTCGGAACCGGCATTTGCCGTGAAGGACATTCTGGTCGAGCTGACCGAAAAGTTGAAACTGTAAGGAAGTTACCTGCCGGCCCGACATTCAGGCCGGCAGATCAAATTTATCAGCGCATATCCTTGCAGTACTGCGCGATACGGGCGCAACCTTCGTTCAACATTTCGACGCTAGTGGCATAGGAAATGCGGAAATACGGGCTCATGCCATAGGCCGCGCCCTGAACGGTGGCAACGTGGTGTTCTTCCACCAGCCCCATGACAAAATCGACGTCACCTTCAATCTTGCGGCCACCCTTGGTGGTCTTGCCGATCAGCCCGGACATGTTCGGGTACAGGTAAAATGCACCTTCCGGCTTGTGGCAACGCAGACCCTCAATTTCCGCCAGCTTGCCCAGCACAAGATCGCGACGCTCGCGATAGATTGCAGCGCGTTCCTTCAACAGATCCTGCGGTCCATCCAATGCTGCAATGGCTGCGGCCTGCGTAACCGTGGCGATACCACCGCTATTTTGACCGTTCACGTTGCTGATCGCCGCAATCAGTTCCTTTGAACCGCTGGCGCAATAACCGAGACGCCAGCCGGTCATCGCATAAGCTTTGGAAACGCCATTCATCGTCAGAACACGGTCATAGAGACGTGGTTCGACATCAGCAATCGTGCCGAATTCAAACCCATCATAAACGAGATGTTCATAAATATCGTCGGTCAAGATCCAGACATCCGGATGACGCAACATCACCTCTGCAATTGCGGCCATTTCCGACCGTGAGCAGGCAGCACCGGTTGGATTGTTCGGGAAGTTCAACAGCAGCCATTTGGTACGCGGCGTGATTGCCGCTTCAAGATCTTCTGCACGCAGCTTGAAGCCGGTCTCTTCAACACAGGGAACAGGAACCGGCACACCGCCGGCAAACTTGACGATGTCGGCATAGCTCACCCATGACGGCGTTGGAATAACCACCTCATCACCCGGATTACAGGTCGCAAGCATGGCATTAAAAATAACCTGCTTGCCGCCGCCGGATACGATGATTTGGCTTGCATCATAGGTGAGGTTGTTGTCGCGCTTGAACTTTCTGGCGATAGCAGCCTTCAGCCCCGGTGTGCCATCCATAGGCGGATATTTTGTCTGGCCCCCAAGAGCAGCTTCATGGGCGGCCTCAATGGCATGGGCAGGTGTCGGAAAATCCGGTTCCCCAGACGACAGGCTGACAACCTTGATACCTTGCGCAGCCAGTTCTCTGGCACGCTGTGTCATGGCAGCAGAAGCGGATATGGAGACGTTTTTCAATCTGTCAGCGGTAGAAGGCATCGGAATGATCTTTCTGTGAGATGAAGGAGAAGGCCGATGAGCGGCCTGTTAAGACGCAAGTTCTGCGGCTGGCGCGAGGGTCGCACCTGAAGCAATGATTTCGCTGTGCACGATACCGGCCAATTCCAGCGAACCCGGCGTATCGCTATGCACAAGAATTGACCGAGCCGGCATGGCAAGAATGGCGCCATCGATAGCCTCAACTGTCCCATCGGTCAGAAAACGGCGAACCCGGGCACGCACGGATGGTTCATCTTTGACCAACGCACCTGGAAGACCACGGGCAACAAGGTTACCCTTAGCGTCATAGGCACGGTCGGCCAGGAACAGGGCAAGGGTTTTCAAACCGGCCCGTTTGGCGGCTTTTTCAATTTCACTTTGCGGGGTTACAAAGACCACCAGCTTGGGATCAACAGCCGAAATGGCGTTCATCATCATGTCGGCAAGCACCGGATCACGATTGACCATGTTGCCCATCGCCGCATGGAAACTGAAGTGGCCAACCTCAACGCCTTCGCTCTTGGCAATCGCGATCAGTGCGCCCAGTTGGTAGAGCATCTGGTGGCGCAGTTCATCGGGTTGAAACGGCAATTCACGCCGGCCAAAACCGGCTCGATCTGGCAGACCCGGATGCGCACCAATACCAACGCCATTCTGCTTGGCCAAACGCACCATGCGCGCCATTGTATCGGGATCACCGCCGTGAAAACCGCAGGCAATGTTGGCGGACGACACCAGCTTCATCATGGCGTCATCGTCACACAAGCGGTAGGGGCCGAAACCTTCACCCATGTCGGAATTGAGATCGATTTTCATCAGTTCCTCCCTCTTGATCCGGTTGCTGCTCAGGCCATCGCCTTCAAAGCGCGCTTGACCATGTCTGCAGTCCGTTTGATGTCCTCTAGATAGGTTTTTACCGCTTGCTCAACCTGGCGTGCCTCTTCGTGGCTGGTCCGGACGAACCTGATCTTTCCGCCGGGATTTGCCTGTCCAAGCCGCCACAGATCAGCCTCGATCACACCGGCTATCTTCGGATAACCACCAGCGGTATTGGCATCGCTCATCTGAATAATCGGCTCCCCACCAGGCGGAACCTGTACAACGCCTGGAACGACGCCGTGCGAGCGCATTTCTCTGGTCTCGGTCGGTTTGATGGGCTCGCCGGAAAGCCTGTAACCTGTGCGGTCACTGCGCGACGAGATACGCCAGACCTGCCCCCAGAAGGCTTCACCATCATCGGCAAACAAATGATGTTCGCCAGCCGGAATAGCGCGAACCTGCAACACGCCCTCAACGATGTCAGGAAAGACATTGGCCAAAGCTTGTGATGGCTCCACCACCGCCAAGCCACTTGCAGGCAGTGGCAAAATATTCTCCTGCGTGCCAGTTTTCAGATGATCACCCTTCGCAAGCGGCCTTCCGTCATTGCCGCCGAAATTGCCGCGCAGTGCCGTGCTGCGTGATCCCATCAGCACCGGGACATCCAATCCGCCGGCAACAGCAACATAAGCGCGGGCGCGTTTAACCGGTTGTCGCAATTCCAGCACATCACCGCCCTTGGCCAGATGAGCGCACCATGGCAACACGTCTTTGCCATTCAGAAGAACCAGGCCATCTGCACCGGTTACCGCAAAAATCATCGGCATAGAAACACGCAATTTGAACGGAAAGGTCTGCACTTCAATGACAGCCGCATCCGGCTCATTCCCGACAAGAATATTGCCGGTTTTTACAGCAAGCGAATCCATGGCGCCGCCAGCCGTGACACCAATATTACGAAAGCCCGGACGTCCGAGATCCTGAACAGTATTAAAAGGGCCGGTTTCGAGGATTTCGATCATAGCTCTACCCTCGCTGGCACAAAACGGACAGTGTCGCCAGGTGCCAGAAGCGCCGGTGTCGCTGACGTTGGATCGAACATTTTCAAATCCGCATAGCCGATTGAGTTCCAGCCATTGGGACCGGTCAGCATGGCAACACCGGTCTGCATGCCACCAATTGTCACGCAACCCTTTTCCATCTTGATGGACGGCACCGTTTTGCGTGGCATGTAAATACGGCCATCAAGTCCGTGCAGATACCCAAAGCCGGGCGCGCTACCGAGCGCAAATACCCTGTATGTCGCTTCATGATGAATGCGTACAATCTCACGGTCACTTAAGCCGGAAAAGTCGCATAATGCGGCAAGATCCGTTGCGTATTCACCGCCGTAGTGAACCGGTATCTCAACCGTTTTTCCCGAGAGATCGATACTTGCGGCATTGTCCCATGCTTCCAGCAGACGGCCGACGACAGCATCGGGGTCTGCAGGCGTTTCCTTGAAAAGGGTAAGAAGGTTGGTCATGCCGGGAATGACTTCCGCGACATCAGCCCATGCACTTACAGTTTGCGAAAGCGCCCAGATAAAGCGCTGTGCCGGCAAATCGAATTCACCCGGCGCTTCTAGCAGGAAGGAGCGTGAGCCGATGAAGGAAATATTTGCCCGACCTTTAACGACAGGCTGAATTTCATGGTGCGTCGCAAGGATACTTGATCTGGCAATCATGATTGAGGCCCGAGTTCGAACAAAACATCACCGAAGCCAACCAGAGCATCCTGCTCGGCGAGCTGACGGGTTAACAAGCCAGTGCGGCCGGCAAGGACGGGCACGAGAATTTGGCCGATACGGATAAATCCAATCACATCGGACGCAACAACCGAGCGGGGGAATTGACCCGCCCCAGAGGCAAGAGACGGATGTGACACATGGAAATGCCCGGCAATCGGTGCCTTCACCGTCGTGCTGGATGTCGCATTCGTCGGTTTCAAAGCCACGGCAGACGGAGACGTTCTCACGGTCTCTGGCACGGAAATAACCAGCCGCAACTGCGCATTTGGCGTGGAGATTTCCAAGCCTTCGACACCGGCAGCCGACAACATCTCCGTCAGAGCTTCAAGAGAGGCGGGATCGGTGAAATCGAGCCTGCTCATGCCGCTCTCCATGCTTTCAGCCACTTTTCTAGATAATGAATGTCCGTTTCGCCTTGGGCAAAAGCCGCGTCTTCAAACAGGGCACGCAGGAAAGGCAGGTTGGTTGAAATGCCTTCAACGCGTGTCCCGGCGAGCGCGGTTCGCATCTTGGTGATGGCCTCAGCCCGCGTCGGCGCATGCACGATCAACTTGGCGATCAGGGAGTCGTAATAGGGCGACACCCGGTAACCGGGATAGATATGGGTATCGAGCCGGACTCCTTCGCCTTGCGGCCAGGCAATGTCTGTGACAGCCCCTGCCGATGGCAGGAATGTATCGGGATCTTCGGCGTTGATCCGGCACTCGAAAGAGTGTCCATCACAGACAACATCATCCTGCTGAAGATCGAGTCGTACACCTTGCGCCGCCTTGATCTGGGCCTGCACGATGTCGATACCACTGGTCATTTCGGTAACGGGATGCTCGACCTGCAAACGGGTATTCATTTCGATGAAGTAGAATTTTCCATCTTCATACAGAAATTCAAACGTGCCAACGCCGCGATAACCAATCTGCTGGCAGGCTTCCACGCACGCCAAACCCACAGGCTCAATGATATCGGCTGCAATACCCGGGGCCGGGGCTTCTTCGACCACTTTTTGATGGCGCCGTTGCATTGAACAATCGCGATGCCCAAGCCAAACCGCATTTCCATGGGTGTCGCAAAGCACCTGTATCTCAATATGACGGGGATGCTGGAGAAACTTCTCCATGTAGAGCGCTGGGTTGCCGAAGGCCTGTCTCGCCTCTTCACGCGTCAGGGTCATTGCTTCGATCAGCGCAGATGGTTCCTGAACCACCCGCATGCCACGCCCACCGCCGCCGCCTGCGGCCTTAATGATGACAGGATAACCAATGTCACGGGCAATCTGCTCAACCGTGGCATGGTCATCTGGAAGCGCCGTATCCGGCCCTGGCACACATGGCACACCCGCGGCAATCATCGCCTTCTTAGCGGTAATCTTGTCACCCATGGTGGCAATGGACCGTGCATCTGGACCGATAAAGGTCAGTCCGGCATCCTCTACGGCTGCCGAAAATGACGTGTTCTCGGACAGAAAACCGTAACCGGGATGAATGGCACCTGCACCGGTTAACCGGGCGGCCAGAAGAATGGCATCCTGATTGAGATAGCTTCTGCGCGCATTGGCAGGACCAATACAGACAAAATGATCTGCCGTTTCGCCATAGGAGGCTTGCCTGTCAGCCTCAGAGCAAATCGAAACTGTCTTCAGGCCAAGCTCGCGGCAGGCGCGCTGTATGCGCACAGCAATCTCACCACGATTGGCAATCAGCACCGTATCAAAGAGTGGATCAGAGCTGGCGAAATTCTCTGCCATCACGCAATCTCCGCCAGCAAATTGTTGGTTTCGACCTCTCCGCCATCAACATCCGTAACGAAGGTGATACGGCCAGCACAGGGCGCGGCGATCTTGTTGAATACTTTCATGGCCTCGATAATAAAAAGTGTCTGCCCCTCTTCCACCACATCGCCAATATTGACGAATGGCGGCTGGCCCGGTGCAGATGCACGGTGCAAAACACCGAAGATCGGTGCACGGACGGATGTGCCAGAACTGTTGTTGTGAGAGGGTGCCGTTTGCGTATCCGGCAGAGTAGCGTGAACGCCGTCAGTCTGTGTCGTGACCGTTGCAGCAGAGATTTCGTGGCCAGTTCGGAAAATTCGAACGGTGACGTCCTTTTCCGTGACCTTCAGTTCGGTAACGTTGGTTCGCCCGACAAAATCAATCAGCGCTTTTATCTTCGGCAGGTCCATGAGCACACTCGGCATTGTTCGAAGCCGCACTACGATCCCGCAAAGGCCGGACCATCGTCGACTGAACCAGACCTAGCACGATAGGTTGTTTGATGGGGTCAGAAGAACTTTTGATATAGCCCGGTTTGCTCCAGATTTCCCCAAACACCTTCACACGGAAAACCCGCATCAACGGCGCATAAACCTTGAATTTTTTAAAGAGATTTTCAGATCAATCTTGATTGACCAGTTGCGTATCTCCAAATGCCGGCAAAGCCACAGCACCACCGACATGTCCAAACACCGCCATGTTGATACCACGAAGTTAAGCGGTCAATGCCTTTTGACTTTTTGCAATTTTCGAAAATGCGCCAAAGGCTTGGCCCTTTTTGAGATGTGAAAATTTATATTGCGTGGCGCCACCAAGCCGTTTGACATGGCTCTCAAGAGGGTGTTCATTTCCTCAACCCTTAATGCATAGTCACGAAAACCATAAATCGGATTAAGTGTAATGTTCAAAGCTGCAAGAGGTTGGGTTTGGGGCGTCATCGCCGTTATTGCCATCGGCGTCGGATATTACGCTTGGACCGTTCTGCGGGGTGATAATTTGCCCGCAGGCTTTGTCTCCAGCAATGGTCGTATAGAGGCCGTGGAGATTGACATCTCCACCAAAACAGCTGGCAGGCTCAAGGAGTTGATGGTTCGCGAAGGTGAATTCGTCAAGGCTGGCCAGCCACTTGCACAAATGGACACCGCCCAGCTGGAAGCCAGCAAACGACAGGCCGAAGCACAGCGGCGCCGCGCGGAGATATCGGTCGATACGGCCCATAGCCTCGTTGCCCAGCGTGAGGCAGAACGAAAATCTGCACTAGCCGTCATCGAACAGCGCAAAGCCCAGCTCGATTCCGCAGTGAAGACCAATGCCCGCTCGCGGCAACTGTTGACCAACAATACCGTGTCACAGCAGGTCGCCGATGACAGCGAAGCGGCCGAGCAGGCTGCAAGGGCAACACTTGCTGCGGCAGAAGCGTCGCTTGCTGCCTCTGATGCAGCCATCAATGCTGCTAAGGCGCAAGTGGTGGATGCCGAAGCAGCTGTTGATGCGGCAAAGGCACAAATTGACAGTATCGAAACCGATATTGCCGACAGCACTTTGACGGCACCCCGCGACGGGCGAATTCAATACCGAATCGCACAGCCCGGCGAGGTTCTGTCTGCCGGTGGCCGTGTCTTGAACCTCGTGGACCTTGGCGACGTCTACATGACCTTCTTCCTGCCAACGGCAGAAGCTGGCCGGACCTCAATTGGTTCAGACGTACGTCTCGTGCTGGACGCGGCTCCCCAGTTGACCATCCCTGCCCAGGTGTCCTTCGTTGCCGATGTGGCGCAGTTTACGCCCAAAACGGTTGAGACTGAAGAAGAACGTCAGAAACTGACGTTCCGGGTTCGCGCCCAAATACCGCAGGAATTGCTGCAAAAATACATCCAGTACGTCAAAACCGGCTTACCGGGCATGGCGTATGTCCGGCTGGATGCGCAAGCAACATGGCCGCAAAATCTCGAACAGAACCTTGTAAAATAACGGCGCCGCGATGAACGAGGCTGACACAAACAACAGCACTGCCTCGAGTTCCGCCAAAAGCGGTCAGAACGCTGTGGTACGGCTCCAAAACGTCACTCTCACCTACAAAAAAACGATTGCCCTGAGCGAGGTATCGCTGGATATCCCGTCAGGCTGCATGGTGGGACTGATCGGCCCTGACGGCGTTGGAAAATCCAGCCTTCTGTCACTCGTTTCCGGCGCACGGGCTGTTCAGAAGGGCAAGGTCGAAGTTCTCGATGGCGACATTTCCGATGCGAAACATCGCAATGCCACCTGCCCCCGCATTGCCTACATGCCGCAGGGACTGGGCAAAAACCTATACCCAACACTTTCTGTTTTCGAGAATGTCGATTTTTTTGGCCGCCTGTTCGGCCAGGACAAACAGGAGCGTGAAACCCGTATTCGCGAACTGCTTGATAGTACCGGTCTTGGCCCTTTTGCTGACCGGCCGGCAGCCAAGCTTTCCGGTGGTATGAAACAGAAACTCGGCCTTTGTTGCGCGCTGATCCACGATCCGGATTTGCTGATCCTCGATGAACCCACGACTGGTGTCGATCCGCTGTCACGGCGGCAGTTCTGGGAACTGATTGACGCGATCCGTGTCGGACGGCCGGGCATGAGCGTTATCGTCGCGACAGCCTATATGGAAGAAGCCGCAGGCTTCGATTGGCTTGTTGCCATGAACGCCGGCAAGGTTCTCGACACTGGCACACCTTCAGAACTGCTTGAACGCACAGGGGCCGCCAATCTTGATGCCGCCTTCATTGCCATGCTGCCAGAGACGGAACGCCGTAATCATGTCGATGTCGTTATTCCGCCTCGAGAAACCGGCGGCACGCAGGAATATGCCATCGAGGCCAGCCATCTGAGCATGCGCTTTGGCAGTTTTACCGCCGTGGACAATGTCAGTTTCCAGATTCCACGCGGCGAAATCTTCGGCTTTCTCGGCTCCAATGGCTGCGGCAAATCAACAACCATGAAAATGTTGACCGGCCTTCTGGCCGCCACCGAAGGCGAGGCAAAGCTTTTCGGCAACAAGGTCGATGCGAGTGACATGGCGGTGCGCCGCCGTGTCGGTTACATGAGCCAGGCTTTTTCGCTCTACAGCGAATTGACCGTTCGCCAAAACCTTGATTTGCACGCTCGCCTGTTCAAACTGCCTGACGAAACCATTCCGACACGCATTGATGAAATGGCGCAACGGTTCACCTTGCAAGACGTGATGGATACGTTGCCGGACGGGCTGCCGCTTGGCATACGCCAGCGCCTGTCGCTGGCCGTTGCCATGATCCATTCACCAGATGTGCTGATCCTTGACGAACCCACCTCGGGTGTTGATCCAATCGCGCGTGATGCATTCTGGCAAATCCTTGCCGATCTCTCCCGCAAAGACAATGTAACGATCTTCATCTCCACGCATTTCATGAATGAAGCGGAGCGTTGCGACCGCATTTCATTAATGCATGCAGGCAAGGTGTTGATAAGCGACACGCCAGCCGCCATTGCCAAAAGCCGCAATTCTCCCACGCTGGAAGATGCATTCATCGCCTATCTGGAGGAAGCCTCGGGCATCACGGCTTCGGACAAGACCGATAAGGCAAAAACCTCTCAGACGGCTGATATAACCAAACTTGCCGCTGCCAGCCATCCGCAGGCGATGAGCAAGAAACGCTTCTTCGATATCAGGCGCATGTTCAGCTACACGCGGCGCGAAGCACTTGAACTTCAGCGCGATCCCATTCGTGCCACGCTTGCGGTGCTGGGCAGCGTCATCCTGATGTTTGTGATCGGTTACGGCATAAATATGGATGTCGAAGACCTGACATTCGCTGTACTAGACCGGGACGATACCACCATAAGCAGGGATTATGTCCTCGACATTGCCGGATCCCGCTACTTCATCGAAAAAGAGCCCATTCGCGATTATGCCGACATGGACAAGCGGATGCGTGATGGCGAGATAAGTCTGGCCATTGAAATTCCGCCGGGTTTCGGGCGCAAGGTGCAGCGTGGCGATGACGTCGAAATCGGCGCCTGGATCGACGGCGCCATGCCGCAACGGGCGGAAACTGTGAGCGGCTACGTCCAAGGCATGCATGCTGATTGGCTCACCCGAAAGGCAAGACAACTTTACGGCACGGAGGCAACCCGCGGCACATTTTCCATCGAGACACGCTTTCGCTACAACCCTGATGTCAAAAGTCTGGTTGCTATGGTGCCAGCAGTCATTCCGCTTCTGTTGATGCTCATCCCGGCCATGTTGGCAGCCCTCAGCGTGGTGCGAGAAAAGGAACTCGGATCCATCATCAACCTCTATGTGACCCCCGTCACACGGCTGGAATTCCTGTTCGGCAAACAGATCCCCTACGTTGTTCTAGGCGTGATGAATTTCCTGCTGCTGGTTGCCTTTGCGACGCTAGTCTTCCGCGTTCCCTTCACAGGCAGCTTTATTGCCTACGCGGCAGCGGCCCTTCTTTATGTGATCATTGCGACCTCGATCGGCATTTTCATGTCGACATTCATGTCTAGTCAGATCGCAGCAATCTTCGGAACTGCACTGCTGACACTTATTCCAGCCACGCAATATTCCGGTATGACCGACCCGGTCTCATCCCTTCAGGGTGCGGGTGCCTTCATCGGCGAAATTTACCCCACCACCTATTTTATGACCATCTCACGCGGCGCCTTTTCCAAGGCGCTTGATTTTGCAGGCCTTGCCGGTTCCTTCATTCCCCTGCTGATCGCCATACCAATCCTTGCGACACTCGGTGCCGTGCTTCTTAAAAAGCAGGAGAGCTGAGCTTTGTTTTCATCCAACATCTTTCAGCTAGGTTTAAAGGAATTGCGTGGACTGGCACGCGATCCGATGCTGGTGCTGCTGATCCTCTACGCATTCAGTCTGCAAATCTATACCGGATCAAGCGCCCTGCCCGAAACGCTCAACAATGCCGCAATTGCAATTGTCGATGAGGACCAATCGCCTCTTTCCGGCCGCATCAGCACGGCATTCACGCCGCCCTATTTCGTGCCGCCGAAGCTGATCGACATCAGTGAGATGGATCGCAGAATGGATGCGGGGCTTGATACATTCGCCCTCAACATTCCCCCGGATTTCCAGCGCCATGTGCTGGCAAACCAGCATCCGGCAATCCAGCTGAATGTTGACGCAACACGTATGAGCCAGGCGTTCAGTGGCAGCAGCTACATCCAGTCGATCGTGACGAGTGAGGTCAATGAGTTTCTGGAGCGGTATCGCGGCCACACCAATGTTCCCGTGGACCTGACGCTGCGGGCACGTTTCAACCCGTCACTCGACAAATCGTGGTTCGGCTCCATCAACAACATCATTACTTCCATCACCATGTTGTCGATTATCCTGACGGGCGCTGCACTGATCCGTGAGCGTGAGCACGGCACCGTCGAACATCTACTGGTCATGCCGGTAACACCCACGGAAATCATGCTCAGCAAAATCTGGTCGATGGGCCTGGTGGTGCTGGTTGCTGCAGGTTTTGCCCTGTTCGGGGTGGTCAAAGGGTTGCTTGGCGTACCGATTGAGGGCTCTCCTTTCATCTTCCTGCTGGGAACGGCACTGTTTCTGTTTGCAACGACATCCATGGGGATATTCCTTGCGACCGTCGCGGGCTCGATGCCGCAATTCGGTCTGCTGCTTATTCTGGTACTGTTGCCGCTTCAGGTGCTTTCAGGTGCAATGACACCGCGTGAAAGCATGCCTGACATCATCCAGCACATCATGCTGCTTGCACCCAACACCCATTTCGTCATCCTCGCACAGGCGGTGCTGTTCAGGGGTGCCGGCCTTGATGTTGTGTGGCCGCAGTTGCTTGCCCTGCTGGTTATTGCCGTCATTCTCTTCACTTTGGCATTGCGCCGGTTCCGCAACTTCCTGCGATAAACCAGGCACGTTTTTGAGTGCTTTATCTGGCGTGAAACCCTTGTGAATCAGGGGATCGAGCAAAGCCGCCGCACGTTGACAGTTAAGACTTCATTAACCATGCTTGGTTACGAGTCGTTATCTGCCCGCCGATGGTTGTCGGCGCTCGTTAGCATCGGTCGCTAAATGACACATCAACTGCTTCCGGTATTGGCTCGACGTCTCGGGCTTTTCACAGCATTAGCCTCACTGGCCTTTGTCGTGCCGTCGTTTGCGCAGTCGGTGTGGACCGGTAATACGGACAATGAATTCAGCAACGGAACGAACTGGACACCTGCTCTGCCGGGCGCAAATGATGCAGCGGCTGTCAACACTGGTTCCCCGCAGGTCACCAATAACGTCACCGTCAATCAGCTTGGTGTAAATGGCGGCGATGTTACCATCACCAATACCGGGACACTTACGGTGACCAGTGGCAGCACGATCAACTCCGGCAGCCTCGGCATCAATGCTGGTGGCGTCGTGAATTCCGATATCGACCTGAATGGCGGCAACCTGTTTATTGATGGAACGCTCAACGGCAAACTGCAATTGAATGCAGGCAACGTTGCGGTAAATGGCAGCCTAGGTAGTGCTGTGGTGGAAGCGACCACTGCACTTTCCAACAGCGGAACTGTGGGCGATGTTTCTGTGTCCTCCGGCGGGACCTTTACCAATAACACAACTGGCACTGCAGGTGCACTCACCAATGCCGGTACGGCGTCGAATGCCGGCACGCTTGGCTCATTGACAAATACGGCAGGCAACTTCACCAACAACAACCTCGGCGTCATCACCGGAAAGACGATAATCTCCGGCGGAACGGTGACCAACAATTTCCAGATGACAGATGCAGATGTCGCCGCGGCAGCAGATTTCGTCAACAACAACGGCGCAACGGCTGGCAACATCAGAAACTCCGGCACAGTCTCCAATGCCGGTACCATCGCATCCCTGCAAAACGATGCGGGAAGTTTCGCCAACAACTTCGGCGGTGCTGTCTCTGGCACAACAACCGTGGCCGGAGGCACTGTCACCAACAATGCAGAGATGAATGCCGTGAGTGTTGGGGCTGGTGGCATCTTTACCAACACAACGGATGGCACGGCCGGTGCCGTTACTAATGCCGGCAACAGTTCAAATGCCGGCGCAATCGCCTCGCTGACCAACACGGCCGGAGACTTCGTCAACAATGCCGGTGGCACAATCACTGGACAGACCACCATTACTGGCGGGACAGTCACCAACAATTTCGAGATAACCGACGCCGACGTTGCAGCCGCTGCAGCCTTCATCAACAACTCGGACGGCATCGCGGGTCATATCAGAAATTCCGGCACGGTGACCAATGCCGGAACCATCGCATCCCTTCAAAATGACGCTGGCTCTTTCACCAACAATAGTGGTGGCGAGGTTACGGGCGCAACGACAATCAATGGCGGCACGGTCGTCAACAATGCAACGCTTGCTTCCGTCGAGATCAGCAATCAGGGCACATTTACCAATAACAGCGGTGCAACGACAGGCGCGGTCACCAATTCCGGCACTGCGTCGAATGACGGTACAGTTGCGTCATTGACCAACAGTGGTGGTTCCTTCTCAAACACCGGCATTATCAGTGGTGCGGCGAGCGTCAGCGGCGGTGAATTCATCAATGAAGGAACAGTCACCGGAACGATTGATGTTTTTGACGGCGGCTTGCTGTCCGGCAGCGGTGTCTCCGGCGGATTGGTGATCAATGCCGGTGGCATTCTGTCCCCCGGTCCTGGCCTGCAAACCGTTTCCGTAAATGGTGACCTGACCTTCCGCATCGGATCGACCTACCAGGTGGATATTACCTCAACCGGTTTGTCGGATCAGGTCAACGCCATCGGCACAATCGATATCGAAGGTGGTACGCTCGATATTCGTGCAGCAAGCAACACCTATGGCCTGTCCACGGCCTACACGATCCTGTCGGCCGGCAGCATTACCGGTAATTTCGACACCATCGCCAGCGACTTTGCGTTTCTTTCCCCGACACTGACCTACAATCCCACCACAGTGGATCTCAGACTTGATCGCAATACTGTGCGTTTTGCTGATGTTGCCCTGACACAAAATGAACGCGTAACCGCAGCAGCCGTTGAGAGTCTGGGATCGACAAATGCACTGTTCATGGCGGTGTTGCCTCTCAATATAGAAACCGCCGAGACCGCCTTTTCACAGCTTAACGGCGAGGTTCACGCATCTCTCAAAAGCGCATTCCTCTGGGAAAGCCAATTTCCCCGTGACGCGATCATGGATCAGATGAACCCGCTGATCGCCAGACCCTGGGCAGATCAGGAAGAGCTGTCGTTTTGGACAACCGGCATATTTGCCCAAGGTAATTTTTCTGAAAATGGTGTAGCCAGCGGCCTTGATACCCGTGTCGCGGGCTCACTCATCGGCGCTGATTTTTCCATTTCAGAACAATGGCGTCTCGGCGGCATTCTCGGATACAGCTCTCTTTCCGCAGGTTCTGAGGCCACTGCGGACAGTTATCATGCAGGCCTATATGCTGCCGGTGACTTCGGCCCTCTGGATATACTCGGCGGCGCCATCTACTCGCGCAACGATATCTCGACCAAACGTGATATCGCATTCGGCTCCTTTACCGACCGGCTGACGGCCGATTATGGCAGCGATACTCTTCAGGCCTTTGGCGACATTTCCTGGACGCTGCAACTGGATGATGTCAAGTTGCAGCCCTTCGCCAATCTTGCCTATATCAATCTCAATACGGATGATTTCCGTGAAGATGGCGGTGTCGCAGCCTTGTCTGTTGCCGGCGGCTCCGACAACCTGACCGTCTCCACCATAGGCATGCGCTGGGCTGCCAACCTGCCAACTGATATGCCGGTGATAGTATCCGGCATGCTGGGCTGGCGCCACGCAATCGGTGATCTTTCGCCCACCTCATTTTTCGCATTTGAGGGTGGCTCACCTTTCATTCTGGAAGGCGTGACCATGCCGCGGGATTCACTGTTGGTAAAAGCTGGCATTACCGCCAGACTTTCCAAATCCGCACGTTTGACACTGAGTTATGCTGGCGAGTTTGCCAGTGGTTTCCAGTCCAATGCGGCCCATGCCAACCTGCAGGTCAATTTCTAGCGTCGACAATAGTTGTCCGGCAAACATCCGCACAAAAGAACAGTGCCCCGAAGTTCTTCAACTTCAGGGCACTGTGCTTCTGGTCAAATCTTAGTAGTGGACCGACAGGCTATCGATCGGTGTGGTCTTTGGCGGCGCGAACTTGGTCAGGTCGATGCCGTCAACTGCACTGCGGTACTCTTCAATGCTTGGCGTGCGACCAAGAATTGCCGACAGCACCACAACCGGGGTCGACGCCAGAAGCGATTCACCCTTCTTCTCCGAGGTGTCTTCTACAACGCGGCCTTGGAACAGGCGGGTCGAGGTTGCGAGAACCGTGTCACCCTTTTCAGCCTTTTCCTGGTTACCCATGCAAAGGTTGCAGCCTGGACGCTCAAGATAGAGAATGTTCTCGTACTCGGTACGGTTGGCAGTCTTTGGCTTCAGGTCATCAAATTCGAAGCCGGAATACTTCTGCAGGATTTCCCAATCCCCTTCAGCCTTCAACTCGTCAATGATGTTGTAGGTCGGTGCTGCAACCACCAGAGGTGCCTTGAACTCAACCTTGCCTGCAGTTTTTTCGATGTTCTTCAACATCTGGGCAACAATCTTGATGTCGCCCTTATGCACCATGCATGAACCAACGAATCCAAGGTCAACCTTCTTGGTGCCGCCGTAGTAAGAAACCGGGCGGATCGTGTCGTGCGTATAGCGACGGGAAACGTCTGTATTGTTGACGTCAGGGTCAGCGATCATTGGCTCGTTGATGATGTCGAGATCCACGACGACTTCTGCGAAGTACTTTGCGTTGGCATCCGGGCTCAGAGCAGGCTTTTCACCCGAACGGATTTCGGCAATGCGCTGATCCGCCTTGGCAATCAGGCTCTTCAGCGTACCAACAGCATTGTCCATGCCCTTGTCGATCATGATCTGGATACGCGACTTGGCAATTTCCAGCGACTCGATCAGGGTCTCGTCCTGCGAGATACAGATCGACGCCTTGGCCTTCATTTCAGCCGTCCAGTCGGTGAATGTGAAGGCCTGGTCAGCGAGAAGCGTACCGAGGTGAACTTCAATGATGCGGCCCTGGAAGACGTTGTCGCCATGCTGCTTGAGCATCTGCGCCTGTGTGGCATGAACAACGTCGCGGAAGTCCATGTACGGTTGCATCGTGCCCTTGAAGGTCACCTTGACCGACTGCGGGATTGGCATTGTTGCCTCACCGGTGGCCAGTGCCAGCGCCACGGTGCCAGAGTCTGCACCAAACGCAACGCCCTTGGACATGCGGGTGTGGCTGTCGCCGCCGATGATGATTGCCCAGTCATCCACGGTGATGTCGTTCAACACCTTGTGGATGACGTCGGTCATCGAGTGGTAAGCGCCCTTCGGGTCACGCGCAGTGATAACGCCGAAGTTGTTCATGAAGGACATCAGCTTTGGAATATTGGCCTGTGCCTTTTTGTCCCAAACGGAAGCCGTATGGCAACCGGACTGATAAGCACCGTCAACCAGCGGCGAAATGACGGTTGCCGCCATCGCCTCAAGTTCCTGCGCAGTCATCAGACCGGTGGTGTCCTGCGAACCAACAATATTTACAATTACACGGACGTCGGAGCCAGCATGCAATACCTTGCCTGGCGTCACGCCAACAGCGTTGCGGTTGAAGATCTTTTCAACAGCCGTCAGGCCCTGGCCTTCGATTGAAATTTCCTTGTTTGGCGCAAAGACCGCAGTCGGCTCAACGCCGAGGGTCTGGGCGGCAAATGTCTGGAGCTTCTTGCCGAAAACGATAGCGTAAGAGCTACCGGCCTTCATGAACTCCATCTTCTGGGGTGTGAAGGCCGCAGCAACATCAACCAATTCGTTGCCATTTTCATCACGAAGTTTTTTACCCTTCGCGTCGATTTTCAAAACAGTGCCGGTTTCTACCGAGAACTGCTGTTCCAGGATCGGGTTGCCATCATTGTTGAGGATCGGCTTGCCATCGTCACCGGTCTTTTTGGTCCAGTTCTTCAGGTTGATACCAATACCACCGGTCACGTCGACAGTGGTCGCGAAGATGGGCGAGATACCGTTGGTACCCGCAACGATTGGCGCGAAGTTGACGAAAGGCACATAAGGGCTGGCCTGCTTGCCGGTCCACAGCGCAACGTTGTTTACGCCGGACATACGCGACGAACCCACGCCCATCGTACCCTTTTCGGCGATCATCATAACCCGCTTGTCAGGATGCTGCTTCTGCAGCGCAACGATCTCCGCCTGTGCTTCAGGCGTGATCATACACTGACCATGCAACTGGCGGTCGGAACGCGAATGGGCCTGGTTACCCGGCGACAGAAGGTCAGTCGAAATGTCGCCTTCAGCTGCGATGAAGGTCACAACCTTGATTTCGTCTTCTACGTCAGGAAGCTTGGTGAAGAATTCAGCCTTGGCATAGCTTTCGAGAACGCTCTTCGCGACTGCATTGCCTGCCTTGTAGGCATCACGCAGACGGAACATGTCGGCATCATAAAGGAAGACCTGGGTCTTCAACACATCACCGGCCTTGGTTGCGATTGCAGCATCGTCACCGAGCGCGATATCGAGCAGAACCTTGACCGAAGGACCACCCTTCATGTGCGATAGGAGTTCGAGAGCAAACGTTGGCGTAATCTCGGGTACGACCGCTTCGCCAAGGATGATTTCCTTCAGGAACGCGGCTTTGACACCTGCAGCACTGGTGGTGCCTGGCAGCGTGTTGTAGATGAAGAATTTGAGGGCATCGGCGCGGTGTTCGCTTCCTGCATCCTTGATCAGCGCAATGATCTCACCGACGAGAGCTCCGTCATCAATCGGTTTGGGAGCGAGCCCTTGAGTTTCTCTGCTTTTAATCTCAGCCAGGTAATCCAAATAAAGGTTCATCGTAATCCCAACGTCATAATGTGTATGGCGCTGAAACGCAGCGCCACCAAACGGTATTGTTAATCGGCCCAAGGGTCGTGCAGGTTTCGAGTACGTCAACAAAGGCCGACTTGCAAGATACTGCATTTCAGTAAAAAAAATTACTTCGGTTTCAGCGAAAAGCTTTAAAAAAACGCGCTGCGAAGGGTGGTTAAGCCGCAAACCTCTAAATGCTTAAAATCGTGCCGTTTGATGCCAGCGATGTAATCGGAAACGGGCACTTAACGAGGCAGATCCGAGACCTATCATTAAGGAAATCTAAACCTGATAACAGCGCCTCTTCAGTTGGCAAATTTAACGTCCGGTAAAGACATAATCGTAAGTGCCGGAAAAACAGTTGGCAGATGTGGCTGGCAGTTGCTAGCCAGACAATTTCCGCACCAGCTAATCAATACATTGATAATAAACAATTTTACCCCGCAAGATCCCCCAAATTCTCGATAAGTGATTGTACTACATATTCAATTTCGCCCGGTAGTTATTCGGGTTCGGAATTTAAGAATTTGTTAACCCAATCTAAGCGAACATTAGCAAGTTCTTATTACTCGTTATTGGAGTATTCGTTCATTGCCCGGCGCCGGCCAACTTGCGGTGCAATGGCACAGGGAGAGAGCATGAAGTTCGCACCAATACGCTATTTTGTTCCGTTTGTTTCGCTGATGTTTTTGCCCGCCGTCACCTTTGCGCAGACATCTACATCGACGAACTTCACGGTGCAGATCACCATTCAGGCAGCCTGCCAGATTAACTCTGCCGCCAATCTCAATTTTGGCACCAATGGTGTTCTCGAGGCCAATGTAGATGCAACCAGCCAGATTATCGTGCAATGCACGACGGGCACGCCATTTAGTCTAGGTCTAAGTGCGGGCGCTGGGACTGGCGCAACAGTTGCGACACGTTTAATGACCGGACCCGCCTCGGCCACAATCGCTTATAGCCTCTACAGAGATGCCGCACATTCACTTGTTTGGGGCAACACGGTAGGCACGGACAGGTTAACCGGGACAGGAACCGGCGCGGCACAGCCTTTTACTGTGTATGGGCGTGTTGGGCCCCAAAACACCCCTGCTCCTGGCACTTACACGGATACCGTGACGGCCACACTCACTTATTGATCGCCAAAGGGAGGATCGCATATGCGTCTTTTTACTTTAGCGGCTGCGTTACTTGCCGGTTTGTATGTTTCACCTTCTTACGCAACTTCGCTGCGGGTATCCCCCGTCATTCTGGATCTCAGAGCACCAGCAGCAACGTCCACTCTGCGCATACGCAATGATGCTAAAACAGCGATCAATGTTCAGGTCCGGATTTTCCGCTGGACCCAGCAAAACGGCTCGGATGTTTTAACGGCGGTAGACGATGTTGTTGCCAGCCCGCCGATCACGCAACTCAAACCCGGAGCGGAAAATCTCGTCCGCATCGTGCGGCTCTCCAAGGCGCCTGTGAAGGCTGAAGAGAGCTACCGCGTCATGGTCGATGAATTGCCAACACAGGGTAAACTTCGATCCGGCACGATCAATCTCGTTGTCCGCCATTCCATCCCTGTCTTTTTCTCGAAAGACGATGCCAGCGAGGCGCAGCCAACATGGTCTGTGACACCCAAGGGCAATGGCTACCAGGTTACCGTCTCTAATAAAGGCTCCAAGCGCCTGCGCATCGCAAATATCAAGCTGCTCAACGGAAGTGGTCAAGCGGTTGCCCAGCAACAGGGACTTGTTGGCTATGTCCTCGGAAAATCCGGGGCAAGCTGGCTGGTGCCGGCAGCGGGCGGCAAGCGAGGCGGCGGCACACTGAAAATTTCCGCAGATAGCGAAAGCGGCACTGTCAATGCGACGGCGCGCGTTAAAGGCGGTTAGCCTTGCCGTTTTGACGATTGCAGGTTTGACGATCATTTCATCGCGCAGTTTTTCCCAGGATCAGGATTTACCTCCTGATGCTTCACCCCCCTCTGTTGCCGCCGAGGAGGTGAGAGAGTTACAACTTGAAGTCTATATCAACGATGTTTCAACAGAACTGATCGCCACCTTTCGTCAAAACAGCACCGGCTCGCTCCTGATTGAGCCGGTTCAATTAAGAAATGTCGGAATTATCCCGGTTGAAACTGCTGCCGGTGCCGATGGTTGGGTTGATATCGCCATGCTGCCGGATGTCAGCTGGCGTTACGACGAAAGCAACCAGTCCATCTATTTTTCGCTTTCGACGGAAGCCCGCGCCAGCAAGGTCATCGACGCCTCCGGCCAACCCGATGCGCAAGAGGACGAAGAAAAAAAAGAACGAGCCACGAGCGATCTGGGAGGTTTGGTGAATTACACGATCTACGGATCATCCGGCGGTAAAAGCTGGTCGGACATTGTCGAATATAACGGCGTCTCGGCCTTGCTGGAAAGCCGTGTTTTGGGCCCACTCGGTGTCTTGTCATCCTCCCAGGTCCTGAGCACCTCAAAGGTCGAGCAGTTTGACAGCAAACGCCTCGACACCACTTGGAGCTATTCCGATGAAGATAGTATGACGACTTATCGAGCAGGCGACCTGATTACCGGCGGGCTGACATGGACACGCCCGATGCGGATGGGTGGAATACAGATACGTCGCAACTTCGATCTGCGTCCGGATATTGTCACGATGCCAATGCCGGATTTTTCCGGCTCTGCTGCGGTGCCTTCTACCGTTGATGTCTATGTCGACAATATCAGACGTATCTCGCAGGAGGTGCCCGAAGGCCCATTTTCCATTACAAACCTTCCCGTGGTCAGCGGTGCTGGCAATGCACGGCTGGTGGTGCGCGATGCGCTGGGACGGGAGACCGTGTCGGAAACACCGTTTTTTGCATCGGCAGATTTGCTGGCACCCGGCCTCATCGACTTTTCCGCCGAACTCGGTTTTGCCCGCAACAATTACGGCATCTCCTCATTTGACTATGACGAGAATTTTCTCGGCTCCGCGACCGTCCGGTACGGCTTGACCAACAAGTTGACCGTAGAAGGCCATGCCGAAGGCGGCGAGGAATTTTATAATGTCGGGCTTGGTGGTGTTTTCACACTCGGCGCATTCGGATTGGGCACCGTTTCGGGTTCCACCAGCCACTTCCGGGAAGACAGTGGCTATCAGCTATCGGCTAGCGTCGAAGCAGAATTGTTGGGAATGCAGGTTTTTGCGCGCTCGCAGCGGGCGTTCGGCGATTATCATGACATGGCATCCGTCGCGGCAACCAGATCGAAAAATGCAACGGCTTTGAATTTGGTGAACGCCCGCCCGGCGCGTTCGCTTGATCAGATTTCCCTCTCCACCCAACTCAGCTTCGATGAAGCAAGTCTCAACTTTTCCTACACGCAGCTGGAAACTTTTGATGAAAGAAAATCCCGGCTGCTCGGCCTTTCTGTCACACGGCCTATCGGCGAAAACGGCAACGTCTTTATCACCGCCTACAAGGATTTGGCGGATAAAAAGTCCTATGGAATTTTTGCCGGTCTTTCCTGGTCATTCGGCGGTGGCATTTCTACCGCTGCAGGCTTCTCGTCCAGCGCCGATGGTTATTCCGTCACGGCGGATGCGGTCAAATCCGAGCAGCAGACCGAGGGCAGTTATGGGTGGCGGTTGCGCGGCTCACGCGGCAACAATGATATCATTTCGGCCTCGGCCAGTTATCGCGGCAGCGCTGCACGGGTTGCAGCCGGTGTCGATCAATTCAACGGCAGCACCCAAGGCCACGTACAACTGGATGGATCGGTTGCCTTGGCTGGTGGTGACGTCTTCTTTGGCAACCGTATCGATGATGCCTTCGCCGTCGTTGATGCCGGCGCGCCGGGTGTCGAGATTTCGCTGGAAAACCGCCCCATCGGCCAAACCAACCGCCGCGGCAAGATCTTGCTTCCGAACTTGCGGTCTTATGATGCTAACATGATCACGCTCGACCCGGCCAACCTGCCAATCGATGCGCGAATTGACCGAACCAAACAGACGGTGATTCCGACGGAAGGCGGCGGTTCCGTCGTTGATTTCAAAGTGGAGACCGGCGGTCACGTCGCGCTGGTGACATTGAAATCAGAAAGCGGAGATGTCATCGAAACAGGGTCTTCCGGCACCATCGATGGCAATGACGAAAGTAGTTTTGTGGTCGGCTACGACGGACAGGCCTATCTCGAAAACGTCTCGAACAAGCACCGACTTCTTATTCATCAGCCGACCAAAGGCGACTGCGAGGCGCAGATCGTTATTGGATCGACCACGGAGACCCGTGCAACCCTTGAAGCGACATGCAGGAGCGTTCAATGATGATGCTGACCCGTGCAGGCCTTGCCATCGCAGCCTTTCTTTGCGCCGCACCGGTGCTGGCGCAAACATGCAGCTTCAGTATGACGGATATGAATTTCGGTTTCGTCAATCTGGCAAGCGGCGCGGCCGTGGATACAACGGCCACATTAAATGTGACCTGCACCAACCCGTTGGCACTGGGCCTGTCGGTGCGCATCTGCCCCAATATCAACGCAGGCAGTGGCGGCCAATCCGGCGGCATCCGCCGCATGCTTCAGGGCAGCAACATACTCAATTATCAACTGTATCAAAATGCCGGAAGAACAACACCTTGGGGTTCCACCACACAAACGGCACTGGGTTCGCCACCGCCTATCGACCTGTTGCTACCCATTCTGCCGCCACTGCTTGGCAGCACCAGCCGCACCGTCTACGGCAGAATTTTAGCCAGTCAGGCATCTGCTGCGCGCGGTATCTATCTCTCGAGTTTCGCTGGCGCGCAAACCAGCTTCACCTATACGACCTATACGTTGCTGGCACCGAATTGCTCTGACGTTACTCAGAATCCAACACTGGTCCCGTTTAACGTAACGGCGGCTGTGGAACCGGCGTGCCTTGTGTCGGCGCAGTCGATCAACTTCGGCAACCATGGCGTTCTCAATAGTGCAGTCGATGCAAACGGGGCGATCACACTGACCTGTACTGCGAACCTTGCCTACAGCATTGCCCTCAATGGCGGATTGAGCAATAGCCCGCCTGCTGCGCGGCAGATGGTCTTGGGAAGCTCATCGGTTATTTACGGGCTCTACAGGGACGCCGCTCGATCCAGTGTCTGGGGCAGTGCCGCTGGACAGGTGGTCACCGGCACAGGAACCGGGACATCACAGAGCGTAACCGTCTACGGTCGCGTTCCGGCACAAAACACGCCGACGCCGGGGCAATATAATGACACGGTTGTTGTGACGGTCAGCTATTAGCCGATGGCCACCGTATCAAAAGCCTCCTGCCACGCATAAGCGGCAAGAGGCTTTCAACTCAACCAGCATCAGACAATCTTGCCACGGGCGGCAACAGGCCATTTCTCAACGCCGGACACACCAGCGCCGGTTACGAAAACAGCATCCACCATGTTCGTTACCACGCAAACGTGGTTCGGCACGATTCGCAGGCGATCGCCGACATTCAGACCGATGGAACCGGTACTGACAAGACGACCATGTTCCTCGGACAACTGATCAATTGTGATGTCATCACGACCGAGCACATGACCATAGCCTGTCAGCCCAAGAAGGTCAGATGTTAGCGTCTTGGAACCAGCATCGATGATCGCACGGTTTGGTGCTGGCACAGAAACAACCGTCGCAAGCACCGTCAGGGCGCAATTATCCCACGTCGTCACGCCGCGTGATACGAGCGAGCGGTCATTATAGATATAGGTTCCCGGACGATACTCTGTCGTGACAGGCGCCTCGGCAGCATGCATCATCGACGGCGTGCCGCCCGATGTGATCACCGGAACAGCGATGCCCTGCGCCTCGATAAGCGACTTCGCTTCTCCCATAAAGCGCTCCACCGATACCTCCCCACCAGCGGGCGGATAGGTCATCAGACCGCCAAACACGAGCCCCGGCGCCGCATCAATATAGGCTGCAAGTTTCAGAGCCGCATCAGGCGCCGGAACACCACAACGGTTGGCACCGGTGTCGCATTCCACCAGAACGGCAAGCGGCTGCGCCTCACCAGCGAACGTCGCAGACAGCCCATCCACAATCTCTGCGCTATCAGCAACAACCGATAGCTTTACCTTTCTGGCAAGCGCCTTCAAGTGCTCCAGCTTTTCGCTGCCGATGATGTTGTAGGTGATCAGCACATCGGTGATTGCGTCGCTGCCTGCAACCATCGCCTCTGCTTCCGACACTTTCTGGCAGGTGATACCAATTGCTCCGGCAGCAAGTTGCATCTCTGCCAATGCAGGCAATTTGTGTGTCTTGATATGCGGTCTTACCCGCAATCCATTTTGATCAGCATAGCTCTGAAAACGCTCGACATTCGCCTTTGCGATATCAAGGTCAACGAGGATTGCGGGCGTGTTGGTTACGTCAATGTCGCTGGTCGAGAAGGGCATAAATTCCTCTGTCTTCGCAAGTACGGAGCTGCCGCAAAATACATCACTTTGCGGCGCCGAACCAATTATCACCTACACCTATTGACAATACATCTCCCATGATACTTGATATGTCAATCCAATAAAACAGACACGTGTCCATTATATTGGAATAAAAGGAAACGTTCAGTTCATAGGGGAACGCCATGACCATTTCTTTCCGCACCGGCATCATGTCTCTGGTCGCCGCCACATTCCTTTCCACCACTCCGGTTCTTGCCGACGGCAGCAAACTCGATGAAGTTCTTGCACGCGGCCATCTTGTGCTCGGCACAGGCAGCACCAATGCGCCATGGCACTTCAAGAGCGCCGACGACAAGCTGCAGGGTTTTGACGTTGATATGGGCCGCATCGTTGCCAAGGCGCTGTTTGGCGATCCAGACAAGATTGAATACGTCAACCAGTCGTCTGACGCCCGTATTCCAAACATCACCACCAACAAGGTTGACCTGACCTGCCAGTTCATGACGGTAACAGGCGAACGCGCGCAGCAGATCGCCTTCACCATTCCTTATTACCGTGAAGGCGTAGGCCTGATGCTCAAGGCAGACGGCAAATATGCTGATTATGAAGCTCTGAAGGCCGCTGGTTCGTCCGTGACCATCTCGGTTCTGCAGAATGTGTACGCTGAAGCCATGGTTCATGCCGCTCTGCCGGATGCGAAGGTTGACCAGTACGAATCCGTTGACCTGATCTATCAGGCTCTGGAATCCGGCCGCTCCGACGCTGCCGCAACCGACCAGTCGTCACTTGCCTGGTACATGACCCAGAACCAGGGCCGCTACAAGGATGCTGGTTACGGCTGGAACCCACAGACCTATGCTTGCGGCGTCAAGCGTGGCGACCAGGACTGGCTGAACTTCGTCAACACCGCCCTGCATGAAGCCATGACCGGCGTCGAGTTCGATTTCTATGCGAACTCGTACAAGACTTGGTTCGGTAAGGAACTTGCACCGCCACAGATCGGCTTCCCGGTCGAATACAAATAAGCTCACCGGCTTGTCTCATATGGACGGAGGGCACAGCCCTTCGTCCCGCTCACTCTACTATGGCAGGATGACGCCATGGGCTACACGCTCAATTTTGCCGCCGTCTGGCGCAGTTTCGACCAGCTTCTCGAAGGTCTGTTACTCAGTCTTGGCCTTGCTTTTGTTGCCATTCTGATCGGTGCGCTAATCGGTCTGCTTGTCGCTTTCGCGCTGATCTCTAAGAATGTCTGGATCAAGGCTCCGGCTGCGACCTATGTCACTATCATTCGCAACCTGCCGATCCTCGTGCTGGTGCTGTTTGCCTATTTCGCATTACCGCAACTTGGCGTGCGGCTTGGCAAGATCGAAAGTTTTGTCGCCGTTCTAGCGATCTATTCCGGTGCCTATCTGGCCGAAGTGTTTCGGGCCGGCTTGTTGTCGATCCCGCGCGGTTTGACGGAAGCAGGTCTCGCCATCGGCCTGACGCCGATGCAGATCCGCATATCGATCATTGCACCGCTGATGTTCCGCAATGTGCTGCCATCGCTGTCCTCTACGATCATTTCACTGTTCAAGGACACATCACTTGCTGCGGCTATCGCCGTGCCGGAACTGACCTTCGAAGCACGCAAGATCAATGTCGAGACGTTTCGTATCGTCGAAACCTGGATCGTCGCATCAGGTCTCTACGTCACCACCTGTTTTGTGCTCGCCGCGCTGATGCGTTTTGTCGAGCGCCGTCTGGCCGTTCCGAGGTGATGTCATGATGGATTTTTCCGCTTTTTTTGATCAGGTCTGGCTGGCGCGTTACGTCATCCTCAAAGGCCTTGGCGTCACGGTATCGATCTCGCTTCTGTCGATCCTCGCAGGCTCAGTACTCGGTGTGTTCGTTGGCCTGTCCCTCGTTTACGGTAATCGTGTGCTGCGCTTCTTTGTCCGCGCCTACACTGACTTCATCCGTGGCACACCGGTTCTCGTACTGGTTCTCGCCAGCTATTACGTGCTGTCAGCTGTCGGCATCGAACTTGGACCGTTTCAGGCGGGCGTGTTTGCCCTCGCCATCTTCTGTTCCTCGCATGTCGGCGAAATCGTCCGTGGTGGCCTGCAGGCCATTCCCAAGGGACAGACCGAGGCCGCCAAGGCAATCGGCCTGACCTTCAGCCAGACCTTTGCCTATGTGCTGTGGCCACAGGCGTTGCGGCAGTTCCTGCCGGCCTGGGTCAATACGGCAGCGGAGATGGTCAAGGCATCGACCCTGCTTTCAGTGATTGGCGTTGCCGAGCTTTTGCTGCGCACGCAAGAGATCATCTCCCGCAATTTCATGAGCCTGCAGTTCTATTTCTTCGCCGGGCTTCTCTACTTCGTCATCAACTACAGCATCGAGCGTTTTGGCAAATACGTCGAACGCAAGACGGCTGTCCCGTCCTGAGGCCGCATGTCATGAGCAAGGTACTTCTCGAAATTCAGGGGCTGCGCAAGCAATATGGCCCGCTCGAAGTCTTAAAAGGCGTCGATACCACCATGCACGAGGGCGAAGTCATCTCGATCATCGGCTCTTCCGGCTCCGGCAAGACGACAATGCTTCGTTGCATCAACATGCTGGAAGAATTCCAGGGCGGACATATCCGCCTAGCGGGAGAAGAGATCGGTTACGAATACTCCGGCAACACCCGCAAACGTAAAAGCGAAAAGGAAATTGCCCGACAGCGCGCCATGACCGGCATGGCCTTCCAGCAATTCAACCTTTTCCCGCACATGACGGCGTTGCAAAACGTCATGCTCGGTCTCGTCAAGGTGAAGAAAAAGAGCCGTGACGAAGCCCGCGCCATTGGCGAAAAGTGGCTTGAGCGCGTCGGCCTCGGTTCGCGTGGCGGCCATTTCCCCGGCCAGCTCTCGGGCGGCCAGCAGCAACGTGTTGCCATTGCCCGTGCCATTGCCATGTCACCGCAACTGATGCTGTTCGACGAAGTCACCTCGGCCCTTGACCCCGAACTGGTTGGTGAAGTGCTGCAGGTTATCAAGGGCCTGGCCGCAGACGGCATGAGCATGTTGCTCGTCACCCACGAAATGCGCTTCGCTTATGAGGTGTCCAGCCGTGTGATCTTCATGAACCAGGGCGTCATCTGTGAAGAAGGCGATCCCAAGGAAATGTTCATCAAGCCGAAAACCGAGCGGCTTGCAGAATTCCTCAAGACATCCAGTTTCAACTAAAAGAAAAGAGAGAATGCAATGACTATCAAGCGTTACGGTGCGGGTGAAACCGGTGCAGGCGGACAGCCCCTTCCCTTCGCCAGAGCAGTTGAAGCCAATGGATGGCTGCATGTTTCCGGTCAAGTGCCGATGGAAAATGGCGAAATCGTACGCGGCGGAATTGTCGCCGAGACCCGCAAGGCAATCGAAAATCTGATTGCCATCCTGCATGAGGCCGGTTACGGCGTGGAAGACGTGGTCCGTGTTGGCGTCTGGCTGGACGATCCGCGCGACTTCTGGAGCTTCAACGGCGTTTACGCAGAATACTTCGGCGCCAACCCACCAGCCCGCGCTTGTGTTCAGTCGAGTATGATGGTCGATTGCAAGGTAGAAGTCGACTGCATTGCTTACCGCGCCGACCGCGGCTGACAAGATTTGGAGAACAGCATGACCGAGGCGCCAGCCGATACGGTATCGCGACGCACAAGGGGACTGGATCGCGCATTCGAGATCCTCGAGTTTCTGCGCGTGAAGCGACAACCCATGCGGCCAAACGAGATCGCCTCGGAAATCGGGGCACCCCGATCGTCAGTTTATGAGCTGATCAATCTTTTGTTGCGCCACGGCATGCTCGACTACGAAGGAGGAGACGGCCGCGTTTATCTCGGCCGCCGCCTCTACTTCCTCGGCACAGCCTATGCCGAACAATTCGATCTGATGCGCGAATGCGACCGCATGCTGATCCGCCTTGCGGAAGAGACCCGCGAAACCGCACAGATGTGCTTGCTTGAAGGCCGCAAATATACCGTTGCCATGATGCGTGAAGGCATTCGTCCGTTCCGCATTTCATCCAATATTGGTGAACTGGTTTCCATCGCCTGGACGGCGTCCGGCCGTCTGCTTGTTTCGCATTTAAGCGACCAGCAGATCCTTGATCTGATCCCGGCGGAAGATTTCGTTCTACCAAATGGCAGACGTATGGAACCGGCGGAATTCATTGCACAAGTGCGTCAGGCCAGCCGCGACGGCTTTTTTACCTTCAACAGTGAAGTCGAGAACTTCACCCATTGTTTTGCCGTGCCGATCTATCAGGCGGATGGCGCGTGCATCGCCACCCTTTGTCTCGTTGCGCCACGAGAAGACGGTTTGCGTAATCGCACCGCCTATCTCGAGAGCTTGATCAAGGCAGCAGACGAGATATCCGAGAAGCTTGGTTTCCATAAAGTGAGAAACCAGGCCACTATCGCCGGATAACCCTCCGCTACACGTTACTTCGCTGCAATCGCAGTCATTTCCACCAGCAGGTCCGGGCGGGCAAGACGTGCCTCTACCGTTGCACGGGTTGGTGCGTGGCCCTTCGACACCCAGGCGTCCCAGGCTTCATTCATTTCATCGAAACCGGACATGTCAGCCAGATAGATATTGACGCTGACCAGATTGTCCTTGGTCACGCCAGCCTTTGAAAGCGTGTCCTCCATATCGAGAAGCACCTCTTCAGTCTGGATTTTGACCGACTGGCCACGGGTCTTTTCAGCGATATGACCGGACAGGAAAATCAGGTTTCCGACAACGACTGCGTCACTCCAGCGATCAGTCAGTCCAATTCTCTCAATCATAACAATCTCCTTTTCGCAGTGACACGTCACTCGCAGAGGGTGACGGCATGAGGCCGGTTTATTCGACTGTCGCCAGTGAAGCCTGCTCCGTTGCAAGGGCTTGCCTGACCGCGATCTCGGCCATGGCCAACGCGGCCTCACGGGTACGGGCGGCGGCGACAAAACGGCCATTGTGGCAGAAGCTTGCGCCTTCCACACCACTTGCGGCTTCCAGATCGCCATTGGTCAGGCCCGCCCATGCGGCAGGCAAATCAGCGCGCACTTCAAAGCCTTCATCGGCGCGACGAATGGTCGTCAGACACCAGTCCTTGTCACGTGGATGCACCACGAACAGCAAATGATCGGCACCGGCCTTGATGATCGTTGGGCGGAATGGCATGCCCATTGGCAATTCCAGAACGCGCCCTTCCCCTGCGTTGTTGATTGCCTGAAGAACAACCGCCTCCGCACGCATTTTGGAGGCGCTTTGGGCAATTCTAGCTTCGACAAAGCTGCGCGCTACGCCAAGTGCTGCGTGGAAAGCGCGATCGCTTGCGTCAGGATCAGTGTCGTCAAACACAGGCTTGAGCGTCTCAAGCAATACAGGGAGTGTTAGCCCGCCCAAAATGCCTGAGGGGCTGAGTGCGCCATTATCGACCAGATCAATCGGCAGCACGAAGTTTTCGTCAAATGATGCGTGAACCTTTTCAACATGTTCTACCGGCAGACCGGAAGCAACCAAGTAGTCGCGACCGTAATGCTTCCACACCAGACCAAAAGAGCTGTAAGGCTGGCCATCCTCGCGCAATGGCGCGCCGCGTTGGTGATGGTCGAAAATGTTCTTGTCGGCGTCATACGCACCGCCGACATCGTAGATGATGCGATCTTCGCCCGACGCGATCCACTCAGGCGCCCTGCTGCGGACAATACGTGCCTTCGGAAACAGCCGGGTCAGGATCACGCTGGACAGAAGTTCATCGGCATGGAAGCCACCGGAATGGGTGACGAGAAAGTCCGGGATCATACGGGAGACGTACCTTGTATTGTGGAAGATCAGCTTTGGGTGTGCACCAGATAGCCTGTGTTGAGTTTGATCTCAACCCGCCAATCATCTGTCATGCCGTCGCGTGAACGTTTATGCGATTTCGATGATCTCGATTTCCTGATTTCCCGACTGCACCACATCACCGACAGTCTTGCCGATAAGAAGCCGGGCCACAGGAGAGACAAAGGAGATAGAGCCTTTTGTCGGATCAGCCTCATCTTCGCCGACAATCCGATAGGTTTGCACACGTCCGTCATCCCGACTGAAGGTAACGGTGTTGCCGAAGGCAACCTTGTCGGTTGATGACGGCACCTGCATCAACTGAGCCGTATGAACTCTGGCCGAGTAGTAACGCAAATCCCGCAAGGGATTGCCCGCCTGACGTCGGCGTTCGTTGACATCCTCGATGGCATTGGCGACAGCAAAGGCTTCACGCGCCTGTTGCAACTGCAATTCAAGCGCCTTCAATCCCGCCTCTGTCACGAGATTGGGATGAGGTGAAATGGGGCGATCAGGAAGCAGGGTTTCCGAAGCTGCTTCGGCACTTTCTTCCTTGACAAAGGCAACACTCAATTTCCAACTCCGTCTGACATCAGGCTTATCTTTATCTGTAAGCCATTCTACGCCTTTTAGGTTCCGTAACCACAGCTGTCATCCCCCTCACGGTTTAAGCGCAAGCGCCGCTCAACAACCAAGCCACCGGATAGACAAAATACAAAATTCCATTCATGATTTTGTCGGAGAGACATTTTATACGGAAAATGACGGGACGTAACTCCAACCGCAGCCTTTCCCATAGTCTGCGCGGGCAGCGTTCACGCAGACAGTTGACACAGCCGCAAAATCTATCGCGCATTTCTATTTTTTATATTGAACACCAACAGTGCAGCTTAATCCGTTCGCATTAGGACCAATTGCTGAGGTTTCGCAGTGGAAGAAGAACTGCGTTTTGCATCCTTTTCGATCGTACCTGCCAGGCGCAGCCTGAAGCGGGATGGAGCGAATGTTGCGTTGGGAAGCCGCGCGATAGACATTTTGCTTTTCCTTATCTCAACCCCCGGCGCACTCAAGACCAACGACGAAATCGTAAAACACGTATGGCCGGACACATATGTTGATGAAGCCAATTTGCGGGTGCATTTGTCTGCACTTCGGAAAGCCCTTGGTGACACCAAATCAGAACCACAGTTCATCGCCAACATTCCCGGCAGAGGTTACACATTTGTTGGCGAGGTGATCCGGGATAGGAAGAACACCCAGCGCGAACCCATCCGACCACCCACGCCTGACGATGGTGGTCAAAGGGTCTTTGGTCGTAACCAGATCATCGAGGGAATTCTTGAACAGCTTCCCAAGAGTCGCCTTTTCACAATTACGGGGCCTGGCGGAATTGGAAAATCAACCGTGGCCAAAGCCGTCGTCAGCCAGTTGGCAGGCGAACTTGAAATCATCAAAGTCGAACTTTCGGATATCGCATCCGGCGATTTGGTGCCTGCAGCCGTCGCCTCCAGCCTTGGCATCAAATACCGTTCTGACAATGTGTTGGCGACCATCTGTGCCACGCTGGAAACAAGGCCTGTCACAATCTTTCTGGACGGATGTGAGCATCTGATCGACGATGTAACGGACTTCGTAGAGGCTGTGCTACAACGAACGTCAAACACACGTTTTTTGGCAACGAGCCGTGAGCCTCTTCGTGCCAGCGGTGAGAGGGTTCATCGTCTTCTGCCGCTTGATGTCCCAGTATCAACAGTCAAACTCGAAGAAGCACTCGACTCTCCTGCGGTCCAGCTTTTTGTACAACGCGCAGATGCCTGTCTCGGTGGATATCAACTGACAGAAATGGACGTGCCTATTGTCATCGACATCTGTGCACGGCTTGACGGAATAGCTTTGGCGATTGAGTTGGCGGCAGGCAGGCTGGAATCGATGAGTATTTTGTCGCTTGCAGCATCGCTCCATGATTGTTTCAGGGTCTTGAGCCGTGGTCGACGCACTGCTTTGCCACGGCACCAAACACTGCGCGCAACACTCGATTGGAGTTACCAGCTGTTAGCCGTGGACGAACAACGGGGTCTGAACGAACTTTCCATCTTCAGAGGACGTTTTTCCATATCTGCCGCAACTGCGGTACTGAGTGATGACACTTACGATCTCGTGGCCGCCCTTGTCGCAAAGTCACTCGTGGTGGCGGAAACCTCGGCTTCCACCCAGCTGTACCGTTTGCTTGACACCACGCGCATCTATGCTGCGGAAAAACTGGCTCAAACCCACGGCGTTAGCCCTGCCATGGAAAAGTTCGGCACATATCTCCTGCAATTGTTCGATACATCTTCAGCCAGAATTTACAGCCAAACCACCGAAGAGGCCGTCGAGGAATTTGGCCATATTGTTCTGGGTCTGCGCGCATGTCTCGACTGGGCACTGTCGACGGGTGGCAACAAGCTGCTGGGTGCAAGACTGACTGTTGCGGCATTGCCGCTATTTTTCAAGCTTTCGCTTTACGACGAATGCATCTCGGCCGTTACAGCGTCGATCGATTACCTGAACGCAAATCCCGGTATTGATGAGGCGAGCAGGATGAAACTTTATACTGCGATGGGGTGGCCGCAGATCATCACGGCGGCTTCACCCGGTCGGGGTGTGGAAGCGTGGAATGAATCTGCCGATATCGCAGAAAGACTCGGCGACGTGGACCATCAACTGCGCGCAATATGGGGATTGTGGGTCGATGCCATCAATCGGGCGGAACCTAAGACTGGCCTTCATCTGGCAACGCGGTTTGCCGAACTTGCAATTTCATCGCCCGATCCTGCCGATATAGTCATCGGCAATCGGATCAGAGGTGCGACATTACACTGGCTCGGGCGCCATGCCGAAAGTGAAACATACCTCGCGACCATGTTGCGTGATTATCAGGGTCTGCCATCGACGGGGCACGTTATCCGTTTTCAGTTCGACCAGCGGGTAACTGCTCAGATCATATTGTCGCGCTGCAAATGGTTTTTAGGACGACAACAGGAGGCCATGGCGGATGTTGTATCAACCCTGGAATACGCCCAATCCGTTGGCCACTACGCATCGCTGACCAATGCCCTTGCAGAAGCGGCATGCCCACTTGCTCTGATGTCTGGACAAGACCGTCTGGCCGCTGAGTACATTGCTCTACTCAAAGAGCACACCAAAGCCACGATGCTTGATGTCTGGCGAACATATGCGGTGTGTTTCGAAGCGGAACTTTTGCGGCGGCAGGGAGACGACAGAACTGCCCTGTCACAAATACAATCCGGTCTGCAATCGCTTCGCAATGCCGGTTTCAACCTTTTTGAAACAATGTTCATCACAACAGAAGCAAGAGCATTGTCCGGGCTTGGTCGCAACGTCGAGGCCATGAATGTAATCAATACCGCAATGGAAAAATGCGCCGCCGCTGGCGTGGCATGGTGGCAGCCTGAAATGTTGCGGACCAAGGCAGAAATCCAGCTCAAAACATCAGACCTGGGCGAAGCGCGCTCGACCCTGGCACTTGCTTATGAGTCTGCTCAGTCGGCTGGTGCCATTCCTCTGCTAAAATCGGTGGAAGATAGCGTGTTTGCGTGTGGTCTCTATGAAAAGCAGCTATCGACTAGACAAAACGCCTCCTAACTGGCCTCGTTACCGACAAGCAGTATCCCGTCCTTCCTTTACACCAATTTACAACTCTCAACTCGTCAACGCCGGTCAGTCGAGCGATCATCTTCTTCCAGGTTGAGGAGATCGCAATGGAAGGCATTCAGCCGACCCGTTTTCTGGTTATCCTTGCAGCGAACGACAGTGACCAAGCAGCAAATTCGAAGATCACATTAAGCGATTTTGCACCGGTCTATTATCTTTTCAAGGATTTTGGCGCTGACATTGTCCTCACCACGCTGACAGGTGAATACCCAGAATTGTCAGATGTCAGGGAGAAGGCATCGCAACACCAAGCAGTGCGGCGATTTATGGATGACAGAGTGGCACGCGAAGAACTTGCGGACACACTTAGTCTCGAGCAGATCGACCTTGAGGATTTCGATGCGATATTCTGTCTCGGAATGTCGCGACACCTTTGGGATTTTGAAAACAGCAAACCACGGTCTTTCCTTGCGTCGTTCCTCGACAGTGGAAAACCAGTCGCCATATTCCCAGCCCATATTGTAACACTTCGCCTTCAAGACGACAGGCATAACAGGCTCATTACTGAGGGTTCCGACGGGTCACCCTTGACGACGGCACTTGCACTCCTCGAGGCCGCAGGCCGGCGCTCTCTTGATATTAACACAGATAGAACAACGACATAAAATGACCGTGTCGGGCGTTTGCATCATTTTACGACGCTTTACTCGCCATAGCCCCGTCTTCGGCTCAATCTGTTTTCCGTGAACGATCAATCATCAGGGAGGGCGTTATGAGTGAATTCACAGCCGTAAACGTTGCGTCGCGGCTAACCCGCCGTGAGGTCATTATGGCGAGCGGTATCGTCGCCGCCGCCATGGCTCTGCCCAACCAATCCCACGCCACAACACACTTTTCCACACATCCATCGGAGAACCATGTCATGTCATTTGTAAAAGTAAGCGACGGAACCGAGATCTATTACAAGGATTGGGGTCCAAAAGACGCGCAACCAATTGTCTTCCATCATGGCTGGCCACTCAGCGCGGATGATTGGGATGCCCAGATGATGTATTTCCTCGACAAGGGCTACCGCGTCATTGCGCATGACAGGCGTGGCCATGGTCGCTCAACACAGACCTGGACCGGAAACGAGATGGACACCTACGCCGCCGACGTTGTAGCGCTGACGGATGCCCTTGATCTCAAGAACGCCATCCACATAGGCCATTCAACCGGCGGCGGTGAAGTCGCCCATTACGTTGCCCGCGCAAAATCTGGCAGAGTGGCAAAGGTGGTACTGATCGGTGCCGTGCCACCAATCATGGTCAAATCGGACAGGAACCCGGCCGGACTACCGATTGAGGTGTTTGACAGTTTCCGGGCAGCATTGGTTGCCAACCGCGCCCAGTTCTTTCTCGATGTCCCTGCCGGCCCCTTTTACGGTTATAACCGGCCGGGCGCCAAGGTCAGCCAAGGCGTCATCGAAAATTGGTGGCGGCAAGGCATGGCTGGCGGTGCAAAAGCGCACTACGATTGCATCAAGGCTTTTTCCGAAACCGATTTCACGGAAGATCTGAAAGCCATTACCGTCCCAACACTCGTGATGCATGGCGATGATGACCAGATCGTGCCTTATGCGGATTCTGCGCCACTTTCCGTCAAGCTGCTCAAGAACGGTACTCTGAAGACCTATGCTGGTCTGCCTCACGGCCTGTGCACCACCCATCCTGAAATCGTCAATCCCGATCTGCTTGCCTTCATCAAGGGCTGATCTGCGTGGTCGGGAGCAATGTATGTGCGTTGCTTCCGGCACCAAAACGAACGGATTATTTACATCTCATCGTCTCAGGGAAGGACAGAACATGACAAGGAAAACTGCTCTTGTTACCGGTGCGTCATCGGGCATTGGCGCCGTATATGCCGAAAAGCTCGCTGAGCGAGGTTTTGATCTCGTCGTCGTCGCCAGAGATATCGACCGGCTTAATCAATTGGCTGACACACTCTCAGAAAAACATGGTGTCTCGATTACGCCACTTGCCGCAGACCTCTCCAAATCCAATGACATCAAGCGCGTGTTGTCAGCCATCTATGAGGACAAGTCATTGGAGTTGCTCGTCAATTGTGCAGGGATAGGGCCGAAAGGCTCGGTCCTTTCATCTGATGCCGAGGATCTCTCCGGCATGGTCTATCTCAATGTTGACATTTTGCACACGCTGACGGTGACCGCTGCCAAGACATTCGCAGATCGTGGCAAGGGTGGTATCATCAACATCGCTTCCGTAGTGGCTTTGATGCCGGAACGCTTCAACCCGACCTACGTTGCCAGCAAGGCATTTGTTCTTGCACTGACGCAAGCCCTCGCCGTTGAACTTGAACCTCGCGGGGTTCAGATCCAGGCTGTACTTCCCGGCTTCACCCGCACGGAAATCTTTGATCGTGCAGGTATCGATATCAACGTCATCCCAGCAGACATGATGATGGATGCCGACGAAATGGTAACGGCAGCACTTGCAGGGTTTGACCGTGGTGAGACGGTCACGATCCCCTCCCTGGAGGAGGCCAGCCTCTGGCAAAAAATGGAAGAGGCTCGACTTGGCCTGGCACCATTTTTATCCCTGAAACATTCAGCCACACGTTACGGGGTCGGGCAGAAAACCTGAGATCAGGTTTGAAGGGGGCATGACCATGGTATGGACATTGGGAAGAGGCGCCATTTTTACGGGCGCGCTGCTGTTTGCCAGCACATCTGCACAGGCGCATGTCAAATGGTTCGCACCCTATATCGTGGGTGCCCCACCACAATCATTGTCCATTGTTCTCAAGGATACATGGTTCTGGATCGGCATTGCACTTGTCGTCGTCTTTTTTGTGCTGACGCGCCTTGTTGAAATCAGTCCGCTCGGCAACAGGGTTCATGACGCGCTGGACCGCAGTACTGATGTTTTGTGGAAAAGGCTCGACGACTATGTGCGCGTTACGGTCGGGGCATTTTTTGTAGCTATATTTTCGGTGGGCGGCGTATATTTAACACCTGACCTGCGGACGCCGGCAGAGTGGTTTTCATGGCTGCAACTGGCCATCGCCGCCTGTATTTTTTCGAATAACAATGCCGTTGGCGGGTATCGGAATTCTGGCCTTATGGCTTTTGGCGATCCGCGACTATGACCTCTTCCATCTCTTCGATTATCTGGCGCTTGGCGCTGGCGTTGCCGCCTATCTCATCTTGGAGCCATCAAAAAACGAAAACCTCCGCTCACATCGGTTCGAGGCATTGCGATGGGGGCTCGCAATCGCCCTGATGTGGTCCAGCCTTGAGAAATTCGCCTATCCCGACTGGTTTTACCCCCTCATCCTGGAAAAGCCGTTCCTGACGTTCGGACTGCCGCGCGATGTCTTTATTCCGATGGCCGGCGTTGCGGAATTCACCATGGGGTTTGGTCTTTTGTGGACCCCTCTGATTCGGCGTCTTTCGGCCATTGCCCTCATTATCATTTTCACCGCTGCCGTCTGGCCTTTCGGACGCGTCGACCTGATCGGACACGGTCTGATAATGGCCATTCTGGTCGCCGTGGCCTGTGATCAATGCCGGGTGACCCACTTTCTGCCATCGTTGAAAATCCATCTGTCTGCCATACCCGGCGGCATTGCTGCGGCACTTGTGGTGTTTGCCACGGGCTATTGGGGGCTGCATTTCGCATTCTACGGTGCGAGCAGCTTTACAGGACCTGCAACGATTGAGAAGGCCACCCACTCACATAATCCCGAACAGCCACATGGCCCGATCTCCGATACCGGTATTGGCGCGCCACCAACAAAGTAAATAATTATTGGCCTTGAGCAAAATAGGACTCCTATATATATTCACTACATGGAAACAACACAGAACCCAGGCTCGGTCAATCATCGCATTCGGGAAGGCCTTGCCCGCATCGCAACGGTCATGCGCAACGAAGACTGGAGCCGAGCGAAAACATCAGGCCTGAACCCGACCCAACTCTCTATTCTTGAATTGCTGGAAGGGCGCGCGGCTGGGCTGTCTGTGAAGGATATTGCCGCCAATCTTGGTGTATCTCAACCGACGGCAACAGATTCCATCACCGCGCTTGAGCGTAAAGACCTGGTAGCAAAAAACAGTGACGGAATCGACAAGCGCTCGGTAAAAGTAGAGATCACAACCAAGGGGCGTGCGGTTCTTGACGTAGCAGAACCTGTATCAGGGGCGGCTGGGGATGCGGTTGATGCCCTGGCATCTCATGAGCAGGAAGACCTGCTGATCACGCTAGTCAAGATGATCAGTCATTTACAACAAAATGATGCGATCCCCATTCAGCGCATGTGTGTCAGCTGTCGATATTTCGCACCATACGCACATTCCGATGCGGCTCGCCCGCATCACTGTCATTTCGTAGACGCAGCATTCGGCCGACGGGAAATCCGTGTCGATTGCCGCGAACATGAGATCGCCGATCCGGCCGTCCAGGCTGCCACCTGGACCGCTTTTAACAAAGGATAGGTGAAAACCCTCCAGGCAACACAAAAAAGGAGACTATCGATGTTTGGTAAAACCGCAGCCGGCGCACTCATCGCCGGAACGGCATCGCTATGGCTGGCAACAGCATCCGCCCATTCGGTCACGGCAAAGCCAACCGAGGCTGTGCAGGCATCTTTCGACATCATTGAAACAACGATCACAGCCAAGGGCGACACTGCACTCTTTTCAACCCGCGTGCGTGGCGAAGCAGGCAAGGACAAACCCGATGCGACAGGCAAGTTCGAAGGGTCGAGCGTCTATGCCTATGTCTGGCCAACCAGTCTCGATAGTGGCGAAATCGGCTTTGAGAGCAAGCAGGGAATTGTCGCACTCGCGGTAACCTTCCATCCCGACTTCGACGACGCAGCCAATGGCGGCAAGAACCGTCATATCTGGCATCCGCACTGGGTGGTTCTGGCGCAGGACAAAGCCTGTGGCGGTGGCTTGAAAGTGATTGACATTCCCGAAGGTACGAAACCAAAGGTTCCTGCAACCTGGCCCGGCGTGCCATTGCTGATTGACAGTCCAGAGTATCCTACAAATTTCAAGGGCGATCGGGTCGACGTCGAAATCCCGCTATCCCTGATCAATGGCATTGTCGGAGCGTCTTTTGATGGTGTGACAGCCGGCCTGAAGGTGAACGGCAATCTGCACGCCCCACTCTTATGCGTCAGCAACGTCTTCAAGGTTGCATCTGGCGATCTCAGTCTGCCCGGCAAGGTCATGCCTGGCGAGTAAAACAAGCGCCGGTTCAGTGACTGCCATCACCAAACCGGCAATCCCTCCCCTCCAGGCATTGAAAGGAAAGAACATGACAAGAATTACTCTTATTGAACCATCGAGCGCAACAGGCACGACGGCTGAAAAGCTCTCCGAGATAAAGGCGGCCTTCGGCATAGTGCCAAATATGTTCAAAGCGGCGGCAAATTCGCCGGCAGCGCTTTCCAGCATGTGGGGCTCGTTTGCCGCACTCGGCGGCGGGCGACTGGGTGCCAAGCTCGGTGAACAGATTGCGGTTGCCATAGCTGATCGCAACAACTGCAACTATTGCCTTGCCGCACATACAGGTCTCGGCCGTAAAGCTGGTGCGACCACGATTGAGATGTCTGAAGCACAGGCAGGTAGAGCGCCAGATCCCAGAACGCAGGCCGCGCTCGATTTCTCGATCAAGGTTGTTGAGAACCGGGCGGACATCACCGGGGACGATGTTGCAAGCCTTCGCAATGCTGGTTTCGATGATGAAGAAATTGTCGAAATCCTTGCACATATCGCACTCAACCTCTTCACCAACTACCTCAATGTGGCGCTGGATGTTCCGGTCGATTTCCCGGGTGTGAAGCTTACGCGAGCCGCCGCGTAATACCCATCCGGCGGGCGGGTCGTTCCCTCACGGCCCGCCTTCCCTGAAAGGATCAAACTTATGGCTACTTCCAATCTGATTTACGCCCCGGAACTGGCAATCAGCGAATGGTTCAACGTTTCCCATCCTCTGACATTGGCCGAATTGCGTGGGCGCCCGGTGCTGTTGCACAGCTTTCAGCTTCTTTGCCCTGGCTGCGTCAGCCAATCGATACCGCAGGTTCAGAAGATTGAACGTATCTTTGCCGATACCGATCTCCAGGTCATTGGTATCCACACCGTGTTCGAACACCATGCCGCAATGTCCCCGGTTACCCTCAAGGCATTTCTTCACGAATACCGCATCAAACACCCGGTGGGGGTAGACTTGCCCGACGAACAAACCGATACGCCCATCACCATGCAGCGCTTTGGCCTGCGTGGCACGCCCTCCTCAATCCTGATCGGAAGAGATGGCGCGATCAAGCATCATATCTTCGGGGTTGAGGACGACATGGCTGTAGGCGCCCGAATTGCCATGGCGCTCGCGGAGAAAGTGCCTGACCTGTCGCCAGCCTCCAAAGCAGATGACACTGTTGGCTGCGCCGAGGGGCGTTGCGAAATTTCCAAGCACATCGCATCCTGAGAGAGAGCCCTCTCGGGCTTTGTAAAGCTTTCGGCGGTAACGCCGAGAGCCGCTGCTTCAGCCGTCAGAAAACGCCCGGATAACCGGCACCATCGCTCAAGATGTGTTGGCCGGTCAGGAAGCCCGAATGCGCAGAACACAGGAACACGCAAAGGGACGCAAATTCCTCAGGCGTAGCAAACCGATTGGCTGAATTGGTTGAAGAACGCTCCGCCCATATCTGATCAAAACTCTTGCCCGCCGCTTCCGCCAGATCACGGCCGTGCTGAAACTGCGTTTCCGTGGCAATGATGCCCGGCAGGGCAGTGTTGAGGGTCACGTTATGAGCTGCATATTTCCGCGCCACCCCGGTGATAAACCCCGACAAACCAAGCCGCGGACTGGTCGACAGGGCCAACTCCGCACTTGGCTCTTTGACGAAGCGGGAGGTCACCGCAACAATGCGCCCAAACTTGCGCTCTGCCATACCATCAATCACGCCGGTGATCAGTTCAACCGGTGCCAGCATCATCAGGTCGAGTGCGCGCAGCCAGTCGTCATTGCTCCACTTACGGAAATCCCGCTCAGTGCGCGGCCAGCCACCATTATGGATGAGGATGTCAGGATCATTGCAATAGGAGAGCACTTTGGCGCGCTCTTCCTTATGCCCGAGATCTGCCGCCACATAATCGACATTGACGGCATGAAGGTCTTTCAATGCCGCCGCTGCCCGTTCCAGCTTTTCTTCATTGCGCGCTACGAGAACCAAATTGACGCCTTCCGACGCGAGGAGTTTTGCAGCGGCATAGCCGATACCTTCACTTGCCCCACATACCAAGGCCTTCCGGCCGTTCAAACCAAGATCCATAGTCGCAATTCCCAAATGCTGTTTCGCTGTTGTCGTGCGGACTGTCTCAGTCTGCCGAGAGTGCCTCGTTGAGGAAACTCAGGCGGTCTTGCCCCCAGTAAGGCACATCCTTGTAGAACCATGTCGGCGTGCCGAATACGCCACGCTCCTTGGCTTCGTTTTCACTTTTTTCCCACGCGGCAATGATCTCCGGGCTTTCTTCCATTGACTGTAGCAGCTTGCCATCAAGGCCGAGACTATTGGCTTTGGCGATACGTACTTCGGGATCCTTGACGTCGAGTTCTTCCGCCCAGACTGCGCTCAAAAGCGCGTGGCTGAGGTCAAGCGCTGGCAGGCCAAGGCTGTCAGCGGCCAGAACCATACGTGCGGAAAAATGCGGAATGGTGGGATAATATTTAGGCTTCAGCACCAACGGCATGTTGAGACGCTTGCGCCAGCGATCCAGCTCAATGGCATGATAGTCCTGACGTGCGACTGGGCGCGTACGAAGCGGAACACCACCGTTTTCCGGCACAACAGTCGTGGTGCGAACAACAACGTTCAGATCGTGTTTCTCGATCAATGCCTTGAACTGCGGCCAACCAAGATAGGCCCATGGAGAACTTAGCGAATGAAAATAATAAACGGTCTTCTTTGTCATGATAACTCCTGATGGATCTGTTGATTATTTGGTGGCGCGACGGTGTTCGCTTGCGGGCTCGTCCGCATCTGTCCATTCATCGCCAGTCAGTTCGCTTTTGTCGTAGCTGTGGAACTGCGCCAGCAGCTGCTCGCGATCCTCCACGAACAGCGACCGCGCGATACCGTTGGACAATGTGGTTGCACCCTCGTTGATCGAGGGTATGCCGCTGTTGATCTTGCCGTGCGACAGCAGAGACGGGAACGAGAAACAGTAGGCGTGGCTGATCCAGCGGTCCTGCTCAGCATCGGATTTCGGCATGAACTGAAAAGCAGCGCCGAGATAAGGTGACGCAGCAAGGCCAGCATTTCCAAGTGCTTCCGGTGGCGTGTAAGCCTCTCCCCATAACAGGGCATTGCTGGTAATGGCCTCAAATTCCGGACGCTTGGCGTAATCGATACCAAAGCCGGTGGCAAAGATGATGAAATCCACACCATAACGGCCTTTCGGCGTGGTGATCTCAACGCCGGCAGCCGTTTCGACAATGTCGTCTATCGGGCTGGAAAGATGGAAATGCGCATTCGGCCATTTTGACACCCGCAAAACGCTGTGTTTCGGCGGCGGTGTTCCCACCTTGCTGGCCTCGTGCATGATCAGCCACTTGTCCGCATCAGGCAGGTCGAAATAGCCGTATCGTGTACCCATGCCGGAAATTCCGGCGAGACGATCGACCTTAGCGAGACTGTTCTGGCGGGCAAACACATCAACCCGCGCTGCCCCTGCTTCGAGAGCGGCAGCCGCGTTGTCCATGGCGGACGAACCTGACCCGATGACGGCAACGGACTTGCCTTTCAGCGTCGCCATATCGATCATCGCGGCACCATGAGCCCGATATTTTTCCGGAACACGGTGCGCAACGGCGGGCAGAAAAGGTTCTCCCAAACCATCCAACCCGGTAGCGATGATCACCCGGCGGGCATATTTCACATGGTCGCCTTGTGGGTCGGTGTAGGCAATTTCGAACAGTCCGTCTGCACGCGGCGTGATGCCCTGCACACTCGCTTCATTGACGACATCCAGTTCAAGAACCTGGCGATACCAGATGAGATAATCCATCCACTGCGCCGTCGGGATCAATGACATTGCCTCGAATGCTTGACGGCCAAATTGCGCCTCATACCAAGCCCGGAAAGTCAACGCAGGCAGACCAAGCGCTAGGCCCGGCAGGTCCTTTGAGGTGCGCAAGGTTTCCATGCGGGCATAGGTGATCCAGGGACCTTCCTGTCCGGCCGGTGCGCGGTCGAAGGCACGCACATTCTCGATGCCATGACCTTTCAGCGCCGCCATTGCGATGAGGCCACACAGACCAGCGCCAATCACCGCTACATCCAGAACTTTTAGACCCTGATGCTCACGCGGCTTGACCCACGAAGACGCGGGACGGTTCAGCCAAAGAAGGTCTTCGGCAAGCCGCTCTTCAAGTTCTTCCAAGGTTTGGGGTCTAAGGCGGGTCATGAACATCTCTTGGAAAGGCGAGGATTGGTGCGAAAATGCGCTTGTATCAACATTGCTCAGGCCGATTGGCGAAGCGTTGGGATACTTGCCACCAGTTCCTGCGTGTAAGCGTGCTGGGGATTGCCGAATACGGTCTCGACTGGCCCGTGTTCGACGTCCTGCCCGTTGCGCATCACCGACACCGTGTCGGCAATCTGGCGGACAACCGCGAGATCGTGCGAGACGAAAATATACGTCAGGCCAAACTCTCGCTGGAGTTCAGACAACAGCGCCAGAATCCTGGCTTGCACGGTGACATCCAATGCCGAAACGGCTTCATCCAGCACCACGACCTCGGGCTGCAGGATCAGCGCGCGGGCAATAGCCACACGTTGCCGCTGGCCACCGGACAAGGTTGCGGGATGACGATCAAGTACATCCGCCGGCAAGCCAACGCGCGAGATCATATTCTGCACCCGTTTGGCACGCTCGTCGGGAGAAAGCGGTTCGAAATTTCGAAGCGGTTCATCCACGATCTGGGAAATCGTCTGGCGTGGATCCAGCGAACTGAACGGGTTTTGATAGACCAACTGGATCTTGCGTCGAAACTGGCGAAGTTTCTCGCCAGATAGCTCAGCGAGGCTCTCACCACCAATCACGATACGGCCAGTCGTCGGCTTCTCAAAGCCGGTGACCATGCGGATCGTCGTGGTTTTCCCACTGCCGGATTCACCAACAATCGCATGCGTGGTGCCACGGGCAACACGAAATGACAGATCGTCCACGGCAAGCAATCCGTCCGACTTGCCCGGCAAAGAAAAGCGCTTGCTGAGACTTTCAACCACCACGACATCATCCGCCAGGGTGCTGGTACCATCCAGATTGCGGACGCGGTTATTGTCCGCAAAGGACGGCGCATCGGAAAGCAGCCTTTGCGTGTAGGCCTCTTTGGGAGATGCAATGATCTCGGCAGTGGGGCCTTTTTCAACAATACGCCCTTGATGCATGACCACGATGGCATCGGCACGAGCCGCGACGCCCAGATCATGAGTAATCAGCAGGATCGAGGCATTGGTTTCCCGTTTGAGCGTCTCGATCAGATCAAGGATACGTTTCTGGACGGTGACATCCAGCGCGCTTGTCGGCTCATCGGCGATGATCAACTCCGGTTCAAGCATGATCGCCATGGCAATCAGCACGCGCTGCCGCATACCGCCCGACAGCTGATGGGGGTATTGGTCATAACGCAGTTCAGGAGACGACAGGCCGACCTTGGCCAACAACTCCAAGACCTTGGCCTTGCCTGCAGCCTTGCTTAGCCGATGTCCATGGATCTGGAACATCTCAACCAATTGTGAGCCAATGGTGCGGATCGGGTTCAGAGAGCTGCCGGGGTCTTGCGGAATAAGACCAATGCGCGAACCGCGCAAGCCATCCAATCGCCGGTCAGACCATCCGGCAATGTCAGTGCCATTCAGCAGAACCTGACCGCCATCAATACGTCCCCCGGACAACAGGCCAATAATCGATTGCGCGGTGGTGGTTTTGCCAGAACCGGACTCACCGACAATTGCCAGGGTTTCACCACGATTGATCTTGAACGATATGCCGTGCACAGCCCTGTTTGCGCTGCGTCCAGCCCCGTAAGAGACAGACAAATCGCGCACTTCCAGGATTGGCAGCGAGGCATCCACGCCATCAGGCGGAGTCGTTAGAACCGTCATCGTTGGCTCCTCATCGATTTGCTGATCTGGTTGGCGGCAAGCACCACGATAACCACGACAAGGCCGGGCGCGGCAGTCAGCCACCAAGCCGTTGCGACATAGTTGCGGCCTTCCGCGACCAGCAATCCCCACTCCGGCGTTGGCGGTGGTGCGCCATATCCCAGGAAGCTCAGCGTCGACAATTGCAGGATGGCCGAACCAAACTGCAGCGCGGAAAAAGCAACAACGGATGTCAATGCGTTGGGCAAAACATGCCGCCACAGAACCTTGGCCAGAGTGCCGCCACTGCCGATCGCTGCCTCAACATAATCGCTGGCCCGAACGCGGATCACTTCGGAACGCATCAAGCGCGCGAAGGCTGCGATCGCCGAAACACCAACTGCGATCGATGCATTCAGCGTGCCAAAACCAAGCAGGATGATAATGGTCAGCGCCAGAAGCAGCGCCGGGATAGACAGCAGAACATCGACAATGCGCATGATGATTTCATCGACAATACCACCCGCCGAACCAGACAGTAGACCGAGAGCGGTACCGACAACAAACCCGACAGCGGTTGCGATGAACGCACCGCTTAACGAATGCACGGAACCATGTACAACACGCGAAAACACATCACGGCCCAAGGCATCCGTGCCGAAGAAATGGATCAAGTTTGGTGCACGAAGCTGCTGGCCGGGCACGCTGGCAATAGGATCATAGCTGCTGAACAGTCCGGGGACGACTGCCCACAGCACAGCCAGGAGCAGAACCAGATAGGCAAGAGCCGTTGCAATAGTGATCGAGCCGAGCTTTTCTCGCAGTCCGGTAAATCTTTCCCGACTGTGCAGACCCGTGACCGGTTCTTCTACAGGAGACATCTCAGGCAGCCCTCATGCTCTTGCGCAGCCGTGGATCGAACACTGGATAGAACAGGTCCACGACAAGATTGATCGTAACGAAACATGCTGCTGACAGCAGGACGACGGCCTGCAGAACAGCGACATCGAGAGTGGCGACAGCGGCTTCGGTCAGTCGACCGATACCGTTCAGTCCAAAGACCGTTTCTGTGACAACCGCGCCAGCAAGCAGTTCACCGAACAACATGCCGCATATGGTCAATACCGGCAGCAGTGCATTGCCCAACACATGGCGCCAGAACGCAAAGCGCAGCGAAGCGCCCTTGGCTCGGGCAACGGCAACGAACGGCCGTGTCATCACGTCATCGATATTGCGGATCAAAATCTGGGCAATCGGCGCACTGATCGGCACCGCAAGCGTTGCCACTGGCAAGATCAGCCCAACCCAGGGACCGGGATTGATGACGGGAACAAGGCCAAGCCTGAACGAAAAGATCTGGATCAGCATCATGCCCAGCCAGAAGGCGGGAATGGCGACAAACAGTGACGGCAGCGCGGTGATGAAGCGCCGCAACCACCAGAAAGGCGAGAAATAAGAGAGGAAGGCCAAGACGAAACTCAGCAGGACCGCACCAACAAAACCGAGACCAGCCAGTCTGAAAGTTGGCAACACGTTATCGGCAAGCAAAGCGCTGACGGGAACACCGGCATCAATCGAATACCCGAAGTCGCCGGACAGCGTGTTGACCAACGAACTGAAATACCGTTCGAGCGGTGGGTTGTCGGCGCCATAGCTTTCACGGATATGCGCAAGCTGCTCCGGTGTCAGCACGAAGTCTGCCCCCATGAACTTGATGAAAACCGCATCACCCGGCATCATCTGCAACAGCAGGAATGACAGGGTAAATGCGGCCCACAACACGATCACAGCTTGGCCAATGCGCGAGACGAGGTATCGGGAAAGAGACAATGCTTCAGACCACACTTGTTTCGATGTTGATGGCCTGATCTATCGATCAAGCCACACGCTATAAAAGACAGGCCGACCGACAGCCTCAAAAGCGACGTCCTTGACATAGGGCGCGCCGGCAAAGGACTGGGGTTCTTCAAACAGCGGAATGACGTAAGCCTGTTCGATCAAACGCTTCTGCGCTGCACCGGTATATTCGAGACGCTTGCTGGTATCCGGCTCCGACGCGATCTTGTCGAGAACGTCATTCAAGTCGGCGTCGACAAACGTTGTGCCCTCGCCTTTGCCACCCTTCTGGCGCAACTGGTCGCGCGTTGTCGGATAATATTGGCTCTTGAGAACTTCCGGATCAGCACGTTCGACCTTTGTCGGCACCAGCGGCGTCTTCAATGGATCGAGATCATCCTTGGTGCGGGTACCGGCTTCACCAGCCAGCAGTTTCAGTTCGACGCCAACGGCTTTCCATTGCTGGGCGAGCAGCTGTAACGTTTCCTTGCTACGGGCATAGTTGAGCGATTCATAAACACCCAACGACAACCGCTGACCGTCCTTTTCACGAATCCCATCAGCACCCGGCTTCCAGCCCGCTTCGTCCAGCAACGCGTTGGCGCGTGCAGCATCAAAGGTCAGGTCACTGCTGAGATCAACAAAACCGGCAGAAACCGACGACAGTGGTGAGCGAGCCTTGGGATAGTTGTCGGAGAACAGCGTATCGATGATTTCCTGGCTGTTCGTGGCATGCAGAAGGGCCTGACGGACCTTCAGATCTGCAACCAACGGATTGCTTGGACGGAAGGCAACAGCGTGGGTCGTGCCACGGGTTTTTGCACCATAAACGGTATATCCAGCGGCTTTCACCTGCGCCTCATCATAGGCGTGAACCTGGCGGATGAAATCCCCCTGACCGGAGATCAGGGCACCGATGCGCACACCATCTTCCGGCACGGTCAAAATGGTGATCCCATCAAGATTGGCACGGCCCTGATGCTTGAGTTTCGCGGGACCCCAGGCGTAGTCGGTACGCGCCGTCAGCTGAATTTCAGTACCAAGCTTTTCACTGGCGACAACAAACGGGCCGGAACCGATGATGTTGGGCGCCTGACCGAGTTCATCCGACGACAATTTCAGCGTAGACAGGGCAACGAGGCCGGATGTCGGGGTGGCTGTTGCCTGAAGGAAACCAGGTGCTGGCGCCTTGAAGTGGAACTTTACGGTTTTGGCATCAACCACTTCCGAGCGCTCATAGTTGCTGATTGCTTCCGAAACCGTCTGCTTCAGCGCCTTGTTGCCAAGTCCAAATGCGTCATAGTTGGCAGCAACAGCAGCGGCATCAAGCGGTGTGCCATCAGAGAAGGTTACGCCGTCACGCAGGTGGAATGTGTACTCTGTTGCATCAGCATTGACGTCCCAGCTCTCGGCAATCCACGGCTCGATCTCAAGCGTCTGCGGGTTCTGATAGGTCAGCTTGTCGGTGATCTGGTTGAGGAGGCCACCGTTCGGATAAAAGCCAGCAGCTGGCGGATAAAGGCTCGTATGCGCCTGTTTTTCGAGATAAATCAGCGTGCCACCCGGCTTGCCTTCAGCCCATGAAGGTACTGCGAATGTTGTCGCAGCGACCAGCGCACCAACTGCGCACATGCTCTTTAAAATCCGGCGACGCGCAACAGAATAAAGCATCATAATTCCCTTCGTATAACCCTAAAATATACCGCTGCACGCGATGTCTGCGTGATCCGACCGATGTGCCCCAACTACGCCAGCGCATATGCAAGCCCTGCGCTTTAGAAAGTCGGTTAATCTATCTAAATGGTAGATATTCTATGCGTCCGACGTAAGGTCGATTTGTTTCAATTAAATTCTGAATATAGAAATATAAGCTATCAATTATGCGAAATTAGCAAGATGATACTCGCAAAACTTCGCGTGCTCAAGAGCGTTCCAATGAGACGCCGAATTCCAGAAAATAGTTTCGGATAAGGGGTGCACGTTGGAATCAGCCACAGCTGATCGCTCACACGCTTTATTGCAGAAGTAATTTGTCCGAGTGTTTGACAAACCCCGGAAGCGCCTTGGAACTCACCTCTATCGCTTCAATCAACGCGGTGATCGTCTGCCCCATCGGTCGGCCAGAGGCGGTAATGACACCCCAGTGGAACGGGATGCTGAAGGACAAGGGAATGGCTGTAACGTCAGTGACGGGAAGCCCGAAAATCGTTGCCGATTCCACCACGGCAATCCCGAGGCCGGAGCGTGCCATGGCAAGCGAAACATAGGTCGCGTTGCTGTCAATGATGCCGCCCGGTTGCACGCCATGCTTTTCAAGGGTCTGGTTGATACGCATGCGTAACCGGTACGGGTTGGCTGATACGATCAACCGCCGTCCCTGCAGGTCTTCAGGTGTTACGACGCTGTGTTTTGCCAATTCATCATCATTACTGACGACCGCCACGCAGGGGGACTCGCCAATCCAGTGCACATCAAGCCCCGAATTATCGAGCGGCAGGCTGGCGATACCAATATCTGACGTACGCGCCAACACAGCTTGCACGACATTTTCAGACGCCGTGCTTTTGACATGGATATGCGAGGGCAATGATGCACTCTCCAGCAACGCCAAAGCCGAAGGCAGAATGCTGGCGGCGAGAGCCGGGACGGAAGCAACCTCAATGGGCCGAGCGGCATCAACGGCAATCTTGCGCGCACCTTCGCTGATGGTACGCAAACCACTGAGAAACAGTTCCGCCTGAGCAAAAAAAGCCAGTCCCTGTTCGGTTGGTATAATACGCGGGCCATTGCGGTGAAGAACCGGAAACCCCAGTTCTTTTTCAAGGTCCTGGATCAGCCGTGTCATGACCGATTGGGATTTTCCGAGCGCTTTTGCAGCACCGGTCATGCTGCCAATAGATACCACTGCGACAAACGCTTCCAGCTGCCTGGTGTCGAGATAATCGGGTATCATACTGTGCTCAAAGCCAGTTTTGCCTTTTAAAATAAGCAGTTGCTACGCATTTGGTAATTTGCCGGTCAGCCCGACCACCGTTGCATAATCAGAATTCAGCAATTGGCGTCAAGAGGTAGCGAAAACAATGGCCCAGCCCTTACCGGTAAATCGCCTGCCGTTCGCGATGAACGGCAGGCGATTTGACGCGCAAGCTAAGTGTCAATCGACCACAAATCCTGTTTTCTTCAGGAGTTGCAAGAACAGCAACGGCAACAGTGTCGTCAGAATGATCGTAACAAAGGCCATGGCCATACCGATCCCGACTGAACCTTGCTCGAACTGACGCCAGATAAAGGTGGCAATCGTCTGCATGCCAACTGGGGCCACCACAACTGAGGCAACCAGTTCGCGAGAAGCAAGAGCAAAGACCAGCAGCATTGCCGAGGCAACACTGGGGAACACCAGCGGCAGCAGAATACGGCGGAAAGCGACAGGTCCACTAGCGCCAAACACGCGCGCCGCTGCCTCAAGATTGTCACCGAGCTGCACAAATGCAGCGGTTGCGTAACGCGCCGTCTGTGGCAGCAGAATACAGCAATAGGCCAGAAGAAGGATCAAGGCGGTATTATAGGGCGTGAATGGCAGGCCGGGCATGTTCCAGGCCATGATCAAACCAACCGCAACCACAATACCCGGAAGGGCATTGGGAATGACGGTCATGATATCGATCAGGACACGTCCGCGCATTCTGGTCTTTACAACTGTATAGGCCGAGACAACGCCGATGATACCGGTAATGATGGCAGTACCGACGCCAAGCGTCAGACTGTTCACCAAGGCACCCAGCGCACCGGCGCTGTTGCTGAAAACGGTGGCAAAATTTGCCAGCGTGACATTGTCTATGGCAAGACCGCCCGAGATGGTACGCGATAGCGACGTAACGAGAATGGCAAGCATCGGCACGCCGGTTGCCAGAAATGCCACAACAGCAAATGCCGCCATGACAGGCACTGTGAAGGCACCGAGCTCGCGCTTGTCACTGTTTTGCGGTTTGCCCACTACGGTCTGATAGGAACGACGCGCCAGGATCCAGCGCTGGACGAGGAAAGCCAGCAGCGACAAAGTTACCAGCACCAATGACAGGATGGCAGCACCGGGCAAATCAATCGGCCAGTCGCTGACCCGTGTATCAATGCCGGTTACAAGAACCGGGAAACCGGCACGGCTGCCCAAGGCTGCCGGCGTGCCGTATTCCTCGATGGCGGCGGCAAATACCAGAAGAAGACTTGCGGCAAGACCGGGCGCCGACAAAGGCAGCGTAATTCGCCAGAATGCCCGCGTTGGCGTTGCACCGAATACACGGCCGACATCCGCATAACGGGCACCAACCGCCTCGACCGTGCGCGACACAGCAAAATAAACGACCGGAAATGTGTTGAAGGTCATGACCAGTGTCATGCCGAACAGCGAAAACAGAAATTGCGAAAGATTGAAACCAAGAAGCTGTTGCAGATAACCGCGCGGCTGCAATGTCATGATCCAGCCCAGTGTAGCGATGTAGGGAGGGATCATGAAGGGCACGAGCAACAGGATATCCCACACTCTTGCAAACGGAATGCGGTACAGGGCACGCGCAACACCAAGCGGCACCGCTAGAACGGCCGACGCCATCACCACACATAGCCCAAGAAGCAGCGTGTTGCGGGTCATGCCCAAAAGCTTGCTATCCCCAAGGGTTTGAGCAAGCCGCGAGAAGGGCTCCGAAAAGGAGCCCTGCCCGAGTTGAGGAAAGATTGCCTGGAGTACGATTGCGGCAAAGGGCACGACAACAACGATTACGAGGCCACAGGCAGCAAGCCAGGCAGCAGGCGCGGCGCCACCAATATCCTTTGCACGCATTCTTTTATACTCAGTTTGTTCCGAAGATATCGGAAACCTTCTTCAGGGTCTCTTCGCGCTTGCCGTAGATGGCCGACGCATCGTAGTCGAGCAGCTTCAGGTCGCTGATCAGCGGACGGTCAGCCGGGATGTCGGTACGTGCTGGCATCAGGTAGGTTGCAGCAACCATCTTCTGGCCTTCGTCCGACAGCATGTAGTCGATGAACTTCTTGGCCTCATCCTGGTTCTTGGACCAGTTCAGGATCATGGCAGGACGCGGTGCGATAACCGTTCCGGAAGCCGGGAAGATAACGTCGATACTTTCGCCTTTGGCCTTGTTGCCATAGGTGATGTAGTCAACAGCGCCAAAAACAGCAGCCTTTGCACCCTGCAAAACTGGGTTAAGCGCTTCAGCATTGGCGCCGGCAATGATCGCGCCATTTGCCTGCAGGTCCTTGAAGGCCTTGAAGTCGTCATGAGCGCCAAGAACGCCGGTCAGTTCGAAAGCAGAACCGGACTGGGCAGGATCTGGAATGTTCACAAGGTCCTTGAACTCTGGCTTTGCCAGGTCAGCCCACTCGGCAGGCTTCGGTGTGCCGCTCTTGGTGTTCCACGCAATACCGAGCGCAGAAACGCCCTGTGCAACAGCGGTGTCGGACTTCAGGAAATCAGGAACCTTTTCAGCGTTAGGGCTTGTGTAGGACACCAGCCAGCCACGCTTTGCGAAGTCGGTTGCCGTATCCCAGGACGCGGAGATGACAATGTCAACGACAGGGTTTGCAGCTTCTGCCTCAATACGGGCCATGACCTTGCCGGTTGTTGCCTGGAAGACATTGACCTTGATGCCGGACTGCGCGGTAAACCCGGCAGCCATCTTGTCGATGAGGTTCTGCGGGCCAGCGGTGTAGACAGTGATATCGGCATGGGCAGTACCGGCCATCAGCATGACAGCCAATACGCCAAAAGCGGTGTGCTTGAGGGATTTCAACATGTTGCAACTCTCTCCTTTTGAGTGATCTGGTCATCGGCACCGAACCAGTGAATCTGGTCGGCATCGACGGAAATCGGAATTGTTTCGCCCGGTCTGAAACGGACCTGGCTGAGAAGCTGAAGCTCGACGGACGGCAGGCCGGGCGGCGAGACAACCGCCAGATGGCCATCACCACGAAACTGCGAACGCAGCACCACGCCCTGGAAACTGGCACGACCTTCGTCGGCCGACACGGCACGTGTCGGAATGAGGATACGAGCACGGTTACGGGACGGGTTTTGCATGTCGGCGATTTGATAGGTGCTGCCAGCCAAGAACCAGTTGCCGTTTTTCCATTCAATATCGGCTAGACCGCCAAGTCTGAGGAAGTCCGCGACTTCAGGCGTTGCCGGGCTGCCGATCAGGGAATCCGGAGAGGCCAGCTGCTCGATATGGCCGCTGCGCATAATCGCAACTTCATCGGCCAGCGTCAGCGCTTCGGCATGATCATGCGTGACATAAACGGCAGTCAGTTGCAGCGAGGCAATCAGTTCTGCCAGTTCACCAACCATGTTTTCGCGCAGTTCGCGATCAAGATTGGACAGAGGCTCGTCGAACAGGATCAACTGCGGTTCGGCCACAATGGCGCGGGCAATCGCCACGCGCTGCTGCTGGCCACCGGACAGGTCGCTTGGGCGTCGATCCGCGAAAGCAGCCAGACCGACACGTTCAAGGGCGCGAATAGTGCGCTGGTGTCGTTCACTCTTGCCAATGCCGCGCATTTCCAGCGGGAAGGATACGTTGCCTCCCACGGTCAAATGCGGCCACAGTGCATAATCCTGAAACACCATGCCGAGATTGCGTTTTTCAGGCGGTGCGAAAATCGAATTGCCCGCATCAGCCACGACCTTGCCCGCAATCAACACAGAACCAGCTGTCGGCTGCAACAGACCTGCAATCAGTCGCAACAATGTTGTCTTGCCGCAGCCGGAAGGCCCCAGAAGCGCCAAAGTGCCACCACGGATCAGTGAAAGGTCGATGCCCTTGAGGATTGCCGTCTGGGAATACTGGAAACTCAGGCCAGCAGTAGAAACCGCAGCCTGGGCTGCCTCGGAGGTGAAGGTCATATGATCGCAGGGGTTGATTAAGATGCGACCTCACTATTCTCACGAAATAACAGATATGTGACAAACTCTGTCACAGACCAAAAACCAGCTGTTTTCTTTTCAAGGTCAATTCTCCCTCAGCCGATCATTTGGGTTGGCGGGCGATGTAACTCGATGCTGGTATTTTACCCGCAGGCAGCAGACACGCGTAATTGAACAGCCGCATGGCATCACGAAGAAGCTGCGTGTAAGCTCCGCGAGCACACGCAACCATAGCAAGAAATATTTTTACGCATGCATTGAAAGCACAAATGAAGTGCTTTATATATTTAAGCATGATCACAAGGCTTCTTTCTCGCATCATTCTGGTGCTCGAACCGACAAAGCAGGATCTGTCTTCCCTGCGGGAGACCCTGTCTGCCTATCGGGATGCGATGAGTATTCTCGACCAGACAGAAGGCGCAAACCTAGTTGCGCTGCACACCGCAGCCTATGAAAACATCCGCGCCCGGACCGGCCTGCCCTCACGCATGGCGACACTGGCTTTGCGCGACCACAGCCATCACGACCCTGAGCAACCCGTCGAGAGCATTCCTCTCGATGCCAAACTGTTTTCCGTCAAAGGACCAGACACGGTCAGCATCGCCACGATCAACGGCCGTATCGTCGTGCCTTACGCGGTGCGGGGTTATCAGGAGGGCTGGACTGACTTTACTGAAGCACGCCTCATATTTGAGGAAGACACAGTGACCATCCACGCCGGAATAAGGTCCGGCTTTCAACCGAACAAGGAGACTTCCATGAACAATGAAGGCATTCTTGCCCGGCTCGGGCGCGTCATCGCTGGTGTTGTCAACAACGCCGTAGACACAGCTGAGTCAAACAATCCGGTTGCCGTTGCTCAGCAGGCCGTCCGCGAAATTGGGAAAATCGCCGAGGAAGCCCGTGCAGCACTGGGCGTCGCGGTTGCAGCCGGTCATCGGTTGAAGGCCAAGGCCAAGGATCTGGATGACGAAATTCAGGACCTCGATGAAAAGATAAAGGTCGGGTTGGAAAATAATCGCGAAGATCTGGCGCGTGCCGCAACCGGCCTGCAGATCGATCTGGAGGCCCAGCGCGAAGCACTTGGCAGAGCCATCATGGAAAATGCTGCCGAGATCACCGAAGCAGAGGCCACATTGCGCAGTATCGCCTCAGCCAAGGCAGACGCCCAGAAACGGGTTGAGGACGCACAGAAAGCAGCCAAAACTGCAGCACACGTGGATTCGACACCATCGCAGCGCAATGACCAGCGCCTTGCAGACGCACTGGATGCCATTGAGCGGGTTACCGGCACGCCAGCAAAACCCACGAACGGCGCCGCCGAAATTGAAGAGCTTGGCCGCTTGCAGCGACAAAACGCCATTGATGCGCGTCTCAAGGCATTCCGTGAAGGGCAACGCTAATGGGAACAATCGTCCAACCGGGTACGGCTGCATTCTGGCTAGCATTGCTGGTCATTGCCGGGCTTGGCATTGTGGAACTTGTTTCAATGTTGCTCGGCGCATCCGTCTCCTCGCTTCTTGATGATGGTTTTAGCCATCACACACCCGGAGAGTCGCATTCCGGCCTGCTTGGCAGCTGGATGTCCTGGCTCAATGCCGGCGGGGTGCCTGTCCTGGTGCTCGCCGTCATTCTTCTGGCAGCATTTGCAGTGGCCGGTTTTGTCATACAGGCAATATCGTCGGCGACCATTATTGGCCCAATGCCGGATTATGCGGCGATAACCGGAGCACTGGCAGCAGCCATTCCAGTAACCCGCTGGGCCAGTCGTGCCTTGGCCAAGATCATTCCGCGTGATGAAACAAGTGTGCTGCACCAGTCTGACTTCATTGGACTGGTCGGAACAGTCACCCTCGGTCCGCTCGATCAAGGAAATCCTGGCACAGTCAGGGTCAAGGACCGATACGATAACATCCACTCCTTGCGCGCCAAAGCGGCAGTGGGATACACCATTGCAACCGGCGAGCACATTTTAATTGTCGACGGTTCCGAGGGGCTTTTTGAAGCCATCCCGGCACCGGCGGAACTTAACTTGTCCAACAATGGGCAAAATGGGGGTTAACACACGATGGATTTCTTTTCTCTAAGCCTTATTGCCGGGGTTATTATCGCCGCGATTGTCGTCATCGGCATTATCATGACATCGCTCTACACCCGTTCGACGCGCGATAAAGCCTATGTCCGAACCGGTCTTGGCGGCAAAAAAGTCGTGCTGGACGGTGGTTCTATCATCCTGCCAATCTTCCACTCGTATTCCTGGGTATCGCTGAGCACATTGCGCCTTGAGGTGAAGAGATCGGAACATGAATCTTTGATCACCAAGGACCGTATGCGTGCGGACATCACCGCTGAATTTTACGTCCGTGTAAAACCAGATGCGGAAAACATCGCGCTTGCCGCCCAGACCCTCGGTGACCGTACCAATGATGCCGATGCGCTGAAAGCACTGGTCGAAGCCAAGTTCGTTGACGGTCTGCGCTCCGTTGCAGCCACCATGTCGCTGCGCGACCTGCAGGAACAGCGTGCCGAATTCGTCAAATCGGTGCAGGCCGCCGTTGCCCATGACCTGCAGTCGAACGGTCTGGAACTTGAATCCGTATCGCTGACGCGTCTCGACCAGACCGACATCAAACACTTCAACCCGAACAACACCTTCGACGCCGAAGGTTTGACGGCGCTGACCAAGATCACCGAAGAGCGCAAGCGCGAGCGTAACCAGATTGTTCGTGACAATGAGGTTGAAATCGCCACCAAAGACCGTGAAGCCTCTCTGCGCAGATTGACCATTGAGCGCGAACAGCGTGACGCAGAATTGAACCAGGAACGCGACATCGCCAATAAAACGGCGGAAACACGCGCCGAAGCCGCGAAGATCGAACAGGCTGCCCGCCTCAGCGAAGAAACCGCCAAGCTGGATACTGAACGCGGTATCGCGGAACGTGACGCACAGGCCCGTCAGGCCCGTGAAACAGCACGTATCGAAGCTGAACGCGGCATTGCAGAACGTGAAGCCGAAGCCCGCAAGATTACCGAAACGGCCCGCATCGAAGCGGCGATTGCCGTTGCCGAAAAGGTAGAGGAAGAACAGGCAGCTCGTGCCAAGGCCGATGAAGCCAAGGCTGCCGCTATTACCGCCGAAGAACAGGTCGTGACCGCGCGTGAAGTGGAAATTGCTGAACGCGCCAAGCGCATTGCAGTTATCGATGCCCGCAAGGCCGCAGAACGGGATGCAACAGCCATCACGGTCAAGGCAGAAGCGGAACGTGCCGCAGCGGAAAACCTGGCTGCCGCAGCAAAGATCGCAGCAGAGGCTGAGGCTCAGGCCGCCAAGATCCGCGCAGAAGGTGTGATCGCACTCGGCGACGCTGAAGCCCAGGCCGAACGTGCCCGTAACGATGCCCGTAACGCCCTGTCCGGTGATATCATCGAGTACGAACTTGCCCGCGCGCGCATCGAAATCATCCCAGAGGCACTGGCAGAAGCCATGAAGCCAATTGAGAAGATTTCCGACATCCGCATTTTCAGCGCCGGTAATCTGGCCGGTGCGCTTGGCGGCAAGGGCGGTGAAGGTAACGGCGGTGGCAGTGCCTTGAATGATCTCTCGGGCCAGTTACTCAGCTTCACTGCGCAGAAGCCGATCCTCGATGAAATCCTGTCTCAGGCTGGTTTCAAGGGTGAAGACCCGACCCAGGCACTGCTTGCCGGAAGCCTTGCTGGCGCTTCGAAAGGTGCAGCAACCAAGAAACTCGACAAGAGCGACGACGCCTGACAACAACCCTTAGACAAAAACAATGCGCGGCTTTCACGGGAAGCCGCGCATTATCATTTTTACCGTCTACCGCTAAGCAAGCACCCGAACCTGCCCATCCTCTACAATGACCTCGGTAGGACGGTCATGCGACAGGAAGTTGATTGGGCTTGCCGTGATGCCATAGGCGCCTGATTGCAGGACGGCTACGACGTCACCGGCCTTCAGGTTCGGCATCTGGATATCGCGCGCTAAAACATCGAGTGGCGTGCAAAGTGGGCCGGCAATCGTCACTGGCGCCCAATTTGTTTCATTCATGCGGGATGGCGCCACCACGGGGTAACTGCGCTTGATAACCTGCCCCAAATTCCCCGATGCCGCCAGATGGTGGTGCATGCCACCGTCAGTCACCACAAAACAAGTACCGCGCGAGTGTTTCACCGAGTTGACTTCGGCAACGTAAACGCCCGCAGGTCCAACAAGGAAACGGCCCGGCTCTACAATTGCCTTGGCGGACGACAGAAGCGGGTCATCCTTCATCAACGCAATCAGCGACGGAACCGCAGCCGCGATGACATTCAGATCAAGGGACTTGTCGCCCACGTGATAGGGGATGCCTAGCCCACCACCGAGATCGAGCGTTTCAAGCGGTTTTCCCAGCTGCTTAGCAATCCGTGACGCAATGCCAATCGCATGACGCCATTGTTCCAGAAGTGCTGCTTCGTCCAGAATTTGCGTGCCGCCATAAACATGCACACCGACCAGGTCGATAGTCTCAACGTTGGACACGGCATCCAAGGCAGCTTGTAGATTTTCTTCATCAAATCCGAATGCTGTCGGCTTGCCACCCATACGCATGGCACCGGCCTGCACGGTCGGCACCGGGTTGATCCGCAGAGAACACCGCACCGGCTTACCGATCACCTTAAGGCGTTCGATCTCTTCAAAACTCTCAATATGAATTTCGCCGATACCGCCGACTAGGACCTCTTCCAGCTCCCGAACACGTTTGCCTGGGCCGGCAAACAGAATTTTTTCTGGCGCCACACCTGCCGCCAGCGCAGCACGATATTCCCCGACTGACGCGATCTCGACGCCAGCGCCCTCTTCAACAAAAACCTTGATCACCTGCGGATTGGGGTTGGCCTTCACCGAATAGTGGATAGTGGCAAACCCGTCCAATGCGGCTGCTAGCTGCCGGTAGGTCCGGCGCATGAGAGCAGCATCATAAATATAGGCAGGAGTTGCGGTTTTTGCGGTTATCTCACGAACCGTCACGCCGCCAATCAGGAGATCAGGGCCGTCCGTCTGGAAAAGGGAAGCAGCAAGATTATAGCCATGCGACGGCCTGGGGCGCTCGGTTTCACTCACGACGCCACCCGCTCTTTCACCAGCCTCTGGTAATCAATCTTGCCATTGGGCGTGACTGGCAATTCATCAACGACCTCGATCACGCGCGGCACCATGTAGGATGCGAGGCTCGCAGCCACAGACCGCAGGACAGTGGTCACATCGACATCATCGGCCCCGGCAACTGCTAGCGCATGAACCTTCTGGCCGGCCAGTTCATCCGGCAATCCAATCACCGCGACCTGCCTGAAATGGCCCGTTGCCATCACAGCCTCCTCCACCTCAGAGGGACTGATACGGTAGCCCGATGACTTGATCATCGCGTCATTGCGGCCGATGAAGCTGAAAAAGCCCTCGTCATCCTGCACTGCCAGATCGCCGGAATAACAGACAATCTCGCCGCCGATCTCGGCATCGTGGAACGGATGCGGTTTTAGAACCTTGGCCGTGTCCTCGGGTCTGTTCCAATAACCAAGTGACACGGTTGGGCCACGATGGACGAGAATGCCCGGCTCGCCCGGTGCAGCCCGCTGTCCCGATGGTGTTACGATAAAGACCTCACACTCTGGAATAGCCTTGCCAATCGACGTCGGACGGCGGTCGAGTTCCTCCGGCGGCAGAAAGGTCGAACGGAAGGCTTCCGTCAAACCGTACATCAGGAAAACTTGTGTTTGCGGCAGCAATTTGCGAAGTGCTGTAACCGTGCTGGTTGGCACCGAGCCGCCGGAATTGGTGATATAACGCAAATGCGGAAGTTCCGTCTTCGAAAGCAGCGGCGACGTTTTGGTCAGGATCGCCCATACGGTCGGCACACCCGCCAATCCGGTGATCTGGTGATCACGCAGCGCACGGGTGATGTCGTCACCAAATCGGAAGGTGAGAATAACGATGGTGGCGGCCTGTTCCACCGATGTCAGCAGCTGGTTGAGACCGTAATCGAAGCTGAATGGTAGAATCGACAGGATGCGATCTTCGCCAGTGATGCCGAGATAGGTGCGAACAATACGGGTCCCGGCCAGCAAATTGCGATGCGACAGCATCACGCCTTTGGGTTTGCCGGTGGAGCCAGATGTATACAGGATGGCGGCGAGATCTTCGCCAATATTGTTTGAAGGTACTGTCAGACGGTCGGCATCGGAAATATCTTCAACATACAGAACGGTAACATCGTCAATATCAGCCAGACATTCAGCGATTATATCGCCTGACGCTTTGCTGGTGATGATTAACCGAGCACCGCAATCGCTGACGATATGAGAGATCTGCTGACCGCGCAGCAACGGGTTCACAGGGACGAACACACCTGATGCCCGGCTGACCGCGAATATAGCGACGCTTTCCTCGATGCCGCGAGGCAAAAAGATTGCAACCCTGTCTCTCCGTTCCAGACCTTCCGCGACGAGCGCGCCAGCGTATCTGGCAACCAGATCGCCCATCTCCCGGTAAGTGATGCGGCGATCACCATTGATGATCGCAATCTTGTCACTAGAAATGTGAGGCGCAAGAAGGTCGTGCAGAAGTACAGGCTGCGAAATCACCGGGTCATTCGCTCCACGAAAGCTGTAATGCCGGCAGGTGTCGCCAACTCCATAAAGTCAAAATTCTCGTCATCGATCGATATGCCGAAACGTTCCGACAGGAACATGATCAGCTCCAGAAAGCCGAGAGAATCTATGGCGCCTTCCAGCAACGGCGTTGTTGCGCTCAACGGAACCAGATTGGGGAAGCGACCTTCCAGATAACCGAAGACCGCCTCTGAAACGTCCTGGTCGGCCTTCCTCTCACTTAACATTTGTACTCTCCTAAATTGATCGCTTGTCGTCAGGCGTTGAGAAACACGCGCTCCGAAAACATCTCGTTAATAACGTCGTCCTGCCACACGCCTTTTATCTGGTAGGCATGCGCCGGCCACGGATTGATGGCGTGTCTAACCTGAACATCTGCTGGAGTAACCATGCTCAAGAGCGGAACGCCGCGCTTGAGAAGGAAGCGTGAAAGCGGACGCAGATTATCAACGACAGTCTGGGCACTGGTTGCATAAAGCACCCTTGCCATCGGTATCCTGCGTTTGGAAATCACATCGAGAATAACCGGATGACAGGTGTCGTGCAGCTTGATTGCCAGCGCCATACAGCCGAGTTTCATATGCAGGTTGATGCCGTCCACCTGGCGCGCCGATAGCCCCCCTTCGGGAACCTGATCAATGGTAAGAACTGTGCCAGCATTCCGGCCAAACAGCGCAGTAAACGGCAGCGCAAACAACAGGTTTCTGGAGGCAAAGGTCCGAAAACCCAGTTGCTGGTTAAGCTTGATAGCATTTTCAGACGGAGAAAAGTCCGTGTAAACAAACGTGTCGTCCGCCATCGCTTCCTGCAGCATGCGTGGCGCAAACCAGCGATACCTGGCGTCGACATACCAGCTTGAAAGATTGAGAAGTTTTTGGCCCGTCGTCATATGATAGCCGGGTATTTTCAGCAACACGCCAACCGGCTCGTCTTTGGCAAGCAGTATGCTGCCGACCGATGCGAAATCATGGTCTCGGGCATAGGCATGCAGGCGGGAGACACCGCGAGCCCAAAAGCCTGCATCCCTTTCGGGAAAGCCTTTTGCAAGCAAGTCAGCGGCTGTCGTCAGCCTTTGCTCATCGATGGACACGATCCTAAGCATTTTCTCCCCGACTAAGGACGGTCACAACCTTTCCCCCGATACCAGCATCTGCGTTTTTTGCCTGTCAGTCGGCAATCATATCTCGGGTTTCAAACCTAGGACACGACAACCACCGATTTATTCACATATCTCATTTTCGAGGGATTTGCGCCCTCTAGGTTGAGTTTGAATATCCTGATACAGCAAAATCATTACCGCCCTCTTTCAATCGGCGGAGGTAACTTCACAAAAAGGTGAATTCTGCTGAGCTTTTACGCGTTTGACTAGAATATCTCAGACATTCCGGAAAGTAGAAAATGATTTCTACTGTTAACAATATCTAACGAGAAAAAAATAGAGTTGCGCATTAGTCCCGGTTTGCCACAACCGCACGCAGACAGAGATTTTTTACTGATTTGAAAAGCCTGTCGCGGTCCTTTTTTGCGGGATCTGCGACCGCCTCGTCTACGGCTCCGTGCATGGCACTGAACAACATCACTGCCGTCATTTTTGAACCATCGACATCGAACATGCCATCCGTCGGCCGACCGACGATTGCCACCATGGATGGTTCCAACCACCCTTTGACGGATACGCCCTACAATGCGAGGGCGCAGTTTGTCGAGATCACCGACCTTCCGCACCACGCTGTGAATATCGCGACCATGGCCAGTGGCCGTCAATTTCGGCTTCAAGCGAAAAGCTCAGGAATGTACGAATGAGCACGATCAGCCCAAGAAGACCGACACTTTCGAAGGTCAACGGCGATATAATCGTTGCAATGATGTCGGCACCGATCAGAATTTCGAGACCCAGCAGGATACCGCGCCCCAGATTGGCGCGGTAACGATCATAGGCATCCTGTTTGGCCGCCGATGTCAGGTCACGAAGATAGATGCCCGTTGCAACCGCAACGCCAACCAAAATCACACCAACCCCGAAAAATTCCAGGCCCAGTGCAAGCGGCTTGAGGATCGGCGCAATCAGACTTGTCAGGCCGTCGGCCTCGCTACCAATGTCCATTTTCATAATCCTTTTTTGAAAAGAGATGGGGATTTGGCCCTGCGCCAGAAGCGTCACTTACTGAAAGAGGGGCGCGCAGCGCCCCTCTCACCATTATCGATCATAATCAGGCTTGGCCGGGCCGGTTGATCGTCAGGAAGTGCCTGACCACGGGTTTTTCCGGTCCTGTGTGGTAGGCCAGCACCTTGCTCTGCAGGTCGGCATCGGCGTGGGAAACCCGCTTATGTTGGCGCAGGTGTTCAGCCCAGGATTCAACCATGAACCATTCGACCATCTTCTCCGGATCGGCAGAGTCTTCCGTTACACCCCAGCCATAGGCACCATCGCGGCGGCGTTCCTGGGACAGCGTGTCGAGTGCCTTGAGGAAAGCCCGGCGATGCTGCTTTTCAACATGGTATTCGATCAGGATCAGAACAGGGCCACGGTCATGAGCAACAGGTTCTGCAACGAGTGGTTCTGGCCAGTGGTTCGAAGGCACCATGTCAGCATCGCCAGCAGGCAGTTTCAGGCGGTGCATGATCAACCCGACAATCAGCAATCCGGCTGCGCCAATCAACAAGGTGGCTTGAATACCAACAGCCGAACCAACCGCACCCCATCCAAGGCTACCCGCCGTCATTGCACCGTTAAACACGGTCAGGTAAACGGCAAGACCACGACCACGAACCCAGTTTGGCAACACTGACTGTGCAGCACCGTTCAGCGTCGTCAAGGCAGTGATCCATGCAGCGCCAAGGAACAGCAGAACGATAATCGCGACAAACTTCGGTGGGGCGAGTGACAGCACAGCCATGACAATTGCCGTAATGATAGCCGCGCCGAGCAGTAATCCATCGGCACTTAAGCGGTCACGCAGTTTTGGCATAACCAAGGCACCACCGATCGCACCGGCACCAACTGCACCCAGCAGGATACCGTAGAAGCTTGCGTCGCCACCCAGCAACTGACGGGCAACCAGCGGAAGCAAAGCCCAGACCGCACTGGCAAAAGCAAAGAAGATAGCAGCACGCGCCAGAACGATATGCAGTGGACGGCTTGCCCGTGTGTAACGAAGACCAGCCCGGAACGCGCCGAAGAAGTTCTCCTGCAGGGCGTCGTTGGCATTCTTCGCACGCGGCCACCAGACCAGTGCGGCGATCACGAATATGTAACTCGCAACGTCGGCTCCGTAGGTTATCCCGGCTCCAAACCCTGCCAGAAGCAGGCCGCCGGCAGCCGGACCAATCGAACGAGCGATATTGATGCCGAGCGAGTTGAGGGCAACGGCGCTTTTGACATCCTCGCGCTTTACCAGCTCCGGTACGATGGCTTGCCATGTCGGCCCCATTAACGCGGCACCGATACCACCAAGGAATGTCAGACCGATCAAAGCACTGACCGACAACATCCCGGTCTGCGCCAGAACCATCAGGCTGAGACTGACAGAAGCGAGCAAAAGCTGAATGGCGATTAGAAACTTGCGGCGATCCAGAATGTCGGTGAGCACACCGGCAGGAATGGCGAGAAGAAAGATCGGCAGAGTACCTGCCGCCTGCACCATGGCGACAGCAGCAGGAGATGCCGAGAGATCAGTCATCAGCCAGGAGCTGGCGACATCGCGCATGAAGCTGCCGGTATTGCCAAGAACCGTGGCAGCCCAGAGAACCGCGAAAACCGGTTGCGCGAGTGGGGCAAAGCTGCCGCCGGAGGATTTTGTGCTGCTCATTTGCCTTCTCCCTTTGTCAGATCCAGCGCCGCAACGATCACGAATGCGCCAGCAAGGCCGAGATGTTCAAAGAAGGCATTGGTCGCCATCATGCGATCCATGCCGGGCGCCATTTCCCAGAAACGCAGGGCAATGGCTGTTGCAAGAAGTGTGAAGCCTGACAGCGCCAATGCGCCAGCCCAACGAAGGCGACCGGACACCACCATGGCAGATGCCACCAGTTCAAAAATAATGACGGCAACTGCAAAGGCCGATGCAGGATGAAGACCGAAATGCTCCATCTCGGCAATCGCGCCGGAGAAGTCGAAAATCTTGGTCAGAGGTCCCTGAATATAAGCGGCACAAAGGGCAAGCAGTGCCACCGTTCGTGTAGCCGGAGCAGTTATCACGTCGACAAGACGTCCCTGCCGCCGGAGTGAAGAGGAGGTAAGAAGGTTCATGGCTTGCTCCAGCTGTTGTCACCGCGTTGCGGCGCTGTGTTCCTGTGATGGAGCGATAATGATCTCGAAATTCGCCAACAACAATTGCATCAATAATTCAGATTTAATTGTCAAATATGCAATAATAGAAATCGGGCGACCAACAGGTCACCCGATCAGTTTTAAAAGCTTATACAGCCCAGCAAGAGCATCCAAGCGCGCCGAAGAAGCCCTTGAGATCAGCAATCGGCAGTTTCGAGGTCCATGCACCGGCATGGTCATGACCATGAACACCGCAATCGCTGGCGCAGCCGCAGGTCGAGATAGCCGTACGGCGTAGTGAGCGGGCGCCTGCGCCTTCCGGTTCACCCCAAGCGGCATAACCACCAAACTTGCGCACAGGTGACCAGTCGGGCATCGCAGGCGGAACATCGTTCTCATCAAGCGTTCTGAAGTCACCAGTCCCGTAAACGATCTTGCCACCGACCATAGTCAGTTCCGAGGTGAGGAACGAAATCTCGTCCTCGGCGCAGGCAAAGAAGTCCTTGTCCGGCACGATCAGGTCGGCAAACTGCCCCTTCTCGATGCGGCCCTTCTTGCCCTCTTCATTGGAGAACCATGTGACCTTCTCGGTCCACATGCGCAACGCCGTCTCACGGTCCAGGCAATTGGCGCGTGGATAAAGCTGCATGCCACCCACCGTCTTGCCGGTGACCATCCATGACAGCGATACCCAAGGGTTATAGGACGCAACACGCGTGGCATCGGTACCTGCCGAGACATTCACACCTTTGTCGAGCATCTTCCTGATCGGTGGTGTGGCTTCGGCAACACCATGACCGTAGCGTTCAACGAAGTATTCGCCCTGATAGGCCATGCGATGCTGGGTGGCGATACCACCGCCAAGCGCTGCAATCCGGTCGATCGAACGGTCCGAGATGGTTTCGGCGTGGTCGAAGAACCAGTTGAGACCTTCGAGCGGAATGTCCTTGTTGACCTTCTCGAACACATCCAGTGCCCGGCTGATGGTCTCATCATAGGTAGCGTGCAGACGCCATGGCCAGCGGTTCTCGGCGAGGATCCGCACCACTTCTTCCAGTTCACCTTCCATCTCCGGGGCCATCTCCGGACGCGGTTGGCGGAAATCTTCGAAGTCGGCAGCGGAGAAGACCAGCATCTCACCTGCCCCATTATGGCGGAAATAGTCGTTACCCTGTTTATATTTGACCGAGCTGGTCCAGTTGAGAAAGTCCTCTTTTTCCTGCTTCGGCTTTTGCGTGAACAGGTTATAGGCCAGACGCACTGTCATCTGGTTGTTATCCGACAATTGCTGGATGACCTCATAGTCATCGGGATAGTTCTGGAAACCACCACCCGCATCGATCACGCCGGTCACGCCCAGCCGGTTCAGTTCCCGCATGAAGTGACGGGTCGAATTGACCTGATAGTCGAGCGGCAGTTTCGGGCCTTTGGCGAGTGTCGAATACAGAATGCCGGCATTGGGTTTGGCCAGCAGCATGCCGGTTGGATTGCCATTGGCATCGCGGGTGATCTCGCCGCCGGGCGGGTTTGGTGTGTCCCTGGTATAACCAACAGCGCGCAGGGCTGCACCATTCAAAAGTGCGCGGTCGTAGAGATGCAGCAGGAACACCGGCGTATCCGGTGCAATGGCGTTGATCTCTTCGATGGTTGGCAGGCGTTTTTCTGCAAACTGGTGTTCGGTAAAGCCACCAACCACGCGCACCCATTGCGGGGCCGGAGTAATGGCCACCTGGCGCTTCAGCATATCCATGGCATCGGCCAACGAGCGCACGCCATCCCAGCGCAGTTCCATGTTGTAGTTCAGGCCACCGCGCACCACGTGGGTGTGGTTGTCGATCAGGCCCGGCAGCACCCGTTTGCCCTTCAGGTCGATGATTTTGGTGTCGGGGCCGGCCAGTGCCATGATGTCGGCATCCGTGCCAACCTCAAGAAATGTGCCGTCCTTGATCGCGACGGCCGTCGCATGCGGGTTTGAACGGTCGAGTGTTGTGATCAGCCCGTGGTGGAGGATCAGGTCGGGATACATGGGCGTAACTCCAGGCTTTATGATGGTGATGAAGATCAATGCAAAAATTGACGTTTGAAAGGAAACACCGGATGCCTGAGCGGCACCTACTTCGTCAACCGTCAGATGGTGTCGAGTTGTTGCGAGCCGCGATCACTTTGGCGTCATCATCCCCCTTGGGCAAATGACCAAACATGTGCGGCTTGATCTGGTTGATCCAGGAAACTGCCGCAGGCTCCTTGTTGATCAGGGTCTTTGCGAAAGGAATGAGCTGTTCGCCGACGAGAATACCAAGAAGGCCGACAAGCGCAATGACCGGCGGAGCCGGTGAACGGACATTGAGCAGGCTGTAGACGATACCGACAAGCAGCCCTGCGCCGAGGGAAAGAAGATAGATTTTCATGGAATGTACTCCTCTCTTGAATGAAAAACCGCTCCGACAGGGGATTATCGGAGCGGTTCGATCAGGCCTTACTTGGCTGGGTTAGGACCGATACGTTTGCCATGCTTGACGCGCTCGGCACCGCCGTGAACGTGAGTGACTGCGTAGTCGATACCCATGCCGTAAGCACCGGAGTGTTCCTTCACCAGCGAGGTTACAGCGTCATAGGTTTCCTTGCGGGCCCAATCGCGCTGCCATTCAAGCAGAACCTGCTGCCAGGTCACTGGAATGACACCGGCTTGAACCATGCGGTCCATGGCGTATTTGTGCGCATCGCTTGAGGTACCACCGGACGCATCCGCCACCATGTAGATTTCATAGTCTGGAACATCATGGAGAGCGGAAAGAGCGAAGGTCGTGTTGCACACTTCGGTCCACAGGCCGGAAACGACAATCTTCTTGGCGCCTTTGGCGGCGTTCTTTGCCAGGGCATCGCGAACATTCTGGTCGTCCCAGGAGTTCATCGAGGTGCGTTCGAGAATGTCATTTTCGGGGTAAACCGCCAACAGTTCAGGGAAGGTGTTGCCGGAGAAGCTCTCCGTTTCAACCGTGGTGATTGTTGTTGGGATGTTGAAGATCTTGGCTGCCTTGGCAAGACCAACCACGTTGTTCTTCAGTGTCTGGCGATCGATCGACTGAACACCGAACGCCATCTGCGGCTGCTGATCGATGAAGATGAGCTGGCTGTTTGCAGGGGTAAGGACTTCGAGCTTAGACATGGTGGTTCTCCGTTTAAATTTGAGTGCCGATCAGCGGCATTGAGTTTTGAGATACCTTCGGAGGTCGGCTGCCTGCCTCAGGCAGCCGTTTCGAAAGGCGGATAATGTTTTGGTCAGTGGATGGGGTTGAAACCCCCAGTCTTACGCCGCAATCGGAACCAGATTGGCCTCGATCTGATCGCGGAAGTTTTCATAGCGGCTTGGCAGTTTCAGTGCTTCGCCGAGATGGGCAGTATCTTCGTCCCGGTCGAAACCGGGTTCGTTGGTGGCGATTTCGAACAGGATGCCGCCCGGCGTCCGGAAGTAGATCGCCCAGAAGTAGTCTCTATCGATCACCGGTGTGACTTGGTAACCCGTATCCATCAGCGCCTTGCGCACTTCGAGTTGCTTTTCGCGGTTGTCGACGGCAAAGGCTATGTGATGGACCGAGCCCGCGCCCTGACGCGCAAACGGTGTCTTTGGAAGCGAGACCAAATCAATCGTATCTGCACCATTGCCGCCAGGAATGACAAACCGGGTCACGTCACCTTCAGCCTCTGTGCGTTCATACCCCATGAAGCTGAGAAGTTCTGCGGTCGCAGCCGTATCGTGCAGATTGAAACGCGCGCCGCTAAATCCGCGGATGGCAACGTCGTCCGAGACACCCTCACCGACCCAGCCGACGCGCTTGTCATCTGCGGTTTCGACCAGAGCGAAAGCATCGCCATCCGGGCCAATGAAACGCAGGCGGTTGGCACCGAAAGCCGTGTCGGTTTCAATTCCACCAACACCCTGCGCCGTGAAGCGGTCTTTCCAGAAGGAAAGGGCGCCCTTTGGAACAGCAAACTGTGTTTCTCCGACTTCACCGACACCCGGACGACCGAGCATCATGTTGGGGAATGGGAAGTAGGTCATGACCGTACCGGGTGTGCCATTCTCGTCACCGTAATAGAGATGGTAGACACTTGGGTCGTCGAAGTTAACTGTCTTCTTCACGCGGCGCAGACCGAGCGTATCGGTGAAGAACCTGTTATTCTGCTGTGCATCAGATGCCATCGATGTGATGTGATGCAATCCCTTGATGTCCTTGATCATAATCTTTGCCTTTCTGCACTGGCGTTGTCCGTTTCGTTGAGTAGAGTTTTAGCCGGGTTGATTACTGCGCGGAATTGCAATATTTCTTTCGAATGAATTGCGTTTTTTGAAATAATAGAGATGAACGATTACAGAGCCCTGAAAACATTCCTGCTGGCCGCCGAAAAGCGCAATTTTGCCCAGGTGGCCCGCGAACTGAATATGACGCCGGCCGCGGTAACGCGCGCCATAGCCGCGCTTGAGGACGACCTTGGCGTCCAGTTGTTTGTGCGCACGACGCGGCAAGTTTCACTGACGACGGATGGCGCTGTTTTTGCAGCTCAAATCCAGCCTGCGGTCGAGGCCCTAGAAAATGCTCGCAAGGATGTGCGAAATGCACACAAGGCCGATGAAGGCCGCTTGCGCATCAGTTCTCCAACCTGGTTCGGCAAGGCCGTGTTGCCGCCGATCCTGTCAGGCTTTAGAGAACGTTATCCAAAGATGAGCTTTGAGATTTCCTTGTCGGACGGACTGGTGAACATCGTTGACGATGACTTTGATCTGGCAATCCGTATTTCATCGCAACCATCGGACAAATTCACGATCTGGCGTAAAATCCGTGTCGTGCCGCGTATTCTGGTCGCTGCACCAGGAAGCCGGTTTGTCGATATGCAGCATCCAAGCGAGCTGACACCGGATGATTGCCTTGCCTATAGCGGCGAAAGCCGACGGGAAACCTGGGCTCTATCGGATGGCGGTTCCAGCATATCAATCTCGGCCGGCCGCGCATTCAGCGCCAATAATGGTGAAGTGCTGGCCGATATGGCGGCAGATGGTGCGGGTGTCGCGATGTTGCCCGGTTTCCACATCTCCGAGCACCTCAGAACCGGGCGTCTGGTGCATGTGTTGCAAGGATGGGCGCCGGCGGATTTATGGCTGACACTCTATTATCCGCCCTATCAGGCTTTGCCGCCACGCATCGCGTCCTTCTCGAAGTTTTTCGAAGAGCAGGTCGCATCCCACATGGTGATGCTGGAGTGATGTCGATCAAGTGACCTGTAGGTTCAGGTAGTCTGGGCTGCGATAATGTCCGCAGCCACCAGCGCCTGGAGACGCCACAGATTGCGGTCACGTATGCCTTCGGCATGGAGGTCTACAATTGTGTTGTGCAGATATTCGGCGCAAGAACCACCTTGACCACAAGCTCTGGCAATCAACTGCGAGGCCTGCTCAATTGGCAAAGACTGCGTCAACCCGCTCCGTTTGGTGCTAGCCCAAAAGGTCAGTGCTTTGCGGGTGCCAATTTCGGTACGGACCGAAACCCAGCGGACCATATCTATGACTTCCCGGTACCGGATCTCGCGCGCTACGAGGGCACGCAAATCCTGACGTCGACGTTCCGCTGACAGTTCAAAAAGAATGCCGTCACATTGACCGCCGCGCTCAAGTGCCATCATCAGGCCGGGCTGATCGCTGCTGGCCCGCCAGCGCTCAATCTTCAATGAAAATGACCTGTGCCAACCATAGGCGGTGGCGCGTTGACGACTGACCGCTTCAAATTCAGGTTTCCAGATCAGCGAGCCGTAGGCAAATACCAACAGAGGATCATTGCCCGCTTCACGCTCGATCCTGTCAACGAGATGATCAAGCTCCGCTTCGGAAAGTGGCGTCCAGCCCGGCTCCGGGCCATCATCGCTGACATCTCGAAGGGTCAGGGCAACAAGTTCGGGAGTTAACTTCATCATCGTATCAAGTCACATTACGGCAAAATAGAATTGAAGATGGCCGCAGCAAGAGTGCCGCGGCCATCCTTCATCGTCGGCTATTGTATCAGGCCTTTACGAAGGCCAACAGGTCGGCATTGAGAACATCGGCATTGACCGTCAACATACCGTGAGAGAAACCAGGGTAGGTCTTGAGCGTGCCGTTCGTCAGGAGCTTGATCGCCTTGTGGGCAGAATCTGCGATCGGTACGATCTGGTCGTCTTCGCCGTGCAGAACAAGCGTTGGAACGGTGATCGCCTTCAGGTCTTCGGTCTGGTCGGTTTCAGAGAAAGCCTTGATGCCATCGTAATGGGCCTTTGCGCCACCCATCATGCCCTGACGCCACCAGTTCTGGATCACACCTTCCTGGACGGTCGCACCATCACGGTTGAACCCGTAGAAAGGACCAGCCGGTACATCACGGAAGAACTGGGCGCGGTTGGCAGCCAGTGCGGAACGGAAGCCGTCAAACACTTCGATCGGCAGACCCTCAGGGTTGTTGTCTGTCTTCAACATCAGCGGCGGTACGGCGGACACCAGGACAGCCTTGGCAACACGACCTGCGGGCTGACCATGTTTTGCAACATAGCGGGCAACTTCACCGCCACCGGTTGAATGGCCGATATGAACGGCGTTCTTCAGATCAAGGGCTTCGACGACAGCAAATGCGTCGGCTGCATAATGGTCCATGTCGTGACCGTCCGCCACCTGTGCCGAGCGACCGTGACCACGACGGTCATGAGCAACAACGCGGTAACCCTTCGACAGGAAGAACAGCATCTGGGCGTCCCAGTCATCCGACGACAGCGGCCAGCCATGATGGAAAACGATTGGCTGCGCGTCCTTTGGACCCCAATCCTTGAAGAAGATTTCAACGCCGTCCTTGGTGGTGATAGTAGCCATTTGAGTGTTTCCTTTTGTCGAAGTGGAGTTAGGCGCAGCATCTGCTGCATATGTACGTCTTGGTGAAATCGCCAAAGTGGCTACAGCAGCACCTGCAGTTAGCAACGCACGACGGCGGGTAATGGAAGAAAAAATCTCGTTCATGTGAGTGACGCCCGTAAACCTGTGTTTCAGTTTCAGGCGACACGTGTTCGTCTGATGCACAGATATTGCAGCCAAACTAGCGCCGTAACAATTGCACCAATAATTGATATTTTATTGCGTATAATGAAATAATGTTCGTGGCACGTCTAATAAGCAGACTAAGCATAAGGACACACAGTTACAGCCCGGCGACAGAGGCGGATAATGTGTTTGAAGAGGCCGTCACAGACGGGTTGCTCAACGCCGACATGACCTCTTTAATCGCCTCATTCACTGGCCTGAGAAACACGACAGCCGTCAGTTTTGCGTCATCAGCGTCAAATTTCTTGCTGAATTTACGCAGTTCAAACAGTTGGTCAAGCTGGTCGATGCCAGCCTTGCACACTCAACTCCTGATAGTGCAATCTTTGAACGCTACGGCGAGGCAAGGGAGACGGACGTGACAACAAATCGCCGCGTCAGGAACAAACAGCGGCACAATGTGCCGCTGCGGTTTGATCCGGCGAAGCTTAAACGCTATCCACCTGAAGGCAGAGGTATTTCACCTCGACATAATCCTCGATGCCGTACTTCGAGCCTTCACGGCCCTGGCCAGATTGTTTGATGCCGCCGAATGGTGCGACTTCGGTGGAGATCAGGCCGGTATTGATACCGACCATGCCATATTCCAACGCCTCGGCAACCCGGAAGACCCGTGACAAATCCTTAGCGTAAAAATAGGAAGCAAGGCCAAACTCCGTGTCATTGGCCATGTCGATCACGTCACTTTCCGTCTCGAACCGGAACAGCGGCGCAACCGGCCCGAAGGTTTCTTCTTTCGCCACCTTCATCGCCGATGTGACCCCAGTCAGAATGGTCGGTTGGAAAAACAGTCCACCCCGTGCATCACGTTTGCCACCGACAGCAATGGCGCCACCTTTTTCCAGAGCATCGGCAATGTGCTCCTCCACCTTCTCGACCGCTTTTTCGGTGATCAGCGGGCCAGCAACGACGCCTTCTTCAAATCCGTCGCCAACCTTCATGGCAGAAACTTTGGCAGCCAGCTTTTCGGCAAAGGCATCATAAACCGCGGCCTGAACGTAAATGCGGTTGGCGCAGACGCAGGTCTGGCCGTTGTTGCGATATTTCGAGATCATTGCACCTTCAACGGCAGCATCAAGGTCTGCATCATCAAACACGATGAAGGGTGCATTGCCGCCAAGCTCGAGGCCGAGCTTCATGATCTGTTCGGCACCTTGACGCATCAGGATCTTGCCAACCCCCGTTGAACCGGTGAAGGTCAACTTGCGAACCTTGTCATTTTCGGTGAATTCCAGACCGATGTCTGCAGACTTTCTGGACGTGACAACATTGAACACACCGGCCGGCAGACCGGCCCTTTCAGCCAGCACCGCGAGCGCAAGCGCAGACAGCGGTGTCTCAGCCGCAGGCTTGGAGACCATCGCGCAGCCCGCTGCAACAGCAGGTGCAAATTTTCGCGCCAGCATGGCATTGGGGAAATTCCATGGAGTGATGGAGGCCACCACGCCAATCGGCTGTTTCAGCACGATAATGCGCTTGTCCGGCTGGTGGCCGGGAATGGTATCGCCATACACCCGTTTGGCTTCCTCGCCAAACCACTCGACATAGGCCGCACCATAGAGGATTTCACCCTTCGCCTCGGTTAGCGGCTTGCCCATTTCCATGGTCAGGATCGCCGCAAGGTCATCGGCATTGGCAACCATAAGGTCATAAAGTTTGCGGAGCACCGCAGCGCGCTCCTTGCCCGTCTTTTTTGCCCAGAGTTTTTGCGCCTTGTGGGCTGCATCAATGGCGCGTGCAGCATCGGCCCGGGTCATGTCGGGCAATGTGGCAATCACCTCACCGGTCGACGGGTTGGTAACAACGAAACTTGCGCCGCCCTCACCGCTCGCCTGCCATTGACCGTTGATCAACGCCTTGTCGGTGGCCAACGTGGGGTCTTTCAGTTTGGCAAGAAGTGTTTCGGACAGGGCCATGGCGGAAGTCTCCTTCAATGGCTGAAATCAGAGAGCTGAAATCAGGTGCAACGTTACGGAACCGAATTCACCGGACACCGCGTGAGGTGTCAAGAGAATGCGTGTGTTGCATCAGGTTCGAAACTCAACCATGCCTGATCTCCGCGACTAATACTGGAAACCGCATGGTATCCGGACCAACGCAAATTCGCAAAATTTTTGCTGAAATCGAACGCAATGCGCCGGAAGCGGCTGCATTAGCCTGCCGCGCTCACGTCGAGGCGGCATCTGCGATTGCCAAACAAATCCTCGGCAAAAGCTGACAGTTTGATGCTGTTGATGCGGGCAATCCGCCCGCATCTTACCTTGACATGTTCAGGCAGCCTGCAGTTTTGCCTCGCATCGCAACAGCATGCCGTAGAGATCGCGCGGCTCGTCCGGGTCCGCCAAAAGATCGAGGTCAACAAACAGGCCTGTTTCTTCAAGCTTGCTGCGCACGTAGCGAAGCGCTGAAAAGTCCTCGATTGCAAAACCAACGCTGTCAAACAGCGTGATGGCACGTTCGTTGTCACGACCCTGCTTTTTACCAGCAATCACTTCCCACAGTTCTTTGACCGGATAATCCGCGTCTAGCTGCTGAATTTCGCCTTCAATACGGGTCTGTGGCGGATATTCGACAAAAATGTCCGAACGCAACAGGATGTCCTTGTGCAGTTCGGTTTTGCCTGGGCAATCACCACCCACCGCATTGATGTGAATGCCCGGTCCAACCATGTTGTCGGAAAGGATCGTCGCATTCAGCTTGTCGGCGGTGACCGTTGTTACGATATCGGCGCCCTCCACCGCTTCCTGCGGCGACGCGCACTTGGTAATCGAGAAACCCTTGGCGCTGAGGTTGCGGGCGCAACGCTCCGTCGCACTTGGGTCCAGATCATAAAGGCGCAGTTGGTCAACACCGAGGATCGCCTTGAATGCTAAGGCCTGGAATTCACTCTGCGCGCCATTTCCGATGATCGCCATGGTGCGGGAGTTCGGACGTGCAAGATGTTTTGCGGCAACCGCAGACATCGCCGCCGTGCGCAACGCCGTCAGAATGGTCATCTCCGACAGCAACATCGGATAACCGTTGCCAACGTCGGAAAGCACACCGAAGGCAGTGACCGTCTGGCGCCCTTCTTTGGTGTTTTTTGGGTGGCCGTTCACATATTTGAACCCGTAGAGAGTACCATCGCTGGTTGGCATCAGTTCGATGACGCCCTCGTCGGAATGAGACGCGACGCGTGGCGTCTTGTCGAACTGTTCCCAGCGCAGGAAATCTTCCTCGATCACGTCAGCAAGTTCGGTCAGGAAGGTTTCCGTTCCAACCTTCAGGACAAGGCGCATCATGTGGTCAACGCTGACAAACGGCACGACATTGAGGTTCTGATTGGCAGTCATATTCGATCTATCCTCACAATTGCTTAGTGGCTTTCACCACCCATTGTTGGTCCGCCCTGATCAGGCTTCTGTGCTGTTGTCGCCCAGGAACGTGCGGGCAATGTCCATCACCAGACCTGGCAGAACTTCGAATGCATAGGGAGCATGCACGCGTTCAAGCTTCTGGTGGAATTCGCGTCCCCAAGGCCCGAGATTGACGGTCGGGAAGCTTTTGGCATTCGCTGGCGGCAAATCGATCAAACGCGAAATCGGCGTATTTTCTGAAACAATCGTGCTTCCGCTTGCCGCAAGGCCGAGGAAACTCATGTCGGAAATACCCTGGAAGTGGGGTTTCCACACGATGCTTCTCGATGGATCATTGCCAAGACCAGCGCGTGCCTCTTCAATAGCCTGGAACAACAGGCGGTCATTGCGATCGGACATCCGCAGACGGCTGGACGGATAGTGCAATCCTGCAAAGCCGATCACGATGGCCGGGCCCGAAACGCGGGCAATCGACACAAGCCATTCCGTCAGTTCACGGGTAAGAACCAGCGGGTTGTCGATATGCGCAAGCTCCTGTTCCTTTGTGCGGTATACGGCCTCAAAACCATCTCCAAACGCACGACCTGCAGCTGCCTTCAATTCCTTGAAAGTCACGATCCTTGGCTTGGCAGGTGTTGCACCAGCACTACGGCCAACAAGGCGGCTGTATTCTGCGGATGCCGCAGAGAATTTTTCGACGGCTTCCGTCGCACCGATCATCACTTCCTGCGTAAAACGCGCGAAAAGCTCATCAGCACTCATGGCGTGATAGAGCCAGTTGAAGGCGATCCAAAAACGCTCCGGTGTGGTTACCTCATAACCGCTGCGAAGATCCTTCGCTTCAAGGCAAATCGGCGGTGGAGAGACGTCGTTTTCATCCTTGTCGGCCAGTGAAGCATTGCCCTCAAGCCTTGCGAGAATGCCTGCCCCCATCGCCTGGGCGCTGACGCCTTCATAGGGGTAGCTAGCATGCGAGCTGCAACCGATGACCAAAGCAAACGGAAGCAGTTTTCCGATTGTGCCAGCATAAACCGCGCGACCTTCGCTACCGTCACCCTGATCCGAGGTCACGTCGAGATTGACGCCCGCTTCGATTTCGATGCCAAGATCATCAACAAGTGACGGGAAGGCATCACGCATCGAACGCATACCGCGGCTTTCCCGCTCTTCGTCCGGCGTCGAGACAAACATCAGATTGCCCTTGCGATCAGCATCGGCGGCAAATTTCTCGATGCACGCAACCGCCACCGCAAGACCGCTCTTCATGTCAAGCAAGCCGCGACCGGGCAGAAAGTCTCCACTCAACAGGTCCTGAAGGGCGCGTTCTTCCTGTTCAGAGCGGTCGTCCCGGGCTGACAGGTCCTTGATCAGCGCATCTTTCAGCGCAAGGCTCTCGCAGGAGAGGTCCTTGAGATCATGGTAGTTGTCGGTCGACACCGTGTCGAAGTGACCTGCAAGTGCCAGTGTTCTCTTGCCGGTTCCGCGAACCAGCGCCACGACATTGTGGGTCAACGGATCGCCATGGCTGGCGACAAGCCGCAAGTCATCGGGATTCTGCTGAAAATAAGGGATTTCCTGAAGCAACTCATAAAGGCGGTTCGCGAAGGTCGATTCACCGACTGTGCCTGTTTCGCTTCTCCAAGAGGTCATCCGTAAGGCGAACTCGCGCACGCGAGCACCATCGATCTCGCTTCCGACGCGGGAAGCAAAGTTTTGTTCGCTTGTCATGGCTTTTTCCGTTTAGTTCGAAAGATGTTTTCTGAGGAATGAGCGCGTACGCTCTTCCACCGGGTTGGTTAGGACCTGATCTGGGGCGCCCTGCTCGACCACCACACCGCCGTCCATGAACATGACGTGGTCGGATACTTCGGCTGCAAAGCGCATTTCATGGGTAACGATCAACATGGTCATGTGCTCAGCCGCCAGCTGTTTCATGACCTGGTTCACTTCCTCAACGAGTTCGGGGTCCAGCGCGGACGTCGCCTCATCGAACAGCATCACCTTTGGCTGCATTGCCAATGCACGGGCAATTGCCACGCGCTGCTTCTGTCCACCGGACAGACGTGCCGGATAGGCATCGCCTTTTTCGGCCAGGCCAACCTTTGCCAGCAACGCGTTGGCGCGATCTCTCGCCTCGACCTTGCTCAACCCTTTCAGCCGCATCGGGCCAATCATGATGTTCTGCAGAACAGTCAGATGCGGAAACAGGTTAAACTGCTGGAACACCATGCCCATTTCCTGACGGATATGGTTGATGTGTTTTTCGAAGGCACGGCCCTTCAAGGGACGATTGACCATCTGGCCATCGAGCCAGATTTCGCCAGAAGATGTTTCCTCCAGCATGTTGATCGACCGCAGAAGGGTACTTTTGCCCGAGCCGCTTGGGCCGATAATCGAAACGATCTTGCCGCGAGCGACCGTCAGGTCAATGCCTTTGAGCACTTCATGAGGCCCGTAGGATTTGCGGATATGCCGCAGTTCGATCATGGGAGTTTGAGCTTTCATCGAATGGCTTCCACTTTGCGGGCCGCGAGACGGAGCAGATATTCCATCACCAGATTGACGACGTAATAAAGCACAGCTGCGGTCAGATAGAATTCGAACGGACGATAGGTTTCGCTGATGGCGCGCTGAGCGTTGAGGACAAGTTCGGTTATCCCCAGCACCGACAACACAGCCGTATCCTTCAGCAGTATGATGCTGTTATTGCCCACCTGCGGCAGTGCCGTCAGGAAAGATTGCGGAATGATGAAGTGCCGCAACGTGGCGAGGTGACCAAAGCCCAGGGAGCGCGCTGCTTCCGCCTGGCCCGGATCGACCGCCTTCAGCGATGCCCGGAAAATATCTGCGTTATAAGCTGCGTAGTGCAGGCCAAGCCCCAGAACCCCTGTCCAGAAGGCCGGCAACAGAACGCCCAACTGAGACAGGCCGTAATACAGCAAATACAGCTGCAGAAGCAGAGGCGTTCCCATAAACAGGAAGATAACGGCACGCACAGGCGCTGCAACAATGCGTGGGCCATAGAGTGTTGTCGTGGCAATGCCAATACCTAAGATGACGCTGACGGTGCCAGCGATGGCGGTAATCACAACCGTCCAGAGCAGGCCGATCAGAAGCATTTCCCAATAGGGCGGTACGACGCTGAAATCGAAACTCATGCTGGAACCTCCCCTTTGGAGGTAAACAGATATTCCACTCCACGTACGGTCAGCGAAATGACTGCAACAATGGCGAGATAAGCAGCACCCGCAACAGCAAACACCTCGAATGGCTTGTAGGTGGAGGTCACAAACCGCTGCGCCGAATAGGTGAGTTCAACCACGCCGATGGTCGAGACAAGGGCGGTACTTTTGGACAGGATGACCGTGTTCACACCCAGCGAGCGGATCATCAGCGGTGCGGCCTGCGGCAGCACGAACAGACGCATCGTATCGAACCGGCCAAAACCGAGAGAGCGGGAGGCTTCGGATTGCCCCTTATCAACGGAAATAATGGCTCCCTTGATACCCTCTGACATGTAGGCACCGATATTGAAGCCCATGGTCAGGACACCCGCCAGAAACGGGGTGAGTTCAAAACCAAGCTGCGGCCCACCGAAAAATACGATGAACAGCTGTACCAACAGCGGCGTGCCGCGCAGAATGCTGACATAAATCGTGGCGGCCCAACGGACAGCCGTTATTCTCGAAAACCGGCCGGTTACCACCACAGCCGCAACAACAAGACCAATCGCCAGCGAGCAGACCGTGAGTTGGATGGTTAGAAGCGAGGCTTCCAATACGAAGGGCGTTATCCGCCAGATTAATTGAAAGTCCATTGCGGCCTCTCGGACCTGGCAACCGAACATTTCGGAGCCCGATCTCTGTAAACGGATCGAATGACTGGGCGGAAAATGTCAGGCAGTTTGCACTGCAATCCATTTCCCGCCCCGCGAGACATCAGGCGTTAGCGCGTCAAACCGTGGATTAACGAACGTCCTGGCCGATCCACTTTTTCGAAATGGCCTCATAGGTGCCATCAGCCATCATGTCGTCCAGTGCCTTCTGCATGGCGGCAGCGAGTTCGGGATTGCCCTTACGGACAGCAATACCAACGTCGTAACGTGGCATGCGCTCATCCTTGACCTGTTCTACTGGCGTATTGTTCTTGGCAATGGCGACGAAAACCGGAACGTCATCAGCGATGATGGCGTCGACACGACCAGCCGTCAGGTCAAGAAGCATTTCCGGCAGCCCCTTGTATGTACGCACTTCAAACAAGTTCTGTTCGCGAGCCCATTTTTCTGCGGCTTCGCCGAGTGTCACGCCAACATTCTTGCCCTTCAGTTCATCGATATTGGCAACGCCAGCACCAGAGCGAACAAAGGCCGCAAGACCGGAGCGGTAATAAGGACCAACGAAGTCCACTGCCTTCTTGCGCTCTTCGGTCACGCTCATCGAACCGATGATGGTGTCGTAGCGGCCGGTGACCAGACCAGCGATAATACCATCCCAGGCAGTGGTAATGATTTCCGGTTCCACTTTCAGGCGCTTGGCAATTTCAGAACCGATCTCGACGTCAAATCCAACAACCTTGTTGCTTTCGTCAACGAAGCTGAACGGAGGGAAAACGCCCGACAGTGCAATCGAAAGCTTGCCGGCTTTCTGGACTTTTTCCAGATCGTCAGCATGTGCGCTTGTGAAAGGCAAGCAGAGGGTCGCAGCAACAAAAAGGCCGTAAATTGCGCGAGTAAGTTTCATGCAGGTCGTCTCCCAAAAAGATGTCCCGGCTCATAGCAGGACGTCGTGTGTATAGCTTCGATGTCTTCGAATTGCTGCTATCAACCGGCCCACTCTTTTGGATTATCCCGCTTTTTTCGAGGGCCAGCTCTTGCTCAGCGATGACAATTGGTAATTCGAGAAACGAGAACAAAAAAGAATACAAAGTGCTCGAAAATTTCATATAATAACGAAATAGTAAGTCATTTGACGAAATGGTAAAAAATGGACGACCTTGATAGACGGCTGATTGCGGAGTTGCGGATCAATGGCAGGGCGTCGGTTCCACAGCTTGCGCAGATTCTTGGTGTCGCCCGCGCCACCGCTCAAAAGCGGCTCGATCGCCTGATTGAATCAGGCGACATCAAGGGTTTCACCGTCAGGTTGAAAGACGACATCAGCCGCGATCTGATCCGAGCCTTTATCCTCGTTGAAGTGTCCGGCTCACCAAAGCACACAGTGTCGGCCATCAAACGCTTGCCGGGCGTGGCGTCTCTTTCCAATACAAATGGTGTCTGGGATGCAGTCGCCGAAATCGAGGTATCCACGATGTCCGAGTTGAACCAGCTGATTTCAACGGTGCGCGGCACCGAAGGTGTGTCAAAAAGCGAGACCTTCATCCTGCTTGGTCCGGCCTGACCGGCCCAGCTTAACGGGCGTGCTTGAACGAGGCGGCATCAGCCGCCTCGCCCGATATTCAGCGACGTTTCTTACGCCATGGCGCATTCTTCTGCCAGTCACCAGCCATGATGCTTCCAAACGGGATCACCTCGTCGACCACTTCGGCAAGGCCGTAATGTTCGATCTGGGAACGCACATTGGCCGCCGACTTGTAGGCACCCGGCAGTTCGGACACGTCCGCTTCTCCCGAAAAGAAGCGTACATCCAGTCCAGCCGTCTCTTTTGCCATGATGTCGGCAATGTTGTTCGGGCTCAGCCCACGGCAATCGGCGCCATATTCCGCCGCGAGACGCCGCAAATGAGCGCTACGCGAAAAGTTACGGCCCGCGCCATGCGGTGAGAAACCCAGACCATGAGCAGCATTGGAGCCACGCACGATCAGGATCGGCTCCGCCATGTTGAGCGGAATGATCGTCAGATCGGTCGCATCCTCAGCCCAGCCATCAAAGGCAGGCGTCGCCCCCTTACCGTGGTAGAACAGACCGTCTGACTTTCGGAACACAAAGTTATGTTCGTTCCAGAAACGGTCCGACACCTTGGCAGACAGCTTTTCCGCCGTCATGTCATGCAGCACATAATGGTTTTCCTTCGTCCACTGGCGGATGGACTGCAGAGCCGACCAGTAAAGATCACCCTCCTCGGTATCCGCCGGAATCCAGGCATTGTCGCGGTGTGTTTTCGGTGACAATTGTTCACGGAATTTGTTTGCCACCTTCATTCCACGTTCATACAGCCGGGCACCGGGCGCTCGCGATCCATGATGGGTAACCAGTGCCGTCTCGCCGGTCGACTTCATCGTTCCGACATAGGCAAAATGGTTGCCGTCACCCTGCGTTGCAAAGTGCTCGATACCAACATTCAACGCCGCACCGCTCAGATACGGGTTCTGCTGGAAAGCCGCCAATGTTGCTTCGGACGGTTTGACACGCTGATCAACGGCACGACCACCAGGCCCGAAATGCGTCACGGAGTGGATCGCATCCAGCAACGACTTTGGATCAACGCCGGGGAAGATCGAGATTGCCATGGAGCAGCAGATATCGGCCGAATGCATGCCAGGATGGATCGCCTCGGAAGCAACCACGCCACCAACAGGAATGGTTCCCACCGGTCCGGCTGGGCAGGCGTCCGGCATGATTGCCGCCGCGCGCACAACAGGCGTGCGGACAAGCGCCCGCATGGTAGCATTGACCTTCTCGACATTGTCTTGTTCGAACACGTTTTCGGCACGGATGTTGGAATAGATCTCGACATCGCCATCCGTTTTCAGCGGTACAGTCGGGGCTGGCCGGAATGCGAGCGCTGTCGCCATCGCGGCACTCATCGAACCGCCCTCATTCAAAACCCTGTTGGCGGCATCCAGCGCCGGGCGAAACCACTTGCCCTGCGGCATGCCCGCGTCAATCAAATCCTGTCCGCTTACGATCTCAACCATCTTCTTTTCTGCGTTCGCAGTCCTTCTCATTCATTCATCATTGCCGGACAACGTTCCGTCTTCCGGCATTTTCAAAATTGAAAGGCAGCGGCGACGAGGTTGAACGAAACATGGGGGGCTCCGCTCGTGCCAGAGAGCGCTGCCGGGGATGGGAGTCGAACCCATCAAGCCACCCCTAACGTGGAGGCTGTAGTTCCGTTCGGCATTCGCCGCTGCATTTCGGTCGTGGCGACCAGAATGAGGAAACATTCCGCGTCCATACCTTTCGGCATTTGGCGGTGCGGAGTTCGAATCCGCTCCCCGTTAGGGTTTACCGATGTAGTTTCCCCGGCATTCGCCACGTCTTCCAGTGTTGCTCACGGCGACAAGAGGTTGAAAGAAACACTTTTCGATGTAGTTTCTTTCGGTATTCGCCATGCATTTCATTCTGTCCGTGACGACAAAAATTGCTGGAACGCCTGCTCTATCCGCTGAGCTACGGGGTCATAAATGGGGACCCCGGCGGGATTCGAACCCGCGACCTGGAGATTAACAGTCTGTAGTTCCAATCGGCATTCGTCACGGTATCCTGCGCCCTTCACTGGTGGCGCAGGACAATGTCAAAGATCGATCGCCTCGATCTGGCGCAGCCATTCCCCTGCACCGGACTTGCCCGCCGCGAAGTTGGCTATAGCGTCATAAACGGCGTCGGAAAAACCACCGATGTTCAAGACATCCGCGGCCTTGGCAGGCGTCTGGACGTAGGGCTGGATATCGAGACACACCAGCTTTGCAGCCGGGTTGCGTCGCTTGATCCGCGCCCATTCAACCATCATGCCTGTCGCCTGGCCTTCACCGCGGTCATCGATCCAGGACTGGTTGTCCGAAACGAAAACCACGAGGTCGACCTTGGCCTTTTCCTTCACCAGCCGTTGCAGCGGTGCCGAGCAATTGGTTCCGCCGCCGCCGATGGCCGCAAGCTTTGCAGCATTGGTCATCACGCTATCGCGGCCGTTCAATTTTACGTCCACCACCCGGTTTTCAAACGGCAGTACCCGTGCACGCGGGTTACGCCGCAGGAACGAGGCTGCCACAAGAGCGGCCACATCAATGCAACGAACCGCTGACGTGGCCCCCTTTCGGTACCCGGTCACTGGCGAACCCATCGAGCCCGATACGTCAGGGCAGACCACCACATTGCCTTTGAACACCGGCACACTGGAAATTGCGGTTTCCATTGCGTCCTGCAATGCATCGGCAACTTCGCCGGGCACCGTCTGCCCAGCCATATGCCAGGCAACCAGCAACTGGTACGGAAACACCCGCGCCTTGCGAACCGTCTGCGGATCAGCGAGTTTGGCGGCCAGCTTTTCAGCAATACCGGGCACCTCAAACACGCCGTTGCGGGCAAATGTATTGAGGTTCTGGCGCACCATCTGCCAGGATCCGCTAAGTGCCACTTCCGCCCACTGCTCCTTTGTCAGCTTGAGCGAGGTCAGCATCTGGAACGGCACAGCTGGCAGAGCCCGGCTGGTATCCCGCTTGAATGCCTCGAAAGCCTTCACTTCGGCTGGCAGTGCAGCAAGATCGTATGGCTTGCCGATTGCCCATGCATACAATGCTGCACGTTCCGCATCCTTTGGCTTTGGATGCACCATACGGATAACATCCGGAAGCGAAGGATCATTGCCGACCATCGCCTGCAGGAATTGCGGCACCGTACGTGTATCAAGCCATGCCTGAACCATCTTTTTAGGACGTGTTCCAAGCGACTTGCGGCCCGCAGTTCCAGAACGCATGATCTGCACAAAACCGCGCAACATCTTGCCGCTTCTCACCACCCGCGGGAAAGCACGCGTAAAGGCATCGCTCTCAAAGCCGGATAACATTGCCAGCAACATGACCGGCATGTCTTTCATATGGCCTTGTTCAGCCGCATAGATTGCCAGTTTCGCCAGAAATTCCGGCTCGACCTCTGAAGCAAGCTTCACCACCGCATCCAGCTGCTCACCGGCATTGGCGTAAAACGTGTCATTGAACGTTCCTGTCACCGCATACTGCGCAAGTGCTTCACGCGGCGTCAGGGCATAGGCAGCGGCGCTAGCATGATTGACGGCATCCGTCTGCGGCAGCAGCTTGCCGAAATAAGATTTGAAGATTGCCGTGTTCACCATGGCCGCACCTTTTTGTTTGTTTCTGCCAGATACATTTCAAGTGGCGTGCCAGTTTGCTTTCGACGGCGCGAAAACATAGCGAAAGCGAATTCAAACCTTTGATTTTAATCATTTAAAAAATTCGAAAGCTTTTTCAACATCCAGAATTGCCAATCAACGGCAATCTCATTAAATTATCTAGTAATATAAGATTTATCTTTTTGGATAATACATGAAGCGACGTGTTGCTATCAGCATTCTGGGGACGACACTGGATATGGGCGGACGCAAGGACAGATGGAGCCGCTGGCGGCCCAATGTCGCGCTGACTCAGCAACCCGGCATGTTTTTTGATCGTGTTGAGCTGATCCACGACACCCAGTTTGGCAGGCTGGCGGAAACCATCATTGGTGATATCGAGACCGTCTCGCCCGCGACCCAGGTTCGTCAGAACATCATCAATCTCACCGACCCCTGGGATTTCTCGGAGGTCTACACAAAGCTGCGTGATTTTGCCCGCACGTATGATTTCGATCCAGACACAGAGGATTATCTCGTCAACATCACCACCGGCACGCATGTGGCGCAGATATGCTGGTTCCTTTTGACGGAAGCCCGCATCATTCCCGCCCGCCTGTTGCAGCTATCGCCGCCACGCGACCATGAACTGCCAGGCGATTATGCTGGCAAGCACACCGTCATCGACCTTGACCTTTCTCGTTACGATGAAATCGCCACCCGCTTTGCCTCTGAGCGAGAGGAAGCAACCTCGTTTCTGAAGTCCGGGATTTCGACGCGCAACGCCGCCTTCAACCGCATGATTGACGAGATTGAACAGGTTGGGATGCGCTCGGTTGCACCTTTGTTGCTGACCGGCCCGACGGGTGCAGGTAAATCCCAGCTGGCAAAGCGGATTTACGAACTGAAAAAAGCCGAGCGAAAGGTCACGGGTCCATTCGTTGAGGTCAACTGCGCCACGTTACGCGGTGATCAGGCGATGTCGGCGCTGTTCGGTCACGTCAAGGGTGCCTTCACCGGCGCCTCAGGTGAGCGGGCTGGCCTTTTGAAATCCGCAGACAAGGGCGTGCTTTTCCTCGACGAAATCGGCGAGCTTGGTCTGGATGAGCAGGCCATGTGTCTGCGTGCCATCGAGGAAAAGAGGTTTCTGCCTGTTGGTGCGGACAAGGAAACATCGGCCGATTTCCAGTTGCTGGCAGGGACCAACCGCAATCTGCGCGAAGAGGTGCAAAAAGGCCGGTTCCGCGAAGACCTGTTTGCCCGCCTCAACATCTGGACCTTCCAGCTGCCTGCACTGTGCGAACGCAAGGAAGATATCGAGCCTAACCTTGATTTCGAACTGCGCCGTTTTCTGGAAAAGGAAGGCCACAACGTGACCTTCAACAAGGAAGCGCGCGAACGTTATCTAATTTTCGCAACCTCCCCGGAAGCCGCATGGAGCGCCAATTTCCGTGATCTATCGGCATCGGTCATGCGCATGGCAACACTTGCGCCGCAAGGCAGAATAACCGTCGAGGTCGTTCGTCATGAGGCAGAACGCCTCAAGGCCGCCTGGGGAGGCGCCCCTTCAGGCCGCGCAGCAGACCAAATCCTTGTCGATGTCCTCGGCCAAGAAGCCGTCGTAGCACTCGATCTTTTCGATGTCGCTCAACTCACCACTGTTTTGAAAACATGCTGCGAGCATGGGACAGCCAGCGCTGCAGGCCGTGCATTGTTCGCTAACAGCCGCCTTGAGAAAAAAAGCAGCAATGACGCCGACCGGCTGAGCAAATATCTGGCAAGGTTCGGTTTGAAATTTGATGATGTCCGACGCCGCGCCACGGCGGGTTGATCGGCCCGACAGGCATCACGAACGCACGGTTTTGCGCCATACGGGAAACGCCCGGAAGGTCGTAACGTGACCGACCGGATTGTCCAGACGCTCTTCCGTCAGGCGCGTCACGATCGCCTCTGCCATTTCTTCGATCGGCTGACGAAACGTCGTGATTGCATACCCTTCCCAACTGGCCTGCTCGATATCGTCAAAACCGACAACACAGAGATCCCTGGGGATTTTCAGCTGAAAATCATTGCGCGCCACGTCGATAAAACCGCAGGCCAGAAGATCGGTCACGCAAAAAACTGCGTCCGGAGGTGTTGCGCCAGGAAGCAACCGCCGCGCCGCCTCTGCGCCGCTGCGATAACTGGTGGAGCCGGCCTTGATCACCTGCGGTGGCTCGAAGCCTGCCTTGGCGACCACGTCGCAGAAAAGTCGTTCGCGGGCCAGCAGGCTGGGAGACCCGTTGGTGGAGGAAACAATCGCAAAGGACTTGCAGCCCGCGCGGGCCAGCATGTGCCACGCATCTTTCATCGCGGTCTCGTGATCGAGGCTAATATGGTCCGCCTCCTCGATCTGTCCCGCACGATTGATGAGAATGACATGCTGGCCGCTTTCGATACAGGTTCGCACCAGTGACACTGGCGGCGCGCCCGAAAGAACGATTGTGGCTGAGGCACGGTAGTTAAGTGTCTGGTGTAGCGCGGACTGAATATCGGCCTCATCACCCGCCGTATTGATGACCATTGCAGCGCGACCGACCGCCTGAATGCGCCGGGTGATGGCTTCCAGCAGCGCCGATTGATAGGGCGCGTGAAGATCACCGCCCAGAATACAGATCGGCCGGCTTTTTTCCTGCGATAGACCACGTGCCAGATGGTTGACGTGATAATTCAGTTCCTCGGCCGCGGCGAGAACCTTGCGACGGGTCTCTTCAGAGACGCTCGCCCCTTCCGTGAAGGTACGCGAAACGGCGGAGCGCGAAACGCCTGCCTTCCGTGCCACTTCAATGGCACTCGCAAAACTCTGTGGCGGCCGGTTGGTCATGCAATCGCCCTTCTTTTTCCTGCCTCGACAAGGCGGATCATATCAGCTGCCTGTTCCGCCGCTCGGATCAATTGCGGTTTTGGCGTTTCAAACCACTCATCGGTACGCAATTGCCTGTTGGTGCGGACATGGGTAATTGCAGCCGCCAGTGTTGGATAAGTCTTTGGCATTTCCAGATGCAGGAATAGCGACACCAAGGCCACAGAGCGGCTGCGACCGGCACGACAGTTTACAAGAACATTGCCCTTTTCCCGATGCGGGTAGGAGGCCCGTTCCGGAAAGGTTTGGTCCAGTGCGCCACGCAGCAGGTAATACCCCGACAGCAGCATGGTGTCGGAATTGCCCGCGCCATCCACAAGCCCAAGCTTGTAATAGCGAAGCAATCCGGGACCGGACGCCAGAATGCCATTCTCATCCGTCTGACCGCCGGAGACAAAATTCACGTCAAAATTCACCGCACAGTTGACGACAATCTTGATGTCATGTTCGGCCAGCAAGGCCGGATCACAGACGGCTTCACGTCCACCAATGTAGAGATCAACATCCCAGCCGGGCAGGTTGCTCTCGATCAGACTAAGATGCGGGCGTTCATATCGCGGAGAAGCACTCATGCTGCCTCTCCCTTGCGATCTTCATCCGCTATGGCAATCCGCATCGCTTGCGAAAAATCGACGGCAACACCGGGGGCTGCGGCAAAGATCGCGCCACCGGTCAGCAATTCGGCCTGCTCCGCCGGATAGGTTCCGGTTACACCACCGGCCTCACGCACCATCAGCAGACCGGCAAGGCAATCCCAGGCGTTCATATAATATTCGGCGTAGCCATCCGTGCGGCCTTCTGCCACCCAGGCAATGGCCAGCGCACCCGACGCGCCACGGCGAATATTGGCGCCTTTTTCCAGCACACGCTGCTGCGCCGCCAAATAATCAGCGCTCTCAACGCGCGGAGACCAGCCAATCTCCACCGATGCATTGGTAATGGCTTCGGTTTTCGCGGCCGTAAGCGGCACACCGTTTTTGGTCGCACCCTGCCCCTTGCGGGCAAAATAGAATTCATCGGACGCCGGATTAAAGATCACACCCAGCAGTGTTTCGCCCTGTTCATGAACGGCAATCGAAATGCAAAAATGCGGAATGCCACGGGCAAAATTGGCCGTTCCGTCAATCGGATCAATCACCCACAGCCTGTCCGAAAGATAACCACCAGCCTCCTCACCCAAAATCCCGTCCAAGGGAAATGCCTTGGTGATCAGGGCTCGTACATGGCTTTCCACCATACCGTCTGCCTCGGTGAGAAAATCCTGCCGTCCCTTGAGCGTAAAATCGCCGGGCTTGCGGGCATGAAAGGCAGCAAGGGCAACAGCACCGGCAGAGGTGGCAACTTCGCGCAAAAGGGCTTCACGGAGGTTCAGTTCATCGACAGTCAGCATGATTTCTTTCGAATGGATGGTGCAGGCCTTGGCCAGAAACAAGGCCTGCCAGTATTGTTACAAATATTTGACAGTTACTTCTTGTAGTTCAAGGCCCAAAGATCCTGCCAATCCTGACGAGCTTCCCAGTCCGCGGAACCGGTAGAGGCGTCATAGGAAAGCAGCTGGTCACGAACCTTGCCAACACCCGACGGCTCACTGTCTGGCAGGCTAATGGTGGTGTTGGTCGACATTTTGCCGTCCTTCGCCTGCGGCGCGATGCCTTCAGCTGTCATCATGTAACGCAGGAACAGCTTTGCCGCGTTCGGGCTTTTTGTGCCCGACGCAATCAGACCAAGCGAAGGGTAAGTCCAGCCGGAGAATGGGGAAAGACCTACGCAAAGGCCAAGCTTCATACCGTCCTTGTTGTCACGGTACTTGGCCGTGCTGACCAGACCAACAAAGCTATCCTTGGTATCAGGAGCGCCAATCGATTCTGCAGCCGCACCGTCGGAATCGGTCAACAGCGGGCTATTGGCGGCAAGCGCCTTGACCCAGGCAGCGGTAGCGCTGGCCTCGTCGGTTTCCAATGGTTTGCCATATTGCGCCTGATAGGCATCGGCAACAGCCTTGTCGGCGTGGGTGGCCAACTGGTTAAACCAGTCGGTATAGGAAGGCTTGCCAAGCGGATCCTGCATGGCAACCTTGCCCTTCCACTCGGCTTCTGTCAGCTGCCAGATGTTGGAGACAGGGCAGCTGTCATGCAAAGCGGTGTTGTAGGTCCAGACATTCGGTGCAAGAACGATGGTCAGCGGGTCCTGATAGATCACTGGAATATCCTTAGCCAGATCTGTTGGCAGCCAGCTCTTTGCATAACCCTTGGCAACGATCTGCGACAGTGCGGCAGGTGCATCTGCCAGAATAACCACGTCAGCCTTGACGTTATTTGCCTGGGCCTCGCGAATGACGATTTCAAGCGTTTCTGGTGCGCTGGATTTTACGCCAGTAGCCTGAACACCGTATTTTTCCGAAAAGGCCTTTGCCTGTTCGACAATTTTGCCGGTCGAGTCGTAGACGGTAAAAGGCGCTTCCTCTTTGGCGGCGTCAATCAGCTTGTCGAGATCGAAAGCCTCTTCGGCGCCGGCATTGGCCGCGCCACACAGAACAGCGGCAGACAGCATCAGAGAGGAGAGCAGAGTACGGGAATGTCTCATCGGTATTCCTTTGAGTGATTTGAACAAAGATGTTTTCGTGAGGTTATGCGAGTAGAAGTGCCGGACGCTCGGTTCCGGCTGGGTGTGCCGCGCTTGGGGCGCGGATTTCGGTCGTATCGAAACGCTGGCCAGCAGCGTCGAACAGGTAAAGACCCTCGCGGCGCGCAAAACAGCTGATCATGTCACCCGGCTTTGCGGTTGGCCTGCTATGCGTAGAGTGAAACAGTCGTTCTGAACCAAGGGACAGTTCGATGATCCAACTGCCACCGGTCGGCATGATGCTTTCAAGCCGCAACGCGCCGAGTGGTACGGCGTTCGATGTCTCTGACAGGGAAATTTCCTCAGGCCGTAGTCCGATCGATGCTGCGCCGGTCAAGTCAAGGCTCTCGGACAGGCGGGCGCCAAAGCCATCACCGCTTGATGTTCCGTCCAAACTGATCATGTTGATTGGCGGATTGCCGATAAACTCCGCAACGAACCGATTGACCGGACGTGAATAGATATCATCGGGCGCACCGACCTGCTGCAAACGCCCGCCATTCATCACGGCAATGGTGGTGGCAAGCGTCATCGCTTCCCACTGGTCATGGGTGACGAACACGATTGTTGTGCGAAACTCCTCATGCAGACGACGCAATTCGGTGCGCATTTCCAGTCTGAGCGCAGCATCGAGATTGGAGAGAGGCTCATCGAGAAGAAGGATGCCGGGATTAACCGCCAGCATGCGCGCCAGTGCCACGCGCTGCTGCTGACCGCCGGACAGCTGCGCGGGATAACGCGATGCGTAATCGCGGATGCGCAGCTTTTCCATCACGTCGTTGACCTTGGCGCGACGCTCCGCTTCCGGCAGCTTGCGCAGGCGCAGGCCAAAATCGATGTTCCGCTCCACGGTCATATGCGGCCAGAGCGCATAGCTCTGGAACACCAGACCGAGGCCGCGCTTTTCCGGCGGCACAAAAGCGGAGGCCGGAACACTGTCCACAAGCTTATCGCCAATGGCGATTTCGCCGTCGCTCAGATGTTCAAGGCCCGCAATCATGCGCAATGTCGTGGTCTTGCCACAACCCGATGGTCCCAGCAGGCACATGAACTCACCATCTGCGATGGTCAGGTTCAGGCCTTCGACGGCGGCGTTGCCGTGGCCAGCGTAATTCTTGGTGACATTGGTCAGGGTGATATCGGGCATGTCAGCTCTCCAGTCCCTTGGCAATGCCATTGCCCGTGAGACGGTTGATAAGAATGGTGCCAAACAGCGCCAAGAGCGCGATCATCAGCACCACGGCATTGGCTGCCTGGGTGTAGTTGTAATCAACGAGACGCAGCGAATAGGTGGTCAGGACATCGGTTGCCGGCACGGCGAGGATGATGAACAGGCTGACGCCCTTGATGCCGGAGATGAATGGCAGCAGGATTGCGCTGGCCAGCGCCCGTTTCTGGATTGGCATCACGATGCTGAGCATACGACGCCACCAACCGGCACCCGCGATGCGAGCAGCCTCTTCCGGCTCTTTGCCCAGCTGCGCCATGGCCGCAATGCCGGACCGCGAGGCAAATGGCATCTGATCGGCAATCAGTGCGAGAATAAGGATAATCGACGTACCGTATAGCGCTGGCAGCGGACCACGCGGCACCGCAAATACCGTCAGGATGGCAGCTGCAAACGCAATTCCTGGCACAAGATATGGCAGGAACGTAATCTGGCGCAGGAAATTACCAAGTGCGGCAAAGGGGCTGCGAATGACTACATACCCGACCAGCAGGCCGAGAACACCGGATGCAAGTGAGGCCACGCCAATGATCACCAGGGTATTGAGGCCAGCGCTCCAGAATTCCGGCGTCATCAGAATGCCGTTTCTTAGGGCAACGGTGTCGAGGTTGGCGCCGATCCAGTAATCGAAGGTGAAATTTTCGGGCGAGAAACGACCCGGCACACGCATGATGGTCGACAGAAACAAGGTCAGCAGCGGGATCACCACACCGACGGTAAAAAATGCCAGCGTGAAAATAGTGGCAGGCATCTGCCAGCGCCCCAGCGGACGGCGGCGATCCATCGCTCCCTTGCCACCGATGATCGCAAACCGGCGCGCCTCGCGCATCATTCTGGTATCGATGTAGAGTGTGACCACACCAATCGCCATGATGACCGCGGCCATCACTGCGGCCATGCCGGTCTGCCGCGTGGAGATTGCGCGATAGAGCGAAGTCGAAAGCGTGTCGAAACCGACGGGAAGGCCAAGCACGTAAGGCACGGCAAATTCACCGATACAATCGGCAAGGATCAGCAGTCCGCAGGACAAAAGTGCGGGGCGCATCAACGGCAGCACAATCTGAAATGCCACGCGGCGACGGCTGGCACCCAAAATACGTGCGGAATCTTCCAGCTGGGCATCAAGACGCTGCAGCGCGCTGCCTAGGATCAAAATGACGAAGGGCGCATAATGCAACGACAGGATAATGATCATCGGTAACCGACCATAAGCCAGCCAGTCCGGCGTTGAAAAACCAAGCGTCTCCAGCCAACCGGGCTGACCGCCAACCGTGCGGTTCTTGAAAATTGTGGTCCAGGCAAGCGCCAGCGTCCAGGTCGGCAGCATGAACGGAATGATCAGTGCCGTCGCAAACCAGCGACGTCCCGGCAGCTCTGTGCGGTTGACCAGCCAGGCCAGTACACCGCCAACTGACATGGAAAGAACAATAGAACCAATAGCAATCGAGGCGGTATTCAACATCGGCTGCCACAGCAAGATGCTCGACATGCGCGAGGCGAAAGCACGCGTCACATAATAGAGGGTGAATGCGCCTTCCGGAGCTCGAGTGCGCGCAGCATCGCCAATCTGCACAATAGCCACATTGACGAGGATCGAAATGACTGGCGCGAGGATCAACAGCAGGAACACGACAGCCAAAGCAATGCCGATGAACATTACCGGCTCATGGCTTATGACCGTGAGATGATGTCGCAACCGTCTGTATGGCGCATTGCCCGATGCAAGGCGTGCATCTTTTTCTACGTGCCCTATGTCCACCATCTCGGCGCCCTCTCGTATTCACGGGGCGACCATAGGCAGATCACATGACAGCCAAATGACACATTGCACATATGTGCATTGGAAAAATTGGCCAATAAAAGTCCAACAATATTCGAAATGTAGAATGTTTAGCACGTAGGTGCACAGCACTTTTCGCGATATTTTTCACGTCAACAGCGCACAAAAACGCGTGCTTGTTATTGTTTTGCAGCGCTTCGAGAAGCGAAAAACCTCTCTCGCTGCACCACTGACTTAAACATTCGTGGCAAAAAATTGCGCGCACAGATTGCCAAACGGAAAATCCTACTTTAGAATCATTCTAGAAAAAATGAGTATCAATCTCATGTTTCTGCGTAATTTTACAAAGAAGGAAACTACACATGTCCAACAAAGCGTCCTGCAAAGCCTGCTCGTTCTATGAAGACCACGCCGCAAATGCTGGTACAGTTGCCGCAGACGCTGGCCTCTGTCGTTTCAACCCACCGGTTTCGCAGCCAGACGCCAATGCGCGTGGCCTGTGGCCGGTCGTAACCGGTAGCGATTGGTGCGGCCATTTCGACGGTGACAACAAGGCTGCATAAGCAACCTGTTTGTTTTTGACGAAGACAGCCATTGGCTGTCTTCGTTGCATGCCTGATCACACGATCAGCGCAACTTGCCTTTGCAACGGCAAGTTCATTCATACACATCGACGATATGTCGAGCCGAATTTCCAGAGACTGTCTTTTGAGGAGCTGATAAGCCTGCTCTGATGAGGGAGCCTCTCACGCCAAGGGGTTGGCCGCCAACCCTCTTCGTGGCTTGACGAATACTCCCGCCTGACAAGACCTTGTCTTACTGCCAAAACCAATCGAAAAATCGTTCTGGATGGCGATTGGTTTGCCGGATGCTTTTATCTGCCGCCTCAGAAGCCGCCTCAGACGGGTCATCGCAAAACCAGAGAAAATTTTGTTCCGTCTCAACCAGTTCCCGCTTGAAGGACCACACTGCGCGGTCGGCCTTTTCAAAATCGGCAAGCACGATCACCGGTGAAAATTCGCTGTGGAGGTGAAGCAATATTGGATCCTGATCTGACATATGCATTCTTACGGCACATCCCCATTTTCCTGTGCTTTTCCCATCAAAAGCACCGTGACTCTCATGTCTTTCCCTTGCAGGAAATGACTGGTGTTGGGCGCTGTGAAACTGGCCTTCTAACACCGACGCGCATAATGATTGCGACCGGCATTAGGTTCCCGCCTCAATCGAGAAAAGGTCGTGCCTTCTGAGCCACCAAAAATAAAGCGGGCGAAACCGCGTTGGGACGATATCAGGGAAGATTGGGATAATATGTCGGCTGAACCGATATCATGCCAACAATTCAAAGGCTTGCGCCTGCAACCTGTGCGAACAGACCTGCCCCAAATGCCTATTTTTTATTGTACGAAACCCTCAGGGGACTTTGGATGACTGGCGCATCTGCAATTTGTCGAGCCAGTTATGCATCCAATTATCGGCATCACCATCCAACATATTTTTCAGCTGCGCAGCAGCGCCGATATCCCGAATGGCCTCACTGGGGCGAATGCCGAAATATTGCTGAAAAGCGCGGGAAAAGGTGTCCTCATTGGAAAAACCGCAGGAATAGGCAAGTTTCGCCACTGCTCCACGGCCGGTCCCGACCGATGCCAGTTTCAATCTCGCCAGCTTGAGCCGACGCTCTCGGATATATTCACCAACTCCACCAACCGGTTCAAACAGCCGGTAAAGCGCAGAGCGCGACAAGCCGAACTGATACATGATCATATCGGTCGACAGAGACAAGTTTGTCAGGTTGCGCTCGATGAATGTCTGGATCGTTTGCAGGTTTACATGCGTCAGCGTGTCGAACTGCGTGGTAACGGCACCGGTAAATGCACTTGATAACAAGGCAGATGTGGATTCCACCAGAAGCTGCCCCTCCGTCTGGCTTAGTGTCGGCGCACGCCGTGCGATAGACAGCATGTAATCGCTGAGAATGACCCCAAGTGTCGATGAACCTTCAACGCGCGCACCGTGAAGATTATCAACCACTTTTGGCATCAACCGCATCATCTGACGTGGAATGACCAGGCTGATGATGTCCATATTGCTGGCGTAAGACTGCATCGGGCGGCTGAGATCAAAACAGACGATGTCGCCCGTTACGCCCTTACCGTAACCGCCGTCCGCATTATACGAACACTCGCCCTTCACGTAGAGTTGCACCAAAAGGTGATCGACCGCAGTTGCGGATACCAGGGCACCGGAGCGATGAAACTGCTGCGGGCTCGCCGACGATTTGCCGATCAGGAACTGGCCGGGATTATAGGTCGCCAGATCGGCACTGAATGTATCGAAATCACTATCCGTGGGAGTGGCATCAAACAGGCTGGCAATGCCTGTTCGCCAATACTCGTAATTGTCCTCACGGCTCAGCTGCGATGAACGAATAATATGATGCTCAACATTCGCTGGGCTCAAGATTTCTTACTCTGCAAACTGCGGTTGACGTGCTCAACATGAATTTGAACGCTGGAAATGCTCATGTCAAATTTGACGAATATCAATATTCGTCCAATTCCGTCTCTAATAACACTTACCGCTGACAATCGTATTCAGATTGAATTCTGACAGATTCACCATTGCCTGATGTCACGCCATTTCTATTCAAGCCTCCCTTAGGGAACCATGAGCGTGTCTGGCTGTTAAAGCAGAACAGGGAACAAACACATCCGGGCTGGGTCCTATCTCCACTCTCAAGATCAACAGCATGACCAACGAACTGTGGAATAGATACCGGAGACATGAACCATGACGAAAGTTGCCAAACAAACCAGCCACAAACGTTCTGATGCCAGAGATCGTTTGATCATTGCGCTTTACGCGCAGTTGCGTGCCGAGCGGGAAACCCGCGAAGCGATGGAGTGGGTAATGCGCAATGGCGGACTTTCGCCGGAAGTGCTGGAGGCCATGGCTTCAGACCCCATTCCGGTTGTTACGGCCGATGACATAAAAACCGTAGAAAACTCTCTCAAACATCTGCAGCTGGACCATGGAAGCGTTCACCCATGACACGCGCCATCTCGCCGGTACCATCTACCAAAAAACCCTTCAACCAAGATCAGCGGCGACCATTTGATGGGAAACCGCCCTGAAACTGCCTGCCAAGGTCTATCCCGGCAACAACAACCTATTTCACAAAGACTGAGCAGGCGAAGAATGAACACAAGTGCTGCGTCAACACCTGATGCTCCGTTGCCAGAACGGGAACTCACAGCCGAAGAAAAAGAGAAGGCACGTCGCAAATATCTGCTGTCCCGTTTCTGGGAAAGCGCGCGTGGTTTCTGGAGCCGAAGCGGTGAAAAGCTTGCCTGGCCGTTTTCGATCGTGCTGGTGGCTTTGCTGTGCACCAATGTCGTTTTTCAGTACGGCATCAATGTGTGGAACCGAAACCTCTTCGATGCCATCGAAAAACGCGACGCTAGCACCGTCTATTTCTTGAGTGCTATCTTCATACCGCTTGTGTTTGGCAGCATGTCGCTGGTCGTCATCCAGGTATTTTTCCGTATGAAGATACAGCGCCGTTGGCGTTCCTGGCTAACAACAGGGATCATCAATCGCTGGCTGGCGAACGGTCGTTACTATCAGCTCAATTTGATAGGCGGCGACCACAAAAACCCGGAAGCACGCATGTCTGAAGATTTGCGGATTGCGACCGAGGCGCCCGTGGATTTTGTCGCTGGCGTCGTTTCTGCATTTTTGTCTGCGTCCACCTTCATCGTTGTTCTCTGGACCATTGGTGGTGCGTTGACCATCACCATCGCCGGAACCACCGTCACCATCCCCGGTTTTCTCGTCATTACCGCGATCCTTTATGCCACCATCACATCGACCTCAATGGTGGTGATTGCAGGCAATTTTGTGCGGATTTCGGAAGTGAAAAACCAGGCGGAAGCCGAGTTCCGTTATACGCTGACACGTATCCGGGAAAATGGTGAAAGTATCGCCTTGTTGGGCGGCGAAGAAGAAGAACGCAGCGACCTCAACAAAACCTTCTCCCATGTGCTTCATCAATGGGCACTGATTGCCCGGCAATATATGCGCACAACACTGGTGTCGCAGGTGTCCAGCCTGTTTGCACCTGTCGTTCCAATTCTGTTGTGCGCACCGAAGTTTCTTGATGGAAGCATGTCGCTGGGACAGGTCATGCAAGCGGCATCGGCTTTTGCCATTGTGCAGGGTGCATTTGGCTGGTTGGTCGACAACTACCCCCGCCTCGCAGACTGGAATGCCAGCGCCAGGCGTGTGGCATCGCTCATGGTGTCGCTCGATGGACTGGAACGCGCCGAAAAAAGCGACGCGGTCGGCCGGGTTAAACACGGCGACACTCAGGGCGAGGCCATTCTCAGCCTCAATGATCTCTCGGTATCGCTGAACGATGGCACAGCTGTCGTCACAGAGACCAAGGTCCTGATAAACCAGGGAGAGCGGGTTCTGGTATCGGGCGAGTCCGGCTCCGGGAAAAGCACGCTGGTACGCACCATCGCCGGCCTGTGGCCATGGGGTGAAGGAAGCGTCGACGTGCACCCCGGTAAACGGTTGTTCATGCTGCCGCAACGCCCCTATATCCCCTCGGGAACACTGGGTCGTGCTGTTGCCTATCCCGGCGCATCGGATGAATGGCCACTTGATGAGGTAAAATCGGCGCTCGACAAGGTGGGACTGGGCCATCTGGGCGCAAAGATTGAAGAGGACGCCCCTTGGGACCAAACCTTGTCTGGTGGCGAAAAACAGCGCTTGGCATTTGCGCGCCTGCTGCTTCACAAGCCGGATATCATCGTGCTTGACGAAGCAACCTCCGCGCTGGACGAAAAAAGCCAGGACAAGATGATGCAGACGCTTATTAATGAACTCCCTGACGCAACGATCCTCAGTGTAGCACATAGGGCTGAGTTGGAGGCTTTCCACAGCCGAAAGGTGGTCCTGGAACGACGTGAGGGTGGTGCGAAGCTGGTTAGCGATGTTGACCTTGGTCGCCACCATAAAAAACGCAACGTGTTCAAACGCTTGATCCCGAAGCCTCGGTTGCTTCGCTAGAGGGAAACATCTGACAGCCGGACGTCTGTTTATTGTTGCCCGAAACAGTCTGCCTCTCTACAACTGCCGGTGTCCACCACATAGCTTTGATTGTTTCAACCTACCTCGCAAATATGGAGAATACCCGTGGCGACTGGCCTGATTGCTCTTCTTGATGATATCGCGGCAATAGCCAAGCTGGCGGCAACCTCTCTTGACGATGTCGCCGGCCAGACCGCGAAGGCAAGCGTCAAGGCCGCAGGCGTGGTCATTGACGATACGGCAGTTACACCAGCCTATGTCATCGGTCTTTCGCCAAGCCGCGAGCTGCCCATCATCGGGCGTATTGCCCTTGGTTCGCTGCGCAACAAGCTTCTGTTCTTGCTACCGCTTTGCCTGCTTCTCGGATATTTTGCGCCATTCCTGATAACACCCCTATTGATGATCGGCGGCATGTATTTATGCTTTGAGGGGGCCGAAAAAATCTACGAAGCATTTTTTCCCCATGCCGCCCATGATATGGTTTCAGTTGACGCAGTCGTCGATCAGGCGACTCTGGAAGCACAAAAGGTGTCCGGTGCGATACGGACGGACTTTATCCTGTCGGCAGAAATCATGGCGCTGACGCTGGCAGAAGTTTCGACGTCTGATATGTACACGCAAGCGGCCGTATTGGCGGGTGTCGGCATTCTCATTACCGTTGCCGTCTATGGCGTGGTCGCCGTCATCGTCAAAGCCGATGACATAGGACTTCATATGGCCAAGACCGGCCGCTCATTTGTGCGCTCGTTTGGCGAAGGCCTCGTAAAAGGCGTTCCGGTTTTTCTCAAGGTTCTGGCGCTGGTTGGCACGGCAGCTATGTTGTGGGTCGGCGGCAGTATTATTGTGCACGGCCTTGCCGGCCTCGGTTTTCACCTGCCGGAACACATCATCGAGCAGGCGACCCACGCCGTGCAAAACGGAACCCCTGTGCTTCCGGGTGTTCTTGGCTGGCTCACTGCCTCCGTATTGCAGGCAATTCTCGGCATCGTTCTGGGTGGTGTTGTGATTGCGATCCTCAGCTTCATCAATTCAGTCAGGGGCAAACCAAGTTCTGCTCATTAACCCATCTTATCTAATTCTGCAGATGATTGCGCTCGACAAGGAACGTTTATCCATGCTGCGCTGTTGAACCACATTGCCAAAGTCTGAAAGGACAAGCATATGGTTTCCCCGCGCGCGAACTGGAAAGGCTTCATCAAATTCGGCGAAGTGTCTTGTCCAGTAGCACTCTATACCGCCGCGTCGTCGGCAGACCGCATCAGCTTTAATGTGCTCAACCGGAAAACCGGAAACCGGGTACGTCGAGCATTTGTCGATGGTGAAACCGGGGATATTGTTGAGCGTGACGATCAGGTCAAAGGTTATGAAATTGATGACGGGCGTTATGTCGTCCTTGAGCCGGAGGAAGTGGCAGCAGCCATTCCCGATAGCGACAAAACGCTGACGATAGAGGCGTTCATACCTTGCTCGCAGATCGACAATGTATATTTCGACAAACCATATTACCTGGCACCCGAGAAAATGGGAGCTGAAGCGTTCGCATTGTTGCGTGAAGGCATGGAAAAAGAAAACGTCGCAGCCATCGCCCGCACCGTGCTGTTCCGTCGCCTGCGGACTGTCCTCATTCGTCCTCACCATGACGGTTTGATCGCCTCAACGCTCAATTTCGATTACGAAGTTCGCTCCCCGGAAGAGGCTTTTGAAGAATTGCCCGATCTGAAGATCGAAGGCGAGATGCTGGAGCTTGCCGAACACATCATCGGCACCAAGACAGGCAAATTTGACGTCAGCAAATTCGATGATCGTTACGAGGCGGCAGTAACCGAACTGGTTAAGGCCAAGATTGAAGGTCGGTCGCTACCAAAACGCAAAGCACCGGTCGCGTCAAAGCCAGGCGACCTGCTTAAGGCACTCCGTGAAAGTGCAGGTATGGGCGAAGGCAAAGTCACAAACAAACGGTCTGCGGCCAACGCCAACAGAGGAAAAAAAGCCGACACCGGAGAGAAAGCAGACAAGACTGCCTCGAAGCCCAAACGCACCGCCAGCAAGACACGGCGAGCAAGCTAAACGGAGATTGCCATGGCCATTCGCCCTTATTGGAAAGGTTATCTCAAGCTGTCACTGGTGACGTGTTCGGTGCAGATGGTGCCAGCGACATCTGAAAGCGACAAAGTCCGTTTTCACACTCTCAATCGACCCACCGGCAACCGCGTTGTCAGCCATTATGTTGATTCTGTAACCGGCAAAGCGGTGAAAGAGGAGGATGAGGTAAAGGGTTATCCCCGCGGTGAAGACGACTACGTCATGCTGGAGGATGACGAGTTGGAAAATGTCGCCCTAGACAGTACCCGGACGATAGACGTTTCTATGTTTACGCCACGAGACAGTATCGACTGGATTTGGCTGGACACGCCCTATTATCTGTCGCCAAACGAACCGGTTGGTCAGGAAGCTTTTTCAGTTATTCGTGATGCGATGGAAGCGCGAAAAATGGTCGGCGTGTCACAGCTGGTCATCTCCCGGCGCGAGCGTGCTGTCATGCTGGAACCCAGAGGTAAAGGCATTGTGTTGTGGACCTTGCGCTATGGTGACGAGGTGCGCGATGAAAAAAGCTACTTTGATGGCATCGATAATGAAAAACCGGAGCCCGACACCCTGTCTCTCGTTCGGAAACTGATCAAAAAACAGACCCGTGACTGGGATGCAAAAATGGTCATTGACCCCGTGCAGGATCGGTTGCTCGACATTATCGAAAGCCGCAAAAAAGCACTGAAAAAGACCTCAAAAACCAAAACAAAAAAGCCGGCAGTGGAACCGCCCGACAACGTCATCAACATCATGGATGCACTGCGTAAATCGCTGGCAGGAGAAAAACGGTCACGAAAATAATGTACCGACCGATCCACATCTCACTCCGGAGATATGGCCTTGATCTTCGCGAGACGTTTTATGGCCTGTGCAAGTGAACGTTCGCTGTCACAATAATCCTGCCAGGCAGAGGTCTTCTGCAACAGGTCCGGCACTGTGCGGATGGTGAAACGTTTGGGATCCAGATCGGATTTTACCTGAGCCCATGTCAGAGGCATGGAAACCGTCGCTCCCGGCCTAGCGCGTGGAGATAGCGGTGCCACTGCTGTCGCAATGCGGTCATTGCGCAGGTAATCCAGAAAAATGCGGCCATCCCGTTGTTTTTTGGCCATCTTGGTCAGATATAGCTCCGGGCTATCGCTGGCCATTTGTTCGCAAAGATTACGGGCAAAGGCCTTGGCATCGTCCCAGTCCGGCCCAGAGCTTTTGGGCGCAGCAAGCGGCGTCACGACATGCAGGCCCTTGCCTCCGGTCGTCTTGCAAAAACCGATCAGCCCCACCTCCTCCATCCGATCGCGAATTTCTCTCGCCGCAGCAACGATTGCGGAAAATTCTACCCCCGGCCCAGGATCAAGGTCGAACACCAGTCGGCCGGGTACTTCGATACGACCAGGATCACAGTTCCACGGATGCAGTTCCGTGCCACCGATTTGCGCAATCGCAATCAGTCCCTCAACGCGGTCAATTTGCAGATAAGGCTGCTTGTCACCACTGATCGTGACAAGTTCCAGCAGATTGGATGTGCCGCGCATGGCATGGCGCTGGAAAAACTGCTCGTCACCAATACCATCAGGTGTCCGCAATATCGAACATGGGCGTCCCTTGAGATGGCCAATCATCCACGGACCGACAGACTGGTAATACTGCGCAAGCGCCAGCTTGTTTACCGGTTCGCCATCTCCCGCATCCGGCCACAGCGGTTTGTCTGGATGTGAGATCATCACACCCATGACCTCCGCCTTTTTACCTTTGACCACCCGGGCTGATTTGCCCTTTTGTGGTTCAGGCACATCGGATTTTTCCGGATTTGCAGGCATCTCGACCTCTACATCTGCCGCGGGTTTGTCTTCCCGCAGTCCCTTGAAGGCAGCCTGCCGCACCTGCCCGTCGGCAGTCCATCCGGCAAACTCGATTTCCGCGACAAGTTCTGGCTTTAGCCAAACGATATCAGCGCTTTGTTTCGGTGCGCCAACACCGGTAAAGGGCGACTTTGACGTCTCCATTTCCCGCAATTTCGGCAAAATTTCTTGCACAACCTTGGCGCTGTAACCCGTGCCCACCCGGCCGACATAAACAAAATGATCGCCACGATTGACACCGACCAGCAGGGAGCGGAATTTCCCATTGGTCTTGGCATAGGCGCCAATCACAACTTCATGGCCAGCACGGCATTTGGATTTCGCCCAACTGTTAGTCCGCCCGGAACGATAGGGAGCGTCGCTTTTTTTCGACACGATACCTTCAAGCGAAAGACGGCAGGCGGATCGCAGAACCGCATCGCCACCGGTTTCAAAATGCTCGACATAACGCAAGCGTGTGTCAGCATCGGCCTCATCAAGCAGAGTTTCCAACTGTTGTTTACGCTCGGTAAGTGGCAGGTTGCGAATGTCCTCCTTGCCGTCAAACAACAGATCAAACGCAAAGTAGACAAGAGCACCGGTCTGCTCGTCCGATAGTGCCGCCTGCAGCGCCGCGAAATCCGGTGCGCCGTGATCATCAAGGGCGCAGATTTCCCCATCGATGATACCGTCTGCAAGACCGGATGCGGCCTTGGCAATGGCACTAAACTTCTCTGTCCAGTTGAGACCCTTGCGGGTCTTCAAGATTACCTCACCATCTTCAATGCGCATTTGAATGCGGTAACCGTCGAACTTGATCTCGTGCAACCAGCCTTTGCCCGCCGGCGGCCGCGTCAGTGTCTGGCACAGTTGTGGCGGCACAAAAGCCGGGATTTTTGAATTCTGACGGCTCGACTCCTGATGGCCCGTTTTCTGAGAGCCAGCCTTTCGACCAACAGATGCTGACTTTCGTTTGTCTGCGGCAAGGCCGTTACTGCTGTCCCACACAGCATCGGCTTCGATATCGCCACTCTTCATCATGAATGGTTTGGGTTTCCTGCCCTTGCCGGATGCGATTGTTTCCATGGAACGGCCGGAGGCGACCGAGGTCATGTTATTGTCGAGAACGGCGGCGCCGTCCTCCTCAACCGAAAAGTCATCATTGTGCTTGATAAGCAGCCAATTGGTGCGTTTGCCGCCGTTGCGATCATGACGCATGCGAACCAACACAAAACTGCCATGCAGACGGTCACCCTCCAGCGTGAATTTAAGGTCGCCCTTTTTCAAAGCCTCTTCGGCTGTCATATCGCCTTCCGGCTCCCAGTAGCCTCGATCCCACAACATGACAGTGCCGCCACCATATTGTTTTTTGGGAATGGTGCCCTCGAAGTCACCATAATCAAGGGGATGGTCCTCCACCTCGACCGCCAGACGCTTGTCATGCGGATCAAGCGAGGGACCTCTAGTGACCGCCCAGGATTTGAAAACCCCATCCAATTCCAGTCGCAGATCATAATGCAGCCGGGTCGCATCATGTTTCTGGATAACAAAACGCAGGCGATTGGACTTACCCAGCTGGCCTGACCCGCTCGGTTCCTTCGTTACCTTAAAATCGCGCTTCTGCTTATAGATAGAAAGCTTATCTCTGGTCATGGACGCACCCGCAACAATCCGCCCGAAGACATGCTTCAGACCGTGGGATCAACTGCTTTCACCGGGCGTTTGTTCCTGCGGCGAGACTGCTGTGTAAAAAACTCCGCTTCCGTTTCTCATTCCGCAACAGTTACGACTGGGTTCAGGTAAAGCAGGAGAAAATCCATGAAGATCAGCGCACGCAATACCATGAAGGGTAAAATCGTCGAAGTAACCAAGGGCGCGACGACCGCACATGTGCGCATTGATATCGGCAATGGCGTTGTTACGACATCATCCATCACAAATGCCGCTGTCGACGAATAGGGTCTGATGGTTGGCGGCGAAGCCTATGCCGTTGTAAAGGCATCAGACGTCATGGTCGCGGTAGATTGAAGCCAAAGCTGAAAGATCAGAAATCACTTGCCGCGACATAGAGTGCGGCAACTGTCTCAAAGCCTGCCTGATCCTCCAGGTCGAAGCGACCCGGCAGCGGACTATCAAGGTCAAGCACACCGAGAATGCGCCCATCCTTGATCAGCGGCACCACCAGTTCCGAACGCGAATTCGCATCGCACGCAATATGGCCTGGAAAAGCGTGAACGTCAGGCACAAGCTGTGTCTTGGCGTCGGCAACTGCGACGCCACAAACACCCTTGCCAACCGGAATACGCACACAGGCAACCTTGCCCTGAAAAGGACCGAGAACCAGTTCGTCCTGCTGTTTCAGGAAATAGAACCCAGCCCAGTTCAGATCCGGTACGAGACCAAAAACTAGCGCGGAAACATTGGCTGCGTTGGCGATGAAATCGCGCTCGCCATGCAGAAGCCCTTCCAGCTGACTGTTCAGCTCTCCGTAGAACGACGCCTTATTGCTGTTCTCAATCGTCTTGATCGTAAACATCACATTTGCCCTGTCGGTAGTTTTCAAGCCTTCTGGCAATGGATGACATCGCCAGTTTCGAAATCGCCTTACCGCGTCGTTGCGATCGGCTTGAACAATGGTCTATCCGGTTTCAAATTGATAAATGGTGTTTCGTCAAGGCAAACGCTACCACTGAAGAATTGATCATGCCGATAGTGTCCTGATTGAACCTTACCCTCCCAAAAATAGAAACACCGGCATACAACACCGGTGTTTCCTGATCTGGAGAACGCTACGCGAACTGCAATTCACCTAACCGACATCTGCCAGCAGCGATTTGCCTGCACGATCAAAAACCACAGCCTTGGTCGGGTTTGCACTCAGCGCCAGGCTCTCCCCGCGATTAAGAGGCTGGTCGCCGTCCAGCACGGCAAGCCAGAGTGCACCAGACGGCAATTCCAGGCTGACGATCGTCTCATTGCCAAGTCTTTCTACCAGACCGATCCGGCCAACAATGGAACCGTCGGAGGCTGGAGCAAGGTCATGTGGACGAATGCCGAGCGTCAGCTGATCACCGGTCTTCACTGAGCGTGCGTCGGCTTCGACCGTCAGCTTGACGACGTCCTGTCCGCTGACCGTAACCCGGCTGCCCTCTACTTTGTCGACGTGTACCGGCACGAAGTTCATCTTCGGTGAGCCAATGAAACCGGCAACAAAGAGATTGGCGGGGCGCTGATAAAGTTCCATCGGCGATCCAACCTGCTGCACGACACCAGCGTCCAGCACGACGATCTTGTCCGCCAGTGTCATCGCCTCGACCTGATCGTGCGTGACATAGATCATCGTTGCGCCAAGCTCCTTGTGGAGCTTGGAAATTTCCATCCGCATATCGACACGCAAGGCCGCATCAAGATTGGACAGCGGCTCATCGAACAGAAACACCTCCGGCTGCCGCACGATTGCACGACCAATCGCAACACGCTGGCGCTGGCCGCCTGACAGCTGGCCCGGTTTGCGATCCAGCAGGTGTTCCATCTTCAGGATGCGTGCAGCTTCACGGATTTTGCGGTCGCGCTCATCCTTGGGAGTTCTGGCCAGCTTTAGGCCGAAACCGACATTGTCATAGACACTCATATGCGGATAGAGCGCGTAGGACTGAAACACCATGGCAATTCCGCGGTCACGCGGTTCGACATCATTACACAGCTTGTCGCCGATATGCAGCTCGCCCGAGCTGATATCTCCTAGACCGGCAATCATGCGCAACAGGGTGGACTTTCCGCAACCGGACGGGCCGACGAAAACGACGAACTCACCATGCTTGATCGACAAGTCCACACCCTTGATGACGGGCTGCTCGCCGTAACGTTTGTGGATGGATTTGAGAGAAAGACCAGCCATGAAATTATCCTTTGACGGCGCCGGCGGTCATGCCTGCCACAATCTGACGGTTGAAAAACAGGAAGACGACCAAAGGCGGAATGGTAATCAGCGCGATGTTGGTGAAGAGGAGATTGTAGGATGTGTTGAACTGGCTCTGGAAATTGTAGAGAGTCAGCTGAACCGTCGCATTGGCGTTGCCCGGCAGGTAATAAAGCGGGTTGGTAAAATCGTTGAAGATACCAACCGACTGCACCACGATATTGGTCACCGTTACTGGCCATAACAGCGGCAGGATCACCCGGAAAAACACATCCAGCGGCCGCGCACCGTCGATGATCGCTGCCTCATCCAGATCGCGTGGAATGGTCGCAATGAAGGCGCGGTAGAGGATGATGGTGAAAGGCAGGTTATAGGCGACCTCAATCAGCACCATGCCATGCAGCGTACCGAATAGTTTCAAACCCTGCAGCAGCCAGATGGTTGGTACCACCGCAGGTGGGATCATCAATCCGGCAAGGATCAGGAACTCCACCAACGGGTTCCAGCGGGTTTTGCGACGCGCCAGGACGAAACCGACCATAGCGCCGAACACGACAAGCAGCGTCACGCTGGTAACGGTAAGGATGGTGGAGTTGATGAATGCGGTCACCAGCATCCAGTTTCGTGTGGTGATCACCGTGACCAGATTGTCCCAGAGGTGAAACCCTGATGGCCAGGAGAAATCCAGCAGATTGGCCTGTCGCCTGTCCTTGAATGCCATCAGCACAATGAACGCAAATGGGATGACAAAAACGACGAAGGAGATGAGTAGAGCAGCAATGCCGCCAATGGTGGAAGCACGGGATTTCACTGGTGTCCCTCCCTGCGATTGAGGAAGATTGTGATCGGAACAACAAGGATGGCGATCAGGATAAACAGCACCACATTGCCCGCCGTCGACAGTCCAAAAAAGCCTGACTGGTATTGTTTGTAGATCACCGAGGCGATGGTATCGGAAGCAAAGCCCGGCCCACCCTTTGTCATTGCCCAAATCAGATCGAAGGTTCGAAGTCCGCCGATGAAGGACAGCGTGATGACGGTTGCCGTCGCGGGACGACTGAGCGGCAGAGTGATGTAGAAAAAGTTCTGCAGCTTGGTGCCGCCATCGATGCGCGCCGCCTCGTAGTAGTCTTTTGGAATGGCGACGATACCGGCAATATAGATCACAGTTGCAAGACCCACGCCCTTCCAGACATCAACAAGCGCAACTGAGAACAATGCCACCTTGGGGTCTGTCAGCCAGCCAGGACCTTTTATTCCCAACAGCGCCAGACCTTCATTGATTGCCCCCTGCGTGGGGTGCATCAGAACAGTGAAGGTAATGCCGACACCGATGGTCGACACCAGCACGGGGAAAAACACCAGTGACCGCAACAGTCCACGCGCCATGATCTGGCTGGTCAGCATCACCGCCAGCAACATTCCGATGACAACCTTGAGACCTGAGGTGATCACCGCATAGATGATGGTGTTGACGAGGCCTTGAATGAGAAAGGGTTCGCGGAAGAACTGAATGAAGTTTTCAAAACCGATAAAGCTCGAACTGAACAGGCTCCAGCGTGTGAGGCTGAAGTAAAAAGATGCAAATGTCGGCAGAAGAAACAGCACGCCGTAGATGACCGCCGCCGGCAGGTAAAACCAGCCGGGATAGGACGACCGACGCGTGGTCAGGGTTGAAACAGCAGATGCGACCATGAGGGCTCCAGAGACAAAGGCGGTGGCCTCGGGCAAACCTGCCGAAGCCACCGGAATATCGGCATTTATCTGCCGGACAGACCAAGCTGCTGAGCTTGCTTGCGGACATCTTCATCATAAAGTGCTGCAGCATCGGCTGGCTGGCGAATACCGGTGCCAACTTCCACCGTCAGCTGCTCGAGGATCGGTCCCTTGATCGGCGAGAGGAACTCCAGCGCCGGGGCATTTTTGCCGTTTTCAAAATAGGGCAGAAGGTCGGTCACAGACTGCACGACATTGTCAGGCAGCGTGCAGCCCTTGATCAGGTAGGGGCCGTTAATCGCCACGGCCTTGCTTTGCGCTGCACATCCTTCCGGACTTGCAACGAAGGCGAGGAACTGTTTTGCAACATCAATATTGGCCGATGTCTTGGAAATGTAGAAACCAGCCGGCATCCACACGGTGAGGCCAGTGTCTTCAGCCTTGGCGGCGGGCAATGCGAAAAAGCCGACATCATTGATCTGGTCAGGATAACCATCAGAAAGTGCCGGAATGGCAAAGGTGATCATAGGGTAATGGGCGCCCTCGCCCTCGGCGATCATACGCAGACCGTCTTCGTAGCGCGCAGCGCCAAAATCTTCATTGAAGAATCCGCCGTCCGAGACTTCCTTGAGATATTCGAAACCGCGCACAGCAGCAGGGGTAGAGGCAAATTTCGCCGTCCCCGCCGTATATTGCGCGGCAAAGTCCGGCACCTGCTTCTGCACATTGTAAAAGTCAGCCAAGAGCAACACCTGGCTTGTCCAGGGTTCACCATAGGTCTGGATAACCGCGGGGATACCCGCGTCCTTGATCTTCTTGTTATTAATCATGAATTCTGCCCAGCTCGTCGGAACCGACAAGCCAAGTTTTTCGTAGATCTTGCGGTTGTAGAATATGCCACCGGCCTCAGCGGGGCGGGTTGGTACGCCGTAAACACCACTACCTGCCGTCACGACCTGTTTGAAGCTGTCAGCGACATTATCCATGAACGGTTCGGCACTGAGATCGACAAGTGTCTGCTCCGGTGCCAATGCCTGCAGCAGCGAGCCGGTATTGTACCAGAAAATGTCGGTCATCTGGCCGGTTGCCAGCCGGGTCTTGACGATGTTGTCGCCTTCCCCGCCGCCGGGGCGCGCTTCGATGTCTATCGCGACATCAGGATTTTTCTCCTGAAAGGCCGTCGCCAAAGCTTCGGAAATGGCAATAGTGTGCGAGGCATTATCCACCAGAATGGTCAGGTTGGTTTTTGCCAAGGCTGCGCTTGAAAGCGCAGTCAGGGTGAAAAGGCCAGCGGCAAAAGCCGTCAGGGCAGTTTTGCGTTTTGTCATGTCCTGCTTTCCATATTGGACTGTATTGTATAGTATCGGCTCACCAGCCCGGAAGGCCCAGCTGCTGTGCCTGTTTGCGCGCATCTTCGTCATATCGAGCCGCAGCATCCGCTGGCTCGCGAATGCCTGAGCCGACCTCGACAGTGAGCTGTTCGAGGATCGGGCCTTTGACGGGGGAGAGGAATTCGAGTGCTGGTGCGTTCTGCCCGCCTTCGGCAAAATATGGCAGCAGGTCAGCAACCACTGGCGCTACCTTTTCCGGCAGCTCGCAACCCTTGATCAGGAAGGGACCGTTGATACCGACGGTATCTTCCAGAACCTTGCAGCCATCGGTGCTGGCGACAAAGGCCATGAACAGTTTGGCAAGGTCAGGATTTGCGGATGTCTGGGGAATGTAGAATCCACCCGGCATCCAGGTGGTCAAACCATTATTGACTGCATCATCGCCCGGCTGGGCAAAAAATCCCACCTTGTCGAGCAATTCAGGGTAATTGTCTGAAAGGGCCGGTATGGCAAATGTCAGCATCGGGTAATGAGCGCCCTCGCCGTTGACCAGCATACGCAGGCCGTCATTGTAGGTCGCCGCACCAAAATCTTCGTTCATGATATTCGCATCATGAACCTGCTTTAGCCTTTCGAAGCTTTGTGTTGCTGCAGGTGTCTTGGCGAATTTGGCAACGCCTGCGGTAAACTGCGTAGCAAAATCGGGTACCGCCTTCTGCACGTTGAAAAAGTCAGCGAGAACAAAAAGCTGGCTGGTCCAAGGGTCACCGTAGGTCTGGATAAGCGCGGTCTTGCCAGCTGCCTTGATCTTTTCATTGTTGGCCATGAATTCGGCCCATGTTTTGGGCACATCAAGACCAAGTTCCGCGTAAATATCACGGTTATAGAAAATGCCCCCCGCTTCCGCCGGACTGATCGGCACGCCAAAGACAGCATCTCCAACGCTTACAACCTGTTTGAAGCTGTCAGAAACGTTTGCCATGAACGGTTCCTGGCTCAAATCCATCAAGGTCTGCTGCGGCGCCAGCGCCTGTAGCAGCGATCCGGAATTATAATAGAAAATATCCGTCATCTGCCCGGTCGCCAGCCGGGTCTTGACGATGTTGTCTCCCTCACCACCGCCGGGCCGCGTTTCGATATCAATAGTGATATCCGGGTTTTTCAGCTCAAATGCCTTCACCAATGCTTCCGCCAGAGCCACGGTATTCGGGCCATTGTCGATGAGCATGGTCACCGTGCTCTTTGCCATGACGGGGCCGGACAGCACCGTCATGGTCAATAGACCGGCAGCAAAACTAATCAAGGCATGTCTTCTATGAGTCTTCAGCATTGGTTTCCTCCCTGTTGGCCCACCCCTCCGCAGGCCTGCTGACGCCTTTGCCCTTCGCCTTACGGCGTACGGGCGTTAATCATGAAGTCCTCTTTGACCGCCCGCACCGGCGGAATGAATTTAAAGCTGATGGAATGTTTGCCCGGCCCCAGATCGCGACCGGTAAAGGTGGCGCCGTCAACGGTCACGTCGGTGTAATCATCGGCAAGTTTCAACACGCCGCGTGCACCTTGTGGCACTTCAACCTCATAAAGCGCAGTGTTGCCGTTAACGGACCATCCGGCAGAGATCAGACCCCGTGGAGACTGGTGGCTTGCCTGAACCGGAGACAGATCTGGAATGATGGTTGGTTCGAGGACAATGGTAGCAAAACCGGGCTCGGCGGCATCCGGGCGGAAGCCGGCAACAGCCTCAAACAACCACTGGCAAACAGCGCCGTAGGCATAGTGATTGTACGAGTTCATCTGCGGATTATAGATCGTGCCATCCGCCTGGACCGCATCCCACCGCTCCCAGATCGTCGTTGCGCCCATTTTCACCTGATAGAGCCAACCCGGCACATTTTCCTGCAGGAACACATCCGCAGCCAGTCCCACTTCACCAATCTTCAGCAGAGCTGGCAACAGCGCAGGCGTGCCGATGAAACCGGTGCCGATACGTCCCTCGGAACGAGCAATCGTTGCCTTGAAATAGCCCTTGGCCGCTTCCAGATGCTCATCTGGAATAAGGTCATGAACGATCGCCAGCGCATAGGACGTCTGGTCATCATAGGCCAGACGGCCAGAGGTGGTGATGAACTCACGCTGGAAGGCGGTCTTGACCTGAGCTGCCATATCAGCAAGCCGTTGAGCCACGGCAGCATCGCCGGTTATGGACGCGATTTGCGACACCAGATTTGCGGTGATGTAGAGATAGAGCGTTGCTGCGGCGTCATCGCCAATCGTTGGCAGCGGTTTTGCCGAAGGTCCAGATGGCTGTAGCCAGTCACCAAACGAAAAGCCCCGGGCACCCCACTGACGTGGCGGCGAAACAATCGGACCATCGCTGATCGACCAGACAAAATCGACCCAGCGGATCATCGCTGGCAGTGCCTCGGCAAGAATGTCCCTGTCGCCGTAATGGAGGTAGAGTTGCCACGGAATAACAGCAATGGCATCACCCCAGCCGGTCGAACCATAAAAGCCCGGATAAAACTCTGGCTGCTGGCGTGTCGGATCCGGCACCACATGCGGCACAGAACCGTCTTCACGCTGGTCCGCCATGATATCGCGTACATATTTGGCAAGGAAATCATGGGCATCTGCCAGATAGAGCGCAGTGCCTGCGAAGACTTGGGCATCCCCCGTCCAGCCGAGGCGTTCATCACGTTGCGGGCAATCGGTTGGCACTTCGATGAAGTTGCCGCGCTGGCTCCACACAGTGTTGAGAACCAGCCTGTTTACCAGCGCATTGCCAGAGGTGAAGCTGGCCTTCTGCTCGGTAACCGAGCTGATAGGAACGGAGTAAACGTCTGAGATCTTCGCATTACCGGTTGTCGTGATGCGGGCATAACGGAAACCGTGGAAGGTGAAGTGCGGCCGGTATTGTTCGGCGCCCTTGCCAGCCAGCGTGTAAATGGTGTGAGATTCTGCCGTGCGGTAATTCACGTTGTAGAAATTGCCGTCCTTGTCCAGCACTTCAGCATGCTCGACACGGACGCTGTCACCCGCATCGCCGCTAACCGTATAGGCAACGTAACCACCAACATTCTGGCCAAAATCATGCACGGTGCGACCTTCCGCATCCGTCCAGCTTTTGAGCGGCGCAATCGGCGTCATTTCACGCACCGGCGTGGTTTCATGTGCCACAAGGATTGATGGGTCGAACGCCACAACCTCGGAGCCAGCCGTCACTTTCGGCTGAACGCGCGCATCAAATGCCTCGCCGAAATAGATACCCGATTTGACAACCGGCAAAGTGCCACTCTGCCAGGATGCATCAGTGGTAAGCAGCAGACCGGCATCACCCTCGCCAGCTCGCAACTCTGCAATCGCCGCGATCTGGCTACCCCAGGTGTTGGTCAAGCGATGTTTGCCCCACATCAGCGGCGAACGCAGCCAGCCATCCGCCAACCATATGGTGATGGTGTTTTCGCCAGCCATCAGAAGATCGCTGACCTCATAGGTCTGGTAAGACAGGCGCTTGTCGTAGGTTGTCCAACCGGGGGTCAGCAGGTCGTTACCAACACGCTGACCATTGATGAAGGCCCGATACAGCCCTAGGGCGCTGATGCGAAGAACCTCTTTCCCGGTCTTATTTTCCAGGACAAAACTCTTCTGGAGGAAGGAGGCAGGCGTTCCCTCTCCCTTGTCCGCGAGTGGCCGTACCATTGGCGCCGTCCACGCGTAATTGGTGATTGAATTGTCTCTCCGGGCGTGCGTTGACACTTTGTCGTGCATGCCGTCCTCCCTCAAATCCAGCTGCAATCATTCATGTAGAATGTTCTACGTATATCGTTCTACACTTTTTTCCGTTTGGCAACCCAATTTGTTCCGATAGAGTGAAATGACATTGCCCCAGCCTGTTGAAAGGCTTTTGTTAGGCATGCAAACGGCACGATTGAAAGGTACATTTGTGGGTGAAAAAGGAACACGTGGCGGCCGGGTAACAATCCGGGAAGTCGCTGAAGACGCTGGTGTTTCTGTGGCTGCAGTTTCAAAAGTCCTGCGCGACGCCTATGGTGTATCCGACGCGTTGCGCGCCAATGTCCGGGCATCGATGAACAAGCTTGGATATCGGCCACTCGCAGCCGCACGCGGCATGCGCGGACAGACCTACACGATCGGTTTGCTGCTGCCCGACATCAGAAATCCGTTTTTTGCCGACATCATGACCGGCGTGAATACCGCACTTGAGCGAACGCAATATCGAGCGATGATCGGCATCAGCCATTCGTCGATCGAAACGGAACTGGCGATGGTGGAATCGATGATCGACCGCCAGATGGACGGCCTGTTGATGATCGGTTCGACTGAAGACCGGGAGAATCTGAACAATATCGCAATACGCAAGCCTCTCGTCGCCATCGGACATCATGACCCGGAGGCTCACGGTTTTGACACGGTCAACAATCACGATCAGCAAGGCGCGATGATTGTCGTCAAGCATCTGGCCGCAAACGGTTATCGCAAGATTGCGATGCTCAGCCTTATTTCCAGCACCTCCACCATTCTGACACAACGCGAGGTTGGATACCGTCGTGGCATGATGGAAGCCGGCCTTGGAAAATATATCAACATCGTACACTCCTCGCAGACGCTTCGCGACGTGCAACTGACCGCACGCCGCATGTTGACAGCGTCACAGCGCCCCGACGCCATCTTCTGTTGGACCGACCTCATCGCTTTGGGCGTCATCAGCGTAGCCAGAGAGCTTGGCCTGTCGATCCCTGAGGACCTTGCCGTGGTTGGTTATGACAACACGATGTTTTGTGACTTTGCTCAGAACAGGTTGACCAGCATCGACCAATCAGGAGAACAGCTTGGCCTTCAGGCAACGCGACTGTTGATCGAACGCATCAACGGCCGGAATACTGCGGAGCATTTTGTTGTAACACCGCGTATCGTCGTACGGGAAAGTTCAACACCCTCCACCACGCCAAAAGATCCAGTCTGAAGGCACTCCCAGATATCTGAAGTGCTTTCATCAACGGTAACTCAACTCGCGTTTTCTACCGCGCCAATACCGGCCTCATTTTTGCGATCGTCCCGTTGCGAATCAGCCAGCGCACCGGCTGTATAAATCAGCTGGTGAAGCGCGGTTGCACCTCATTTACCGCCCTGCAGGCCAATATTAGAATATTCTCTGTGGCTGCACCGACACGCTTTCTCTTGCGTATCGTTACATATCGTAACAATTGCCACGAATAAAAAAGTTATAGTTTTTCAGTGGCTTGTCTAGAATCTCATGCATAGCGCGAACATATCGCTCATTGCAGGCAAAGTGCCTTCAATGTCTTTTCTGCGGGGGCAGACATGCATGAGAATTCAATGACGCCAGTCAACATAGGCCGGCGGTTTAATAAGGTAGCGAAAATCAGCCGCAACGCGCTACTTGCATCGACAGTACTTTTGGCAGTGCCAAATTTTGCTTGGGCAGACGAAACATATAACGGCCCCAATCTGGTAGACGAAAATACAGACATTGATGGCAAATTCTATGTCGGCAACGAGGGTAGTGGTGATCTCCTTATTACCAACGACGCAAAACTCACGACATATGAAAGCTTCATCGGCTACCGTATCGGAGACGTGGGCAGCGTTACAGTTACCGGTACCGAAACTCTTTGGGAAAACACTGATTTCCTATATGCTGGCTTTAACGGTAATGGCCAACTTCACATTGAGAACGGCGCTACCGTAAAAAGTTTCTTTGGCCTCATCGGCGCATCAGATACATCGACAGGTAACGTGAATGTCCTCGGTCCGGGATCAACTTGGTCAAACGCTGGAGGCCTTGTCATCGGCATGGGTACTCTCAATGTCGAGTACGGTGGACTGGTTGAAAGCAGAGACGGTACAATTGGTGACCGAGAGTTTCGTACCGGTACAGCCAACATCATAGGTCATGGCTCTCAGTGGGTCATGCCCGGCATTCTTGACGTCGGTTTCGAAGGCAAAGGCATCCTCAATATTGAACAAGGTGGCGTCGTATATAATGCCGAGGCACACATCGGGCGTTTCTCCGGCAGCACCGGCAAAGTCAACGTCACTGGTTCCGAATCCGTGTGGAATAACAGCGAAAAATTATACATTGGTTTTTTCGGTGACGGCACCCTTACCATCAGTGACGACGCCGTGGTCACAGTCGGCACGCAGATGCAAAATGGTCGCTATGATGGCACGACCTACATCGCTTACGGAGATGGTACTACAGGAACACTGAACATCGGTGCGGCAGAAACGGAAATCGCAGCTGCGGCTGGCACCTTGAAGACAGATTCCATCAAATTCGGCCCGAATACACAGCCAGGCACTATCGTTTTCAATCACACCGGCAGCAATTACACTTTTGCACCTGATATCAACGGGAACGGTAACATAAGGCAACTTGCTGGCGTCACAACCTTGTCTGGTGACAACGCACGTTTTTCCGGCACCACCACTGTCAAAGGCGGCGAACTGCTGGTCAGTAATGTCCTCGGCGGTACAGTCAAAGCCAGCAATGGCGGAACCATCGGCGGTACAGGAACCATCGGCTCAACAACCGTCACAGATGGCGGTATCCTTTCTCCAGGCGGCTTGAACACCGTTATCTACAGCCGAATGGCGACTTTCGGAGCCCCTTTCCACAACCAAATCGGCACATTGACGATCAATGGCGACCTGACGCTGAAAGACGGATCCACATATGCTGTCGATTTAAGTCACGCATCGAGCGATTTGACAAAAGTTACCGGCACAGCATCGATCTACGACGGCGCCGATGTTAAGGTGACGTCGTTGGACGATGCAACGAGCTACCAGCAGACCCAAAAATACACCATCCTCAACGCAGACGGCGGTCTCACTGGCAAGTTCAGCGAGCTCATCAATACGTCTTCGGCGTTTCTGGATATCACCACGTCATATGACGACTACAATGCGTACTTGAATGTCTCGGTGAAGGGTTCCGGCAACACCGGCACCAACCCGAACCCATTCAGCAGGGTTGCACGAACGGGCAATCAGAAGTCGCTCGCAGGCGCACTCGACAGTCTGGACCAGACACCAGATAGCGCTTCGTTGAAGCTTTACAACGACCTTTTGGAGTTGAGCGAAGACGAAGCTCTGCAGGCTTACCAGCAGCTTTCCGGTGATGTTTATGCGACGGCACAAGGTGCCTTCACCCAGACGAACCGCGCCGTAAACACCGCCCTGAACAGCCGTGTTCGCGCCGTGACTGACGGTGTTGCGGCACCTTCTTCGATGGCACTCGGTTATGCTGAAGAGAAGAAAACAGCAACGGACGAACGTTTTGCTGCTTTCGAGCCCAAGGAAGCCTTCGATACCGATCGTTTCGCCACTTGGGTCAACGGTTTTGGTTCCTGGGGTAAGGTCAGCGGCGTTGACGGCGGTTCCGATACGGATACGGCCAATGGCGGCGTGATCTTCGGTGGCGACATGATGGTCGGTAGCGACTGGCGTGTTGGTGTGCTCGGCGGCTACAGCCGGTCATTCTTCGACACGGACAGCAGCAACGGCGCCAGCACCAACTACCACCTTGGCGGTTACGCTGGTACGAAGTGGGGTCCGGTCGCATTCCGCACTGGCCTGAATTACACCTGGCACAATGTTGATACGAGCCGTACCATCACGGCGCTTGGCCAGACATTGTCCGGCGACTATGACGGCAGCAGCTTCAATGCCTATGGCGAACTGGCCTACCGTCTTGACGTCGGCAAGTCTGCACTGGAGCCTTTTGCAGCCTTGGCGCATTCTCGCACCAGAACGGATGGCTTTACCGAAACAGGCGGCACGGCTGCGCTGACGGTTGACGATTCCTCGATGAACACGACCTTCACCACTGTCGGTCTGCGTGCATCTACAGATCTGGATATTGCCGGTGTAGCATCGGTGGCACGCGGCAACATCGGCTGGATGCATGCCTTTGGTGACGTAGACCCGGTATCCTCGGCTCGTTTTGCCACGGGTGACAGCTTCTCCGTGACCAGCACGCCAGTTGACCGCAATGCGGCACTGCTCGAGGCAGGTGTGGACTTGACCATCACCCCGGCATCGACACTCAGCTTCACCTATAACGGACAGATCGGCTCAAACGCATACGATCACGGTGCCAACGCAAAGCTTCGCGTGAAGTTCTGATATCGCAATAAAAAACTCAGAGCGGCGGTTTTCCGCCGCTCTTTTCTTATGAGGGCATCCACAGGCATGTCCCGCAGAAGTGGCAAATTTCGCACCTCACTCACCACTTGTGCTTGACAACATCACCGTACCGAGCGACGCGAAAACATTCGCATTGTGCCGTCACAGGCACAGATCGGACAGAACCATCAAATGAACAGGCCTTGCAGTTCGTGTCGATAACAAAACTTCTCTTGTCCGCGCTGACAGCGTTGATTATCAGCGCCACCTCTCTGCTCGCGGGCGAGACTTCGGACGGCATACGCATTCAGCAAGTTCCTGCTGACCTCTATGGTTCCGTGCCTTTGGATGGCTTTATCGACGTCGCACTCGTCAAGAACGAAAAACTGACGTTGCAGGATATGTTGCAACACCAGGCATTGTTCGCACCTATTGAAGGCCACGACGTCAATCTCGGTTTTGTGCGCACCTCCGCCTGGTTGCGATTTGCCGTGACACTGCCAGCAGGCGTGAAGCGACCGCAGGATATTCTTCTGTCGATCATGCCGAACTTTACCGACGAGTTGGAAGTTTATGTCGGCGTTGAAAAGCCCGGAATGCGGGAGGCGGATTTCGACCGCTTCGAGATGGGCGATCATTCGCCACGCCTGAATGCCAACTTCAATACGTCGGCAAACGTCTTGCCTCTAGAGTTATTTCCAGACCAGACGCGGATCATTTACATCCGGGCGCACAACAAGGACGCCAGCCTCAACGTCTCGGCGGAACTGCTATCACCCAGCTATTATGACTACAGATCCATCGTCCAGAACCTCGTTCGTGGCATGTGGTTTGGCGGCATGGGCGTATTGCTGGTTATCCAGCTGTTCTTTTTCTATTTCGACAGAAAGAAGTTTTATATTTTCCTGATGCTGGACATTCTAGCTGTCAGTTCGACCTATTTTGGCGCGCTCGGCATGGCGCGACTGTTGTTTTTCGACAATGGTGGCCTCGGTAACGACTACCTGTCGAGTATGTCCTCCTGGTTTGGGCTTACCGCTGGTGCGCTATCGATAAGGGCCATTCTGGACCTCGACCCACGTTACCCGAAGATCGATCTCTATTTCCGCTTCGCAGCTATTGTCGGCATTATCGGTGTTTTCTGCGTGCTTTTCGGGGTAAACCGCTTTTTTGTGCTGTTGGCCGGACCGGTCATCTTGGTCCTCACCACGATGGCCATGTCGGTCGCCCTTATCGATTTCCTTCGGCAACCCAATGCACAAACTGGCCTTAACTCCGCGGCATTCGGCCTGCTTTGGGCAGGTTTGATTGCGACGAACAGCCAGCGGTATGGCATTCTCTCACTTCCCAGCTGGGTGGCAGGCTCTTATGCCGCAACCAGCATAACCCACTTTACACTCTTAACCGGCTCGCTGGCGGTCCGGTTGCGCAACGCAGAAACAGCTGCTCGCAATGCCGATCGCCGTGCTTTGGAAGCAGCAAGTGCCGCCGAACAACATGCCAATGATCTTGTTCGCGAAAGAACGGGGGAGCTGGTGGAAGCAAAACGGGTGGCCGAACAGGCACTCTGCGCCGAACTGCAGGCACAGGAACAGCAAGTCCGGTTCATGGAAGTCATTTCCCACCAGTATCGTACGCCGCTCGGCGTGATCAGAACCAACCTGCAAAGCATTGGTCTGACCTTGCCAAAAGACGATGAGGCCAATCGGCAGAGACTGGACCGCGCCCACACCGGCGTTGCGCGGCTGGTCGAGGTTTTAGAAGTCAATCTCACCAGAAGCAAACTGCAAGGCCCAGCCTTTCAGCCAGCACTGTCAGAGATCAGCGTCAGCAATGCCGCCATGAGCGCGGTCATAAGTGCGCGTGACTTGCTGCACGGCGTTACCTTGAATGTTTCAATCGCCCCAGACGTCGAACAGGCATTCATTCGCGCCGATAGCGAGATGTTGAAATTGGCAATTATCAACCTGCTCGAAAACGCATTCAAGTTTTCCGCCCCGGTTGGATCAACACAGGTTTGGCTGGACGTTTTCAGGGATAACGAGACTGTGCATTTCCGGGTTAGGGATAAAGGAATAGGTATCGAAGCAGAAGTCGTTGAAGACCTGATCGAGAACCACACACGAGGCACAAATTCTGCTCACATCGAAGGAACAGGCGTTGGCCTGTCACTTGTCAAACGTACCGCAGACGCCCATGCGGGACGCTTTTCACTTTCAAGCGGTAAAGACGGTGGCACTGAAGCGACCATTGTTTTGCCCGTTTTGGCCTGAATTATCAGTCAAATCAACACCCATCCAATCCACCGGTTTCGATTGGAGCACTCGCCGCGTGATTATCACACGCGCTCACCACAGCCCGTAATGCACAGTCAAAAGTCAGTTCAATGCCCCCAGTATCTACCCCACCAACTCATGCCACGCGTCAAAGCGGAAATGGGCCGGTCCGAGTCATACTCGTGGAAGACGACCTTGATCTGAAGCAGGGATTGACTGATTTTCTGCGGTTGAACACCTTTGCCGTCACAGCCGTGGGAAACGGCAAGGAATTTGACCTGGCATTGGGCACGGAGGATTTTGACGTCGCCATACTCGACGTCAATCTGCCGGATACCAGTGGATTTGAGATAGCGCAGCGCCTGAAGAAGACAACCAATATTGGCATCATCATGCTGACCGCCCGCACATTGCGGGACGATAAACTTCGCGGCTACTCCGAAGGCGCAAATCTCTACCTAACAAAACCGGTTGATGGCGATGAACTGGTGTTTGCCATCAAAAATCTGGCCGACCGGCTTCGCCAGAGCGACAAAAATGCACAACCTGCCCGGCCTACCGGCAAGTGGTCGATAGACCGGGTCGGCCAGCGGCTAACCTCTCCGCAGGGCACGGTCATCAAACTGTCCGGCCGTGAGGCGACATTGCTTTCAAAATTGGCAGAAGACAGTAAGCGGATCATTGGCCGTCACGAACTCGGCCTCGCCATGGGATATCAGACGCTTGCGGACACCCGCAGTCTGGACGCCGTCTTGCAGCGATTGCGCGTAAAAGTCCGCGAAAGCGGTGCCGAACTGCCCATCCATGTTATCCATGGTGTCGGTTTTCAGCTCTCCGGCGAAATTATCCTCCGCTAGAATTTCAGCTTGCACGGGTCCGGTTCATGCAGAGCCCGGCCAATAATTCGGGCTCTCCGTGTTATTACAGTTCGCGGCGAGAGCTTTAGGGCCGTTAAGCAGCGCCAAACACCGCACGGTCGCCGGAGGTTGCGACGCAGTCTTCCTTGAGGCTGATGGTTTTCAGATCTCTTCAAATTGGTGGTAGGCGATCTGCTTGGTGATCAGACTAACGGGTTTGTCGGGATAGCTTCGCAAGCGTAAAAACTCCCCGGCAAACCAGCTGCCGGGGAGTTCTCGTAATGGCCAATTGTCAGTTTAACTGGTCGATTTTTTAGCCGACTTATTGAATTGTCGGCAGGTGTTCATTGAGGAAGGCGTTGCCCTTGGTCAGGACGGCTTCGGCATCAAGCGGCATGTCATGCTCAAGGATGAACCATTTCGCGCCGGCCTTTTTGGCCGCTGGCAAGATGGTTTTCCAATCCAGAACGCCGGTGCCGAGGGTGGCAAAACCACGCTCATTTTCCGCGGTCCCCGCAGGTGCATTATCCTTTGCGTGGATAGCAAATACACGGCCATTCAACGTGCCGAGAAACTCTGCAGGATCCGTTCCGCTACGTGCTACCCAGGCAACATCAAGCTCGCTTTGCAGCTTTGGACCGGCAGCATCGAGCAAAAGCTCAAGCGCTGTCTTACCGTCAAACTTGACCATTTCAAAGTCATGATTGTGGTAGGACATGGCCAAACCGGCTGCAGCCAACTTGTCTGCGTAACCGCCAAGCTCCTTGCCAAATGCCGTCCATGCAGCAGCATCAGTCGGGCGATCTTCCGGCGTGAGGTAAGGCACGGTCACAACCGGGTTACCAACGGCCTTCTGCTCGGCAATGACGTCGTCCAGATTGCCGCGCAGCTTGTCGATCGGCACATGTGACGAGATCACCTTGATCTTGTGTTTCTCAAGCAGTGCAGACAATTCTTTTGCGCTGACCTTCTGCATGTCGACGGTTTCCACCGCTGAGACACCGGCGCGATTGAGAATGGCAAACTGCTCTTCAAGCGTCCCTGCATCGCGCAATGTGTACATCTGCGCTGCGATTGGCAGGGTTTTAGCGTCTTCAGCCAGAACCGGGTTTGCGATACCTGCCGCCATTGCTGCGACCAGTGCCATACCTGCGAATGTTGATTTCAAGGATTTCAAACGCGTAACTCCCTTTTCGTTTGAGCGGTAAACGACACGCAAGCGCCACCCTCCCCGGCCCTGCAGCCGGAGGTGCAAAAGCAGCCTCGAATGTGTGGTGTCGTCTGTTTCAGATAGACTGCGGGTTAGATGTCGATCCCGACCCAAGACGTGGTCTGGCTGGACCGTACTGCCGCATCAATGAACGCAAGCCCCGCAAGGCCGTCGTCAATACCGGGGTAGATCCCCTCCCCAGACGATGTATTCCCCTCCCTCTTTGCTATGATAGCATCTGCGGCTTCACGGTAGATCGTCGCAAACCCTTCCAGATATCCTTCAGGGTGGCCGGATGGCACTCGGCTGACGCGGTTGGCGGCAGGGCCTGCCCCGGCGCCATTGCGTGTAATCAGCCGCTTCGGTTCGCCATAGGGCGTGAACCACAATTCGTCTGGCACGCGGTGGTGCCACTCAAGCCCGCCCTTGTCGCCGTAGACACGCAGCGAAAGTGCATTTTCGTTGCCAACGGCAATCTGGCTGGCCCACAGCATACCCTTGGCACCACTGGCGTATCGCAACAGGATATTGGCGCTGTCGTCTAGTTGCCGTCCGGGCACGAAGGATGTCAGATCAGCATAGATGCTCTCGGGAATTTCACCGGTGACGAATGCTGCAGCGTTAAAAGCATGCGTGCCAATATCGCCAATCGCGCCGCCTGCGCCAGAACGGCTGGGGTCTGTGCGCCACTCCGCGCCCTTGACGCCGGTTGTCTCCACCGCTTCCGTCAGCCAGTCCTGCGCATATTCCGCTTGCACATGACGCAGCTTGCCGATGGCGCCGTTGGCAATCATTTCTCGCATCTGACGCAACATGGCATAACCGGTGTAGTTATGCGTCAGAATAAACAAATTGTCGGACGCCTTGACGATTTCGGCCAGCTTCTTGGCTTCCTCGATCGTCGCGGTCACCGGCTTGTCGCAGATGACATGGATGCCCTTTTCCAGGAAAAGCTTTGAGGGGGCAAAATGCAGATGATTTGGCGTCACGATAGCGACGGCCTCGATACCATCGGCGCGCGCGGCTTCAGCCACAGCCATATCTTCAAACGAAGCATAGGAGCGATCTGCTTCAATACCGAGCATCACGGCCGAGGCGTTGGCGCGGGCAGGTTCGGATGAGAGCGCCCCGGCCACCAGCTCATAACGGTCGTCAAGTCGCGCTGCGATACGGTGAACCGCGCCGATAAATGCACCTTGACCGCCGCCCACCATACCGAGACGAATACGACGGCTGTCGAATTTTTTTGGGCCTACTGACATGGGATTACCTTTCACAGACCAAGGATGCGAAGGTTGGCGGCTTCATCCACCCCGCTTTTGGCAAAATCGTCAAACGCCCGCTCGGTCACGCGAATGATGTGGTTTTTAATGAAGTCTGCCCCTTCGCGCGCACCATCTTCCGGGTGCTTCAGGGCACACTCCCATTCCAGAACCGCCCATCCGTCGAAGTCATATTGGGTAAGCTTGGAAAACACCGCACCGAAATCGACATGCCCATCGCCCAGCGAGCGAAACCGGCCCGGACGGTCAACCCAGCCCTGATAGCCGCCATAAACGCCGGATCGGCCGGTCGGATTGAACTCGGCATCCTTGACGTGGAAGGCGCGGATACGCTCGTGATAGATATCGATGAAATCCAGATAGTTCATCGCCTGAAGCACGAAGTGGGACGGATCATAGAGGATGTTGGCCCGTGCGTGATTGCCTGTCGCTTCCAGAAAACGCTCGAAGGTCACGCCGTCATGCAGGTCTTCACCCGGATGCAGCTCGTAGCAGAGATCAACGCCGTTCTCATCGAACGTATCGAGAATAGGTTTCCAGCGATTGGCAAGCTCGGCAAAGGCCATTTCAACGAGGCCGGTCGGACGTTGCGGCCAGGGATATACAAACGGCCATGCCAGGGCACCGGAAAAGGTCGCATGGCTTGAAAGACCAAGATGCTGCGAGGCTTTCGCCGCATATTTCAGCTGATTGACGGCCCATTCCTGCCGTGCCTGCGGTTTGCCGCCCAATTCGGCCGGCGCAAAACCATCAAACAACTCGTCATAGGCAGGATGAACCGCAACAAGCTGGCCCTGAATATGAGTGGAAAGCTCGGTGATTTCGACACCGAGTTCGGCAAGGCGCCCTTTGATATCGTCGCAATAGGCCTTGGAAGCCGCAGCTTTTTCCAGATCGAAGAGTTTGGGATCTGTGGGCACCTGAATGCCCTTGTAGCCGAGCGAAGCTGCCCATTGGCCGAGATTGTCGAGCGTGTCGAAGGGGGCTTTATCTCCAACAAATTGCGCGAGGAAAATCGCCGGGCCTTTGATCGTCTTCATATCCATACTCTCCTTGCATTCACAATTTCAGGTATCGCAGCTAAGGCTGCCGCGGTCGGCAGCGCGCCACCGAGCCGCGCACCACCAGTTCTGTGTCCATTACGATTGTCTCGGCTGTCCGTTTGCCGTTCAGCCGCTCAACCATCAGCGCCATGGCCTTGCGACCCATTTCCTGACGGGGCTGCCGCACCGTTGTCAGCGGTGGTTCGAACGCATTGGCGAAGATGATGTCGTCGAAACCGGTGACCGACACGTCACTCGGCACCGACAGGCCACGCGCCCGCAATTCGCTGATCGCACCAATTGCCATCTGGTCGCTCGATGCGAAGATGGCAGTGAAGGAAATACCGCGCTCCAGAAGGCCAGTAATTGCCTGACGACCGCTTTCGATGCTGTAGTCACCGCTGACAAGCAGCGTCTCATCGTAATCGATCCCGGCTTCGGTGAGAGCATCGCGGTAGCCATCAAAACGCTCTTGCGCCAGCGTCTCCGGGAACGGACCGGCAAGATGCACAATCTGCTTGTGCCCGGCCTCGATGAGGTGACGCATGGCATTTTTGGATGCCGCACGGTTGTCGACCTTGACGGTTGGTAGCGCAATGCCGGCAACGGTTTCCGAGGCGATGACGATTGGCGGCAGGTTATCCACCTGATCCAAAAGCTCTGTCGGAAACTGGCCCGTCATCAGGATCAGCCCATCGGCATGTTTCTGCCGGACCATATCGATGTGATTTGCTACCCGGTTCACATCGTTGCGGGCATCACCCATGAGAACCTTGTATCCAGCTTCGCTGGCCGCTTCTTCGACACCCTTGTAGATTTCGAGATAAAATGGGTTGCCGATATCACGAACCAGGAGAATGACGGTGTTGTTGGATTGGCGTCGGAAACTGGCCGCCTGGGCATTGGGCACAAAGTTCGCTTGCCTCACGGCATCGAAAACCTTTTTCCGGGTTTCCGGGCGCACCTTGTCGGGTTGCTGCAGCGCGCGCGACACGGTCGCAATCGACACGCCCGCAATGGCTGCAACTTCCCGGATATTCGAACCTTGTTCTTTGCTCATCTGTTACACACGCAGCTGCTTTTGGCGGCCATAAAGCAGCATCAGCGCAAGTAACGTGACACCGAATATGATCTGCCGAGCCCATACATCTAAGTTGAGTGTAATCAGTACGCTTTGCAGGATGGTTAGCGCAACAGCTCCGGCCATTGTTCCGACATATCCACCGGCGCCGCCCGCCAGTGAAGTACCGCCAATGACAACCGCGATGATCGACGGCAGGACATATTGATCGCCAACCGAAATGAAGGACGTGCCGGTGTAACCGATCACGCAGACCCCGGTCAGCCCCGCAAATAGACCGGACAGGCCATAGAGCAGCGTGCGGATCAGGGAAACTGGCAGACCGACCAGTGTCGCTGCGCGTTCGTTTGAACCGATAGCGTAAATGGCAAATCCAAACGCCGTTCTGCGCAGCATGAACAGCATGATGGCCGCAATGCCCAACCAGACGAACAGCACGCCAGGAATGCCGAAAATCAGCGGACGGTTGATGAAACCGGCCAGCAGCGGCGCTGCCGCACCCGATGGCACGCCCTGAGAATACACCACAAGTCCGCCCTGGATCACCGCCGTCATGCCAAGTGTCATGACCAGTGGAGGAATACGCACAAAGGTAATGCCGATGCCGTTGACGAGGCCAATCAGGAACGGAATGCCGCCAGCGACCAGAATGGAGAGCGGAATACCGGCATTCTGGCCGTTCATCATGTTGCCAGCCAGAACAGCGCCCAGCGAGATCATGGCACCGACCGAGAGGTCGATACCCTCACGTCCGCCAAGGATCACAAGGTTCTGACCTGCCGCGACGATGCCGAGAATGGCGGCAATAGTCAGCAAACGAACGATCTGCGAGCCCTGCGCAAAGCCCGGTGACAACAATTCGCCAACCAGCAGAAGGAAAACAGATGCGCCAATGGCAATGGTTAAGGGATCGGTGAGCAGAGTTTTGATTTGCAAGCCCGGATTTGTCATATCAACGCCTCGTCACCAGAACGCCACCGGCAAGCGCCGTCAGCACAATCAAACCCTGCACCAATGTCTGGTACTCGAAGGGCAAGCCCGCAAAGAAAATCACATTGCCGATCATGCCAAGCACCAGCGCTCCAGCAATCGACCCCGTCGAACTGCCAAACCCGCCAGAAAGCGCCGTTCCGCCCAAAACCACAGCCGAAATGGATGACAGCGCCAGACTTGCGCCCAGCAATGGGTCGCCCGATGCGGTCTCACCGGTCAGGCAGAGCGCCGCCAGCGCCGAAAACAGGCCGGAGATCATGTAAGCGCCGATACGAATACCGGAGAGACGAAGACCAGTCTGAAAAGCACCGGTGCGATTGCCGCCGACCGCCAACAGATGCACATGAAACGGAATACGCGACACGATCAGTGTGAAGGCAATACCGGCGAACAGAACCCACACCACAAAAGGCAAGCCGATGAAGCTGCCGGAATAGGTTTGCCAATAGGCTTCAGGGACCGGAAGACCAGCCTGCGGTAACACCCAGATGGCAAGTCCGGCAAAAATGATGCCCGTGGCAAAGGTCGTGACAATCGGCTGGAAGCGCAGGCCGGAAATGAACAGGCCATTGACCAGTCCGCACACCAGACCAACAATGCAACCTGCCGCCATTCCTGCAAACACAGCACCGGCTGACCCGCCAAGCGCCGCAATCACACTGACCGTAACAACATTGGCAAGTGCCACGATGCTGCCCACCGACAAATCAATGTCGCCAGCCAAAATGACATAGGTTTGGCCGATGGCAACGAGGATGAGCGGAAGAAATGTCGTCAGGTTGGATTGCAACACCGACGGCTGAATGAATGTGGGCTGCAGAAACGTGTTGACCGCAACAAGAATAGCGAGAACGACAAGCGTTATGATCCAGGGTTGCTTGCGTAAGATACCGGACGAACTCATGCGGCGTCTCCATAGGCGGCGCGTGTCATGTTGATGGGGGTCATGTCTTCTCCGGTCAGTTCTGCCGAAATACGACCGCCGTTGAACACCAGAATGCGGTCGGCATATTCGAGAATTTCCGCGTCCTCGGACGAGTAGAAAAGGATGGTGGCACCGGCATCGGCCTGCTGGCGCATTAGGGCAAAAAGGTCTGCCTTGGCACCAAGATCGATGCCCTTGGTCGGATCATCCAGCAACAGCAGCTTCGGCGCGGTTGCCAGCCAGCGGGAAATGAAGATCTTCTGCTGATTGCCGCCGGAAAGCGTGCCGATCGGCATATCCATGCCGGCAAACTTCGTTTTCATATCGTCAGCGACTTTCTGCACACGCGGTTTCAGCGTGGCAGGGCGGATCAACTTTTTCTTTTCGCGCACCATCAAAGCGGCGACGAGATTTTCAAAAATCGAACGCCCCTGAAAGGAGGCGTCGCGGCCACGGTCTCCAGAGACATAGGCGAAACCGTTATGAACGGCCTGTGCCGGCTTGGCGATGGTCACCTTCTGGCCGGCAAACTGCACATCCCCAGATGTAAAGGGATTGGCACCGAACAGGCCTTTCAATAGGGCCGATTGACCTTGCCCCTGCAGACCAGCCAGACCGAGGATTTCACCCGGATAGGCTTCAAGTGTGACACCACGCACGCCCGTGCTGATCGCATCTTCGACCTTCAGGCTGGCTGGAGCGGCCAAACGTCCCTGCTGGCGAGCCGGTGCGGCGCGAACATCGCCGACCATGTCATGCACGACGGCCTCACGGGTGGTCGTGGAGGTATCGAGTTCAGAGATCGTCGCGCCGTTTCTCATCACGGTGATGCGGTCACAAACGGCAAATACTTCGTCAAGACGGTGGGAAATCATGATGGTGGAGACACCATCGACCTTCTTGGCCCTGAGAATTTCAAAGAAACGCTGTGACTGGCGGCCGTCAAGTGCTGCCGTTGCCTCATCCATGATCATCAGGCTGGCGTTCTGCGCAAAAACTTTAAGAATTTCGACAAGCTGGCGCTGATCCGGCGGTAAGTTGCCGACAATCGCATCCGGCTCAAGCCCTTCGCCGGCAACACCCTCAAACAGTGCAATCAACTTGCGCGCCTCGGCGATCAGGGCCTTGCGATCGACAAACACGCCGCGCTTCGGCTCTCGCCCGAGAAAGATGTTATCGGCCACGGACAATTGCGGGATCAGGCTCAACTCCTGATAAAAAAGCGCAATTCCTGCATTTTCGGCGTCACGCGGGCTTTTGAAGTGTACTTCGCTGCCGTTGAACTTGATGGCACCACTGGTCGGGGCTACTGCACCCGCCACAATCTTGCATAGCGTGCTCTTGCCGCAACCATTAGCGCCGAGCAGCGCGTGGATTTCACCACGGCCGACCGTCAGCTTACCGGCTGTCAGGGCACGCACGGCACCAAAATTCTTCGTTATGCCGGCCGCTTCCAAAGCGTTCGCCATCGCATGTCTCCGAATTGTACTTGTCATTGGCGGACATGGGAAAACACACATGGTCCGCATTCGAATAGTGAAATTCGGGCTGGCGATAACCACCAGCCCGAAGGCCATTTTATTTGAAGAACTCGCCAGCCTGTTCAGGCGTCACGGTTGCAGTCACAGACCAGTAGCCTGGCTTGCCGTCTGCAGCCTTGATGTTGTCCGCCAGGTTTTCATTGTTCACGAAGGGGATCGGAATGTAGATGGCGTTGCCATACGTACCGCCAAAAACACCGTCCTTGAATTCCTTGCCCTGCAGCTTCAGCACAGCAACGTTCAGTGCGCTGGCCATAACGCCGGGAGGGTTGACCGAAGCACCGGAATTGAACTTTTCGGCTTCCCAGCGGGTCATGAAGTCCTTGCGGATTTCACCCGTCGCAGCAATGTCCTTTGCCTTGCCGGCGGCTTCGATTGCGCGCCATGCACCATCAGCCATGCCGTCCTGAACCCAGACGCCGCTGATATCAGGATAGGTTGCGAGAAGGTTCTGCATGGCCTGCTGGCCCTGCGCCTGGTCCCAGCTGGCATTGGCTTCATTCAGAACCTTGATGTCAGGATACTTGGCGAACACTTCGCGGTAACCGGCGACGCGGGCTTCGTTGGCAGGGTTGCCTGCAATGCCGTTGATCGCAACAACGCTGCCCTTGCCTTGCAATGTATCTGCAAGCCACTGCGCGGACTGTGCAGCCCATGCCTTCTGGTCGATACCGACATAGATGGCATCCTTGGAGGACACTTCCGCATCTGTCGCGATAACGAGGATGTTGCGTGCCTTGGCCTGCGCAAAGATCGGGTCAAAAGCAGTCGGACTACCCGGATTGATCAGGATCGCATCAACGCCTTGGTTCATGAAGTTCCTGATATGGCCAATCTGTCCCTGCACATCGACATTGCCGCTCTGGACAACAACCTCAACCTTGACGCCCTTATCGCCCCAAGCCTTTGCAGCAGCCTGAGCCTCTTCGATCATCTGCGTGCGCCACTCACTGCCGACAAACGAGTTGGAAAGACCGATCTTGAAGCTCTGCTCCTGAGCGTGCACGGACGTACCGGCCGCAAGCACCATCGCAGCGGCAGCCATCAAATGTCTAAACATGAAATTTTGCTCCTCCAAGCACGGATATACACTATGAAACCGTTTACATCGCGGAATGTAACCGGTTTCACAACTGAGTCAATCCTATGACGCCTGTTTTGTTGTCGCTGGGGATAAGAGGCTAAAAGATGAAATAAAGCAGCCTGTTCAGAGAATAGGCGCGGCAAATTTGATGTGCGTAGTTGTAGCGAGGCGTGATTTTACGGCAGCCATACGTTATGCGTAGGCGCGCAACATCCCGGCATTGAACCGTAGTGTCAGGGACTGACAATTCAATAAAAGCGGAGTGTCCTCTCATTGCTGATACAGCATTGAGAGGACACTCCGATAACGATCCTTCGTGACGACGGAAGGCGAGAAGCCGATTGTATTGTTTGGGGACGCCTCAGCTGTCCACTAAGGCCGCCTTCTGTTGTTCACCCAGTAACTTCAGGGCAACAATCGACGCGTTTTTCACGTGTTGCGAGGCGTACTTCCGTGCGGCCTCGGCATCGCGTGACTGTAAAGCCTTCGTGAGTGCATCGATTTCTGCAAGGCTCTGGGAAATCCGTTCGGGGTGCATAAGAGACGTTGCGCGCAGAATATTGATGCGTGAGAAAAGGCTCTGGAGGACCTCCCGCACCAGCGTGTTGCCACAGCGCCCGAGCATGATCGAATAAAGACGGCTTTTGGCTTCAAGCACCTCGGCCGTTTCGCCAGCAAGTGCGTGGCCGCGCAGAACCGCCGCTTCGCGGCCAAAGGCATTCAAGTCTTCATCCGAGCCACGCGTTGCAAATTCCTGGGCAGCAAAACCTTCCAGCAATTCACGAAGCGCGTAAATTTCGCCGGCTTCTTCAAGCGAAATGCTGGCGACAACTGGCCCCTTGTGGGGGACGATTTCCACCAGCTTTTCCGCTTCGAGCTTGCGCAGTGCCTCGCGCAGAGAAGTCCGGCTTACACCAAGCTCCTCGCACAATTCACGCTCGACGAGGCGGCTGCCCGGAGCATATCGACCCGAGGTGATGCCGTCTCGTACGGCGTTTTCTATCTGCCGGCGGAGCGTATCCGCTTGCAAGGCAACCCCACGCACAACCATCAGTAATTCCTATATTACATTATGACCATCCGACATTTACATGATCCGCAGGTCTGTAACAAGTTGTGTCCGCCGACGATAAAGACCCGTAGTCTACACGTGGAATGCCGTACCGGACGGTGATCAGGCACCTGCAGATGCGAATTGCTCGGCCGTCACTTCTTCTTCCCACACGGTCTTGCCGATAGAAACGGCAGTGTGAAGGAGGTAGCTCGTGGCCGTTGCACCGTGCCAGTGACGCTCTCCCTCTGGAATCCAGACAATATCTCCCACACGAATACGTTGAGCTTGTTCACCATCCACACAAACCCAGCCTTCGCCGGCAACAACGGTCAGCACCTGCCCGGTCTCATGGGTGTGCCAGTAGGTACGTGCACCGGGCGTGAAGAACACATTGTTGATTGTCACGCCATCGGTCGTCGGCATGATCGGGTCAGCATGAACCGTTCCCGTAAATGTCGAAGATCTAACTTCGGAAACCGCGCCAGTCTGGCGGCCATGGAAAATCTTCATCACATCAGTCCTTTTTGTTGTGCAGGCGAACGCCGCCCGAAATGTCCCCGATTGCATCAACGACGCGATTGCTGATCACATCGCCATAACCAAGCGCAGTCGCAAGACCAAAGCTGGCCATGGGCCCGGCAGAGTTGAGAGACGAAACGCCTAGTTCGTGTAACATGTCACAATAGAGCAAAACATCCTTGGTCATCAGCTTGCTGGTCAGGCCGCCTTCCAGATAATCACCGTCGACAATCTTAGGGAAGCGGTTCAGCGTTGCGAAGTTAACACCACTGCTGGCATTGAGCACATCCAGCAGCTTGTGCAGATCAAGACCGGCCTTCTTGCCCGCCACCATGACTTCCGCCGTCGCAGCAAGGCTGACGGCGTTGAGGAAATTGTTGAGAAGCTTGGCGGTGTGACCCGCGCCGCAGTCGCCCATGACGATCACTTTGCTGGCAATCAGCGAAAACACGGGCTGCAACCGTTCAATGGCGCCGGCGTCGCCGCCCACCATCAGCGTCAGGGCGCCTTTTTCGGCAGCGGCAGCGCCACCGGAAATTCCGGCATCAACCAGGAACGCACCCTTTTCCGCAAAAAGACGGGCAAGTCTTTTGGTCGAGGCGGCCGACGCCGTGCTCATATCCGCAACAACCTGTCCGGGGCGGATATGCTGGAGAACTCCATCTTCGCCCTCCACGACACGTTCGATCACGACGCTGTCAGGCAAAGAAAGCAGGATGATATCTGCGCCTTCCATCACCTCCCGAATGCTTTGGGACGGTGTCGCACCAAAACGCGCTGCTGCCTGCGCATCCTTGTCGTAACCGAGGACTTCTACGCCGCCTGCCACGATGCAGCGCGTCATGCGTCCTCCCATATTGCCAAGTCCGATAAATCCCACTTGCGGATTAGACATCCTGCTTATCCTCGATACAGCACCCAATTCCGTTGCCAGAATGCTGGCATTGCGGGCGCGTTTTCCTCACTCACGCTCATCCATCGCCAATGGCACTGGCGCGCGGACAGTTCATTTGCCGCTTCCGTTCAAGGCTTCACCAGCCTTTGCCTGCTCTGCCTGCCATTCCTTGATGGCCGTGCTGGCAGTTCTGAACGCGGCAAGAGCCGCCGGAGCGCCGCAATAGACCATGGCCTGCAACAAAACGGCCTGGATTTGGTCTGGTGTCACGCCGTTGCGCAAGGCACCGCGCACATGCACCGCCAGTTCGTGGTGCTGGTTCATGGCCGTCAGCATGGCGAGATTGAGCATGCTACGGGTTTCAAACGGTAACCGTTCGTCGCCCCAGACCTCACCCCAGCAATATTCCGTGACTAGCCTCTGGGCTGGCCGGTTGAAATCGTCAGCATTTTCCCACGACTTTTCGACGTGGGCTGCGCCCAGCACGCGTTTGCGGTTCTGGAACCCTTTGGCGAAGATTTCGCTTTCAGTTGGCATTCCGATGTGCCTCCCTCGTTATCACTGTTATTGCTATCGGGCTGACCTGGATGACCGTGCTCATTCGCCGGCTCCGTATCCAATCATCGCCTTGGTTTCGAGATACTCGCGCAGTCCCGCCTCGCCCCATTCGCGGCCATTGCCCGAGCGGCCAAAACCACCGAATGGCGCACCGAAGTCAGCAGGCGGATAATTGATATGCACCTGACCACCATTGAGCCGCCGGGCAATAGCTCGCGCCCGCTCACGGTCTGCCGACTGGACATAGGCGGCAAGGCCGTAAAATGTGCCATTGGCAATGGCGACGGCTTCATCTTCACTCCGATAGGGAATGATCGACAGAACCGGACCAAAGATTTCTTCCTGCGCAATGGCCATGTCCGGCCCAACATCGCTGAACACTGTCGGGCGCACATAATAGCCGTCTGGCAGACCTTCAGGACGTTCAGCACCGCCAGCAACAAGTGTTGCTCCTTCTGCCACACCACTGTTGATGAGGCTCAGGACACGATCAAACTGGCTGCGATTGACGACCGGGCCGAGCTGGGTATCGGCGGCATCCGTCGGTCCAAGACGATAGGCATCCGCGGCGTCCGCGGCGATTTTGGACGCGCGGTCCATCAGATGCGCGGGCACCAGCATACGGGTGGGGATCGAGCAGGATTGGCCCGAATTGGTAAAGCAGGCCGCCACGCCTCGACGCACAGCATCTTCAAGATCAACGTCATCAAGCAGAATATTGGCCGACTTGCCGCCCAGTTCCTGCGCGACCCGTTTGACCGTCGGAGCCGCTGCCCGCGCCACCTCGATGCCAGCACGGGTCGAACCGGTAAAGGACACCATGGCAATGTCGTCATGGGCTGCAATGGCAGAGCCAACCGTTGGACCATCGCCGTTGACGAGATTGAAGACACCGGGAGGCACACCCGCCTCATGCAAGACTTCGGCAAATAGAACCGTGCTGATGGCGGAGAATTCGCTGGGCTTCAGAACCATCGTGCAGCCAGCAGCAAGTGCTGGCCCTACCTTCACGATGACCTGATTGACCGGCCAGTTCCAAGGCGTGATCAGACCACAGACGCCAACCGGCTGGTGCCGCAGGCGCGTGCCGCTATCCATGTCCTCTTCGAAACGAAAGTCTCTCAGGACCTTCAGCAGCGCCTCGATATGCAAAGGTCCACGCGCCGCCTGCCCCTTTGTTGCAAAGGTAATGGGCGAACCCATTTCCACACGCATCGCTTCGGCAAACTCATCATAACGACTGTTATAGGCAGCAAGAATCCGCTCAAGCAAAGCAATGCGTTCTTCGACGGTCGTGGCGGCAAAGGCCGGTGCTGCACGTTTGGCGGCCGCCACGGCTCTGTCAACATCCCCTTCATTGCCGAGAGACAGCCGACCAATGACCTTTTCGGTTGAGGGATCGATGAGATCCATGGTGCTGCCACCAACTGGCTCAACCCAGGCACCATCAATATAAAACTTGTCCAGGACGATCATGGCGAAACCCTCAATCCTGTTCCTGCTCGAGCAGGCGATACATTTCGGTGTGATCAGCAGTTGGGCCGACCTCGCCTGCCTGCTCATGCCAGAGGTCGATACCGTTGCGTCCGAAGGTCAGCGGATAATCAACCGATTGCGCCAAGGCACGGGCAATGCCCAGATCCTTGTCCATGAGATGCAGTGAAAAACCGGACCCGTAGGTGCCCGACAACATAAATTGTTTGACCTTGTTTTCAGACGTATTGCTCTTGCCGGATGAGGCGTTGAGCACATCCGTCATCGCCTCAGGCGAAATGCCAAAGCGCTGTGCAACATGCAGCGCCTCAACCGTCACCATCAGCCCGCACGCTGACACGAAGTTGTTGAGCGCCTTGGCCGCATGGCCAGACCCGGCCGGACCGATAAACAGAATGGAGCCGCCCATTGCTTCAAGCACCGGCATGGTCTCGGCTTTCACTGTTTCCTTGCCACCCACGAGAATGGCAAGTGTGCCCTCCCGGGCTCGCTTGACGCCACCGGAAACCGGAGCATCAAGATATTCCAGCCCCTGAGCTTCGAGCGTTGCCGCCAGATCACGCGACCGCACCGGCTCGGACGAACTCATGTCGACGACCAGCGAGCCCTTGCGCAGCGCTGCTGCCCAACCATTTTCCAGAAGAACCGTTTCAACGATCTTGGAATTCGGCAGCATGGTGATCAGAACATCAACCTCACCCGCCACATCTTTCGTTAATGGCGATACGGATAGCTCATCACAGATCGCGCTGACCCGCGCCGGATCTGCGTCCGCCACCAGAATGCGAAATCCTGCCTTAACCAGGCATGCACACATCGGCGCGCCCATCATTCCCAATCCAATGAAGCCTATTGTTTTTCCGGCCATCTGATTGTCTAACCTCACCTGTTTTCATCGCGCTCCGGCCCAATGCCAGAAGTGGTTTTAAAACCTGCCGTTAACGCAGGGCGGAAAAATCCGTTGGAGCAAGGAAACTGTTTTCCACCCGTGCAACGATCGGGCGTTCGCGTTCGGTTTCCGCACGCGCAGCGATCCAGTCAGCGTCGGCCTGGAATGCGTTCCAGCGCTCTTCACGTTCGGCCATGCTTTTCCATTTGAGAATGTAACCGAGCGTGTGATTGTCACTGCCGACAAGCGTCGTCCAGAAACCCACCTGTTCGATGCCATATTTGTCGAAGAAGCCGAGCGTATGGCTACGGAAACGGTCGAGAAGAGCTGGCAGTCTGGTGGGGGCGCAGTAGTAGACACGCATTTCAAGGATCATCGGATTTTCCTCCCGGATCATCAATCAAGTTTACGTTACATTGCAGTAATACAATATGTCAATAATACAAAATTATCGATCAGATTGTTAATTCGTCGACATCCAGTTTGGCAACCATGCCTTCGGTCTGATTGCTGTAAGCCGGATATCGTTTGAGCACCTCCGGATCGTGCCCGGGAACAATCAGGCGCTTCTCACCGGCCAGCTGCATCAGCCGTCCGTAGCCAGCGATCGTCTGTGAAACGCTGTCGCAAGTCGGGAAAACCCGGCCGGAATTCATATGAGCGTAGTGGTGGGACGCGTCAGAGGCGAGCACGACTGCGCCACGCGCCGTGTTGACACGCACGCATTGAAGGCCGCGCGAATGGCCACCGATATGATGTACGGAAACGCCGGGAAAAAGCTGGTCGTCCCCATTTGCAAAAGCGACCTTGCCTGCGTAAACGCGGCGCACCATGCCCGTCACATCCTCGGCCTCATATGGGTGGTTTAGCGTGTGGTGACACATGCAGGGACCGGTCGCGTATTGCATCTCGCTTTCCTGCATATGGAAGCAGGCATTGGGGAACATGTCGTTGTTGCCAGCATGGTCGTAATGCATATGGGTAATGATGACGTGCTGTACGCTGGCGCAATCCACACCCACGGCCGAAAGGGCCTGATTGACGGGTGTGGTCAGTTCGCGCGCTCGGCGATTGCCGCTGTCCGGATTAAAGCCGGTATCGACAATGATGGTGCGCTTGTCATTGCGGATCACCCACACAAAATAGTCGAGTGGCATCGGCCGGTCATGTTCATCACCGCCGATGAAATTCTGCGAAGATTGCCGCCCGTTATGGGCATATTTCACGGCAAGAACTTCATATGTCTCGTCAGCCATTCCATCCTCTTTACGCTTGCAGCGCGCGGCGCAGTATCCAGAGCCGGGGCGGGTTGAACCGCCCCGGTTATGACGTCCTCACCCGGACACGATGTCCGGGCTAGCATCATCATTTCGGCCAGATCGGCTTTGCAAGCGCCAGATCGTCAGGATAAACGGTAACCGGAATACCCTTCTGCCACTGGATGATCGTCAGGCTGGCGCCTTCGCGATGGCCCTTGTCGTCAAAGCTTAGCGTACCGCCGGGGAAATATTTGGCCGGACCGGCATTCAGCGTTCTCAACGCTTCACCAAGAGCGGCACGGTCACGGCTGCAGCTCTTGTCCAGTGCATCCTTGAACAACCAGATATCGCCATAGGTCGAGATGGCATTCTGCGTCATCCATGGCTCGCCATACTTTTCGTTCAGACGCTTGATCAGGTCTTCCTGACCTTTGGTGCCCCAGTTCGCCACCGCTGACATCACGCCTTCAAGCAGGTCGGCCTGCATGGTGTTGAGTACTTCCGGTTCGGCAATAGCAATACCAAAGGAAACCACAGGTGTGTTGACCCGGAACTCCTTCATCTTCTCAAGGATCAGCTTGCTGTCTGAGATAACCGTCGGCAGGAAAAACAGCAGATCCGGCTTTTGCTGCCGCACTTGCTGCACAAGCGAGGTCGCGTCCGCCAGCGGCGGCGTGAACACCTGCTCGAAGGACAGGTCAAGACCGACATCCTTCAGAAGGCCCTTCTTCATGCGATCAACAGAGGCAAGCGATGCAGCCGTGTTATCGGTGATGATCGCCACGGTCTTTGGACGCGTGCCGGTTTGCTGCTCGGCAAGGTCAAGGATGATCGGCAATGCGATTTGTGCCTGCACACCCGCGGTCGCAGAAGTCTGGAAGATGTTCTTGAAACCGCGGCTGGTGATGAGGTCGGAATAGGACAAGGTCAGAAGCGGCAGATTAGCACGTTCCGTTACTTCGCTGACCGCGAGCGTGAACGAGCTCAGATAAGCGCCAGTTGCTCCGACAAGGCCCGGAAAGTCCGCAACCATGCGCTGGGCAGAGTTGGTGGCTTTTTCAACGGAATCGCCTGAATCGATAGTGACAAGCTGTAGAGGCGCGCCGCCCAGGCAAGCGATGCCGCCGGCTTTATTGACGTCCTCGACTGCCATTTCGGCGCCCATTTTCATGACCTGACCCGGACGGGCATAAATGCCCGATGTCGGCGCGATCAAACCAATCTGGATTGGTTCTGCCGTCTGGGCCTGCGCCAAACCGGCATTCAGCACTGTTGATGCCAGTGCTGCTGTCAGAAAGAATTTTGCATTGCTTTTCATGTGTTCACTCCTCCACACATTATTGCTTTGTTACATTCCAAGATATGCCTGACGGACGCGGTCGTCGGCCTTCAGCGCCTCTCCGTCTCCCTCGAGCACAATTCGTCCCGTTTCCAGAACGTATCCGCGATCTGCAAATTGCAGGGCCTCGGCGACCCGCTGCTCCACCAGCAGGATCGAAAGACCTATGTCACGCCTGATCTCCATCATCTTGTCGAACACAAGATCGGCGGTGGATGGAGCAAGTCCCATGGATGGCTCATCAAGCATCAAAAGCTTTGGAGATGATGCCAAACCACGACCTATGGCCAGCATCTGCTGCTGACCGCCCGACAATGTGCCGGCATACTGGCCAGCACGCTCCTTCAGCACCGGAAACCAGGTGTATATGCGCTCAAGATTTTCTTTCCATTCGCGGCGGCCCTTTTCGGTCGCGGCACCCATTTCCAGATTTTCAAGCACCGTCATCGACGGAAACACCTGCCGTCCCTCTGGAACATGGGCGATGCCCAGATGTGGTCGACTGGATGGCTCAAGGTTGGAAATATCCTGTCCCTCGCAGAGAATGCGACCACCGCGTAATGGAACGATCCCAGAAATTGCCTTGAACAACGTGGTCTTGCCCGCACCATTCGGACCGACAACCGAGATGAACTGGCCCTGGCCGATCGTGAGTGACACGCCGTGCAGAACCGCGATGGATGATGAATAGCCGGCGGTGATGTCTTCGATCTCAAGCATTTGCCACCCATTTCTTTCCAAGATAGGCCTCGATAACCCGTGAATCCCGGGTAACTTCCTGCGGCAGTCCTTCGGTAATGACCTGCCCGTGATCGAGCACAAGGAAGCGATCAACCAGCTGAACCATGGCATGCATCGTGTGCTCGATAATCACGACCGTGACACCTGACGCTGACAGCCGACGGATAACGGCAACCACTTCGACCGCCTCTTCCTTGCCAAGCCCTGCCAATGTCTCATCCAGCAACAGGATGTGTGGTTTTCCGGCCAAAGCGCGGGCAAGTTCCATCAGACGCAGGTCCTTGGTCGAGAGACCCCCAGCAAGCTGGTGCGCGATATGCAACAATCCGACCTGACGAAGTGCATCGTCAGCGATGGTCTCTGCCTCTTCCTCGCTTTTTGCGGTGACGTAAGAGCCGACCTTCACGTTGTCGCGAACACTCATGCGGGTGAACGGACGCATGATCTGGAACGTGCGGCCGACACCGGCCTGACACAGTTCATGCGGTTTACGACGCGCCATATTGACGCCATCAACCATAACCTCACCCTCGCTCGGCAGCTGAAAGCCGTTGAGCAGATTGAACAGCGTGGTCTTGCCAGCACCGTTCGGGCCGATAATTCCGAGGATCATGCCCTTATTGACCTGGAAGCTGACATTCTGCACGGCTTTCAGACCACCGAAGTTCTTCGACATATTGCGCACGTCGAGGACGATTTCGGGGTTGAGTGCTCGGGTTTCCCGGGCCGGAAGCGGTGTGACATTGGCAGCCACCGGCTGATCGGCGATCACAGGTGACGTTTCTTCCTTGCGGCTACGCAAACGGTCACGAATTTTCCAGAACATGCCCTCCGGTGCAGCGGTGATCAGAACCACGATGGCAACACCGTAAACCACGCCCTGAATACCGGGCAGGAAGTTGCCGAGTTCCGCGTGCAGGATTTCGGCAATCGGGATCAGGAAGGACGCACCGATAATCGGCCCCCACAAGGTACCCGCACCACCGAACATCGTCACAGTCAGCGCCTGCGCAGAGACCAGCATGCCAAACACCGACTGCGGTGTAATGACGAGAATGACGACGGCATAGAGCGACCCGGCCATCGCGGCAATGGCACCGCTCAGCGCGATAGCTTTGAGTTTCCATCGCAGGGTATCAATACCGGCAGCCTCGGCAGCTGCCTCGTTCTGCTTGATGGCGATAAGCGCCATGCCGAAACGAGAGGCTTCGATTGCGCGCGACAGCACGACAACGGCGCAGAGGAAGACCATGGCAATCAGCGTGTAGACCCGACCATCCGTGAACTGCATGTAAGCGGCAGGATTGTCGTGGACACGTGGAATGCTGACTTCAGGAAAACCAAGCCATTGGAAGACGTACATCAGTGCCAGCGGATAGGCGAGCATACTGAGCGCGAAGTAGTGGCCGCGCAGCTTGAAGGTTGGAAAACCAATCAGAACACCGGCAACCGCGCCGATCAGACCCGACACAAAGAACATCAGCCAGGGCGACAGACCCCAGTAGATTTGTGCAAGCACGGTGGCAAAGGCGCCTATGCCGAAAAAGCTGGCATGGCCGAAGGACACAAGCCCGGTATAACCGCTGAAGATGTTCCAGCTCAGGCCAAAAATGGCCCAGATCAGTACCAGCGTCAAAATGAGTTGGTAGTAGGAATTGGTCACAAAGATCGCAAGCACCATGTAGCCAAGCGCTAACGCGAAGAAGACCCTGATAGATTTGAGAACAGACATATTCATCAGGTTCTCTCCACGTTGCGGCCGAACAGGCCTTGGGGTCGCAGCATGACAACCAGCAGGAAGCACACGAAGATTGTCGCATTCTGCAACTGGGTGGGCAGGACGAGTGTCGAGAACTGCTGGATGAGACCAATCAGCATGCCGCCCCAGAAGGCACCGATGACGCTGCCGATGCCGCCGAGAACAACACCCGCATACATGATGATGACGTATTCGAGACCGACGAACGGGCTGAACGGATAGTTGGTGGCAAGCAGACCGCCGGCCATCGCCGTAACCGCAGTACCAATGGCGAAGGCCACACGGTGCGACTTGTCGACATTGATGCCCATATAGGTCGCAGCTTCAGCATTGTCGGCCGCAGCACGTAGTGACTTGCCAAGGAAGGTGCGTTGTATCAGCAGCCACAGGCCGATGATGGCGACGGCCGAAAACAGCGCCGTCAGCACACGCGACTTGTTGAAGAACAGCAGGATCGGCATGCTTTCACCAAACGGTTCAAGTGCCCATGCGTCACTCGACAGCGGTGTGCGGATCGATACCAGATCGGCACCAAACAGGATCATCGCGCCATTCTGCAGGATAAGGGCAATACCAAGCGTCAGGATGAGCTGTGCGTAGTGGCCGTCGGCCTCCATGCCCACAGTCCGTGTTCCCGTCACCCGACGGATCATCAAACGGTGGATGATCCAGCCGAACAGGAACATCGCAGGCGCTGCTGCCATGACGGCAACATAGGCGCCAAGTTCAGCACCGAAAAAGGCCTGAATGCCAAAAGCGCCGAACGCGAAATAAGTCGCGTACATGCCGAGCATCATGAAATCGCCTTGGGCGAAGTTAATCACGCGCATGATGCCGAAGATCATAGCCAGACCCACGCACATCATCCCGTAAAGCGCACCAACCAGCACACCTGTAATCAGGAGCTGCAAGATGCTCTCAATCAATATCTGAAAGTCGCTCATACGGCTCTTTCTCCTCCTCCAGTTCGGCATAATTGTTCCAGCGCCGCTACAGCGCGTGCGCTGGCCCCGCTCTTCGTCAGGTTTTCAATGGCAAGTTCGATTTGCTGCGCTTGTTGTTTGCCCAGGCGAGTTGCCGCGGCATCGGCCAATCTCTTGCGAACCAGTTCTGGCGACGCTGAACGCACATCATCAAGGAGTTCAACGATCACCTCACCCCGCTTCGTCTCTAACCGGAGTTCCGCGCCCTGACGGGCCGGAAAGGCTCCATCCAGCCAATCGGAAACCGTGATGGTCGTGCGGTCGATCAGGTCTGTGATCGCTGCATCATTGAGCAGCGCATAATTGGCCTCAGCAATCTCGCCACGGGCAATCGTCGCGGCCATGCCAAAGAAAATACTCATCTTTGCCTGCAACGGCGTCTCAAATGGACCGCGATAATTGCAGCCCGGATAATTCAGCGCGGCGTTGTAGGTCGACAGGTGGATCTTCTCGACGCTATCGCCATCTCCCACCCGGTTGATGGCTGCCAAAGCCACCTGACAAGGTGACTGTGCAAAATTGCAGGCAGGCACTTCCTTGTTGAAAACCGCCATGATTTCAAACGTGCCATTTGGATAAAGCGAGATACGCTCAGTCGGCAGCGGAATGCCAAATGCGGGAAACAGGCCGGCAACACCATCAAGCGCGCTGTCTGACCCTTTGGCACCGAGTGCGGCAAGTTTCACAGCACTCAGTGCATTGCGGGCCGCAAAACCGGGGTGAAAATACATGTCGTCAGCGCCGCTATGCGGCCATTCGTTGAGACCACCAAAGGCATTTGCAGCAAGCGCCAGCGCGTTGACTGTCTTGTCCTGATCGAGACCAAGCAATATTGCGCCAGCCAGTGCGCCTGAAAGTGGGCCTATCAGGCCCGTGGGACGAAAACGCCGCGCCATATCTGGCGTTATCAGCGCCCGCCCGACCCGACCGCCGATTTCATAACCCGCAATAGCTGCTTCCAGTGGATCTGCGACAAGGTCAGGGTTTTCGGCAACGAGCGCCAGAACAACAGGCCAGACCACGACACCCATGTGGCTGATACTGCCGGCATGCATGTCTTCGCGCACCAGGCCGTGGCCACGAACGCCATTGGCGAAGGCTGCATCCAATGCACCAACAGTCGCCGCCTCACCAATCACGGCGCACGGGCCATTGCCGCCAACCGCGACAGCCAGTGCCTGCCTGCTCCACGGTAGATCGGCAGCCTCGATTGCGCAGGAGATGAAGTCGGCAAGGCAGGTGGCTGCCTTTGCCCGGACCTCGTCCGGGAAGCCGCCTTCAGGTTTTGCCTGAGCGACAAGTTCGCGCAATAGCGCATTGCTTCTCATTGAACTCTCTCCCTTTTGGCCCTTGGTCAGCCCGCCTGAAGGCAGGCATGAGCAAGGGTTCGGGCGCCCAGAAAGGGACAGCCCGCCTCCATTCATGCAAATTGGCAAACCCGTCGCGGCCGCGCTTCAAGCGCCCGCGATTGACATTCCACAGTCGATTTTCAGAGATACGCCGGTAATGCAGCGCGCATCATCCGAGGCCAGAAACACCACGGCATTGGCAACATCTTCCGCCTCAGGCAAACGGCCGAGCAGCGACTTCGCCTCCCGTTGCGCCCAGCCAGCATCCGTAATGACTGCGCTGGCTCCGGGCGTGCGCACCGAGCCGGGCGCAACAGCATTCACCCGCACACCCTTGGCGCCCAGTTCGGCAGCCTGTTGGCGCGTGAAAGCATCGATTGCGCCCTTGATTGTCGTGTAAACCGAGGTGCGGCCAACAGCCATCGAAACAGCAATGGATGAGAGATTGATGATGCTGCCGTTTGCGCTCTTCTCAATGAACGGCGTCGCCGCCTGCGTTGCCCAGAGAAAACCCTTGATGCCAACATCCAGCATCCGGTGCACTTCATGTTCGGGAAATTCTGCCAGTGGCGAATAATGGAAAACAACGGCATTGTTGACGAGAATGTCGAGACCGCCATCTGCGGCAAATGTATTAATCGCCTTATGAACGGCCTGACGGTCGCTGACATCGCAGGCCAGAGCGACAAGATCAACATCCGCATTTTCGGAGATCACAACGTCCAAACGTCCTGCATCATTATCGAGGACGCCAACGGTGGCCCCAGCTTTTGCAAGACCAACTGCGATAGCAAGACCGATACCGTTCGCGCCTCCGGTGACAACAGCACGCAATCCCTCCAGTGCCGGCATGCAAACCTCCCCTTTTGCGTTACCTAATCCTTAAAATGGGTAATATCACAAAATGACAATAATACAATCATAAAATTCGCACCACTTGACCACCCTGTCCCACTAAGTGCACTGCAGGCGACTGTCTTATCGTATCCGCAATAGGATGAGGCAAAACCACCACCGCTTGCCCGGGCCTAAAATCGTGAAAGGCCTTATTTCGCACCGTCTTTCAGGCGATGGCAAACAACGCATTATTAATAACAGATATATAATATACATACATTTGGAGCGATCCTCACCGATTACCGGTACCGAGGGTTGTCCGCTCCAAGTCACGGCAACTTCGAGGAGGAGTATTCCGTGACTTCATATGGGGGAGCGTCATGATTTTGAGATCTGCCACAAGCCGCAATATTTTCTCTGTTGCAGCAGCTGGGGTGCTGACAACAGCGGCTGCGGCTGGAATTCTATTCTCGATCACCTACAGCGACATGCGGGAAGCGAGCATCACTCGCATGAAACAGATCACGGAATCGGGTGCCGCCGGGATCGCCAAGGATATGAGCAACGCCGTCCAGGTGGCGAGCGGCATTCGCTCCAGCCTGACAGCGATGCAAACCGCGCAAAAGGCCGATCGTACAGCGGCTGATGCCATGCTAAACGCAACCCTTCGCGACAACCCCGCCCTTCTGGCCACATGGACAGCTTGGGAGCCGAACGCTTTCGACGGCCATGACGTCGATAACACCGGGCAGACGGGGCATGATGCGACAGGACGTTACGTTCCTTACATGTCGCGCAGCGGCGACAAGATCGCACACGATCCACTTGTGGACTACACCGTACCTGGCGTTGGCGACTATTACCTTCTGGCCCGCGACAGCCAGAAAACGGTTGTCATTGAACCCTATGAATACCCGGTTGATGGCAAGACCGTGCTAATCACATCCGTTGCCATGCCGATTATTGAAGATCGCAAATCTGTTGGCGTTGCAGGCATCGACATCTCGCTCGCCGCCGCAAACGAAACAATTTCAAAAATCCATCCGATGGATACCGGTTTTCTGGCGCTGGTAACTGCCAAGGGCAATATTATCAGCCACCCGGACAAGGCACTGGTCGGAAAATCCATATCCAATGCAGGCGATGCTGTTGCAGGTTGGGCCAATATCATCGCCAATTCCGGGACCGAAGAGGAGATGACGGCGCCGGATGGCACCACCTATTTCTCGATTGCCGCTCCGGTCAAACTCACACCCGAGATGAATTGGTATGCGATTGCCTTTATCCCGAAAGACACGGTCTTTGCCGGTCTCTATAGCATGATGTGGAGTGCAGCTTTCATTACCGCCGGGGCGATTGCGCTGCTTGGTCTTTCCGGTTGGCTGATTGCCCGTCGCTTCATTGGCCGCATTGCCAATGTGATCGGTGAAACCAACGAAATTGCCAGCGGCAATCTGAATGTCGATCTTCGTGACCGTGAAAAGCATGACGAGATTGGTGACCTGTCACGTTCTCTTGAAATCTTGCTTCAGAACAACCGCCGCCGTGTGGAACTCGAAGCCGAGGCCGAGGCAGGACGCGCAGCGCAAGAGGCGGAGCGTCTCGAACGTGAGCGGATCAATTCCGCGCAGGAAGAAGAAGTCCGATTTGCTGTAACCCGACTGGCTGGTGGACTGGAGCGGCTGTCCGAAGGTGACATGACCGTGCGCCTCGACGAATCCTTCTGTCAGGCGCTCGACGGAATTCGCGGCAACTTCAACCATTCCGTGGAGAAATTGCAGGCGGCAATGTTGTCGTTCCGCGACAACGCCTCAACAATCCAATCCGGCTCGGAAGAAATTCGCAACGCCGCGGACAATCTTGCCCGCCGCACCGAACAGCAGGCGGCATCGGTCGAACAGACAGCTGCAGCATTGGAGCAGATCACCACATCGGTGAGAGATTCGACCGCGCGTGCTGAAGAAGCCGGCAATCTCGTCACACGCACGCGGCTTGGTGCTGAGAAATCCGGCGATGTGATGCGCGAAGCCGTCAATGCAATGAGTGAGATCGAAAACTCCTCGCAATCCATCTCCAACATCATCAGCGTCATTGATGAAATTGCCTTCCAGACTAACCTACTCGCCCTCAATGCCGGCGTTGAGGCCGCCCGTGCCGGTGAGGCCGGCAAGGGTTTTGCGGTGGTCGCGCAGGAAGTTCGTGAACTTGCCCAACGCTCGGCGCAGGCAGCAAAGGAAATCAAGAGCCTGATTTCCTCATCTGGTGATCATGTAAAACGTGGTGTCTCATTGGTTGGACAGACCGGCACAGCGCTGCAGGCGATTGTCGCGGAGGTGCAGCAGATCAACCAGAATGTCCTGGCGATTGTGCAATCCGCGCGCGAACAATCAACCGGTCTGCAGGAGATCAACGCTGCGGTGAACCAGATGGACCAGGCCACCCAGCAGAACGCTGCAATGGTTGAGGAATCCAACGCCGCCTCCCATACGTTGGTAACGGAGGTCTCTGCCCTCTCCAACCGCCTTGGCCAGTTCCGGCTGACCCAAACGCATAATGTTTCCCCGATACAGTACCGGGGCGCAGCGTAGGTCTTTCTACCAACTATCCATGCCCACCAATCCGGCCGTGTCCGCACGGCCGGAATTTTTATGGCCGCTGACAGGACCAACAGTTATCTTGTTGTTGCGCGACCACTGACGACATTCGTCACTTTACTTTGCCGGTGAATTCCTCGAAAAATGTCGCATGCCGTTCAGGTTCATTCATACCGCCGACCTTCATCTCGATTCTCCACTCCGCTCTCTGGCATTGCGAAACAGCGATCTTGCCGAGCTGATTGGTGACGCCACACGGCAAGCTTTTGCAGCCATCGTCGATCTGTGTATCGATGAGCAGGTCAACGCGCTGGTTATTGCCGGTGATCTCTATGACGGTGACCAGACCTCGATGAAAACTGCGCGCTTTCTGGCAAGCCAGATGCGTCGGCTGCATGAGGCAGGCATCGCCACCTTTGTCATCCGTGGCAATCACGATGCCCTGTCCCGCATCACCCAGGAATTGATCATGCCACCTTCCGTCACCGTATTTGGCGGACGGCCCCAGACCATTGATTTTGCCCATGGGGACCTCACGCTCGCCGTTCATGGCCTGAGCTTTGCCAAACCGCATGCGCCGGAAAGCCTTCTCGAGAAATATCATCGCCCCACACCGGACGCGGTGAATATCGGCATCATGCATACAAGTTTGGCCGGAGCGCCCGGTCATGATCTTTACGCGCCATGCAAGGTATCTGACCTGCACGACTGGAATTTCGACTATTGGGCTCTTGGACACGTCCATGCCCGCACACAGCATAAGGGTGAGCGCACCGTCATCATGCCGGGCATGCCGCAGGGCCGCGACATCAATGAAAACGGCGAAAAGACCGTCACCCTGGTGACAGTCAACGATGATCGCAGCCTTACCATCGAAGAGCGCGCAACCAGCATCGCACAGTTTGAACGCATCCCGGTGGATCTGTCTTCAGCCGAAACCTGGCGTGAAACCGCAGATCTGATTGAGGCGGCCATGGGCAACGCCCGGGATCAAGCAAACTCGACGCATCTGGTTGGACGCCTGCGACTGACAGGGGCAACACCACTGTCCTTTCAGCTGCGTCGTGATCGAGACCTTTTATTGGCAGAAACCGAACAACGTGCCGAAAGCCTCGGACGGACCTGGATTGAAAAGATCGAAGTGGCGACGATAGCCCCAACAAGTGTCACGAGTGGAGATACGGCCGCCGATCCGGTACTCGAGCTTGGCGAGTTGATGCGTAACGACATCATCAAACAACATGGCATTCGTGAAGCAGTAAGGGATTTGGTCAAGGAATTGCGCGATGATCTGCCACCGGAGGCACGAGCATTCAGTGGCGATAACGAAGTGGCATTTGAAGCCTTGATTGACCAGCTTCTCGCGGAAGGCAGTGATGACATCCTCGCCCGGTTAAAACCGGAAGCGTCGGAGATCAACTGATGCGTCTGCGCAGGCTCGATCTCACCCGTTATGGCAAATTTACCGATTATTCGATCGACTTTGGCGAGCACAAAGCCGGCACGCCGGACCTGCACATTATCTACGGCCTCAACGAGGCAGGAAAATCGACCTCGCTGAATGCCTATCTCGATCTGCTGTTCGGCATCGAAGAACGCACGCGATACGGTTTCCTGCATCAGGGCAAGGCGATGGAGATTGGTGCCTGCCTCGAATTCGATGGTCAGGCCCATGAATTCAAACGTATCAAGCAGCGCAACAACTCACTGTTGAACGAACAGGGCCAACCGCTCAATGAGGGCGCGCTCAGTGTTCCGCTTGCCGGTCTGAGCCGTGATGCTTATCGCATGATGTTTTCGCTCGACGACCAGACGCTGGAAGATGGCGGCAACGCCATTCTGGAAAGCAAGGGCGACTTGGGCGAATTGCTGTTTTCGGCCAGTGCTGGCCTGGCAGGCGTCAGTTCCATTCTCGAAGCGGCCACCAGTGAAGCCGATGGGATTTTCCGCAAGCGCGCAAGCTCGACAAAAATTGCCAGCCTCAAGCGACAGATCGCAGACCTTAAATCGCAGCGCGACGAAATCGATACGCAGGCTTCTGCCTATCGGGCCCTGACGGCAGAACTGGAACAGGCCGAGGCGGCCTATGACGCCGTGATGAAGGAGATTAGTGCCGCAAAAACACGGCAGGATGAGATTGCGCGCGTTCTGCGCACCCATCCGCTTGTTGGTGAATACAACCGCGGCAAAGACCAGCTTTCGCAGTATGATGATTTGCCAAGGCCACCAGACGAATGGTCAACGGCACTCCCCAATCTCGTTGTCGAAGAGGCACGCTTTCAGACACGGTTGACCGGCCTTGACCAACGCGAACGAACACTTCGCGGCGAACTGGCCCAACTGGTTACCGATGAGCATCTATTGGCCACTGCCGAGCGGATCGATCAACTGGCCGATGCTGCAGCACGTTATGCCACGGCAGAGGAAGATTTGCCGAAAAGAAAAGAGGCATTGTCGCAGGCAAACCGCAAGCTCGACATGATCCTGGCATCCTTGGGGCATACCGACGTTAAGGACCCTAAAGCACTGCTGATACAGGCGGCTACGATCGGAATGCTACGCGATCTGATCAGCGAAAAATCCGGCATTGACGTCGCGCTTTTGGCTGCTGAAAAAGAACACGTCGCGGCACAACAAGCTCTGGAGAACGAGCAACGGGCCCGTAAAACTCTGGATGTAGCCGTCGTTGCGCTCAACGCCAGCAGATTGGCACAGCTTCAGTCGACGCTGAACCGAGTGCGAAACGGTAATCTATCCGCAGAATTGCGTCTTGCGGAACGCAGTCTGACCACCAAACTTCAGGCTTTCGACGATGCCGTCGCCAGACTTTTCCCATGGTCGGGTGATGGAGACGCCCTCAGACGCATATCCTTACCGTCCGCTGATCGCCGTGAGACATGGAAATTGCGGCTTTCCGCGATCGAGCAACGTCGCGCCCAGATCATTGAACGGCAAAGAGAGCTTACGAGCCGACAGGACGAGGAAACCGCGAGGATTGCAGCCTTGCGCGCATCAGCCAGCATTCTGGATGATGAGCAGACTAAGCTCACCCTTACCGAACGGGATGAAATCTGGAAGCAGCACCTCGCCGCACTTGATCGGGAAACCGCCGCGCGTTTTGAAAAACAGATGCGAAAAACCGACGAGGTTGTCACCGCCCGTCTCGACAGAGCCAAGGAGTTGGAAGAACTGCGGTCCCTGACGGCAGCACTCGCTGTAACCACGGCCAATAATGAGCGACAGCGTCAATTGCTTGAAGAAACGAATGGCGAACTTGCGACGCTGCGCCACGAAATCCAGTCGGAGACACCTTCTGAAATCGAGCTCCCAACAGACGCCTCCCTTGCCAGTTGGCTGGCGAAAACAAGCCAATGGGCAGAAGGCCACGCCGCCGGATTGGCCGCCTGGGACGATTTACGCCAGACCTTACACAGCGTCGAACAGGCAAGAACAGCACTTGCAACAGAACAGGATGGCCTTGCGAAGGCCTTAAGTGCCAGTGGCGTTGAGATGGACGCACTTGATCTCACCGCCATGACACAGGCTGCGGAGAACCTGCTCTCCGACCACACGGCATTGCAAGCCAAACGAGTGGACGCCGACAAACGCATTGCAGAACTGGAAACGGCTGTTTCTCAGCGCAAGACAACACGTGATGGAGCCGCGAAAGCTTCTGAGGAGTGGCAACGCGGCTGGTCAAATGCACTGATGACCACGTGGTTTGCAGACAGGCAACACAGCATTGGCGCGGTCAGAGAACTTCTCGACGTTGTCGTTGCCCTGCCCGAAGCATTGCGTGAACAGGCCGACCTGCACCACCGCATCACATCGATGGAAGCCAACCAGAAATCCTTTGTCGACACTGTCGCGCAAATCTATGAGGTTCTCGGCGACACATGTGACGACACCGATCCTCTCACCGCAGCCAGAACCTTGATCAAGCGTCTTGACGAAGCCAGACACGTCGCCACAAAACGGCAGGAACGGGATCAGTCCCTTGCTGGTCTGGCGCTTGAGCGTGAGAACCTGGACAGCGAGATCGCACTTCACGCCGCACATAAAACCCAGATGACCGAGTTTTTTGGTGTCGAGACACTGGCAGAGGTGCGGCAGGCATTGGACCAGTCTGGCAACAGAGACAAGTTGGCGGCCCAGCAGCACAAGCTGGAACAGCAGATTTTCAGCGAGATGCAGATGCCGTCGCTGGATATTGCCATGGACAGTGCATCCGATGTCGATTTGAGCGAATTACAGCGCGAGCAAGCCGAACTTGTGGCACGCCTTGACGCTCTCGATGAACGCTCAAAGACCCTGTTTGCCAACAAGGCACGTGCGGCCGAGCGCCTGTCGGCGATTGGTGGCGATGATGCCGTCGCACGTCTTGAAGCCCAGCGCCGCACATTGCTGTTGGAGGTCGAAGATCTTGCGCTGCGTTATCTGCGGCTGCGCAGCGGCAATCTGATCGCTGAACATGGCATTCGTGCCTATCGCGACAAACATCGAAGCGCGATGATGAACCGGGCATCAGAGGCGTTTCGACTTATCACCCGCGGAGAATATAACGGCCTTGCAACGCGACCAGACAAAGACAAGGAAGTCCTGATCGGCCTGCCGCGAAACGGCGGCTCCAAGGTTGCCGTTGAAATGTCCAAGGGAACGCAATTTCAGCTGTATCTGGCACTGCGCCTGGCCGGATATGAAGAATTCGCCATGGCTCGCCCGTCCGTGCCGTTTATCGCTGACGACATTATGGAGACCTTCGACGAACCCCGCTCAGAAGAAGTATTCCGGCTGTTCGGGCGGATGGCTGAGGTCGGACAGGTCATCTACCTGACCCACCACAGGCATTTATGCGACATCGCGACCGAGAAACTCCCCTTCGCAAAGGTTCATGAAATTCCCTCTGTAACGGGCTGATCAATCGCTCCAGCACATACAATCCTTGCACAAAAACAAAAACGCGTGCTGCTCCAAAACAAATCTGGCTTGATGCAACACGCGTTTCCTAGGGATAATTATCCCGCTTGCTTAGACTACCAGAGCGAGGTGTGGCGGTTCACATCCTTGTAGAGCAGGTACCGGAAGCGGCCCGGTCCACCGGCATAACACGCTTGCGGACAGAAAGAGCGCAGCCACATGAAGTCGCCGGCTTCGACCTCGACCCAATCCTGATTGAGCCGGTAAACGGCCTTGCCTTCAAGCACATAAAGGCCGTGTTCCATGACATGGGTTTCCATGAATGGAATGGTCGCGCCTGGCTCAAAGGTCACGATGTTGAGGTGCATGTCGTAACGCACATCATCGGGATCGATGAAACGGGTTGTCGCCCAGCGGCCATCCGTTCCAGGCATGGCCGAGAGCGAGCGCTCATCTTCATGCGCGAAAATCGCTGGCGGAAGTTCCAGTCCTTCAACCTCCTGGAAGACCTTGCGAACCCAGTGAAACTTCACAGCCTCGGTGCCGGGATTGTGCAATTTCCACGATGAACCAGCAGGGATATAGGCAAAGGAACCGCTTCGCAGCGTATGTTCACCGCCATCGTACTCGATGACCATGCCACCCTCGACGACAAAGATTGCCGCTTGTGCACGTTTGTCCGGCTCCGGACGGTCGCTACCGCCACCCGGCTGTACTTCCATCACATATTGCGAAAAGGTTTCAGAGAAACCGGTCAGTGGTCTGGAAAGGATCCAGGCGCGCGTCGCTTTCCAGTGCGGCAGAACGCTGGTGACAATGTCAGTGAGAACACTACGCGGAATAACGGCATAGGCGGTCGTAAAAACAGCCTTGCTCGACAGAAGTTCTGTCTGGCCCGGCAAGCCGCCAAACTGTGAGTGATATCGTTTCGTATCCATGGTTCATCTCCGCGGCGCACAATTGTGCATCTTCATTAGAAGCAGCACGAGTTTTAAGCAAACAATAAGTGGCGTCAGATTGCCACAACTCTTTCCAATTGCAACCCAAACAATTGTAAAACAACATGAAACTATATTTTCACACGAACTTGCATGAAAACTGCTTCTCACAAAACGACTGGACAGAGGTTCAGCATAAACAACAAGAGGGAAACAGCATGATGCAAATTGCGAGGCAGATACAGACCAAACCATCCATTCTGCGCGGATTGAAAAACTCCATGCTGGTCGGCGCCACTGCTTTGGCCCTGATCACTACAAATGCAGGTATTTCGCTGGCCGCTGGCACTTTGCGTATTGGCATGACCGCCTCGGACATTCCACTGACCACAGGTCAAACCGATCAGGGCGGCGAAGGTCAGCGTTTCATGGGTTACACCGTTTATGACTCGCTTGTTGAATGGGATCTGTCGAGCGCCGACAAACCATCGGTCCTCACCCCCGGCCTCGCACTTTCCTGGAATGTTGATCCGGCTGACAACTCCAAATGGATATTCAAGCTGCGTGAAAACGTCAAATTCCACGATGGCAGCACGTTTGATGCCGAGGCTGTCGTCTGGAACCTCGACAAATTGCTGAAGACCGACGCGCCGCAGTTCGACCAACGTCAATCCGCGCAAGGAAAATCACGTATTCCCGCAGTTGCAAGCTACCGGGTCGTCGACCCGACTACCGTCGAGATAACCACCAAGACCCCAGATGCAACCCTCCCCTATCAGTTAAGCTGGATCCTGCTGTCGTCTCCTGCCAACTGGGAAGCCCAGGGCAAAAGCTGGGAGGCAGTAGCGCAAAAACCGTCAGGCACCGGCCCTTGGAAACTTGAAAATGGCTTTACGCCACGTGAGCGGGCCGAACTGACGCCAAACACCGAATATTGGGACAAAAACCGCGTTCCGAAGCTCGATAAACTCGTCCTGATCCCCTTGCCAGAAGCCAACACCCGCATCGCAGCCCTTCGCTCCGGTGAAGTGGACTGGATCGAGGCGCCCGCACCGGATTCTGCCCAATCGGTCAAGGATGCCGGTTTCAACATCGTCACGAACGCCTATCCGCATAACTGGACTTGGCACCTTTCGCGTATCGAAGGTTCACCGTGGAACGACATCAGGGTCCGCAAGGCCGCAAACCTCGCCGTTGATCGCGACGGCCTGAACGAGTTACTGGGTGGTTTTTCAGTGCCAGCCCAGGGATATCTGCCTCCGGGGCATCAGTGGTTTGGCAAGCCAGATTTCAAACTCGAATATAATGTCGAGGCCGCCACCAAGCTGATGGAGGAAGCCGGTTACGGCCCGGACAAACGCTTGAAGACCAAGGTTATCATTTCCTCGTCAGGTTCCGGCCAGATGCTGCCACTGGCGATGAATGAATATATCCAACAGACGCTGGCTGAAATCGGCATCGACGTCGAGTTCGAAGTGGCAGACTGGAACACCGTCATCAACATCTGGCGTGCAGGGGCAAAGGATGCCAGCTCGAAGGGCGGCACCGCGGTCAACTACAGCTACTTCATCCAGGATCCGTTCAGCGCGATGATCCGTCAGTCACAGTGCAATCTCGCACCGCCAGCTGGCACCAACTGGGGTTTCTATTGTGATCCGGAAATGGATGCCTTGTTCGATAAGGTCCGCAATGCATTTGACCCGGCAGAACAGGACAAGGTCCTCCAGCAGGTTCACGAAAAATACGTCAACGATGCCCTGTTCCTGATGGTCACCCATGACGTCAACACACGCGCCATGTCCGCAAAGGTCAAAGGCTTCGTGCAGGCACAGAACTGGTTCCAGGATTTTTCGCAAATCACCATCGAACCCTGATCCATCGCAATGAAAAGGATATGCCGGATACCCGGCATATCCCAGCTGCCCGATCCAACCCATTTCCAAGCGAGGACCAATGCTGGCGTATGGTTTGAAACGACTTCTGCATGTCATACCGGTCGCCATAGGCGTCAGTGTCGTATGCTTCCTGCTGATCCACATCGCCCCGGGCGATCCGCTCGCCGCCGTACTTCCTTCCGATGCCTCGGCTGAGCTCCAGGCACAGATGCGTAGCTTCTATGGCCTCGACCAGCCTCTACCCATACAATATCTGATGTGGATGTGGCGTGCCCTGCAAGGTGATCTTGGCATGTCGATTGCCACCGGTCGTCCGGTCCTCGGCGAGATCGTCTCAGCTTCGATTAATTCCATCATTCTAGCTGTGGCTGCAACGCTCATCGGCTTCACGCTGGGAACCGCCCTTGGTTTTATGGCAGGTGTGTTTCGCGGCACATGGATTGACCGCATTGCATCGGCCATTTCCATGCTCGGCGTCAGCATCCCGCATTACTGGTTGGGCATGGTGCTGGTTATCATCTTCTCGGTCACGCTCGGCTGGCTTCCCGCCATGGGCGGCGGACCCGGTGGTTCGGACGGTCGCACCATTGGCTGGGATTACATCCGCTACCTGATCCTGCCAGCCGTCACCATGTCGGTGATACCGATGGGCATTATCGCTCGGACGATCCGCTCACTGGTTGCCGATATTCTGGCGCAGGATTTCACGCAGGCTCTGGCCGCCAAGGGGTTGATGACCAGGCAGGTTCTGCGGCACGTGGTGCGCAATGTCGCGCCGACAGCTATTTCTGTCATGGGCCTGCAGCTTGGTTATCTGCTCGGTGGCTCGATCATTATCGAAACCGTGTTCTCCTACCCCGGCACAGGTTTTCTGCTGAATGGTGCCATTTTTACTCGCGACTTGCCGGTGCTGCAAGGCACAATACTGGTGCTCGCGATCTTCTTCGTCCTCGTCAATCTGATCGTCGATGTGCTGCAAAGCGCCATCGATCCGCGCATTCAAAGGAGCTGAGGCATGGCAGTCATTACCGCAGATCCCGTTACCGATGCTCCGCGCATCGCCCGCTCTCCCGGTTTCTGGCATGGCGTCGTCCAACGCATCTGTCGTGATCCGGTGGCATTGATTGCACTTTCCATCATCGTGCTGCTCGTTGCTATCGCCATTTTTGCACCCTATCTGGCACCTCACGACCCGACCAAAGCCAATGTCATTCGTCGACTGCGGCCAATCGGAACACCCGGCCATTGGCTGGGCACCGATGAGCTTGGCCGCGACATGCTCTCTCGTTTGATCTACGGCACACGACTATCGCTGATCATGGGCGTTGTCCCGGTCCCGATCGCATTTGTCATCGGTTCGACAATCGGCATCATCGCCGGTTATGCTGGCGGTCTCACCAACACGCTGATCATGCGCACCGTTGACGTCTTTTATGCCTTTCCTTCAGTGCTGCTGGCTGTTGCACTGTCGGGTGCCCTCGGGTCCGGCCTTGCCAATGCCATGGTCTCGCTGACCGTTGTGTTTATACCCCAGATCGCTCGTATCGCAGAAAGTGTGACAACACAGGTCAGAGGGCTGGATTATGTCGATGCAGCCCGCGCGTCCGGTGCACGTGCTCCGACTATCATCAGCGTGCATATTCTGGGCAATGTCCTCGGCCCGATCTTCGTTTTTGCCACCAGCCTGATTTCGGTATCCATGATCCTCGCATCCGGCCTTTCATTCCTCGGTCTCGGTGCCCGCCCACCGGATGCCGAATGGGGACTGATGCTCAATACATTGCGCACTGCGATCTACGTCAATCCACTGGTCGCAGCGCTGCCGGGAGTGATGATTTTCATCACATCGATCAGCTTTAATCTTTTCTCTGACGGGCTGCGCTCAGCCATGGATGTGAAGTCATGATGGACCTTACAAATGATAAGGAAGATCCGCGTGATCGCGGCGGACCGGCGCAGCCTCTGATTTCGGCACGTCGGTTATTGAAGCACTTTCCGGTCAAATCATCCGGGCTGTTTCAACCGAAAAAGGTCGTGCGCGCCGTTGAGGGTGTCGATTTCGACATTCTCAAGGGCGAAACCCTTGGCGTGGTGGGCGAAAGCGGGTGCGGCAAATCCACGACGGCACGGTTGTTGATGCAGTTGATCAAACCCGACCAAGGCGAACTGCTGTTTGACGGTGAAACGGTTGGTGGCACCCTGCCGCTGACGGACTATCGCCGTCAGGTCCAGATGGTGTTTCAGGACAGTTACGCGTCACTAAATCCGCGCCTCACCATGGAAGAATCCATCGCCTTCGGTCCACAGGTTCACGGTGTACCGATCAACAAGGCCCTGGCGCGGGCTCATGACCTGCTACACCGCGTCGGACTTGAGCCCAGCCGTTTTGCAGGACGGTATCCGCATGAATTGTCAGGCGGTCAGCGCCAGCGCGTCAACATTGCCCGCGCCTTGGCTCTGGAACCGCGTCTGGTCATTCTCGATGAAGCCGTGTCCGCGCTGGATAAATCAGTCGAAGCGCAGGTCCTCAATCTTCTGCTCGATCTGAAACGTGATTTCGGCCTGACCTACCTGTTCATCTCGCACGACCTGAACGTCGTACGCTTCATGTGCGACAGGGTCATGGTCATGTATCTGGGTAAGGTTGCAGAAATCGGCAGCCGCGACGCGATTTTCGACCATACCAGACACCCTTATTCTGCCGCCCTTCTGGCATCCATGCCCAAGATGGATCCCGCAGAACGAACAATGGAGACACCACTGGCGGGTGATCCCCCAAACCCGATCGACCCACCGTCAGGTTGTCGTTTTCATACCCGCTGCTCCCTCGCTGAAGAGATCTGCAGCATATCCGTTCCGCCGCTTGCAAATGTATCTGCGCAGCAACAGGCCGCCTGTCTCATGTCCCTTTCGGGATCGGGACACAGCAAGGCCCACGCCATGATGGAGGCATGAGATGATTAGTCCGATGATCGATATCAGCAATCTCTCGGTGACGTTCAATCGCGGTCGCCGTCCGGTAAAAGCGGTGAGCGGCGTCAGTCTTTCGGTGCAATCCGGCGAAGTCGTCGCACTGCTCGGCGAATCCGGCTCTGGCAAAAGCGTAACGATGCGCTCGCTTTTGCGGCTACATCCCAAAGGCACAACAATGGACGGCTCTATGGTCGTCGGCGGCCGTGACATCACCGGCCTTTCAAAACGAGAATTGGGCAATTTTCGTGGCGCGGTCGTTTCCATGGTGTTTCAGGAACCCCGTCTGGCTCTGGATCCGGTCTATACTCTCGGGCGACAGATCGAGGAAACCATCATGCGCCACGAGCGAGTTTCCAGAAAGGAGGCCGCAGAGCGTGCGCTCGCCCTGTTTCAGAAGGTAAAAATCCCCTCGCCTGAACGCCGCCTGCAAAACTATCCGCATGAAATGTCGGGCGGAATGTTGCAACGATCAATGATTGCCATGGCGCTGGCCTGCAATCCGAAGGTTCTTCTGGCCGATGAGCCAACCACCGCGCTGGATGCAACCGTGCAGATACAGATCCTGCTGCTGATCCGCAAGTTGCAAAAGGAATATGGACTGTCGGTCATTTTCGTAACCCATGATATCGGCGTTGCCGCAGAGGTCGCAGACCGGATCGCCGTCATGTATGCGGGTCGCATTGTTGAAGAAGGCACGGTCAGCGACATTATCAAGAACCCTCGACATCCCTATACCAAGGGGCTGCTTGGCGCACGCGTTGAGCTTGCTCACGGCCGCGACCGCCTGATCACCATTCCCGGATCACCGCCGGATCTCGCAAATATGCCACCCGGCTGCTCCTTTGCACCGCGCTGCTCGCAGGCGGTGCAAAGCTGCCATTCGACGGTGCCGAGGCTGGTTGGCACTGACACGAATGGGCAGGTTGCCTGCCTTCAATACACCTAGCGTTTGCCTTATCGTGTTCCAAAAATAAAAATGAACAAGGGAGGTGGGCGTCCCTGTACCGGACGCCCCAAATGACATGACACATATAACCCTCATCAACCCTAATACATCAAAGCACACGACGGCGATGATGACGGAGATTGCCCGTGGCCTGTTACCACCTGGCGTGACGATTGATGGCGTCACCGCAGAGCGTGGTGTGCCGATGATCATCGATGATCGGCAACTTGCCGCATCCGTCGCTGGCGTGGTGGAAATGGGGCTCGCAGCGGCCTCCCGCTCAGATGGCATCATTATCAGTGCCTTTGGTGACCCCGGCATCGACCAGTTGCGGCCATTGGTCGATATTCCCGTGGTTGGCATTTGCGAAGCGGGCATGCTGGAAGCGTCGAAGGGCGGACGCCGCTTTGGTATTGCCACCGTGACACCTGATCTCGTGGCGAGTTTCTCCAGCAAGGCAATCGGCCTTGGCCTTGGCCATCTCTATGCCGGCACCCGTCTGACCCCTGACGACCCGCTTGAACTGGCGTCCAATGCCATCGCTCTTGAAGACGCACTGGCGATAACCGTGCAGCAGTCTTTCGAGCTGGATGGCGCTGAGGCCGTGATTATTGGCGGCGGCCCCTTGGGGCAGGCGGCTGTCGGGCTTGCCCCTCGCTTCAAGATACCAGTTATTGCACCGATCAGTACTGCGGTTGAACAGTTGCTACGTCACATGGCAGACAGATCGGGCAACATGCGCGAGGCATGCTCGTGAGAGCGCCCTCCCACCGACATTCATCATCCAGAAGCATTCTGGTTGCTAATACCGCCACGCCTGTCAAAACTGCGACAGCAGATAATCTGGTGGAGTTAGGTGTGCCGAAAGAAAAGTCGTTTCTGTTTCGCGTAAGACAGGCGCTTCCCGAGCTTCACCCCGCAGAACGCCGGCTTGGTGAGTTCGTCTGCGATTTTCCCGGCGAACTGGCCAGCTATTCTGCACAGGAACTGGCGGCGTTGGCCCATGTCTCGAAAGCCACCGTCTCGCGTTTTGTGCAACGGTTGGGGTACGATAATTACGAAGAAGCCCGTCGCCATGCCCGCACCGAAAAACAGACGGGATCGCGGCTGTTTCTGACGACTTCAGCGGATGCATCGTCCACCCAGTCGGTCAAAGCACATGTGGCTCAAGGGATCGTCAATATCGAGGCAACGTTCCTGTCAATCACTGATCATCAGATCGATGCCATTGCCGAGGCAACATTGGCGGCAAGAAAGGTTTGGGTCATCGGATTTCGCAGCAGCCAGCCGTTCGCAGCCTATATGCAATGGCAACTGACTCAGGTGATCGAAAACATCGTCGCCATCCCGGGCCCCGGGCAAACCTTGGGAGAGCACCTCGTCAGTTTCCGACCCGATGACGTGGTCATTCTGTTTGGTCTTCGCCGTCGTGTCGCAACCATGGACACGCTGCTGGAACAGATTGCAAAATCAAAGGCAAAGCTCGTATACATCACCGATGAAGGCGCTCCGCTGCTGACCACGGCAGCCTGGCATCTTCACTGCCAGACGTTAGCGCCCGGCCCATTGTTCAACCACACATCGGTTCTCACTCTCTGCCATCTGCTGATCACCCGATGCTTGGAAAAAGCAGATATCGCGGGCCGCGCCAGACTGCGCAGCATCGAGGCACTGAACGACAGTCTGGACGAGCTTTAGCCGGACAGCATTTCATCCAGTCTGCCCAGCATCATGTCGACCGCTAGGCCGAGCGGTCGATCATCTTGATCCATTCGGCGGCACGCCGTGCCGCATTCGCCAACACCGGCTTTGGTGCCTTGTACCACTCATCTTCCGGCAACTCGCGACGAGCGCGGACATGGTCGACTGCCGCTTCCAGGGTCGGAAACTCATCCGGCAGGGTCAGGTGCAGAAACAGCGAAACGACGGCAACCGAACGGGACCGGCCACCGCGGCAGTTTACCAGCACGCTGCCACGTTCCCGACGAGGATAAGAGGGTTTGTCGGGAAGTATCTGCTCCAACGCCGCCCGGAAGATATAATGAGCCGCCACCATCTGCGTGTCCGGATTGCCATCGCCATCGATTAAGCCAATCTTGTAATAACGGATTTCGCCCGGCCCATATACGCTGCCTTCGTGGTCCGACACGACCTGCGGCTGACGGACATAGTTGAAGTCGAGATTGACAGCGCAATTGACGACGGTGGTAATACCGTTGCGACGCAAAAGATCGAGATCGCTTGCGCCTTCCTTACCCGAAATAAACAGATCGACCCCATAGGTCGGATGACGCTCGTAGATCAGGCTGAGTTTTGGCAGTTCGCGGCTTTCCGGCATCTGCGGTTTTCTGGTTTCAATGTGCTGCATATTTTCCTCCGCAAATGACGGCTTACCTTGATTGCTTCAACCCGATTATCCGACCCGGGTCGATGTCTGTATCTGGCTAGCCTTGGCGATACGGGTTTCCGAAATGGAACGGGCAACATGCTCAAGCGCCGGATAGTTCGCACCTTCGCCTGTTGCGATGTAACCGGGGCACAGAAAATCGAGTGAACCCGGCGCCACCTTGCCCAGCGTCAGCGGCTCATACTGGCCACCGGCATTTTTGAGAATAAGCGTGGCCGCTGCCACGTCCCAGGCATTGACCCCAAACCCGGTGGCGGCATCAGCCCAACCGACTGCGACATGGGCGATACTGAGGGCTGCACTGCCCGGACGACGCAGCGTCGAAAAGGTCTCTACCAGCACCCCAAAATTGGCGAGAGCTACCTCCTTGCCGTCCAGACGGAAGTCACGCGAAACCGGATAACCGGTAATCAGGGTTGCCTTGGCCTCATCGGCAACCGAACGGGAACGGATCGCCTCATCATTGAGATAGGCAAATTCAAGATCGGCGGCAAACATCAGATCTGCCATCGGGTCCAGTATCGCGCCGGCAACCACCTCACCGTCAATGACAGCTGCAATCGACACGCACCAGAATGCCAGACCGCGGGCAAAATTTGCGGTGCCATCAATCGGGTCGACATACCACTGGATGTCACCTGAACCGATCTGGCCACCTTCCTCACCCATGATCGCCGAATTAGGCTCACGCTCCAGAATGAAGGCACGGATCGTCGCCTCGGCCCGTTTGTCATGGACTGTCACAATGTCATGCAGATCGACTTTGTAATCAATCGTCATGTTCGACCGAAAAGCCTCCAGAAGCGGCGCACGAACTGCAAGTGCCGCTGATTTCGCAAGCTCCATCAATCGTCGGGATCGGGCAAGTGCATCCTCTGAAGCAGGCTGCGGGCTGGTGGAATTCTTGTCGGTCGACATGTATGTTTTACCTCTTTGCGATGGAAAAGCCGGCGCGGCCAAAACCGCGCCGGACAACGTTACTTCTTGTAATTGACCCGCCAGAAGTCCTGCCACTCTTCACGACGATCAAAGTCGTCGAGGCCGGTTGCCGAACGATAGCCGAGTAGCTTATCGGCGACCTTTGCAAGACCCGATGGCTCATCATCCGGCACCTTGATGTCGGTATTGGTCGGGATTTTCCCGTCCTTCATCTGCGGTGTAATGCCTTCTTCCGTCAGAATGTAATGGACAAAGAGCTTGGCGGTGTTGGGGCTTTTCGTTTTGGAGGCAATCAGACCAAGCTTGATGTAGGTCCAGCCCACCCACGGATCGAGGTCGGCACACACGCCGAGCTTATATCCCTTGTCTCCATTATCGCGAAACTTGGCAGAGCTTAGCAGCCCAATGAACGGTTCTTTCTGGCCAGCAGCACCAACGGCTTCAGCCACCGGGTCGTCGCCATCGGTGGCAAGTGGCGCATTTTGTGCCAGTGCCTTGATCCATGCGGCAGCGGCGCTTTTCTCTGACGTTTCCAGATCCTTGCCGAAATGCGCTTTGTAAGCGGCGGCGACCTTGTCGTTGCCGTGTGTTTCAAGCTGGTTGAACCAATCGGTGTAGGTGCCCTTGGTAAGCGGATCGACCAGAGCAACCTTGCCCTTCCACTTTGTCTCCGTCAGTTCCCAGATATTGCTGACCGGGCACTTGTCGTAAGCCTCGGTATTGTAGGCCCAGACGTTGGCATTGGTCGAAATGGCCAATGGGTCCTGAAACTCCTCAGGAATTTTTGACGCCATATCGCCGGGCAGATAATTCTCGACAAAACCTTCCGGCAAAAGCTGCGCAAGGGCAGCCGGTGCGTCGGTGATCAGCACCACATCACCCTGCACATTGCTGGATTGGCTTTCACGAATAATCATTTCGAGCTGGCTATTGGCAGACACCTTCATGCCGGTCACCTTCAGCCCATATTTGTTGCTGAAGTTCTCGGCCATCTCGACGATCTTGCCTGTGCTGTCGTAGATGTTGATTGGTTTTTCCTGCTTGGCCGCAGCGACCAGAGCATCGAGATCAAAGGCTTCTTCGGCCCGCAAAGATCCCGCTGAGACACCCGCCAAAAGGCTGGTGGCCAGCAGCACCCGCATCATATGCTTTCCATTGCGCATGACTTCCCCTCCCAAGGAAAATAGGGCAGGCCTCCCGCCTGCCCCGTGCTTCATTTTTTGTAGTTGACCCGCCAGAAATCCTGCCAGCTTTCACGCTTGTCCAGGTCCTCAGCAGCGGTGCTCGCATCAAATGCCATCAGCTCGTCGAGATGCTTGGCGATGCCCGATGGCTCATCTGCTGGCAGGCCAATCTTCGAGTTGCCCGATATCTTGCCGTCGGCGATTTGCGGAGCGATGCCCTCTTCAGTCATCAGGTAGCGTACAAAGAGTTTTGCGGCGTTGGGGCTTTTCGTCTGGCCTGCAATCAGACCAAAACCGGGATACAGAAAGCCGGTAAAGGGCTGTACGCCAGTGCAAAGACCAAGCTTCAGGCCCTTGGATTCATTGTCACGGTATTTTGCCGTGGACGTGATCACGAAGAAAGGTTCGGCCTGTCCCGGCGCCCCGGCAGCTTCTGCCACGGTCGAAGAATCCGACAATAGCGGCGCATTTTCCGCAAATGCCTTCACCCAGGAGGCCGTCGCCGTCTGATTGGTCGTATCAAGCGGTTTGCCGTAAAGCGCTTCATAGGCCTTGGCGACATCCTCATCGTGATGGGTCTCGATCTGGTTGAACCAGTCGGCATAAAGCGGCTTGTCGAAGAGGTCGAGCATAGCAAGCTTGCCCTTCCACTGCGGTTCCGTCAGTTGCCAGATATTGCTGACCGGGCACTTGTCGTATTTTTCGGTGTTATATGTCCACACATGAGGGTCTGAGACGACAACAAGCGGATCGCGCAGCTTTTTGGAAATGTCGTTCGTCAGATCCGGTGGCGTCCAGCTGCTAACGATACCCTGTGGCAGCAACTCGCCCATGGCGGAGGCCACATCGGTGGCGACACTGACGTCACCAACGATATTACCGGCTTGGTGCTCGCGGATCATCAGTTCGATCTGCGTTGCTTCGTTCACCTTTTTGCCGCTGGCCTGAACACCATACTTTTCGGTGAAAGACTTCGCGGTATCAACGATTTTGCCGGTGACAGCATAAACGGTGATCGGTGGTTCCTTTTTAGCCGCATCGATCAGCGCGTCAAGATTAAAGGCATCTTCAGCATGGGCCGCGCCACTGAGAGCTGTTGCAACCAGCAGTGCAACGGCGGATACCGCCGATTTGCGCCGATCAAGCTTGGTTCGTTTGGTTTGGGTCATGATATCAACTCCACATCGCCATTCATTTTCGGTAATTCATCCGCCAGAAATCCTGCCAGTCCTCGCGCGCATCCCAATCTTCGAGAGCGCTTGCCATGCTGTACGGCAGCACCTGATCAAGAACCGCGCCAATGCCGGAAGGCTCGTCCGAAGGCAGGCTGACATCACGGTTGGTGGACATCTTTCCGTCGATTGCCTGCGGTGCGATGCCTTCAGCAGTCATCACGTAATGCATGAAAAGCTTGGCAGCGTTCGGACTGTCCGTGCCCTTGGTGATCAGGCCAACGCCGGGATAAAGCCAGCCGAGCCATGGTTTCAAATCCTTGCAGAGGCCGAGTTTCATGTCCTTGTCGGCATTGTCGCGGAACTTGGCAGAGCTGATCAGCCCCATGAATGGCTCAGACTGGCCCGGTGCACCCACCGCATCTGCAGCCGCCGCATCGGCGTCGGTCAGAAGCGGAGCATTCGCTGCGAGCGCCTTGATCCAAGCTGCCGTTGCCGTTTCCTCGCCCTTTTCAAGGTCTTTGCCGTAGAATTCCTTGTAAGCGGCTGCGACCTTGTCATCGCCGTGTTTGGCCATCTGGTTGAACCAGTCGACGTAGGAAGCCTTGCCGAGCGGGTCCTGCATAGCAACCTTGCCCTTCCACTTTGGCTCGGTCAGCTCCCAGATGTTGGTGACAGGGCATTTGTCGAACAGTTCAGTGTTGTAGGCCCATACATTGGCGCTGTTCACCACGGTCAACGGCGACTGGTATTCTGCAGGGATCTTGTCTGCGAGATCCGGTGGCAGCCAGCTTTCCGCAAATCCTTGAGGTATCAGCTGCGCCATGGCGGCTGGAGCATCGCTGATAATCGACACGTCGCCCTGAATATTGTTGGCACGCGCCTCACGAATGATCATCTCAAGCTGTGCTGTTGCCTTGACCTTCGAACCTTCGGCGGAAAGTCCGTATTTTTTGGCAAAGTTTGCAGCCATTTCGACAATCTTGCCGGTGCTGTCATAGACAGTGATCGGCTTTTCTTTTTTTGCGGCCTCAACCAGGGCATCGAGGTTAAAAGGCTCCTCCGCCTTCACCACGCCCCCCAGCGTTGTCAAAACCGCGGCCGTTAACAAAAAACGGCCCATGCATCCCTTCACGTTACGCTTCATACTGCTTCTCCTCCAGCAAGCGCCCCAATGATCAGTGAATTTCAGTTGTAACTATTCTTCCTCAGCACCGTGTCCGCCTCGTTGACCCGACGCCCATCCGCGTCGAAGACATGCAGGGCTTCCGGCGGCGCGTGCACAAATACCCGCTCGCCGCTGTCGATCCGTGGCAGGGCATGCGTCGTCAAAAACAGCGTGTGGTTCTGGCTCTTCAATTCGAGGATCCAGCTGCCACCGGTTGGCAGTACGCCAGTAACGGTCATCTCCACGCCGAAATTGTTTTCCGGCACAGACTTCTGTTTTGAGGTGTATTCCAGCGCTTCCGGCCGGATACCAACCGAACCGATGCCGCGCAGTTTCGGGTAATTCTTCGCGAAATAGGCTTCGGCCTTGTCGGCAATGTCAGACACGCCCGGTTTGCCGAAGGTCAGAATATTAATTGGCGGGCTACCGACGAATTCGGCAACGAAACGGTTTGCCGGACGATCATAGATATCGTTTGGTGTACCCATCTGCTGCAATGTGCCTTCGTTCATCACAGCAATCGTCGTTGCCAGTGTCATCGCTTCCCACTGGTCATGGGTCACGAAAACAATCGTCGTCTTGAACTCGTTGTGCAGACGTTTCAGCTCAGCACGCATTTCAAGTCGCAGGCGCGCATCAAGGTTGGACAATGGCTCATCGAGCAAAAGCACGCCCGGATTGACCGCCAGCATACGAGCCAGCGCAACACGCTGTTGCTGACCACCGGACAGCTGCGACGGGTAACGATCACGATACTTGGCAATATCGAGAGCCTGCATGACGCGCTCTACCCGCGCTTCGCGTTCGGCCTTCGGCAAGTTGCGCAGTCTCAAACCAAAATCGGTATTGCGCTCGATCGTCAGGTGCGGCCACAGCGCATAGCTCTGGAACACCAGACCCATTTCACGCTTTTCCGGTGGTACAAAGACGCCCTGTTGTACGGAGTCGACCACCCGTTCTCCTACCCTGATCTCGCCACCCGACAGGTTTTCCAGCCCCGCAATCATGCGAAGGGTCGTGGTCTTGCCGCAGCCAGAAGGACCGAGCAGGCACATGAATTCGCCGTCGCGGATTTCCAGATCAAGATCGGCAACCGCGTTTGCGGAGTTCACACCATAGTTTTTCTGCGCGCCGCGCAGGTTGATTGTAGGCATTAGCTTCCAAGTCCTTCTGCAAGATTTGTGCGTGTCAGCTTCTGGGCCAACAGCGTGCCGAAATAGGCAATTGCGGCAATGATCAACACCACGGCATTGGCTGCCTGGGTGTAGTGGTAGTCGACCAGTCGCAGGGAAAAGGTGGTCAGAACATCAGTGCTCGGTACCGCCAGGATCACGAAGAGGCTGAGGCCCTTGATGCCCGAGATGAAGGGCAGCAGCACGCCGGTAACCAGTGAGCCCTTCTGAATCGGAATCACGATGGAGATCATGCGGCGGAACCAGCCAGCACCAGCAACCTGTGCCGCTTCTTCCGGATCCTTGCCCAGCTGCGTCATGGCGGAAATACCGGCACGCGACGCATAGGGCATCTGATCAGCAATCAGCGCCAGTATCAGGATGGTCACCGTGCCATAAAGCGCAGGCATTGGACCACGCGGTACCGCAAACAGCGAAAGATAGGCCGCCGCAAAGGCAATGCCCGGCACCAGATATGGCAGGAAGGTTACCTGACGCAAATAGACCGACAGACTGCGCACTGGTGTACGGATAACCACATAACCGACCAGCAGACCAAGCACACCTGAAGTCAGTGATGCGAAACCAACGATCATCATGGTGTTTTTGGCAGCCGCCCACAGATCAGGGCTCAATAGCACGCCTGTCTGCAGCGCAACCGTGTGCAGGTTGGTGCCGATCCAGTAATCGAGGGTGAAGTTGTCGAAGGTGAAACGCGCAGGCACCTTCATGACAGTCGACAGAACCAGCGTGAGCAACGGCATGCCAACGCTCAAGATAAAGACGGCCGCAGCAAACCCGGTTGCCGGAAGGCGAAGTTTGCCGAGGCGGTTCTGGCGGTTCATTGATCCCTTGGAACCGATCGTCACGAAACGACGTGCTTCCCGCACCAGCCGTGCATCAATCATCAAGGTGATGATACCGATCAACATGATCGATGCGGCAACCACACCGGCAACACCCGTCTGGCGCGAGGCGATACTGCGGAACAACGACGTTGACAGCACTTCGAACTTCACTGGCAGACCCAGAACGTAGGGCACACCAAACTCGCCAAGGCACTTTGCAAAAATCAGCACCATCGATGACAGAAGCGCCGGGCGCATCAACGGCATGATGATCTGGATGGCAACCTGATAACGACGCGCACCGAGAATACGGGCCGAGTCTTCAAGCTGCGAGTCAAACCGGCGCAAGGCAGAACCAAACAGCAGGATGACAAACGGCGTGTAATGCAGGGCCAGAATGATGGTGATTGGAAAACGCCCATAGGCAACCCAGTCCGGCGGGGTTAGGCCCATGGCCTCAAACCAGCCCGGCTGGCCACCCACGGTGCGGTTTTTGAACAGGGTTGTCCAGGCCAGCGCGAATGTCCATGCAGGCAACATGTAAGGCACGATCAGCGCAGTCGCGAACCAGCGACGGCCAAACATGTCGGTGCGGCTGATCAGCCAAGCCAGCACGGTGCCAATTACCAGCGACAGGGAAATTGCGCCTAGCGCCACTGTCAGCGTGTTGGCCAGCGGCCGCCAGAACAGGTCCGTTGCGACCGGCGAGAAAAACGCCCGGTCGAGATAATACATCGTGAGATCGCCGACATCCTTGCCAAGCCGACGCTCATGACCAAACTGCACCCGCACAGAATCCAGCACGATCGATATGATCGGCACGACAATCAGATAGGTGAACAGCAAGGCGGTCAAAACGCCGATCAATGTCGTCGGCTCTCGCAGCGCAATCTTCAGCCGATAGCGCCAAGCCTGCCACGCTGAAGGTGCACCTATGGCGCGTTGCTCCACCGCATCGGCTTTGTTTGTGTCACTTAGAAGAGCCATCATTCCTCCCCAGGCCTTCCATTGCGATGTCATGCGCCACTCGATGAAAAGCGCGCAAAATCCCTCCACCCAAATCGCGTAAATACGATTTTGGGCACTGTGGGCATCAGCAATGTATTCAATCCTCCCGACGGGACTCCCGACCCGTCAGCCTTGGTGAACGCCCAATCAGGGGCGCTCCTGCTTATCCAAGGCATGGATTTTGAGCCCCACTGCCTTCGACTATGGTTGGATGATCAATCCTCATGAAGGTTTTGTCAATGATAAAATTGCACACGTGATCAATATTATAATTAATTGATTTTGCTTGATTATTTTATGTATATTTTGGATATTTATTGCACACGTGATCAGAGGGAAAGCCCGTCAGATAAAAATGACATCACGCGTGTCTGTGACAGAGTTGAACAGAGACGTCACAATGGACGTGCCGGACCACGCGTTACGAGAAATTCTCGCACCACAAACGCGTGTTTCGACATTTTGGGGATTGGAAAAACCCCAACTTTGTGGCCTGTGATGAAGTGAAAAATATCAGGGGGAATGCATGGCCCGAGGCTTTGTAACGGCGGAAGAAGTGGCAAAACGGGCTGGCGTATCTCGCTCGGCCGTATCACGAACATTCACCCCGGGCGGCAGCGTGTCGAAAGCGGTGCGCAAGAAGGTTCTGAAAGCGGCGCAAGATCTTGGCTACCGCGTCAATCGTCTGGCGCAGGGTTTGAACAATGATCGTTCCAATCTCATTGGTGTGGTCGGTGCCAATCTCAGTTCGCCGTTCATTTCCAAACAACTCGATGCTTTAAGCCTTGCGCTTTTGCGTCGTGGTTCACAGTGCCTTCTTTTGAACGCCGCTGATGCACGCAAAGATATCGCACCGCTGATCGAACTGCTTTTTGAGTTCCGTGCGCAGGCAATCGTTGTACTGTCAGGTGAACCACCGGCCTCGATCGTGGATGAATGTATTGCCAATGGCGTGCGTCTTATCCTGATCAACCAGAGCGTGGACCGCACCGACACCAATATCGTTCTCAGTGACGATTCACACGGCGCCGATCTGGCGGCAATGCGGCTGCGGGCTGCGAAATGCAAAAAAGTTGCCGTCGTCACCAGTGGCAGCCAGACCCCGGCACAGCTTCGCCGCGCCAAGGCCTTTACCAAACGGATGGACAGCGAAGACATTGAAGTTGTCAGTTGGTCTAACGGTCCAACCAGTTATGACAGCGGTTATCAGGCCGGTTGTGAATTGCTGAAAGACAAGGATATAGATGGCGCATTCTGCGTCACCGACCTGCTGGCGCTCGGTTTCCTCGACGCCGCCCGATTGGAAATGAAGCGCCGCGTACCGCAGGATCTTTCGGTTGTCGGTTTTGACGACATCCCCCAGGCCGGCTGGAAAAGTTATCAGCTCACCACCATCGCCCAGTCCTTTGATGCGCTGACTGAAAAGGTCCTGACCGCGCTCGACAGCGACGAACCGGAAACCAGATTGCAGGTCGTACCGGTCAGCATGGTGGAGCGGACAACCGCCCGTTAACTGGCTTTCATGCGTTAATTGACTTGCCGGATACGGCTTTCGTTAAGCAGGCCGCTATCATCGAGAATGGGAAGCGCCACCGCCACGACATGGGCATTGATGCGCTTGAGGTCTCGCAACAAATCGAGATGCAGAGAACTCGTCTGGATACTGTCGGCCCTGCCGTCCCGCAGGCGCTGCAAATGGCGGGCGGATGACTGCTTTTCCAGTCGACGAACATCTTCCTTCACTTCGACGAGACGGCGCGCCAGTTCAGAATTTTTCGTCGAAAAAACCGTCTGGGCCATGCGCAGATTGTCGAGCGTGATGGTGAACAGGCGCAGCAATTCCTGCTGGCCGTCTTCAGAGAAGGTCAAACCAAGGCTAACCTTCTTGGCAATTTCCGGCCGGATGCCCTTTTCGATGATGTCGCCGATATGCTCAAGATTGATTGCATATTCAACGATATCCATTGAACGACGATAATCCTCATCGCTCAACTGCCCTTGCCCGACCCGCGACACGAACACCTTGATTTCATGCTGAATTCGGTCGACGCGCCCTTCAAGTGCACTGATTTCACTCAGTTGCGAAAGGTCGTTACGGCGCATTGCTTCTGCAGCCTGACGCAACATGCGCTCAACCAGATCGCCAACCAGCATCACTTCGCGGCTGGCACCGGCAAGAGCTGCAACCGGCTGGTCGAGATCATGACTATCAAGGAAGCTGCGATGATCATCGCCGGTTTTTTTGTCCGGCAGGATGGCCGCTGTCAGTCGCAAAATGAACGGTGACAATGGCCAGGCAATCAGCGCCACGGCAATGTTGAACAGAAGATGCGCATCAACTGCGAGCTGCTGGTGCGAAAAATAGGGAAGTTCCAAAATCGCGGCACCATAACCGGCAAGTGGCATGGCAACGGCGCAACCAATGGCGCGAATGATGAGGTTGCCAATCGTCACACGCCTTGCGGCAATCGATGCCTTCATGGTCGCCAGAACTGGCGGCACGGCACCGCCGAGATTAGCGCCAAGCACCAGCACAATCACCAGACTGGAATCGATACTGCCGCTCGCAGCCAAAGACAGGATCAGAATAACGACCGCGAGGCTGGACGACGCCAGCACAGCAAGACCTGCTGAAAACATCAAAGCAACCGGCCAGGCATTACCCAGCATGGTGATGAAAAGATTGAGTACTGGCGACTGACGCAGCGGATCGGTGGCCGCAGACAGCAAATGCAGCGACAAGAGCATGAGACCGACACCCACAAGCGCCGTGCCAGCGCCCTGCTTGGCTGACGAGGTCATGCGCATCAACACGACACCGGCCAGGATCAGCAGCGGCGACAACCAACCGAGACCCAAGGCAACGATCCACGCCGTGGTCGCTGTTCCAATGTTTGCACCAAGCATGACGATCTGCGCCATTGCTGGCACGATCATGTCCTTCTCAACGAAGGATGCGACCATCAGGGCGGTGGCTGTCGAGCTTTGCAGCGCAACGGTTGCAAGGAAACCGGCAGCAAATGAACGAGGGCCGCTTCGTGTGCCGGCAGCAAGGCCGGTCCGCAACTTTGCACCCAGCGCTCTAGACATGCCGTCCTTAATCTGACGCAGACCAAAGAGCAGCAGAGCGACTGCGCCAAACAGGTTGATGCTTACGATGGCCGATTCCATGCACTCACCTCATATCGACAATTATGCCGGCACGACGTCGCCAACCGTCGGGATCGACAGAACCAGATTCTGCGCTCCTCCTTCGGCACGATCAAGAAAAAGCCCGAGAGCCCCGAAGAATATCCCAAGGAAACTCGAGAGAGAGCCGTCATGAACTCCGGGAGCCCGCCCGAACCTCGATGCCAGCGAACGGTAAAGCATCAACCTTTCCGGCTCGATATGCGACAAGGCCAGCGACGCGCCCTGTCGCAGACAGTACCAATCTGCAATCAATTCAAACATCGGCAGATCAGCCAAGCCATCAAATCGAATAGGCATAGTCTCGTCCGTGACACCAAGCGAGGAGATCACATCCCAGACGGGCCTGTTGCCGATTGCCGCAACTATATCTGCGGGCCATTCCTTGACGAAATAACGATGCCGCACCAAAGCGCGTTTGTGCTGTCGCAGGAAGTCACCATAGTGACCGGCGGTAAAGGCCAGATCACGCTGTTCGCCGCGGATATCGGTCTCTCGACCATATCCTTGCGATAGGAGATCGTTGACGGGCAAGTCTGACATTTCAACGGTTTCAACCGCAACCTCAGTCATCGAGGCATGTACAACCTTGAAGGCTGGCGGAAAAGCCACCAGTGACGGGACCGCAACATTGGTCAGGCTCCGGCCGGAGGCTCCTCGTCTCGTCACACCTTCCACATGCAGATGGCCACTGAAATGAACCGTGACGCCAGCGGCGAGCAATGCATCCTCGACAGCCTTCACAGGCGTGCGCCGTACGACATTGGTTTCGCCGAATAATACCGCCTCGGCACCGGAAGCTCCGTCAAACGGATCGAGCGCCGGGTAATGCGAGAACGCCATAAGCGTCTTGCCCTGCTGCTTTGCCCGTTGGCTGACATCAGCAATCCAATTCAGAATGAAGCGTTTGGACCTGAGCATCGCATTCCAGCCGCCAGATGTGCTGTCGGTAAAGGCAGCCTCCTCGCCACGCTCGAACTGCCCGTCCAGCGGTTCAAATACGTTGGCGTCAATCATCAACAACCAAAGGCCCGGCTCCGGTTCAACAAGATAGGAGGCGTCCATCAGGCGATAGACATTGCTGCCATCAGGCGAGGTCACGGTATAAACCCGGTCGTCGGCAGCATCGCTTGTGCCGAAGGGTGTCTCCCAGTGCAGATATTCCGGACGACGAAAATAACCGAATGCCGCCATCGGGTTCAGGCCCGACGGATAGCCTTCACAATACATGGCATCGCTGAACGCCACACAGTCATCAACCGTGCTTGGATTGCTTGTTATCGACAGGCTGCGTCCCGCCTCCCCCAAGAATTCCTTTTGATGATGGCGACCTTGCGGGCCAAAAATGTCGTGGTTGCCCGGCAGAGCGTAAAAGGCGGTGCCATGGGTATCGGTATGGGCCTGTAGCAAACCGCGCAACGTTTCCGTCGTGGCACGCTGGCCATCATCGGTATAATCGCCAAGCAGCACAACATGGCGGATGTTGCGGGCAGCCACCTGATCAAGGGCAGCGCGCAGCGCGTCCGCACTTTCGTTAAAAACGCGGGTCGATTGGCGTGTATCTGACCAGCTTCGCATGGTCAGTTGCTGGCCATCCACATTGATACCGGTAAAGCCAAAATCTGCCGAGGTATCGTGAAAATGTGCGTCTGCGATAACAGCGACCGGCGGGAAATGTCTTACACCCATGATCAAGCCTTCTTTCGGCCTTCGACGAGATCAATCCAGTCGGATGCACGCCGCGCCGCTTCATAAAGGCTCGGTTTCGGGGTCTCAAACCACTCGTCCGGACGCAATTCGCGTCGCTCACGGATGACTGCAACAGCATCATCAAGCGTCGGATAAAGTTCAGGCTGTTGTTTGTGGAGAAACAGCGCCACCAGAGACACCGACCGGCTGCGACCACTACGGCAGTTGACGAGTACATTGCCGCCATCGGGGAACGGATAGGTCGCCCGTTTCGGCATGGTCTGGCGCAGAGCCCCATCCAGAATATAGTAGGCACCCAGCATCATCGTATCGGGGCTTCCCTCCCCGTCGATCAGGCCAAGTTTGTAATAACGGATATCGCCGTAACCGGTGGCGAGAAGATCACCGTCCTCGTCGGCGCCCCGCACCAGATTGATGTCCAGATTGACGGCGCAATTGACAACTGTGGTAATGCCGTGGCGCCGCAGCAGACCAATATCGCGCGCGCCATCACTACCACCGATATAAAGCGTGGCATTGTGCGGCCCGAGACCTTCGGCAATCTTGCTGATTGCGGGTCTTGCATAAACCGGTCCGTCCATAATCCATTCCTCCATACCGGCGCTTGCACCGTCATTCATCTTTGCAAATTAATTCAGGCAACCGACGAAACCGGTCTCGCGCCGCTCGCTTCAACCACCGCCAGCGGAATGGCGGATGCCTTGCTTACGCCTGCTGAGACGCCACGCGCGGCGGCCAGAACTGCTCCGCCATCACGAAGACTGCCAATTTCCAGGAACGGGCAGACATCGCCTCCAGCCTCACTGACCAACAGCAGTCCGGCAAGGCAGTCCCAGGAATTCATATGTAGCTCAAGATAACCGTCTGACCGGCCATCCGCGACATAGGCCAGAGCAAGTGCGCCTGATCCGGCACGTCGGACATTGGTCCCCATATCGAGCAGATTTTTGACGACACCGAGATAGGTATCGTTGGATACCCGTGTCGACCATCCCATTTCGATGGACGCGGCATCGAAACGCTGGGTTCCGGATGCACTGATCGGCTTGCCATTGAGTGTCGCGCCTTCGCCGCGAACGGCGAAATAAAGCTCGTCTAGCGCCGGGTTGTAGATGGCCCCAATTTCTGTTCGACCATCTTCAACATAGGCAATCGAAATGCAGAAATGCGGGATGCCCCGCGCAAAGTTGGCAGTCCCGTCGACAGGGTCCACGACCCAGACCTTGGCACCGATATTTCCGCCACCCTCTTCACCAAAGAAGGTATCATCCGGGAAATGTTTTTCAATCATGCTGCGGATATGCGCCTCGGAAGCAGCATCCGTCACGGTGAGAAAATCCTGTGGACCCTTCATCGAAACACTGCGCTCGGCCTCACCATGAAAACCCTTAAGAACCAGCTCTCCGGCGGAGCGGATGACCGCACGGCAGAGATCGGCGCGAGCCTGAAGCGTATCGGCGTAATGCAAGCTTTCCACGAGATCACCATCAAATCGATTTGAACACGCGTGCAATATTGCACACGTGTTCATTGATTGCAAGCAAGCAGCAGCGCTTGATATCGCCAATCCTGTGAATGACTATCTCCCGTTCCTGGCCCTACGCAACGGCTGCAGCGGGCGTGACGTAGCACGTGTTGTGCAGCGCTATCAGCTCATCATAGGCAGAGACATTGCCAGCCAGAACCGGATGGCCGCTCAGCAGCGCTTCACCTTCTGCCGGGAATGGCATAAAGCGGCCACCGGCTTCTTTCACGAGGCAAAAACCGGCCATGCAGTCCCAGGCGCGCATATAAGGTTCGTAGTATCCCACGAGGCGTCCGGCCGCGACATAGGCCAGCATCAGGGCACCCGAACCGTTGCGGATAAAACTGCCGCCACGGGCGAGCAGATCGGTGATGATCGAGCCAACCAGTTCCGGCGTCACCATGGTGTTGGAACTGATACCGGTCATTGAATTCTGGATGGTGCGGCTTGGATCAAGTTTGAGCGATTTACCGTTTAACGTCGCACCCATGCCATCTGCTGCGGCGTAGGTTTCGTTCATGCAAGGCACCTGAATGACACCGATCACTGGCACACCACCACGCAACACGGCAATCGATACACACCATGTTGGCAAGCCGTTGACAAAGGGCGCCGTGCCATCGATCGGATCAACCACCCAGGTGTAACCCGATGTTCCGTCCTGCAGACCAAATTCTTCACCCAGAAAGCTGTCTTCCGGAATGGCCGCGAGCACCCTTTCACGTAGAAAGGTTTCGACATTACGGTCGGCAATCGACACGACGTCCTGAAGATCGCGTTTGGTCTCGACAACAAGCGTATCGCGCTTGTTGAAGTAATCGAGCGCCAAGGCGCCCGCTTCTGCGGCCAGAGACTTCGCCAGTTCGAAGCGTTGATCGAGGCCGATATCATGCTTGGTCATTTCATCATTCCTATGCACTTGGTTGAATTCAAGATTGGATCAAGGCAATGCCGCGGCTTTTGAACCCGAGCGTCACATCACTGGCCGGCGGAAGGCTGGTTTCAACCGCATGATCGATGATGAACAGCGTGCCGACATCCGTCTCGACTTCATATTCGACATGACCGCCCAGATATGCGCTGTGCAGCACCCGACCGGCCAACCCTTGACCGCCGGGTTGCCCGATCGAAATAGAACCGGGGCGAACAGCCAGTTGTGCCGTTCCGGTTTTTGCATCACGAGCCGGTATACGATGATCGACACCACCGACCCGGATCAGCGCATTTGGACCTTCGATACCAACCACTTCGCAACCAATGACATTCGCTTCGCCCATAAAGTCGGCAATGAAGGATGAGGCTGGCGCTTCATAAAGTTCGCGTGGCGAGCCCGATTGTGCGATCTCGCCATCTTTCATCACGATGATGCGGTCGGAGACCGCCAGCGCCTCGTCCTGATCATGCGTCACGTAAACCGCCGTGAAACCCAGACGCTGCTGCAGCTCACGAATTTCAGTACGGACCCGGCGGCGCAGACGCGCATCAAGGTTGGAAAGTGGCTCATCAAGCAGCAGCACCTGTGGTTCAAGCACCAGCGCGCGGGCAACAGCAACACGCTGTTGCTGACCGCCTGAAAGCTCGGCGGGAAGACGGTGACCCATACCCGCAAGACCAACCAGTTTCAGGCCTTCTTCAGCCTTTTCCCGCGCCTCTGCTTTACGTAACCCTGAGGATTGCAGGCCATAAGCGACATTGTCGAGCGCGGTCATATGCGGGAACAGGGCATAGGACTGGAAGACCATGGAAACGTCACGTTCATTGGCAGGCAGCATGGTGACATCCTTGCCGCCAATCAAGATGCGTCCGGCGGTCGGGTGTTCAAGACCCGCCAGCATGCGCAGCGTTGTCGTTTTGCCGCAACCGGATGGACCAAGCAGTGTCACCAGCGTTCCCGGCTCAATGGTGAGGGACAGGTCTTGAATGGCAACGAAGGAACCAAAGGTCTTGCGAACATTTTGAAAGGTAACGGAACCGGGTTTTACGGAAATCATGCTGTTTTCTCCTGAGACAGAGGAACGGAGTTTGCTGGCTGCAGGCCTGCGACACGGTTTTCACGTCGCAAACGACGCTCGCCGACCAGCAGCTGGAAGCCGGTAATGACCGTGATCATCACCACGATGAGCATTGAGGAGTAGGCAATGGCCACGCCATATTCACCGTTCTCAACGAGACCGACGATGTAGGAGGTTGCCATGTTGTATTCCGCGCTGACGAGGAAAATCACGGCGCTGATCGAGGTGATCGCACGCACGAAGGAGTAGACCAGCGCCGCCGTGATGGCCGGACGCAGCAATGGCAGGATGACCTTTCTGATGGTGCGGAAACTGTCGGCCCGCAACGTCAGCGACGCTTCATCAAGGCTCTTGTCGAGCTGGCTCATCGCTGCAATGCCGCCGCGCACGCCAACTGGCATGTTACGGAAAACAAAACAGGCAATCAGCACCAGAGCCGAACCGGTCAACTCCACCGGAGGCAGGTTGAAAGCCATGATATAGCTAACGCCAATGACCGTACCGGGAATGGCAAAGCTCATCATCAGGGCAAATTCAAAGATATTGCGACCGGCAAATTTCTGTCTGACGATGATATAGGCTGTCAGCAGGCCAACAGCAGCAGTCAGCGGCGCCGAAATCAACGCAATCTCCATTGTCGTCCAGAACGAATTCCAGGCGACACCTGTCCAGGCGATGGAGCCGTCAGCAAAACTGACCGAAAAGGCACGGATATAGTGTGCGAAGGTCAGAGAGTTATCGAGACCCCAGGTCTTCACGAAACCACCGACCAGGATCATGCCGTAAACAACGATGGTGAACAGCATCCACGGAACGACAACCGCGTGTACACCAATCGACAGGCCGCGCGGCAGGGCAATGTGGGCACCGCTGTCGCCCTTTCCGGTAACCGTTGCGAAATTTTTGCCCGAAAGCCAGAGACGCTGGGCAAGGAAAGCCGACAGTGTGAAGCAGAGCAGGATGATCGCCAGAACGGCTGCGCGTGACGGATCATTCTGCGAACCGACCACTGCAAAGAATATTTCAGTCGACAGAACGCCATGACTACCGCCCAGCACCAGCGGATTGCCGAAATCGGCCATGCTTTCGATGAAACCAATGAGGAAGGCGTTGGCGAGGCCAGGCTTCATCAGCGGCAGCGACACGCGCCAGAAGGTGCGCCAGCGATCGGCCCGCAGCGTCTGCGACGCTTCTTCCATCGATGGGCTTACACCCTCAACAACACCAATCAGCACAAGGAATGAAATGGGGGTAAAGGACAGAACCTGTGCAATCCAGATGCCGGTCAGGCCATAAAGCCATCGACCCGGCTCTATGCCAAAAAGATCAGACAGTCCCTGCGTGACAACACCGGCGCGACCGAACAGAAGCGTCAGCGCAAGACCGATAACAAAAGGTGGCGTGATGATCGGCAACACCGTCAGCAGACGCAGCCCCCTCTTGAACGGAAAACGGGTACGTGTTGCGACCAGCGCAAAACCAAGCCCAAGCACGGTCGAGCCAAACGCAGTCATCAGGGCGAGGAACAATGTCCGCCAGGCGACGCCGCAGCGTTCTTCACCGAGCACACAGCCAAGGCTCCAGATACCTGGATCCTGGATATTGCGGATAAAACCATCGGCATTAAAAGAACCGTCAAAGTCCTGAACCGAGGCAATCAGCATGCTGCCAATCGGATAGAACACGAAGACGGTAACGAGGAAAACCAGCACCGAAATCGAACCGACGACAAAGGCATCACCCTTCATTACGCCGCGTTCGGCAAGACCGAAAGCAAACAACAGCACAAAGACCAGCGACATCAAGACGCCACCGGCACCAATCGACGGCTGACCATCGGCCAGCTGGCCAAACAGGGTCTCGCTAATGGTCCATGTCCAGCCGGTAAAACCGATCGCCAGCCCCTGTAGGCTAAGGAATAGCAGACCTATCGCACCGATCCATGCCAGCAGCTTGCCGCGTCGCATTGGATCCGCGATTGGCCTGACAGCACATGCACCAACGAAGATCAGCGCAATGCCAATCAGCCACGGCTTGCCGTAGACAAGAATTTGCAGAATACCTGGCGCGTTACTGGACGCGGAGAAGAACTCCGAAAACCAGCGAAAACTGTAGAAGCCGCCTTCGATGCGGTACCAGGGGAGAAGAAACAGGGCCACTGCCCCAAGCATCAGGACAACGTCCAGCCTGCGATTGCCACGCGTCATGGCCAACCTCGCTATTTTTATGCTGATGAATGAACTTGAGGCCGATACCCGAACCAAAGGTCGGGGTATCGGCCGTCACGTCTCGGATCAGTTGGCGACAGCGCCGACTTCACGATCCCAACGCTCCAAGAGAGCCTTGCGCTTGACAGGTTCGCCATAGGTCTTGAAGTCGTAGTCAATCAGCTTGATATCCTCGAACTTCGGCGCTTCCTTCGGCACTTCGGCCGTCTTGTTGGACGGCAACTGGAAGGACTTGGCATCCTTCATACGAGACTGCACGTCCGGCTGCAGCGCCCAGTCGTACCAGACCTTCGCATTGTCGAGGTTGCGGGCACCCTTGATGATCGACATGGAGCCGATCTCATAACCGGTACCTTCACATGGCGCGATCGACTTGACCGGGAAGCCTTCTGCCGTCTGCGCCACCGCATCATGCATGAAGACGATACCAACCGCAGTCTCGCCACGCGCAGCCGCCTTGACCGGTGCAGAACCCGACTTGGTGTATTGCGAGATATTGGCGTTGAGCTTCTTCAGATAGTCGATGGCCTGGTCTTCACCCATGATCTGCACCAGTGAAGCGAGTGCCGTGTAGGCTGTGCCGGAGGAATTGGGGTTGGCGATCTGGATTTCGCCCTTCAGTTCCGGTGCCAGAAGATCGGCCCAGCACAGCGGCTCCTTGTAACCCTTGGACTTGAAGATTTCTGTGTTGTAGCCCCAACCGAGCGCACCGGCGTAAACGCCAACTGTCTTGTAACCGGTGCTTTCTGCCTGTTTCACGGCCCAGTCCTGCAACTGGTCAAGCATTGGCGATTTGTATTCCAGCGTCAGGTTTTCAGATGCAGCCTGCATATGCGGATCGCCGGTACCGGCCCACCAGATATCGGTCTTCGGGTTGCGCGCTTCTGCACGAACCTTGGCATAGGTTTCGCCCGACGACAGGCGCACCATGTTGACCTTGATGTCATGGGACTTCTCGAAGTCGCCCTTCATCTGCTCACAGATAACAACGTCAGCCGAGCAAATCAGGTTAAGCTCGCCTGCGGCCTGAGCGCCGGTGGTGGCAAGTGCAGTACCGGTAAAAAGCAGGCTGGTCAGTATAGTCAGTCGCATGGGTATCCTCCTATAGCTTGCGTCTGAATGGGGGACAGCGTTTGAACATGGCGCTGCCGTTCGCAGCACTTGCAGTGCTGCGCTATTTGTTATTGTTGTTTGAATTGCCGACCCTATTGCGTCGGGTGGATTTCATTGTCGAAGCGGGCTAACAGCCGACTTCGTTCTTCTGGCAGACCGAAGGTGGCAAAGTCATAATCCACCATCTTGATCATCGATATGTCTGGCGCCGTCAGCGGCAGGCTTGCCTTGGCATTGGATGGCACCTGGTTTTGACCTGCGCGAAATCCGGTTGCCTGCCCTTCCGGGCTCAAGGCGTAGTCGACAAAGGCACGTGCAAGAGCCAGATTGGCCGCGCCCTTGATGATGCTGGCCGCACCAATCTCATATCCGGTCCCTTCACAGGGCGCGACGATTGCCAGCGGAAACCCTTCAATCTTCTGCGTCACCGCATCATGCATGAAGGAAATTCCGATCAACACGTCTCCCCGGGCGGCGGCCTTGACCGGAGCTGAACCTGCCTTGGTGTAGGCAACGACGTTGCGATCAAGTTTTGCCATGAAGCTGAAGGCTTCGTCCTCTCCAAACAGCTGCACAAGCGTGGCAAGCAAGGTAAACGCCGTGCCCGACGAATTCGGATTTCCCGATTGGATATGGCCGCGATAAATATCCTTTGCCAGATCTTTCCAGCAGGTCGGCGCTGGCAGCCCCGCTTCAGCCAGCAGTTCTGTATTGTAAGCAAAGCCCAACGCACCGGCATAAATTCCGGCCGAGCGCGACCCTGACATCGCATAAAAATTCTGTGCCCAGGGCAACAGGTCATTCGGGTTGGCGGGGTGGTATTCTTCGAGCAAACCTTCCGAGCTGGCCTGCAAATGGGTATCGCCAGTACCGCCCCACCACACGTCTATGGTCGGATGTGCACGTTCGGCGCGGATCTGATCGAGAATTTCGCCAGTGCTCTTGCGAACCACCGAAATCTCGACACCCATCTTGCTTTCGAATGCTTTTTGCATGGTCACACACCAAGCCTCGTCGACGCCGCACAGGACGTTCAACTTCGACTCGGCCATGCCATGGCCTGCGCCGCACAGCCACACGACCATGCTTGCCGCAAAAGCGGTCACTGCTCTCAATTGAGCCTCCCTGCTTGGAACCTCCCCGTTCCAATCTCCGCATATAGCATGTCAGATACTGCCGCCGCCGCAATCGAAGAATGGTTACCAATCTTTCACCAAAGCGCCCAACAACATGACATTTGTTACAAATATGACATTTCCGATAATCACCGAAGCTTTGAAGATCGCCAAGAGCGTGCTTATGATAGCTGTGGGAGGAATACGCAGTGCTCAATCAGAAGGTAAAGATTCTGATCGTCGAGGACGATCCAGACATGTCCGAACTTATTGCCGATCTGGTCGAGGCTGAGGGTTGGGTGCCGACCTGCGCGCGATCTGCCGAGGAAGCGGACGCAATTTTGGCAACGGACACCATGCAGCTCGTGCTGGTGGACCATAACCTGCCCGGCACATCCGGTCGGACCTTTGCCCAGCGATTGCGTACAAAGGTCGATATCGGCATTGTCATGGTAACGGCAGCGGGCAGCGCCATAGACAGGGTGCTTGGCCTCGAAACCGCCGCCGACGACTATGTGGTGAAACCCTTCGAGCCAATCGAACTGACTGCGCGCATCAAGGCGGTGTTGCGCAGGACCATTCCATCGTTGAAACACGAAAAAGACAGCGAACGCGATCACAGTCGCTCAGCCCTACATCTCGGGGACTGGGTTTTTGATCATGATGCCCATCAGGCCGTTTGCCTTGTTGATCGAAGCAAGACTTTGACAACAGCGGAATTTGCGCTGCTTGAAATTCTGGCGGAAACACCGAACCAGCCGGTCAGTCGCACACAAATCCTCGACCGCCTGGGCTCCGAAAGCGACCGCTACATTGACCGGAATGTCGATGTGCTGGTTCTGCGCTTGCGCCGCAAAATCGAACGAAACCCGGACTTGCCGCGCCATATCAAGACAAGACGTGGCAAAGGATATGTGCTGCATACCGACGAAGCCGAGCTGTCCCCGTGATCAATCGTTCATTTCTGTCGTCGATTGCGTTCCGCCTGCCTTTTGCGATTGTGTTTATCTGCGTTCTGGTCTTCAGCCTCTCGGCAATTGCCATATATGGTTTGCAAAGGGCCCGTGATGAGATGGCCGCTTACGGTGTGCAGGCATTTTCCAGCCTCGGCAAGGTATCGCTGGTTTCGCGGCAGGTGTCGGATCTGGTGTCAAGCGCACCCTTCTTGATGAACGCCGCCTCGCCCTACCGGGTATCCAGCGAAAGCCGCTCGGTGGTGCAGCAGGTCGACAGCCTGCTCTCCATGATAACACCGAAAGAGGACGAGCGACGCATTCCGGGGTTTGCCAGCGACCGAATTGCGGAACTCTTGCAGCAAATTCGCACACAGACGCTCGATCTGGTCAAGGATGCTGATGCAGCGCAGGTTCACAAGGCAGATGCTGCCGCCGCACTTGGCGAAATCGCCACCGGCAAAGGCATTCTGGACCCCAACCTGCGCCAACGCATGAACGGCATCGTGCAAGCCGCCTCAACCTCTGACAGCCTTTTCCAGCTCGGCGAACTGCGCCGTCGTTATGTCTCGGAAACAACTGCCCGTCAGGAAGGATATCCAGGCCAACGCCTTGCCGCCTTCGAACTGCTGCATTATGAGCGCGTCTTCAAGGCACAGACTCAGTATCTCCTTGAAATGTTTGCAATACGCGCCTCGGTCGCCAAACTTCACACCGTGTCGCGTGACCTTTCCCACGCCACCGAAACCCAAAGCGATGCAATTGCCCGTGGCCTGAACGAGGATTTGCTTTCCACGTCCGATGCGCTCAGCCGTCTGCTGGTCATCGTCGCGCTTGCGTCCTTCCTGGTGCTGGTCATGGCGGTTTTCTCCATTCGCTCGGTCATGCGTGTCTCACGCGGCATCGTCACGCTGTCGAATGGCATGAACGCGCTGGCCAAGGGTGATAAGGATGTTGGCCCGCCATCCTATCGCGGGCCGGAAACGGAACTGATTCAGCTGCTCGACGCATTTCGCGCGTTTCATGACAGCGTTGATCGTGTCTCACGGCTGCGCCGCACCGCAGAGGCTGCGGCCCGCACCATCCGCTCAACCTTCCGCAACATGAATGAAGGCATTGCGCTGTTTGACCCGAGCGGCCGGCCGATTACCATGAACCGCCGGATTATCGAGCTTGTTGGCCGCTCAGGTTCCTCTCGCAAATTGCCATTGCGACGTTTTGTGGAACCCATTCCGGAAATCGATCCGTCCTTGTTGCCATCAGATAGTGACCGCGGCGCGTTGATAGACCGCATCTTTATCCGGCATCGCGTTGACGGGCAGGTCATTGAAATCTCACTCTCACGCCAGCCGGACGGCGGCATCGTGATGCTGGCGCGTGATGTCACCGCCCTGGACCGCCAGGAAGCAGAAGCCGTAAAGGCCCAGCGACTGGATGGCATCATGCGTATGACCCATCAGGTCAGTCACGAAGTCGGAAACATGATCGGCATCATAACGGGCAGTCTCGGCCTGCTGGAACGCGAGGCCGGTTTCAATGACCGTCAAAAACGCCATATCACCCGTATTCGCAAAGCCGCCGACCGCGGGCGCTCACTTGCCTCGAGCATGTTGACGGTCGGCAGCCAGCAACCGATCCACGCGCAGCACATCGATGTCGCCAGCCTGTTGCGCGGCATGGCAGATATTCTCGAGATTGCCGTTGGATCGAAGTGCCGTATTACACTTCATCTCAACGAGGAATTGCCAACCATTCCGCTTGACCCTGCCCTTCTTGAGCAGTCGATCCTCAACCTTTGCCTGAATGCCGCCGCCGCAATGCCAAAGGGTGGCCTGATCTCCATCGGCGCATCATCGGACAAAGATGTACTGATCATTGATGTGACCGATGAAGGTATCGGAATGACACCCGAAGCCGTCGACAAGGCTTTTGAACCCTATTTCACAACCCGTGAAGAACATGGTGGAGCGGGCCTTGGCTTGGCAATGGTTTATGGGTTCGTTCGCCAAAGTGGCGGAGAGGCCCACATCCACTCAACCCTTGGACTGGGCACCTCGATCAAACTGATTTTCCCCCTCACTCATCCTCAAACCTTACACAACAGCCAAGCCTGACGGCGTAGAGGGGTAGCGGGAATTAGACACGCAATGCCTCGATAACCACGCGCAATCCCGCAGCCATATGCCTGCGGGATGGATAGTACAGATATAACCAGTCCTCCGGCGCGCTCCATGAGGCAAGGCATTCCACAAGCCTCCCATCGGCAATGTAGGGGCGCGCTCGTTCCTCCCAGACGTAGGCAAGACCTGTCCCGGACAAAGCCGCCTCAACCATAAGCTCGTGGTCGTCAAGCGAGAGCGATCCGGTCGGTTGAAACTCGATTGTCTTACCCGCCTGGCTAAACTCCCAGGCATAAGGCGTGCCATTGGGGTAGATATTGCGGATGCAAAAGTGATCGCTTAAGTCATCCGGGGAATGGGGCAGCGCATGCCGCGCAAAATAATCGGGAGACCCGACGACGGCAAAACGCAGGCGCGGCTTAATCTTTACTGCGGTCATACCATCACGAAGACTTTCGCCTAGGCGAATACCCGCATCAAAACCTTCTTCCACGATATCAACCAATTGGTCGGTCGCCACCACCTCCAGTTCAAGGTTGGGATTCTGTGCGATCAACGGCCCAAGGACAGAGCGAAAAACAAATGGCGCGACTGAACTTGGTGCATTGATGCGGACCTTCCCGAAAGGCGTATCGCGAAATTGGTTCAACGCATCAAGTGCAGATCCGATATCACCAAAGGCAGGCGACACTTGTGCAATCAACATGGCGCCGGCATCGGTCAACGAAACACTGCGTGTGGTTCGATTGAGCAAGCGCAACCCGACTCGTGCCTCGAGGTTGCTGACCGCATGACTGATTGCCGAAGCGGTAACCCCGCGTTCTTCTGCTGCGCGCCGAAAACTCTTGTGGCGTGCAACCGCATCAAAGGCAGACAGTTCCGATAGTTCAGTAGCGCGCATTGATGAACCTCATTCATCATTGATGAGAGCATTATCTATCTAATCGAACTTATAAAAAAGGTCCAGATTTCTCCTCGTAAACCGGTGCTGTTGCCGGCGCGTCAAGGAGATCCGATCATGACTGACTTCATCCCTCCAGCCAAAAACACCGCCTCCCCCTTTGCCGATATGCGCGGCCATCACGTTGCTGTCCGCACTCCTGACCTTGAAACAGTCAAGCGGTGGTACGTCGAAAAACTTGATTTCCGGGTTATTGCGGAATGGGATTATGCCGACGAAAAACTGGCATGTCTCGCCCCCGCAAACGACGATCATTTTTACCTCGAAATTTTGGGCGGAGGCGATCCTTCACCAGTTGATGTCCGCCCCTATACCGACCTTGGCGATAGCCTGAAATATGCCGGTTACCATCACTTTTGCCTCACTGTCGGAAGTGTCGACACGACAGTGCAAACGCTACGTGCCCGCGGCGTCACCATCACCACCGAGCCTTTCGACCTGCTGGCGATCAGTCGCCGGCTCGCATTCTTCTGCGATCCATACGGCAATTTGATCGAGCTTGCGGAAGTTCTTCCCTGATTGATGCAGCTGTACTGCGAACGACAGATAACAAGTCATCCTCACCATCACAAAAGGAACATCACCATGAAAATCTGGTTCATTACAGGCGCGTCCCGCGGATTCGGCGCTCTTATCACGGCACAGGCCTTGGCAAAGGGAGACGCAGTCGTTGCGACAGCCCGTAACTCCAAAGCGATCACTGAACGTTTTGGAGAACATCCCAATCTGCTGCCAGTTACACTGGACGTAACAAGCCAGGAGCAGGCAACTGCCGCCGCCAAAACTGCAATTGAACGGTTCGGCCGCATTGATGTGCTTCTCAACAATGCAGGTTTTGGCCTGATGGGCGCGGTGGAAGAAGCATCGCCAGCCGAAATCGAGGCTGTTTACAAAACCAATGTCTTTGGTCTGCTGAACGTCACTCGCGCGATATTGCCTTTCATGCGCCAGGTTCGTTCCGGGCGGATCCTCAACATTTCATCCATAGGAGGATATCGTGGCGCAGCAGGATTTGGCGTTTATTCATCGACCAAATTTGCCGTCGAGGGCCTGAGTGAGGCATTGCATGACGAGCTTGCACCTTTGGGCATTCACGTCACTGTCGTTGAGCCGGGCTATTTCCGCACAGACTTTCTCGATGCCTCGTCGCTGACTTCGAGCAGCCACATCATCGCAGATTATGAAGCAACGGCAGGAAAGGTAAGAACGCTGGCAACCAGCCTCAGCCACAATCAACCGGGTGACCCAAACAAGCTTGCGCAAGTGCTCATTGACTTTGCGGACGCACCTCATCCGCCAGTCCGTCTGCCACTTGGTAGTGATACGGTCTCGGCAATCGAGGACAAACACAGAAAAGACGCTGCCATCCTCGCGGAATGGCGTGCCATCTCAGTCTCGACGGACTTTATCACGCGCTGAAACGTTTAAACCACGGCAGTGACTGGGAAAACCCAGTTACTGCCGTGCCTCTTTTTCTGTGACAGACAATTTAGACGGCCAGAAAACCGCCATCAACATTGATAACGGCACCATTGACCATGGCCGTATCGGGTGAAAGTAGCGTGGCGATGGTGCGGGCAACGTCATCGGCCTCGGCAAAACGGCCAATCGGATGACGTACCATCATCGGTGCGGATTTTTCCGGATCGCTCCAGGCTTCCATCGCAAGTTCCGTCAATGTGATGGTTGGCGCAACGGAATTGACCCTTATGCCATAAGGGCCGAACTCCTTGGCAAGCACCCGTGTTGCACCCTCAAGACCTGCTTTGGACGCTGCGTAACACAAGTGTTCGTTAAAACCCCGATGTCCGGCAATCGAGGTTATGTTGACAATCGCACCGCCACCGCCAACGGCACGGCGGGCACGGCCAAACTCCTGACTGGTGATCAGGGCCGCCCTCAAATTGATGCCCATCACCGCCTCATAACCCGCTTCGGTCATGTCAAAGCTTGTCTCGAGAACATTGATACCGGCACTGTTGATCAGGAAGTCGGCAGTGCCGGCTTCCGCCATAGCCTTGCGCGTTGCAACCGGGTCAGCCAGATCAACGGTGATCGAACGACCACCAATCTCGTCACGCAGGCTGTCGAGATCCGACGTTGTCCGGCTAACGGCGATGACTTCGGCACCTCGTTCGGCCATGACACGGGCGCAAGCCCGACCGATGCCTTTGCCTGCGCCTGTGATGATGACCGATGTCCCTGAAAACTGCATACTGGTTCCTCCCTGATATATGTGCCCGGCCACTTAGCCAGAGGCTGCGGGCAACAATGGCTCAATGTCTTTTCGCACCTCACGGGCGAGTGTCTGTATTCTCAGAAATGCCTGGTAACGTGCCTCGTGCAGCGCCCGCGCCGCATCCGGTACCGGCTCACTACGCCCGGCCACAGTGGACATGGCAGGCATTGCGGCCTGCAAATCGGGGTACAGTTTGGCGGCAACAGCCGCCAACATGGCTGCGCCCAGCAAAACCGGCTCAGAGCAGGCCGTGACCTCAACGGGAATTCCCGTTGCGTCAGCGAGAATCTGCCGGGTTAGCGGATGTGTTCCCGCCCCGCCAGAAACAGAGATCGTGGAAACGGAGACGCCGTTTTCGGCCTGCGTCTCGATAATCTGGCGCAGTCCATAACCAAGCCCGCAAAGCCCGGCGACGTAAAGTGCAGCAAGATTATCCGCACCGCTTTCCATGCCAAGCCCCATCACAACGGCGCGTGCATAAGGATCGGCAAAAGGTGCGCGATTGCCGAGGAACTCTGGCACCACCTGCAACTGCCCGGCAAGTTCTACCGCGTCTGACGGTCTGTCAACGCCAGCCAGTACCCGCGCCGCAAGCCACGGCGCCAAGCTGGTACCATCCTGTTTTGCCTCCTGCGACGCCTTGCCCGCATAGGGATGCAGGCTCAACAACTGGTCGATGGCCGCACCGGCGGCCGACTGTCCACCTTCATTCAGCCACATGCCAGGAACCATGGCGGAAAAATATGGGCCCCAGACACCCGGCACAAATGTCGGCGCGGCAGTCGTTGTCATCGTGCAGGACGATGTGCCAAACACGTAACCAAGGCAGGATGATGCATCCTGCAAGCCACCCTTCGCCGCTACCGTCCCCACGCCACCGGCATGGGCGTCAATTAATCCTGCCCCGACAGCAATGCCAGCGCGCAGTCCCATGGCATCAGCCGCTTCCTGGTTCAGGCCATCGCCCAATGGAGTTCCCGGGTGCGCGACACTTTGCCCAATCCGGCGAAAACCGTCCTCAGGAAGATCGCCCAGCCCAATCGTGCGGAAATAGGTCTCGTCCCACCTGTCCTCATGCGCCAGATAGGTCCATTTGCAGGTCACGGTGCAGGAAGATCGCTCCAATGCACCGGTCGATTTCCAGGTCAGAAAATCCGTCAGGTCAAAGAAGTGCTCGGCACTGGAATACACCTCTGGCAGATGTTCCTTTAGCCAAAGCAGTTTCGGCGTCTGCATTTCCGGAGAGATAACTCCGCCGACATAGGACAGAACCTTATGTCCTGTGGCATTGATCCGTCGTGCCTGTTCCAGTGCGCGGTGATCCATCCATACGATGATATCGCGTTCAGGATGCGTGGGATCGCCCACTCCGTTGGACGCGCCCTGCACCACCAGCGAGCAGGTGGCATCAAATCCGATCCCGGCCACGGCCGAGGAATCGATCGCCGCCGATGTGACGGCATCACGAACAGTCGTACACACCGCATCCCAAATCTGGGCGCTCGATTGCTCGACATGCCCATGATCATTGCGAAAGATAAGGATGTCATGTTTGGCGGAGGCCAACAGCGTGCCAACCGCATCAAACACGCCAGCGCGTGCCGAACCTGTGCCAACATCGACACCGATAAAGTAACTGCTCATACGATCCTATCCCTCGCCGGAGTGACACAGCCGGCCGTGCTGTTCAAAGCACGGCTCAGCAAACTAGTCCGACCAGACTCAAACCCGGTCAAAGTTGGTCGGCAAGACCAACATATCGCGGATCGTTACATTGCGGTTGCGGGTAAGAATGTATTCCACAGCATCTGCAACTTCGCTCGCCTCAATGATGCTGCCGGATTCCTTGGCCTTGCGCAGGTTTTCTTCCGGCCAGTCAGCGAGCAGGGCCGAGAGGACGGGCCCGGGGGAAACCTGGGCCACACGAATACCATGTGGAATGAGCTGGCGGCGCATGGTCTGAACGAAGCAGGTCACAGCCCATTTCGAACCGGAATAGACCGGTTCCCAATAGGTCGGGAAATGACCGGCAATCGAGCTGGTGACAATGATGTCGCCGGTTTTGCGCGCACTCATATGCGGTACAACTGCATGCACATTCTTCATCACGGCATTGACATTGAGGTTGAGCATGCGGTCGATTTCGTCAGCCGAGGTCTCTGTCAGGTCGCCACCGATATAGGTTCCGGCATTGCAATAGAGAATGTCGATATGATCGACCTTCTCGAGAATTTCGGGAACCATCGCAGCGCAACTGTCGGCATCCAGCAAGTTGGTGACCTGAGGAATGGCATTTTTACCAAGCTTGGCGACCAGGTCGTTGAGCGCTTTTTCGTTCCAGTCGACCATGACGACCGTGCAGCCAATGGCCAGAAGCTTCTCAGTCGTTGCCAGACCGATGCCGGAAGCGGCGCCTGTTATAACCGCGATTTTGCCTTCCAGTGATTGAGCCATATTATTCTCCTAACGTTATGAAAGCTGTTGAGATTTCGTCAGCGCCATTCGCGGGCGATGTAGATAGCAAGCAGGATGATGAAGCCGCGGATGATGTCCTGCAGATAGGGGTTGATACCCATCAGATTGAGGCCGTTGTTGAGGATGCCGAGCAGGACGGCACCAATCAGCGTACCGAGGATGAAACCCCGGCCACCGGCAATTGCAGTGCCGCCGAGCACCACCGCCGCAATGGCATCGAGCTCGAAACCAACGCCGGCATTGGGCTGGCCCGACATCAGGCGTCCAGTCAGAATGATGGCTGCAAGTCCCGCCGTCAGGCCGGAAATCGAGTAAACGGCAATCTTTATGCGACCAATCTTGACGCCCGACAGACGTGCTGCCGTTTCATTGCCACCAATGGCATAGACATGGCGACCGAATGCAGTTCGCTCCAGCAGCAACCACGCCAATGCGTAGATGATGACCATGGCGATGACGGGAACCGGAATAATACCAACACGACCGACGCCGAACCACGAAATCCAGGATGGCAGGCCCGAGATCGGGTAACCGCCGGAATAGATAAGCCCAGCTCCACGGGCGATACCCATGGTGGCAAGTGTGACGATGATGGCCGGCATGCGGCCCCATGCCACCAGAATTCCATTGAAAAGACCAAGCCCGATGGCAATAGCGACGCCGGACAACAGTCCGGCCCAGCCTGGCATGCCGAAATGTACCATCAGCCCCGCCGCCATCGTGCCGGCAAGCGCCATCAGTGCCCCGACCGACAGGTCGATACCGCCTGTTAAGATGACGAATGTCATGCCAACCGCCAGAATGGCGACAATCGATACCTGTCTCAAGACATTGAGAATGTTGGAGACGGAAAAGAAGTTATCCGAGGCAAAACCCATCAGGATCGAAACAACGATCAAGCCAGCCAGTGGCAAGGCCAGAGGCGACTGTATGATGGTCTTCCAGATCGGGGTGGCAGAGGCCTCCGCCTGCGCGCCTGTAAGAGCGTCCGCGTCATGCGACATGTTGTGTCCTCCCGGTTGTTGCATGGGTCATGATCTGCTCAGAGGTGATCGCATCGCCTTCCAGCGTTGCGACAATCCCGCCTGAGCGGAAAACACAGACCCGGTCGGACATACCGATCACTTCAGGCAGTTCCGACGAGATCATGATGATGGAATAGCCACGGGCGGTGAATTCGCGCATGAGCTGGTAAATTTCGGTCTTGGCGCCAACATCAATTCCGCGGGTCGGCTCGTCAAAAATCAACACCTTCATGTTGTGGTTGATCCAGCGGGCAATCACCACTTTCTGCTGGTTGCCACCAGACAGTGTATCGACGCGCGCATGCGGGCTTGAGGCCTTTACTCGCACCCGCTGCATGGCGGCGCGGGTATCGGCAAGTTCACGCGAGCGGTTGATGAAGAAGTGGCCGAACAGGTATTTGCCGTAATTGTTCAGCGAGACATTGTGCATGATCGGGAAACTGGTGATCAGCCCCTGCTCCTTGCGACTTTCCGGAAGCAGACCGATACCGGCCTCCAGCGCCTGGGACGGGTCGGCAAACCGTATCTCGACACCGTTGATCAACAGCTTGCAGCGTGCGGCACGATAGGCACCAAGCATCGCCAGAACTGTTTCGGTACGACCTGAACCCACCAGACCAGCAAAACCAAGGATTTCTCCTGCCTTAAGCTGAAAACTGGAAACCGGTCCGCTTCTGGTGAGCTTGACTTCCTCTACCTCAAGAACAGTCTTGGCATCGGCAGGAATGACAGGTTTTGGCGGGAAGCTGTTTTCGATCCGACGCCCAACCATCATTTCGACCAACCGTGCCTGATTGACGTCGCTGACAGCACAGGAGGCGACAAATTCACCGTCCCGCAATACGGTGATGCGGTCGCAAATCTCGAAAATCTCTTCGAGATGGTGCGAAATGAAGATGATCGCGACACCCTGTTTTCGAAGGCTGCGCATGACGTGAAACAAATGTTCGACCTCGGCCGGCGTCAGCGTCGCTGTTGGTTCGTCGAGCACAAGAATACGGGCGTCGAGTGCCAATGCCTTGGCAATCTCTACAAACTGCTGTTCGGCGACCGACAGATTGCGGATTGGCACATTCAATGGAATGGAGATACCGAGTTGTTTCATGATTTCGGCGGCGCGTTTGCGCATCGCCGATCGTTTCATGAAACCAAGCCCGTTGCTGAGTTCGCGTGCCAGAAACATGTTTTCGACCGCATTCAAATAAGGAACGAGCGAAAACTCCTGAAACACCACACCGATACCGGCATCGATCGCTTCATTATAGTCACTGAAATGGCGAACCTCGCCATTGATGCGAATTTCGCCTTCGCTGGGTTTCACAATCCCGCACAGGATTTTCATCAGTGTCGATTTGCCAGCACCGTTTTCCCCCAGCAGCGCGTGAACCTCACCCGCCTGCACGGTGAGATCCACCCCATGCAGAACCTCGATCCTGCCAAAGCTTTTTTTGATGCCATTCAGCTGTAGCATCTGTTCCTCCCGTGTTTGATTGGAAAAGTCGCCCCCACCGTTTCCGGCGAGGGCGCTCGGGAGGCGCTTACCAACTGAAGTCGGCAGCGTTTTCTTTGGTGACTGGACGGACGTCGATTGGCACTTCCTTCGGCACCACGCGCGCGCCCCACTTCTGCGCCAGCGCCATGGCAAGGCCTACGCGGATCTGGTCACGTGGAAACTGTGCGGTGGTCTGGATGAATGGCGTACCTTCGGCAATCGCCTTGACGGCTTCCGGTGCACCATCAACCGAGGTCAGCTTCACGTCGCGGCCCGAGCCCTGGATGGCGGCAAGAGCGCCCATGGCACCACCGTCATTGACCGAGAAGATACCCTTGAGGTTTGGACGTGCCTGCAACATGTTTTCGACAACGCCGAGTGCAATCGAGCGATCCTGACGACCGTTCTGCGTATCAACCAGCTTGATGTCCTTGAATTCCGCAAGCGCTTCCTTGCAACCTTCCACGCGCTGCAGGATGGGAATAACCGGAATGCCGTCGAGAATTGCGACTTCGCCTTCGCCGTTCAGCGCCTTTCCGAGAGCCTGGCACGACTGGTAACCGGCATCCTTGTTCTTGGAACCAACGAATGTATCAACCGGGCCGTTGGCATTGGCATCAACAGCAACAACAACCACATTCTGTGCCTTGGCTGCGTTGACGGCGGCCTCCACGCCGGCCGAGTCTGTCGGGTTGAGAAGCAGAATATCGATTTTCTGCTGCAACATGTCTTCAACGTCGGAAATCTGCTTGGCAACATCATGGGCGGCATCTGTTACGATAACCTGCGCACCGAGGGACTTCGCTGCCTCGTCCAGCGCTTCCTTCATCGAGACGAAATAAGGGTTGTTCATTTCCTGAAATGTCATGCCGATCTTCAACTTGGCTTCCTGTGCCAAGGTAGGCACTGCGGTCAACGCGACGGTGGCGATCGACAATGCGGTCAAAGCTCTTTTCATGTCAGTTTTTCCTCCCTTTGAACGGCAGGCAAAGCCCGGCCGTTTCCGGAAAGCACCATGCTTTCCGAATTCTATTGTCCCGGTACGGGATATGGATCGTGGCGCTTATCCGGCGGCTTTAAATGCTCCGTTGGCTTTAAAGGTCGCGCGGAATTGCGAAGGCGACATTCCCTTCAGGTTCTGGAAATGCCGGTTGAAATTCGAAATATTGGAAAAGCCGATCTCGTAGCAGATTTGGGCAATCTTGACTTCGGGACGCGTCAACAGTGTCAGACAGGCCAAATCGACACGCAGCTGGTTCTTGTAACGAACTAGCGTTGTTCCGGTATGGCGTTTGAAAGCCCGTGAAAAGGAACTGGCGGTGTGCCCAACCATGTCAGCGAGATCGCGCTCATCAATATCGTCGGTCAGATGTTCACGCAGGTGCGCGATGGCCCTGTTAATGCCGCTTTCATTGATATTCGACAGGTCCAGTTCATAGCTCAGACTGGCCAGCACTTCCGGTTCGGGCGCATTTGCCAGGACATCAAGGATTTCCCAAAACAGTGCCAACCGCATGATGCCGCGTGTCTCGATCAATTTCTCGATCAAAGGGCGCACCTTGTCACTCGTGACGTTGTCGAACAGCAGGCCGCGATGGCTGCGCTCTAGAAGCGGTGCAATGGCTTCCATCTCCGCCATGCCGGCAACACTGTCGTCGACAAATTTCTGCGGGAACTGAAGAACCAGCGAGCGGGCAGGCACGATTTCGTCAGGCTCGATATCGGAAATCCAGTTTTGAGGCAGATTGGGGCCGGTCATGATCAACTGACCAGGTTCAAAGCGACCAATGTGGTCACCGATGTAAAAACGACCTGAGGTCGCAACAACCAGATGAATTTCATATTCAGGGTGATAGTGCCAGCGAACCGTGCGAAACGGATAGCCGTGTCTCCACGCGGCGAAGCTTTCGCCTTTGCGGATATGGACCAGTTCCAGATCGGGTTGCACAGCGTTTCCTCCCACCGAGCGCACAATGTCTGCGGCAAAATCTGCAAACCTCCAATTTGCAAATTTCATCATTAACAAGACCATAACCCCTGAAATTCAAGGCATCTACATCATGGCGAAAATTAAACCGATACTTTTTTGACAGCAGTTTTGCCGTGAGCGTTGATGATGAGAGCCGAGTGTACAAGGATGGAGACGACACGCTGTCGTCTCCGTCGCACGTTTTTTATCCGCAGGATTTGCCTGAAACAGACCGACAGTTCCGGTTAATTTTTCCATCAAACGGTGACCGTGCAACAGACATTATAACGGTTATCGTAACCTTTAGTGTCTGCGGCTACGCGAAAACTTTTGGAACCGATGGCCCGCATGGACGTTTTTCTAACTCCAAACAAGAGGAGAAAACGACCATGGATCACACTAATCACGTTCGTCTCACGACCACTGAACTCACGCCAGCAGTTTTGGAAGGCGCGACAGTCTACGGTGCTGACGATCACAAGGTTGGCAAGGTCGACCACATTCACGGTGTAGGCGCAGGCGGTAAGGCCATCATCGACGTCGGCGGCTTCCTCGGCATCGGTGCAAAACCTGTTGCGGTTCCGCTCAGCGATCTGGATTTCATGCGCGACGAGGACGGTGACATTCACGCCGTGACGGCATGGACAAAAGATCAGCTCAAGGACATGCCTGAGCATCACCACTAAATACCAGTTCGAAGCCCGGCCGCCGCGCCGGGCTTTTTACATTTGTTGCTGTTCTATGAGCGGATATTCCAGATCGGCACATGGTGCATGGGACAATTTGCAACGGTTCACATGATTTTAACAAAATAGATGGATGTCACGCGCTGTTTTCTTGATCAGTTGATCCCAGTCAACTTATAAGGCGCTCATGACATCTGATTCAAAAATTTTCGTCGGCTTAAGGTCAACCAAAAAAACCAAGGCTGCATCAAGCAAGCCGCTTGGCCCGAAGTGCCAATGGGACGGCTGCGAAAACGAAGGCGCGCACCGTGCCCCCGTTGGCAGGGACGGCGAAGGACTCTACCTGTTGTTCTGTCCGAAGCACACCAAGGAATATAACAGCGGATATAACTTCGCAGTTGAACTGTCCGACCCCGTCGTCGCGCGGTACCAGAAGGAAGCAGCGACAGGCCGTCGCCGCACCTATGGCACACCCGTCAACAAACCGTCGGAAGCTCCGCTGCCGTCATCCGCCCGTTCCGGCTCTGCCAAAACCATCAATGCCCGCAAGGATGCGGAACAGCGTCAGCGTGAAAAAGTTCAACTTAAGCAGCGCAAGTTGAAGGTGCTGGAAGCAAAGGCTTTCGAAACGCTTGGACTGTCAGAGGATGCGACACCTGAAGAAATCAGGCTTCGCTACAAACAAAAACTGAAAATGCATCATCCCGATGCCAATCAGGGTAACCGCAACTCGGAAGACGATCTGCGTGCAGCCATCGACGCACACAAGATCCTCAAGCTCAACGGTTTCTGTTGACGCTATAGGCAATGGGGCACGCAAGCCGTTGCTCGCGCACCCCATGTTACGACAGTCCAAAGCCTCTGGGACGCGGCATCAGATGTCGTTATTGATCAGCGCTTGCCCAAATAAACTTGTTTCGCGTTGAGCGTGCCGATCAATTGCCGCTCGTCGGCCGACAGGCCTGACAACAGTTCTGTTGTGATGTTGACCCAGTTGGCCAAACCGCCACCGACATCAATGACCGGCCAATCACCACCCCACACCATACGGCTCGGGCCAAACAGTTCGAGGACAGTGTCGCTGTAAGGTTTGACATCATCGATCTTCGAACCGGACGGATGGCAATATGTCGGCAAACCGGAAAGCTTCACCCAGAAGTTCGGCAATTCAGAAAGCTTGATCATCTCCTGACGCCAGGCTGCGAAGTCACCGCTAGCAATATCCGGCCTGCCGCAATGGTCGAGGATGAACACGGTATCGGGATCAGCACGAACCAGATCGTAGGCGATCGATAGCTGCCGTCCATCGAAACAGAGATCGACGGGATACCCGGCCTTGCCAATCTTGCGAAGATTGCGCCGATAGGTTTCGCTGCGGCTGAGATCATCCCGCATGACCTGAAGAATACGACGGAAACCCACCACGTTGAGGTCACCGCATTCTTCCAGCCAGGCATCAAAACCATCATCGGTTTCAGGACGGCAACTGGCGATCACACCCAGCATTTTGGGATAACCCGATCCGACCAGTCTTGACACCAGCCGCGCCTCGCTCTGGTAATCAACGTCATCCACGCCACTTTCCATGAAGATGGTGGCGGTGATGTTGCAGCCTGCAGCTTGCTCAGCGTAGACATTCTGGTCAAAAGTGCCGGACGCAATGGCCGGGACCTCTTCAGTCCATGCGTAACCGAGATCGCCACGCAGGATAAGATGCTGATGTGTATCGATCAGGTCTGTTGCCATTTACCCCTCCGTAGCGATCGCATGCTCTTCAAATTGCGCCCAAGCCGTCTCTGCGATGGTCTGGTCGAAAAGTTCAACATTACGCAGAAGGCTGGAAGGTTTTGCCGTGCCAATCAGTACGCTCACCACCAGCGAATTGCGCAGCGGAAAATGCAAGGCGGCGGCAGCAAGCGTCGTACCGGCCGACTGCGCAACCACTTCCATAGCCTGCACTTTTTCCATCACATCGGGCGATGCCTCGACGTAATTGAAGGTAGCGCCCGGCCGGGCACCGGTCGCAAGAATGCCAGAGTTGAAAACGCCACCGATCACAAGACGCGTCCCGGTTTCCTCGCAACGCGCCAGCAACTCGGCTTCTGCAGAACGGTCAAGCAGCGTGTAACGACCAGCAAGCAAGATGACATCCAGCGGCACCCGCGCAAGAAGGTTGAGGCAGGCTGGCACCTCGTTCACGCCAAGGCCAATGGCCTTGATTGCGCCGCTTGCCTTGAGTTCCTCAAGCGCCCGTGCACCACCTTCGACAAAATCTGCAAAATGGCGATCATAATCCGCACCGAGCGTGGTCGCTTCGAGATCGTGGATGTAAAGAATATCAATGCCATTCAACCCGAGACGGGCAAGGCTGTCCTGATAGGACCGCATGATACCGTCATAGGTATAGTCATGGACCACCGCGAACGGCAAAGGACGGACAAACCCGTGATCGGGAATGTCCTCCTCTGCGACGGGCTTCAGCAACCGGCCGACCTTGCTCGACAGGACATAGGACCCCTTGGGTTTGTCGCGTAAAAAGTCGCCCAGCCGACGCTCCGAAAGGCCGTGTCCGTAATGCGGGGCCGTATCGAAATAACGAATACCAGCCTCCCACGCCGTTTCCAGCGTGGCCATGGTATCTTCACGCGATACTTCGCGGTAGAGGTTGCCGATACCGGCGGCTCCGAACGAAAATGTACTGAGTTCAAGGCCTGTGTTTCCAAGTGGCCGCCCGATCATGCCGCCGCCCCCTCTTTGTCGAGTTGGCGCTCAATTGCGCGGATCGCGCCACGAAGCTCACCCAGGCCCTTAACGCGGCCGATATAGGAGTAACCGGGGTTGGTCTTCTTATCGATATCGTCACCGAGCAGATGCCCGTGGTCTGGGCGCAGTGGAATTGCGCGGCGGGTATCACCGGCTGCCGCGCGACGGCGTTCCTCACGCAACAACGCCTCGACAACACCCACCATGTCGGTACCACCATCCAGATGGTCGTCTTCAAAGAACGAACCATCCGCCTCGACGGTAACATTGCGCAGATGCGCAAAGTTGATACGCGGTGCAAATTCCGTCGCCATGGCAACCAGGTCATTATCAGGACGTGAACCGTAAGACCCGGTGCACAGTGTGATACCGTTGTAAGGGCTGTCGACGGCAGACAGGATGCTGCGAACATCTTGCGGCATCGATACAACACGCGGCAGACCGAAAAGCGAGAATGGCGGGTCATCCGGGTGAATGCCGAGATAAACACCATGTTCCTCTGCAACAGGCACCACTTCTTTTAGGAAGGCCAGCAGGTTGCTCTGCATTGTAACGGCATTGATACCGCCGAAGGATTCCAAGAGCGTATTGATGGATTGCCGCGTCTGCACAAGTGCACCGCCCGGCAGGCCGGCGATGATATTGCGCTCCAGCAGCAGTTTTTCGTCGTCACTCATCGCTTTTGCCCGCTGTTCGGCACGTGCAACGACGTTGGCATCATAGCTTTCAGCAGCATTGGGACGCTTGAGGATGAATACGTCATAGGCAACGAAATCAGTCATCTCGAAACGCAGGGCCAGTCCAGTGCCACGTTCGGTGCGCCAGCGAAGGTCGGTACGTGTCCAGTCAACCACAGGCATGAAGTTGTAGCAAACGGTGGGGATACCGGCACGACCGAGATTGGCTAGGGTTTCTTTCCAGCGGGCGATCGCCTTGGGCGCATCTGCGTCACCGCGTTTTACGCATTGCTCCATCGGAATGGATTCGCAAACGCTCCACTCAAGACCGGCCGCTTCGATCATCTCCTTGCGTTTGATGATTTCTTCAAGTGGCCAGGATGTACCATCGGGAATCTCGTGAAGCGCCGTCACCACGCCGGTAGCACCGGTTTGGCGGACATGTTCGAGCGTGATCGGATCATTCGGGCCGTACCAGCGCCAAGTTTCCTGCATGTATTCCTCCCTTAGGCAATATCATCAATGGCGCGAAGCGCACCGTGTGTCTTAATGGCGTGGCACGCAGCAGCCAGCGCCTCGGTGAAGCCGGATCTGTTTCTCCACTCAGCTGAGAAAACATGATCGAACTTCAGGAAATGTTCGACGACCTGTTCGGTCGGCAGCGCCTGTTGATCGACAACCGGCAACTGGTTGAATGCCGGATCATTGATGATGATCGGCTCACCATTTTCGTTTTTGATCGCGCAGGAGCAGATCCACAAGGCAGCGGCCATCAGCACCGCACCATGCGGTCTGCCTTGATCAATTAGTTCAGCAAGTGGCGACAATATGCGTTGCGGCACCTTCTGCGAGGCATCGGACGCAATCTGCACCGCCTTGTGCCGCAGCGAAGGATTGGCAAAACGCTGACGCAGACCACTGACATAGGTCGCACCATTAAGATGCGATGGCAGTGTTGGGTCTATTTCGCTCCAGTACCGGTCGATGAACCGGCGCACGCGCGGATCTGCGTAGACATCGGCAACCGTTTCGAGTCCGGTGATTTGGCCGATGGCGGCAATCGCTGTATGAGCCCCGTTGAGCATCCGGAGCTTCATGTGCTCGTAGGGTTCGACATCGTCGACAAATTCTACGCCTGAGGCTTCTAGCTCGGGGCGACCATGCGGAAAATGATCCTCGATGACCCATCGGAAATAGGGCTCTGCAACAACTGGCCAGGCGTCGTCCACGCCGAGCGCCTGGTTTACTGCAGCACGATCCTGATCCGTGGTCGCTGGCACAATGCGGTCTACCATCACGCAGGGGCAGGATACATTCTGCGCTATGTAATCTGCAAGATCTGAATCGGTCAGACCCGCGAACTCCACCAACAGCGCTTTCAGCACCTTGCCATTAGATGGCAGGTTGTCACAGGAGACGAGTGTCAGTGGTACGGCACCTTCGGCACGGCGACGTCTGAAGGCGGCGATCAGCACTCCATAGATCGAGCGCGGTGCCTTGGTAGCGTCTAGATCGTTCTGCACATCCGGATGGCTGCGCAGCAAGGTCCGCTCGGACAGATTGGCGAGATAGCCTTTCTCCGTCACGGTCAGGGTTACGATACGCACACGAGGATCGCTAAGCCGGTCGATCAGTTTTGACGGATCTTCCGGTGACACCAGAATTTCGAGGATTGAGCCGATAACCCGGTAGGTCACGGTCTGCCCGTTGCGTTCGCAATAGGTATAGAGATTGTCCTGCGGTGCGAGCGCATCACGCGTGTCGGCACTGCGCATCGAAGCAGCGACAATGCCCCAATCCGTCTCACCACGTCCAAGGCAATCATCAACAAAGACCGACTGATGTGCGCGGTGGAAAGCGCCAACACCGAGATGAACAATACCCGGTGTTACCTTCGACCGGTCATAGCCAGGAACCGAGATAACGGTTGGCAGGGCAGCAAGCGCTGTTTGTGAGAGACGGTTACCCGGCACTGTATTTCCAATCTACAATTACACGATTATGTCCTGACGGCGGGACTGAGGGCCGGCGATAGCTGCGGGCACGCCTGCTCAGCCGAACTGCAAACCGCCATTCATATCGATCACCACGCCGGTCATGAAACCGGACAGAGGTGATGCGAGGAACCGCACGGCATGGGCAACCTCTTCAGGTTCACACAGGCGACCAACCGGGATCTGTGCAAGCTGACGATTGCGATCTTCTTCCGACAATTGTTCCATGATCATGGGCGAAACGACGTAGGCTGGCGCAATGGCATTGGAGGTAATGCCAGCAGAGGCCAGCTCGCGGGCCGTGGAATAGGTCAAGCCGACAAGTGCCGCCTTGGACACCGCATAACCCGTTCCCGCAGTAAGACCACCGGATTTCCAGGCATAAGACGAGATGTTGATGACGCGTCCCCAACCATTTTCTTTCATCGCGGGAATGGTTGCCTGCGTCAGCAGAAGGGCAGCATCCAGATTGATGGCCATCAACCGGTGCCATTCCTCCAGCGTGGTGCCCGCAAGTTTGTTCGGCGAAAGTATGCCGGCATTGTTGACGAGAACATCCACGCGAGCATGGCGCTCAAGCACATCCTTCATCGCATGCTGAATGGCAGCAGGGTCCGAGAGGTCAACGACAACAGGCTCACAAATCGGGCCCAATTGTTCGATTGCAGCGGCATCACGATCGACCGCGAGCACATGGGCTCCCGCCGCAGCCAGCGCTTTTACGATAGCGCGGCCAATACCACCTCCCGCACCGGTCACCAGTGCGATCCTGCCCTTCAATTCCATTGAAACTCCCCTCCACTTGCCGTTATTAAACGGCCAGATTTTTTCTTTGCTGCTCGGACATCCGTCCGAAAATGACGAAAATCATATCAAGGTGCGTGACAAGCGCCTGCTCGGCGGCAGCACCATCGCCACGATCAAGTGCGTCCACAATTGCCAGATGTTCAGCGATAACGTCCGGTAGACGCTCGGCCGTCTGCCAGAGGCGATGGAAACGCGTCAGCGTAACCTTGGCACTCAGCACGGCCTGCCAAACCCCTTCGCGCCCGGCAAAGGTGCCCAGAAGATGGTGAAACTCCTCATCGGCGCGGAAAAATCCATCACCGTCACCTGCGGCGATAAATTGCTCTTGTTCACGGATCAACTGACGCATCGCGCGGCTCATTTCCGACGTCCATAACGGCAGAACCTCGCGCAGTAGCGCAATTTCCAGCGAGCGCCGGACAAAATGGCTGTCCTGAAGACCAGCTAACCGGATCGGCGCCACGAAGCTGCCGACCTGCGGATAAACATCCACCAGCCCTTCCTCGGACAATCTCTGGATAGCGGCGCGCACAGGTGTGCGAGAGATGGCAAACTGCCGACAAATCGAGTTTTCGCTGATTGGACTGCCAGGCGCAAGGCGGACTTCGATGATGGCGCGACGCAACGCAGCATGAACCTGATCCGAGGCGGAACGCTGACGATCCAGAACCAGCTCAAGCCCTTCCAGACCCGCAGATCCCAGGGTTACGCTCTGCAAGGAGCCTTGATCATTCACCTGCGGCAACTCGGTCAAAGTGCGCTTCATCTCACCTCATCCTGAAAAACGGTGGCCGCAAAGATTCCATTTGCAGCTTGTATACAAGTATTATAGTGTCCAAGCCGTTCTTGCAAGTGGCTAGTTGGGAGCAGCCCGCATTTTGGGCGCTTAATCAGACACCTGACAGAGTTGAGGAGGTCAACACAATGAGGAGGAAACTCATGTTGAATGGATTGCGTAGCTTTGCGGCTGTGACTGCATTGGGAATGAGTGTCGGCCTGGCTGGTATCGCGCAGGCAAGCGACACGACTGTTGCACTGGTGCCGGGAGGCCCGCACCCTTATTTCGCAGCCTGGGAACAGGGCGGCGCTGATGCCGTAAAAGAATTTGGCCTGCAGTCGGCTGACTACAAGGTGCCGCAGAAATGGGAACTCGCCCAGCAGAACCAGTTGCTCGAAAGCCTGCTTTCCCAGGGATATAATGGCTTTGTTATCTTCCCGGGCGACCCGGTTGGATCCGTTTCGACAGCAGAAGAGCTGACATCCAATGATGCAACAGTGATCGCGGCTGGCGGCTGCTTTAAAGATCCATCATCTGCAGCCTTCTGCCTGGGTACCGACACTGGTAACTCGGCCTATATCGGCACCAAGGAACTGGCCCGCATCCTGGGGCCGGGCAAAAAACGCATCCTGCATCTCACCGGCTTCCTGGTTGACCCGAATACGCAGCTGCGTATCGACGCCGTGAAGAAGGCTGCAGAAGAAACCGACAATGAAGTCGTGCAGGTTATTGCCGACATTGACGCGCCGGAACCGGCTGAAGAAAAGATCAACGCTTACCTCGCAGCGCATGCCAGCGAAGTGGACGGCGTTATCGCAACTGCCTGGGTACCATCGGTCGTTGCCGCCAATGCCCTGCGCAAAATCGGCGACAAGCGCATCAAGATGGTTGGTATCGACCATGACCAGGTTGTGCTTCAGGCCATCAAGGACGGCTTCGTCGACGGCACCATGCTGCAGAACCCGTATGGTCAGGCTTATGTCGGCTCCTACGCTGTCAACAAGCTGCGCTCGGGTTGCACGGTCAAGGCAGACGCGCCATTCAAGACCAATGCGCTGACCAGCAAGTTCATCGATTCCGGCACCGCCTTCATCGATGCCAGCCAGGTTGATAGCTATGTCGATTCGATGCGTGACGAAACCAAGAAGCTGCTCGAAAGCTTCGACGCCACCTATCTGAGCTGCAACTAAGATTTTTGAGTTCGAAGGGGGAAGAGGCTTCTCGAAGCCTCTTCCTTGCGTCGACGGAGCGTCGTCTGATCTGCCCCGTCCGGCATAGGCGTTTGCGCCTTGTCCCCACGACCGGAATTCGAAGGAACACCCATGTCATCACAACAAATTCCAGCACCCTCAGAAGTCGGCACAAGCCGTCCAGCCTTCGGCACGGGAACGTCCCGCACCAGTATTTTTGTCTCCAACGAATTCGGGTTGATCTTGCTGATCGCCATCTTCGTCCTTGTTTTCAGCCTGACGACGAAGGGTTTCCTCAGCCCTTTCAATCTTTTCACGCTTGGTCGTAACACTGCTGTCAACATCATGATCGGTCTGTCCATGATGACGGTAATCGTCACCGGCGGATTGAGCCTCGCGGTTGGCGCCATCGGCGTTTGTGCCGCCATGTTTACCGGTTACGCCATCGAGATCCTGCAACTTCCATGGCCACTGGCCATCGTGGGCGGTATTGGTCTGGGTGCGGCGCTTGGTTTCGTCAATGGTTTCACCGTTGTTCGCACCGGCTTGCACAGCTTCATCATTACCCTGGCCACCATGAGCATATTCTTCGGTGTCATGGTGTTCCTGACCAGAGCGGAGGCCTATCGCAATCTGCCGCCCGAATTTGCCGCCTTCGGCAAAATGAAATTTTTCACCTACTTCTCGCCACTGCTGCTGATAACCATCACCGTCGCCATTGCGCTGACCTGGCTTTATCGCCGCAGTGTTCTCGGCCGTGAAATGTTGGCCGCAGGTGCGCGCCCGGAAGCTGCAGAGCTGTCCGGCGTTCGTGTTGGTCGCATCACCGTGCTGTGCCACATGCTGTCGGGGTCCCTCGCCGCAATCGCCGCATTGATGCTCATTGCCCGCAATGGCGCCGCCATTCCATCGATGGCTGGTCAGCTGGGGCAGGACTGGTTGCTGCCAGCTTTCCTCGGCCCTGTGCTGGGTGGCGCGCTGCTGAACGGCGGCAAGGCACCTGTTTTAGGGACTTGCCTGGGTGCCGCCCTCGTCACGTTGTTGACCGGTGGCCTTCTACTGCTTCAGATCGGTGATTTCTGGGTACAGACCTTCCTTGGTCTTCTCCTTCTCGTCGCAGTGTTCATGGACAAGGCGCGTCGCAGCTACCTTGCCTATCATAACCTTGCCTGAGGTACGATCGATGACAAATTTCAAACTTTCCCGCCTCGCCAAGGCAGACTGGTTCGGACCGCTGCTTGCAACGGTGATTGCGATTATCGTGATCCGTAGCTTCAGCCCGAACTTCCTGTCATCCTTCAACATTCAGACACTGCTGCTGGCCATTTCCATCAATGCCTTGATCGGGTTTTCGCAGATGATCATCATCGCCATCGGACAGATGAACCTGTCAGTTGGTGCAATTGGCGGTCTTGCGGCAATCTCCTTTGCCGGACTGATGGAAATATGGGGGTTTCCAGCCCCGATTGCAGCTGTTCTCGCCCTTGGGATCGGTGTCCTCTGCGGCATGCTCAACGGTGTATTGATCAGCATTACCGGCATATCCGCCTTCGTGATCACGCTTGCGACACTGTCCATTTACAAGGGCATCAACCTGGGTATTACCCGTGCCCAGCCGTTTTATGGCATTCCTGACAGCGTCAAGGAACTCGGTTCCATGACATTGTTCGGCGCAATACCCATGCTGGCACTCCCAACTGTCATCGTCGCCATCGGCCTTTGGTATCTGCTTAATCGTCTGCCAATCGGTCGTTTCATTCTGGCTGTCGGCGGTAACGAACACGCAGCGTCCCTGTCGGGCATTTCGGTCCGCACCGTCGTGGTCGTTGCACACTCGATCTCGGGTCTGCTTGCCGCCTGTGCCGGTATGTTGCTGGTCGCACGTCTGCAGATCGGCCAGCCGTCGATTGGTGATGACTGGCTTATCCTGTCGTTTGCCGCACCGGTGATTGGCGGTGCAGTTCTGGCGGGCGGTCATGTCAGCGTTGCCGCCACCTTCCTCGGTGTTGTCGTGGTTGCGCTGATCACTCAGGCATTGGTGCTGTTTTCAATCGACCCGTTCCTTGTTCAGGTCGTGTTGGGAGCACTCATTCTTGCGGCCGTTGGCATCAACAAGCTGCGCGGCACGGCCCCCGTATCGAGAAAGGCATGACAATGACCATCACTCCCGTATTCGAAGCTATCAATATCGAAAAACGTTTTCCGGGTGTGAAGGCGTTGGACGGCGTGTCCCTTTCCCTTATGCCGGGCTCGATACATGCCCTGCTTGGTGAAAATGGTGCTGGAAAGTCGACACTGATCAAGGTGATCACCGGCGTTCATCGCCCAACATCTGGTCAGCTTCTCGTCAATGGACAGGATGCCCAGTTCTCCAGCACGCGAGATGCCGTGGCGAAGGGCATTGGCGTTGTTCACCAGGAACGCAATCTCATTCCGCGGTTTTCGATTGCCGAAAACATACACCTCGAACAAACAACCCGTCACGCGCTCAAGCCAATTGATTATGCCGAACTAAACCGTTCGGCACGCAAATGGCTGGATGCACTGGAATTCGACATCGATCCGGCAACGCCGGTCATGGACCTGTCAGTTGCGCAGATGCAGCTTGTCGAAATTGCCAAGGCACTGTCCCTGCAAAGCCGCGTTCTCCTGCTGGATGAGCCGACAGCATCACTGACATCAAATGAAACGAAAACGCTGTTTACGGTTTTGCGCAGATTGCGGGACAATGGCGTCAGTCTGGTTTTCGTCAGTCACAAGCTGGAAGAAGTTCTGGAGATTTGCGACCGTGTTACCGTGCTGCGTGATGGCGTCAATGCCTGCCAGAGCCAATCACTCGAAGGTCTTGGTCGTCAGGATCTCGTGCGTTTTATGATTGGCCGCAACGAAAGCGCTGGCGGCTGGCAAAAGCGCGACACGTCAACCAACCCGGTGGCCCTTGAGCTGAAAGACGTGTCGACAGCCATCGGTCATAGCAATGTCGACCTGACAGTCCGCAAGGGTGAAATTCTCGGCCTTTACGGCCTGATCGGAGCCGGACGCAGTGAACTCGCCAAATCGATCATGGGACGAATTCCGATCACCAGCGGCGAAGTGCTGATCGATGGGCAGGTTGCCCGTATCTCCTCGGTCGGCGATGCTATCCACCGATATGGTTTGGGCTACGTCAGTGAAGACCGCAAGACGGAAGGCCTGCTGTTGCCGCATTCGGTCCTCGCCAATGCTGGCATTGTCGTCTGGAAACGTTTGTCCGGCCTGTTTGGAAGCCTGTCCGACGCAAAGATCCGCAAGGCCGTTGTCCCATTCCTCGAAAGGCTGGAAGTCAAAACACCAAGCCTAGCACAAACGGTTGGCAACCTGTCCGGTGGCAACCAGCAGAAGATCAGTGTCGCCAAATGGCTGGCCGCCGGCATCAAGGTCCTGATCATTGATGAGCCCTCCGTCGGCATCGACATCAAGACCAAAGCCTATCTGCACGATTTGTTGCGTGAACTTGCCAATAATGGCACCGCCGTCATTGTCATCACCAGTGACATGCCGGAAATGGTCGCGCTGGCAGACCGGATTGTGGTGATGGATAATTACAAGGTGCAAGGCGCAATCGAAAACGACGGCGTTTATGAACGCATGAGTGAAGCGATCATGAACCTCATCCACAAGGTCAAACCAGAACAGGTCAGCGCCACAGCCTGACAGCTTGCCCCCAAGTATCGTCGTTTAAAACGGCTGATATCAACACCTACCTTGCCGACACCGGCCAGGTAGCCTGCCCGAACGGCAACTTTGTATACCTTGCTGGCGTGTGCGAAAGACGCGGCGCCCAGCTTCCTGCATATTATACTTCGGCGTTGTGGGTAATTTACCCAAGGCGATGACAGTCGCGCCCAATATCATTATCAAGAACATCCGGTGCGGGTGCGTCGAATCGACGCCAGCACCGTCACATATCGGGACAATGGTAATTTTACTTCACGCCTGCGACTTGCTGCGGATGATCTGCGCGCGGTTGCACGGCGCGCATCAAACAGAGCGGGGCGAGCAATGAACGAGACTGGCGGGTATTTTCCACGTTGGCGACTGAAGACGGAAGGGCGCATTCTGCCCGATGAGAGGCTGCCGACCGGGCAAACAGTTGTGCTTGGTTTTCAGCATGTTGTGGCCATGTTTGGTTCCACTGTCCTGGCACCTATTCTCATGGGGTTCGATCCAAACGTATCGATCCTGTTTTCTGGCATTTCAACGCTGATTTTCTTCATTGCCGTGGGTGGCCGGGTGCCGAGCTATCTCGGTTCGTCCTTCGCATTCATCGGCCCGGTGCTGGTTGCAACTGGCGCAGCCGCCGGGGCGGTTAACCCGGACATTTCGCTGGCCCTTGGCGGCATCATTGCCGCAGGCGCACTTTATACCCTGATCGGCCTGCTGGTAATGTTTGTTGGCCATCGCTGGATCGAGCGGCTGATGCCACCAGTTCTGACGGGTGCAATTGTGGCTGCCATCGGACTGGTTCTCGCGCCGATTGCCGTATCAAACGCCTCTGGTTCCGGTCCCGCAAGCCCCGATGGTGACCAGCTTTCCCGCTGGATTGCCATTACAACCTTTGTTGCCGTCGGCGTCGTCGCGGTTTATGCGCCGGGCATGGCGCGCCGCCTGCCAATCCTGATCGGTGGTGCGGTGGCCTATATCGCCTATATGGTGGTCACCAACGGGCTCGGCTTTGGCGCACCGGTTGATTTTTCCGGCGTTGCAGCTGCCGCATGGTTCGGCTGGCCTCATTTCACCGCACCATCCTTCTCGGCCTCGGCAATCACACTGATTGCCCCTGTCGTGATCATTCTGGTTGCGGAAAACCTCGGACATATCAAGGCAATCGGCGCAATGACTGATCGCGATCTTGACCCCTACCTTGGTCGCGCCTTTATCGGTGACGGTATTGCCACGATGTTTTCCGGCGCCTTTGGCGGCACCGGCATGACCACCTATGCTGAGAACATGGGCGTCATGGCGGTAACCCGGATCTTCTCGACGCTTGTTTTCCTGGTTGCTGCGGCAGTCGCCATCATTCTTGGCTTTTCCCCGAAATTCGGCGCGCTGATCCAGACCATTCCAGGCCCAGTGATCGGTGGTCTCTCGATTGTTGTTTTCGGTCTGATTGCCGCGACTGCGGGCCGTATCTGGGTAGAGAATAAGGTCGATTTCTCCGAACCACGCAACCTGATCACTGTTGGTGTCGCACTGGTTCTCGGCGCAGGCAATTTCAAGCTACAGGTCGCAGGCTTCACGCTTGACGGTATCGGGACTGCAACGATCGGTGCAATTGCACTCTACCACCTGCTTGGAATGACAAGCCGCCGCGCCTGATCACTCCATCTGCAATACCCCTCCCGCTTCGCCGCATGGCAGGCGGGAGGGAAACATGCCTGATGACAACGAGAAACGACGTCATCAAAGTTTGAGCATGCACACCTAAATTGCACTCAAAGAGTTGGCTTCAAAAGCGAGTGCCTTGCTGCTCCTTGGTAGAGGCAACGGCGAGCATTACAGGTGAACAGCGGTTGTGACAGCGACGTTCCAAGAGCATCCGTGCTGAATAATCAACTGCTCAGGCCCGGTGCCTCATGGCCGGTACGTTCGACATATTCCGTATAGCCGCCGCCGTATTGATGAATACCATCGGCGGTGAGTTCCAGCACCCGGTTCGACAGGGCAGCAAGAAAACGGCGATCGTGCGAAACAAACAGCATGGTACCTTCGTAGGCAGCCAGTGCCTTGATCAGCATTTCCTTGGTATCAAGATCAAGGTGGTTGGTCGGTTCGTCGAGAACCAGGAAGTTTGGAGGATCAAACAGCATGGCCGCCATAACAAGGCGAGCTTTCTCACCGCCCGAAAGAATACGGCAGCGCTTTTCCACATCATCGCCAGAGAAACCAAAACAGCCACAAAGTGCCCGCAGTGGAGCCTGTCCGGCCTTTGGAAACTTCTGTTCCAACCATTGCAGAATGGTCAGTTCACCCTCCAGCAAATCCATAGAGTGCTGCGCGAAATAACCAAGTTTGACGCTAGCCCCCAAATTCACCGCGCCCTGATCAGGGTCGGTCGATCCGGTCACCAGCTTCAGCAGCGTGGATTTCCCGGCACCATTGACGCCCATGATGCACCACCGCTCCTTGCGGCGGATCATGAAGTCCAACCCTTCGTAGATAGTACGGCTGCCATAGGCCTTGTGAACACCCTTCAGGTTCACAACATCATCGCCCGAGCGCGGCGCGGGAAGGAAGTCAAACGCCACCGATTGGCGACGACGTGGTGGTTCCACGCGGTCGATCTTGTCCAGCTTCTTCACGCGGCTTTGTACCTGCGAAGCATGTGACGCACGCGCCTTGAAGCGTTCGATAAACTTGATTTCCTTGGCGAGCATCGCCTGCTGGCGCTCAAACTGGGCCTGCTGTTGTTTTTCGTTCTGCTCGCGCTGGCCTTCATAAAATGTGTAGTCGCCAGAATAGGTATTCAGCGAACCCGCATCGATTTCGATGATCTTGTTGACGATACGGTTCATGAACTCGCGGTCGTGCGAGGTCATCAAAAGCGCACCCTCATAGGTCTTCAAGAAGGATTCCAGCCAGATTAGGCTTTCGATATCAAGATGGTTCGAAGGTTCGTCGAGCAGCATCACATCGGGGCGCATCAGAAGAATACGGGCCAGTGCCACGCGCATCTTCCAGCCACCGGACAATTTGCCGACGTCGCCATCCATCATTTCCTGCGAAAAGCTGAGGCCCGCCAAAACTTCACGGGCGCGGCCTTCCAGGGCATATCCATCCAGCTCTTCGTAACGTGCCTGAACTTCACCGTAGCGCTCGATAATCGCATCCATCTCATCCATGCGGTCAGGATCGGACATCGCCGCTTCAAGTTCGCGCAGTTCGGCTGCAATGACGCTGACCGGGCCAGCACCCTCCATAACTTCGGCAACCACGGACCGGCCTGCCATTTCACCGACATCCTGATCGAAGTAACCGACTGTCATGCCTTTTTCGACAGCAACCTGACCTTCATCCGGCTGTTCCTCACCGGTGATCATACGAAACAGCGTCGTTTTGCCTGCTCCGTTCGGGCCAACAAGACCAATCTTCTCGCCGCGATTGAGCGCAGCAGACGCTTCGATATAGAGGATACGATGGCTGGCGGACTTGCTGATATTTTCGATGCGGATCATGAAACGGAATGGCCTTCTGAATTGTGCGCACCCCTATGGCATGGACGCGGCAGAAACACCACACCCGCAGCTGTGAAAGGATTTTGACAGCTCCTGTCTAACCGTGACCGCGATGCTAACGGCGCCGTTACCACCACGTTAAGCTTCATGCACAAACAGGCTTGCAAGAGACGGGCGGTATCTGGTGTGATGGCGAAGGAACTCACTCGATTGTCATCAGCATAGCGAATGAAGTCATGAGCGGAGTACGTCATTGAACACCCAACAACCAAGACTCACTTGGTGGATCATTCGCTGGGCTCTGCTGGCTCTGGCTATTCCCGGGGCATCGCATTCTGCGCTGGCGGATGCACCGCGTCTGGGACCGTTTGAATTACCCAAACCGCGCCAGCTGACCGTTTTTAACGACCAGCAAAGCTTTGACCCGACCGAGGCGCTCAACGGCTCCTTCACAACGGAGAAAGCTTGCAGCGATATTCCCTACGGTCTTTGGGTTGAGGTCGATGGCCAAGGGGATTGCATTCGTTATTATCCGCATGCGCTGGCGGATGGCGAGAACCAGAAGGTGCTGGTTTATTTCGGCGGTGACGTGATGTTGCGCAGTGCCAAAGGGGTTCGGTTCATAACCGAATCCTATATGCGGCAATCACCGGCGACCATTGCGACTGACATGGCGGAATGGGCACAAAAAGCCGGGCATCCGGTGATCTTCATGGCGAGGCCTGGCATATACGGCTCCTCTGGTGATCACAACAATCGTCGTCAACCGCGTGAAATTGCCCTGATGGGACATGCGCTGGACCTGATCAAACAACGGCACCGGGTATCATCCTTCATTTTAAGCGGTCATTCCGCCGGGGGGCAGATCGTGGCGGGCCTTCTCAACAAACGGGATGATGTTTCGTCTGTTGTTATCACATCCGGTCTGGTGTCCGTGAAACAGGTTTCTGATTTCTGGGAACGACGCCGCAAACTGCCCGGGAAGCTTCTCTATGATGCATCCGGCTTTTACGATCCCATTGAGGAAATCGACAAAATCACGACAGAACCACGGCCGGATATTTATATCATATCGGACCCGGAAGACCGGGTCGTGCCGTTTTTTAGCCAGCTTTATTACGTCAGACGTTTGCGCGCAGCTGGTTTCGAGCCGCACCATATCTACGCTCAGGCCACGGATCGTCAGCGCCATCTACTCGCCCAGCACGGCCGTCTTGCAGCCGCGCTGCTGGCTCAGGGGCAATCGAAGGTCGATATTCGCCGCGCCGTAAACGAGATGGATCTGGAACAGTTCAAGTAGCGGTCAATTTCCACGACCTGCGAAGTCAGGCAGCGGCGCTGCCGTCAGCGCTTTTCTTCAGCCAGGCAACCAGCTCATGCATGCCCGCACTATGTGAGCCCTTGACCAGCACGACGTCTCCGTCTTGCAATTTTTCCCGCAAAATGTCCTTGAGAACCTGCCGCGAGTGCACATAGGCGCCTTTCAGTTCCGGGGACAGTTCGTCCCAGAACTCACTGTAGAGATCACCGGCAACATAGACCTGATTGATCGAGCTCTCTCGCAGCGATACCGCAAGTTCGGTATGATAGCTTGCAGCACCGGGACCCAGCTCTGCCATTTCGCCCAACACGGCAACCCGGCGGCGGCCATCACCGTGATCGTTCAAACGATCCAGCGCCGCGCGCATCGAGCCGGGATTGGCATTATAAGCATCGTCAATCACCGTCAGACGGCGACCGTTGAGTGACAGGCAAATCTCTTCGCCACGACCAGGCAGTGCCGCAAAGCTTTCAAGCTGCGCGATGGCCGGTTGCAGCGGATGGCCGAGCGACGCCACTGCGGCCAGCACGGCGAGACTGTTTAAGGCCATATGCTGGCCAACCGCACCGACACGGTAGCTGATCTCACGCCCCTCAATACGGGCATGGGTCAGACCATCGGCGGCGTTATAGCGGATCAGTTGAAATGCGCAGTCGTCAGTGGTCCCGTAGGTCATGATATCGAGCCCGCGTTTGCGCGCAGCATCATGCACCGTATCCCATTCCAGCATATCCCGGTTGAGCACGGCGACGTCGCCGGGATACATGCCAAGAAAAATCCCGCTTTTTGTTCTGGCAATATCGGCGACCGTGCTATTCCGACCCAAATGAGCCGGCAGAACGTTGGTGAAAATGGCGACCCGCGGCCGCGCCATGCGGGCGCTTACCGCCATTTTGCCAACCGCCAGTTCCAGAACCACATGTGGCGTGTTCCAGGCCATGGAGGCCAGATTCCAGCCAACACCGGCAGGCAGATTGGCATTGTGATGACTTTTGCCAACATCGCCCCAGGCCGAGAGTGCATGTGCAAGCATGGCAACGACAGTTGTCTTGCCAGCACTGCCGGTTACACCAAGGACATTACCTGTCATCTGACGGCGCGCATAATCGCCCATATCAAGGATGGCACGCGAACCATCTTCTACATGCAGGACCGGACCCGGATAAAGCTGCGCCAGTGTAGCATCCGTTGTAATAAGGCCCGCCGGGGAAGGTAGGCCGTGAAGATTGGCAACGGCAACGCCCGTTTCCCCATCTGCGCTGCGCACCAGAACAAGTGCACCCGGCTGCATCGCTGGCGCGAAGATACAAAGTCCATTGGCCGTCCAGCCCTCAGCCGGTTGACGAAGCCACCGGCCACCGGTTGCGGCCTCGACATGAGCAGCGGTCCACTGCCCATCGGGAAGCGGGACCTTGGGTGTTTCCAGAACGGGTAAAGAGCGACGTTTGGCTGCTGCAGATTGGCGAACCAGTTCACGAAAAGCTGCCCGTTCCCGCAGGTAGCTGCGATAGGCGACAAAGCCGGAGAGGTAATGCTCCACATCATCAATCCGCACCCGGAAAGCGTGATGGCGGATGAAGAATGAGCCGGAAATGCGGTTGGGATTGCCGTAATACATCGCCATTTCTGGCCAGAAATGCCCATTGAGCAGGTGCTGCGCCCGTTTTTCGAGCGCCCGCTCGAAATGCACCAAATCGATATCGCCAAGCAACCGCTGCAACTGTGGCTCCGCCGCGATCCGTGACAAGGTCTGTCGCGCCGCCATCATCAGTTCCAGCAGTGTCGGAAAGGTGGTGATGCGGTTTTCAACAAAGCCGAGATAACCGGCAATGTTGCGGATGGCGAAACGAAAATACCGCTCCTCCGGCTTATAACGGGTCAATTCATTGACGCAGTAACCAAGCCAATGATCGTGATGTTTCCAGTGCTCCTTGGCTATGAAGTGTTCAAAAGCCTTCTCCACCGTCGCCAGCCACACTGTGTCTCCGGTCAAAGCATAAAGACGCATTAATCCGAAAGCCGCCTCACCGTCGTAATAGATGGTGCGATACCGCTGCTTGACGCTCAGATCCGGAAAATTCAGCACGTGGACAAATGCACCGGTCTTGGCGTTCTGCATGTGGCGGATGCCAAGCGCCAGCCCCTCCGCCAATTCCAGCCAGTCATGATTGCCCATGACTGTCATGTATTTCACAAATGCCAGTATCGCGACGGCGTTGCCGCCCAGCTTGATCTCGCCGTCGGCCTCAACGAGAAAGGCAGCGTCAGCCCCATCGGGAAGGACAGCAGGTTTTATCAACATCTGAGCCAGATATGTCAGGGCACGGTCGATCGCATCCTTGAGCTTTGGGTCACGCGTCACTTCCCAAGCCTCTATCATCGCATAGGTCGTGCTGGCGTGGCGCAGCGCATTGTAAGCGTCAATCCGCCGATCAAAGCAGGCGTGATATCCATAAACAAAGGAACCATCTGGCTTGACCTGTCCGGCTAGATAGGTCGATGAATCGCGGATCAGCGACAGTGCTATGCCGCCGTCAATCTTTTCAATTTTACGTCGTCCTGCCTCAAGGCCGGTTCCATCCAGCTGGTGCAGCCTGCCAGCCTCATCGCAGAAGACACCCTTCGTCTGGAAAAGATAGACAGACTGGTCATCCGCAAAACGCAGTTCGGGGAGTACGTGATACCGTGTACGGGCATAGAGACTGAAATTTTTCTCATTGAGTACAGCATGGTCAATGGTGTTGCCACCATAAAGCATCGCGTTCGCGTTCAATTCCTGTTCCGTGAACGTAAATCGCAAATCCGTATCAAGTGCGATGCCAAAGCGAAAATAGTTACGCTTGACCTGATCAAGCAACGCTTTCAATCGTGACCAGGTTGTTGCCTCCGCAACATCAACCCAGTCCACACGAAGCCAGCGCCCCTTGATGCCGTTCGCCTTCATGACGTTTAAAAGCTGCTCAATGCCTTTTTGCCATGCCGATTCCAGCGATGGCCCGGAGGCATTGATCACGCGCGCCTTTTTGTCACCATCCGAAACGGAAAAAAACAGAGTTACAGCCGGGAACGGTCTTTTCAGCGGGTGAATTCGGCCGCGCAAATACGACCTGACGCTGGAAAGCCGCTCTGTCATATCCTGCGGCGTTATCGGCAATACCGCCTCTATATCAACGTTCACGCAGCGCCTCCCGAGCCTTGTTGAAAGGTTTGATAAGATATTCCAGCACGGTCTTTGCCCCGGTATGAATGTCGACAGTTGCGACCATACCCGGCACGATCGGAAGTTCCCGGCCGTCGGCATTCACAAGCGCATCTTTTTCGGTCTTGATGAAGACGCGGTAATAATAAATCGTGCGATCAACCTCGTCTTGGATCGTGTCGGGCGAAATGGTGGTTACCTGCCCGTCGAGACTGCCGTAAATCGCGTAATCATACGCGCTGACCTTAACGCTCGCGCGCTGACCGGGGTGGATGTAGGCAATGTCACGTGGCGAAATACGGGCTTCGACAAGAAGCTCGTCCCCCAGCGGAATGATATCCATCAGCTTGCCGTTAGGCGGTATCACACCACCAATCGTCGAAACTTCGATATTCTTGACGATACCCCGTACTGGAGAACGACGGGTCAGGCGGGAAAGACTGTCGGTCCGACCGGTCACGACAGGTGAGAGCGAATTCACCTCGCCATTCATCTTGGCCAGTTCCTCCCGTGCGCGCACAAGATATTCTGATCTGACTTCGACCTTCTTGAGCTCCAGTTCAACGATCTGCCTGCGCAGACGGATAACTTCCACGTTGCTTGCCGCCCCCACGACCCGCAGCTCCTCGTTAAGCTTCAGCTCACTGCGCACCAGTTCAAGCGATTCTTCCACCCAATGCAGGGACTGTTCAAGCGACTGGCTACGCGCATTGTAAAGTTCGGTCTCGGCGGCAATCAGTGAAGGATAAGCGTCCAATGCCGGTGAAAATGCAAGTGCCGTGCCGTTGACTTCGGCATCAAGCCGCGCGGAAGCTGCCAGTGCGGCACGATATTTTGCCGCGGTTTCTTCAACATCCGATTCACTTCTGGTGGGGTCGAGCTGGGCAAGAATCTGCCCAGGTTCAACCACCTGGTCCTCCCGCACAAGCAGCTTTGCGAGAATGCCGCCCTCCAGCGACTGGATGACCTGCTCGCGGCTGGTAGGAACTACGCGGCCGTCACCGCTGGAAACCTCGTCCAGTGTTGCGAAATAGGCCCAGACCAACATGGCGATCAGCAGGAGAACAAAAATCTGTACCACCCGGGTCGAACGGCTCAGTTTTCGTCCGTCATCGTCACCGAAAGCCCATCCACCCTGACCGGGAAAATCACGATCGCCGATTGTCGCCATTCATGCCTCCTTGACGGTCTTGAGTGGAAAACCTGCGACTGCGTTGCTACCAACGCTACCGGTAGTCTTGGCGCGATTGTCCTTCGGGGGAACCACCTTGGTTACGCCGCGCAAAGTGTTGAGAACCTCTTCCTTGCTGTCATCGAGTGCAACCTGACCGCCCTCAACCACCACAATGCGCTGGACCAGATCAAGGACACGCATGCGGTGGGTGGCAACGACCACTGTCCGTCCTGCACTCCAGGTCTGGAAGCGTGCAATGAACTGACGTTCCGTCGCCTCATCCATTGCAGCCGTTGGTTCATCAAGGAGCACGACGGCGGGATCGCGAATGAGCAGGCGCGCCAGCAGCAAAGCCTGCTTTTGACCACCGGAAAGACCCCGGCCACCTTCAAGGATAGGATGATCAAGCCCGCGCGGCAGCTTCCGTACGAAGTCATCGGCGCCTGTCATTGCCAACACCTCAAGCAAAGCAGTTTCAGGCGCATGCAGGGCACCCAAAGTCACATTTTCACGGATAGTACCGTGAAATAACCTGGTATCCTGCGTCAGAAGGCCGACATGGCGGCGGACATCGGATGGATCGATTTGCGACAGTGCCAGATCGTCCAGCAAGATTTCTCCGGCAGCTGGTTCGATCATGGCGGACATCGCCATCAGAAGTGTGGATTTTCCTGCACCGTTTTTGCCCAGCACCGCGACTTTCTCGCCAGCGGCAATGGCAAGGTCACCAATGACAAGCGCCGGCTTTCCGGCTCCAGCACCATAATGGAAAACAGCACCCTTGATCCGGTAAGCCCCGCGCAGATTTGGCGCGCTGACGCGTGTTTCGGTCGCCGGATGGTCAGAGGGCATTTGCAGGATGGCGTCGATGCTTTTGAGGCCGACCCGTGCCTGCTGAAATCTGCCAAGGATTTGAGTTAGTTGCGCCATTGGCGCCATCATGCGTGAGCCGAGAATGGAGCAGGCAACCAAAGAGCCGGTCGTCATGTCACCCTCCATTACGATCGGTGCACCGACAAAAACCACGGCGGCAAATGTTCCTGTCTGGATAGAATGGCTCCACGCGGCGAGACCGTTGGTGATGGAACGCAAACGAAGCTGACCTTCAGCCGAAACTGCATTGTAATGGTTCCAGCGCTGCTGGAAATGATCTTCGGCCTGCAGGGTTTTGATATCTTCGATGCCCTGCACCGCCTCGACCAGCATGGCATTGCGCAACGAGGATTCACGCATGGCTTCATTGGCTGCCGCCCGCAGTTTGCCCTGGACAAGAAGGCCCGGCAGCAACAGGAGAACCAGGGCTGTTATCGGAATGAATACCAGTGGTCCGCCGATCATCCAGAAAATGAACAGGAACAGCAAAAAGAACGGCAGGTCAGCGACCGCGGCCACCGTCGTCGAGGTCAGAAGTTCACGCACCTGTTCCAGATCACGCAACTGGGCGATGAATGTGCCTGTCGATGTCGGACGAGCCTGGTTCTTCACACGAAGAGCATGACCGAAAACAAGATCCGATATGCGCATGTCAGTCCGTTTGCCGACAATATCGATAATGCGGGTGCGCAGCCGCCGCATTATGAAATCAAAGAGGGCGGCAAGAAGCACGCCGATAAACAGCACATAAAGCGTGTTGAATGACTTTGATGGCACCACCCGGTCATAAACCTGCATGGAAAACATCACGCCTCCCAATGCCAAGACATTGGCAACCAGAGACGCCAGCATGACATGGCTGTAGGCGCCTAAGTCCTTGAAGGCAATGGTGCGGAACCAGTGTTCGCGATGCGGGGCAATGTAACTATCGACCCGTTCATCCACTGTGCCGCGTTGCGGGCGTGCCACAACGGCAAAATCACTATGCGACAGAACGATGTCGAGAGGCAGGGTCGTGGCGCAACCACCATCGCCGCTAAAGACAACGGAAACCTCCTGGCTGGCAGAAAGTGCCGTGACAACACCGACTGCACCATCCGCAAATTGCAGGATCGTCGGCAGTCGCCAGCTTGTCAGCAGGTTGGAGGTCGGTGCTGCCCGTTTGATGCGCAGCCCCATTTTGCCTGCCATCCGGGTCAGGCATTCTTCTGTCCCGTTATTATGCAGCGTCTCGATAAGCTGTTTGGCCGCACCGGGAGAAAAAGGCACGCCATAATGGCGTGCCACATATTGGAAAGCTTCATTCCAGCCCGCGATATCGAGGCCGGGTGCGTTGGTGTCCGGGGGGGATTCCGTTTGTCCATCGGAAAGAGACATCAATGCTCCTCTTGCGCGGCAGGTGGACTGTTGGTGCCAACCTGCCGCTTCAGTTCTTTCAGACTACGTGCGAGTTATGAGAGTTCCAGTCGTCTTCGGTGGCGAGATGCCCGAGGGGATCAAAGGGCAAATCTACCGGATCCGGAGTATCGATCATGTCCACACGCTCTTCGACGGTGGTCAGGTCAGCATCCGAATCATCCGGAGCAGACAGCGCATCCAGTCCCTCGAGAGGAATAGTCAGGTCATCGCCAGTATCATCGATGAGCTGTGACAGATCGTCATGACTGTCCGTGGGTGCATGTGAGGAAGAACCGTCGTCATGGGTTGCATCGATTTGGTCGAGCCCGCCAATATCGTCTGCAACAAACATCATCATTGTCTGGACTGGAACACCAGCGCCAGATGGCTCGACGGTGACAACCAGAGATGATTGTTCCACAGGCCCTGTAGGATGCATCAACTGATATTCAAACGTATCCGTCTGAACATCGGTGAAGTGCGTCAGGGTCGGGTCCGGCACATAACTATAACTTCCGTCAGCATTGACGGTAAGCGAGCCATAATCACCTTGGATGGTAATTTGACCAGTCACATTCACGTAGTCCGACCCGTTGAAAATCTGGAACGTCGTGAACGCTGACCCTAGGTCATCATTGGTCAGGAGATTTCCGGTATCGCCGGTTGCAGTGTCGAGCACATACTGGTCGGTATAGGTGATATCAACGTTGGTTACGACAGATGCCGCAACATTCGCCACCGAACCATTCAATGTTGCTTGTACACGATAGTTTCCTTCGACAAAATTGACATCAGATAAGTCAATTGTCGCTACAGGAGCGAGTGCACCAACGAGGACATTGTAAGGCTGAGTGGCGACCTGCACCCAGTTTCCGGGCGTGACCTCTCGTTCAAGAGAGATTTCACCGCTAGAGGCAATCGCAATCGTCAGCGACATGACGATTGAACCAGAGACCTCCATATTGTCGGTAATCGTAAATGTATCACTGGTATATGTCGCAGGTGGTGCGAGAAGAGCAACACTCACAGAGTCAGTGTCATCAAAGAAAGCATTATTCGTTTCATTTTCCCAAACGAATGAAGCACCTGCATCGTCACCTGTAGCGGCAAAATCCAAGGTTGCTGGCGAGCCAGGATTGGCCGCATCCCATGTCATATCGACACTGTCGCTGCCGATTTGGACATTCAGTGTCGCAGTGCCTGTATTTCCGTCGGCATCGATCAGGGTGTACTCGAACGTATCGACTTTACCTATGCCAGCACCGCTGGCAGATGGTGTGTAAGTGAAAGTACCGTTCGGCAGGATGGTCAATTGACCAAAGTCACCCTGAATCGTCGTTCCCGCAGGATCAATTGTCTGACCATCTACACTCTGCACGGTTGTGCCAGCAGGAACATCGTCATTGCTCATGACATTGCCGATTGCGGCAACGGGTTCGTACCCAGCAATGTCGGTAAAATCATTATCCGTTGCAGTGAGGTTCAATGTGCCGCCGACACCAATACCGATCAAAGTACCGTCGTCATACCCCATAAAAGCGCGGTATTCGCCGGATTCAAGTCCGGTCACGGTTCCGCTGGTTCCTCCCAGAAGAGCCAGCGACAATGGGGTGGATTGCCCTTGGCCATTGATGCCAGTCCATTGCTGAGTTGCCGGATCCCATTTTTGCAAAACGAGATTGTAGTTCCCGATCACCCCGACATTGGCAAGTCCACTCACGTCGTACTGCAAATCTTGGGTGTGGCCTGCATCAACCTCGAACTCGATTGCATTTGCGATAACCTGCAGGTCGATATTGAGCAGGTTGACGATAGCAACATAACTCGCGTTACCCAGTGGCACATCTTCCGTCACTGTTGGCAGAATTGTCACGCTGGCTGATGCCACGTCATTGGTAGGCTCGAGATCTGCGTCAGCGTCAGCGTCAGCATCGGCATCAGCATCAGCGTCGGCATCGGCATCAGCGTCAGCATCGGCATCGGCATCAGCATCAGCATCGGCGTCGGCGTCGGCATCAGCGTCGGCATCGGCATCAGCGTCAGCATCAGCGTCAGCATCAGCATCAGCATCAGCATCAGCATCAGCGTCAGCATCGGCATCGGCATCGGCATCAGCATCAGCATCAGCATCAGCATCAGCGTCAGCATCGGCATCAGCGTCAGCATCGGCATCGGCATCGGCGTCAGCATCGCATCAGCGTCAGCATCAGCATCAGCATCGCTCGGCGTCGGCATCAGCGTCAGCGTCGGCATCGGCGTCAGCGTCGGCGTCGGCATCGGCGTCAGCGTCGGCATCGGCATCGGCGTCAGCATCGGCATCGGCGTCAGCGTCGGCATCGGCGTCAGCGTCGGCATCGGCATCGGCGTCAGCATCGGCATCGGCGTCAGCGTCGGCAT